>NZ_CVJQ01000001.1:0-1200000 GCF_001375595.1 Phenylobacterium immobile (ATCC 35973) | reverse complement strand
ATTGTCGCCGAGGGGCTGAAGTCGATGCCCGCGGTGATGCAGGCCCTGGAATGGAACACCCCGGATGGTTGCCCCACCTGCCGGCCGGCGCTGAACTACTACCTGATCTGCGCCTGGCCGGGCGACTACGCCGACGACAAGCAGAGCCGGTTCATCAACGAACGGGTCCACGCCAACATCCAGAAGGACGGCACCTACTCCGTGGTCCCACGGATGTGGGGCGGGGTCACCTCCGCGGCCGAACTGCGCGCCATCGCCGACGTGGCGGACAAGTTCCAGATTCCGATGGTCAAGATGACCGGCGGTCAGAGGATCGACCTGCTCGGCGTACGCAAAGACGACCTGCCCGCCGTCTGGGCCGACCTCAACGCCGCCGGCATGGTCTCCGGCCACGCCTACGGCAAGTCGCTGCGCACAGTGAAGACCTGCGTCGGCTCCGAATGGTGCCGCTTCGGGACGCAGGATTCCACGGGCCTCGGCGTCCGGCTCGAGAAGTTCATGTGGGGATCTTGGACGCCGGCGAAGGTCAAGCTCGCCGTCTCGGGCTGCCCGCGCAACTGCGCGGAGGCGACCTGCAAGGACATCGGCGTGGTTTGCGTCGACAGCGGCTACGAGATTCATGTGGGCGGCGCCGCCGGCCTGCATATCCGCGGCACGGAGTTGCTGACCCGTGTCGCCACCGAGGACGAGGCGATCTGGGCGATCTGCGCGATCACCCAATTCTACCGCGAAGACGCCTGGTACCTGGAGCGCATCTACAAGTGGATGGACCGGATCGGCCTCGACGCCATCCGCGCCGCCGTCGAAGACGGCGCGCAGCGCCGCGCCCTCTACGACCGCTTCGCCTACGCCCAGCGCTTCCACCGCATCGATCCCTGGGCCGAGCGGGTCGCCGGCCGCCACGCCGAAGAGTTCACGCCCCTGGCCCGCAGCATGGAGTTCGCCCAGCCATGAGCGCTTCGCTTCTTGAGACCCGCTGGATTGATGTCGGCGCGGTGAGCGACGTGCCGCGACGCGGCGCGCGGCGCGTGGCCACGCCGATCGGCGACATCGCTGTCTTTCGCACCGGGGACGGCGATGTCTTCGCCCTGCGCGACCAGTGCCCGCACAAGCAGGGCCCGCTGAGCCAGGGCATCGTCCATGGCCGTAGCGTCACCTGCCCCCTGCACGCCTGGGCCATCGACCTTGCCACCGGCGAACCCGTCGGCGCCGACGCCGGCAAGGGTTGCGCGCCGGTGATCGGCGTCCGGGTGGAAGACGGTCGGATCTGGCTGGCGGCGTGACGATGACCCAGCCTGCGACCCTGGCGACCACCTGTCCCTACTGCGGGGTCGGCTGCGGCGTCACGGCTTCGGCGGCGGCCGGGCGCCAGGTCGACATCGCCGGCGATCCGGCGCACCCGGCCAACTACGGCCGGCTTTGCTCCAAGGGCGCAGCCCTGGCCCGCACCGTAGGATTGGACGGTCGCCTGCTGCAGCCGATGATCGGCCGCCGCGGCGCGAGCTGGGCCAGGGCCGCGAGCCTGGTCGCCCGCACCTTCGCCCGGACCATCGCCCGCCATGGGCCCGACAGCGTCGCTTTCTACGTCTCGGGCCAGCTGCTCACCGAGGACTACTACGCCGCCAACAAGCTGATGAAGGGCTTCATCGGCTCCGGCAATATCGACACCAATTCGCGGCTGTGCATGGCCAGCGCCGTCGCCGCCCATAAGCAGGCCTTCGGGGCCGACCTCGTGCCCGGCTGCTACGAGGACCTGGAGCTGGCCGATCTGGTGGTCTTCAGCGGTCACAACGCGGCCTGGACCCATCCTGTCCTGGTGCGCCGCATGGAGGCCGCCCGCGCCCGGGGCCAGCGCTGGGTCTGCATCGACCCACGCCGCACGGACACCGCCGAGATGTCCGACCTGCACCTGGCGATCGGCCCTCAGGCCGATGTGCGGCTGTGGAACGGCCTGCTGGCCCACCTGATCGGACACGGGGTGGTCGACCGCGCCTTCATCGTCGCCCACGTCGAAGGCTTCTCCGCCGTTGAGACCGAACTGGCCCGCGACGATCAATCGATCAGCGCCATCGCCAGCGATTGCGGCCTGGACCCTGAGGACGTGGCGCGCTTCTACGCGCTGTTCGCCGCGACGGAACGCACGGTCACCCTGTTCTCCATGGGGTCGAACCAGTCGCAACAGGGGGTCGCCAAGGCCCTGGCGGTGATCAACGTCCACCTGGCGACGGGGCGCATCGGCAAGCCGGGCGCTGCGCCCTTCTCGATCACCGGCCAACCTAACGCTATGGGCGGCCGCGAAACCGGCGGCCTGGCGACGACCCTCGCCGCCCACATGGATTTCAGCGAGCTCGAACGTGATCGCGTGCGGCGATTCTGGTCGGCGCCACGGATGGCCGCGGGACAGGGTCTGAAGGCCGTCGAGATGTTCGACGCCGTGCGGGACGGCCGCATCAAGGCGATCTGGATCATGGCCACCAACCCGGCGGTTTCCATGCCCGACACCGCGTCGGTCCGCGCCGCCTTGCGGGACTGTCCCTTTGTCGTCGTTTCCGAGGCGATGGCCCAGACGGACACCACCGCCTTGGCCCATGTCCTGCTTCCCGCCCTCGCGTGGGGTGAGCGCAACGGGGTGGTCACCAACTCGGAGCGGCGCGTCTCCCGCCAGCGGCCGATCTTCCCCGCCCCGGGCGAAGCCCGCGCCGATTGGGCGATCATCGCCGACGTGGCCACGCGAATGGGTCACGCCGACGCGTTTTCCTGGCGCGCCTCCGCCGAGGTCTTTCGCGAATACGCCCGGCTCACCGCCTTCGAGAACGAGGGCGAGCGGCTGTTGAACCTGGCCGGTCTTATCGATGCCGACTACGACCAGTTGCCCCCGGTGCAGTGGCCCGTCACGTCCGAAGGGGGAACCGCGCGCCTGTTCACTGAGGGTCGGTTCCAGACGCCGGACGGGCGCGCCCGCATGGTTCCGGTTGCGCCCAAGCCGCCCGCGGAGGCGGTCGATCCGAGTTTCCCGCTATGGCTGAACACGGGCCGGGTCCGCGACCAGTGGCACACCATGACACGCACCGCCCTGGCCCCTGAACTCAACCGCCACGCGCCCGAACCCTATGTCGAAATCCACCCGGACGACGCCGCCCGCGCGGGCCTGAGCGAAGGCATGCTGGCCCGCGTGCGCACCGCCCGCGGCGAGGCCGTGGCGGTCGCCAAGATCACCGATCGACAACGGCCGGGCGGCCTCTTCATGCCCATGCATTGGACCGACGCCCTGGCTCCACAGGGCCGGTCGAACGACCTGATCGCGCCGCACCGCGACGCCGTTTCAGGCCAGCCCGAGTTCAAGCACACGCCGGCGCGCCTGACCGCGTGGCGCGACGTCTGGCGCGGCGTCTTCCTGTCGCGCAGCCGCGCCGATCGTCCGGCGGGCCCGGGTCTCGTCTGGCGGCGCACGGTGCGCGAGGCCTGCCACCAGCACGAGTTCGCCGGCCGCGGCGACGAGGTCGAGCGCGCCTTCACCGCGAGGGCGCTGAGCGCCGGCGCCCGAGGCGACATGCTGAGCTTGGATGATCCCGCCACAGGGACCTATCGCCGGGCCTGGATTGACGGCGATCGACTGCAGCAGGTGCTGTTCATCACGCACGGGCGCCTGCCGCCCCGCGACTGGCTGATCGACCTGTTCGCCGTGGACAGTCTGACGGCCCACGATCGCGCCGCGCTCCTCGTGGGGCGGCCCATGGGCGCCGTCGAAGACCGCGGCGTCACGGTTTGCGCCTGCTTCGGTGTCGGCGAGCGGGCCATCGCCGCCGCCGCGGCGGCCGGGTCACGCAGCGTCGAGGCGATCGGGACGGCCACTCGCGCCGGGACCAACTGCGGCTCCTGCCGCATCGAGATCAACCGCATCCTCGCCAAGGAGATCACCCATGCCGCATGAACCCGGTCGCGTGCTGCTTGTCGGCGCAGGGCCCGGTCCCGTCGACCTGATGACGGTGCGCGCCGCCCGCGCCGTCGCGGGCGCGGACGCCCTGCTCTACGACGCCCTGACCTCGCCCGAGGTGCTGGAGCTCGCGCCGGCGCGCTGCCTGCGCATCCAGACCGGCAAGCGGGCGGGCCGCGCCTCCATGCGGCAGGAGACGATCAATCGCCTGATGCTGCGGCTGGCCCGGCGCGGCCTGACGGTGGTTCGGTTGAAGGGCGGCGACCCATCCATCTTTGGCCGGGTCGGTGAAGAAAAAGCGTTCCTCGCCGCCCACGGCGTGTCGGCCGAGATCATCCCCGGCGTCACCGCCGCCAGCGCCGCGGCCGCCCAGTTCGGCTTTCCGCTGACCCACCGCGGCCAGGCGCGTCGTCTGTTGATCGCCACGGCAAGCTTGGCCGATGGCGCCCTGCCCGCCGGCGGCTGGGTCGAGGCGGCCGATCCCGAGACGACGCTCGCCCTCTATATGGGCCGCGACAGGGCGGCGGAGGCGGCGATGCGCCTGATCAGCGCGGGCCGGGCCGCCCACACCCCAGTGCTGGCGGTTGAGAACGCCGGGGCGCCCCACGCGCGTCCGATCGCCAGCACGCTTGCGGCGCTCGGCGTCGACCTTGCGGCGGCCGACGTCCAAGGCCCGGTGGTCATCATCGTCGGTGAAACGACAGCCCAGGCGCAACTCACCAGCGAGGTTCGAATGAACGACGTAACCCTCTTCGACTTCGAGCGTGATTTCGTCGACAGCCTGCGTTGCGTGCCCATGGCGGTGCGCTTCAAGCTGGATCTGGCCGAGGTGAAACTGTCATTGCGCCAGTGGAGCCGGTTCACTGTCGCCGATCGCCGTGGGCTGTTGCTCGAGCCCTGCGACGCGCCCGCGGAGATCAGCGCCTATCGCGCAGGCCTGATCGCCTTGATCGCAGAGCGCGTTGGCGAAGCCGCAAAGCCATTGCCTGAACCCGCCTGTGACCTGTGGCGTCACCCCGCCGCGACGCCAGCGGCCGTCGCGCATATGGCGGTCGACGCGGGACTGCCAGCGCCGACGCCGCTTCAATGGGCCGCGCTCAGTCCGCTGCAACGCTTCGCCCTGCTGAAGTTGACGCGGGCGGGCCACGACAATGTCAATTTCATCCCCGCCCTCAAGGAGTTCGGCCTTGCGCCGTTCGCCTGGGGCGCCGGCCGGCGCCTCAGGCGAACGGCGTGATGATCTGGCGGCCAGCGGAGCTTCGCGCTTCGATCGCCCGGTGCGCCTCGACCGCGGCGGCCAGGGGGTACGTCTGGTGTCGGGCCTTGATCTTCTGCTCCGCCAGCAGGCCGAGGATTTCCGCGCGCGCGCGATCGTGCTGGGCCACGTAGGGCATGTTCGCGCCGTTCATGAAGCCGGACAGGGTGAGATTCCTACGCAGCAGCACGCGGGGATTGATGGGCGCATCGGTGTCGCTGGCGTTGCCGTAGTTGACGACGCGGCCGCCCGGCCGAACGGCCTCGAGGGTCTCGTAGAAGACAGGACCGCCGGTCATCTCCAGCGCCAGGTCGACGCCGACGCCGTCGTTGGCTGCGATGATGGCCTTCGACCACCCCTCCTGCGTGTAGTCGATCGCCACGTCGGCCCCGAGGTCGAGGATGAGCGCCCGCTTGGCCGAAGAACTCGCCGCCGCGAAGACCCGGCCCGCGCCGTAGAGCTTGGCGAGTTGCACGGCGACAAACCCGAGGCCGCCCGCCGCGGCCGGAATGAAGACCGACTGGCCGGGCTGAAGCTGTCCGACCGTACGGACGATCAGGGAAGCGGTCACGCCGTCACTGAGGACCGCTACGGCGTCGACACTGGCGACACCGTCTGGAATGACGATGAAGGCCGCGGCCTGGCCCACGCCGAACTCCGCGTAGCCGCCGCTCGTCACCTGGCCATAGACGCGCTTGCCCAGCAGACCTTGCGCGACGCCGGCGCCCAGCGCCGCCACCACGCCAGAGACATTTGCGCCAGGCGCGTGCGGCAGGGTGATGGGTGTCGGGTAGTGACGGCCAGCGCGTTGCAGCGTTTGACCGTAGGAGACGCCGCAGGCCTCGATTCGGATCAGCAGCTCGCCGTCCGCAGGGGTCGGCGTTTCGATTTCTTCGAGGGTGAGAACCTCCGGGGCGCCCTTCTCGTGGTAGCGGACAATCTTCATCGAACTTCCTTCAGCGTATTAGTCGGGCGCGGCGCAGGTCGCGGAACAGGGCTGCATCGGCCAGCGCCGCGACGCCGATGACGGCCAAACCCCACAGGGGAGCGTCGTAGCTTTCGGTGCGCTCGCGCAGGAACGCCACGATGGGGGGCGCAAAGGCGGCCCCCAGACCGGCCATGACGATCATGCCCATCGCCCGACCGAAGCTGACCGCGCCGAATTGGCGGGCCGCCAAGGTGGCGACCGGCACCGTCATCGCGCCGCAGCCGGCCACAAGAACAACGCCCCCCAGAAGCGCCGCGAACCCGCCGGCGAACTTGAGCGCGAGGACACCGGCCACGCCGCAGGCAAGGATCGCCATCATGACGATCCGGCCGCCGAAGCGATCAATGGCGAAGCCCGCCGCGAGCTTGGTGGCCAGCGTGCAGAGACTGAAGGCCGACAAGAGCGCCGCCGCGTCCTGGGTGGTGAGGCCCCGGTTCAGCGCCAGAGGGGCCATGTTGACCAGGACGCCCGAAGACATGAAGCCGCCCACCACGTAGATGCGGGCGAGACGCCAGAACACCGGCTGCACCAGGATCGCCCGGCTGGTCAGCCTGTCGGTCACGACCGTCGCGCTGGCGCGGCTGACCTCCAGCTCGCGCTCAGCGCCGCGCGCGCCAGCCGGCCTGTCGCGCAGGCCCAGGAAGGCGATGGGCGCGCAAAGGCAGGCGAGCGTCGCGGCGATCACCAGGAACAGGGCGCGCCAGCCCAGGATCGGTATGGCCAGCGCCAGAATGGGCGGCAGGACGGCGCCGGCGACGGTCAAGCCCATCGCGCTCAGGCCGATCGCCAGGCCGCGACGCCGGTCAAACCAGCGCGAGACCAGCACCTGTGACGGCAGGGACCCGGCGATCACCATCGAGACCGGCGCGATGGTGGCGAAGAGGGCGATCAGCTGAACGGCGTTGGTCACCAGCGCGGCCAGGCCGAACAGCCCCGCCACGCCGAGCAGGCCCAGGACCATCATGATCCGCACGGACAACCGATCCGCCGCGGCGCCGGCCGCCGGCGCCAGAAGGCAAAACAGGCCGCCGGAGACGGTGTAGCAAAGCGCAAGCGTGCTTACCGGCGCCGCAAGGTCCCGCGACCAGGCCGGGATGTAGAGCGACAGGCAGTTGATCGCCACGCCGAAGCTTGCCGCCTGGCACAGGGCCGTGACGGCGACGATGTTCCAGCCATAGTAATAGGCCGCCCCGGGGGACGCTGACACTGTCATCCTAAAGTCTCGTTCCGCGATTGGACGGGATGACGCTGCTATTCAGATGTTAAGAGCGCTTCAGGCCAGTAAACCAGGGCGCATCGTTCCGACGTCACAGATATACTGATGTCTTAATCGGACGATATATGTCAACTACATTTGGATCATCTATAGTATCCATAGTCAGGTATCCAGAATTCCGATATCCTGATTCTTCTGTTACTAGGGCCGATTAGCGCGATTGTACCAGTAGTCTGGCGCCGCGACGGCCTCGCGAATGACCGACTTCAACCACTGCACGCCGGAGTCCGACATCCGCACCGTGTGGTGCTGAAGCACGATCTGCAGCGGCTTGAGATAGAAGGGCAGCGGCGCGGACGTTAGCGGCAGAGTCGAGGTGTAGAAGTTGGCCAGGGCCTTATTGACCAGCGCCACGCGCTCCGTCTCGATGAGGAACTTCGGGATCGCAATGAACGACGGCGTCACCAGCTCGATCTTCTGCTTGTAGGGGAACCGATGAAGCTGCATCTCGCCAAAGGAGAGCGCGCGGCGTTTGCCAAACCGGCCGACGACGCGGCCGATATCGAAGAAGTCCTCTGTCGAGATCGGCTCCTGCAGGATCCTGTTGGTCCGGCAGCCGATGATGACGTGCGATTCTTCGGCCAGGAATTCAAAGGGATGTAGCGGCGACAAGGCGTGCTCGGAGACGATGCTGATGTCGATGCTGCCGTTCTCGATCATCTCGGGCGCCATCCCGTCCGGCGCGATGATGTCGAGCATCACCGCTGGCGCGGCCTTGGCGACCATGGCCGCCACCTGCGGCAGCAGCAACTCGGTCATGTAGTCCGACACCGCGAGCTTGAAGGTCCGCCGCGAGGTCGTCGGATCGAAGGCGTTGCCGGTGTCCACCGTCGCCTCGATCTGCAGCATCAGTTGATGGACCGGCTCCACAATGCTTTCGGCGAAGGCCGTCAGGACCAGCCGACGGCCCAGCGGCACCAGCAGCTCATCCTGGAAATGATCCCTGAGGCGCGCCAGCGCGCCGCTCATCGCCGACTGGCTGAGAAATATCCGTCTGGCCGCCACCGAGACGTTCATCTCCGTCAGCAGGGCGTCGAGCGCGACGAGGAGGTTTAGATCAAGCCCCTTGAATCTCACCGACGCCTCCTTGGTCCATGCCCGGCCGGCTGACCGGTCACCCCGGTCGCTTGCCGCAGAAGCGGCAAGCAGGTTGATCACAAGCAAATTCCGTACACTACACGCCATTTGGCAATGGAAATTCAATCGTCTTGATATCTCTGCGCTCGCTTTGCGTGATCACCGCTTACAATTGAGGCATGACTATTGCCATCCTCTAAATATATGCCTCGCAATCGCGATTGGAAATCGCCGAACCGTGTGCGGCGACAAGCATGATCATCTGACATCGACCTGCTCGATAGTCAGATATCCAAAACAACCATATCTCGCTTCCGAGATTCCTGTGCTTATCTGACTTCCATAGGAATAGTTAGTATAGGGACTCAATTCGCGGTTATTAACCTTATAAATTTAAGTATATGTTTGATTTATTTTGAACTTATACAGAATATCCAGCGCCCTCCGATGATGTCGGCGCCTTTCAAAGATTAGCTATCTCGACGCGCTGAGGCGCGGCGCGGCGGCGCGCCTGGCGGGACCAGCCCACGTTCGAACCCTTGGAGACCTTCAGATGGCATCGATCACCGAAGAATCGACTGCGAGAGACGTGCGGACCCGGAAATGGAAGCTGCACTATAACGAAGCCGGATCGGGCTATCCCGTCATCATGATCCACGGCTCCGGCCCCGGCGCGACCGGCTGGAACAACTTTGCGCCCAATATCCAGGGGTTGGCCGGCAAGTACCGGGTCATCGCCATCGATCTGCCCGGCTGGGGCGGCTCTGACGAAATGGATCCGACGATCGAGAACCGCAACCTGGCCAACGCGGAGGCGGTCAAGCTCCTGATGGACGAACTGGGCCTGGCAAAGGCCTGCCTCGTGGGCAATTCTGCGGGCGGCGTCGACACGCTGCACTTCGCGGCGAGCTATCCCGACCGGCTGTCCCACATGGTCACGACGGGGTCACCGGTGCCGACAGGCGCGCCTAACATGTTCACCCCGGCAGGCCCTCCGGAAGCGGTGCGCCACCTGCGCGCCACCTACGCCGATCCCACGCCGGAGAACTTCCGGAAGATGACGACGGCCATGGCCTTCAGCCCCGATTTCGCCAGCGACGCCTTCTGCGCCGAGCGTAGCGTCAGCGCCAGGCGCAACCCCACGCACCTGACGAACTTCCTCAAGGGCTTTCCGCACGGCAAGGCCGGGATGCCGCCCGCTGAACTGATCGCGCGGCTCTCGGCCTTCAAGGGTCCGGCGCTGGTTATGCATGGTCGCGATGACCGCGCCGTTTCCATGGAGAACACTCTGCGTCTGGTCGGGGTCATCTCCGACTCCTCGGCGCACATTTTCAACCGCTGCGGCCACTGGTCCCAACTGGAGCATCCTGCCTGGTTCAACGGCCTGGTCGACGCCTTCCTGCAGAGCCGCGGCGTGACCCCGGCGATCGCCGCGCCGGCCTGAAGCCGCGCGCCCACCTCCAATCACATCGCTACGAGGGCCAGCCATGCTCCACCGCGCCACAAGTCCATTCCGAACTCTGGTCGATCCTGAGGCCGGTCTGGTCGATCGCTCGATCTTCGCCGACCAGGACATCTACGAGATGGAGCTGGAGCGGATCTTCGCCCGCGCGTGGAATTTCATGTGCCACGAGAGCCAGATCCCGAAGGCGGGCGATTTCTTCCTGAGCTTCATCGGCGAAGAGTCGGTGATCGCGACGCGCGACAAGAAGGGCCAATTGCAGGTCCTGCTGAACTCCTGCCGCCACCGCGGCAACGCCGTGTGCCGCGCGGAAGAGGGCAACGCCCGCTCGTTCCTCTGCACCTACCATGGCTGGACCTACGGCCTGGACGGATCGCTGATCGGCGTCCCCGGCTACAAGGATTTCTACCACGAGCAGCTCGACAAGAGCCAATGGGGCCTGGTGAAGGCCGGCAAGGTCGCCAGCTACAAGGGCTTCGTCTTCGCCACCATGGATCCGGAAGCCCCGGACCTCGATGAGTACCTCGGCCCGGTCGGACGCATGGGCCTGGACCTGCTGGCCGAGAAGGGCGACCTCGTCGCTGTCGGCGGCGTCCAGAAGAACCTGATCGGCTGCAACTGGAAGCTCGCCGTCGACAACCTTTTCGACTGGTACCACCCGCAGATCAGCCACGCCTCGGCGTTCATGTCCGGCTTCCGGCCTCAACTCGAAAAGTTGAGCCCAGAAGATCAGGTTCTGGCCGCGCGCGCGGGCCTTCTGCTCGGCGGGGGCGCGCGCCAGAACCAGCGTGCGGTCCTGGGCGCCTATGGCCATGCGATCGGCGGGCCGCGCTTGACCGCCGATGAACGCGAGGCTCGCGCGCAACTGGGGGACAAGATCGAGGGGATGTCGAACGACGCCTTCCGCGAACGGCCTCAGGCAAGGAACGCTCTGGGTGAAGTCGGCCTCGACACCGCAGGTCACCCCAATATCTTTCCGAACCTCTGGATGACCGGCTACCAGCTATCGCTGCGACTGCCTCGCGGGCCTGGCGATTGCGAAATCTGGTGGTTCACCTTCGTGCCCAAGGACGAGCCCGAGGCGCGGCAAGCCGACATTGTCAGTCGCTCCAACCATGTCTTCGGCGCGGCCGGCCTGCTCGAACAGGATGACGGGGAGAACTGGGACCAGTCCACCCGCGCCATGCGCGGCGTGATCGCCCAGCGCTATCCGCTCAACTTCGCCATGGGTCTGGGCCGGACGCCGGTGACGGTGGCGCAAGGCGTCAGCTACCTCGACACCAACGTCAATGAGCATCCCCAGTTGTGGACCTATCGCGCCTGGACCGAATGGATGGACGCCGAGAGCTGGGCGGCGCTCAAGCAGAGCCATTCGCAACCACCGGTTGACGGGGCCATGATCTGAGGCGGCTCAACCCCGCGCGAACGCCAAAATGATCCCCGCCGAAGGATTCGGTTCCCTGCCGAATTAATTGGCCAATGACGACGAGACTGCGAACAGATCGCCGCGCGATCAGTCATCGATATCCGTGATACTTCCAATCCTCGGCGAATTTTCCGCCAGACCGTTAGTGACCATGTGAACCGAGGCATCCATCGATTCCATACCTGAGTATCGAATCAAACGATTTGTTCTGTATCTCAGCCTTAAATAGCCTTCTATGGCGCACAGACAAAGGTCTATTAGGACCTATCGAAATCTATACTTCGTTGTCTCGCACTGAGAATAGGGGGACTTCAATGCGTCGACACGTTTTGCTTTCGACCAGCTGCATGCTGACCTTGTCAGCCACGTTGCTCGCGCCCCTGGCGGCGCACGCCGCGGAAGAGCCGGCGGATGCAGGCGCCATCACGGAAATCGTGGTCACCGCCGAGCGCCGCGTTCAGTCGGTTCAAACGTCTTCGCTGGCGATCTCGGTCATCTCGCCAGAACAGGCCAAGCAGGCCGGCGTCGTGCAGATGCGCGACCTCATCAAGCTCGAACCCGGCGTGCAGATCGGCCAGGGCGGTCCCGCGACCCAGATCTATATTCGTGGCGTGGGCGATTTTGGCGCCTCGCCCATCACCAATCCCGCCGTGGCGACGAATATCGACGGCGTGTACGTCAGCCGCGCCAACTCCCTGGAAGGCAACTTCCACGACCTCGAACGCATCGAGGTCCTGAAGGGCCCACAAGGGACCCTCTACGGGCGCAACGCCAGCGGCGGCGCCATCAACATCATCACCGCAAAGCCACGCCTGGGCGAGGTCTCAGGCCATATGCAGGCCGAGGTCGGCAACTATCGCCTGGCCCATGTCGAGGGCGCCTTCAACGCCCCGATCGGCGACGACATCGCTGTGCGGGCGGCCTTCCAGATCGTCAGCCGCGACGGCTACGCGACCATGGGTTTTGACGACGACCACCATGAGGCGATCCGGCTGTCCGGTCTCTGGAAGCCCTCGGATGACTTCTCCCTCCGCCTGACCGTCGACCGTGAACATGTCGGCGGCGGTCGTGGGCCGGCGTATGTCTTCAAGGGCCCACCCTCGGCGGCGCTGCTCGCGGTGCTGAACGCCAATGGCGTCAGCCTGCCCACCGATCCCCGGGTCTCCTCGACGGACCCGATTTTCACCCAGCTCTACTACGCTGCGGAAGTCGTCTCCGGCCGCTGCTATACGCCGAACACCATCCCGGTCGCGTCCAACTCACAGACCACTGTGCTGGGCCCGTCCGACCGGGGTCTGTGCGCACCGGGGATGAGCGCCTTCTTTAAGCCGCCGAACATCTCCGCCGCGCGGTTGAACAACAACGACAACAACATCTCCGCCGAGCTCAACTGGAACTTCGGTCTGGCGACCCTGACGGTCATCCCCGCCTTCCGCAAAGTCCGGAACGACTATGTGACCTTCCCCTTCGTCGTCTATGACGACGCCGCCAACGGCCATCCGGAACAATCGGACACCTATTCCCTCGAGGCGCGACTGGGCGCCAGCGGCCCACGCCTGACCTGGGTGGCCGGCGCCTACTTCTACCGCGAAAACCAGAAGGCCCACGCCGGCGGCGTGCTCGCCCAGACGGTCTTCAGCGGCCACAACGAAACGATCTCGTTCTTCACCACCGAGAGCAAGGCGGTGTTCGGCCAGGCCACCTACAGCCTCACTGAGGACTTGCGGCTGATCGCCGGCGGACGTTACTCGCAGGACGACAAGACGATCGACGGCATGAACGTCGTCTACGCCGACCCGATCAGCTTTCCCTTCCGGGTGGGCGGTGTCTGCTATCAGAAGGGGCCGATCTGCACGTCCGACTTCTACGCCGGCGCGGTCAAGTTCAAGAAATTCACCTACAAGGTGGGGACGGAGTTCGACCTCACGCCCTCGAACATGCTGTTCGTCACCTATGCGACCGGCCTGAAAGCCGGCGGGTTCAACCAGCTGTCAACGGCGGGCGGCACGCGGCCCGGCAGCCCGTCCATTTACCGCCCGGAGAACCTGGCGGCCCTGGAGATCGGCGCACGCAACCGCTTCCTGGATCACCGACTGCAGGTGAACGTCGAACTATTCCGCTGGAAATACAAAGACTCCCAGCAACTCTTCACGACCATCAATGGCGTCGGCAATCCGGCGTCGGCCTACACCAACGCCGGTCAGGCCCACATGTACGGCGGCGACATCGATGTCATCGCCAAGTTCACGCCCAACGACACCCTCCATGTCGGTGTCGAGTATCTCAAGTCGACGTTCGACAAGTTCGTCTACACGACATCAGGCCTGTCGGCGGCCACCACCGGATGCAAGATCACGCCCGGCGCCCCGTTCCAGACGATCGATTGCTCCGGCAAGCCGTTGATCCGCGCCCCGAAATACTCAGGCACGGCGAGCTATACGCACAACATCGATTTCGACAACGGATCGTCCGTGGACGCGACCATATCGGCGCAATTCGCTGGCCAACGATATCTCGGGATCGACTACACCGCCGGCGTCCTGGCCAAGAGCTACGTGGCGGGCGACCTGTTCCTCACCTACCACAGCCCCGACCGGAACTGGTCGCTCGCGGGCTATGTCCGCAACTTCAACGACGCCGTGATCTACACGGGCAGCTTCACCAATCCGAACCTGCCCAGCCTCTACGTCGCCAACGTCGCGGCCCCGCGAACCTTCGGCGCGCGGCTCGATGTGAATTTCTAAAGCCTCCCCATCCGCTTCTGACTTGGCGGCGTCCCGGCGCCGCCATTTTTTGCGGCGCGGGCCGCGTACCTTCCCGACTTGGTCAATGAATTGGCGTGACTACGCGGGCGCGAACCTGAGCAGGCAGCTCGCGCTGCGCGCCGCCGCTCACCCGGCGAGTTTTCCGAGCGCTTCGGCGCATGCGCCGCATCGGCGGAGAGCCTTCGCCAGCAGCGCACCGCCGAGAATCGCCTCCGCACGCCGCTGCATCACGTCAACCCGCTCGAGCAGGTGACGCTTCGTCTCGCGCGGACGCCGGCCGAGGTTCCGCGGCACAGTGAAGGTGAGCCCTGCGTTCACGCCCGATCGTTCCGCCGTGGCCGCGCGCCGCGCAAGAGCGACGCCCATGGCGGCTGATAACTCCATCAGCTCCACGCCTGCGCGCATGAGGTGGGCCTGATCGGCGGCGCTCCCCGCGCCAAAGGCCTGGCTGAGGAGGTTCAGCATGCCGCCATAGGCGGCGTTGCCCAGATCCAGCAGGTCCGCCGCCTCAGGCTCGGTCACCCAAACGCGCTCAGCCATGTCTAGCGGGCGTCGCATCACCGGATCGTGCGCCGCGGGCCAGGCCGGCTGGAAGTCCGGCGCGGCGGCGCTCAACGCGGCCCATTCCTCCTGGATCGCAAGGAAGCGCTGGAAGTGGCTGTCCTCAATATCGCCAGAGGCGCCCTCGCCCTGCTCCTTGATCAAAGTGATCACAGCCAGCGCCTCGGCGAGGCTGGCGACGCGGGTCACGCCTGGCAGCCTGGCGCTCTCCACGTCCACCTGCCCTAGTTGTCGAAGCTATGAAGGTTGTTCACCCGGGACAGGGCTGAGAGGCTGGGGTTGCAAAGCTCCAACTCCTAACCCGGAAGGTCCCGGATGAACGTCCACCAGAATGCCCGTCTGACGCCTGGGGGTCGAGCGCTGCTGGCGCGGCGCGTGTCGCAAGGCTGGACGGCGAAGGCGGCGGCGGAGGCGGCAGGGGTGTCGCTGCGGACAGCGCGCAAATGGATCGCCCGGCATCGTCGCGGCGGCGAGCGAAGGCATCACGACCGCAGCTCGGCGCCGCGACGATGTCCGCGCAAGGTGGCTGCGGCTCGTGTGGCTGAGATCGAGCAACTGCGGCGTCAGCGGATGACCGGTCCGGCGATCGCCCGGACGCTGGGCATGGCCCGCTCGACGGTGGGGGCTATCCTGCGCCGGCAGGGGCTGGGCAAGCTGGCCGCGCTCGATCCGAAGCCGCCGGTGATCCGCTACGAGCACAGCCGACCGGGCGCGATGATCCATCTGGATATCAAGAAGCTCGGCCGCTTCGACGTCGCCGGCCACCGCGTCACCGGCGACCGCCAGCTCGGCCGCTCGCGCCGCGCTGGCTGGGACTTCCTGCACGTCTGCGTCGATGACGCTTCGCGCCTGGCCTACACCGAGATCCTGTCTTCGGAAGGCCAACTCGACACCACCGGCTTCCTCGAACGCGCCCTGGCCTGGCTCGGCCGTTGCGGCGTCCGCGTCGAGCGGGTGATGACCGACAACGGCTCGGCCTACCGTTCCAAGCTCTTCGCCAACGCCCTGCAGGCCGCCGGCGCCCGCCACGTCCGCACCCGGCCGTACACGCCCAGGACCAACGGCAAGGCCGAGCGCTTCATCCAGACCAGCCTCAGGGAGTGGGCCTACGCCAAGCCCTACAGCTCATCGGCTGAACGCGCCCAAGCCATCGGACCCTGGATCGACGCCTACAACCTCAGCCGACCTCACGCCGGCATCGGCGGACTCTCACCCTGGACAAGGGTGAACAACCTTCTTGGAAACGACACCTAGTCCGCCGGGATCGATCAGCGCGTGCTCGCCGAGCTCCGCGGACAACCGCGTGAACCCTTCGGCGAGGGCGTCGTAAAGCTCGCCGATGGTCGCGTAGTCGATGGCGGAGGGCGTCAACGGCCGGCCGGGAACCTCGCGCCCGGCGTCCGCGCTCGCAAATCCCGGCGCATCCGAAACCCGCGCCGAGACAGGGCGCTCGAGGAAGATGAAATGCTCCAGGGTTTCCGCGTCAAACGGCGTCAGGCGCACGACCACGCCCGCCGGATGGTAGCCCGGCGCGACCGGCAGGTTCGGCCGGTCGAAATGCGTCGCGCCGCCCACCGCGAGCAGCAGATTGTTGACGCAGGCCAGGTGGGTCATCTCCTCCAGCGCCACCGACAGGATGAGCTTGCGCCAGCGCTCCACCGCCTCGCCCTGCGCCTCGCTCAAGCCCTCTTCGCCCGCACGTTTCAGGCTGAAGACGGCATAGAGATAGGAGCACAGCAGGTTGTGCTCGACCTCCGCGGCCTCTGTCAGGACGTGGATCAGCTGTTCGCGGGTATCGATCATCGTGAGGCCCTGGCCACGGCGGTCAGCAACTGCTCGACCGTTCCGATCAAGTCATTCCCCGCGACGGCGGGCGCGAGCAGACGCTCGCCGTCGATGTCGGCGCCAGCGAAGGGCTTGGCGCGTCGCAGAGCGTCGAGGTCATGGTCCGGCGTCAGGGACAGGGCGATGCCCTTGGGGCCCGCTGACACCCGCCGGACATTGGCCGTCCGCGCCAGCCGTTGCAGTCGGGCGAGACCCAGCAGCGCGGCGGCCTCGGCCGGCAACGGTCCGAACCGATCGGCCAGTTCCTCCTCGAAGGCGTCGATCGCCTCGACGGATTCCAGCCGGGCGAGACGCGAATAGACGGTGATCCGGATCGCCGGATCGGGGACATAGGCGCTAGGGATACAACCGGCGTCCCCCAGGTTCAGGGTCGGCGTCCAGTCCGCCTCGACAACCTCGCCGCGCGCAGCGCGCAGCGCCTGATGGAGCGCGCGCTGATACAGGGCCGCGCCGATCATCTGCATATGGCCCGCCTGCTCGTCGCCGACGAGATCGCCCGCACCGCGCAGGTCCAGATCGCGCGCGCTGATCGCCAGGCCCGACCCCAGCCGATCGAAGGCCTCCAGGGTCGAAAGCCTCGCCCGCGTCGCCTCCGACAGATCCTCCTTGGGATCGGACAGCAGATAGGCCACGCCCTGGGTGCGGCCGCGGCCGACGCGGCCGCGCAGCTGGTGCAGCTGCGACAGGCCGAACCGGTCCGGCCGCCAGACCAGCATGGTGTTCGCCCGCGGCACATCCAGGCCGCTTTCAATGATGTTGGTCGCCAGCAGCACATCGCCGTCGCCGTCGGCGAACCCCACCATGGCCTGGTCGACCGCCTCCGGCGTCAGGTCGCCATGGGCGATGCGGATCGCGAGCTCCGGCGCAAGGCCGCCCAGCCGCTCGGCCAGAGGCCGGATGTCTTCGATCCGAGGAACGACGACGAAACTCTGCCCCCCGCGCCGCTTCTCCCGCAGCAGCGCCGTGCGCACGGTCGCGGCGTCGAACGGCGCCAGGAAGGTGCGGATCGGCCGCCGGCGCGCCGGCGGGCTCGCGATGACGCTTACCTCCTGCAGGCCCACCATGGCCGCCTGCAAGGTGCGTGGGATCGGCGTGGCGGTCAGCGTCAGCAGGTGGCCGCCCCGCGCCATGTCGCGCAGCTGCGCCTTGATCGCGGCGCCGAACTTCTGCTCCTCGTCGATGATCATCAGGCCGAGGTCCGGAAACGCCGCGCCATTCGCGATGGCGTGCGTGCCGATGACGATGTCCACCTCGCGCGCAGCGAGGTCCGCCTTGACCGCCCTGGCTTCACCTGGGCTCACCAACCGCGAGAGTTGGGCGATCCGCAGGCCCGTGCCGGCGAACCGGCGCTCGAAGGTCTGCAGATGCTGCCGGGCCAAAACCGTGGTCGGCGCGACCACCGCCACCTGATGGCCCGCCAGGGCCACGGCCGCCGCAGCGCGCAACGCCACCTCGGTCTTGCCGAACCCCACATCGCCGCAGATCAGCCGGTCCATCGGTCGGCCGCGCGCCAGGTCCTCCAGGACCGCCGCGATGGCGGCGGCTTGGTCGGGAGTCTCCGGATAGGCGAAGCGGGCGGCGAACTTGGCGTAGGCGGCCTTAGGCGGGACGATCGCCGGGCATTCGGCGGCCTCCCGCGCCTTGGCCATCTCGACGAGCGTCCGGGCCGTCTCGTCGATGTGCCGGCTCACCTCGGCGCGGCGCTTGATCCAGCCGTCGCCCTTCAGGCGATCCAGCGTCACAGCCGCCTCTTCCGCCCCATAGCGCCAGATCCGGCCGATCTCCTCGATCGGGGCGAGGACATGGGCGCCGCCATAGTATTCGAGTTTGAGCACCTCGCGTTCGACGCCGGCCACCTCCACCGGCTCAAGGGCGCGCAGCACCCCCACTCCATGGTCCTCGTGGATGACCACATCGCCCAGCCGCAGCTCGGGCTCGACGAACAGCGACGGGTCGTTGGCGGCGCTCCGTTCCGCCAGCCTGCCGCCCAGGACGTCGCTGGCCGCCAAGACCACCAGCTTCTCGCTGGCGTCCGTGAAGCCCGCGTCCAGGTCCAGGACGGCCGCGACAACGCCGCCCGGCGGCGTGTCCAGGGCAGCTCGCCAGCTCTCCACCCGGACAGGGTCGAGCTCCAGGCCCCGCACCAGCGCCCGGCCCATGGCCCGTAGCTCGTGGCGCAGGCCCGTCAGCACGACCCGGTCGCCCGCGGCGCGATGGCGCTCCACCAGATCGCAAAAGGCGCGGCCCGGATTGCGCGAGGCGGCTACCTGCGGCGCGGGCTCCAGCTCGGCGCGGTCGAGCGACAGCGGGCGCCAGGCCTTCAAGCCCGCCTGCAAATCCTGCCCATGGATGTAGAGCGCCGAGGGCGCGGCGGGCGTCGCGCCGACGCTCAGCGTCTTCTGCGCCTCAAAGGCCTCAAGAAGCTGCTCTTCAAAGCGTTGCAGTCGATCATCCGCCAGGTCGTCGCGCGACAGGCTGGCGTCCGACGCCAGGTCGAAGAGGCTCGGCAAGGCGCCGTAATGCTGGGCCAGGCCGTGTTCCGCGCCAGGCTCACGCGCCGGGTGCGGCGCGCTTGCGTCGAAGATCAGCTCGGAGGCCGGACCCAGGCTGAAGCCATCGAGTTCGCCCACCGAACGCTGGGTCAGCGGGTCATAAACACGGATCTCCGTGATCCGGCCGTCGGCGTCGGTCACGATACGCAACGGCCGGGCGCTATCGCCCGGAAAGATATCGACGACCTCCCCCAGGATCGCGATTTCCCCGGGCTCGTCTATGCGATCGTCGGCCACATAGCCGGTCGCCTCAGCGAAGGCGGCGAGGGCCTCCCGATCGAGCCGTCGTCCGCGTTCCAGCGTGAAGCGCCCGGCCGCAAGCGCGCTCACCGGCGGCAAGCGCTGGCTGAGCGCTTCAGGAGAAGCGATAACCGCACGCGGCGTCTCGGGCTTCGTCTCCAGAACCTCCAGCACCCGCATGCGGCGCGCCATGACATCGCGCGAAGGCGATGCGCGGTCATAGGGCAGGCAATCCCAGGGCGGCACGATCACCACCTGCGCGTCCGGCGCAAAGGCGGTCAGCGCGCGGCCGATCTCGTCGGCGCGGCGTTCGCTCGAGGCCAGATGGACGAAGGTCGCGGGCTTCGCGGCGGCCAGATGGTTCGCCAGGGTCGCGGCGACGGCCGCCGCCGGCGTCTGCCGGACACGCTCGATCTGCGGAGAGGCCGCCGGACCCGGGGTCAACCGATCCGCGCCCGCCTCGTCGGCCTGCGCCTTTGCCTGATGGCTCACTTGAAATCCTCGAACTGCCCGACCACCCAACGGCGAGCCCGGGCAGCTGTTCCGGCCGCCCACGTCCGCGGCTCATCGGTTTCGATTCAACAGCCGATCCTGCGGAACGCCGCCTTCAGGAAATTGAAGGCGCCGAAGGCGACGAGGCCCAGCGCCGTCGCGCCCAGGATCCAACGCCCGAAAGGTTGGTCCTTGAGAACCTCCAGCGCCGCGCCCAGTCCGCCCGCCTCGGCTGAGCGCGCATGCCAGCCCGCCATCATGGTCACCACGCCCACCAGCAACATGGCGAAGCCCCGGCCGGCGTAGCCGAAGCGCGCCGTCCGATTGGCCCAGCGCGCTGTGACGCCGCGGCACTCCAGGTCGGCCGCAAAGCGACCGCCCGGCGCGCGAACCATGTCGGCCAGGCCCACGACGGCGACGACGAGGCCGACCCCGATCACCATCAGATCGCCCAGGGGTTGCGCCAGGGCCTGCTCTACGAACGCCCGCGTGGAGGCCTGGTCGTCGACTTCGCGAAGGTCTTCAATCGCGTCCAGCAGGCCAAACACCGAGATCGCCAGGGCGACGTGGGTCAGGCCGCCGAACGCCTTGCCCGCGCGTGCGGCCCATGCGGAAAGGCTCGTTCCCAGGCGGTCTGCGTCGAAGATCGCCTGCAAGGCGCGCCAGCCGGCGAAGGCGTACAGGCCCAGGCCGATCACCCACAGCAGCGCAACGCCAGGCGGCCATTCGCCCCACGCCTCCAGCGCGCCCACGACGCCGACGGCGCGAGGCGTGAGGCCCAGCGCCGCCAGGAGCGCGATGGCGCCGATGCTGACATAGACCGCGCCGCGCGCGACATAGCCGAGACGCGCGCCAACCTCGACTACAGTCGCCAGCGGGCGCACCCAATGCGGAAAGGCGTCCGCCAGGGGCAAACGTCTGACAAAGCGACGGACGCCGACTCCGCTCATGCGGATCTCCTCACGCCACAGCGCGCAGGTCGGCCAAGGCATAGGCGCGGCAGTGCTCCAGATAGGCGCGCTCATGGATGCCAAGGAGCTCGACCACGCCGGACCATAGCCAGCCCGGCGCATCCAGCTGGGTGCTGCGCGCCCGCTGCAGATCGGCGTTCCAGGCGTTGCGCGCCGCCTGGTCCATCTGCCGGCCATGCGCCTTGCCAACGACGCTGGCCAGGTATTCGGCCAGTTCGACAGCCTGGGCCTCGGTCAGGCGATTGACCTCCAGTTTCAGGTCTTGCGGCATCAGTTCGCGCAGAACGACGGGGCGGCCCAGCACACGGCCGGGCATCATGCGCTGACCGAGATTAGGCGAAAGCGCCTTGGCGCCGGCCAGGACCCGCTGGGCGTGATCCTGCGGCATGGGCGCGTCAGGCGCGCGCGGCGCGGCGGCGAAGACCGCCTCCTTGACGTCCACGAGGCTGTAGGTCGCCCGCTTGCCCTCGCCGATCCGCAGCATGGCGGCGTAGCGCAGCCGGCCGAGCGAGCTGCAGCCCTTCAGCCAATACGCCGCGTCGACAAGGGCGATGGGATCGTCGCGATCGCGCGCCGACAGGCCGGCGAGAAGCGCGCGCAGCTCCGGCTCCTGGATCATCTCCGACAGGGCCGAACGCTCCGCATCCGTCAGAGGCCAGAAGTTCTTCCCCAGGGGCACCACCGGCTCGACCGTCGCCAGGCGTTCGGCCGCCAGGTGCCGCCACCGGCGACGCACCGATTGATCCAGCAGGGCGCCGATGCTCTTGGGCCGCAGGTCATGTTCGGCCTGACGATCAAAATCGCCCAGGATCGCGGCTTCGTAGCCGGCGGTCAGGCGTTCCAGAATACGCGCGGTCACCACGCCGGGCAGGTCCGATCCGCGCGCCGCGGAAGCCAGCGACAGGCCCAGCCGGATCAGGTCGTGGGCCGGATTGCCGATGACGGTCTGGTCGAGATCACGGATCTGCACGGCGACCCGGCCCTTGCTGTCCGCGAGAGGACCCAGGTTGCCCAGATGACAATCGCCGCAGATCCAGACGGGCGGACCTTCCGGCACGTTCGCCGGGCTGGCGGCCAGCCACTCGTAAAGGCGCGCGGTGCTGCCCCGCACGTAGGCGTGCGCCGAGCGCGCCATCTTCAGGTTCTGAACTTCACGCAGCCGCGTCGCACGCTGTTCGGGAGGAATCATCAAAGGGCCCACGGGGCCTGAGCGCCCCAGCGTTCGAGCGTGCGGCGAAACCAGTGGTTCCAAACGGTCCGCCAGAACCGGCTGAGCCTCCCGCAGCAGCGTATGCTCCGATCAGAAGCGCCGCGCCGGCGATCAATCGGTCCTTGCGACGAGACGCGGAGGGCTGGAAGGTCCCCGCCCACCCCCGCTTGAGGCCCACGTAATGTCTGTCCGCCAAATTTCAGCCGTCGCAGCCGCCGTCTGGTTATCGACATTCGGCGCCCATGCCCAGCCCCTCGACTTGCCGCCCGCCGCGCCGCCTGCGCCAGGACCTGCCCTCGTCCTCGCCGTGGAGGCCGCCCAGACCGCCGTGCGCGTCTGCGAGACCAACGGCCACAAGGTCAGCGTCGCTGTCATCGACCAGGCCGGCGTCGTGAAGGCGATCCTGTCGGGGGACGGCGCATCGGCCAGGAGCGTCATCGTCGCCCAGCGCAAGGCCGCCACCACCTTGGCCTTCGCGCGGCCCACCGCCGCGGTCGTTGAGGCGGCTAAGACCGATCCGGCGATCGCCGAGCGGCTCGCCGCCAATCCGGCCTTCTTCGCCCGCGCCGGCGCCCAGCCCCTGATGAGCAAAGGCGTGCTGATCGGCGCGATCGGCGTCAGCGGCGCGCCCGGCGGTGAAAAGGACGATGTCTGCGGCCTGGCCGCCGTCGCCCAGATTCAGCCGCGTATGGATTCCGGAACCTAGGCCCAAGCGGCGCCGTTGGCCCAACGCAATCCGTTGGGAGAACGATAGTCATGAGCCGTGCGAACGCGCCCGCGAGGCAGGGCCCGCAGGAGGAAGCCTATCTGCGCGGCCTGGGCCGTGCGGCCGCCGGCGCCCTGGTCTTCAGCTTCCCCCTGCTCATGACCATGGAGATGTGGTCGCTGGGCTTCCACATGGATCGGCTGCGTTTGGGACTGTTTCTCCTGGCCAGCGCGGCCGTTGTCTTCGGGCTCAGCCGCTTCGCAGGCTTCCGGGACACCACCGACCTGGCCGACGACGCCCTGGACGCCTTGGCGGCCCTCTTCGTCGGCTTCGTCGTATCCGCCGCCCTTCTGGGTTTGCTCGGCCTGCTCACACCACAAACCGCCCCGCGTGAGGCGATCGGCATGATCGCGGTCCAGGCCGCGCCCGCCAGCATCGGGGCCATGCTGGCCAACAAGCAGCTTCAAAAGCAATCGACCCAGAGACCCAAGGAGGATCGCGCCGGCTATCCGGGACAGCTGTTCCTGATGGCCGCGGGCGCGCTGTTCCTGGCCTTCAACGTCGCGCCCACCGAGGAGATGATCCTCATCAGCTTCCGTATGACTCCATGGCACGGTCTCGCGCTGATCGCGGTGTCGCTCGCAACGCTGCACGGCCTGGTGTTCGCCGCGGGCTTCGCCGGCCAGGAAGAGCATGAAAGCCAGGTCCATGCCTTCGCCCACTACACCTTGGCGGGCTACGGCATCGCCTTGCTGATCAGCGTCTACATCCTGTGGACCTTCGGCCGGCTGGACGGCGGCCTCAGCGACACCATGCGCGCCGTTGTCGTCTTGAGCTTTCCGGCCGCCATCGGCGCGGCCCTCGCCCGGCTGGTGGTCTGACCATGGCCGCGCGCAAGCCTCCGCCCAGTCTGGCGCAGCGGACCTCGGTCGCCGAATGGGCCGCCGCCGCCGCCGGCCTTGTCCTGACGATCCTCGTGGTCGGCTACACCCTGTGGGAAGGGTTGAGCGAACGGGAAGGTCCGCCCCGGCTCAGCGCCGTCGCCGAGCAGGCGGTCCAGGCGGGACAGACCTATGTGCTCCCTGTCGTTGTCCGGAACGCAGGTCCGGCGACCGCCGCCGACGTCGAGGTGCTGGCCGTGCTTGCACGGCCAGGCCTTGCGCCGGAAGAACGGCGCGCGACCTTCGCCTATGTGCCGGGCAATGGCGAAGCGCGCGGCGGGCTTGTCTTCGAACAGGACCCGACCGGCGCCGTGCTCACCGTCCAGGGTTTCGCCGATCCCTAGGTCTCGACGGCTCGGCCACGCCCGCGGAAGCTGAGCGCCGACAGCAACGCCAGGAGGGCCGCGAAGGACAACCAGGCGCCGGGAATGGCGCGATCGCCGGTGACGTGGATCAGATAGGTGCTGATCGCCGGGGTGAAGCCGCCGAACAGCGCCGTCGCCAGGCTGTAGGCCAGGGCGAAGCCCGCGGTGCGAACGTGGGCCGGCATGATCTCGGTCAGGAAAACGATCATGGCCCCATTGTAGGTGGCGTAGACCAGGGCGAAGAAGATCTGCACCGTCATCAGCCGGCCGAAGGACGGGTCCCCGACCAGCCAGCTCATCATCGGATAGGCGCTGAAAAGGCCAATGAGCGCCGCACCGACCAGGAGCGGCTTGCGGCCGACCCGGTCGGAAATCGCGCCGGCGATCGGCAGCATGATGAAGTTGGTCAGGCCGACGAAAAATGTCACCAGAAAGCCGTCTGCCGCACTGAGCTTCAGCACCTTGGCGCCATAGGTCGGGGTGTAGGCGGTGATGGCGTAGAAGAAGACGGTGGTCATCACCGCGATCATCATCCCGCGCAAAACCAGGCTGTAGTTCGCCGCGACGGTGCGGAACACCTCGTGCAGATGCGGCCGCTCGGTGCGCGCCAGGAAGGCCGGCGTCTCCTCCAGCCGACGGCGGATGAACAGCAGGAACGGCACGAGCAGACAGCCGATGATGAAGGGGATGCGCCAGCCCCAGGCCGCCATCTCGTCGGGGCTGAAACGGCTATTGAGAAACAGGCCGACACCCGCCGCGAACAGCACCGCTAGTTGCTGGCTGGCCGACTGCCAGGCGACGTAAAAGCCCTTGCGCCCCGGCGTGGCGATTTCGGACAGGTAGACGGAGACCCCGCCCACCTCGACGCCGGCCGACAGGCCCTGAATGAGGCGGCCCAACAGGATCAACAGCGGCGCGGCGACGCCGATCTGGGCGTAGCCGGGGGTCGCCGCGATCGTCATCGTGCCCAGCGCCATCAGCGCCAGCGTCAGGATCAATCCCTTTCGTCGGCCATGCTTGTCCACCCAGGCGCCCAGCACGATGGCGCCCACCGGGCGCATCAGGAACCCCGCCCCGAACGTCATCAGGGTCAACATCAGGCCGTTGAAGTCGCTGCCCGACGGGAAAAAGGCCTTGGCGATCGCCGGCGCGTAATAGCCGAAGACCATGAAGTCATACATCTCGAGGAAGTTGCCGCTCGAGACGATGGCCACCGACCGGACCTGCTTCATCCGGCTAGGCGATGTGTTCACGCGCGTTCCCCCCGTCCCGCGACCGGTCCCAGCGCCATGCGCCGCGGACTCGATGGAAGGCCGGCAGTTTAACGCCGAACGGGGGACGCGCCAGAGGATGAGAAGAGCGGCGGGCGCGAGCGGCGCCCGCCGACGACGGCGCGACTAAGGTCGGCTATCGGCCGCTGGCCGCACGCTGTGGTTCTCCTTCAGCGCCGCCCAACTCTCCGCATCCATCCACTCCGCCCACGCCCGATAGGTCCAGAGCTGGGCGTGCTCGTTGATCAGGGTGTCGATGTAGCTGGTGTCCGACGCCTGCTGCACCGCGTGTTGCCCCAGGCCCATGGCGAAGTTCAACGGATAGCGCTGCGCGACCACGCCGCGCATGGCCCGCGTCGACTGGTCCCAGTTCTCGCCGTCGTCTTGCTCCAGCATGCCAGCCGGGCCGAACACGTGGTTGGCGCCGTGAATGATCTCCTCGCGGCGCTCCTCGGTGGCTTCCTTGGGCACGAAGGTGAACCACCAGATCTCGCATTGGCCCGGGCCCCTGGGCAGACGCAGCGACAGCTGGTGATTGGTCATCCAAAGGTTGGGGAAGATGTTCGGGTGGCCGGCCGTATCGGCCCCGACCTCGCCCAGGGCTTCCTTGGCGGCGGGCGTCTCGCGGAATTCGTCGTTGATCAGGCCGCCGATCTTGCCGCGCAGCTGCTGGCGCGCGTCACGCGCCTCCTGCGTCAGCCGCGGCCCGCCGATGGCGTGACCATAGGCCCCCATGACGACCCGGTGAGGCCGCTGGGCGCCGCCGCCGCCAGCGATGCCGGCCTTGGCCGCAAGTTCCCGCTCCTCGTCGGTCAGCCGGCTCTGCTGGCGGCGGAAGTCCGCCATGTTGGCCGAGGCGTGGCTGATCTGCGGGTGATACCAATCGAACAGGTTGTCGACGGCCAGCTTCCAGTTGCAGCCGATCAGGTTCTTCTGGACTCCATCGACCGCGACCAGCGCCTCGCCCTTGTGGGCCAGGAGGTCCAGGCCCATGCGGCCGACTTCCCCGAGGTATTCCTCAAGGTCCGGGGCTTCCGGATCCATGGTGGCGAAGACGAAACCCTTGTAGCTGGCCACCTTGCCGGCCTTCACCAGGCCCCATTGGCTCTTGTCCAACTGCTCGTGGTAGAAATCCTTGTAGCCGGGAACGCCGATCAGCTGGCCGTCGAGGCCATAGGTCCAGCCGTGGTAGGTGCAGAGGAACGAGCGCGCATTGCCGCTCTCGGCCCGGCAGACCGCGTTGCCGCGGTGGCGGCAGCTGTTCAGCAGGACCTGCAGCTCGCCCTTCTTGTCGCGAGTCGCGATGACGCTCTCTTCGCCGATGAAGCTCAGGAAGAAATCGCCGGCCTTCGGGATCTGGCTCTCGTGGCACATGAAGTTCCACGCGCGGGCGAAGATCCGCTCCAGCTCCAGCTCATAGATGTCCTGGTCGGCGAAGATCGAGCGATCGACCACGCCCTTTTCCACATCGACCATGGTCCGGAACGGACCTCTGTTTTCATAGAGCATGGGGCGTCCTCCTTATGGGTTTTGAACAAGAGCCTTCATCAGGATGCGCGCTGCGCGGGTGCGATCTGCGGTCCAGCGTGGTCAGCGATGTAGCGGTCGAGCGCGCTCGCGGCGTTCAGCATGTGGGCGCGCATGCGCCGGGCGGCCAGTTCGCCGTCGCCCTCGGCGATCGCCTGCATGACCTGATCGTGCTCTTCCCAGGAACGATCCATCCGTCCGGCCTGGCGAAGCTGCGTGCGGCGAAAGGCGTTCAGACGTGTGCGGGTCGCCAGCGCCTGTTCTTCCAGGAAACGGTTATGCGTCGCGCGATAGAGTGCGGCGTGGAAGTCGCGGTTGAAGGCGTCGTAGGCGTCCAGGTCGCCGCTGGAGACCGCCCCGGCGGACTCCTCGTGCAGTTGCATCAGGCGGCTGCGCTCCAGCGGCGTGATCCGGTGCGCCGCCAGCCGGGCGCACATGGCCTCGATCTCGGCCATGGCCTCGAACATGTCCATGATCGCCTCTGGCGTCATCTGGGTGACGACGGCGCCCCGCCGCGGGCGGATTTCGACGAACCCACCCACAGCCAGCTGCCGTAGCGCCTCGCGCACCGGGGTGCGTGACGCCCCGAAGCGGTCAGCCAGTTGCTGCTCATCCAACTGCGAACCGGCGGGCAACCCACCGCTGGCGATCTCGTCAGTCAGGGCGTTGCGGATGCGATCGGACAGCAGCCCGCGGCCTTCGCCGTCTTCTGCAAATTCAAAGGAAATCACGTCAGCTTCGCTCAAGCGCTTTCCTCCTGAATGCACGGATCGACCAATGGCCACTCTTGTACGCGAATGGTCCTAAAATTCCGCTCTGAGTATGCACAAGGCTGGGAATGACTCAAGGGCGAGCGCAAGAGCGCACCCTATGGGCGCGCGCGCATACGGCCTTGGCCGCTTGCGGGAAAAGGGCGCGCGCAGCGTCGGATCAGCGACCTCTCGGCTCTGTCTGATCCGCCGATCAGCGTTCCGGCTAGCCGCCGAGCTTTCCTTCGAACACAAAGTCGCTCACGGGCTTGCGGCCACTCGGCGTTTCGCGGGCGCGCAGGTCCTCGGGCAACAGGTCCGGGCCGCCCGGCCGGCCGGCGGCGATGGCCAGCAGGACCTGGAAGCGGGACTGATCGACGCCGCAGGCGATGGCGGCCTTGTTCCGATCGAACCCGCCCATGCCATGAGCAGCCAGACCCAGGTGATGCGCCTGCAGGGCGAGGTAGCCCCATGCGGCGCCGGTGTCGAAAGCCGAGGTGGGGTTGTCGACCAGCTCGCCGTTAGGTCGGGCGCGCTTAAGATCGGAGATGGCGAAGATCAGGACGGCGGCGTGTTTGGCCCAGATCTGGTTGCTGTCGACCAGCGCATCCAGCGCGCCGTCCCACGCCGGCGCGCCGCGGCGTGCGTAGACGAAACGCCAGGGTTGGCCGTTGCCGGCCGAGGGCGCCCAGCGTGCGGCTTCGAACAGCGACATCAGCGCATCCTCGCTGATCGCCTCGTCGAGGAAGGCGCGCGGCGACCAGCGCTCCAGGAAGAACGGCGCGATATCATGGTGGGCTGCGCGGCTGTTCAGCTGGATCGGCACGTTGTCTTCCTTCTGGCGGAGCGCGTTATCTAGGCTGCAGGGAGCCTTTCAGGAAGGTGCGGCGTCGGCGACCGTCGCGCTGCCTTGCCCATGTCGGTCCAGGGCCCCCCGGATAAAGCCGCTGCGCTTCTGCGCCTCCAGGAAATCAGCGACGTAGGTTGCTGCGGTCTCACGCCCTTGCGGCACGGCCATGCCCTGTTCCACCCGGCTGAACCGATCAGCCAGCACCCGATAGCCGGGATGGGCGTTTGCGGCGTCATCCAGAGCCTGGCGGATACCCGCCGCCGCCTCCAGCCCGTCGGCCATGAACTGGTCGATCGCCGCCGCCGAGGTCGCCGCGCGAACGAGCGTCGCCGCCTGAAGCCGCCGGGTCAGCGCCAGATCATAGGCCGCGCCCTTGCCCACCGCGATCCGGACGCCAGGGACGTCCAAGGCGTCGGCCGCTTGGAATGGCGCGTCCTGTCGGACCAGATAGGTGGCGTCAATATAGACGTAAGGCGCCGTGAAGCGGACCAGGGCCGCCCGCTCCGGCTCGGCCGCCAGGAAGGCGATGTCCCAGCGATCCCTAAGCAAGCCAGGGATCACGGCACCGGCCGTCGGATAGGCGATCAGTTCCAATGGGAGACCGAGCTGGGCGGCCAGCGCCCTGGCCAGATCCACTGTAACACCAGAGGGGCCCTCCTGCGGATCGTCATGGGCCAGCACCACATTGCCCAGGTTGATCGCCGCGCGCAGCACCCCGCCCGGGGCCAGCTCTGCGATGATAGCGGCGTTCGAAGAGATCATCAGCATCCTCGCAAACTCGATATATAGGACGCAAAGAAGGCCGACAGCGCAGCTTCGCGCCAGCATAGAGTATCGCCCATGCCCATCGATCACGCCGCCGTTTTGCAGATGGGACTGTTGTTCGCCGCAGCCCTCTGGGCCGGCGCCCAGAACCAGCTGGCCGGCGGCGGCTCGTTCCTGACCCTGCCCGCCCTGATGCTGACCGGCATGGACGCGCGGGCCGCCAATATCACGTCGACGGTCGCTCTGTTTCCAGGTCAGCTGACCGGAGGCTGGTATGCGCGCAAGCTGGCCACCGGCACGCCCAGCCTATCCCTGCGCGCCCTTGTGCTGATCAGCCTGGTCGGCGGCGCCGCTGGCGCGGTCCTATTGCTGGTGACGCCCAGCAGCTTCTTCGCCCGCCTCGTGCCTTGGCTGGTGCTGTTCGCCACCGCCGCCTTCGCCTGGGGCAGCTTCGGCCGCAAGCCCGCCACCGGCGAGAGCCGCCTTAGCCCCCTGCTCGCCGGCTTCCTGCAATTTCTGATCGCCATCTATGGCGGCTATTTCGGCGGCGGCATCGGTTTCCTGATGCTGGCCGCCCTGACGCTCAGCGGCCTGGCGATGCGCGCCGCCGGCGCCACCAAGAACCTGCTGGCGGGCGCCATGAACCTGACCGCGGTGGCCATCTTCCTGTTCTCCGGCCAGGTTCACTGGCTGCCCGCGGCGATCGCCTGCGCCGGCGCGATGCTGGGCAGCCTGGTCGGCGCCCACATGCTTCACCGGGTCAACGAGAAGGCGCTTCGGGTCTGCGTGGTCCTGATCGGCGTCGCCCTCACCATCGGCCTCTTTCTCCGGGCGTGAAATCCGACACCGGTAGGCCGATAATCCTGTACGAAATCAGCTTATTAACTCAGAGCAAGGTTAGCCGTCGGCGACAGCTCGCAAATTGATCTTTGCACGCTAGCTCCCCAGCAAACACTTACGTGACCGCGCTGGCCTGCGCGCCGTGCGCCTCCATGATCAGGGCGGCGCAGGCGGTGACCCGCTTGCCTGTGGGAATGTGCAGGAATTCATTCGGCCCGTGGGCGTTCGATCTGGGACCGAGCACGCCGGTGATCAGAAACTGCGCCGCCGGGAACTTGTCGCCGAGCATGCCCATGTACGGGATCGTTCCGCCCTCGCCCATCATCATCGCCGGGCGGCCGAACGCCGTCTCGGACGCCGACTGCACCGCCGCTTCCAGCCAGGGCGCCAGCGCTGGCGCGTTCCAGCCGGATCCCGCCTGGTCGCCGCTCCATTGCACGGACGCGCCCTGCGGCGGATCGGCGGTCAGGGTCTCGCCGATAATCGCCTGGGCGGCCTGCGGGTCGGCCGTCGGCGGCAACCGAAGGCTGAGCTTGAGCACCGTTGTCGGACGCAGCACGTTTCCGGCCTGCACTGGGTCCGGCAGGCCGCCAGCCCCCACCACCGCCAGCTGCGGCCGCCAGGTGCGGTTCAGCACCAGCTCCGCGCCGTCCAGCGTCGCCGGCCGCGTCTGGCCGCTGAAGGGGAACTTGCGCCAGACTTCCTCGCCCAGCGCCTCGGCCGCGAGCCCGGCCTGACGCCGCCGCTCCGGCGGGATCTGCACATTCAGCTTCGGCAGGCGGACCTCGCCCGTCGCCTCGTCTTCCAGCCGTCCCACCAGCGCCCGCGCCAGGCGGAAGCTGTCCGGCACGATGCCCGAGGCGTCGCCGGAATGGACGCCCTCATCCAGCACCTGCACGGTCAACAGGCCCCCGGCCAGGCCGCGCAGGGACGTCGTCAACCATAGCTGGTCATAGTTGCCGCAGCCGCTGTCGAGGCAGACCACCAGCGACGGCTCGCCCAGCCGCGCCGTCAGATGATCGACGTAGTACGGCAGGTCGTAGCTGCCGCTTTCCTCGCACGCCTCGATCAGGACCACAGCGCGGGCCCGCTTCACCCCCTGCCGTTGCAGGGCGAGCAGCGCCGTGACGCTGGCGTAGATCGCATAGCCGTCGTCGGCCCCGCCGCGACCATAGAGCTTGTCGTCCTTGAGCACCGGGATCCACGGTCCCAGGCCCTCGGCCCAGCCGGTCATTTCCGGCTGTTTGTCCAGGTGGCCATAGAGCAGGATCGTGTCGTCGATCTCGCCCGGGGCCTCGATCAGGATGGTCGGCGTGCGGCCCTCCAGGCGGACGACCTCGATGGTCGCCCCCGGCAATTCGGCCAACTTGCCTTGCGCCCAGCGCACCATGTGATCGACGGCGCGGTCGATGTGGCCGTTCTCCGCCCATTGCGGATCGAAGTGCGGGGATTTCGCCGGGATCGCGATGTAGTCGGTCAGTTCGCCGACGATCTCCTCGTCCCAGACGGTCTCGACAAACTGGCGAAGGGCGTCGACGTCCACGCAGAGCCTCCTATGTAGCCCAGGCAACAGACCCGTGGCGGTCCCTCGCGTCAACCACGGGAATGAGGCGGCGCGAGGTCGCTAGTAGAAGATTGGACCGCGCACGCCGCCCCCGCAGGCGATGGCGTCGCCATTGATCGCCACGCTGCGCGGCGACGCCAGGAACGTCACGATGTCGGCGACTTCCGAGGCTTCCACGAGGCGCCCAATGGTCGTGTTGGCGGCGATCCGCTGTTCAGCGGCGGCGGCGTCTGCGCCGATCAGCGCCGACAGGCGCTCGACCGTCTCCGCCGTGCGCTCCGTCCGCGTCGGGCCCGGATAGACCACCGTCACATTGATCCCCGACGGACCAAGCTCGTCAGCGAGGTTCTTGGTGAGCGCGGTGACCGCGGCGTTGCGCACCGAGCCGATGGTCGAACCGGTGCTCCGCGCCGCGAGCCCGCTGATGTTGATGATCCGGCCCCAGCCGCCCGCCGCCATGTGCGGCGCGGCCTCCCGGGCGGTCCGCAGATAGCCCAGCACCTTGACGTTCACATCGTCCCAGAAAAGCTCATTCGTGATCTCGCTGAGCTTGGGGGGTGGCGCATGGCCGCCGGGCTTGGCCGCAGCGTTGACCAGGATGTCCAGACCGCCCAGTTCGCCAACCGTTGCGGCCACCAGCGCCTGTACGGAGGCGTCGTCAGCCGTATCCACCGGAAACCCCGCGACCTTGCCGCCGGTCGCGGCGCGCAGACCTTGCACCGCCTCGTCCAGGACCGCCTGTCCACGCGCGGCGATGACCACCTGCGCGCCCTCCGCCAACAGCTGCCGCGCGATCGCCAGGCCGATGCCCTTGCTGCCGCCCGTCACCAGGGCGCGCTTGCCGGTCAGCTGCAGATCCATCTCGAAAACCTCCGACGCCCCATGGCGGAGGGCGATGTGGTCCCCCTGGCGTCTCACCGACAATCGAAGAATATTGTCCGAGCCGGCGCCTTCGCTGATGAAGGTCGCGAAGGTCTACTGTAGCGTCCCCGGCTCTCAACGGGGGAAAACAACATGAAATACGCACCACTGGGCAAAACCGGGGTGAAGGTGTCGACGCTGGCGCTGGGCACGGCGACCTTCGGCGTCGCGCCGCTCGCCGCCGACTGCGATCGTCTGGTCCACGCCGCCCTGGACTACGGGATCAACTACTTCGACTGCGCCAACACCTACGGCGACCGCGCGTCCTTCGACCGTCCGGGCGCGCCGCCCTACACTGAACGCGAATCCGCCGAGGAGATTCTCGGCCGCGCGCTCAAGGGCCGCCGCAACGACGTCTTCATCTCTTCGAAGGTGCAAGAGCAGGCCGGAACCGGCCCGAACGATCGGGGCCTGTCGCGCTACCACATCTTCAACCAGGTCGAGCGCAGCCTGAAGCGCCTGGGCACCGACCACATCGACCTCTACTACGCCCACCACCCAGACCCCGAGACGCCGATCGAGCAGACCCTGCGCGCCTTTGACGATCTCGTGCGCCAGGGCAAGGTCCGCTACATCGCGCTCTCCACCTACAGCGGCGTCCAGATGATGGAGGCCTTGTGGACCGCCGATAAGCTCGGCCTCGACAGCCCCGTCGCCAACCAGGTGTCATACAATATTCAGCAGCGCCTGGCGGAGCGCGAGATCAGCCAGATCTGCCTCAAGCACGGCCTGTCGCTGACCGTCTTCAGCCCGCTCGCCGGCGGCCTCTTCACGCCCGCGGTCGATGAGGTGCGCACCCACACCGGCAACGCCCGCTGGGGCTTCGGCTCAGGCTTCAGCGAAGCTCAGCTGGGCTACGCCAAGGCCTTGAAGGACATCTCTGAAGAGGTTGGCCAGCCGCGTACGCACCTGGCGCTGGCTTGGCTGCTTCGCCGCCCGGCCGTCGCCTCGGCGATCATCGGCCCGGAAAGCCTCGCCGAACTGGAGGCCAACATCGCCGCCGCCGATCTCGAGCTCTCGCCCGAGACCCTGGCTGCGATCGACGCCATCTACACCGCGCCGCCCGCCCAGGGCTGGTTCTAGGCGGGCGACCGCGCGCGCTTCGGCGGCGCGAGAACCCACAGGGAAACGGCGGCGCCTACGGTGACCACCAGGGTCACCAGGGCCATCGGCCGCGCCGTGCCATCGTGCAGCGCCCCCGACACCGCCGATCCCACGGCGCCGGCGGCGAAGGAGGAGAAGCCCATCAGCGCTGACGTCGATCCCGCCCGTCGCGGGTCGACGCTCAGGGCGCCGGCCATGCTGTTGCCCTGCATGAAGCTGTAGGATCCCTGGAGCAGGAACAGCAGGCCGATGAGGCTCCACGGCGCGGCGACTTCGGTCACCGCGACCACCACCATCAGGATCGCGATGAGCACGGCCACACAGCTGGCGCCGCGCAGGATGTGATCCGGCCCGAACCGGCGCAGCAGGATCCGATTGAAATAGTTGCCGCCCAGCAGGGCCATGCCGATGAAGATGAACACCCCGCCGTATTGCGCCGGCGTCATGTGATAGGTGTTGATCAACAGGTCCGGCGACGTGGCGATGAAGGTGAACAGGCCCGCCCCGTTCAGGGCTCCGGCCAGCACATAGCCCGCCACCCGCCGCTCCCGCAGCAGCATCAGATAGGCGCGCACCGGACCTTCTGTCTTCGAGTGCGCCGTGGTCTCAGCCGATCGTGTCTCCTTCAAGGTCATCACGGTGGCGAGCAGGACGACCAGGCCGGCGACTCCCATGAAGATGAAGTCGAGCGTCCAGCCGCCCAGACCCAGCAACAGGCCACCGAGCATCGGGGCGAACACCGGGGCGAGCCCCGTGAGCAACGCCATCAGGCTCAGCATCCGCGCGGTCTCCACGTGGCCGAACTGATCGCGCACGATGGCGCGGCCGATCACGCCGCCCGCACACGCGCCTAGCGCCTGAACGAAGCGGCTCGCGATCATCATTTCAGGGCTGGTCGCGAAGATGCAGGCGAAGGACGCAGCGACGTACAGCACCCCGCCGAGCAGGAGCGGGCCGCGGCGGCCCAACCGATCCGAAGCCGGACCGTAGAACAGCTGGCCCACCCCCATGCCGAGCAGGAAGGCCGACACCGTCGCCTGCGCCTGGCCCATGGACGCCGACAGCGCCGTGGCGATGCTCGGCAGCGCCGGCAGGCAGATCGCGATGGACAGCGGGCCAAGCACCGTCATGGCCGCAAGCAGGACCACCATGCCCCACGGCGTCGCCCGTTCCTCGTTCGCCACCATCAACCACTCCCCCCGAACGAGTCGGTCTCGCGCCAACCCTTGCCGGCGCACCTTAGGCCGCCGCCGCCGCCGGACCCAAGACGCGAGGCCTGCCATATTTCCTGCGCAAGGCCCCAAATCTGCGGGCGCGGACGTCGCGTCCGGCGTACCCGGCCCGAGCCGGCCGCCGTTTTTGACATACCGCAACAGTTTGTTGTTCAGACTCGTTTTGTAATGTTTCAGCCGCAAACGAGACGCTTATTGCGGTGCAACCTCGCCTACGAGGCCCCGCAGGACGCATTTCGTGTGGAAAATGATTGAAACGCCGCTTTCACAGCGCAGCCACGCGACCTACGTGGACGCGTGATGCAAGACCAGTTCCTCCGCCCGTCCGCGCCCGTCGGTCGCCCCTCATGTTGAGCAACGGCGTCTTGTCGGATCTGCAGGATCGCCCGCCAGAAATTCTCATCGTCGAGGATGACCCTGGCCTGCGCGTCCTGCTGACCCGCACCCTGCGGGAGAACGGCTTTCGCGCCACCGCGGCGCCGGCCGCGCCGGACATGTGGCGGGCGATGAAGGAGCAGCCCTTCGACCTGGTGCTGCTCGACATCATGCTCCCCGGCGCCAATGGCCTGGACCTGTGCCGCACGATCCGCCGCAACAGCGCCGTGCCGATCATCATCGTCAGCGCCCGCGGCGACGAGATGGACCGCATTCTCGGTCTTGAGCTGGGCGCCGACGATTACATTCCCAAGCCGTTCTCGAACAAGGAGCTGCTGGCCCGCGTCCGCGCGGTCCTGCGGCGCACCACCAACGGGCCGATCGAGCACGCCGTCGCGCGCGAAGCCCTGCAGTTCGCCGGCTGGACGGTGGACCTGCGCCGCCGGGCCCTGACCTCGCCGGAAGGCGCCGAAGTCGAGCTGTCCGGCGCCGAGTACGACCTGCTGATCAGCTTCCTGGAGAATCCGCAGCGGATCATCGGCCGTGAGCGCCTGCTGGAGCTGTCGCGGACCCGGCTGGCCGAGGCCTCCGACCGCTCGATCGACGTCCTGGTCAGCCGCCTGCGCCGCAAGCTTTCCGACCAGGCCGGCGGCCGGGCCCTGATCCGCACGGTCCGCGGCGCCGGCTATATGTTCTCGGCCAAGGTGGAGCGGGCTTGACGCGCCCAGGTCCAGGCGCGCCACTGATCGGATGCTACTGACGCCATGCACGTGACGCTCTGGCCCAAGGGCCTTGTCGGCCGCGTCACCGCCGTCATCCTCGCCGCCGTGCTGCTGCAGTTCGTCGGCAGCATCCTTCTGCAGGATCAACTGGGGCGCTACACCCTGCGCGCCGACCACGCGCGGCGGGTCGCGGAACTGCTGGTGGTGGGGGAACGCCTGCTCGCCGACGCCGAGCCTGATCGGCGCGCCGACGTGCTGAACACCCTGACCACCGAGCACCTCACCGCGGTCCTGCGCGACACCCCGCCGATCATCAAGTCACAGGACGATCCGGTGTTCGCCCGCCTGCGCACCCAGATCATCGCCTGGGAGCCGTCCCTGGCGGACAACGCCCTGCGGCTCGGCTCCGCCCCGGGCCGCCAGGGCCGCGCCGATCTGGTCGGCGCCATGTCGCTCAGCGACGGCAAGTGGCTCGAATTCCGCTCGCGCGATCTGTTTGGCCACTGGCCGCAACTCTACCGCACCATCGGCAGCGCCGCGATCCTCACCCTCGGCGTCCTGGCCGCGGCCGGCATGCTCGTCCGCACCCTGGCTGCGCCCCTGCGCAATCTCGCCAACGCCGCCGACCGGGTGGGCCACGGCGCGCCGGTGACCGTGCTCGAGGAAGGCCCAGGCGACCTGCGCCGCGTCGCCAAGGCGTTCAACGCCATGCAGGCGCGGATCGGCCGGTTGATCGCCGACCGCACCGAGGCGCTGGCCGCCGTCGGCCATGACCTGCGCACCCCGCTCAGCCGAATGCGCCTTCGGGCCGGCCTGATCCCGGATCCCGACGCGCGCGAGGCGATGGAAGGCGATATCGCCGAGATGGACGCCCTGCTCGCCTCGATCTTCGCCTACATGTCCGGCGACACCGACGGCGCCCCGCCCCGCAAGATCGACCTGGCGGCGCTGATCTCGACGCTGGTCGACGCCAACGCCGATGTGGGCCGGCCCGTGCGCTTCGAGGGCCTGGAGCGACTGTTCATCGTCGCGCGCCCCCTGCCCTTGAAGCGCGCCCTCAGTAACCTCGTCGAGAACGGGCTCAAGTACGGCCAGTCCGTGCAGGTGCGGCTGGAGCAGACCGCGACCCACGCGCGCATCCTCGTCGAGGATGACGGCCCTGGCGTGCCGGAGGACAAGCTGCTCGCCGTGACGGCCCCCTTCTACCGCCTTGACGAAGCCCGCGCCCGCGATGGCTCTGGCATGGGGCTGGGCTTGGCGATCGTCGTCCAGGCCGTCGAGCGCGAGAACGGGGAGTTCCGCCTCAGCAATCGTCCCGAAGGCGGCCTGCGGGCCGAGATCCTCCTGCCCCTGGGCCCCCGCGACACCTGAACGCAGCGGCGGTGAAGACCCGCCGGGCCCTCACAGTTTGTCACGCTGAGGACGCGGTGCAGCAAATTGCACCGCCCATCTTCATTGACGACGCCGCCGGCTCGCGCCGTGCGCCCCCCGCATACCGACCTCCTCCAGAGCGTCTGCGGGCCGGTGGCGTCGCCCTGGCCTCTGGTCGATGGAGAGTATCGCGTGGACGAATTTTTCGGCCGGATGTCCCGGTTCCAAGGTCAGGTCTTCCCCGCCAAGCAGGCGCTCTACGAACAACTGGCCAAGGACGGGCAGAGCCCCAAGGCGCTGATGATCTCCTGCGCCGACAGCCGGGTTGTCCCGGAGATGATCATGCAGGCTGAGCCGGGCGAGTTGTTCGTCTGCCGCAACGCCGGCAACATCGTTCCGCCCTTCAGCCAGGCCAACGGCGGGGTCTCCTCCGCCGTCGAATACGCCGTCGTGGCGCTGGGCGTGCGCGACATCATCGTCTGCGGCCACTCCGACTGCGGGGCCATGAAGGCCTTCTCCAACCCTGAAGCCCTGGAGAAGATGCCCAACGTCGCCGCCTGGCTGCGCCACGCCCACGCCGCACACAGCGTCGTCTGCAACGCCTATCCGCAGCCGATGAGCGACCACGACCACACCCACGCCCTGGCGCTGGAGAATGTCGTCGCCCAGATCAACCACCTGCGCACCCATCCCTCCGTCGCCGCCGCCCTCGCCCAGGGCGACCTCAGGCTGCACGGCTGGTTCTTCGAAATCGAAGCCGGCGAAATCCTCGCCCTCGACGGCGAGACCGGCGCGTTCAGTCCTGTCCGCGAAGGCGCCGACCTGCCCTTCGCCGTCGGTCCGACCCAGCGCCGCGCTTACGACCAGTTTCCCGCGGCCCAGGCCATGGCGGCCGAGTAACCGCCCGCCCCGGACGTCGATCAAAACCAAGAAAGTGTCGTCCTCACCTTGAGCCGCGCCTGCGGCCGCCCTCTTCGACCCTTAGCAACCGGAACGCTCTTATGAAGCTCGCTCTCTCCGCTCTGATCCTCGCCGCCGCTTTCGCCTCGCCGGTGCTCGCCGGTCCCGCCGGCACCGGCCTCGGCCTGACCGAGGAAGTCGCCCGCAAGGCCCAGCGCACCGTTCACATCGCTGACCTCGGCGACTGCGCGCCGCGCGCCGCCGTCGCCGTCCGCGGCCACGCCGGCGTCGCCGACGCGTCGCACGCCAACGGCAAGGTCGTCGTGACCTTCCACTCGGCCGACGAAGCCGGCCGCCAGGCCGCCCACGTCCGCGCCGCCGCCAGCAGCGCCTGCGCCGCCTAAGCGCCAACCCGCGGCCCCGGTCTGACCGCCGTTCAGGCGTCCCTTCTGCTCCTGCGGCAAGGGGACGCCTGCATGGGTCGCCAAGCCTGGACCAGGCGAGCGACCGTCCTTTTCGCACGCTCGCTATACTTTGTCATAATGCGGATGCGTTCCAGCAACGCCGCCTGACCACCATCAGTCGATGTGAAGCTCGAAAACCCCGTTCGGCAGTATGCGGACTGCGTGGCCAGCATCGACAGCCGACGCCTGCGCCGTGACGGCTTCTTTGAGCCGCCGATCAATCACACACGCGTCACCTGCCAGATCATCTCGCCCGACGCCTTCGAGCTCGACGTCGACCTTGCCTGGGACTCAGAGCGTTCCGAGATTCTGATCGGGACGCCCAATCTCGCGCCTGACCGGCGCACCGCCGTCACGGTCGGACGGCGCGATCCGTCCCGGGGCGGCGCCTACTATTTCGTCTGCCCGCTCTCGGCGGAGCGTTGCGAGAAGCTCTACTTCGCCGGTGGCGGCTGGGGCAGCCGCAAGGCCAAGGGTCTGACCTACTCCTCGCAGAACGGATCCCTGAGCGACCGCTACGGCCACACGGCGCGGCGGCTGACCGCCGAACTGGAAGGCGCGGGCGGCCGGCCCCTACCGTCTCCGGAACGGCGGGCGTGGATCGAGGGTCGGCTTGAGCGGCTGGGTCGCCGCCTCGACGGCATGGTCCGGCGCAGGTCGCCCTCGCACTTCGCCCCCGTCGGCGCGAACGCCGATCTCTTGATCCTGTCGAAGCCCGCTGAACGCCAGGACGCCCTGCGCGGGCCCTCGCTGTCCACGCTTCGCGCCCTGGAGCGGGCGGAGGCCCTGAGCGACGAACACGACGACACCATCCAGTGGCTCTACCGGCGCGGTGGCGATTTCGAAACGCGACTCGACGACGTCGCCTGGGCGGAAGGGCTTGCCCGCCTGGCGCCGGACTATGTCGAGAACTACCCTCGCATCAGCCTCCGCGCCCTGGCGCAACACGGCCTTCTGCGGCCGGGACATCGGCGCGGGGTTCAGCTCGACTGGTCGGGCCTGGATTGCGGGCTTGATCACTGCAACCTGTTGCTGGACCTCCGCGAGGACGGCCGCTGGTTCGCGGGCTTCGAGATCTTCATCGACGGTCGCCTGGTCGACCAGGCGCTGCGCTTGATCGACACGGTCGACGGCCCAGCCTTTCGCTGCCCGCTCTCGGGTCAGCTGACCGACACGCTGGTGTTCCGCGCGGGCGGATTCGCCGCAGCCAACGCCCTCGGCGCCACACGGCGGCCCGGCCGCGCCTGACATCGCCTGACCCGGAGAAGGCGCCGCGGAAGACGCCTTCGCGCACGGCCCCCCAGAGAAGGTCGCCGCCGTCGAGCTGCTTTTAGCACGAACGCGCATCGCCAAGCACCGGAACGCTTAGGCTGCAGGCCCCCGCGTGAGGACAAGTTCAAGAAACTGTCCGATCGCTTATAATACAGCGAACGTCATATCGATCCGATGGGCTTGGGCCCCCGTTGCGGCCAAGGTCTGCGCGTCGTCGCGATCAGCGGCGGCGATGCGTCGCCCGCTCTATTCGCCGCGGCGCACCAGAAAAGGGGAAAGATAAACATGCGCATGACGCAAAATAAGCAGAATTCTGTTAGCCGCTCCGCCTCAAAGGCTCGTCTGTACTTGGCTGGCTCGGTCGCCGCCCTCGCCTGCATTGGCGGCGCTGCTCACGCCGATCCGCTGACGACGCCGGCCATGACCGCGCCGCTGTCGGCCAACCCGAACCCGACCGTGATCAACACCGGCATCCTCGGCGATGTCTTTGTGACGGGCGCCGTGACCGGCGTGGCCTACACCCAGTCCAACACCATCGCGGGCGACAACAAGGACGGCATCGACGTCAATAACGCCCAGGTCTTCATCCAGAAGACCGACGGCCCGATCCAGTTTTTCGGCCAGATCGGCATCTACTCGATGTCCACACTGGGCTTCCCCCAGGCTGAGGCCGTCGGCCAGACCGACGCCACCTTCGGCGCGCTGCAGGTCGGCTTCGTGAAGATCGTGCCGAACGACAACTTCAACATCATGATCGGCAAGCTCTCGACGCTCATCGGCGCCGAGTACACCAACAGCTTCCAGAACATGAACATCACCCGCGGCCAGCTGTGGAACCAGGAGAACGCGGTCAACCGCGGCGTCCAGGTCAACTTCGCCTCGGGTCCGATCAGCGCCTCGGTCTCGGTGAACGACGGCTACTATTCCAACAAGTACAGCTGGGTGACCGGCCTGGTGGCCTACACCATCGACCCCAATAACGTTCTGGCTGTCGTCGCCGGCGGCAACACCGACAACACCGGCCGCGTCAGCGGCGCGACGCCGCTCCTGCAGAACAACCAGGACGTGGTGAACGTGATCTACACCCACACGTCCGGCCCGCTGATGCTGATGCCCTACTTCCAATACTCCCGCGTCCCCGCCATGCCGGAATATGGCGTGACGGAATCGGGCTCGACCACCGGCTTCGCGCTGCTGGGCAAGTACAGCTTCACCGACAGCTTCCACCTCGCCGCCCGCGGCGAGTACATCAAGAGCAAGAACAGCTCGACCAACCTGCTGTACGGCCCGGGCTCCAAGGCCTGGACCTTCACCGTCACCCCGACGGTGCAGCTCGGCCGCGCCTATGTTCGTGGCGAAGTCGCCTACATCCGCGCCAGCGACTTTGCGGCCGGTTCGGGCTTCGGCGCCGCCGGCACGAAGAAGAGCCAGACTCGCGCGCTGATCGAGACCGGCGTCCTCTTCTAGGAACCACTCGACAATCGACCCGACGGGCGCGCCCTCCTCGGCGCGCCCGTTTTCTTTTGTCGAAATTTTGTTCCCGACGCCTGATGAAAAGCGGCGACGTGACGCATCCCGATCCAGGCAGGCAGGCCCCACTTGGCCGTCATGACCCTTGAAAAGCTACGCGGCCTGCGCGCCGCGGCCACCCGCCGACTGGCGGGCGAGCGGCTGCTCGGCGCCGCCCTTCTCACCTTGATCGCCGCCCCTGCCTTCGCCATCGGCGTGATCAATCATGGCGCGGTCGAGCGCCACGTGGCCCAGCCCCTGCTGCAGGTCCTGCAGGCCCCGCGCGTCGAGACGGCGCGGCCCCGCCACGTCGTCTGGCTCGGCAGGGACATCGACGGCGATGGCGCAGCCGATTTGGTCAATCCCACCGGCGCTGCGCCTCGCGGCGCAGACGCCTATGGCAGCGGGGCCTTCGGGGCTTCGCGCGACGGCGGCCAACGCGAGCATGCCGGGGTCGACTATGTCGCCGTCGCCGGTCAGGCTGTGCGCGCGCCCATCTCCGGCTTTGTCACCAAGATCGGCTTCCCTTACGCCGGGGACAGCGGCCTTTTCTATGTCGAGATCGACAACCCCGCCTTGAAGATCGCCGCCCGTGTCTTCTACGTCGAGCCAGCGGTGCAGGTCGGCCAGCTCGTTCGCCTCGGCGCCCCGATCGGCCACGCCCAGACCTTGCAGGCGCGCTATCCCGGGGGAATCACCGACCACGTCCATCTCGAGATGATCGATCCCGGCGGTCGCCGGATGGACGCCACGCGCCTGATCACCGCGCAGTTGCGCTAGCGGTCCGCGGAGAGCACCACTTTCAGCACGCTCGCCGCCGCATTGCGCGCACGTAGACGGTCGACGTGCCAGTCGCGGCCTTGCTTTGCGCCAGCGAAGTAGTCGTCGACCTGCTTGCCCGTCCCGCTCATGTACAGCTCAAAGTCGTTGACGAACGGGAAGCCCGCGGCCGTCGCCGCCGTCCGCAAGGCAGCGTTGAAGTCCCGATGAAGCACCGCGCGCTCGGCGAGCGTCGGAATGTCCAGCTTCTGGACATCGGCCATCAACGAGGCGGCCTGCTCCGCGGTCAGGTCGTGCTCGATCGTGCGGTTGGCGTTCAGATAGCCTGTCGCCCAGGCCTCATCCGACAACACCGGCGGGAAGACCGAGCAGACGTTGATCTGCGCCCGCTCATCCTCGGGAAACAGGCCGGATAGATAGGCCAGGTAGCGCTCGACGACGCTGGCGACAAAAGCATCGAAGTGGCGCCGATCGAACTGCCGCAGGTCCGCCTGGATGCGCTTGTGCTGGTAGGTGAACTCCAGGTCCACCTGGCCAAACTTGAACAGGATCGGCAGGTCCGCCCCGCCCTCGATCTCGCGCAGCCTGGCCACCATCCGCTGGATGCGGGCGCCATAGCGCAGCCGCGACTGCCGGTTGGCCAGGCCCGCCGCCGTCCCGCCGGGGCAGAACATCCACAGATCCGCCGGCCAGGCGTCGGCGCCGGCCAGGTCGCGGGCCGAATAGAGATAGCTGTGGCTGTCGCCGATGATCAGCACTGGCTTGCCGCCGATCGCGCCGGCGCCAGCGATCACCGCCTTCAGATAGTTGTCGGGCGCCTGTTCCACCTGGCCGTTGACCAACGGCCGCGCCGCCGGCGAGCCCGCCGCCAGCATGGCCGCCATCTGCGCGCGCCCGGCGCGGGCCAGGACCCGCTTCTTGAGCGCCGGCGTATCGGCGAAAGCGCGGACCAGGGGCTTCAGCCGCGCGAACCCCGCAGCCTTGCGGCCATTGTCGGCCGCCACCGGCACGATTTCGCGGGCCGCCAGAAAGGCGTGATGCGCGCTCAACGCCGCCTCGGAGATTCCCAGATGTGGATTGGCCGCCTGGAACCGCGCGCCGTCGAACCCGGTCGCGTCCAGGACCTTGGCCTTCGCCGCGAGGTTGGCAGGGTCCGCATCGAGCCGGGCGAGATCGTCCGCGACCGCCTGGTCGAACTCGACAATCTCGGCGGCGGCCTGCGCCATCCGGGCGGAGCGCGACGGCGCTGCGCCGGCGATGCGCCCCACCGAACGGACCTGCGCATGCACCTGCTCCCAGACCATCGCGGCGATCTTGGGGTCAAGCTCGTCCAGGCTGTCGCCCAGGAAGACCATCTCGTCGCTGACGATGATCGTGCGGTCCTCGGCCTTTCTCAGGCCGATGGTGATGAGGAAGAAGCTGCGGCCCAGGGGTTCGACCACAAAGCGGCGCTCCAGCCGGCCCGGCGTGAACATCGCCCCGTCGCGCGTGAGCGGCCGCGCGCCCTGGCCCGTCAGGTCGGCCCAGATCGTCCCGAGGGCGACGAAGGGCGTAGCCTCCCCTGAGGTCGGCCGCGCATGAAGCTCGGCGGCCCCTTCGCGAAAATCGCGGTTGATGGCGCCAATGTGCCGGCCGGACCGGTCGAGAATCCACGCGACATGGCTCTGCGTCTCGTCATGGGCCAGGTGCAGGGCGAAAGTCTCAGGGCCAAGCTGCGAGACGCCGTCGTCGCGCCAACCCTCGCGGAAGGTCTTCACCGGCCGGCCCTTGACGATCAGCGGCGCGCGATCGCCTGTCGGCAACGCAACCACGTAGCCCGTCCGCTCGGTGGTGATGATCGCATCGCCCATAGTCGCGCTCCCCAGTTTACCGCCGCAAGCTAGGGCTTTGGCCGGAAGTCTCGATGCGATCAAAGACCGCAGGCGCGAACGCGCCTGCGGCCTGCCTCAATAGAAGGCGGCTTCCTGAGCTCTAGGGCCCGCGGGGGCGTTAGGCCAGATCGAAGCGATCCAGGTTCATCACCTTCGTCCAGGCCGCGACGAAGGCCCGGACAAACGGCGCTTGCGCGTCATTCGTCCCATAGGCTTCCGAGAGCGCCCGAAGCTGCGAGTTTGAGCCGAACACGAGGTCCACACGCGTCGCGGTCATCGTCGGCTCGCCCGCCGGGCCCGGCGCCGCGAACACGCCATCCTGTCCGGCCAGCGCCGCCCAGCGTCGCGTGAGGCTGGCGTTCAGCAGGTTGACGAAGAAGTCGTTGCTCAGGACTTCCGGCCGGTCGGTGAAGACACCGTGCGGCGAGGCGCCGAAGTTGGCCCCCAACACCCGCAGGCCGCCGATCAGCACCGTCATCTCCGGCGCGCTGAGCGTCAGAAGATGCGCGCGGTCGACCAGAATTTCCTCCGGCGACAGGGTCTGGTCGCCGCTGATGAAGTTGCGGAAGCCATCCACCTTCGGCTCCAGGACATCGTAGGCCTGGATATCCGTTTCATCCTGGCTGGCGTCCATCCGACCCGGCGTGAACGGAACCTCGATGTCGTGGCCGGCGGCGCGGGCCGCAGCCTCCACCGCCGCCGATCCGCCCAGGACGATCAGGTCCGCCAGCGACACCCTCTTGCCGCCGGTCGCGTCGGCGTTGAACGCCTGCTGGATCGCCTCCAGCCGCGACAACGCGATGGCCAGTTCGGCGGGTTCATTGACCGCCCAGTCCTTGGCCGGCGCCAACCGGATGCGCGCGCCATTGGCGCCGCCGCGCTTGTCCGAGCCGCGGAAGGTCGAGGCCGAGGCCCAGGCCGTGGCGACGAGGCGGCTGATCGACAGGCCGCAGTTCAGGATCTGGCCCTTCAGCGCGGCGATGTCGGCGGCGTCGATCACCGGATGATCCAGCGCCGGGATCGGGTCCTGCCACAGCCGCGGCTCCGCCGGAGCTTCCGGGCCCAGCAACAGGACGTGAGGCCCCATGTCGCGGTGAGTCAGCTTGTACCACGCCTCGGCGAAGGCCTTGGCGAATTGGTCCGGGTTCTCATGGAAGCGCCGCGAGATCCTTTCGTATTCAGGGTCGATCCGCAGCGCCAGATCCGTCGTCAGCATCATCGGCGCATGACGCACCGCCGGGTCGTGGGCGTCGGGCACTGTACCCTGGGCTTCCGGGTTCTTCGGCGTCCACTGCTGGGCGCCGGCCGGGCTCTTGGTCAGCTCCCAGTCGTAGCGGAAGAGCACATCAAAGAAGCCGTTGTCCCAGCGGGTCGGCGCTTCGGTCCAGGCGCCTTCCAGGCCGCTGGTGATGGTGTGGACGCCCACGCCGTCGCCCAGGCTGTTGCGCCAGCCCTTGCCCTGCTCCTCAAGACCCGCTCCCTCCGGCTCCGGCCCGATATATTGGTTCGGATCGCCCGCGCCGTGCGCCTTGCCGAAGGTGTGGCCGCCGGCGATCAGGGCCACGGTCTCCTCGTCGTTCATCGCCATCCGGGCGAAGGTCTCGCGGATGTCGCGCGCCGCCGCCAGGGGATCGGGCGTCCCGTTCGGCCCTTCCGGATTGACATAGATCAGGCCCATCTGCACCGCGGCCAGGGGGTGGGACAGGTCGCGGTCGCCGCTATAGCGCTCATCGCCCAGCCACTCACGTTCTGGACCCCAGAAAATGTCGGTCTGCGGCTCCCACACATCGGCCCGCCCGCCGCCAAATCCTACCGTCTGGAAGCCCATGGATTCCAGGGCGCAGTTGCCGGTCAGCACCAGCAGGTCGGCCCACGACAGCTTGCGACCGTACTTCTGCTTGATCGGCCACAGCAGCATGCGCGCCTTGTCCAGGTTGGCGTTATCCGGCCAGCTGTTCAGCGGCGCGAACCGTTGCGTCCCGGCCCCCGCCCCGCCGCGGCCGTCGCCCACGCGGTAGGTGCCGGCGCTGTGCCAGGCCATGCGGATGAACAGCGGGCCATAGTGACCGTAGTCCGCCGGCCACCAGGCCTGCGACTGCGTCATCAACGCGAAGATGTCGGCCTTCACCGCCGCCAGGTCCAGGGTCTTGAACTCAGCCGCATAGTCGAAGTCCGCCGCCATGGGATCAGCCCGCGGCGAATTCTGATGCAGCACGCCCAGGTCCAGCTGATGCGGCCACCACAGTCGGTTGGTCATGCTGAACAGCTTGGCCGCGCCGACCACCCGGCCGCCGTCCATGGGGCATTTCGGTTCGCTCATGACATCCTCCTCGCGCGCGCTCACGCTTTGACAATGTCAGGAAATGACATTCCCGCCCGGGCGTCCAATCGATTGATATGATCTCTGCGATAGAGAATTCCTTGGCCGCCCGACGCGGCCCAGGTCCGGCGTCAGAACGGCGCGCGCGGCGTCGGCGTGCGGTTGGCCTTCAGGTCGGCCCAGCTTTCCGCATCCATCCACTCGGCCCAGGCGAGATAGGTCCAGAGTTGCCCGTGCTCGTTGATCGCCGCGTCGATGTAGGGGACGCCCTGCTCGGTGATCGTCGGTTCTCCGCGGCGCAGGTTCATCTGGTAATTCAGCGGATAGCGCCGCGCGATCGGCCCGCGGGTCGCCCGCGTCGATTGATCCCAGTTCTCGCCGTCTTCCTGCTCCAGCATGCCCGCGGGTCCGAACGCACGCGTGCTCAGCTTGGCGCGCAGCGCCTGCATCTCCGGCGGCTGGTTCTTGTCGACAAAGGTGAACCACCAGATCTCGGTGGCGTGCGGTCCCTTGGGCAGGCGCAGGCTGAACTGGCTGCCGCCGCCGGTCAGCCAAAGATTCGGCCAGATGTTCGGCTGGCCCCGCAGCGCGGACGCCGCCTCGCCCAGGGCCTCCTGCGCGACGGGCCCCTTGCGCCATTCCTCGTTGATCGGGCCCGTGTCCTCGAGGCCGATGGCGTCCCATTCCTCCTGCGGCACCTTCGGCCCGCCGATGGCGTGGCCATAGTCGCCCAGCAGGACCCGATGGTTCATCGGATTCTGGCCCGCGGCGCGGCGCGCGGCGTTCCGGCCCGGCATGAACTCGGTCATGAAGGCCGAGGCGTGGGTGATGGCCACGTGGTAGTAATCAAAGAGGTTATCGACCGCCAATTTCCAGTTGCAGCCGATGATGTTCTTCTGGACGCCTTCGACCGCGATCATGTCCCCGCGCGACGCGCACAGGTCGATGCCGATGCGACCCACCGGTCCAAGATATTCCTCTAGGTCCGGCGCCTCCGGATCCATGGTGGCGAACACCCAGCCCTTGTAGCTCGCCACCTTGGCGGCGCTGACGAGGCCCCATTGGCTCTTGTCCAGTTGCTCGTGGTAGAAATCCTTGTAGCCAGGCACCCCGATGAGCTTGCCATCGAGGCCATAGGTCCAGCCGTGATAGGTGCACAGGAACGACCGCGCATTGCCCTGTTCGGCCCGGCACACCGCGTTGCCCCGGTGCCGACAGCTGTTCAGCAGGACCTGCAATTCGCCTTTCTTGTCGCGAGTCGCGATCACCGACTCCTCGCCGATGAAATTCAGAAGGAAGTCGCCCGGCCTGGGGATCTGGCTTTCGTGGCACATGAAGTTCCAGGCGCGGGCGAATATCCGCTCCAGCTCGGCGTCATAGATCGCCTGGTCGGAGAAGATCGTCCGGTCGACCGTCGCGTTCTCGACATCGACATAGTCGTGGAACGGCTTGCCGGACGTCAGCAGCATTTGAACGAATCCTCCAATCACCAGGCGCTTCCAGGCTTCAGTGGGCCGTGGCGCCTTTTCTTAGAATGATTGTTCTAACTTCTCCGGAAGCCGGCCGTTGTCAAGGTTTGGCCCTCAGCGGCCAGCTCAGCGCGACGGCGCGAGCATGCGTCGCGCCAGGTCGTCCAGCAGGGCCAGGTACGAGGCGAGGTCAAACTCCGGATCGCGCGCCTTCCATTCTCGGGCCGACTGGCTCATGCCGAGCAAGGCCGAGGCCGCCGCATCGGCGTCCAGCCCCGCATCGACCTGGCCGCGCGCCTGAGCGTTCTGCAGGAACTCACGAAACAGGCTGCGCACGCCGTCGCTGTGGCGCTTGACGATCTCGGCCATCGCCGGGTTTCGCGCCGCCTCCGCCAGCGTCTCGTAGTTCACCTGGTTCAGGCTCTGGTTGAGCCCCGCTTCTGAGCGGGCGGAAAGCGCCAGCACCTTGGACGGCAGCAGGGAAAGGGGATCGCCGCCGGCGATCAGTTCGGCGAAAGCCTCCGCCCACCGCGCCAGGACCGTCTGCGCCCGGGCCGCGACGATCGCCTCCTTGCTCTCGAAGTAGTGGTAGACGTTGCCGGGGCTCATGCCCGCCTCGGCGCAGATGCGCGCCATGGTCGCGCCGCGAAAGCCGTCTCGCGCCAGGCAGCGGCCTGCGGCCTCCATGATCTGCCGCCGACGCTCTTCATGCCGGGCGGGGTCTATTTTTCGCATGCGGACGAAGTCTCTGCGGAGGATCGCCCTGGCCTAGCAGGGCGATCTGCGCAGGTCGAGCCGGTCAGGCCTGGGCCATCACCCTGGCGATGATCGCCTCGCGCGCCTGGCGTGAGCCCGCGGCGCGCGCCTTGGCGTCGGCCAACACCGCCGCTGGCGCTGTCTCCGGCGTCCCCGAATTGAACGGCGGCTGCGGGGCGTATTCGATCATCAGCTGGATGCGCTGGGCTGTCGCCTCGCCGAACAGTTCCGCGACGATCACCAGGCCGAAGTCGATGCCGCTGGTGACGCCGCCGGCGGTGAACAGGTCGCCGTCGCGCACGACCCGCCCCTGGGTCGGCTCCGCGCCGAACTGGGCGAGCAGGTCCGCCGCGTTCCAGTGCGAGGTGGCCTTCTTGCCCTTCAGCAGCCCGGCGGCGCCCAGCACCAGCGACCCGGTGCAGACCGAGGTCAGGTAACGCACGCCGGCGGCCTGCTTTCGGATGAAGTCCAAGGTCTCGGCGTCTTCCATCGGCGCGTTGACCCCTGCGCCCCCCGGCACGCACAGGACGTCCAGCTGCGGGCAGTCGGCGAAGGTCGCCGTCGGCGTCAAGGACAGCCCGGTCGAGGCCTTCAGCGGCTCAAGGCTCTTCCAGACGAGATGGACCTCGGCGTCCGGCGCAGAGGCGAACACCTCATAGGGGCCCGTCAGGTCCAGTTGCTGCACATTGGGGAAGGCCAGAATTCCAAACCGCACGCCCATCGCTCTTTCCTTTGGTCAGAAGCCCTATTGACGATCCACTCTAGGGCGGAAAGTGTTGGCGAAATCGCCAAAGGCCCCTCGTTTTATGCCAAACCCGCCGCGCCGCGTCGCGATCCTCACCTTCGATCGCGCCCAGTTGCTTGACGTCGCAGGGCCGCTGCAGGTCTTCGCCACCGCCAACGAGCGCTACGTCGCCGCCGGGGGCGAGACGCCCTATGCGCCGGTGGTGATCGCCCGGGAGGCGTCGATCCTCACGACCGCCGGCCTGGCCCTCGCGGCGACCCCCTTCGCCGGCGTCGAACTCCCCCTGGACACTCTGATCTGCGCCGGCGGGCGCGGCGTCGACGCCGCCTGCGAGGCGCCGGATATCGTCGCCTTCGTGCAAGAGGCGGCGGCGGATGCGCGGCGGGTCGCGTCGGTGTGCAGCGGCGCCTTCCTGCTGGCCGCCGCGGGCCTGCTCGACGGTCGGCGCGCCGTCACCCACTGGGACCATTGCGCCGACTTCGCGCGCCGCTACCCCCAGGTCCGCCTCGATCCGGAGCCGATCTTCATCCGCGACGGCAGGATCTGGACCTCGGCCGGGGTCACCGCCGGCATCGACCTGGCCTTGGCCCTGGTCGAAGAAGACCTCGGGCGCGCCACGGCGCTGGCCGTAGCCCGGCAATTGGTGGTCTTCCTGAAGCGCCCGGGCGGCCAGTCGCAATTCAGCGCGGCGCTGGCGTTGCAGGAAGGCGGCCGCTTCGACGCCCTGCACGCCTGGATCGCCGGCGCGCTGCGCCAGGACCTGTCCCTCCCCGTGCTCGCCGACCGCGCCGGCATGAGCCCGCGCAGCTTCTCACGCCATTATCGCGAGATGACCGGCGAAACCCCCGCCCGCGCCGTCGAGCGGATGCGCGTCGAGGCCGCCAAGCGCATGCTGGAGGAACGCGCCAGCGTCGCCCAGGCCGCCCGCGCCTGCGGCTTCGGGTCCGACGAAACCATGCGCCGCAGCTTCACCAGACTGCTGAACATCAATCCGCAGGCCTACCGCGAACGCTTCTAGGCCTTGGGCCGGCTCCAGTTTCCCCGCAGGAAGATCAGGGTGGTGATGAGCATGGTCATGTTGTTGGCGATGGGCGTCGAGTACCAGATGCCGTGCGCCAGCAAGGGCGTGTGCCGCGACAGCAGGTAGGCCGTCGGCAGTTGGAACATCCACGACTGCGCCATGATCAGCCACATGGCGATCCGGGTCGAACCGGCGCCGCGATAGGCCCCGGCCATCCCGCCGTTATAGGCCATGGCCGCGTAGCTGAAGGCCGCGATGTGCAGATAGGTGGTCACCTCCGCCTGCAGCATCGGCTGACCCGGCGCAAAGGCCGCGCCGATCGCCGGCGCCGCCAGGAAGATCAGCAGGCCTTCGAGCGCGCCGGCGATGAAGCCGATCCGCGCGCCCATGCGGGCCGCCGTGGCCGCCGCCTCGCGGTCGCCGGCGCCGATCGCCGAGCCGACCAGCACCGCGGTCGACAGCGAGATGCCCATCGAGGGCACCGCCGCGAAGATCAGCAACCGGATGCCGATGCCATAGGTCGCCAGCGCCATGGCGCCGAAGTGCGCGACGAGCACCGTCATCATGACGAAGTTCATCTGGCTGACGCTCTGCTCGATCGAGGCGGGGCCGCCGATCTTCAGGAACCTGGCCGACAGCGCCTTGTCGAAGACGAAGTCGGAAATCCGCAGGCCGACGCCGCGGCGGTCGTGAAACAGCAAGGCCGTGCTCGCCGCCGCCGCGATCCCCTGCGCCAGCAGGGTGGACCAGGCGGCGCCCATCACCCCCATGGCGGGCGCGCCAAGCAGGCCGAAGATCAGCACCGGCGCAACGACAGCGTTGATCGCGACGGTGGCCGCGACGATGGACAAGGCGTCCCGCACCAGGCTGCGCCCACGCAGGACCGCCTGGGCGACGGCCACATTGAAGGTGAAGACGATGCCCGCCATGGTCACCTGCAGGAAGCCGGTGGCCGCAGGCGCGATCTCCGGCGTCGCACCCAGCAGGCGGATGGCGAACGGTGCGGCGATCATTCCGATCAAGCCGATCAGCACCGATGCGCAGAAGGACATCAGCAGGCCCTGCACGGCGACCTTGCGAATCTGTTCGGGCTGACCCTTGCCGGCGAACTGCGACACCAGGGTGGAGGCCGCGACGGCCAGACCGCCGCCCAGGGCGATCAGCACCGCCGAGACCGGAATGCTGACGGCCACGGACGCCATGGCGTCGGTGCCCAACCGGCCCAGCCAAAGCGCGTCGACCAGTTGGTAGGTGTTCTGAAGGAAGGCGGCGAGCATCAGCGGGATCGCCAGCTTGCCCAGCGCGCGCCACTGGGCGCGATCGACGCCAAATCGGGCGCCGCCCGCTATTTGAGATGTCGCCTGCATAGAACCCCTCGCCACCCGTCGCTGGCTAAGGTCTATAGTCCTATTCTTATATCAATATGTGTTTTAGGCCCAGGCCCACACACATCCTCAGCGGGGAGCGTTCGATGAGCGAAAAAAAGCGGTTTGACGGCAAGGTCGCGCTGATTACGGGCGCCTCTAGCGGCATCGGCCGCGACACGGCGATCGAGTTCGCCAAGGAAGGCGCCTCAGTCGTCGTCTGCGCGCGGCGCCGCGATCAGAGCATGGAGGTCGTGGCCGAGCTGGAGGCGCTGGGCGCCGAGGCGCTCTACGTGGAGACCGACGTTTCCAAATCCGCTGACTGCCGGCGGATGGTCGAGGAGACCATGAAGCGGTTCGGACGGCTCGACATCGCCTTCAACAACGCCGGGCTTGGCCGTTCAGGCGTGCCCGTGGCGGACGAAGACGAAGACGTCTGGGACCAGTTGATCGCCGTCAACCTCACCGGCTGCTTCCTCTCCATGAAGTATGAGATCCCGGCGATCCTCGCGAGCGGCGGCGGCGCGATCATCAACACCTCGTCGACGGGCGGGCTCAAGGGCGGCGCGGGCTCCAGCGTCTATGGCGCCAGCAAGGGCGGCCTGCAGGTCCTCACCAAGTGCGCCGCCAAGGAGTACGCGGGCCAGAACATCCGCGTGAACGCCATCTGCCCGGGCGCCACCCACTCCGAGATGATGTCGCGCTGGATGGCCCGCGTGCCCGGGGTCGCCGAGCGCGTAACCCAGGGCCAGCCGATGGGCCGCATCGCCGACGGGATCGAGATCGCCCGCGCCGTGCTGTTCCTGGCCTCCGACGACGCGTCCTTCATGACCGGCCAGCTGATGGCCGTCGATGGCGGCGCCTACGACGGCGGCTGAAGCCGCAGATCTGACCAATCACGATCATGAGTTCGGGGGACGCGCGATGAGCAAGAGGAAGCGGTTTGAAGGCAAGGTCGTCCTCATCACGGGCGCCTCCAGCGGGATCGGCAAGGACACGGCCATGGAGTTCGCCAAGGAGGGCGCGAACGTCGTGGTCGCCGCCCGCCGCCGCGACCAGAGCCTGGACGTCTGCAAGGGGATCGAATCCTACGGCGTCCAGGCGCTCTATGTGGAAACCGACGTCGCCAGGTCCCCCGACTGCAAGCGGATGGTCGATGAAACTATGGCGAAGTTCGGCCGCCTCGACATCGCCTTCAACAACGCCGGCCTCGGCCGCTCCGGCCACCCGATTCCCGTCGAGGACGAGGAGATCTTCAACCAGATCATCGCGGTGAATCTGACGGGATGCTTCCTGTCGATGAAGTACGAAATCCCCGCCATCCTCGCGAGCGGCGGCGGCGCGATCATCAACACCACCGGCGGCGCCTCGCGGGGTTCGCCCGGCGGTTCGGCCTACGCCGCCAGCAAGGCGGGCCTCGACGCCCTGACCAAGTCCGCGGCCAAGGAGTTCGCCAGCCAGAACATCCGCGTCAACGCCATCAGTCCCGGCGCCACCCACTCCGAGATGATGGCCCGCTGGATGGCCCGCGTGCCGGGCGTCGAAGCCATGGTGACCAAGAACCAGCCCATGGGCCGCATCGCCGACGGCGCCGAAATCGCCCGCGCCGTCCTGTTCCTGGCCTCCGAAGACGCCTCCTTCATGACCGCGCAGATCATGGCCGTCGACGGTGGATCCAACGACGTCGGCTGAGCAAAACTTCTAGTCCGTCATCGCCGGGCTTGTCCCGGCGACCCATGAACACCTGATGGATCAGAAGACGTCGAGGCGGCGACGTTGAACAAGCCCGGTTTTGGCGCGCGATTTATACAGACCATCGACCCTGGGGCGAACCCAGGGTCGATGGATATCTAAGCCTAGTACCCCAGCGCTTCGACGATCTTCGGGTCGCGGCCGCGAGCCATCATCCAGATCGGGAACGGCTTGGCCGCCGGCGACGCCGCCTCTAGGCGCGCGATGTCCTCCGCCGTGAGCTGCACATCGGCGGCGGCGATGTTGTCATCGAGCTGCTGCGGCTTGTTTGCGCCGATGATCACGCTCGACACCGCGGGCTTGGTCAGGAGCCACGCGATCGCCACCTGGGCCGGCGTGGCGCCGCGAGCCTCCGCCACCTGCTTCAGCGCGATGATCGTGGCGTCCGCCACTTGCGGGTCGACGGGGGCGATCTCAAAGGTGTTGAGACGGCCGCTCTCGCCGGCGGCGTACTTGCCCGACAGAAGACCGCCCGCCAGGGGGCTCCAAGGCGTCAGGCCGATGCCGGCGTCCAGCGCCTGAGGCACGGTGTCGTTTTCGACGTCCCGGCCGACCAGCGAATAGTAGACCTCGCCGGCGGTGAAGGGCGTATATTGCCGCTGCTTCTGAATCTCGACCGCCTTGGCCGTCATCCACGCAGGCCAGTTCGAAAAGCCGACGTAACGGACCTTGCCGTCCTTCACGAGCTGCTCGACCGCCGCCAGGGTCTCTTCCATCGGCGTGTAGGGGTCGATCTTATGGAAGAGGTAGACGTCGATGTAGTCGGTGCCCAGGCGCTTCAGCGATTCCTCGGCGGCGCGCACGATCCAGCGGCGCGACAGGCCGACGCTGATCAGGTTGGGCTCCATGCGATTGGCGAGCTTCGTGGCGATCACCGCGTCCTTGCGGCGTACGCCCAGAGCCTTGCCCAGCATCACTTCCGATTCGCCTGAAGAATAGACATCGGCGGAGTTGAAGAAGTTGACGCCCGCGTCCAGCGAGCGGGCGACCATGTCGTCGGCCATGTCCTGGCCCACCTTGGCGAGCCCTGGAATGCGCGCGTTCTCCTCCTTCAGGATGAAAGTCATCGTGCCCAGCGCGATACGCGACACGATCAAGCCGGATTCGCCGAGGCGAGCGTACTGCATGCGAGATTCCTTATTGGCGGCGCCGCGCGGGCGACCGGTGATGACACGAAAAGCAGGCGCCGAAGGGATTGGGCGGCGGGCCGCCGAAGCACCCTTTGACAAGTTCAGTCTCCCTACTAATGGTATAACTATAAATCAATTGGAGACGGTTATGCCGCGCGCACAGAAGACTTGGATGATCACGGGGGCGTCACGGGGCCTGGGCTACAGCTTCGCCAAGGCGGCTCTGGAGGCAGGCGACGAGGTGATCGCCACGGCGCGCAATGTCGCCTCGCTGTCGTCGCTCGCCCAGTATGGCAAGGACCGCCTGGTGGTTCTGCCGCTGGACGTCACCGCCAAGGACACCATCGTCCCCACCGCCGAGGCCGCCCTGGCCGCCTTCGGCAAGATCGACGTCCTGGTCAACAACGCCGGCTATGGCCTGGACGGCGCCCTTGAAGAAAACACCGAGGCCGAGGTCCGCCACCAGATGGAAGTCAACTTCTTCGGCGTGATCTGGCTGATGCAGGCGATCCTGCCGTCGATGCGCGAACGCAAGTCCGGCCACATCGTGCAGATCTCGTCCGTCGCCGGCGTCGGCGGCTTCCCGAGCCTGGGCATGTACTGCGCCAGCAAGTGGGCGCTGGAAGGCCTGAGTGAAGGTATGGCCGGCGAACTCGCGCCTTTCGGCGTCAAGATGACCATCATCCAGCCCGGCGCCTTCCGCACCGACTGGGCCGGCGACCAGAGCATGATCCGCTCGGAGCGCATGGAGCCCTATGAGTTCCTGACGCCGCAGCGCGAACGGATGCGCACCATGTCCGGCCAGGCTGGCGATCCCGAGCGCGCCGCCCAGGCGCTCCTTCAGATCTGCGACATGGAGGAACCGCCCCTGCGCATCGTCTTCGGCGACGCCGCGACCAAGAACGCCATCGCCATCACCGAGGCGCGACTGGCCAATTGGAAGACCTGGCAAGCCATGGGTTCGGCCACCGACTTCCCCGAATTAGAGACGGCCTAATTTGCAGACGCCGGGCGTCCTCGGGCGCCCGGCGATGCATCACAATGATATAATCTTAGATCATTTACTGCGAGCGCCGTACCTGCCTCGCCGACCCGGTGAGAGGTTCCGAACTCACAGCCGGAGTTAAGTGTGAACGTTGTGCCCAAGGGGCGTCGTACCGTCGGCCTGGTCCTGCTCCTCGGAGCCATGACCGCCTTCGCGCCCATGTCGATCGATATGTATCTGCCGAGCGTACCGACCCTGGTCCACGACCTGAAGGCGGGGCCGGCCGCCGCCCAGGCGACTCTCAGCGTCTTCCTCATCGGCCTGGCTGTCGGCCAGCTGATCTACGGCCCGGCGTCCGACCGCTGGGGTCGCCGGCCGCCGGTGGCCATCGGCGTTGTGATCTTCGTCGCCGCCTCCGTCCTGTGCGCCGTGGCGCCCACCATGAACATCCTGCTGGCGGGCCGTTTCGCCCAGGCTCTGGGCGGTTGCGCCGCCATTGTCGTCGCCCGCGCCGTCGTCGCTGATCGCTTCGACGCCGACGACAGCGCCCGCATCTTCTCCTCGCTCGCCCTGGTGATGGGCGTCGCCCCGATCGCCGCGCCGCTCCTGGGCGGACTGCTGCTCAGCGTCACGGGCTGGCGCGGAATCTTCGTTGTCCTCGCCGCCTTCGGCCTGGTCATCGGCTTGGCGACGGCGATCTTCCTCAAGGAAAGCCGCTCCGAGGTCACCCGTCTGCAGGCGGTCTCGGAAAGCCCGCTTGACGCCTATCGCTCGCTGCTCGGCAATCGCGTGTTCGCCGGCTACGCCCTGGCTTGCGCCCTCAGCGTCGGCAGCGCCTTCGCCTATGTCTCCTCTGCGCCCAACCTGCTGATCGAGCGCTTCGGGATCCCACCGGAAAGGTTCGGCCTGTTCTTCGGCGCGATCGCCTTCTCGGTGATCGCCTCGAACCAACTCAATCACATCCTGCTGCGCCATTTCTCTTCGAAGCAGGTTCTGAAATACGCCACCGGCGCGACGATCGCCGCGGCCCTGTGGCTGGTGCTGGCCACGACCTTCGCCGGCACGCTGTGGGCCATTTATCCGCCGCTGCTGCTGACCATGGCGCCGCTGGGCCTGATCCAAAGCAACGCCTCGGCCCTGGCGCTGGCCCTTGATCACACGCGCGCCGGCTCGGCCTCGGCGGTGCTCGGCGCGGCCAGCTTCGCCTTCGGCGGCGCGAGCGCGGCTTTCATCGGCGCCTTCGGGGCAGGCGCCATGGGCGAAATGGCGGTCACCATGCTGACTTGCAGCATTGGCAGCGCCGCGGCGCTCTACGCTTTCACACGCTCCCCCCGCCTGGCCAGGCCGGGCGGGCGCTCCGCCGCTGACACCGCGCCGGAAGACATCCTGGTCGAGGAACTGCAATGACGGACAAGGTCCAAGCCGCATCCGACACGCCGCTCGGCGGCGCGTTCAAGGGCGTCAAGGGCGCCTGGTACGTGGTCATCCTGCTGGCGCTGTCCAACGCGGTCTCGTTCTTCGATCGCGGGTTCGTGTCCCTGGTGATCGATCCGATCAAGGACAGCCTGCATGTCACCGACACGCAGATCGGCCTGATGATCGGCCCGGCTTTCATCATCTTCTACTCGTCGGTCTCCCTGCCGATCGCCCGGCTCGCCGACAGCAAGAATCGCAAGCACATCATCCTGTCGGGCATGTTCTTCTGGTCGGCCTGCACGGCCGCGTTCGGCATGGCCCGCAACATCTTCGTCCTCGGCGCGGCCCGCATGGGCGTGGGCCTGGGCGAGGCCGCCCTTGTCCCCGCCGGCATCTCGATCATCAATGACATGGTCCCGCGTGAGAAGATCGGCCGCGCCGTCTCGATGTTCACCGCCGGCGGCATGCTGGGCGGCGCGCTCTCGGGCCTCGCCGGCGGCTTCATCTACGCCTGGCTGGTCGGCGTCGGCGATATCCACCTGCCCCTCATCGGCCGGGTCGAACCCTGGCAGCAGGCCTTCCTGATCATCTCGATCCCAGGCGTCATCCTGGGCCTGGTCATTCTCTTCACCATGGGCGAGCCGATGCGCCGCATCGCCGCCCACCAGAAGGCCTCGCTCTCCATGCGCGAGGCGGTCGGCTACATCTTCGCCCACAAGCGCGCGGTCCTCTGCACCATCCTGGGCTTCGCCATGCTCTCGGCCCAGGCCGGCGTCGCCACCTGGACGCCCACCTTCTTCATGCGCACCTATGGGCTGTCGCCGGCCCAGGTGGGCGCGGCCATCGGTCTGTTCGGCCTTCTCTCCGGCGTCCTGGGCGCCGTCGCCGGCGGGGCGATCACCGACTATCTGCGCAAGCGCGGCCGCGAGGACGCCAACATCCTGATCGGCGCGGGCACGATCCTTCTGGTCCTGCCCTGCAACATCTTCGGCTGGATCACCGATGATCCGGTCACCGCCCTGGTCCTGGCGGCGTTGCGCGGGATGGTCCTGTCCCTCGCCTACGGCGTCGCCCACCCCTGCGTCAGCCTGGCGGCGCCGGCCAACATGCGCTCCCAGGCCGTCGCCATCTACCTGCTCTGCGCCAACGCCATCGGCATCGGCATGATCCCGGTCATCGTCCCGTTGCTGAACGACTACGTCTTCCACGATCCGCTAGCGCTGCGTTACTCGCTGCTCATCGTCTCGGTGGCGGCCACGCCGCTGATGGCGGGCCTCCTGCTGTACGCACGCAAGCCCTTCGTCGCCCACGTCACGGCCATGGCGGCCGCCAATGACGCCGCCCTTGTCGCCTACGCCGCCGCAATCTCGCCGCCCGCGTCCCTGCAAGGCGGCATGACGCTGACGCCGCTTCCGCAGAAATCCTGATGGAGAAACTGCTGTGAATGACAAGAGCCCCCCCGCAGCCGAGCCCTTCAAGGGCGTCAAGGGCGCCTGGTACGTCGTCATCCTGCTCGCCATCTCCAACGGTGTCTCCTTCTTCGACCGCGGGTTCGTCGCCCTCGTCATCGACCCGATCAAGGAGACGCTGCAGATCAGCGACACCCAGATCGGCCTGATGATCGGTCCGGCCTTCATCATCTTCTATTCGACCGTCTCCCTGCCGATCGCCCGTCTGGCCGACAGCAAGAACCGCAAGCACATCATCCTCGCCGGCATGTTCTTCTGGTCGGCCTGCACCGCGGCCTTCGGCATGGCCAAGAACATCTTCGTCCTGGGCGCCGCGCGCATGGGCGTGGGCCTCGGCGAAGCCGCCCTGGTCCCGGCCGGCGTCTCGATCATCAACGACCTGGTGCCCCGCGATAAGATCGGCCGCGCCGTCTCCATGTTCACCGCCGGCGGCATCCTGGGCGGCGGTCTCGCCACCCTGCTGGGCGGCCTGCTGATGGCCGTGCTGACGGCAAGCGGCGCCATCACCTTGCCCTTCCTGGGCAGCGTCGAGCCGTGGCAACAGGCCTTCATGATCATCTCCATCCCGGGCGTCATCCTGGGCCTGGTGATCGTCTTCACCATGCGCGAGCCGGTCCGCCGGATCGCCGCCCACCAGAAGCAGGCGCTGTCGATCGGCGAGGCCGGCGCCTACATCGTCGGCCGCAAGCGCGCGGTCATGTGCACCATCCTGGGGTTCGCCATGCTGTCGGCACTCTCCGGGGTCGGCACCTGGACGCCCACCTTCTTCATGCGCACCTATGGCCTGTCTCCCGCCCAGGTCGGCGCCTCAATCGGACTCTTCTCCCTGTTCGGCGGGACGCTGGGCGCCATCTTCGGGGGGTCGCTCACCGACTACCTGCGCAAGCGGGGCCGTGAGGACGCCAACATCCTGGTGGCCATGGTCGCCGTCCTGGTGATGCTGCCGATGAACGTCTACGGCTTCATCACCGACAGCGCTGGCGTCGCCCTGGCGCTCGCGGCGCTGCGCACCCTGGTCCTCTCCATGGCGTTTGGCGTCGCCCATCCTTGCGTCAGCCTGGCGGCGCCGGCCGCCATGCGTTCCCAGGCGGTGGCCATCTACCTGCTCTGCGCCAACGGCATCGGCATCGGCTTCGTGCCGCTCTTGGTGCCGCTGTTGACCGACTTCGTGTTCCACGACCCGATGGCGCTGCGTTACTCGCTGCTGGTCGTGTCGGTGATCGCCACCCCGATCATCATCATCCTGCTGCTGCTCGCCCGCCGCCCCTTCGTGGCCCACGTGAACGGCATGTCCGCCGAGGCCGTGGCCGCCGCGCGGGCCGAAGCCGCCAACGTCATACCGCTGCCGACGACCAACGGCGCGCCGCTCGCGCCGCAAACCTAAGGGGGAGATCCAGCCGTGACCGAGAAGAGTCCGTCCGTTTCAGAGCCGGGCAAGGGCGAGGCGTTCAGCGGCGTCAAGGGCGCCTGGTACGTCGTCATCCTGCTCGCCGTCGCCAACGGCGTGTCCTTCTTCGACCGCGGCTTCGTCTCCCTGGTCATCGACCCGATCAAAGAGAGCCTGCACGTCACCGACACCCAGATCGGCCTGATGATCGGGCCCGCCTTCGTCGTCTTCTACTCGACCGTATCCCTGCCGATCGCGCGCATGGCCGACGCCAGGAGCCGCAAGCACATCATCCTGGCGGGCCTCGTCTTCTGGTCGGCCTGCACCGGCGCCTTCGGCATGGCCCGGAACATGTTCGCCCTCGGCGCCGCGCGCATGGGCGTTGGCCTGGGCGAAGCCGCCCTCGTGCCCGCGGGCGTCTCCATCATCAACGACCTCGTCCCGCGCGAGAAGATCGGCCGGGCGGTCTCGATGTTCACGGCCGGCGGCATGTTGGGCTCCACCTTCTCCCACCTCTTCGGCGGCTTCCTCCTGCTCTGGCTTACCGGCGTCGGCGTCGTGACCCTGCCGCTGCTGGGCGCGTTGGAGCCCTGGCAGATGGCCTTCCTGATCATCTCCATCCCGGGCCTGATCCTCGCCGTGGTCATCGCCACGACCATGCGCGAGCCGCTCCGCCGCATCGCCGCCCACGAGAAGAAGTCCGCCACGACCCGCGAGGCTGTCGGTTACATCTTCGCCCACAAGCGCGCCGTCCTTTGCATGATCCTGGGCTTCGCCATGCTCTCGGCGCTGTCCGGCATCGGCTCCTGGACGCCCACCTTCTTCATGCGCACCTATGGCCTGACGCCCGCCCAGGTCGGCGCGGCCACCGGCATCTTCCACCTTTTCACCGGCAGCATCGGCGCCATCGGCGGCGGCTGGCTCACTGACATTCTGCGCAAGCGCGGCCGCGAGGACGCCAACATCCTGGTCTGCGTCATCTGCGTCCTCATCTGCCTGCCGATGAACGTGGTGGGCTTCCTGACCGAGAGCCCGATCCTGGCGCTCGGCATCTCAGCGGTCCGCGGCCTGATCATCGCCGCGGCCTTCGGCGTGCCCCACCCCTGCGTCAGCCTGGCTGCGCCTGCCGCCATGCGCTCCCAGGCCGTGGCCATCTACCTGCTCAGCGCCAACTTCATCGGCATCGGGGTCGTGCCGGTCCTGGTGCCGCTGCTTACCGACTACCTCTTCCACGACCCGATGGCGCTACGCTACTCGCTCACCATCGTCGCCGTCGGCTGCACGCCGATCATCGTCGGTCTGCTGCTCTACGCCCGCAAACCGTTCATCGCCCACATCAACGCCATGAACGCCGCCTCCCAGGAAGCCGCCGTGGCCCATGAGGCCGCGGTCGCCGCCGCCGCCCGGATTGAGGCCGCCAACGTCACGCCGCTTCGCCCGCCTCGGGGCGCGCCGGCCTAAGAAACAACAGAAAGGACAAGAACAATGGACATGGACCCCTCCTCTCCCAAATCCACCCTCTCCTTCGAGCCGACCATGGTCCGGGACGGCCGCACGGCCCGCGAGATCTATGAAGCGGTCAAGGCCAACCCGGCGCGCGCGCGCTTTGGCTTCGGCGAGAAGCTGGCCATCGTGAACATCGACTTCCAGCAGGCCTACACGCGGCCTGACCTGTTCCCGGCCAGCGCCTACGTCACCGACCCCAAGCAGATCGACTACACCAACGAGATCTCCGCCCTCGCCCGCTCGCGCGGCATGCCGGTGATCTGGTCCCACGTGGCCTACAAGGACGATGGGGGCGACGCCGGCGTCTGGGGCACGCGCACCAACACCGCCGACTCCTTGCAGAACATCAAGTACGAGAGCGAACGCCACGCCTTCGACCCGCGCGTCGAGATCGATTTCGCGGTCGACCTGGTCTTCACCAAGCGCATGCCGTCGGTCTTCTTCGAGACCTCCCTGCCCAGCTATCTCACCTGGCACAAGGTCGACACCGTCGTCTTGACCGGCGGCTCCACCTCCGGCTGCGTCCGCGCCTCAGGCGTCGACAGCCTGTCGCGCGGCTTCCGCACCATCGTCCCGGAAGAGACCTGCGCCGACAAGCACGAGAGCTACCACTACGCCAACCTGACCGACCTCCAGTTGAAGTACGCCGACGTCGTCGCCGTCCAGGAAGTCATCGACTGGTTGAAAGCCAAGCCGGCGGTTTAACCCCCTTTTTCCGCCGACGAGAGAGGGCCCGCCCGGTTGCACGACCGGGCGGGTCTTTTTCGTTAGGATCGCGACGAGCGATTCCGGAGACCGCCATGAAACAACTGACCAATTTCGCCATTGAGATCCGCGCGAACGACTACGTCCTGCGCTTGACCGACGAGGACGGCCAGGTCGCCGAATTCGCCGCCTCGGCCGATCAGGTCGATCTGGTGATCGAGGCCTTCAACGATCTCATCGAAGAGATGGACGACGACGCGTAACGCGCCGCCGTCCGGGTTAAGCCGCCTCGGGCGCGGCGCCGGTCCGGCGATCGATCAGTTCGACCGAGCCGGCTTCAATGACGCAGACAACGCCCGTCGGCGCGTAGTCGACGCTGACGGCGCCGCCCAGCTCGCCGGGCAGGCCGCGCTGGATCAGGCGGGTGCCAAAGCCGGTGCGGACCGGCGGCGTGACCGGCGGCCCCCCCTGCTCCCGCCAGGTGAGCCTCAGCCCCCCATCCTCCGGCGACACCCAGTCGAGGGTCACCCGCCCCGTCGGCGTCGACAGCGCGCCGTACTTGACGGCGTTGGTGGTCAGTTCGTGCAGGGTCATCGCCAGGGCGATCGCGGCGCGCGGCGATAGCCTGACGTCCGGTCCCCGCCAGCTCAGCCGTCGTTCTGCGCCCTCCGGCTGATAGGGCGCGGCGGCCTGGGCGACGATCTCGTGCAGGTCGGCCCCGGACCAGTTCTCATTGGTCAGCACGTCGTGGGCCCGGCTGAGCGCGATCAGCCGCGAGGTCAGCGCCTGGCGCACAGACGCCGCGATCTGCGCCCGGCGCAGCGTCTGGTCGGTCACCGACTGCACCGTCGCCAAGGTGTTCTTCACCCGGTGGTTCAGCTCATCGACCATCAGCCGCAGGTGGTCGGCCTGGGCGCGGAAGCGGTCCTCGCTTTCCCGCAGCGCGGCCTCGGCCAGGGCGCGGTCGGTGACATCGGCGCCCTCGACGAAAATCCCCGCCACCAAGCCGTCCGGCCCGATGATCGGCTGGTAGATGAAGTCCAGGAACCGCTCGACCGGACGATCGCCCGCCTCCAACGGCATCAGGTAGCGCACGCCATTGGCGATGAACGGCTGGCCGGTCCGGAACACCTCGTCCAGCAGGCCGACGAACCCCTGCTCGGCGGTCTCCGGCAGGGCCTCCAACACCGTCTTGCCCGCCACCGGCCGCCCGCCGACCAGCCGCAGATAGCTGGGATTGGCGAGCTGGAAGCGATGCTCCGGCCCGTGCAGCAGCGCCATGAACGTCGGCGCCTGATCGAACAGCCGGCCGAGGTTCTCCAGCTCGCGCGCGGCCGCCCGCTCGGCCTGCACCCGCTCGGTCGTCTCCGCGCAGATCACCAGCACCCCGCCGACGCCGCTCGCCGCCTCGGGCTCGTCGATGGGGGAGTAGCTATAGGTCCACCAGACGTCTTCGCGCCGGCCGTGGCGCGTGATCGGCACCAGGTGGTTCTCGTGCCAGGTGGCGCCGCGGCCGGCCATCACCTGCTCGATCTGCGGCCCGATGATATCCCAGATCTCCGCCCAGCAGGGCCGCCCCGGCCCGCCCAGGGCGCCGGGGTGCCGCTCAGGCCCGATCGAGCGCGCATAGGCGTCGTTGTAGAACTGCAGCAGCTCAGGTCCCCACCAGATGAACATCGGATGGCCGGAGGACAGCAGCAGGCGGACGGTGGTCTTCAGGCTTTGCGGCCAGCCCTCGGGCGCGCCCAGGCTCGTCTTCGCCCAATCGAAGGCGCGGATACGCGCGCCCATCTCGCCGCCGCCGGCGAGAAACGCGGTCTCCTCGCGGCCGTCATCGGGCGAACCCCGCATCAATTTGGCGCCCCCATCATCACCGCGCACCGTCGGTCGGCTGACTATAGCCGTGCTTGCCGGCCAGCGTCAGTCAGCGGCTGACATAGGGCCCAGGTCATGCGCCCCGGCCGCTACCCGCCGGGGTGCAGCCCCGGCGCTTCCTGGCCGGTGCGGCTGACATAGTCCGTATAGCCCCCGCCGTACTGGTGCACGCCCTCCGGCGTCAGCTCCAGCACCCGGTTCGACAGCGCCCCCAGGAAGTGCCGGTCGTGGCTGACGAACAGCATCGTGCCCTCGAAGTCCGCCAGCGCCGTGACCAGCATCTGCTTGGTCGCCATGTCCAGGTGGTTGGTCGGCTCGTCGAGCACCAGCAGGTTCGGCGGGTCGAACAGCATCTTGGCCATCACCAGCCTGGCCTTCTCCCCGCCCGACAGCACCCGGCAGGGCTTCTCCACGTCGTCCCCGGAGAAGCCGAAACACCCCGCCAGCGTCCGCAACGCCCCTTGGCCGGCTTGCGGGAACGCCCCGTCCAGCGACTCGAAGATCGTCTCCTCGCCGTCCAGCAGGTCCATGGAGTGCTGGGCGAAATAGCCCATCTTCACGCTGGCCCCCAGGCTCACCGCCCCCTGGTCCGGCGCTGTGGCTCCCGCCACCAGCTTCAGCAGCGTCGACTTGCCCGCCCCATTGGCCCCCAGCACGCACCAGCGCTCCTTGCGCCGCACCAGGAGGTCCAGCCCCGCATAGATCGGCTGGTCGCCATAGCCCTTGTGCACGTTCTTCAGGCTGATCACGTCGTCGCCCGACCGCGGCGGGCTGCGGAATTCGAACTCCACCGACTGGCGCCGCCGCGGCGCCTCGACGCGCTCGATCTTGTCGAGCTTCTTCACCCGGCTCTGCACCTGGGCGGCGTGGCTGGCGCGCGCCTTGAACCGCTCGATGAACTTGATCTCCTTGGCCAGCATCGCCTGCTGGCGCTCGTACTGCGCCTGCCGCTGCTGCTCGCCCAGCGCCCGCTGCTGGTCGTAGAAGTCGAGATCGCCGGAGTAGGTGATCAGCTGGCCGCCATCGATCTCCACCACCTTGCCGATGATCCGGTTCATGAACGCCCGGTCGTGCGAGGTCATCAGCAGCGCGCCGTCATAGTCCTTCAGGAACGCCTCCAGCCAGATCAGGCTCTCCAGGTCCAGGTGGTTGCTGGGCTCGTCCAGCAGCATCCCGTCCGGCCGCATCAGGAGGATCCGCGCCAGCGCCACGCGCATCTTCCAGCCGCCGGACAGCAGGCCGACATCGCCCTCCATCCGCTCCTGGCTGAAGCTCAGGCCCGCCAGCACCTCGCGCGCCCGCGCATCCAGCGCATAGCCGTCCAGCGCCTGGAACCGCTCCTGCACCTCGCCATAGCGGTCCATGATGGCCTCGAGCTCAGCCGCCTGGTCCGGATCGACCATCGCCGCCTCCAGCCGCGTCATCTCCGCGGCGAGCGCGCTCACCGGCCCCACCCCATCCATCACCGCGGCGACCGCGCTCTGCCCGGACATCTCGCCGACGTCCTGGCTGAAGTAGCCGATGGTCATGCCCGGATCGATCACCACCAGCCCGTCGTCCGGCGCCTCCTGCCCGGTGATCATCCGGAACAGCGTCGTCTTCCCCGCCCCGTTCGGCCCCACCAGGCCGACCTTCTCGCCCTTCTGCACGCCCATCGAGGCCTCGATGAACAGGATCTGGTGGCCATTCTGCTTGGAGATGTTGTCGAGGCGGATCATGGCCGGTCTGCTAGCGCGGGCGAGCGCGGAAGGCCACCCGCAAGCGGCGGCCGAGCCCAGGTCGCCGCTGTTCAGCGGCCGCGGGTTTCGCCTATGAAGCAGGCGTGCCTGCCTATCGATTCTACACCCTGCCGCGCGACCCCGCCGCGGCGCCCCTGGAAGCGATGTTCTTCGACGATCGCACGGCCCTGCTCTGGGGTTTCCGCACCGCCGGACAGGCCGGCATGGAGATCTGGGAAGGCTCGCGCTTCGTAGGCCGCCTTCACGGCGGCCAGATCGCTGAGCAGGGCGGCCCGCCCCCGCCGGCCGCCTACCGCGGCATCGCGAAGAAGTACGGCGGCGACTGAGGCGCGGCCGCCGCGTTCGCCGTCTCGATCGCCTCCAGCGCCGCCTGCGGCAGCGGCCCCGCCTTCAGCGCCGCCAAATTGGCCCGCAGATGCTCCGGCTTCGAGGCGCCGACGATCACCCCATCGCCAAACCGCCCGTCGAGGGCCGAGTGGTGGACCATCCAGCGCAACGCGACGGCGGCGGGGTTCAGGCCCAGCGCGCCGCAGGTCGCCTGCAGCCCCGCGATCGCCGACCCATAGGCGTCGTTCCAATACCGCCGCCGATAGGCCTGCCCCTGCGGCAGGCCGGCGTCGAACCGCGACCCCGGCGCGACCGCCGCCTCCTGTCCCACCCCGGTCGCCAGCGCCCCCCCGGCGAGCGGATTGAAGACGTGAAACCGCAGCCCATACCGCCGAAGGCAGGGCAGCAGCTCCGGCTCCACCGGCCGCGTCACCGCATTGTAGATCCCCTGATAGACCGTGGGCGCGAGCCAGCCCTTCCGCCGCGTGGTCTCGACGATCTCGGCCACCCGCCAGGCGCTGATGTTGCTCAGGCCCAGCTCGCCGATGACCCCCTCGCGATGCAGCGCGTCCACCGCGCCCAAGGTCTCCTCCAGCGGGACATCCGGATCGATCAGCGAGAGGTAGAACACGTCCGTCCGCTGGGTGTTGAGCCGCGCCAGCGAGACCCCAAGGCGCCGCCGGATCTCCGGCGCGGTGTGGCTCGCGCCAGGCCCCGCGTGAAACCGCGTCGCGATGGTGAACCGCTCGGTGACGGCGAGCTCGCCCAGCATCGCCTCGCAACTCCCCCCTCCATAATTCTCGGAAGTGTCCAGGTCGCGATGGCCGAACCCGGCGAAGACGTCGAGCATCTCCCCCGCCAGCGCCAGGTCGCCGACCCGCGCGCCATAGCCCTCGCGGCCGATCGTCATGGTCCCAAAGATGATGTTCGAAACAGGCTGCTTTTCCATATCGCCGGTGTACCGCCGCCGCGGAGCTGCGATAATCCGGGAAAATCGCCATGAACTGATGAGGAAACCCGGATAATGCCCGGACGCGATCTGCTGGAGCTCGAGATGGTCCTGGCTGTCGCCCGCCTCGGCGGCTTCACCGCCGCGGCCTCCGCCCTGGGCGTCTCCACCTCCGCGGTCAGCCACGCGGTGGCGGCCATGGAGGCCCGCCTCGGCGTGCGCCTCTTCAACCGCACCACCCGCAGCGTCGCCCTGTCCCAGGCCGGCCAGGAGTTCGTCGCCCAGGTCGCCCCCGCCACCGCGGCGATCCGCGAGGCCATGGCCGCCGCCGGCCGCCATGCCGAGACCCCCACCGGGACGCTGCGCCTCAACGCCACCCCCATGGGCGCCCAACACCTGCTGTCGCGCTATGTCCTGGCCTATCGGCGCCTCTACCCCGACGTCGCCGTCGACCTCGTCATAGACGCCCACGCCATCGACATCGTCACCGAAGGCTTCGACGCCGGCGTGCGCCTGGCCGACGCCGTCCCGCCCGACATGATCGCCGTGCCGATCACCCACGACCTGCGCCACATCGTGGTCGCCGCCCCCGCCTACCTGGCCGAATTCGGCACGCCCCAGACCCCGGACGACCTCGCCGCCCACCAGTGCATCCGCATCCGCCGCACCTCCGGCGCCCTCTACCGCTGGGAATTCGAGCGCGACGGCCGCCAGACCCAGATCGACGTCCCCGGCGCGCTCACCCTGAACAGCTCGGAACTCATGATCGCCGCCGCCCTGGCCGGCGCCGGCCTCGCCTACGTCTCCGCCTCCAGCGTCGAAGCCGCCCTGGCCAGCGGCGCCCTCGTCACGGTCCTCAGCGACTGGACGCCCCCCTACCCCGGCCTGCGCCTCTACTACCCCGGCCGCCGCCACCTGCCGGCGCGCCTGCGGCGGTTCATCGATATTGTGCGGGAGGGTCACCCTGCCGCAGGGCCAACGTCACCATAAGGCGGCCTTTTCTGCCCTGAGGCGCGAGGCAAGGCGCGAGCTCGCGAACCCCGCCGGGCTCTTTTACGCCGTTGGACCGTTTCGGTAGTCTCAACCTGATGGGTTAGGACGACAGATGTTGCTCCCGCTGTTCGGTGGAGCCCTTGGGCTGCTCTTGTTGGGCTGGGGCATCACCGCGGGCTTTGGATTGCCCCGCGACAGGCGCGCCGCACCCTTCGCCGGGCGACTAGGCTGCCTCCTGAACGTCGTCGTGCTGGTCGTCGCCGCCCTGTTGCTGTGGTGGGCCTTCTTCAGCCTCCCCGACTCCCTCCCCTAGCGGGACGCGTCAGCCCGCGTTTGAACCACTGACGGGAACGGCCCAGCTTGGCGGGGCAGCCTCTAAGGTCGGCCGAGCCGGTAGACCACCACCGGCTCGCCATGAAAGCCGGCGTCCCGCTCATAGACGAGCCCGGCCTTCGTCAGCACCCCGCGCGACGCCCCATTCTCCGCCGACGCGATCCCCACCAGCGACGCCGAGAACCCGCCGTCCCGCCAAAGGCCCACCAGAGCCTGCGCCACCTCAGTCGCCAAGCCCCGCCCCCAGAACGCCCGATGGAACGCGTAGGCGATCTCCACCTCCGCCACGCCCTCCAGCGCCGTCCACCGCACCCCCGCCCGGCCCGCGAAGCGCCCGGCATGATCGCGCAGCACCCACAGGCCAAAGCCATGGTCGTCCCAGTGCTGCAGATTCGTCGCCAGATACTCAGCCGTCACCGCCGCCGACCGCACCCCGCCCAGGAACCGCGACACCTCCGCATCAAGGTGCAGCGCGACCAGATCATCCAGATCGTCGGCGCTCAGGGGTCGCGCGGAGAGGCGGAGCGTCTGGAAGTTCACGGTCCAGAGCTAGCGGGGACTATGGTCGCCCTCAATCTCTGATCCGAGCCAGCGTCGTCTCCCCGTTCCCTACCACCAACTGCGCGCCCATCAATTGGTCGCTGCAGGCCCTCGCTAGCGCGACGTCCTGGTGGCTTGGCACAGCTGTTTTGGCAAATTGCTGGAAGTCTACTCTCCGGCTTAGCGCCAATGGCAACAGCTTGGCCTAGGCCCTCCTGCTCGTTGCGAGTGGTTTCCCGGTAACCTGAGATACGCTGCCCTAGTCGGTCGTTGGCGCAGGACGGCCGTAGCGCTTCGAGCGCGGATGCCCTGCGCGCGCGAGACAGCCTCGTGCGGACGCGAATAGACTGAGGTGATGGTCAAGCTGAATTCTTCTTCCCCCAGACCCGAACCGCGACCACGCGCCTGGGCTATCCGAGCGCGATTGGCGTTGAGCCGCGTTCTCGCAGGGGTGGGCTGTCGCGACGCCCTCCTGGTTTCGCCTCGCCAGCGACGAGCGTCCCCACCCGCTTGGCAAGTCAGTCTGACGCGGTTCTTCAGATCGAGCTTTGCAGTCGCATTGCTCCTGCTCATCACCTGCGGCGCAATCACGCTCATCTGGGGCGTTGCTGATGGCGAGGATCCCGGGCAGCTTTGGCCTGAACTAGGTGGCATGACGCTCGACGTGTTCGTGATTTTGGTGGTGTACGAAGCCTTCGCGCAGCGCCGGGCGCGAACAGAGTCTATCGAACGACAGCTTGAGACGATCGATGACTACAAGCGCTGGGACGCCGAAGAGGCGCGGCTGCGCATTGCGGGAGCTCTCCGCCGGCTGGCGGCGCTTAGCGTTTCGAAGGTCGCGTTCGCGGGCCTGCGCCTGTCCGACTTCGACTTTGCAGAACACGGTATACGCAGCCTCGCCGGTTCCACCTTTTACGACGGAGACTGGGGGAACCCACACAATGTTTCCGGCATCCGCATGCAGCGGGTCGACCTAAGCCACTTGGACTGCTCGCGCGTAGAATTCTCTCCCTTCGAGCCACTGGAAATTCTCGACAGCGAGACCAAGCCACTGTCGCGCTACGCCAACTTCTTGGATTGCGCCTTTCGGGAGACAAACCTGCGCGGCGCGACCTTCAACGGCGCAGAGCTCCGTTGGACACAGGCCCCGCCCGCTGATCACTTTGAATGGGAGGAGGATGATAATGGAGAACCATTTTCCATTCCCGTCTCGGAAGGGCCCTTCCACAACGCTGACCTTCAGGGCGCGGGTTTTCGGGGCTGCAGGCTGGTCAATGCGGACTTCCGCGGCGCCGACAATCTTGAGGGAGCCGACTTCTTCGGTGCCAAGGGACTAGAAACAGCGGTGTTTGATAACGCCGCCATCCGCGAGGCGGTCATGGCGAGCGCCCATCCACCCGACACATCGCCGTAGCGGGCACTATTCTCATGAGCCGAGGAGCACCGCGCGAATGAGAAGGTATTCCAGCCGTGCGCCAGTTACGGACGTCAGCACTGGGCCAGAGAGCGGACCCTTCAAACAGCTTCTTCCGTCCGCCACTGGCAGCGGTGTGTTGCCGACCTTCTGACTAGAGCCGCATGCAGTCGTCAACGTTGAGCTTAGGCGCTCTGCAGGCTAAGCTAGACCGGGGCTCAACAATGACATTTGCACCTTTCTTTAGCTCGCCTTGCGCCTTGCGGCGCGCATTCCCTTCATGGTCTCCGACTTCCTAGATTTGGAGAACAAGATAGGCCGGCGCTTTCGAGAAGACAGAGTCACCGACATCATCATCGCTTCCTGCTGAAGGTGGCGGGCACGAACGTCACGGTCTTGGTGCCGCCCGAGGTCAAGACGGTTGGCGACTTCGACCTTCTGATTGTCGAGCCATCGAGCGGCGATGCGATCCAATACCGTATCCATGCAAAACGCCTCTCATCCCACCCAACGCAGTGGATGTAAGGTTCGTACCGTGAGCTGGACCATCCACATGGCCAGGGCAGCCAATCTTCAACGCTCATTCGCTCGGCGGCCCGCGAGGAGATCAGGACCATTCCCCTCTACGCCTTCTACAATCCCGACGCAGCGTGCAAAGTATCGGGTGGAATCATCCGCGGAATCGAACTGGCGGATGGACTGGAGATCAACCAGATCGTCAAGACACTGGTGAAGGTCAAAGAGGCTTCAAAACGTCCCCGGCGTTTGGCTGAGCTTCACGACCAGATAGTACCTCGGCTTCTGGTCGACGCGGGCTGGGGCTTCTTCAGGGATGCGTTCGTCACAGCTGAATTTGCTAAGAAACGCGGCGCGACGTCCGTGCGGACGTTGCCAGACAAGCGTCCAGACTTCGAGATGGAGCTTAACGGGAGGCTGCACCGATTTGAAGTAACGGAGGCTGACGACCCAGAGCGAAAGCGCAGCGCAAAGTATAAGGCCGCGCTACAAGCTTTAGACGCGGGTGCGACAGTGCGAAAAGACGATCCGCAAGAAAATTCTGAAAGACGTATTAGTCTGATCTCCGAGGCCTTAGCTAAGGCGGCGATGTCAAAGGCTCACGGCGATTATGGCACCGACTGGGGCCTGGTGATCCGCCTAAACTTGTCCGGTTATAGGGTCGTAGAACGAAAGAGCGTTAAAGTGGCTTGGACCATCGACGAAAGCGGCCAATGACGCGTTCTCCGAGGTCTGGATTCTATGGGCGGGCCAACTCTTCCGCGCTTGGGCGAACGGTGGTCTATGCACCTTGCCGACGAGATGGTCCGAGGCATGATAAGCCCCGGAAGTCGGCACATTAAGTAAAGGTTCGGTGTCAGTCACCGCCGGCTGCCTAAGTCGTGAACTTAGAAGGACTCACATTCACCAAAAGCTTCCCTGCTGAAAGCCTCGTTCATCTCGTGAAGAATCACGCCGTCCCGGCCATAGAGGGTCTTCATTTCATCCACGAACCGAACGAAATCTGATGGTTCCGCACCTACCAACTCCAGCGAGCCACGCTGTTCGACATCTACCGACCAAGTCTTAGGCCGGTCCTCAGCTTCGGTCAGGACTACAGGCGCTGCGAAGGCTACACGCCGACCACCAAAGTCCACAAAGCCCGCCAGTAGTCGCGCCCGTGGGAATGAGTCATCTGGTTCCCGTTCGCTCTCAAGCGACAGCCTCACTGGAAGACCGGACGCGGTACAAAAGCCCGACGCAGTGAGGATTTCTTTTTGAGCGCTGTAAACCCACGCTGACTGGATGGGATCGCCTGCGAAACCCAGCGCTTCGGTCAAGTTTAGGGCTGCCTGAAACAAATCCCGCCGCAGCTCGAGGTCTTGGTCGGGGCCTGAGCGGTTCCCTATTCCCCACCTCACTACGTCATCGGAGCCGGACACGCGCAGTTCGATGTCAACCACTCCAGCTTGAGCGGCGGCTATGAGGCGGTGGTACGCAACCCACTCGTGGGGCGTCTTATCGGTCTCACCGGCAGGTGAATGCCGGGCACGGAAATTTAATCCCTGCTTGGTCCGGGTGATCTCAAACAACCCAAAATCGAACTTTGACCGCCAGACAAGATCGGTGGGTCCCGGAAAAGATGCATGGAAAAAGTAGCCGCGGAAGAGAAGGCTAGACTGCTGCTTCGTAGCTTTCGTTCGAAGAGTGCAAGTCGAACTTGCTGCGGGCGTGACCTCCATAATGCCGGACGCCGCGGGGAGGAGATCGGACGGTAGATCTATGCCGAAGCGCCGTTCGTAGACATCAATTATTGAGCCTTTGAATGGCTTCCCACTTAGCAGGACTTCAATCGTGTCGGGTAAGGTTAGGTCGTGCACCAGAAGGGTGGCCCGGATACGGTCCTCGTCATAGCCGAGTGTCTCCTGCTCAACGGACTTTGCCGCCACATATGCGGCCTCTCCTTCTGACACCGCTTCTAGCAACCTTGTGTGTAGGGCGGAGCCTGTGGGTTCCGCCAGCCGGTGCTCGGGCCTCAGTTGGAACTCGATCAATCTGCGATTTGGTGGCTGCCCTTCTGCTTGGGCCTTCCGCAGCGCGGCAAGCACGGATGCCAATTCCGGACCGCGCAACTCGATGACGTACAGGTCAAACCGATCAGGATTTGAGCGGTCAAATGTCAGGCCGGCGATGAATGTGGGACCGGCTCGCTTCGCCAATTTCTCCGCTGCGGAGAGGCTCAGTCTCACTCGCGGTCTCTTCGACTGCCAACCGCCTTTGACCTGGACCAAGCACGAAATGAGCGTCGGTCGACTGTCGTGAGCCATGCTTGGGACAGCCGGAGGCATCACCTCGACGAGGTAATCCCAACCCCCACGATCACGATCAGCTTTGTTTGCCGTTAAGCCGACGCGGCTCACAAGCTGATGGAAAGCGGACTCGGCATAGTTGCCGAGCTGATCCGAATCTAGGTCTCCCGTCATCATCTGCGGGAGAATGGGATTTTTCCGGACAGCTTCCTAGCCTGGACAAGAAGTGGAAGAGCGGACGAAGCACACACAAGGGTTGCCACTTGTGCGAATATGTTCTATCTTTGTTCTCATGCCGCCTGCCGCCCCGCCCTCCCCAAACGCCCCCTTCAAAGCCATGCTCGTCGAGCTGGCTGAGGCCGGGATGGAGATCTCGCGTGAGATGATGATCGGGGTGCGCAAGGCCACGAACCACGACGAACGGATCGCCTATGCGGCCGCGCACGATCGCGCCGGGCGGTCGGTGCGGTTGTCGATCCAGCTTCATGAGCGGCTGGAGCGGCATGAGCGCGAGGCGGCGCGGGCTGAGGCCCAGATTCAGGCCCAGGGCGCCCAGCCTTCGCTGGCGGCGCTGGAACGCAAAGTCGATCAGAAGCTGGACCTGCGTAAGGCGCAGGTGCGCGCTGCGGTGCGGCGCTCGATCGAGCAGGAGTCCGAGGGCGAGGACGCCGAGATCTTAGAAACGGCGCTCGATATCTATCTGAACGAACAGGCCTTGAGCTGGGAGTTCATGACGCGCCCTGCCATCGAGACGGTCAGTCATATCCGCAAGGGATTGAAGCTACGCGAGAACCTGCGGCTCTGGCCGGGGGGTCGCGCGCCTGGTCCGAAAACGAACGATAGCGCGCCGGGCCCGAGCCGGGCCGGTCCATCCTGATCCGCCCTCGTCGACACGCGCGCTCCAGCCCGGTTTCAGCCATATCAACCCAGCCCGATACGACCGCGAACCCCCACCCACCGTGGGGGTGCGCGGGCGTTTGCGCTTTAGGCCGCCGCGGCGGCGGCGACCTCGGCGGCCGTCGCGCTCCAGACCGCAGGCTCGGCGGCGATCACGGCCAGGAGCTCGCGCAGCGCATGAATGCGGAACGGCTGCCCGGTAACGTAAGGCGTGAGGGTGAAGGCCAGCGACTGGCCGCCGGCCACAGGCGCCTCGGCCGCCAGATAGGCGACCGCGTCGCGCACTTGCGTGACCCACTGGTCCTCGGTCTGGCGGCGGTCGATCAGCAGGCTGCGGTCGTCGAGTTCGTTCGACAGCGGCACGGCGCTGACTACGCCCGCCGCGGTCTTCATGGCGACCGGCACGCTGTCGTGCTCCCAGTCGAGGCAGGCGGTGAAGCCGGCTTCGGCGATCAGCGCCAGGGTGTTGTAGGACTGCTGGCGCGCCGGGCTCATCCAGGTGACAGGCTTCAAGCCCGCCTTGTCGAAGGCCGCGCGGGTCTCCGCGATCCAGGCCCGTTCGGTCTCGATCTCCAGGCCGCCCCAATGGATGTGGTCGGTGTCGACCCCATAGGCCGCGATCTCGTGGCCGCCGTCGAGGATGGCGTCGACCAGCGGCCGCACGCGCTCCAGCAGGACGGCGTTGACCGGGAAGGTCGCCTTCAGGCCGGCGCTGTTCAGGGCCTTCAGGATGCGCCAGGCGCCGACCCGCAGGCCATAGTCGCGGGTCGTATAGTGGCGCAGGTCCGGATAGGGCGTCTGCATGGCGCCCGGGTGCTTGAAGGGCTTGCCCTTGGGATCCAGCATGTGGAACTCGAGCGGCACGACGGGGGTGACGGCGACAGTTTTACCCGCAGGCCAAGTAATCGGCGTGCGCTGGCTGGACGGCCGCCAGGGATAGAGCCCCTGGTCCATGCCATAGCCGCGGTGTTCGTAGGTCAGGTAGCTGTCATCCAGGGGCATGGGAAACCTCCGCCTGGAAACCGACGCCGGGCTTTTCCAGCCCGCGCCGGCGGATGTCGGCCAGGGACTGGTCCCAGTAGGTTTCACGGTAGTAGCCGGCGATCTCGGCGGCCGTGGTGAACCAGACGTCGTCGGTATGGCTCATGATGTGCTTCAGGGCGCGCTCGAAGGGGGTGATCCGGTGGCTCTGGCTGACGAGGTAGGCGTGCAGCGGGATGCACATGACCGTGCCGCTGTCGGCGCCCTCCTCCAGCAGCTGGTCGAAGTGGCGGATCAGCACGTCGGCGTAGCGGTCCGGCGTCATGGCCAGCTGGCCGTAGGTGATGACGTCGTTCACTTCCAGCGAGTAGGGCATCGACATCAGCTTGCCGGTCGTCGTCTTCAACGGCTGGGGCTGGTCGTCCTGGAAGAGGTCGCAGGTGTACCAGAAGTCGAGGTCGGCGATGATGTCCAGCGTACGCTCGGTGTGGGTCAGCGCCGGCGCGAGGTAGCCGCGGATCCGCTGGCCGGTGGCGGCCTGGATCGAATTGATGGAGTCGGTGATCATTGCCCGCTCCTGCGCCTCGTCCATGCCGAAGGAGTAGCGGGTGTTGTAGATGCCGTGAGAGAAGAACTCCCAGTTGCGCTGGACGCAGGCCTCGATGATCTCCGGGTGGTGGTCGATCAGCGCGGTCGACAGCGAGATGGAGCCCCTGAGGCCGTACTTGTCGAACAGCTCCATCAGCCGCCAGTGGCCGACCCGGTTGCCCCAGTCACGCTGGGAATAGCCCACCACGTCCGGGGACGGCTTGGGCCAGCCCGGACGCTGCGCGTTCACCGGCGGGGCGAACTCGTAGAACTCGATGTTCGGCGCGATCCAGAACGCCAGCTTTTTGCCGCCCGGCCAGACCACCTTGGGGCGGTCGGCGTAGGGCCAGTAATCATAGACGTTCGGATCGGAGACCATCGCCTACTCCGCCGCGCTCGGCATCGATTGGTAAAGCTCGCCCAGGGCCAGCATTTCGGAAAGGCCGACGCGGGCGTTGACGCCCTTCAGGTCGGTCATCCGGCCGCTGAAGGCGCGCGTGCCGCCGTTGGCGCGGATCGAGGCCAGGAAGTCCTCGATCGCCGGGATCAGCATGCGCACCATGGCGCCGGGCAGGATCACGATCTTGAAGCCGATGTCCGACAGCTGGTCGACGGACATCAAGGGCGTCTTGCCGCCCTCGACCATATTGGCCAGCAGCGGGGCCTTGTGGCCCAGCTCCTGGACGACGCGGCGCATGCCGTCCTCGTCGCCGGGGGCCTCGACGAACAGGGCGTCGACGCCGGCCTCGACATACATGTGCGCCCGCTCCAGCGCGCGATCGACGCCTTCGACGCCGATGGCGTCGGTGCGCGCCATGATCAGGGTGTCTTCGCTCTTGCGCGCGTCGAGGGCGGCCTTGAGCTTGCCCACCATCTCATCGGCCGGGATCAGGCCCTTGCCGTCGAGGTGGCCGCAGCGCTTGGGGAAGTCCTGGTCTTCGATCTGGACGACATTGGCGCCGGCGCGCTCGAGCACGCGCACGGTGCGCGCGGCGTTCAGCGCATTGCCGAAGCCGGTGTCGGCGTCGACGATCAGCGGGATCGAGACACGGTCGCGCATGCGGGTGACCACATCGGCCACCTGCTCCAGGCTGAGCAGGCCGATGTCCGGCCGGCCCAGCTGGGTGTAGGCGAGAGAGGCGCCGGAGACGTAGGCCGCCTCCATGCCGGCCTGTTCGATCAGCAGCGCCGACAGGGCGTCAAAGGCGCCGACCGCGAGCAGCGCGGTGTCATGGGAAAGCCGGGCCTTCAACGGAACCGGGACGGACTGCGGGGTCATGGTGATCGGCGCGGTCACTCGGCGGCCTCGTGCTGTCCGCGCCGCTTGAGGTACTGCATGAGACCCCCTCCCTCTATAATGTCGAGCAAATGCTGGGGCAGGGCTTGCGCCTCGTAGGTGCGGCCCTGCGTGAGATTTTCCACCCGGCCGGCGGCCGGATCGATGGCCAGGCGATCGCCCGGCTTGATGTCGGCCGGCTCACGCAGCGTGATCGGCGTGAGGCCGGCGTTGATGGCGTTGCGGAAGAAGATCCGCGCGAAGGACTGGGCGACCACGGCCTGCACGCCCAGGAGCCTGAGCGAGATCGCCGCCTGCTCGCGCGAGGAGCCCAGGCCGAAGTTGGCGCCGCCGACGACGATGTCGCCCTGCGCCACGGTGCTGGCGAAGGTCGGGTCGACCGCCTCAAGGCAGTGCTTGGCGAGTTCCGCGGCGGGCAGCTTCATCAGCCGGCCAGGCGCGAGCACGTCGGTGTCGATATTGTCGCCGAAGACGAAGGCCCGGCCGGCGTTGGGGATCATGCTGCGATCCTTTCCGCCAGCATGGAGCGGGGATCGACGATATGACCGGCCACGGCGGCGGCCGCGACCGAATAGGGCGAGCCCAGGTAGACGAAGGCCTCGTCAGCGCCCATGCGGCCCTTGAAATTGCGGTTGGTGGACGAGATGCAGGTCTCGCCGGGCGCCAGGATGCCTGCGCCCATGCCGGCGCAGGCGCCGCAGCCCGAGGCCATCATGGTCGCGCCCGCCTCCAGGAGATGGGTCATCACCCCCTCCTTGGTCGCTTGCGTCAGGGTCGCCTGAGAGGCCGGCGCGATCAGCAGGCGCACGCCCGGCGCGACCCGGCGGCCGCGCAGCACCTCGGCGGCCATCCGCAAGTCCTCGATCTTCGCGCCGACACAGGCGCCGATGTAGGCCTGGTCGACCTTGACGCCGCTGTAGTCGGCGACGTCGCCGCTGTTGCCCGGCGAATGGGGCGCGGCGATCTGCGGCTGCAGCGCCGAGGCGTCGAGATGGTGAACCGCGGCCACCACCGCATCGGCGTCGGTGGCCAGCGACAGGGCGGCGGCGGCGTCGGCGACCGGCGCGCCCCGCGCGGCGAGATAGTCGAAGGTGGTCTGGTCGGGCGCGATGACGCCGGTGTCGAAGCCCAGCTCGGCGGCCATGTTGCACAGGACCATGCGCTCGCCCATCGGCATGGCGCGCACCGTCTCGCCGCAGAACTCGACGACCTTGCCGCCGTTCTCCAGCCCCAGCAGGCGGCAGAGCGCCAGCATGACGTCCTTGGCCGCCACGCCGTCGGCGAAGGCGCCCGAAATGTTCACCTGCACGGTTTCAGGCACGACGACCCAGGTCTTGCCGGTGACGACGACGGCCAGCATGTCGGTGGCGCCGAACCCCATGGCGACGGCCCCGAAGGCGCCGGCGGTGGGGGTGTGGCTGTCGCCGCCGGCGACAAAGGCGCCCGGCCGGATCAGGCCGTGCTCAGGCAGCACCAGGTGGCAGATGCCGACCATGTCGAAGAAGCGGGTAATGCCCTGCTCCGCCGCGAAATTGCGCGTGAGCTGGAGAATGGCGGCGGATTCGGCGTCGACAGCCGGGACGTAGTGGTCCGAGACGATCGCGATCTTGTCCACGTCCCAGGGCTTCGCGCCCAGTTCCGCCAGCGCCGGCGCCCAACGCCGCGGTCCGGAAGAGTCATGGGCGAACGCCAGGTCGACAGACACCGTCGCCAGATCGCCAGGCAGAACATGCGCCAAGCCAGCGGCGCGTGCGATCACCTTCTGCGCGAGGGTCGCTCCTGCGTTGATCGGACGTTCTGAAGCCATGAGGCGGTCACCTTTCTTGAGGCTGCAATAGCGCCATAGGCTGACGGGATGAAGATATAAACTTATATCTTTTCAGCTTCGGCAGGCCCCGCCCGCATGCCCGCCGCTTAGGCGCCGATGGCGCCAAAAAGACCGGCGGCGCTGCATATTGGTATACTCATATACCATTTTGCATTGACAGCCAGCGAACACCGGCCGCTCAATCCGCGCACACGCAGATTGGGAGCACTATAATGAGCATCGCAGACGCCCTGGCCAAGTCCTCGGCCAAGCCGGCCGGCAAGCGGCCTTACTTCTTCACCCCCGATGTCGAACGCGTCCTTGCTATCACCATGGCCGTCAGCCAGGAACTGGCTGTGACCCGTCAGCGCCTCGACACTGTCGAGCGCCTGCTGGCCGCCAAGGGCGTGATGACCAAGGAAGACATCGACAACTTCGTACCCTCCACCGCCGACCACGAAGAGCGCGGCCTCTGGAACCAGGAATACGTCGTCCGCATCCTGCGCATCGTCCAGCAGGAAGCCGAAGCCGTCGAAGCCGCCAAGAGCGGCGAACTCACCTCCGAGGAATACCACCTCGAACTCGAAACCGAAAAATCCTGAACCGCACGCGGGGGAGATAGAACTATGGCGCGTTATGACGTTTTTGTCGTCGGGGCCGGCACGTCCGGCATGCCCGCGGCTGGTTTCGCCGCCGAGCGCGGCCTGAAGGTTTGCGTCGTCGAGGCGGACAACCGCATCGGCGGCACCTTGCACCTGTCCAGCGGCCAGATGAGCGCGGCCGGGACGCGCCTGCAGGCCGAGAAGGGCATCGAGGACACGCCTCAGGCGCACTTCGACGACATCATGCGGATCAGCCGCGGCACCGCCGAGCCGACTGTGGTCGGCCTTGCCGTGTCGAACGCCGCTGACACCATCCACTGGCTGCTGGACCTTGGCTTCGAAATGGAGCCGGGCATGCCCGTCATCATGTACGGCCACGAGCCCTACTCGACGGCCCGCACCTACTGGGGTCCCGACGGCGGCCGCACGATCCTGGGCGTCATTGGCCCCTGGTTCCAAGAGAAGGTCGACGCCGGCCAGATCGACCTGAAGCTCAGCACCAAGCTGCTCGGCCTGAAGCAGGGCGCCGGCGGCGCCATCCTCGCCGCGGTCGTCCAAGGACCTGACGGCGTTGTCGAAGAGATCGAAGCCGATCACTTCGTGCTGGCCAGCGGCGGCTACACGGCCAACGGCAAACTGTTCTCCCAACTGCACGCCGGCCGTCCGCTCTATCCGCTGGGCGCCAACTACAGCCAAGGCGACGGCGTGATGATCGGGCTCGGCGCCGGCGGCTATCTGCGCGGCGGCGACATGTTCCTGCCGAGCTTCGGCGGCAACAAGGATCCGAACCGTCCCGGCTTCTTCGGGATCGGCGGCATCATCATGACGCCGCAACACCGGATGCCATGGGAAATCTACGTCAATTACCGCGGTGAGCGTTACGTCCGCGAAGACACGCCCTCGGTCGACGAACGCGAGCGCTCGCTCCTCGCCGCGCCTGGACTCGGCTTCTATGTCGTCTTCGATCAGGCGATCTACGACGCCTCGCCGGCGATGACGATGGCCGAGGACAAGCCGACCTTCCTGAAGCGCTTCGACACCCTCGAAGACTACCTGAAGGCCGACACCATCGCTGAACTCGCCACCATGATGGGCGTCGATGTCGGGACGTTCGAAGCCACCATCGCGGCTTTCAATGACGGCCAGGCCAAGGGCGAAGATTCCTTCGGCCGCGAGCACATGCCCCTGCCGATCGCGCAAGGCCCCTTCTACGCGGTGCGCAACTACGGCACTTCGGTGAAGACCTACGCCGGCCTGGGTATCGACGACCAACTCCGTGTCACGGATCGGACCGGCACGCCGATCCAGAACCTATACGCGGCGGGCGAAGTCATCGGCGGCGGTTCGCTGACCGGCAACTCCTTCTGCGGCGGCATGAGCGTCACTCCGGCGATGACCTTCGGCCGACTGCTGGGCCAATCCCTCGGCACGCAGGGCCTCGCGGCCAATTACCTCAGCGACGCGGCCTGATCCGGCCGCTCGCCAGAGCGCCTGATCAGACTCTGGGCTGACGCCGCGCAAATAGGCAAGCGCGGGTCAGCCCAGACACCAAAGGTTATAAGTTTATATTATTCGCCTTGACGACGCGCCGATCCGGGCGAAGGTTTCAACCCAGCAGGGCGCGGCCCTGAAAGCCAACCGGGACGATGGGAAGAATACGATGGATGGAGACGTTTCGATCGCTGTGAAGACCTCGGCGCCGATGGCCGGCGAGCCGATGCAGGATTACCGCCAGGTGCTGAAACACGGCATCATGCCGCGCACGTCGCACGATGACGCGGAACGTTTCAACTTCCTCTACCATCTCAACCGTCACGTCCGCGGCCCGGTGATGGCCGCCTGCCGCAACGCCTACGAAAACCGCGTCGAGCCGGCCTTCGAAAAGGAAAAGGGCCGCAAGCCCAAGAATCGGCACGAAGCGCGCAAGGCGATGCTCACCGAGCCGATGTTCCAATTCTATTCGTCCCTGCGCCGCGCCTCGATGGAGCAGCGCCAGCAAGCCGGCCGTTGGGTCGCGCTCAGCCAAGCCGAAGAGCTGCGCGAACGCGCCGCGGCCTACGCCGACGATGATGCGCTGCAGTTGAACCCGGCCCTGACCACCCCGCGCTATGTGACCGAGGTCGATCACCACTGCATGCCGGGCAGCTACTACACCGAGTACATGGAAGACGACGTCGTCAACGGCGCCAACTATGATGTCGGCTTCTTCTCCAGCTTCGGCGGCGCGCCGACCATGAGCGGTCCTGGCGAAGGCATGGTGGCCTGGCTCAAGGCCTATCGTCCGGACTTCAAGCCCAAGCGCATCCTCGATATCGGCTCGACCGTGGGCCACAACCTGGCCCCGATGGCCATGGCCTTCCCGGACGCCGAAGTGGTCGCTGTCGACGTCGGCGCCCCGGTGCTGCGTTACCACCTGGCCCGCGCCCGCTCGATGGGCATCAATAACATCCGCTGCGTCCAGGCGGACGGCGCGGACCTGTCGATGTTCGAGGACGAGAGCTTCGACATCATCCAAAGCTGCCTGCTGCTGCACGAGATTTCGTATCCGGCGATGCGGGCGATCTTCAAAGAAACCTACCGCCTCGCAGCCCCCGGCGCCCTCGTCTACCACGCCGATGTCGGCGGCTATTCAGATGAGCAATCACTCTTCGAAAAGGCCATGCGCGACTGGGACGCCTTCTACAACAACGAGCCCTTCATGAGCACCTTGAAGGACATCGACGTATTCGACTTCTTCGCCGACGCCGGCTTCAAGGAAGACGAATTCTTCCACGCCTCTCCGCTCGGCTACGGCCCCGGCAAGGCCCAGATGGGCGAAGGCCGCCTTCCCCCCAAGCTTGCGGCTCTGCCCGGCCTTAATCTCTTCGGTTCGCGCAAGTAGCGCGCACCCCCCACACAAACGCCCGAACAGGAGGTACTGAAAATGGACGGCTCTACGGATCTCAAGAACTCCAAGCCGATCGACTACACCGGTCCCCGCGACTATCGCACCCAGGGCCGCCACGCCATGTTCCCGGAAACGGACCATGACGAATGCGAGCGTTTCAACTACCTCGCCCACGTCAACCGCTATATCCGCGAGCGCATTCAGCCCCGGATCGAAGACGCCTATGACGCGCGCGTCGAGCCGAAGTTCGTGGCCGAAAATGGCCGCAAGCCGAAGGACCGCAAGGAAGCCCGCAAGCTCCTGCAGTCCGAGCCGATGTTCCAATATTACTCGGCCTTCCGTCGCGCGAACATGGAACAGCGCCAGCAAGCCGGCCGTTGGGTCGCGCTTCGCCAGGCCGAAGAACTGGCCGCCAAGGCCGCCGCTCTGACCGACGGTGACTCGCGCCTGCAACTGAACCCGGAACTGGAAATCCCCAAGTACCTGGTCGACGTGCACCACCACTGCATGCCGGGCAGCTACTATGAAGAAAACTTCCCGGGCGACGTCGTAAACGCGGCCAACTACGACTGCGGGTTCTTCGTCACCATCGGCGGCGCTGACGGCCAGGAGTGGCTGGACACCATGGGCACCGCCATCGGCGAGACCCTGAAGGCCAAGTTCCCCGATGCGAAGCCGAAGCGGATCCTGGACATGGGTTCGACCCTTGGCCACAACGCCGTCTCGCTCGCCAAGGCCTTCCCCGACGCGGAAATTGTCGCGGTTGACGCCGGCGCCCCGATGCTCCGCTACGGCCTGGCTCGCGCCAAGTCGCTGGGCGTGGACAATGTCACCTTCGTCCAAGGCGACGTGCGGGACCTGAGCCAATTCGAAGACGAGAGCTTCGACATGGTGACCTCGTGCATCCTGCTGCACGAGATCTCCTACCCGGCCATGACGCAGATCTTCAACGAGTCCTACCGCCTGCTGAAGAAGGGCGGCGTCGTGGCTCACACCGACATCGCCAAGAACAGCGACCAGGTCTCGATCTGCGAACAGGCGATCCGCGACTGGGACGCCTACTACAACAACGAGCCCTTCTGGAGCTCGCTGCGCGAGATCGACCAGCACGACTACTACCTGAAGTCGGGCTTCAGCGAGGAAGGCTTCTTCCACGCCCAGCCGACCACCCCGGGTTCGAAGCCGACCGACGGCCGCTTCACGCCTGAGGAATCCAAGTCGGGCGGCCAGATGATGTACGGCGCCGTTAAGTAAGACCCTCGCCAAAGCGCCGCCCGGTCATCCCGGGCGGCGTTTTCCTTTTCACTCAAACAGGAAGCGACAATGGACGGATCCGCTGATTTCCCCGAGGGAACATCCGTTAAGTATGCGGGCCCGCGCGATTACCGCACCCAAGGTCGCCACGCCGTTTTCCCGGAAACGGATCATGACGACTGCGAGCGCTTCAACTACCTCGCCCACGTCAACCGCTACATCCGCGAGCGCATCCAGCCCCGGATCGAAGACGCCTATAACGCCCGCGTCGAGCCGAAATTCGTTGCCGAGAAAGGCCGCAAGCCGAAGGACCGAACGGAAGCGCGCAAGTTGCTGCTGACCGAGCCGATGTTCCAATATTACTCGGCCTTCCGTCGCGCGAACATGGAACAGCGCCAGCAAGCCGGCCGTTGGGTCGCGCTGCGCCAGGCCGAAGCGCTCGCCGCCAAGGCCGCCGCCCTCACAGATGGCGACCCGCGTCTGCAACTGAATCCAGACCTGAAGATCCCCAAATACCTGGTCGACGTGCACCACCACTGCATGCCAGGCAGCTACTACGAAGAAAACTTCCCGGGCGACGTCGTAAACGCCGCCAACTACGACTGCGGCTTCTTCGTCACCAACGGCGGCGCTGAAGGCCAGGAATGGCTGGACACCGTGGGCACGGCCATCGCCGAGACCCTGCAGGCCAAATTCCCCGACCTGAAGCCCAAGCGCATTCTCGACCTGGGCGCGAGCCTTGGCCACAACGCGGTCTCGCTGGCCAAGATGTATCCGGATGCGGAAATCGTCGCCGTCGACGCCGGCGCCCCGATGCTGCGCTACGGCCTGGCTCGCGCCAAGTCGCTGGGCGTGGACAATGTCACCTTCGTCCAGGGCGACGTGGCGGATCTCACCAAGGAGTTCGGAGACGAGAGCTTCGACCTGGTGACCTCGTACATTTTGCTGCACGAGATCTCGTTCCCGGCCATGAAGGCCATCTTCAACGAGTGCTACCGCCTCGTGAAGAAGGGCGGTGTCGTGGTTCACTCCGACATCGTCAAGAATAGCGACCAGGTCAGCGTCTGCGAGCAAGCGATCCGCGACTGGGACACCCACTACAACAACGAACCGTTCCACGCCCTTCTGCGCGAGCTCGACCAGCATGACTTCTTCTTGCAGTCAGGCTTCAGCGAAGACGGCTTCTTCCGCGCCTCATCGGCCTCCTTTGGTCACACAGCCCTCGACGGCCGCAGTACGCCCGAGGAATCCGCCTTGGGCGGCGTGATGATGGTCGGCGCGATCAAATGAGCACAACAATCAGCGTCAACCGGATCCGCCGGGCCGCGCTTCAGTCTCTGCCAGTAACAGGAGGATAGCTATGGACGGCTCCGCCGACCTCACCAAGGGAACCCCGATTCAATATACGGGCCCCCGCGATTACCGCACCCAAGGCCGCCACGGCATGACGCCGGAACTGCTGCACGACGACGTCGAGCGCTTCAACTACATGGCCAATATCAGCCGCTTCGTCGGCAGCCTCGTGCCGGTGATGAAGTCGGCCTATGTGGCCCGCGTCGAGCCGAAATTCGTCCAGGAAACCGGCCGCAAGCCGAAGAACCGGCACGAAGCCCGCAAGGCGATGCTGGATGATCCGATCTACCAGTATTACTCGGCGCTCCGCCGCACCAACATGGAGCAGCGCCAGCAGGCCGGCCGCTGGATCGCGATCAGCCAGGCCGAAGCCCTGGCCGCCAAGGCCGCTGACTTCATCGGCGACAGCGGCAACCTGACGCTCGATCCCACCCTGAAGATCCCGCGCTACATCGCCGAGGTCGATCACCACTGCATGCCGGGCAGCTATCACACGGAATATTTCGCCGGCGACGTGACCAATGCGGCCAACTATGACGTCGGCTTCTTCGTCACCATCGGCGGCGGCGGCAGCCCCTGGCTGTCGAGCTGCGGCGAAGGCCTCGCCGACTGGCTGAAGGCCCACCGCCCGGACTTCAAGCCCAAGCGCATCCTCGATGTCGGCGCCACCATGGGCCACAACACCTTGCCCCTGGCCCAGGCCTACCCCGACGCCGAAGTGATCTGCATCGACGTGGGCGCTCCGGTGCTGCGCTACGGCGCCGCCCGCGCCAAGTCGATGGGCGTGGACAACATCCGCTTCATCCAGGCCGACGCCACGGACCTTAGCAAGTACATCGAAGACGAGAGCGTCGATCTCGTCATGTCGGCGATGTTCCTGCACGAGATCTCGTTCCCGTCGATGCAGGCGATCTTCACGGAGAACAACCGCGTCCTGAAGAAGGGCGGCATGGTGATCCACCTCGAACAGCCCGGCTTTAGCGACGAAGTCAGCATTCAAGACCAGGTGGTCCGCGACTGGGACGCCTTCTACAACGCCGAGCCGTTCATGAGCACCTTGAAGGACGTCGACGTCTATTCGTTCTACGAAAAGGCGGGCTTCAAGCCGGAAGGCTTCTTCCACGGCTTCCCCGACTGCTTCTGCGCCGGCCACATGCCGGAAGGCGGAGACGGCCCCTCGCCGAAATCCTGGACCAACAAGCTTGGCCTGCAGGCCATTGGAGCGACGAAATGAGCATTGCCGACGCCCTCGCAAAATCTTCGGCCAAGCCGGCCGGCAAGCGGCCTTACTTCTTCACCCCCGAAGTCGAACGCGTCCTGGCCATCACCATGGCCGTCAGCCAGGAACTGGCTGTGACCCGTCAGCGCCTCGACACCGTCGAGCGCCTGCTGGCCGCCAAGGGCGTGATGACCAAGGAAGACATCGACAACTTCGTACCCTCCACCGCCGACCACGAAGAGCGCGGCCTCTGGAACCAGGAATACGTCGTCCGCATCCTGCGCATCGTCCAGCAGGAAGCCGAAGCCGTCGAAGCCGCCAAGAGCGGCGAACTCACCTCCGAGGAATACCACCTCGAGCTTGAGACCGAGAAGGCCTGACGACCATGCCCAGAGCGTCAAGACCCATCGGCGCCCGGACCTAGGACTGCCAACGCGCCGCCCGAGCCTCTTGGGCGGCGCTTTTCTTTTGCGATTTGGAGTACACCATGGATGGTTCATCCCCCATCGGCGGCGCACCGCTGACCTACACGGGCCCTCGCGACTATCGCACCCAGGGCCGCCACGGCGTGACGCCGGAACTGCACCACGACGACGTCGAGCGGTTCAACTACCTGGCCCAGGTCAACCGCTATCTGGGCGGCCTCACGCCGGTGATGAAGACCGCTTACGCAGCTCGCGCCGAAGCGAAGTTCGTCCAGGAAGCGGGTCGCAAGCCAAAGAACCGCCACGAGGCCCGCAAGGCCCTTCTACAGGACCCGATCTACCAGTCCTGGTCGGCCCTGAAGCGCTCGAACATGGAACTGCGCCAACAGGCCGGACGCTGGATCGCGCTGAGCCAGGCCGAGGATATCGCCGCAAAGGTGGCTGAAGCCGTCGACAACGATCCGCGGCTTGAGCTCAACCGCAGCCTGCCGACGCCGCGCTACCTGACCGAGATCGATCACCATTGCATGCCGGGCAGCTATCACACCGAATACTTCCCTGGCGATGTGACCAACGCGATCAACTATGACGTCGGCTTCTTCGTCACGATCGGCGGCACGGGCAGCCCGTGGCTCTCGAGCTGCGGCGACGGCATGGTCGACTGGCTGAAGGCGTTCCGCCCGGACTTCAAGCCCAAGCGGATCCTCGATGTCGGCGCCACCATGGGCCACAACACCTTGCCCTTCGCGCAAGCCTTCCCTGACTGCGAAGTCATCTGCGTCGATCTTGGCGTCCCCATGTTGCGCTACGGCCTGGCCCGCGCCAAGTCGATGGGCGTTGACAACGTGCGCTTCATCCAGGCCGACGTCACAGATCTGTCGAAGATCATCGAGGACGAGAGCATCGACCTCGTGTTCTCGGCGATGTTCCTGCACGAGATCTCGTTCCCGTCGATGCAGGCGATCTTCAAGGAGAACCATCGCGTCCTGAAGAAGGGCGGAATGGTGATCCACCTTGAACAGGGCGGCTACAACTCGGAAGTCGCGATCGAGGACCAGGCCATCCGTGACTGGGGCGCCTTCTACAACGCCGAGCCCTTCGAGAGCACGCTGAAGGACGTCGATATCTACGCCTACTACGAGAAGGCGGGCTTCAAGTCCGACGGCTTCTTCTACGGCATGCCTGACTGCTTCTGCGGCGGCTACGCGCCGGAAGGCGGCGAAGGCCGTCCGCCGTCGTCGTGGGGCAACAAGCAAGGTCTGCGCATCTTCGGCGGAACCAAGTGATCCTCGCGCCGCCCGGGCTTCCCGGGCGGCGCGCTTCCTTCGGGCCAGAACTCATCATGGACGGTTCTCAGATTTCCGATCGTACGCCAGTAGCCTACGCTGGCCCGCGCGACTTCCGCACCCAAGGCCGCCACGGCATGACGCCGGAGCTTCGGCACGACGACTGCGAACGCTTCAACTACCTGGCGCAGGTGAACCGCTACCTCGGCGCCCTGACGCCGATGATGAAGACGGCCTACGGCGCCCGCGCCGAAGCCAGGTTCATCCAGGCGGCTGGCCGCAAGCCGAAGAACCGGCACGAGGCGCGCAAGGCGCTGCTGCAGGACCCCCTTTACCAATCCTGGTCGGCGTTGAAGCGCGCGAACATGGAACAGCGCCAGCAAGCCGGCCGCTGGATCACGCTCAGCCAGGCCGAGGCGCTGGCCGCCAAGGCGGCCGAATTCACCGACAACGACCCGCGCCTTCAGCTCGATCCGACCCTCGCGATCCCGCGGTACATCACCGAGATCGACCACCACTGCATGCCGGGCAGTTACTACACAGAGTACTTCCCTGGCGACGTGGCCAATGCGGCCAACTATGACGTCGGCTTCTTCGTCACCATCGGCGGCACGGGCAACCCCTGGCTGTCGAGCTATGGCGTCGCCTTCGTCGGCTGGCTGAAAACGTTCCGCCCCGACTTCCAGCCCAGGCGGATCCTCGATCTTGGTGGGACCGTGGGCCACAACACCCTGCCCCTGGCCCAGGCCTTCCCCGACGCCGAAGTGCTTTGCGTGGACCTCGGCGCGCCGATGCTGCGCTATGGCCTGGGCCGCGCCAAATCGCTTGGCGTCGACAATATCCGCTTCATCCAGGCTGACGTCACCGACCTGTCGCAGATCGTGGACGACGAAAGCATCGACCTCGTGTTCTCGGCGCTGCTCCTGCACGAAATCTCATTTCCGGCGATGCGGGCGATCTTCAAGGAGAACCACCGCGTCCTGAAGGAGGGCGGCGTGGTCATCCACCTCGACAAGGGCGGCTACAACGCAGAGGTCGCCATCGAGGACGCCGCCATCCGCGACTGGATGGCCTTCTACAACGCCGAACCCTTCGAGAGCACGCTCAAGGACGTCGACGTCTACGCCTACCTCGAGAAGGCCGGCTTCAGCAGCAACGGCCTTTTCCACGGCATGCCCGACTGTTTCGACGATGGCCGTGCGCCGGAAGGCGGCGAAGGCCGCCCACCCTCGTCGTGGAGCAACAGGCAAGGCCTGCCCGTCTTCGGCGCGACTAAATAATCCCGCGCGGTCGGGAAACCGCCCGCGCTCCACCAAGCAAGGAGACACTCATGGACGGAAATCAACTGCCCCCCACGCCGGCGCCGGTCTACAGCGGCCTGCGCGACTATCGCACCCAGGGTCGCCATGGCATGACCCCGGACCTGCGCCACGACGACGTCGAGCGCTTCAACTTCCTGGCGAACGTCAATAAGTACCTCGGCGTGCTCCGCCCGACGATCAAGGATTCCTACGCCGCCCGCGTCGTGCCCAAGTTCGTCCAAGAGCACGGCCGCAAGCCGAAGAACCGGCACGAGGCCCGCAAGGCCATGCTGCAGGACCCACTCTACAAGTACTACTCGGCCCTGTGGCGCAACAACATGGAGTCGCGCCAGCAAGCCGGCCGTTGGGTCACCATCAGCCAGGCTGAGGAACTCGCCGCCCGGGCCGCCGCGCTGACCGATAATGATCCGCGCCTGCTGCTCGATCCCGAGTTGAAGTTTCCGCGCTACCTGACCGAGATCGATCACCACTGCATGCCGGGCAGCTACTACACCGAATCGTTCCCGGGCGACGTGGCCAACGGCGCGAACTATGACGTCGGCTTCTTCGTCACGGTCGGCGGCGGCGGCAACAAGTGGCTGTCCACCGGCGGCGAAGGCGTGGTCGAATGGCTGAAAGCCTTCCGCCCCGACTTCAAACCGAAGCGCATCTTGGATGTCGGCGCCACCAGCGGCCACAACGCCCTGCCGATCGCCATGGCCTATCCGGACGCTGAAGTGATCTGCGTCGACGTCGGCGCGCCGATGCTGCGTTACGGCCTCGCCCGCGCCAAGTCGCTGGGCGTGGACAACATCCGCTTCATCCAGGCCGACGGCACCGATCTGCGCAAGCATATCGAGGATGAGAGCATCGACATGACCTGGTCGCTCGGCGTCCTGCACGAGATCTCGTTCCCGTCGATGCAGGCGATCTTCAAGGAGAACCACCGCGTCCTGAAGCCGGGCGGCATCGTCTTCCACATCGAGCAAGGCGGCTATAACGACACCGTGCCGATCGAGGATCAGGTGATCCGCGACTGGATGGCGTTCTATAACGCCGAACCCTTCGAGAGCACGCTGCGCGACGTTGACGTCTACGCCTATTACGAACGCGCCGGGTTTAAGCCGGAAGGCTTCTTCCACGGCCTGCCGACCTCCTACGTCGCCGGCTTCCCGCCCCAGGGCGGCCAGGGCCGTCCGCCGAAGGCGTGGGCCAACTGGCCGGGCGGCCAGGTCATCGGCGCGACCAAATGATCAGACGCCGCTAAACGGTGAAATGTTCTGCCAAGGTAGATCCTGACGACGCGTCAGCTTGGCCGCTTATAGTGTTACAAATGGGCCCCGTTCGCGGGGCCCATTATTTCTTCTGGCGCCAGCCATAGATCGGCTCTGCTTAGAAGCTGAGGAACATTGCTTTCTTCTTCGCGGAGCGCTGTTTTCGCGTGACGCTGCATTGAGTCTCACGCATTCTATGACCCATGGATGGAAACACTTGGATCGGGCAGATGCAGCCGTCCGTTTTGGACGAAAATCTGCCGACGCCCCTCTATCATCAGATTTATCTGATCCTGCGCGACCGCATTAAGCGCGGCGACATCGGCGCTCATTCCGTTCTGCCAGGCGAGCAGGAACTCTCACGCCTGTTCGGCGTCTCGCGCATCACCGTCAAGCGGGCGCTCAAAGAGCTGGGCGATGATGGCCTGGTGACGCGCCACCGCGGCCGCGGCACCATTGTCGCGGGCGGAGTCGCCCTGCCTGTCGTCAACGCCAACTTCGATAATCTGATCGAGAGCCTCTACGTCATGGGTCTGGAGACCGACGTCGAGTTGCTGGAGGTGACCACAGTCCGCGCGCCGCCCGAAGTGGCGCAGGCGCTGGAGATTCCGGTCGATGCGGAGGTTCAGCGGGTCACCCGTCGTCGTCGCCTGGCGGGTTCGCCCTTCTCCTACCTGCGCACCTTTGTGCCCCTCGACGTCGCCGCGCTCTACAATGCGCAGGATCTCGGCAAGATCCCCATGATGGTCCTGCTGGAGCAGGCCGGCATGCGGGTGCAGGATGTCGAGCAATGGATCTCGGCGACCGCAGCTGAACCGGTGGTCGCCCTGGCGCTCGAAACCGACGTCGGCGCGCCCCTGCTGTCGATCGAGCGTGTGATGCGTTCGGCCGGCGGCCGGCCTGTGCAGATCCTCTTCGCCTTCTACCACCCCGATCGATACCGTTATCACATCCGTACGCGGGCGAAGAAGCCGGGCGCGGCGAAGGCCGCCAAGGCGCCGGAGCCGACCCTGGCCGCCCTGGTTTAGCCAGGCCCCCGGGGGCCTAACCCTTCCGATCCTACCAGACGCCTGGTCCGAGGAAGGTCGACGGCGACGTCGGCGCGACAGGGATTCGCGGCAGGCTCTTCACGCCCATAAAGAAAGGGCCCCGCAGCCAAGGCTGCGGGGCCCTTTCCCTAGCGTGGGCCAGATCAGAACTTTTTCACGACCCGCAGGCCGAACGTCCGAGGATAGGGCATGTTGATCAGGATCGACGGCGATTGGCCGAGCCGCGGGCTGGGCGGCTGTTCGGCGAGGTTGCCGTAGCCGAGACCCGCGTCAAAGATCGTATGCTCGTCGAGGAGGTTCATGACGAAAGCCGTCACATCGATCTCCTGGTCGACGAGGCTGTAGGTCATCGACGCCTGCAGGCGATGGTAAGGCTTCATCTTGATCAGGTTCGGGATGTCGACGAAGCGCTCGCCCGTGTAGGTCCAGTCGCCGCGGAAGGCGAGTTGGTTGGCGCCGATGGGGATGCGGTATTCCGATGAACCGCTCATGGTCCAGCGCGGCGTCTGCTGCGAGGTCAGGCCCTGCAGGGTCGCATTCGGGCTGGTGATGCCGAAGAGACTGATCAGGGTGGCGTTGGTCGCACCCGTGCCGACGTATTCGTGGTGCGCATAGCCGACACCGTAGAAGACGTCCCACTGCGGCGTGACGTAGAAGGTGCCGGAGAATTCGGCGCCCTTAATGTCCGAGGCCCCGCCGTTGCCGGTGAAGGATTCGATCTGGCCGCTGGGGCCGAGGCCGAAGGTCGACACCTGCTGGTTGGTCACCTTCATCTTATAGACCGCGGCTTCGAAGCTCACGCGCCTGTCGAACAGCGTACCCTTCAGGCCGACTTCGTAGTTTTCGACATATTCCGGGCGCTGATAGTTTTTTGTCTGGTAGGCGAGCGCCCCGTCGGCGGTCGTGGCGCCCGACTGGGTGTTGATCACGCCGCTCTTGGTGCCTTCTGAATAGAGGGCGTAAGCGAGCAGATTCGGCGTGAGCTTGTAGTCGAGGGTGAAGCGCGGCAGGAAATCTTTCTCAGTGCGCGAGAACGCCGCCGTATAGTTTTGGCAAGCCGTCAGATTGCAGTCGTTGGTGAACAGCTTTTCGGACTGGTATCGCGCTTCGATCGTCAGATTGAGGTTATCAATCAGCTCATAGTTGACGCTGCCGTAGAGGGCTTTGTTGAGCGTGCGCGACGCGCCAGCCGTACGCCGGGGAACACCTTGCACCAGGGTGAACGGCGCGAAAACCACCCGGCCATACTGGGCGAAGCTCCCGTAGGAGTCCTTGAAGTGGAAGGCGCCCAGGGTCCACTTCAGCCTCTGGTCCGATGGCGACGAAACACGGAACTGATGCGCGACCGTCCGCGTCTGGTTCTGCGTCGGATTCAGTACCAGCTTCGCGTTGGAAAGCAACGGATCGGCGAGCCAACGGTTGGTCACGTCAGCCCACCAGCGGTTGTATTCGCTGAAGTACTCGCCGGAATAGTTGGCTGTGTAGCCGCCGCCCAGTTCCTGGTCGATGATCAAGTAGGTCATGAAGCGGCGGCGGTCGCGGTCGCCGCCGTGGTTTGGAATGATGCCCAGCGAGTTGCCGAACTTGTCCTCGCGGTAGAAGCTGTCGGGAATGGTGAAGGTCGGATACTTCACACCGGTCGGATAGGTGACGTCGAAGTCGGCCATATCCTGGCGATAGGCCGTCCAGGAGATTTGGTGACCGTCGTCATCCTCGTCGTACATGAAGCGCGAGCGGATGGTCGTGCCATCCAGCGGATGGACGACAAAGGCGGCGGCCAGGTTGATCGAGTCTTGCTCGCCGAGCTTGCCGCCGAAGTTGCGCTCTTCGAACACGCCGCCGCGGTGGAACTTGCGGGCCGAGAAGCTGGCGTAGAGCTTGTCCTCGACGATCGGGACGTTGATCACGCCGTTAACGTCGTAACTGCTACGGGTTTGAACTTCACCCGTGACGCGGCCCGAGATCGTCGGCGATTCCGGGATGCGCGTGATGTAGTTGATCGCGCCGGCGTAGGTCGATCGTCCGAAGTGGGTCGATTGCGGACCCTTAAGCACTTCAACGTGGTCGAGATCCTGCAGGTTGAAGGAGGTCGCTTCACCGGCGATGTAGACGCCGTCAATGAAGAACGACACGCCCTGCTTCTGGGTGTTGTAGGTGTTGGGGTTCAGGCCGCGCATGCTGATGAAGGCCTGGCCGCGCAGGTTGGCGATGTAGTTGAAGCTTGGCGCGACCCGGGAAAGGTCCATGACGCCCTTCAGGTTCGCCTTCTGAATCGCATCAGCGCCGATGACGTTGATGGTCAGCGGGATGTCGGCAAGACGTTCGCCTCGGCTCCGCGCTGTAACGACCAATTCCTCAACGCCGTCCGCTGCGCCGTCCGCCGCCACCGCTTGAGCCGATGCGGCCCCCGCCATAGCGAGAACTGACGCACTGCAGCCGCTGATCATCAAGCTTTTGAAAAGATTACGCTTACCTGCCGATGGTGACTGTCGCATAGAAATCCCCCAGGTGTTGTCCGCTGGAGAATAGCTATAAAGATATACCAAGCGGCACTTTAACCACGGCTGCGCCTTCGCAGGTGCGAAGGCCGCAGTTTGCCTAATTTTTGGTGGACTGAAGGCAAGCGTCGCCAGATTTGTGACCGGACTGTGTGAAGCAACGCGTGATCTGTTCGCCCAAACCTGCACCTGAAGGACGCCACGGTCATGACGCGTGGGATCGCGACGACGCACGAAAGGCTTCCGACTTCGCTGCGACGAAGTTGGTATAGACTTATACCATTATAGATGTTCTTGAGGCTTCCGCGCCGCGAGGTCTGCAAACCGTACGGAGATGAACTATGGCCGACTCGACGGCGGGTGAATTCAAGGCTGGATGGCCGACGGTGCTCGCCGCCGCGGTTGGCGCCTGCTCCGGCCTGACCGGCCTGGCGTTCTATACCTTCGGCCTTTTCGTTAAGCCGCTCTCCGAGGCGTTCGGCTGGAGCCGCGGACAGATCACGCTGGGGATGAGCTTCATTACGCTAGGCACGGTGATCTCCGCGCCGCTGGCAGGCTGGTTGATCGACCGCTATGGCGTTCGCCGGATCGCGGCCCCGTCGCTGCTGGGCCTGGGCCTGGCCTACGCCCTGACCGCGCAGGTGGGCCCGGCGCTCTGGACCTTCTACGCCGCCTGCATGGGCATCGCGCTATTGGGCTGCGCCACGTCGCCGATCAGTTGGACACGCGCGGTGAATTTGCAGTTCTCCCGCGGACGGGGTCTGGCGCTTGGCCTGACCCTGCTGGGCAGCGCCACGGCCGGCGTGGTCGGGGCGCCCGCCGTGCAGATGGTGATCGTCGACCACGGCTGGCGCGCCGGCTACATGGCGGTCGCCGGCTTCGCTGTGTTGGCGGCCTTTCCCGTGGTCGCCCTGTTGCTCGGCCGCGGCGCCACGCGGACCAGCGCGGACAATCCAACGGCCCGCGCTGGCATGACCCTGCCCGAGGCCCTGCGCACGCCCACCTTCTGGATGATCGGCGGCGCCATCTTGCTGCTGATCACCGCCCAAAGCGGCGTGATCGTCCACCTTGTGCCCCTGCTCACCGATCGCGGCCTGCCGCGCGTGGAGGCCGCGGGGTTGGCGGGGGTCATGGGGGCGGCGATCTTCATCAGCCGCGGCGTCATCGGAGCGATGCTGGACCGCTTCTCGCCGCCGCTGGTGGCGGGTGTGTCGCTGCTCGCCCCGGTCGGCGCAGCCGTGATCCTGGCCGTCTGCGGCGCGGATCGGCTTGGACTGCTGGCGGCGGTGATCCTTCTGGGCCTGGGCGCCGGCGCGGAGATCGACTTCCTGTCGTTCTTCACCGTCCGGCATTTCGGTCTTCGCGCCTACGGGCGGATCTATGGCTGGCTCTTCGCCATGTTCAGCATCGGCAACGGCGTCGGCGCGCCTCTGGTGGGCGCGATCTACGACCGATTGAGCTATCAGCCGGCGCTCTGGGGCGCGGCCGTGCTGTTCGCCTGCGGCGCGGGGTTGTTCGCCGCCCTGGCGTGGCGGCCGGTCTGGGCTACGCCCACGAGCCAGGCTCTATAGAAAGCCGGCGACGCCCTTCCAGCCCGCCGACGTGGCGCCGATCACCAGAAGAACCAGACCCGCCTTTCGGTAGACGCCGGCTTGCGAGGCCTCGAACAGGCGGCGGCCCGCGCCGTTGCCGAGGATGAAGAGCGGCAGGCAGAGCAGAGAGGCGAGAGCTGATCCCGGCGTGATGACCCCGGTCGCCACGCCGGACAGGCCGCCGACAACGCCGGTCGCCAGGAAGAAGACGATCATTGAGGCGCGGGCCATGGCCGCGGGGAGCGGCTGTGTCAGGATGTAGGCCACCACTGGCGGCCCGGGCATGCCCGCCAGGCCATTGAGCAGACCAGCGCCGAGGCCCGCAGCCGTCGGGCGACCGAGCAGGCCGAGCTTGTCCGGATCCTTGAAGAGATAGACCGCCGCCAGGGCGTAGAAGGCCGCAGCCGCGACGATCACCCGCTGCAGATCGGGCGCGATGACGCCCAGCAGGAGCATACCGATCGGGGTGCCGATCACCGCCCCACCGATCAGGCGCGGCATCACGCGCCGGTGCGACGCCGGCCAGGCCTTACCCAAGTCCATCAGGCCTGAAGGCAGGGGCAGAAGGATGGAGACGCCGATGGCCAGCCTCGGCTCCATCACCAGCGACATCAGGGGCACCGCAGCGATCGCGAAGCCAAAGCCCGTCACGCCGCGCATGAAGGCCGCCAGGAGGATGATCGTCGCCGCCACAGCCAGGGTCGTCGGCGTCAGGCCCGTCGCTGCGATGACGTCGTTGAGGACGCTCATGCCCGCATTTCGATCCGCGCCAGCAACTCATCCAGGATCACGCGACCCTCCGGCCAAGGTCCGAAACCGGACTCGACATTGATGTGGCCAGCGTCGCCCAGGTCGACAAAGCGCGAGCCCCAGCTCACGGCGCATCGCGCCGCCTCCGGGAAGCTGACGAACGGGTCGTTGCGGCTGGCCACAACCGTGCTCGGAAATGGCAGCGGCTCCATCGGCATGGGCCCAAAGGGCTCGAGCAGCCGCCCGACCGGCCCTTCGCGATTGACCTCCGCGGGGGCCACCAACATGGCGCCGGCGATGCCCCGCGCGCCGCGGATCTTCGCCACATGGGCGATCAGGGCGCAGCCGAGACTATGGCCGACCAAGACCGCGTCCGGCGCCGATCGCAGCGCCTCGACCAGGCCGGCTGTCCATTCGGCCAGAGTCGGCTGCTCCCAGTTCTCCTGCTCGACGCGCCGGGCGTCGGGCATGCTTTCGAGCCAGAGGCTTTGCCAGTGGTCGGCTGGCGAATCGAACAGGCCGGGTACGATCAGGATCGGTCGGTCGGACATGGCCTAGCTGTCGAAGCTATGAAGGTTGTTCACCCGGGACAGGGCTGAGAGGCTGGGGTTGCAAAGCTCCAACTCCTAACCCGGAAGGTCCCGGATGAACGTCCACCAGAATGCCCGTCTGACGCCTGGGGGTCGAGCGCTGCTGGCGCGGCGCGTGTCGCAAGGCTGGACGGCGAAGGCGGCGGCGGAGGCGGCAGGGGTGTCGCTGCGGACAGCGCGCAAATGGATCGCCCGGCATCGTCGCGGCGGCGAGCGAAGGCATCACGACCGCAGCTCGGCGCCGCGACGATGTCCGCGCAAGGTGGCTGCGGCTCGTGTGGCTGAGATCGAGCAACTGCGGCGTCAGCGGATGACCGGTCCGGCGATCGCCCGGACGCTGGGCATGGCCCGCTCGACGGTGGGGGCTATCCTGCGCCGGCAGGGGCTGGGCAAGCTGGCCGCGCTCGATCCGAAGCCGCCGGTGATCCGCTACGAGCACAGCCGACCGGGCGCGATGATCCATCTGGATATCAAGAAGCTCGGCCGCTTCGACGTCGCCGGCCACCGCGTCACCGGCGACCGCCAGCTCGGCCGCTCGCGCCGCGCTGGCTGGGACTTCCTGCACGTCTGCGTCGATGACGCTTCGCGCCTGGCCTACACCGAGATCCTGTCTTCGGAAGGCCAACTCGACACCACCGGCTTCCTCGAACGCGCCCTGGCCTGGCTCGGCCGTTGCGGCGTCCGCGTCGAGCGGGTGATGACCGACAACGGCTCGGCCTACCGTTCCAAGCTCTTCGCCAACGCCCTGCAGGCCGCCGGCGCCCGCCACGTCCGCACCCGGCCGTACACGCCCAGGACCAACGGCAAGGCCGAGCGCTTCATCCAGACCAGCCTCAGGGAGTGGGCCTACGCCAAGCCCTACAGCTCATCGGCTGAACGCGCCCAAGCCATCGGACCCTGGATCGACGCCTACAACCTCAGCCGACCTCACGCCGGCATCGGCGGACTCTCACCCTGGACAAGGGTGAACAACCTTCTTGGAAACGACACCTAGCGCTTGATGAAGGCCGCGAAAGCCTCGCCGTAGTCGGGATGCCAGCGCGACAGCGGGGGGCGGTTCTCGACGATGTCGCCGGCCGCCCACAGGATGCGCTTCTCATCCAGTTCGCGCGGCACGTCGTTGTCGGGGCAAAGGATGTAGAAGTCCCTCTTGTCGAGGCTCGTCAGCATGAAGTCGACCGTTTCGGCTGGCGTCCACGCGCTCGGCGGCTTCTCGACCTGATCGCCCGCCGTCATGCCGGTGAAGACGTAGCCCGGGATCAGCAAATGGGCGCTGACCTTGCAGCCTTCGGTGTTGCGCAGCTGATGCTCCAACGCCTCCGTGTAGGCCTTCACGCCGGCCTTCGAGACATTATAGGCCGGCGAGCCAGGCGGCGTGGTGATGCCTTGCTTGGAGCCGGTGTTGATGATCAGGCCCGGCCGGCCGCTTGCAGCCATGGCCGGGCCGAAGGCCTGCGTTCCGTTGATCACGCCCCACAGATTGACCTCCAGCACGCGGCGCCAGACGTCGACCTCGCCAAAGGCGTCCATGCGAGCGCCTATGCCAGCGTTGTTCATCAGGACGTCGACCCCGCCGTAGCGGTCATCCATCTCGGCGGCCAGCGCGTCCAGAGCGGGCCGGTCAGACACATCGGCCTCGAAGGCGTGAACCACCGCGCGCCGCGAGCGCGATGAAACCTCCCGGCGGGCGTCCTCCAGCCGGTCGGCCCCGATATCGACGATCACGACGGCCATGCCGAAGTCGGCGAAGCGGGCGGCGGCTTCCAGGCCGATGCCGGAGGCGCCGCCGGTGACCACGGCGACAGAGCCGGCGCGCAGAGCGGGGTGGGGCATGGTGGTTCCTCTCCTTATGCTCCTTGGGCTTTAGCGCCTCGCACGAGGTTGGCAATGTCGTGTCGCGCCCTGTCACCGTTCAGGTTTCGTTGGCCCGACCACGCCCACGACGTTAGGCTTAGCCGCTCGCGTGGCGATGGCGGCGAAACGCGGCCGCTGACGCCGCGCCTTGGGGATTTGCTCAGCGATGTCCGGACTGCTCGTCCTCCTGGCTCAGGGGACTATCTTCTTCGTGGCGATGGCGGCCATCTTTCGGAGCCGCAAGACCATCGGCATCGGCGTCTTCTTCTGTGTGCTCGGCGCCATGCACTTTCTGGAGACCTACCTCGCCGCGGTCTTCTTCATCGAGCTGCCGTTCGGTCTGATTTCTCCCGGCTCGACGGTGATGTTCGCCGGAAAGCTCGCCTTCTTCTTGCTGCTCTACATGAAGGAGGACGCCGAAAGCATGCGCCAGCCGGTCTACGGCCTGCTGGGCGGCAATGTGCTGATGGTCATCCTGGCGCTGATCTTGCGGCTGCACACGCCTGCCGCCGAGATGCCCGGGTTCAACCCCGACCTGCGCTTCCTGGACCAGATGGGCGTGCTGATGGTCTGGGGCACCGCGCTGCTGTTCGTCGACCTGATCGCCATGGTCCTGCTCTTCGAACGGCTGAGCCAGGGCAAGGGCCTGGCCGTCCCCCTCAAGATATTCATCAGTCTGGCCGTCGTCCTGAGCTGCGATCAGGCCTTCTTCTATGCCGGCCTGCGGGTCATTTCCGGCGTGCCGATCTCTGCCTTCTACGGCGGCTGGATCGCCAAGGTCGGCGCAGCGGCCTTCTTCACATTGATGCTGTCGCTCTATCTGCGCTTCGCCCGCGACGTCGGCCTGCCCGCGCGCCCGCACGGCATGGGCGACGTGTTCGATCGGCTGACCTACCGCCGACGTTACGAGCAGCTGGTGGAGATGGTCGGCAAGGACACCCTGACCGGGCTCGACGATCGTGGGCGCTTCGATACGGCCGGACCGCAGGCGCTCCTCGCGGCCGCCCGCGCGGGGCAGGCTGTGAGCCTGATGATGATCGACATCGACCAATTCAAAGCGGTGAACGACCGTTATGGCCACCCCGTCGGGGACCAGATCATCCGCGAAGTCGCTGCTGCGATCGCCGGTGTGACCCGGTCGGAGGGGATGCTGTTCCGCTATGGCGGCGACGAGTTCGCCTTGATGACACGGCTGAGCCCGACCGACGCCGCTCCCGTGGGCGAAAGGGTCCGCGCCGCCGTCGCCGCGGCGGACTATGACGCCGTGGACCGGCCCGTGACCGTGAGTATCGGCCTAGCGGGCTTTCCGGCCGATGCGGCCGATTTCGCCAGCCTGCTGATGCGCGCCGACGCCGCCCTCTACGAGGCCAAGGCGCGTGGCCGCAACCAAGTGGCCCTGGCGGCGGACGACGCCGTCTAGCTGCGGACGCGCGCCGATCGCTTGCGCGGCTCCTTCACCCGGACGATCACCAGGATCAGCGAGAGCACCAGGAAGGCGATCGAGACCTGGAACACAGCGTGGTAGCCGACCACCGCGGCGATCAGCCCGCCGATCAGGGGGCCGGCGGCGGCGGAAACCTGCTCCGCTGTGCCGGTGATCGCAAGCCGCATGGGGGTGTCCTCCCGCGAGCCGAACTCCAGCACCATGGTCTGCGAGGCCATCAAATAGCCGGCCTGCGAGGCGCCCAGGCCCACGAAGGCGAGCGCGATCGGCCAGAGCGCCGTGACGTTCATCAGGAGGACGGTCGCGGCGATCCAGCTCCCCAGCGCCAGCAGGAGCACGATGCGGAAGCCTTTCTTGTCGCCGAGATAGCCCCAGAGGAGGTTCGACGCCGTATCCGCGCCTAGGTAGGCCAGGGAAAGGATGCCGATGTTGGCGCCGCTGAGCTCGATCGTCTTGGCTGCATAGAGAATGTAGAATGGCACGGCCAGACGGCCCATCACCGCGCACAGCACGACGATGGTGTACCAGGTGAATTCCGGCTCGGACCTGAACATGCCCGGCAGTTGGCGCAGCCGCTCGCGCATCGGGGTGAAAGTCCGCGTGCGTGGCGGGATCGGCTCGCGCACCAGAAGCGAGAAGATTGAAAGTCCGCCGGTCATCAGGAAGAAGGCCAGCAGGAAGGTGGTCGAATAGCCGTTCCCCCAGACGTTGCCGGCGATCAGGTACTTGCCCGCCACGAAGGCGAGAACCGCGGCGATCGCGCCGCCGACCACGTTGCGCCATGCCGACAACCGGCCGCGCTGCGTCACGGGAATGACCTTCGCCATCAGCGTGCCGAAGGCGACACGCTGCATGCCGCTGAACAGGCCGAAGATGAAGAGAAGCGTCATGATCATCGGCAACTGGACATTCGGCGGCAAGAACCAGCCGCCCAGTGCGATGAACAGCACCGGGATTCGCATGCCGAAGCCGATCACCTGAGCGATGGGCAGCACCTTGGCGCGGTGCTCAACCATGTTGGCGCTGATGCCGGGCGACAGCATGGCGCCGAACTGCTGGACCGCCAGACCCAGGCCGACGATCGCGTCGGAGCCGGCCAAGGCATGCAGATAGGCGGGCAGGAAGGTCGGCGCGTTCAGCAGCCGAAAGCCCGTCATGCCCAGCATGCCGTGCAGGAAATTGCCAATGTAGTTTCGCCTCAGGTTCTCCCAGACGAACTTCTCGTAGGCGGCTTCCTTCTCCTCCATCGTCGGCTCGATGTGGCCGCCCTCCGCCACCATTTCCGACTCAGCGATCAAGATATCTGAAGGCGTGTCGGGCTCGCTAAGTGACGTCATGGCTCGCGCCCCCTGCGCGCGATGCGCCCCTTGCCGAGGCGGCTCGTATGTCTCTGGAAGTGTTCTGGGCGGGCGCCGCGGCGGCGCCAAACATCTTGCAGATGCAACTAAGACGCTTTGCGAACCGGTGCAAGCCGGGGGGCGGGGCTTTGGTCCCTCCTCCCGCGAGAAGAGAAGGGACGTTCTCGCGTCTTCTAAGGGTACTTGATGCCGCGGGCGGCCGCCCAGTCGTAGACGCGCCCGATGGAGGGGTTGTCCGGGCGTTCGCGGTAGTAAGGAACAAGCGGGTGAAGCTTGTTGAACAGGCGCCATAATTCCGTGGTCGGCTCGGGGTGATCATCGACCCGCAGGTTCATGATCGTATAGCCCTCGTTCTCAGCCACGAGCAGGGCGGCGGAGCGCTGGCCGGTAGGTTGGCCTCCAGCCTTGGTCCCGGCGTCGATGGACTTCATCAGGCGAGTTTCGATGTCGTCGTCGATAGAGGCCTCCATCGAGGCGGCCATCGCCTCGCCCACGCCGTCCACCACAGCATTGGCGAGCACCGCCCAGCCGTCTCCGATGATGTGGCCCTTCCAGGCGCTGTTATTGGCGCCGGTGCGCGCCGCCACATGGCCCCAACGGTCGACAACGCCCAATTGCCGATATTCGATATTGGGATCGCTGCTGACGAGTTCGTCGATCACCTTCTGCGCGGGATACCCCAGGCTGAGGAGCTTCAGCGCGAGCGGGCCGAGGCGTGGATCGGTGAGCGCCTGGGTCGCGACCGCGCCGACGTTGGCGACGACATAGGGCGCGCGGCTGCCGATGGCCATTTCACCGGTGCTTGTGCCGACGCCCAGGCGTCCCGTGCGTGGATCGCGTCCGATAACTGTGAAAGTCATGAAGTCCCCTCCAAAGTCATTTTCCAGCCCGGCGCGCGGGCGTTAAGCCATGCTAAACATCGCCAAGGCGCGCCCACAACAGCGCTGGCCTGCAGGAGACGCCCGATGACCCATCTGACCCTGATCAGCACCCAGACCTGCCCCTACGTGCAGCGCGCCGCCATTGCGCTCCGTGAGAAGGGCGTGGCCTTCGAAATTCAGTATGTCGACCTGCAGAACAAGCCCGACTGGTTCCTGGCCATCTCGCCCCTGGGCAAGGTGCCGGTGCTCAGGATCGACCGCCCCGGCGAGCCGGAAGCCATTCTGTTCGAGAGCATGGTGATCCTGGAATATCTCGAAGAAACAGCCGACGGACCCAAGCTGCACCCCGCCGATCCGCTGGCCAAGGCGCGCCGTCGCGCTTGGATGGAGTTCGGCAACGCGGTGATGGGCGATATGCGCCAGGTGGTGCAGGCCGGTGATGACGCCGCCCTGGCCAAGGCGAGCGCGACGCTTGGCGCCAAGCTGAAGCGCGTCGAGGACGAGATGGTCGGCCCGCTGTTCGCCGGCGAGGCTTTCTGCGCGGTCGACGCGGTCTTCGCGCCGATGTTCCGCGAGCTGGATCTCGCCGAACGGCTGAACGGCCGCAAGCTGGTCGACTGCTCCGCCAAGATCATGGCGTGGCGCGAAGCCCTGGCCGAACGGCCGAGCGTGCGCCAGGCCGTCCCCACCGACTTCGGCGACCGCTACCTGGCGCGCATGAAGGAACGCGGCTTCCGGATGGTCGCCGCGGCCTAGGCGGGTCAGGCCTTGTCGCGCTTCTTCTTGTAGGGCGGCGGCCCGGCGCGACCGGTCGGCGGCTTGCGCGGTCCGCCCGGATGCGGCCCGCCCGGCTTATGGCCGCCTAGTTTCGGGCCGGCCCGGTTCGGGCCGGGACGCTTTGGGGCCGGGCCACGGCTGGGCGCGGGGCCGTCAACGGGCGTGATCGGCGCATCGCCGTCGGCCGTCCGCTGGACCGCAGCGCGGAAGCGCGCATCCGCCTCCGTCGAGATTTCGAACAGGGTCTCGTCCGGGAAGATACGGATTTCGCCGATGTCGCGCTTGGTCACGTGCCCGTGGCGACAGATCAGCGGGATCAACCACTTGGGGTCAGCTTTGTCGACGCGACCCACCGGAATGCGGAACCAGGCGCCGCCCGTCGGCCGCGCCTCGCGTTCGGCGCGGGGATCGTAGACACGATCTGCGCCGCGCTCCGGCCGCTCGCGCGGGCCCGCCCGCGGCGCGCGCGGACCGTTTTCGCCGCCGCCATCGAAGACATCCTCGGGCTCGGGCAGTTGCGAGCGGTAGAGGCGCACCAGGCTGGCGGCGATAGTTTCGGCGTCGGAACCCTCGAGCAGGCGGCGGCCGAGCGCCAGGTCTTCCTCGGAGGCCGGCTCCTTCAGGACGGCGCTGTCCAGCAGCCGTTCCTGGTCACGCTTGCGCACCTCATCGGCCGTTGGCGGGCCCGACCAGTAGGCGGTGATCTGGGCCGAGGCGAACAACTGCTCGACCTTGCGCTGGCGGGTGTAAGGGGCGAGCACGATGGAGGTGCCCTTGCGGCCCGCGCGGCCGGTGCGGCCGCTGCGGTGAAGCAGGGTCGGCTTGTTCTGCGGCAGGTCGGCGTGGATCACGAGGTCCAGGGCCGGCAGATCGAGACCGCGGGCGGCGACATCGGTCGCCACGCAGGCGCGCGCATGACCGTCTCGCAGCGCCTGCAGTGCGTCAGTCCGCTCCTTCTGGCTGAGCTCTCCGGAGAGCGCCACGGCCTGGAAACCGCGTTCGCGCAAGGTGCCATAGAGGTGGCGGACCGCTTCACGGGTGGCGCAGAAGATCAGGGCCGAAGGCGCGTCGAAGTAGCGGAGGAGGTTGACCACCGCATGCTCAATCTCGTTCGGCGCGACGCGGACGGCGCGGTACTCGATGTCGCCGTGCGGCTCGTCGCGACGGACAGTGTCGATGCGTACGGCGTCGCGCTGATAGCGGCGGGCGAGCGTCGCGATCTCGCGGGCGATGGTCGCCGAGAACAGCAGGGTGCGGCGCTCGGGCGGCGTGGCGTCGAGGATCTCCTCGAGATCCTCGCGGAAGCCGAGGTCGAGCATCTCGTCAGCCTCATCGAGGACCACGATCTTCAGGCTGGCAAGGTCGAGGTTGCCCCGCTCCAGGTGGTCGCGCAGGCGGCCGGGGGTGCCGACGACCACGTGGCAGCCCGCGTTCAGGGCGCGCTGCTCGCTGCGGGCGTCCATGCCGCCGACGCAAGTGACGATGCGCGCGCCGGCCGGGGCGTAGAGCCATCCCAGTTCGCGGCTGACCTGCAGCGCCAGCTCGCGGGTCGGGGCGACCACCAGGGCGACGGGCGCGTCAGCGGGCCCGAAACGCTCGGCGTCGCCCAGCAGGTCGGCGCCGGCGGCCAGGCCGAAGGCGACGGTCTTGCCCGAGCCGGTCTGGGCGGAGACCAGCAGATCGGCGCCGCGCGGCGTATCGAGAATGGCGGCCTGAACCGCGGTCGGTTCTTCGTATCCCTGCGCTTTCAGAGCTTGGGCGAGCGCGGGGTGGGTGTTCGGAAACGGCATCAATATCCCTGTCGCGCTCGCGCACGCCCCGGCGGGGCGCGACGCAGCGCGGCGGGTCTATAGCAGCATTTCGTCCGTTTGCGGCGCGCTGTGGCCGCAAGGCGCCCTAGGTGGGCTTGCGGAAGCGAAGGGTCATGCGGTCGCTCTCGCCGATAGCCTTGTATTTGGCCGGGTCGAACGCGGGGTCCTTAGGCTTGTCCGCCGGGCCGGTCGAGTTGGTCGGCGGCAAGGTCCAGACGCCATAGGGATGGTCCTTGGTGTCCTTCGGGTTGGCGTTGATCTCGGACTTGCCGTCGAGGACGAACCCCGCCCTGGTGGCGGCCGCGATCACATAGGCCTCCGACACATAGCCATCCGAGGCGCCATCCTTCATCGGCCGCGGATCCGAGCGATGCTCCTCGACGCCAAGGACGCCGCCCGGCTTCAACACGGAGAAGAAGTCGGAGAAGACCGCGTCAATCCGTCCTGGCGTTCCCATCCAGTTGTGAACGTTGCGTGCGGTGAACACGACGTCGACCGAATTGGCCGGGCCGAAGCCGCGGGTCTGGGCGCCGAAGGGGACCACCTCGACCTTGCCGTAGGTCGCGGCGTCAGCGAAGCGTTGCTCGAACCGCCGGCGGGCGGCGCGGCTCTGGTCGGTGGCGCCTGGGCCCTCGATCACTGGGCCAGTGCCGATGTAGCGGCCGCCCGTCTTTGCGGCGTAGGGCGCGAGAATCTCGGTCCACCAACCGCCGCTCGGGCTGATCTCGAGGATGGCGGCGCCCGGCTTTACGCCCCAGAACTGCAAGGTCTCCAGCGGATGGCGCCAGGCGTCGCGCGCGCGGTCGGCGGGCGTGCGCTGCGCGCCGGCGATGGCGGCGGCCAGCGCCGGATCGGCCGCTTGGGCGGCGTGGTGCTGGTGCGTCTGGGCGCCTGCCGGCAGGGCCGCCGCCAGGGGCGCAGCGATGATGAGGGCGGCGATCAGCTGAGGTGTCAGGCGCATCATAGGCTCCGGATTCGGGTCAGGCGGCATGACCCGGGCAGAATGTGGCGGCTTTGTGGCCGCGCCTGACGTCCCACTCGGATGGATGATGGCCCAGTTTCCAGGCTGGCCCGGGGAACCCCCAGCCGCTAACACCGGCGACAAGGCCTGCGCCAGTACGACCGGCCATCGTCCAGGGATGATTGAGTGATCGAAGCGTCGACGAAGCCCGCCAACCCGCACGGTCTCACCGGCACTTTCAACATGCTCTCCCCGGCCGCCCGGGTGCTCGTGATCAACCAGTTCTTCATCTCGTGCGGCTTCACCATGGTGGTGCCGTTCCTGGCCATCTACCTGACCAAGGACCTGGGCATGGCCACCGCCCTGGTCGGCCTGATCATCGGCCTGCGGTCCTTCTCGTCGATGGGCATGTTCCTGGTCGGCGGGACCCTCGCCGACCGGATGGGCGCCCGGCCGACCATCATCCTGGGCTGCATGCTGCGGATTATGGGCTTTGGCCTGTTCGCCCTCTCCGCCTCGCTGCCGGCGATCATCATCGCCACGCTGCTGACCGGATTGAGCGCCGCCTTCTTCACCCCGGCCGGCCGCAGCTATCTGGCGGCCGAGACCGCCGGCCACCGGGCCGAAGCCTTCGGCCTCTTCGCCATCGCCGGCAATGCGGGCAACCTGATCGGCCCGGTGATCGGCGGCATGCTAATCGCCGTCGACTTCCGCATCGTCAGCGCCTCTGCTTGCGTGATCTTCGTCATCCTGGCGCTCATCCAGGTGGTGTTCCTGCCCGAGCGGGTCATGGAGAGATCGGTCAACAGCCTCTTCCAGGACCTGGCCCGGGTGGTGCGCAACCGGCGCTTCCTTATCTTCTCGATCGCCGGCGCGCTCTACACCATGAGCTCGCTGCAGGTGACCTTCGCCATGGCGCTGGAAGCGCACCGGGTCACCGGCCGCGACGATTCCGTCACCCTGTTGTTCATCGCCTCGGCGCTCTGCGGCATGGCGATCCAGGTTCGCATAACCCGCTGGTGCCGCGCCAACATGACCAGCGGCCAGTCCCTGGGTCTGGGTTTCGTCCTGGCGGGCCTCTGCTGGATCCCGATCATCCTGGCCGGGCCGTTCGTGCCGACGCACCATACGCCCCTGCCGATCCCGCAGGCCGCGTTGTGGATGACGCCAGTGATCCTGAGCGCCATGATCCTGGCGGCGGGCAACGCCATGGGCCAGCCCTTCACCATGGAGCTGATGCCGGTGGTCGGCAGCGAGCGGATGATCGGCACCTACTATGGCTACTACAGCCTGATCACCGGGCTGTCCGCCGCGGTGGGCAACGCCGCGATCGGGGCGATGATGCGGCCGGAGATTCCCTATCTGCGCTGGATGCCCTTCGTCATGCTGATGGTGTGCTCACTGGCCGGCGCCGCCCTGCTTCGGATCATGCAAAAGCGCGGGTTGCTGGAACCCAACGCGGCGGCGTGAGCCTCCTCACGACGGGATCAGGTTGACGCGCGGCGACCCACCCTGCATTCGGGCGCGGAGCAACAGGAGCGGCGCCGGCGGCGACCGGTGAGGAATCTTGACGGACGCGGTGAAGCCAGACAAGCCGCCGAGCCTGATCGCGAACTTCCGTGTTCTGACGCCCGTCGCCCAGGTCCTGGTGCTGAACCAGTTCTTCGTCATCGCGGCCTTCACCATGGTCGTGCCGTTCCTGGCGATCTACCTGTCCAAAGACCTGGGCCTGGCGCCGGCTCTGGTCGGCCTGATCATCGGCCTTCGGACCTTGACCTCGCAGGGCATGTTCCTGGTGGGCGGCAGCCTGGCCGATCGCATGGGCGCCCGGCCCACCATCATCATCGGCTGTTGCCTGCGAGTCCTAGGCTTTGGGCTGTTCGCCATATCGACGGCGACGCCCGCGATCATCATCGCGACCTTGCTGACGGGGTTCAGCGCGGCGCTCTTCCAGCCGGCCTGCCGCAGCTATCTCGCCGCAGAGACGCCCGGCCGCCGCGCTGAGGCGTTCGGTCTGTTCTCGGTCGCTGCCAACACCGGCACCTTGATCGGGCCGGTGATCGGCGGCCTGCTCTTGGCGGTCGACTTCCGTGTCGTGGCCGGCGTCGCCTGTGGCGCCTTCGCCCTGCTGGCGATCTACCAGACCGTCATGCTGCCCAAGCGCGCTTTCGAAAAGCCCGGCAGCACTCTGATCCAGGACCTGACCGAGGTGGTTCGCAACCGCCGCTTCTTCGTCTTCGCGATCGCAGGCGCGCTCTACATGATCAGCGCCATGCAGCTGATGTTCGCCATGGTGCTGGAGGCCAATCGCGTCACCGGCCGCGACGATTCCGTCACCCTCTTGTTCCTGGCCTCGGCCATCTGCGGCATGGCCGTGCAGAGCCGCATCAGCCACTGGTGCCGCCAGCGACTGAACAGCGGCCAGGCGATGGCCCTGGGCGTGACCCTGGCCGGGCTGTGCTGGGTTCCGATCATGGTGACGAGCCCATTCCTTGCGACCCACCACACGCCGCTGCCGCTGGCGCAGGCCCTGCTGTGGATGTCGCCGGTGATGCTGGGCGCCATGATCTTGTCGGCCGGCAACGCCATGGGCCAGCCCTATACGATGGAGCTGATGCCGGCGGTCGGCAGCGAGCACCGGATCGGCACCTACTTCGGCTACTACAGCCTGATCGCCGGCTTCGCCTCGGCCGGCGGCAGCGCCCTGGTCGGCGCGCTGATGCGGCCTGAGGTTCCCGCCTTGCGCTGGGCGCCCTTCGCCGCCCTTATGGCCGTCGCGCTGACCGGCGCAGTGATCATCCTGGTCATGCAGAAACGCGGCCTTCTGGAGCCGCGCGACGATTAGGAAAGGCAACCCATGTCCGCCACCGGCCTGACCATCTATGGCGCCCACTTCAGCCGCGCCGCCCGCTGCATCTGGCTGGCCGAAGAACTGGGCGTCGCCTTCGAGCATGACCCCATCGCCTACGCCGACCCGGCGTTGAAGGCGCCGCCCTACGTGACGCGCGCGCCTATGGGCAAGGTGCCGGCGATCGACGACCATGGCTTCGAGCTCTGGGAGTCCATGGCGATCAACTACTATCTGGCCAACCAGGCGCCGAACGCGCTTTGGCCCGCCGACGTCCGGAGCCAGGCGCTGATCATGCAGTGGTCCTTCTGGGGCATGGCCGAGGTGGAGAAAGCTGGCATCGCGGCAGGGCTCCACACCGGCATCCTGCCGGCCGAGCAGCGCAATCCAGAAACACTGGCCGGCGGTATGAAGGTGCTGGCCAAGCCGCTTTCGGTGCTGGAGCTGGCGCTCCACGGACGGGATTATCTGCTGGGCGCGGACTTCAGCCTGGCCGACCTGAACGCCGCCTCGATCATGTGGCCGATGCACGCCGGAAAGACCGATTTGACCGCCTGGCCGCGCGCCGCCGCCTGGCTCGATCGTTGCCTGACCCGGCCCGCCGCGATCAACGCCTTCGCCCTGCCTTAAGGATCAACAGCGCAGCGTCGTGCGTTCCGCCCTGGACCGTTGCACCAGGGGGACGGCTTGAGCGCGACCTTCACGACACGCATACCGGCCAGGCTCGACCGACTGCCGTGGAGCCGCTTCCACTGGCTGGTGGTGGCGGCGTTGGGGATCACCTGGATCCTTGACGGCCTGGAGGTGACGCTGGTCGGCGCCCTGTCACCGGCGATACAGAGCCGGGCGGGCCTTGGGCTCACCGCCAGCCAGATCGGGCTGGTCGGCAGCGCCTATATCCTGGGGGCCGTGCTGGGCGCGCTGGTGTTCGGTCGGCTGACCGACAGCCTCGGGCGCAAGCGGCTCTTCACCATCACGGTCGCGGTCTATCTGCTGGCGACGATCGCCTCTGGGTTCGCCTGGGACTTCTGGTCCTTCGTGCTGTTTCGCTTTCTGACGGGCGCCGGCATCGGCGGCGAATATGGCGCGGTCAATTCGGCGATCCAGGAGCTGATCCCGGCGCGGCGGCGCGGCTATACGGACCTGGCCATTAACGGCAGCTTCTGGATCGGCGCAGCGGGCAGGGCGATGCTGTCGGTTGTGGTGCTGGACCCGGCGCTCCTGCCGCCGGAATGGGGCTGGCGCGTCGCCTTCATCGGCGGCGGCCTCCTGGCGCTGATCGTCATCTATATCCGCCGCTATATTCCGGAGAGCCCACGATGGCTGATGACGCACGGCCGCGGCGCCGAGGCCGAGCGGATCATCGCCGAGATCGAAGCCCATGTCGTCCGCGACTCCGGCGCCCCACTGAGCCCGGAAGACAGCCTTCCCGCCATCCACCTGCATGAGCGCGGTCGCACGCCGTGGCTGGAGATCGGCCGTGCGCTCATCCGCACCTATCCCAAGCGGACGATCCTGGGCCTCACCCTGATGAGCAGCCAGGCCTTCTGCTACAATGCGATCTTCTTCACCTACGCCCTGATCCTCAGCAAGTTCTACCAGGTGCCGGCGCAGCATATCGGCTGGTTCATCCTGCCGTTCGCGCTGGGCAATGTGGCGGGGCCGCTGATCCTTGGCCGGTTCTTCGACACCATTGGCCGGCGGCAGATGATCGGCGCGACCTACGCCATTTCCGGGGTGCTGCTGTGCCTGAGCGGCTGGATGTTCGCCAACGGCATGCTGACCGCGGTCACCCAGACCATCGCCTGGATGGTGATCTTTTTCTTCGCCTCGGCGGCGGCCAGCGCCGCCTACCTGACGGTGGGCGAATGCTTCCCGCTGGAGATCCGCGCGATCACGATCTCGCTGTTCTACGCCTTCGGCACCCTGCTCGGCGGGGTGGCGGGCCCGGCGGTGTTCGGGGCCCTGATCGATGCGGGCGAGCCTGGGCAAATCCTTTGGGGGTACCTGTTGGGCGGTGGCTTGATGATCGCCGCGGCCGGCGTCACCGCCGCCTTCGGCGTCGCCGCCGAGGGCCGGTCGCTGGAGGAGGTGGCCCCGCCGCTCAGCCGCGTGCTCTAGCGCTAAACTGGGCCATTGCCCGCGGTTTTGGGCAGACAAGCTTGCTCTCGGCCCACTGCCGCCGCTACTCCCGCGGCGACGGTCGAGCACAAGGCCGCACGCAGGGAAGAACGCCTCGGATGAGTTCGCCAGACCGCCCCAAGGAGACGAGCGCCTTCGCTGCGCTGTCGCCGGCGGCCAAGATGCTGGTGATCAATCAGTTCTTCATCAGCTTCGGCTTCAGCCTCGTCGTCCCCTTTATCGCCGTCTACCTGACCAAAGGGCTGGGCCTGGCGCCGGCCCTGGTCGGGCTGATCATCGGTCTGCGGATGCTGTCGTCCAACGGCATGTTCCTGTTCGGTGGCAGCCTTGCCGACCGGATCGGCCCCCGGCCCATGATCATCATCGGCTGCGCCATGCGGATCGTCGCCTTCGGCCTCTATGCCCTGTTCACCTCGGTGCCGATGATCATCCTGGCGACCTTCCTGGCCGGCCTCGCCACCGCCTTCTTCAACCCGTCGATCCGCGCCTATCTGATGGCCGAGACCGTGGGACGGCGCGCTGAGGCCTTCGGGGTCTTCGCCGTAGCGGGCAACGTCGGCGCCCTGGTCGGGCCGATCGTCGGCGGCCTGTTGCTGGCGATCAACTTCCGCTGGGTGGCGGCGGGCGGCTGCGCGCTCTTCACCCTTTTGACCATCGCCCAAATCTTCCGGCTGCCCGCGCAGCGCAAGCTCGCCCTGTCCGGCAACGTCCTGGGCGACTGGCGCGAAGTGGTGACCAACCGGGCGTTCCTGGTCTTCACCGTCGCGGGGGCGCTGCTGACGCTGCTCAACACCCAGCTTGCCTTCGCGATGGCCCTCGAGGCTGGCCGAGTGAGCGGGCGCGACGACTCGGTGACCGCGCTATTCGTGGTCTCGGCGCTGGTCACCATGGCGCTGCAGAGCCGCGTCACCCGCTGGTGCCGCTCCCGCCTGCGCGGCGGTCAGGCCCTGGCGATCGGCATGGCGCTAACGGCCCTGGGCTGGGCTCCGATCATGATCTCAGCGCCGCTAATGGAGACGGTTCATGGCGCAACGCCGTTGTTGAAGGCGCTTTGGCTGATGTCGCCGGTGCTGCTCGGCGCGGTCGTCATGGCCCTGGGCGGCGTCCTCGCCCAGCCCTTCACAATGGAGCTCATGCCTCTGGTCGGCAGCGAGCGCCTCGTAGGGACCTACTATGGCTACTACAGCCTGATCGCCGGCCTTGCGGCCGCCGGCGGCAGCGCCGCCATTGGCGCCACCCTGAACTGGACCGAGCCGCAATTCCGCTGGATCCCGTTCGGTATCCTGCTGGCCTTGGGGGTGGTCGCCACGCTCATCACCATGGCGATGGAGAAGCGTGGCGACTTCGCAAGCTCAGCGGCCTAGGCCGCCCGCGCCATATGCGCGCGCAACGTCGGGAAGAACTCCTCTGGCGCCGCAGCAGCCAGGGCGCCCTTGGTGTTCGCCCGGATCCACAGCCAGGAACCAGGAATATTCTGGTAGAGCTCCAGGCAATGCTCGATCGGATGGACCACCTCGCGTTCGTCGCCGCGCAGGATCAGGGTCGGGATCGTCACGCTCTTCGAGAGCTCGCGCAGGTCAAGGTGCGCCTGCAGCTCAGGCTGGTTACGGATGGCCGAATAGTTCGCCAGCACCGTGCGCCAGTCCGCGCCATGTTGAGCTTCGCGCGCGGCCTCTTCCTGAGGCGTGAGCTTCGCGCCGCTGTTGATGTTGGTGTTCAGTTGAGCGTTGGTGTCGGCGCGCATGGCGATGATGGGCCGCTCCAGAATGAGGCTTTTCACCTTTTGCGGATAGTCGATGGCCAACCGCAGTCCGATGCGCGCGCCCAGGCTGACACCGTAGATATGCGCCTGTTCGACGCCCAGGTGTTCAAGCAAGGCGACAGCGTCGTCGATCCAGGCCGACGGCGACATCGACGCCACATGCTCGCTCTTGCCCATGCTGCGCAGGTCGGGCGCGATCACCCGGTGCGTTTCGGAGAGGCCGGCGATGTGAAGCGCCAGAGAGGCGTTGGTTTGAGCTGCGCCGTGCAGCAGAAGCACGACTTCGCCGGCGCCCTGATCGATCCAGTGGTGGCCCGCTCCATTAATCTCCGCAAACGGCATCTTGGCGTCTCCCCATCTTGTTATTGCACGGTGTAAGTTAAGCGCATTCGACGCCCCTGGAAAAGCGGCTCGCTGCAGTTCGCGCCAAATCCGCACGCGAAAAGGTGACTTGCGCAGTCAACGCTCGACGTTCATGCAAAAGCATGGATATAGGACCCATAAGGTTCCGACCGCTGCGATCGCCCGCTGCGGCATAAGCGAAACCGATGGACAGCAATCAGGAGACGCAATGCTTCGCGACAGCAGCAGGCCGTTCCACGACTATGTGGACCCGGAAAACGGCACGGTCGACCGGGTGATTTTCTCGGACCAGGCCATCTACGAGATGGAGCTGGAGCAGATCTTCGCGCGCGCGTGGAACTTCATGTGCCACGAGACGCAGATCCCCAAGCCGGGCGACTTCTTCCTGAGCTTCATCGGCGAAGAGTCGGTGATCGCGACGCGCGACAAGAAGGGCGAGCTTCAGGTCCTGCTGAACTCCTGCCGTCACCGCGGCAATGCCGTCTGCCGGGCGGAAATGGGCAACGCCCGCTCGTTCCTGTGCACCTATCACGGTTGGACCTATGGCCTCGACGGCCAGCTGATCGGCGTCCCCGGCTACAAGGATTTCTACCACGAGCAACTCGACAAGTCGCAGTGGGGCCTGGTGAAGGCCGGCAAGGTCGCCAGCTACAAGGGCTTCGTCTTCGCCACCATGGACCCGGAAGCCCCGGACCTTGAGGAATACCTCGGCGAGGTCGGCCGCATGGGCATCGACCTTGTGGCGGAACGTGGCGATCAGGTCGCCATCGAAGGCGTCCAGAAGAACATCATCGGCTGCAACTGGAAGCTCGCCGTCGACAACCTGTTCGACTGGTATCACGTGCAGATCAGCCACGCCTCGGCGATGATGTCGGGCTACAACAGCCTGCGCCGTCCCCCGGTCGATAAGGACGGCAACCCGATCGCGGTCGGCCCCGGCACCGCCGATCCGAACGCTCACCGCGTGCTGCTGGGCGAGTATGGCCACGCCATCAGCGGCCCGCGCATCACGCCGGCGCAGCGCGAACAGATGGCCCTTATGGGCGACAACCCGCCGCCGTTCCTGGACGAGCGTTGGCGCGATACGCCCTCGGCCAGCGCCGCTCTCGGCGAGGCCGGTCGTGACACCCGCGGTCACCCGAACATCTTCCCGAACCTGTGGGTCGCCTCGGGCGGCACTCAGCTTTCATTGCGCCTGCCGAAGGGCCCGACCGGCTGCGAAATCTGGTGGTTCACGGTCATCCCCAAGGACCTGACGGACGACGTTCGCAAACAACGCATCACCAACGCCAACCACACCTTCGGCCCCGCCGGCATGCTCGAGCAGGACGACGGCGAAAACTGGGACCAGTCCACTCGCCAGACCATGGGCGTCGTCGCGCGTCGCTATCCGCTGAACTTCTCGATGAACAAGGGCTTTGGCCAGTGGACGGAGATGGAGAACGGCAAGGTGATCGACACCCACATCAGTGAGCACGCCCAGCTGTGGACGTACCGCGCCTGGGCCGACTGGATGGACGCCGCCAACTGGGCCGAACTGAAGGCTCAGCGTACGCTGGTCCCTGCCGAAGCGGTCTAGCCGCCGACGGAGCGTTGAACTGCAGGCGCCGCCGGGCCTCCCGGCGGCGCTTTTGCGTTTAGGTCAGACCGCGTCCTCGAGCACCTCAGGCTCGGGCTCACGCACCATCGGCGTGGGCGGCGCGCGCAGGCGCGAGAGGCTGACCAAGGCCGCGATCACCGAGCCGGCCGCGGCCACGTATAGAGCCACCTTGGTCGGCTGCCCCGGGACCAGATGGAAGAGCAGAACCATCACCCCCGCGCCGATGGTCTGGCCGAGCAGACGCGCCGTCGCCAACATGCCGCCGGCCGCGCCGCTGCGTTCGCGCGGCGCCGAAGAGACGAGCGTCCGGTTGTTCGGCGCCTGGAAGAAGCCGAAGCCGACGCCGCAGAGCGTCATCCGCCAGATGATGTCGAGATGGGACGCGCCCGGGGCGATCATGGCCACCAGCACCAGCCCCACCGCCATCACCGAGAGACCGAATGCGCCGAGGATCCCTGCTGGATACCGGTCAGACAAATAGCCCGCGACGTTCGCCGACACGCCCGCCGCGATCGGCCAGGGCGTCATCAGCATGCCGGTTTGCACGACGGGGATTTGCAACGGCCCCTGGAAGTAGAAGGGAATGGCCAGGAAGGCCAACATCTGGGAGCCAAACGAGGCGATGCCCGTCGCCACGGAAAGCCGGAAGATGCGGATGCGCATCAGGTCAAACGGCACGAGCGGGACGGGCTTCTTCAGCTCTCTCATCGACAGGAAGACGCCGGCGACCACGCCCGCCGCCAGTTCACCCAGGGCGAGCGGCGTCACATCATGGGCCAGGCTCGACCCACCCAGAAGGAGGCCTCCCCAGGTGACCCCGTTCAACAGCGCCGAGAGCGGATCAAATCGGTGCCCCGAACCCTTCGTCTTCGGCAACGACCAGAGGCCGAGGATGAAGGCGGCCAGCAGGAATGGCGGGTTGATAGCGAAGAGCCACTGCCAGGGACCGATCGCCAAAATGGCGCCGGCGATCGTCGGACCGAGCGCAGAGAAGACCGCGATGATGACGGCGTTGAAGCCGATGCCTCGTCCCAGCATTGAGGAAGGGTAGGTGAAGCGCACCACGGCGCTGTTGGTCGCCGAACAACAGGCGCCGCCGATGCCTTCCAGGCACCGCATGACGGTCAGCATCTCCATGGAGTTGGAGAGCGCGCATCCCACGGCGCCCAAGGCGAACAGCGGCAGTCCCGCCAGAAACACCCTGCGATAGCCGATGGCGTCGCCCAGGGCCGCCATCGGCAGCAGGAACATGACCATCGAGACCTGGTAGGCGTTGACCACCCAGATCGATGCGGCGTCTGTCGACTTCAACGCCTTGGCGATGGTTGGCAGGGCGATATTCGCGATGGACTGGTCGAGAACCGTCATGGCCATGACCAGGGCGATCGTGAGAATCGACAGGTAACGCTGGGGAAGCGGCAGGCCGTCAGGCGCTTCCGCGGCTGGCTGAGCGGTCAAATGTGGCTCCCCGGACACACCGGGTCGAGGGCCCGGCTTGAAACGTGGATAAGCCGTCCCCTCGCCGTTTCGCAAGGCCCATTGGGAGGACGTTAATTTATGATGCCAAAATGACAGTCTGTTGGAGCTTTCGTCAGGAAAGCTTCAATTAACCGACGTGGGTCGGAGCTAAGCGTCCCCCCGGGCAGAGAAAGCCCATCAACGGGGGATATCCGACTAATGCGCCTTTCCAACCGCCGCCGGGCCCTGCTGCTGACGAGCGTTGCGACCATGTTCGCCGCCGCCGCTGCGCCCGCGCTCGCCGCCGATGACGCCTCGGAAGTGACCGAGATCATCGTCACCGCGACCAAGCGTGAAACCAACCTGCGCGAAACGCCGATCGCCATTTCGGTGATGAACGCCGAGGCGATGGACAACAGCCAGGTCCAGTCGCTCCTCGATATCGCCGCCAGCATCCCCACGCTGCGCATGACGACCTTTGAATCGCGCTCGACGGCGCTGACGGTCGGCATTCGCGGCATCGTCCCGGGCGACGCCAACCAGCCTGCCCGCGAACAGGGCGTCGGCATCTATCTCGACGGCGTCTACCTGGGCCGCCAGCAGGGCCTGAACACGGGCATGCTGGACCTGGAGCGCATCGAGGTGCTACGCGGCCCGCAAGGCACCCTGTTCGGCCGGAACACCGAAGGCGGCGCGGTGAGCCTCGTGACCCGCCGGCCCACCGGGGCCTTCGGCCTGCGCGCTACGGCCGGGGTCAGCAACTACAACGGCTACAACGGCGATGTTCACCTGGACCTGCCGGAAGTGGCGGGCGTGAGCGTCAAGGTCGACGGCGTGATCCAGCACCGCGACGAGACGACTAAGAACCCGATGGAAGGCCAGCTGGGCTACAACTACCTCGACCGCCACGGCTTCCGGATCTCGGCCCTCTGGAACCCGACCGACAAGGTCGAGGTGCTCTACGCCTATGACAACGGCCATTCGGAATCGACGCCGTTCCTCAGCCAGCTGATCAACTACAACCCGAACAACCTGACCGTATCGTCAGCCTTCCCGCGGCCGTCCGGCACGATCTCGCCCCTGGCCCCTGGAATCGGCGTCCATCCGGAACGGGTGAAGGTCGCTGACCTGGGCGTGCCGCAACAGGCCAGCATCGACAACGTCTCGGGCCATACGCTGCGCGTTAACTTCGACATCAACGACGATATCGAACTGCGCTCGATCACCGCCTATCGCGACGTGTCTGTGCAGCAGTACGACAACGCCGGCGCCGCGGCCCGCCCGCCGGTGTTCCAACCGAACGCGCCCGAGGGCAACTCGGCGCGCAACTTCTCGCGCTACAGCCTGTCCGACCTCGAGCAGTTCCAGCGCAGCCAGGAATTCCAGCTGGTCGGTTCAGCCTGGGAAGGCCGCTTCGAGTACGTCGTCGGCGCCTACTACTTCTTCGAGAAGGCCTGGGAAGAGGCCGCGACGCCGAGCACCCTGACCTACGTCGGCTCGAACGGAAACTACGTAGTGCGTGACCCGAAGGTCGCCGGCATCACCCGCGGCTTCCGCGCGATCGACCGCGGCAGCGTCGCCAAGTCGACCAGCAAGGGCGTCTTCGTCCACACCGTCACCACCCTGCCGGTGGCCAACGATGCTCTGAAGCTGACCCTGGGCGGCCGCTACACGGACGACCAGAAGGAAGGCACGCTCTACAAGGTCAGCAACGTCGCCCGTAACTTCGGCTTCGAGTTGAACGAGAGCCGCTTCGACCCCAGCGCGACCCTGGCCTTCGACGTCAACGACGCCGTGAACGTCTACGCCACCTACGCCACCGGCTATCGCGCCGGCGGCGCCAACTCGCGCTCGCTGACCTTCGCGCCCTTCGAGTCCGAAGAGGTGAAAAGCTATGAAGTGGGCCTGAAGGCGATCTTCTTCGACCGCGTGAACTTCAACCTGGCGGCCTACAAGATGGACCGAACCAACACCCAGATCGAGTTCACCCTGGTCGCGCCGGACCCGATCACCGGCAACACCCGCAACACGGTTGAGACCGTCAACGCGCCGGGCAAGGGGACGGTCAAGGGCATCGAGCTCGATATGCAGACGCGCCTGACCGAGAACCTCCAGGCGACCTTCGCCTACGCCTATACCGACACCAAGCTGCCGCCGGTCCGTAACCCCTTCCCGGCCTCGTCGCTGTGCCCGGCCTGCGGCACGGTCCAGCAAGTCTATACGATCTACACGCCCAAGCACGCGCTCAGCGGCGCCGTAGATTACATCCAGCCCCTGGACTTCGCCGAACTGCGCTTCCACCTGGACGCCAACTATTCGACAGGCACGCAGAGCTTCGAACAGTTCGCCCAGAAGACGGACAACGCCTTCCTGGTGAACGCGCGCGTCTCGCTAGCCAACTGGCAGGTCGCCGACGCCCAGAACCTGACCTTCTCGCTCTGGTCGCGGAACTTGCTGAACAACAGCTACATCTACCGCCGCTCGCCGGAGAACCGCACGGGCTCCAACGCGATTGGCGACTACGCGAACTTCAACGAGCCGCGCACATTCGGCCTCGAGATGACCTACCGCTACTAGGAACGTCCCTGTACGCATCGCCCCGGGTCGTGTCGCGCGGTCCGGAAAGAAACCCGGGTCGCCGTCGCGGCCCGGGTCTTCTTTTGCCTTCGGCTATTTCGGACGGCTGAGCAGTTGGTAGCCCATGCCGCGCACTGTGCGGATCGGATCCAGTTCGCCCGGCCCGACCAATCGCCCGCGCAGCCGGCGGATGTGGACCTCCACCAGATTGGCGCGGGGCGCGGCGCTAAGGCCCCAGACCGCCTTCAGCAGCATCTCGCGATTCACCACTTCGTCGGGCCGGCGCATCAGTTCGCTGAGCAATCGGAACTCCAGCCGCGATAAGGAAAGGACGCGGCCCGCGCGAACGGCCTTCAGGCGCTGCGCATCCAGCTCGATATCGCCGACGCGGATGACGCCCCCGGTGAGGCTCGCATCGGGCGTCTCGCCCCCGGCGGCGCGGCCAGCGGCCCTGGCCTCGTTCCGCGCCCTCGCCGCGGCGCGCAGGCGCGCCTCGATCTCGGCGGGATCAATCCCCGCCCCCAGCACGTCGTCGGCGCCCGCTTCAAGGGCGGCGATCCGCTCTTCGGGGCCCGCCTCGCCGCTCAGCACGACGATCGGCGTGACCACGCCCTCGGCGCGCAGGCGTTGGATGAGCGCCGTGGTGGACAGGGCGAGAGTCAGGAGGATGAGATCGAAGCGGACGCTGCGAACCAGATTTTCCGCCTCATTGCGTCCGCCCGCAGCCACGACCTGGTGGCCATAGGTCTGCAGCACCATCGTCAGGTGATGGGCGGCGGCGAGCGCTGGCGCGGCGGAGAGGATCAGCACGCCGGACATCCTGCGGCGACGGCGGGACTTCTACGGGCCTGGGCGTCGAGCGCGAAAGATGTGGTGATCATGCTCATGCGTGCGGCTTCGGGCTGCCGGTCGGCGCTAACTGCGTCACCCGCCGCGTGAAGTATAGCCTAGGCCGCGAAATACGCCGAAGTCGCCCCCTTGAAGGCGGTTTGCGCGTCGCGGCCGCCACAGCCCGCGCAGATCAGGCGGCGACGGACGGCCTGTGTCGTCGCCCAGCCGCCCAGACGCGTGATCGCCTTATCGCGCGGCCAGCGCGCCTGACGGCGGCAGGCCTTGCAGGCGATGACCACGACCTCGCCCGCCGCCAACCGCCGCTCAAGGATCTCAAACACGGTCTGCACGGGTTGTGGCGCCGCGTGAGGCAAGCAGCGCCCGGTCGAGCTCCGCCAGAGCATCACGCAACCGGTCCAGAGCGGCGACCGCCTGCGGATCGTGCCCATAGAACCGCTGGGCCACGATAATGTGCGCCGGCAGGCCTCCGGTCGCGAGGATGATCTGGTCGATCGCTTGAGACAGCATGGCGCAGTCCTTTCCGTTCCCCTTATGTTCCGACGTTGACGCCGCCGTCAACGGCGCGCGCGCGCGAAGCTGTGGATGGAAAAAACGGGGCCTAGAAGTCCGTCGTCAGCGTCGCCACGAAACGGCGGGGCGGCGTCAAGGTCATGCCGCCATTGGCCGAGACCAGCCAGCGTCGCGTGTCGGAGATGTTCTGGACCTGCAACCGCAAGGTGGAGGCCGCGCCGCGGATCTTGAACCTGTAGCGCCCGCCGAGGTCGAGGCCGGCGCTCTGCTTGATGTGAAGCTGCTTGCCGCCCAGCTCGCTGTAAAGGCGCGTCGAGACCGCGCGGCCGCCCGTGTAAATGACCCCAGCCTCGAACGAGAGCGCAGTATTCCATGGAGGGCGATAGTCCAGGTTCACGCGACCGGTGCGGCGCAGCTGGCCCACGGGATCAGGCCCGATCAGACCCGAACGGACGGCCTCGCCGGACACGCGGGGCTTTTGCAGGACATAGCCGACGACGACGTTCAAGCCTGGCAGGACCTCGCCACTCAGCGAGGTTTCGATCCCGCGATGGCGCTCGACGCCGAGTTCGCGCCAGAAGCGCGCGCCGTCCAAGCTAAAGTAGGGCTTCTGAATGTCGAAGTAGCCGACCACCAGACGCAAACCCGGCTTCAACACATAGCGCAGACCGACCTCCACCTGCTTGGTGTGGATCGCCGGCGGCGCTTCCTGGGCGTTAGCGGCCACCTCGGGCGCGGCGGGCGCTTCCTCCAGACCCCGGGTGAAAGCGCCATAGAGCGCGAGCTTGTCGCTGACGCTCAGCGAGGCCGAGCCGTTCCAGAACAGGGGGCTTTCCCTGGACGTCGACTTGGGACCGAACTCCGGCGTCAGGGTCTTCTCGTAGCGGACCTTCTGGACGCCGAAGCCGACCTCGCCCAGGCCACGGCGGGCGAGCGCGTAGCTGACGCTGAACTGCTGCTGGCTGATGTGATCGTCGGTCTCGGCGCCGTAGCTCCAGATGGGCTCGGCCGGCGCGTTATGCTGGCCGATCAGGGACGGACCGAAGTTGGCCACGGCGCCGCCGCCGTAGTTGCGTCGAACATCGCGGGCGCGGAGCGAGAAATGGACGGTGTGGCGCAGGTTCTCACCAACGAAGACGCCCGAGAGACGCGCTTCGCCGGAATCGCTGATGTAATGGAACGGACGCTGATTGGCGAAGCGGCGAATCTGCGCCACGCCGTTCGCATCGGTGTTCAGGTAGGCGTCGGAAATCGGCCCGTCGTCGTCCTGGATGAAGTGGAAGACCCCGCCCCGCAGCGTCCACGTCTTGTTCAGGGCCGCGCTGCTGACCAGGCCGAAGTGTGTGAAGACCGTGCGGTTTCCCGTCCAGTCCGGGGTGAAGTTCTGGGCCTTGGGCTCACGCGGCAGGACCGGGCCGCCTGCGAAGGTCAGGGGGCCCGCAAGGTCGTGCCAGCGAACGAAATGTGTGGCGAAGGGGCGGATTTCGACACCCTCGCGCGGACGCCAGCGTGGCGAGATCGCCAGGCCGATACTCTTCAGCGTGTCGTCGGCCTGCGGCTCCTGCTTGTTGATGTAAGCGCCGTAGGCGACGCCGAAGCGGCCCGGCACGATCAACCCCTGCGCGTCGAACTCGACGGAATAGGCGCCGTGGGGGCCGACACTGGTCAGCAGGCTGTGCACCGGCCGGTCGCCGACCGGGCGCATGCCGAAGTCGATGATGCCGGTGGGGGCCGGGAACGGATAGCTCTGCGCAGTCAGGCCGACGCGGATCTGCGAGCCGGTGATCAGGCGCGGATTGAAGCCGAAGGGCGCGTCGGCATAGAGGCCATCCAGGCGCACATTGCCGGCGGTCGTTGGGGAAAAGCCACGGGTGTCGGCCCCGGAATAGACGCCCACCTGTTCAGAGCCGATGTTAGTGCCAAAGGCGTCGCCCGCCGAGCGCGCGGCGTTCTCCTGCGCGCGTTGCGCCTGGGCCTCACCTGCTCCGCCCAGCGCGAGAGCCAGCAGCAGGGCAGGCGAAAGAGCGCCCATCAGTCTGGCTTTCACGCGTATCCCCCCAGTACTCGCGCCCGCTTCTTCTTAGGGGTCGCGTCCTCAGCTTAGCAGCCGTTCGCGCAGGCGAAAGCCCAAGCGTCTAGATGTTGCCTTCGTCGGCCTGTTCCAGAGTCGCCATGACTGTGTCCTCGCGGGTTGCGGGCTGGGCCGCGGCGCGGCGGAGCGCCGGACTGGCGAAGGCGAAGACGAGCATGCCGGCGAGCAAAACGACGTTGAGCAGGAACGGCGCGGCGTGGTGGCGCTCGTAGACCATGATGAAGGCCGGCGCGAAGACGATGGAGATGCCGTTGACCGCCGCCACGGCGCCGGCGACGCGGGCCTGATCGGCGTTGCCGACAGCGATCGAAGAGCCCGCCGTAAAGCCCGGCCGGGCGAGGCCCGCACCCAGGCTGGACAGGGCGAAGCCGACGACGACGGCCGAGTAGTTCGGCGCAAAGGCGACGATGATGTTGCCCACGGCCAGGAGGCCCGCGCCCCAGCGCAGCAGGCTACGCGGGGTCATCTGGAACATGCGGATCAATCCCCACTGCGCCAGCAGGGCGGCGACCGCGCCGAACATCATGGCGACCGCGATCAGGCTTTGAGCCTGGACCGGCGTCATGCCGAGCTTGTCGATGATCAGGAAGCCCAGGGTCTGAGCCTGGGCGGTCTGACAGGCGCCGGTGACGAAGCCGTAGATCAGAAACGGCGCCACGCGCGGGTCGCGCCAAAGCGTGGCGGCCTTCACCGCGGGCTTGGCCGCGACCGCTGAGGCGGCGGCCGAGGCCTTTTGCTCACCGCGGCGCGGCTCCGGCAGATAGCGCCACAGGACGACCAGGATGACCGCGGCGATCAGGGCGAAGCCGAACAACGGGCCGGCCAAGCCCAGCACCGGCAGGATGAACAGCGGCGCGATGAAGGGCCCCAGAACCGTGCCCATCCCGAAAGCCCCGGCGAGATTAGCGATCGCCTGGGTGCGGTTTTCCGGCGCGGTGCGCTCGGCCACATAGGCCTGGGCCGCCGGGTTCGAGGCCGAGCCAAACACGCCGAACAGGGCGCGGGCGACCAGGAACAGGCCGAAGATCACCATCGGCGGCGCCAGGTGGCGCAAGCCCGCGGCGACGACCACGCCGCTGATCGCCATGGAGACGACGAACCCCGTGATGCCGATCATCATCAGGGGCTTGCGCCCCTTCTTGTCCGACAGCTGCGCCCAGAACGGCGACATGGCCGCCCAGGCGATCGCCGAAAGCGAGAAGATCGCCGCCACCATCGGATCAGGAATGCCGATCGACCGGCCAATCGCCGGCAGCACCGAGATCAGCCCGGTGTTGCCCATGGCGGTGGCCACCGACAGCGAGCAGATAATCGCGAAGACCGTGCGCGACAGGCCCGGCTTTACGGCCGCCGCCGCCTTCGGATCGGCCTGCGAGGGGACGGACATGGAACGGTCTCCGGGCGGGCTTCAGCTAATCGGCGCCGTCCTTGCGCGTGCAACGACTTGAACTCAAGAGGCTACCGCTCCGCATCGACTGAGCGCCAGCGGACGGTGAGAGTGTCGAGCTTGGCCTTCAGCTCGGGGTCGAGCTTCACGTCGAGGGCGGCGAGGTTGTCCTTGAGCTGCTCCGGCTTGCTGGCGCCGATGATCGGGGCAGTGATGGCGGGGTTGGCCATGACCCAGGCGACGGCCAGCGTCACCGGCGAAAGGCCAGCCTCGGCGGCGAGGCGGCCAAAGGCCTCGACGGTATCGAACTCGGCGTCATGCCAGTAACGGCTCTGGTAGTTGCCCGCGGCGGCGCCCAGGGTGAAGCGCGTGCCCTCGGGCGGGGCGGCCTTGGGGTTGTGCTTGCCCGTAAGCAGGCCGCCGGCGAGCGGGTTATAGGGAATGACGCCGATACCCTCCTCCAGGCAGAGCGGCAGGAGGTCGCGCTCGAAGTTACGGAACAGGAGATTGTAGCGCGGCTGGACGGAGGCGACCTTGATCAGGTTCTTCACCTCCGCGCGACCCAGCAGGCGGGCGATCTTGGTCGCCGGCCAGTTGGAGAGGCCGACGTAGCGGGCCTTGCCGCTCTCAACCACGCGGGTCAGCGCCTCCAGCGTCTCGTCCAGCGGTGTCTTCGGATCGTAGGAATGGAGCTGATAGAGGTCGACGTAGTCGGTCCCGAGGCGCTTCAGCGAGGCGTCGATAGCCTCCAGGATATGCTTGCGGCTGGTCCCCTGGTTCCAGGGTTTCACACCCATGGCCCCAGTGCACTTGGTGGCCAGGATGAAGTCCTCGCGCTTGCCCTTCAGCCACTTGCCGATGATCTCCTCGGTCTTGCCGACGTTCGAAGCGCCGCCGCCCAGGGGATAGACGTCGGCGGCGTCGAGAAAGTCGATCCCGCCGTCGGCCGCCGCGTCGAGGATCGAGAAGCTCTGCTTCTCATCGCACTGGAAACCGAAGGTCATGGTGCCCAGCGCCAGGCGCGAGACGGGAAGGCCGGTGCGGCCGAGCTGGACATACTGCATGGGGAGATCCTTGGGCGGGGGCGTGGCTCAAGTATCGGTCGCGACACCGCGCGGACGCAAGCGCTCACCCCGGCGGCGAAGCCAGTCGTACATAAGCCCTGGCCGTCCGTCAGACCCGCCGGACGACATCCCCTACCCGCGCCTGGCCGCCCCCCAGGACGCGGGCCGTGAGGCCGCCGCGGCCGCGGAGCGCATTGTAGCCACCCTCGCCCAGAACCTCCTCCATGCGCGAGCAGGGGTGGCATTCGCCGGTGATCTCCAGGAGCACGTCGTCGCCGACGGCCAGATGGCGGCCCTTCAGCGCGGTGAGGTTCAGGCCTTCGACGACGAGGTTGCGGCGGACAAGCTCGGGCGGCAGGGCCGGCTCGGGCCGGTCGAGGAAGCGGGCGACCGCGGCCAGGTCTTCGGCGGCGATCAGGGTGACCTGCCGCTTGCCGCCCTGCCCCGCCAGATCGGTCCGGCCGCCGTACCGGTCGCCGATCAGACCCTGGTCGGGCGAGCAGCGGACGGCGTCGACAATCTCGATCCCGCCGCGCCGCTCGGTGCGCAGGCCGATCCAGGCCAGACGGCCGGGGCGCACGGGCGCGTCCAGCAGGCGCTGCAGGGTCGAGGACGGGTTGAACGCGCTCATAGGCCGAAAGTGGGGACGGTGCGACGCGCGTTCCAGGCGCCTCAAAGGTTCCAAGTCGGGCGCCGCATCCCATTCCGCCCAAAGTCGGCGCGGCAATTGCCCGCCGCCTTGCGCACGCGGCTCTCGCCGGCCAAGGCGGCCTGACGAGGTCGAGGCAGGGGCGCCGAATTCTGCGGCGCCGTCCTCTCCAAATGCGAGACGCAGACGCCTGGATGGCGCGCGCCCGCATGCATCCTTGTGCGGCGGAGCACAGCGTGCGCCCATCAGAACATAATGATGGGTGGATATATCAATGGATTATCTTCTTGTTCGTGGCCGGGCCGGCGCTCTGGCTATCCTGGCGGCAGCCGCGCTCACCACAGCCGCGCCCGCCTTCGCTGCGGACCCGCCCAAGCGGGAATGGCCGACGCACCTGCGGCACGGCTATGTCGATATGCGCTATGGCCAGCTGCACTACGCCATCGCTGAACCGGCCGGCGGATCGACCAAGGAGCCGATCGTCCTGCTTCACCAGTCGCCCAACTCCTCGGTGGAATACGATGCGCTGACGGCCGAGCTGGGCAAGGATCGCCTGGTGATCGCCATCGACACGCCGGGCCACGGCGGTTCCGACGGGCCGATGACCCAGCCGACCATCGAGGATTACGCCGCGGCCGTCGCCGAGGGCCTGACCAACCTGGGCTTCGGGGCCAACAAGCCGGTCGCCATCTTCGGCAACCACACCGGCTCGCGGATCGGCACGGAGTTGGCGCTGACCCACCCGGAGATGATCAGTCACGTGATGCTGGGCTTGTCGCCCTACGCCCTGATCGACGACAAGCTGTCGGCCAAGCTGCTCACCGAAGTCCACCACCCGACGTCGGGGGCCGACCTCTTCGCCACCTTCTGCCCGAGCGTGCCCCGCCGGATCTCGCAGACGGACATGACGGCGATGGCCGATCCGGTGTGGGCCAAGATCGCGGTGGAGTCGCTGCGTGGGATCACCCGGCAGGAGTATGGCCATGCCGCCGCCTATGAATATGGCCCGCGGTTCAAGACGCGCCTGCTCGGCCTGACCCAGCCCGTGCTGCTGCTGGTGATCGACGATCCGATCGACGCCAGCGTCTACCAGTCCGACAAGACGGCCGCGGACATGAGCAACACCCTGAAGCCGCAACTGACCAAGGCCAAGCGCGTCGAGATCTTCAACAACGGCTTCCACAACGACGTCTTCTTCGGCCGGCCCGCCGAGATCGCCGCCGGCTTCGGGGCTTTCGTCGACAAGAACTGACTTGGACGCCGCCTGTGCAGCACACGGCGGTCTGGCGCGTTAGCTGGACCGTCAAGGCGCAGGAGGCGGCGTGGGGATCACACTTCAGCAGGGGCTGGCCTTCGGCCTCGTCGCGGCGACCGTCGTCGGCTTCCTGCTGGGACGCTGGCGCTATGATCTGATCGCGCTGGCGGCCCTGGTGACGGGCCTCGCAATCGGCGTGATCCCGGCCGAAGACGCTTTTGACGGCTTCCGCAACGACGTGACGATGATCATCGCCTGCGCCCTGGTCGTCAGCGCGGCCTTCGCCAAGTCGGGAATCGTACAATTCGCCCTGCAACGCCTCCTACCGCTGCTGAAGACCGAGCGCAGCCAAGTCCCTGTCCTAACTGCAGTGGTGACTGTGCTGTCGATGTGCACCAAGAACGTCGGCGCGCTCGCCATCATGCTGCCGGTCGCCCAGCAGATCAGCCGGCGCACCCAGACTTCGCTGTCGCGGCTTCTAATGCCGATGTCGTTCGGGGCCATGATCGGCGGCCTGACCACGCTCGTCGGAACCGCGCCGAACATTATCGTTTCAGAGTCGCGCCAGGAGCTCCTGGGCAAGCCGTTCGGCATGTTCGACTACACGCCCGTGGGGCTGATCCTGACAGCCTGCGCCCTCATCTTCCTTAGCTTCGCCTACCGTCTCTTGCCCGACCGCATGGCCGGCCAGACCTTGGACGCCGCCTTGGAGGGCAAGACCTATCTGACGGAAATCGCTGTGCCCGAGGACTGGCGGCACGGCCGCATGCGCCTGGGGGAACTGATGGGCCTGGCCGAGGGCGAGGTCGCGGTGATGGGCATGATGCGCGCCGGCAAGCGCCGGCCGACACCCCACCCGAATACCGTCATCCTGCCTGGCGACGTCTTGTTGGTTGAAGGCGCCCAGCAGGCGCTGGACGACTTCGTCGTGCGCAGCCGCCTGCACCTGACCCGTCGGGACAGGCCCGTCGCCATGGATGGGCCTACCGAAGAGGTACGGGCGGTCGAGGCGGTGATAGGCGCGAATTCACCGCTGATCGGCGCCTCCGCGCGGACGACCAACCTTTACGCCGCCCATGGAGTGAACCTTCTGGGGGTGAGCCGCAGCGGCTTTCGGTTGACCCAACACCTGCGAACGGTGCGGTTGAAGGCCGGCGACCTGCTCTTACTGCAGGGCGCAGAGCTCAGCCTGCCGGCGGCCCTGCAGGCGTTGGACCTGCTGCCCCTGGCCGAGCGGGAAGTGCGCCTTGGCGGGGTGCGCCAGCGTTTCACCGCCGCAGGAGTGCTGGCTGCGGCCATGATCATGGTGGCCTTCGGCGTCATCCCGGTCTCGGTCGCCTTCTTTGGCGCCGCCGTCATCATCGTGGCCCTCGGCGGCCTTAAGATGCGCGAGGCCTATCAGGCGCTGGACGGACCCTTGCTGGTGCTGATCGCCTGTCTGATCCCTGTAAGCGACGCGATCCAGAAGACCGGCGGCGCCGACCTCGTCGCCCATCTGCTGTCCGGAGCGTTCGGCGCCCTGCCCGGCGTGGTCGCCATCGGCGCGGTGATGTTGGGCTCGATGGCGGTGACGCCGTTCCTCAACAACGCCGCGACCGTGTTGATCATGGCGCCGATCGGAGCCAGCCTGGCCAAGACCCTAGGCTTCAACCCTGACGCTTTCCTGATGGCGGTGGCGGTGGGCGCGGCCTGCGACTTCCTGACGCCCATCGGTCACCAGTGCAACACACTGGTCATGGGCCCTGGCGGCTATAAGTTCGCCGACTATCCGCGGCTGGGGGCGCCGCTCAGCCTAATCGTGCTGCTGGTCGCGCCGCCGGCCATCGCCCTGTTCTGGCCCCTGGGGAGCGCCGCTCAATGACCGCCACGCCACCGCCAGTTCGCCGACAGGCTCCATCGCCAAGATGGCGGAGGCGGCTTACCAGGTGGCCAAACAGGCGCGCAAAGGTCAGCGAAAGCGCCCAGCATCTGGAAGCCTCCGCCGGCGCCATCGTTGAAAGCGCCGACCGGCAATTGATCAGTGCGGAACGTCGCACGGTGTTGGCCGCGAACCGCAGCCTTTTGGCGGCCGAGCGGACGTACGCCGCCTGGGTGCGGCCGGGCTGGCTAGCGGCGCAGCCGTGCGGCCGCTGCTGGAAGACCGCTGGGCGCACGGGGTCGTATTGCTGACGGCGAGCGTGTTGCTGGATTTCGCGGTGTTTTACTTTGTCGCCACGGTCTGGCGACAGACTCAGGAGGACGAGGCGCCTCCGCGACCGCAACTGCGCCGCGTACCGACGTGGACGCTAATCGTCGCCAACACCGCGCCAGCCTCGCCGCCCTGGCCGCCCTGACCGAAATCTGGCTGGCGGGCGACTGAAGCTTCTCGGATAGTGCGTCCATGATCAGAGACATTCTGAAGATGGGCGACCCCCGCCTCCTGCGCGTCGCCCAGCCGGTGGCGGACCTGGGCGATCCTGAGCTCAGGACCATCATCGCCGACATGTACGAGACCATGCACGACGCCAAGGGCGTAGGCCTGGCCGCCCCGCAGATCGGCGTCGACCTGCGGCTGATGATCTTCGGCTTCGACAAGAACCCGCGCTATCCGGACGAAGCGCCGGTGCCGCTCATCACCCTGATCAATCCCTGGATCGAGGTGCTGACGGAAGAGACAGAGGAAGGCTGGGAAGGCTGCCTTTCGGTGCCCGGCATGCGCGGACTGGTGCCGCGCGCCAACCACATCCGCTATGGCGGGACGCTGGAGAATGGAACCGACGTCGCGATCGAGGCCCGCGGCTTTCACGCCCGCGTCTTCCAGCACGAGTTCGACCACCTGAACGGCGTGCTCTACCCGATGCGGATCACCGACATGACCAAGTTCGGGTTCATCGAGGCGCTGTTCCCGGACGGACCGTTGGCGGGCGTGGAAGAGTAGAAAGTGTTCCCTCGCACCGTCATACTGAGCAAATTGGAGATCGGGCGGGCCCTCGCCCTGGCGTACGCCGCGTTCGTTTTGGGCATGACGGCAAGCCCCAATTGGCTCCAACTATCCTCATGGTGCGGTGTGCTGGCTGCGTGAGTAGGAACTGACGCAGAGACTTGGCGGCCCAGGCATCCCCGCAAAACCGTCGCCCCTTGACGCGATTGAGCTAGACCACGCCGCGCGCTGCGCCCTACCCATAGGGCTCGTTCCATTGCGCTGATCGGTCCTCCTTATGGCTGCTCCCACCGACATTTCGCCCGCCGCCTACATCCCGCTGCCGCAGCAGGATGAGGAGATCACCACCCTGCGGCGCGCCCTGGTGGCGAAGCTGACCTATGCGGTGGGCAAGGACCCGATCACGGCCAGCGAACACGACTGGTTCATGGCCACGGCCCTCACCGTGCGCGATCGGATCGTCGACCGGTGGTTTCCCTCGACGCGGGCGATCTACCAGGAGAAGCGCAAGCGGGTTTACTACCTGTCGCTGGAGTTCCTGATCGGCCGGCTGCTGGCCGATTCCTTGAACAACCTGGGCATCACTAACCAGATGCGCGACGCCCTGCGCGAGCTGGGCGTCAGCCTGGAGCGGCTGGAGGCGATCGAGCCGGACGCGGCGCTGGGCAACGGGGGCCTGGGGCGGCTGGCCGCCTGCTACATGGAGAGTATGGCGAGCCTGGCGGTGGCCGCGCACGGCTACGGCATCCGCTATGACCACGGCCTGTTCCGCCAGACGATCAACGACGGCTGGCAAGGCGAGGTGCCGGAAAACTGGCTGGCGTCGGGCAATCCATGGGAGTTCGAGCGGCCGGAAGTGCTGGTCTCGATCGGCTTTGGCGGCACGGTCGAAGCGGTCGAACAGGCCGATGGCCAAGACACCTACGCCTGGCACCCGGCCGAGACGGTGGAGGCCCAGGCCTATGACACGCCGGTGGTGGGGTGGCGCGGGCGACATGTGAACACGCTGCGGCTCTGGTCGGCGCGCGCGCCCGACCCGCTGAAGCTGGACGCCTTCAACCGCGGCGACCACGTGGCGGCGCTGGCCAGCCAGGCGCAGGCGGCGATGATCACCCAGGTGCTCTATCCCAGCGATGAAACACCGGCGGGCGAGGAGCTGCGCCTGCGGCAGGAGTACTTTTTCTCTTCGGCGGCGCTGCAGGACATCATCCGCCGGCACATGCGCCAGCATGACGGCGAGATCCGGTCGCTGGCCGAGCATGTGGCGATCCAGCTGAACGACACCCACCCGGCGATCGCCATTCCCGAACTGATGCGCCTGCTGGTCGATGTGCACCAGCTGCCCTGGGATGAGGCCTGGGACATCGCGGTGGCGACCTTCAGCTACACCAACCACACCCTGCTGCCGGAGGCGTTGGAGCACTGGCCGGTGGCCTTGATGGAGCGGCTTCTGCCGCGCCACATGCAGATCATCTACCTGATCAACGCCAAGCATCTGGAGCGACTGAAGGCCTCGGGCAGGGTTTCCGACGAACAGATGGGCGAGGTGTCGCTGATCGAGGAGAGCCACGGCCGGCAGGTGCGGATGGGCTGGCTGAGCTTCGTCGGGTCGCACAAGGTGAACGGCGTCTCGGCGCTGCACACCGACCTGATGAAGACCACGGTGTTCTCGGCCTTCCACAAGATTTACCCCGACCGGATCGTCAATAAGACCAATGGCGTCACCTTCCGCCGCTGGCTGATGGAGGCGAACCCGGGCCTGACCGACCTGATGGTCGATGTGGTGGGTCCGAAGATCCTGCACGACGCCGAGACCCTGGGGGAGTTCGCGGCCTTCGCCGACGACGCCGGCGTGCACGAGCGGTTCTGGGCGGTGCGCAAGGAGCGCAAGGCGGCGCTGGCCGCGCTGACCTGGGAGAAGCTGCACATCCGGCTGGACCCTGAGGCGATGTTCGACGTGCAGATCAAGCGCCAGCACGAGTACAAGCGCCAGCTGCTCAACATCCTGCAGACCATCGCGCTCTACGACCAGATGCGCGCCCAGCCGCACCGCAACTGGACGCCGCAGGTCAAGATCTTCGCCGGCAAGGCGGCGGCCAGCTACCACAACGCTAAGCTGATCATAAAACTGATCAACGACGTGGCCCGCACCGTGAACGCCGACCCGACCCTGCACGGCCTGCTGAAGGTGGTGTTCCTGCCGAACTACAATGTGAGCCTGGCCGAGCAGATCATCCCGGCCTCCGACCTATCCGAGCAGATCTCGACCGCGGGAATGGAAGCGTCGGGCACCGGCAACATGAAGCTGGCGTTGAACGGGGCGCTGACCATCGGCACGCTCGATGGGGCCAATGTCGAGATCAAGGAACATGTCGGCGACGACAACATCTTCATCTTCGGCCTGACCGCGGCCGAGGTGCAGGCTTCGCGCGCCGAAGGACTGAAGACCGCCGAGATCGTGGCGGGATCGCCCATGCTGCAACAGGTGCTGGACCAGGTGCGCTCGGGCGTCTTCTCGCCGGATCAGCCGGACCTCTACAAGCCGCTGGTGGATGGGCTGATGGACCACGACCATTTCCTGGTGCTGACGGACTTCGACGCCTACTGCGCCCGCCAGGCCGACGTGCGTGATCGCTGGCGCGACAAGACGGGCTGGATGCGCTCGGCGATCCTCAATACCAGCCACATGGGCTTCTTCTCATCAGACCGGGCAATCCGGGAATATGCAGAGGACATCTGGAACGTGCCCGTCACCAAGCGGTAGGGTGATCCGCCGCCCCCAATTCCCGCCCTCCGTCCGGAGACGACCTTGAGCACCCTGACGGACGACGAGGTCGCTGCGATCGCCAAGGGACAACTGGCCGACGCCTTCGCTGTCCTGGGACCCCACGACGGCTGGGTGCGGGCCTTCGTGCGGCACGCCGAGACGCTGGAGGTGCTGGCCGAGACCGGCGCGGTGCTGGCGACCCTGACCGAGCGGCGGCCCTGGGTGTTCGAAGGCGCCGTCCCCCTCGCCCCAGGCCAGCCTTATCTGCTGCGCGCCACAAACCGCGGCGGTCGCTGGGTGGCGCACGATCCCTACCGGTTCGGCCCGCTGCTGGGGCCGCTGGACGATCACCTGCTGATCGAGGGCGCCCACCACAGGCTGTACGAAAAGCTGGGCGCCCACGCGATCACCCATGAGGGCGTCCATGGCGTGAGCTTCGCCGTCTGGGCGCCGAACGCGGCTCAGGTTGCGGTGGTCGGCGACTTCAACGACTGGGACGGCCGCGCCCTGCCCATGCGCAAGCGGGTCGACAGCGGCGTCTGGGAGGTCTTCGCGCCTGGCCTGACGCCAGGAGCAACCTACAAGTACTCGATCATTTCCCGCGCAGGCGAACGGCTGCCGTTGAAGGCCGACCCCTTCGGCCAGGCCTCGGAACTGCGACCGGCCACCGCCTCGGTGGTCCCGGCGCCGCTAGACCACGCGTGGCGGGACGCCGGCTACCGCGACGCGCGCCCGGCCGAGCCGTGGCGGGCCGCCATGAGCATCTACGAGGTGCACCTGGGGTCCTGGCGACGGGGACCGGAAGGCCGTTTCCTGACCTGGGACGAGATCGCCGAGACGCTGATCCCCTACGCCAAGGACATGGGTTTCACCCACCTGGAGTTCATGCCGGTGTTCGAGCACCCGCTGGACGAAAGCTGGGGCTACCAGCCGATCGGCCTGTTCGCCCCCACCGCCCGGTTCGGCGAGCCGGCGGGGTTGGCCCGGTTGATCGATGCGGCCCACGCCGCGGGCCTTGGCGTGATTCTGGACTGGGTGCCGGCGCATTTTCCAGCCGACGCCCACGGTCTGGCGCGGTTCGATGGCGACACGCTTTACGAACACCCCGATCCGCGGCGCGGTTTCCAGCCCCAGTGGAATACGGCGGCCTATGACTTCGCCCGCAGCGAAGTGGCCAACTACCTGATCGCCAATGCGCTCTACTGGCTGGAGGTGTTCCACGCTGACGGTCTGCGCGTCGATGCGGTCAGCGCCATGCTCTATCTGGACTATGGCCGCGAGGGCGGCGACTTCCCGCGCAACGCTGAGGGGGGACGCGAGGACCGCGACGCCGAGGCCTTCCTGAAGACGCTTAACACCACCGTCTACGCCGAGCAGCCCAAGGCCCTGATGATCGCCGAGGAGAGCACCAGCTGGCCCGGCGTGACCGCCCCGGTCCACGAGGGCGGACTGGGCTTCGGCTTCAAGTGGAACATGGGGTGGATGAACGACACCCTGGCCTACCTCGAGCTCGATCCGTTGTTTCGCAAGCACCACCACGAGAAGCTGACCTTCGGGCTGACCTACGCCTTCAGTGAGAACTATGTCCTACCGCTCAGTCACGACGAGGTGGTCCACGGCAAGGGCACGATCCTGTCCGGCATGCCGGGCGACGACTGGCGTCGGTTCGCCGCTGTGCGCGGGCTCTATGGTTTCCAGTGGGGTTATCCCGGCAAGAAGCTTCTGTTCATGGGCCAGGAATTCGGTCAGCGCCGCGAATGGAGCGAGGCCGGGCAACTGGAGTGGGGACTGCTGCAATATCCCGAACACCAGGGCCTGCGGCAGTTGGTGCGCGACCTGAACCTCCTCTATCGCGCAACGCCGGCGCTCTTCCGCCGGGACAACGATGCGGACGCCTTCCGGTGGAGCGTGGTGGACGACGCCGCTCAATCCACTGCAGCTTGGATCCGGTTTGGCGAAGAGGGCGACGCCCCCGTCGCGGTGATCTGCAACTTCACGCCCGAGCCACGCCAGGGCTACCGGCTGGGTCTGCCGCACGCAGGGACGTGGACGGAGGTCTTCAATTCCGACGCCTATGCCTACGGCGGTTCGGGCCTGGGAAATCTCGGCGAGGTGATCGCCACCGATGAGGCGTTCGCGGGTTTTCCAGCCTCCAGTGAAATTCTTTTACCGCCGCTCGCTACGGTGTTCCTGAGGTGGGACGGCGCAAGGACCCCAGAATGACGACCCCGAAGACCCAATCCGGCCCGCTGTCGCGCCACGCCATGGCCTATGTGCTGGCTGGCGGTCGGGGCAGCCGCTTGCTGGAGCTGACCGATATCCGGGCCAAGCCGGCGGTCTACTTCGGCGGCAAGTTCCGCATTGTCGACTTCGCCCTGTCGAACGCCATGAATTCCGGCATCCGGCGGATCGCGGTGGCGACGCAGTACAAGGCCCACAGCCTCATCCGCCATCTGCAGCGCGGCTGGAATTTCTTCCGACCCGAGCGCAATGAGACCTTCGACATCCTGCCCGCCAGCCAGCGCGTGGACGAGCACATGTGGTATCTCGGCACCGCCGACGCGGTCTATCAGAACCTCGACATCATCGAGGACTACGGCGCGCAGTTCATCGTCATCCTGGCCGGCGACCACGTCTACAAGATGGACTACGAGCCCATGCTTCAGCAGCATGTGGACCAGGGCGCGGACGTGACCGTGGGTTGCATCGAGGCTTCCATCGAGGAGGCCAAGGGCTTCGGCGTCATGCACGTCGACGAGAACGACCAGATCATCGACTTCCTGGAGAAGCCCGCGAACCCGCCGCACATGCCGGGCCGGCCGGACACGGCCCTGGCCAGCATGGGCATCTATGTGTTCGACGTCGCCTTTCTGGCGGAGGAGTTGCGACGCGACGCGGCCGATCCGGACAGCGACCACGACTTCGGCAAGGACATCATTCCCAGGCTGGTGAAGGGCGGCAAGGCGGTCGCCCACCCGTTCGCGCGCTCCTACATCCGCACGGCCTCAGACGCGGGACCCTATTGGCGCGACGTGGGCACCATCGACAGCTTCTTCGCCGCCAACATCGACCTGACCGAGGTGGTGCCCGACCTCGACCTCTATGACCGGGACTGGCCGATCTGGACGTACAGTGAGATGAACGCGCCGGCGAAGTTCGTGCACGATCATCCAGGGCGACGCGGGTCTGCGGTGTCATCGCTCGTATCGGGCGGCTGCGTCATCTCCGGCGCCTCGATCTCGCGATCGGTGCTGTTCAACGACGTACGGGTCAATTCCTACGCCAATGTCGAACTTGGCGTGATCATGCCAGGCGTTCGCATCGGCCGCTCGGCGCGCCTGAAGAACGTAATCATCGACCGCGGCGTGGATATTCCCGAGGGCCTGATCGTCGGTGAGGATCCGTTGATCGACGGCAAGCGGTTTCGCCGGTCCGAAGGCGGCGTCTGCCTGATCACCCAGAAGATGATCGACCGGCTCTGAGGATGGCCGTGAAGCTGAACGTCCTGGCGGTCGCGTCCGAAGTCTATCCGTTGATCAAGACCGGTGGTCTGGCGGACGTGGCCGGCGCCCTACCCGGCGCATTGAAGACCGAGGGCGTGACGGTGCGGACGCTGCTGCCCGGGTATCCGGCGGTGATGGCGCGGTTGAAGCGCGCCAAGCCGCTTCACGCCTTTACGACGCATTTCGGCGGACCGGCGCAGCTCTTGGGCGTCAAGGTCGAGGGTCTGGACCTGATCGTGCTGGACGCGCCGCACCTGTTCGACCGAGCCGGCGGACCCTACGCCGGCATGGACGGACGCGACTTCGGCGATAACGCCCTCCGGTTCGCCGCCCTGTCGGCGGCTGGCGCGGCGATCGCCCAGGGCCTGCTGGCCGACTGGCGGCCCGACGTTGTGCACGCCCACGACTGGCAGGCGGGCATGACCGCGGCCTATCTCACCTTCAACGGCGGCCCGCGCACGCCAGTCGTGTTCACCGTCCATAACCTCGCGTTCCAGGGTCAGTTCGACCGCAAGCTGATGGGGGCGCTTGGATTGCCGGCGCACGCCTTCACCCACGACGGCGTCGAATACTATGGCGACATCGGCTTCCTGAAGGCGGGCCTGCGCCTGGCCGACCGGGTGACCACCGTCTCGCCGACCTATGCAGCCGAAATCTGCACCCCCGAGTGGGGCATGGGCCTCGACGGCCTCATCCGCGGTCGCGCCGACCGCCTCAGCGGGATCCTGAACGGGATCGACACCGACGTCTGGAATCCGGCGACCGACCCGCACATCGCCCAGGCCTACGACGCCGCGGACATCGCCGCCCGCGCCGTGAACAAGGCCGCCTTGCAGGCCCGGTTGGGCCTGGAGGTCGCCCCTGATGCGCCGCTCTTCGGCGTGATCAGCCGACTGAGCTGGCAGAAGGGACTGGACCTCCTGCTCGCCGCCCTACCAACGATCCTGGAGACTGGCGGCCAGCTCGCGGTGCTGGGCTCGGGCGACCGATGGATGGAGGAGGGCTTCGCCAACGCCGCGGCTTCGAACGCTGGCCGGATCAGCGTGCAAATCGGCTACGACGAGACCCTGGCCCATGCGATCCAGGCCGGTGTCGACGCCCTGATCGTCCCGTCGCGGTTCGAGCCCTGCGGTCTGACCCAGCTGTGCGCCCTGCGCTATGGGGCTGTGCCGGTGGTCGCTCGCGTCGGCGGCCTGGCGGACACGATCATCGACGCCAGCCCCATGGCCATGGCGGCGCGCACCGCCACCGGCGTCCAGTTCTCGCCGGTCAGCGGTCCCATGCTGGAGAGCGCGATCCGGCGGGCATCCAGTCTTTATCGCAAGCCTGACTCCTGGCGTCGCCTTCAGCTCAATGGCATGGCCAGCGACGTCTCCTGGACCGAGCCTGCGCAGGCCTATGCAAGCCTATACCGCGACCTGGCCGCAGGCTGACGGTGGCGGCGGGGGCCCATCCGATCGAGGAGGGCGCGCCCGAGCCGCTGGGCGCGAGCCTGGTCGGCGACGGGGTCAACTTCGCCGTCTGGTCGAGCGCCGCCGAAGCCATCGAGGTTTGTCTCTTCGACGCGGAAGGGGCCGAAATAGCGCGGCTGCCGCTGCCGGGCCGGACCGGGCCGGTGTTCCATGGACGGATCGCGGGCCTAGGCGCGGGCGCCCGCTACGGGTTGCGAGCGCATGGCGTCTTCGCGCCGGAACGCGGCCTGAGGTTCGATCCGTCCAAGCTGCTGATCGACCCGTATGCGCGCGCCCTCGACAGCCAGATCCGCCTGCACCCGACGATGTCAGTCCATGGCGAAGATAGCGCGCCATACGTCGCGAAGGCCCTTGTCCAACCGGCGACGGAGGCGCGCAGACGCCCGCCGCTGAAGACCGCCTGGGCCGATACGGTGATCTACGAGCTGCACGTGCGCGGCTTCACCCGCCTGAACCCGGACATCCCCGAGCAGATGCGGGGAACTTTCGCAGGCCTCGCTCATCCCGCCGCCATCGCCCACCTGCTGCGCCTCGGCGTCACCGCTGTCGAGCTTCTGCCCTGCATGGCCTGGATGGACGAGCGCCACCTACCGCCGCTGAACCTGACCAACTATTGGGGCTACAACCCCGTCGCCTGGATGACGCCGGACCCGCGCCTCGCGCCCGGCGGATGGGCCGAGGTGCGCGCGGCGACCGACGCCTTGGCGGCGGCTGGCATCGAGACTCTCCTCGATGTGGTCTTCAACCACTCCGGCGAGAGCGACGAACTGGGCCCGACGCTATCGCTGCGCGGCCTGGACAATGCGGGTTACTACCGCCTCCAGGCCGGCCGGCCGGACCGCTATGTGAACGACGCGGGCACGGGCAACGTGCTGGCGCTGGAGCGGCCGGCAGGCATGCGCCTGGCCATGGACACCCTGCGGACCTGGGCGACGCTGGGCGGGATCGAAGGCTTCCGTTTCGATCTGGCGACGACCCTGGGCCGCGGGCCCGCCGGTTTCGATCCGGCCTCGCCCCTGCTGGCGGCGATCGACCAAGACCCGGCGTTGCGCGACCTGAAGCTGATCGCCGAGCCATGGGACTGCGGCCTGGACGGCTACCAGCTTGGCCGTTTTCCGGCCGCATGGGGTGAATGGAACGATCATTTCCGCGATGATGTGCGGGGATTCTGGCGCGGCGGACCGATCACGCTGGGCAAGCTCGCCACGCGGCTTTCGGGATCGCAGGATGTCTTCGTCGGCAAGCGGCCGAGCCGTAGCATCAACTTCGTCACCGCCCACGATGGCTTCACCCTGGCCGACCTCGTCACCTATGAGGTCAAGCGCAACTGGGCGAACGGCGAGGACAACCGCGACGGCTCCGACCACGAAGGTTCGTGGAACAATGGGGTCGAGGGGCCGAGCGATGAGCCTGTCGTACGCGCCGCACGCCTCAGTGACCAACGCGCGCTGCTGTCGACCTTGATCCTGGCGCGCGGGACGCCGATGATCGCCATGGGCGCGGAGTTCGGTCACAGCCAGGCGGGCGCGAACAACGCCTATACGCAGGACAATGAGACGAGTTGGCTCGACTGGGCCGCCGCCGACGAAAGCCTGGCCGGCTTTACCGCGCGGCTGATCGCGGCGAGGCGCAGCCACCCCGCCCTGCGTCAGGACCGGTTCCTGACGGGCCGGCTGCTGGCCGACGAGCCCTTCGCCGATGTGGAGTGGCGACGCGCCGATGGCTCGCCGTTGAGCGCTTACGACTGGGACGCGGCGGATGGCGCGACCCTGGTGGTCGGCCTGGCCGCCTCCGAGGACGCCGTGCTGGATCGCGTGGTCCTGGCGATCCACCGCGCCCGCTCGCCTGCTGAAGCAATGCTGCCCGGAACGCGCGATGGCCATGCCTGGCGCATCCTGGCCGACAGCGCGAATCCCGAGCGGGAAGGGGACGTTGAGGGCCGGGTATCGCTCAGCGCCCGATCCGTCTTGCTGCTCGGCGAGGTCGAGACCGCCACCCCGACCACGCGACCGACCAATACAGAGGCCTTGGCGCGGCTGGCGGCGGCGGCGGGTGTCGCGCCCGAATGGCGCGGGTTCGATGGCGAGGCCCATCCGGTCAGCGCTGATACGCAAACGGCCTTGCTCGCCGCCATGGGCTTGCCTGCTGGTTCCACTGGGGAGGCCCTGACGTCGCTTGACCGACTCGCCGCGCAGCGAGACCGCCGGGCCCTGCCCGCGGCCCTGACCGCGACCGCCGAGACCGCCTTCACCCTGCCCCTGCGCTTCAATCCGGCACACCCGGCGCCGCGGACCTGGATCGAAATCCGCGGTGACGGCGTTGGCGTGCGCCGCCTGGCGACGGGCGTCGACGCGCCCATCACCCACGCGATGGCCGCTGATGGCCGCGAGGTTGCGACCCTCGCCCTGGCCGCCCCGCCGCTGCCGGCCGGCCGTTATGAAGTGCGCCGGGAAGACGCGCCGGACGCGCTGTGCCGCCTGACGGTCGCGCCGGAACGATGCTTCCTGCCGCCCGATTTCGCCGAGGGCGCGCGGATATCGGGCCTGGCGACCCAGCTCTACAGCCTGCGGCGCGCGGGCGATCAGGGGATTGGTGATCTCACAACCCTTGGCGATTTGGCGGCCGCCAGCGCCGCCCACGGGTTCGCGGTGGTGGGGATCAATCCACTGCACACCCTGTTCAACGGCGATCGCGAACGCGCCAGCCCCTACTATCCCTCCGATCGTCGCTTCCTCGACCCCATCTACCTTGATGTCCCGGGAGCGGGCGCGGTCAGCAGAAGCGAGTTGATCGACTACCCCGCGGTATGGGGGGCCAAACTTGCGGCGCTGGAGGCGGCCTATGCGGCCGGCGTCGACGATGCGGCGCTTGAGGCCTTCATCGTCGCCGGCGGCGAGGATCTGGCGCGCTTCGCCCTTTTTGAGACGATCGCTGACGCCCACCCCGGCCAGGACTGGCGCAGCTGGCCCGAGGCGCTGCGTACGCCTCACGCGGCGCGTGCGAGCGCCTTCGCCCAGGCGCACGCCCCGCGCCTGCGGTTTCACCAGTATCTGCAATGGCGGGCGGACGCCGAGCTGGGCGCCGCGGCGCGGCGCGGCGGCCTGTCGCTTGGCCTCTGCCGGGACCTCGCCGTCGCGGCCGCGCCCGACGGCGCCGAGGCCTGGGCCATGGCCGATCTCTTGGCCAAGGGCGTCGCGATCGGCGCGCCACCGGATGCGTTTGCGCCCCAGGGTCAAGTCTGGGGCGCCCCGCCCTTCAATCCGCACGCTCTCACAGCCGACGGCTACCGGGCCTATGGCCGAATGCTCGCCGCCAATATGCGCCACGCCGGCGCGCTGCGGGTCGACCACGCCCTTGGGTTGGCCCGCCAGTTCTGGGCGCCGCATGGAGCCGAGGGCGCGGACGGCGCCTATGTCGCCTTCCCGCTTGACGACCTCTTAGGTCAGCTCGCCCTGGAGAGCTGGCAGGCGCGTTGCGTCGTGGTCGGGGAGGACCTGGGTGTGGTCCCCGATGGCCTCCGCGCGGCCCTGACCGGGCGAAATGTGCTGGGTTACCGCGTCCTGCCCTTCGAGCGGGACGAAGGCGGGTTCACCCCGCCCGAGGCCTATGCTTCCAAGGCTTGGGCCTGCGTCGGCACCCACGACCTGCCGCCGCTGAAGGGGTGGTGGGCGGGCGCCGAGATCGATGAGCGCCAGGCCCTGGGCCTCACGCCAGCCGATCAAGCCGCCCAGGAGCGGGCCCAGCGGGCCCGCGACCGCGCCGACCTCGTCGCCGCCCTCGGAACGGGCGACGCCAACGGGCCAATGACGGACAACCTCGCCGAACTGATCCACGCCTTCGTCGCCCGTAGCGCAAGCCTGATCGCCGTGGCTCAAGCCGACGACCTGGCCGGTGAGACGGTCGGCGTGAACCTGCCCGGCACCGACCGAGAACGGCCTAACTGGCGGCGACGGCTGGCGACGCCACTGGCGCGACTGTTCGATTCACCCCGCGCTCAGGCGATTCTGCGGGGCATGGCGCAAAGGTAGGTCCGTGGTTGTCATCCCGGCCCCGGAGTTCCATGAACGGCCCAACGACAGAAGAGGGGCCTGCGTGACTGAGACCACAGTTGAAGACCGCTGGGGCGCGCCCCTGGCGATCAGCCTCAAGGACCTGTTCCTGGGCTTCTTCAAGATCGGCGCCCTGGGCTTTGGCGGCGTAGCGCCGGGCGCGCGACGGGTGATCGTCGAAGAGCGCCGGTGGCTGAGCGACGCCGAATACGCCCAGGTGCTGGCGATCGGCCAGGCGTTGCCCGGGGCCAACACCGTCAACGCCGCGGTGATGATCGGCGACCGCGCCCAGGGGCCGCTGGGCGCCCTCATGGCGCTGTTCGGCCTGATGGGCGGGCCGTTGTTGCTGCTGATCTGCGCAGCAGTCCTCTATGGCCGCTATGGCGATCTGGCGATGGTGCGCGGCGCGCTCAGCGCGGCGGGTTCAGCCGCCGCAGGCCTCGTGGCGGGGACGGCGATCAAGATGCTGACAGGCCTGAAGCTCGGTCGCACAGCCATGGGCTTTGCGCTCATGACTTTTATCGCTGTCGGCGTCTTCCGCGTACCGTTGCTTGCGGCCCTTTTCGTACTGGGCGCCGCAAGCATCGCCGTCGTCTGGCAAGGCATGCGCAAATGAGCGCCCGCGACCTTGTCAGCCTGACCACGACCTTCGCGGCCCTGTCTGTCGGCGCCGTCGGCGGGGCCAATGCGGTGACGCCGGAGATTCAGCGCATCGCCGTCGACCAGCAGCACTGGATGGACCAGGCGACCTTCTCGCAGCTGTTCGCCATCGCCAACACCGCGCCGGGCCCCAACGTGCTCCTGGTCAGTATGGTCGGCTGGCAGGTGGCCGGCGTCGCCGGCCTGTTGGTGGCGACCCTGGCGATCCTGATCCCCTCCAGCCTCCTGGCCCTTGTCGCCAACCGGCTGATCACCCGTTACGACAGCCTGACCATTGTGCGCGCGATCCGCACCGGCCTGGCGCCCATCGCCGTCGGCCTGCTGATGGCCAGTGGCCTCGTGCTATCGCGCGGCGCCAATCCAACAATCTGGGCCTGGATCATCGGCTTGGCGGCCATGGCCTTCGTGCTCACCCTGAAACGCAATCCCGCCTGGGCCTTGCTGGTCGCCGCCATCCTCGGCGCATTCGCCGGCCCCTTCATCTATCCCGCCTAGGAGAAACCCATGTCCAAAGTCGTCATCAGCGGCGCCTCGCGCGGCATCGGCCGTCAACTGGCGCGACTCTACGCGGCGCGCGGCGACGCGGTGACTGGCGGCGCGCGCAAACCCGACGCCGCAGCGGGATTCACCGAGCAGGCGCTTGAGGTGTCAGAAGACGCTTCGGTACGATCGTTCGCAGCCGGGCTCGACAGTGATCCGGTGGACGTGTTGATCAACAACGCCGGCGTCATCGGGCCGGATCGTCAGTCGACCCTGGACATGGATTTCGAGGGGTTCGCCCAGGCGCTCGCCGTCAACACCATCGCTCCCCTGCGATTGACGCAGGCGCTGCTGCCCAACCTCCGCAAGGCCGCCGGCGGCAAGGTGGTCATCATCTCCAGCTTCATGGGCTCGCTCAGCCATGCGAGCTCCAACCAGGCCGCCTACCGCGTCTCTAAGGCCGGCGTGAACAAGCTCGTCCAATGCCTGGCGACCGACCTCGCGGCCGAAGGGATTGCGGTCGCCTCGATCCACCCAGGCTGGGTGCGCACCGACATGGGCGGCGCGAACGCCGACATCAGCGTCGAGGAAAGCGCCGCGGGCATCCAGCGGGTGATCGACAGCTTGACGCTGGCGACCACCGGCCGGTTCTGGAACTACGACGGTAAGGCGTTGGCCTGGTAGGCGGGCTTCACCCCGTTGGCGTCGAAGCAGCGGAGCGACATGAAGAAGGGGATGACGCCGATTGCGATGATGAACGGCGCAAAGGTCATCGCCCAGCGCAGCGCCAGGACCGGCCCGAGGGTGGGCGCCAGGCTGTCGCTGATCAGGCCCACCACCAGCGGACCGCCCGCCTGGCCGACGACGTTGGTGGCGATGAGGGTCGCCGCGGCGACCATGCCCCGGAAGTTCGCCGGCACGAGTTCCATCGACAGCGCCAAGTAAGGCGCAAGGCGGAAGGCGTTGGTGAGAGCGCCGCCAAAACCGCCGAGGATCATCCACTGCCAGCTCGGCGCCCAGGCGTATAGAAACGCCGAGGGAATGGTGACGCAGGCCGCCATCGCCGGCAGCAACACGTTCCAGCGCTCTGACTTGCGCTTGGTGGCGATCCAACCGGTCAGGAAGCCGCCGCCGATGCCGCCAAGGATGCCGCCGATCGCGGTGACAGGCGCCTGGATCGCACCGAGTTCAGTCATGCTGAGACCGAAGGCGCGAACCATCAAAGCCGGACCCCAAGCTTGCAGCGTCCCCGTTCCCAGCCCGGTGATGGCCGTGCCGAGCAGGATCAGCATGAAGGGCTTCGAACGCCACATGGCCCGAAGGGCGTCACCCACCGTCGTCGTGTCGAGCCCCACGGTCACAGGCTTCTCGTCGGTCGCGCCGCGGACCGGCTCGCGGACGGTGAACTGCACAAGGATAGCGATCAGCACGCCGGGGATCGCCAAGAAGTAAAAGGCCGCGCGCCAGCCGTACTGGTCGGCGATGACGCCGATGATGGGCGTGATCAGGACGGCGCTGAACGGCTGGGCCATGTTGAAGATGGCGATCATCTTCGGCCGCGTCTTACGTTCGAAATAGTCAGCGATCAGCGACATCGAGGTCGGCGTGCTGGTCGACTCGCCGACGCCCACGCCGGCGCGGGCCAGAGCCATTGTGACGAAGTTGCCCGCTACGCCGCAGAGGCCGGTGGCGATGGACCAGAGCCCGACACCCATGGCCAGGATGCTGCGACGGTTCCCCCGGTCGGCCCAACGGGCGATGGGAATGCCGAACAGAGAATAGAACAGGACGAAGGCCGCGCCGGTCAGCAGGCTCATCGAGGTGTCGCTAGCGCCGAGGTCGGCCTTAATGGGCTCGAGCAGCAGACTCATCACCGTGCGATCAGCGATGCTGAGCGCGTTGGTCAGCGTGAGGATCGCCATGACGTAGTAGGCGTAGGTGCGGCTCGACGGCGCCGCACGCGCAGTGACATCACTCATGCTTCCCCCCGGAACTCTGTTGGCGAGCTCTCGACAATTGACACGCCCGGATGGGCGCAACGCCCTCAGCCTTGGTGCAGGCTGTGGAAACTCCGGTCGTACCAGACGGCCGGTGGTCCCTTGTCCTGGACGTTCACCGCTTCCACCAGACCGATGAGGATCACATGGTCACCGCCCGGATGCTCGGCGTAGAGCGAGCATTCCAGGCTGATGTCGAAGTCGTCGATCACCGGCGAGCCCTGAGCGCTCAGATGATACCGCAGCCCTTCAAACTTGTCGGGATGCGAGGACGCGAATCGCATGGCGAGGTCGCAATGCTTGGCGCCGACGATATGAGCGGCGAACCCGCCCGAGGCTTGAGCGGCGAGCGCGGTTCTCGCACTCGCCGCCACGCTGGCCAGAACCAGCGGAGGGTCCAGCGACAGCGACATGAAGGCGCTGACCGTGGCTCCGACAAACCCGCCGGAGCCATCGACGCTGGTGATCACCGTGACGCCCGCCGGAAGGGCGGAAAGCGCGTCACGGAACAGCTCAGGCTGAACCCTCAGCATATGCTGCCCTTAGCTCGCGGCCGGAGTGACAGCCTTGGCGTTTTGCGTTGGGTGCGACGCAGCCGGGTAGGATAGAGTCAGGCTATCCGGACGCGCGCGGCGGGCGGGCGGCTGCGGCGTGGCGGGGGGCACCGGCTGTTGGGCGCCGGGGCCGGCCAGGACGCGGTCGATCGTCGCCGACAGTTCGGTCTTGTCGTAGGCTAGGTAGAAGCCGGCGGTATTGCGCACCGGGTCGCCCGAGAAGAACTTGATGTACTGGCGCAGACGTTGACCGAAGGCCTCGCCCGACAGATCCCAGGCCAGCTTGAACAGCTTCACGCGGTCTTCAGCTGTCACACCCGGGCGGCCACGGACGTATTTGTCGATGTAGCCGCGCAGTTCGGGGTTGTCGAAGTCGCCCTTCGACGGGGCGTAGAAGTAACCGCCGCCAGCCAGGGTGTTGATGATTTCGACAAACTGGGCGTGGATCGCGCCGGCCTGCATATGCAGGGCGCCCAGACCAGGCATGTAGGACGTCCAGTAGCCGTCGGGACGTTCCACCGCCATGGCGTCGGAGCCGTAGAACATGGCCTTGGCCATTTCGAGGTGCTGGAGCATAAAGCCCAGCTTTTCCTGGATGTGCAGGAAGCCGGTGATGCCAACGGCGTCAGCGACGCGCACGGCGGTGCCGCAGAGCAGCTCCATGCAAGCCAGGTTGCGCGAGGCAGTCTGAATGCCGCCGCCCATGCGTGGGTCAACCGGCGCGCCATTGACGATGGCGCCGGCGCCCGGCGAGCCGTCGACCACTAGGCGATCCCAGGGCACCAGGACGTCGTCAAAGATCGCGACGCAGTCCATTTCTTCAAAGCGGCTCGACAACGGGTGGTCGAACAGGGTCCGGCCGCCCGGCGAGAAGCTCTCGCGGCAGATGAACTTCACACCCTTGGTGTTGGAGGGGATCGCGAAGACCAGGGCGTAGGCGTCATCGCCGGGGGCGACGCCGCCGAAGGGCTGGACCAGCATTTCCTCGGTGAGGGCGGCCATGGTGCCGAGCATCTTGGCGCCGCGGACGATGATGCCTTCTTCGGTTTCACCGACGCGGCCCAGGTGGAAGAACGGGTCTTCCTGGTTGGCCGAGGTGCGGCTGCGGTCGATCTGCGGGTTCACCAGCACGTGGGTGAGGAAGAGATCGTTCTCGCGGACGAACTCATAATAGTTCTTCGCATGGCCGGCGTACTTCGGCGAAGCGGCGCTGTAGTGCTCATCCGAGAACTGCCACATCGAAACGAGGCCGTTCATGAAGTCGGGCGCGCGCCCCATGGTGCCGAAGTTCAGGTCGGCGCGGGCCTTGAAGTGACGGCGGCGCTTGACGACTTCTTCGCGCGACTTCGGCGCGATGAAGCCCGTCGAGACCAGGTCGCCGGTGCTCGGCGAAACCGACAGGCAGATGTCCTTGAAATCGGGGTGATGCTGGAGGTCGTATTGCTCCATGATGGATTTGACGGGACCGACAAAAACCGGGTGGGTCGTCACATCCTCAACGCGTTCGCCGTTAAGCCAGACCTCAGGCTGATTCGCCCGGATCGATTCGAGATATTGTTGTCCTGTCCGAGCGCCCATGGCTCCGCCTCCGCTGAGTTCCGCGTCTTCCACGCGTTGCTCGAACCCTTACGGCGTAAGATATTGCTGTCAACGACCTTCCGTCGCTTCACCACAATTTTTACTTACGCCGTAAGTCTTGAACGCCCGCAGCCAGCGTGCTAGATGTGTACTTACGATGTAAGGACGACCCGGATGCCCGCGCATTCAGCCGCACTGCCGAAACCGATTGAAATCGTCTGCGAATGGCGCGACCTGCCCGAACGTCTGCGTGGGGCCGTGGTCGCCATGGGCGTGTTCGACGGCGTCCACCTGGGTCACCAGGCGGTGATCGCCCAGGCCGCGAAGGTGGCCCGCGAATTGAATGCGCCGCTGGCCGTCCTGACTTTCGATCCCGCGCCCAAGGCGTTCTTCAATCCTGACCGCGCCTGCGAACGCCTGATGGACTCCAGCCAGTTCGAATCCGCGCTCAGCGCGCTTGGCGTGGAACGCATCTATCTGCTGCCGATGAAGGAACTGTCGCACGTCTCAAGCGCCGACTTCGCTCAACAGGTGCTGCGTGACGGGCTGCAGGTGCGCCACGTCGCCGTGGGTTTTGACAACACCTTCGGCTGCGATCGCGCCGGCCCCGAGGCTATGGCCGCCTATGGCGTCGAACTCGGCTTCACCACCTCGGTGGCGGCGGAGGTGATCGACGGCTCCGGCGCCAAGATTTGCTCGACAGCCGTTCGCCAGGCGCTTCGCGCCGGTGCGCTTGAAGACGCCGAACGCGCCCTGGGCCGGGTCTTTTCGATCCGCGGGGACGTGAGCGCGCAGACAGACGCCGCCTACAAGCTGACCTTCGGCGATTACATCGCCCCGCGCCCGGGGGCCTATGCCGTCCGCACCCGTCTGGCGGATGGAGTGCGCCTAGGGCTGGCCGACATCACCGAGCGGACCATGGATGTCCGCCTGGCGGATGGCGATTTCAGCCCCGCCCACCGCGTGATCGAGACCGAGCTTGTGGCCTACCTGGGCGCCGTCGCCGGCTGATCCTAAGGCCGTTGTTCGCGGCCCTTAGCCGAAAGTTGCTCTGGCAATTGACGCCATGAGACCCGCGCCCCATAGCAGCGCCGTGTCTGTCGTCGTGTCCCCCAATCCCCACCGCATCGGCCTCGGCATCAGCCTGCGGGTCGGCGCCATGCTCTCGCTGGCGATCATGCAGGGCCTGGTCAAATGGGTCGGCGAACAGGGCATCCCGACCTTCGAGATGCTCTTCTTCCGAAATTTCTTCGGCTTCGTGCCGCTGGTGATCTATATCGCCGCGACCACCGGCTGGTCGGTGCTGAAGACCACCCGGCCGATGGCGCACGCGACCCGCGCGGGCATCGGCCTGGTCGGCATGGTCTGCATGTTCGGCGCAGTGCAAAACCTGCCGCTTACGGAGGCGGCCGCGTTCAACTTCACGACGCCCATCGCCATGACGGCGCTCTCGGCGCTGGTGCTCAAGGAATATGTCGGGCCGCACCGCTGGGCGGCGGTGGCCGTAGGCTTCATCGGCGTGCTGATCATGATCAAGCCGGCGCCGGGCCACTTCAATGCGATCGGCGTTCTGTTCGCCATGGGCAGCGTGATCGGCGGCGCCGGCGCGAGCGTGACGATCCGCCAGATCGGCGCGACCGAGAAGGGCGCGACAATTGTTTTCTACTTCACCCTGGCGGGCACGCTTCTGGGGGCCGTCGGCTCACTGTTCGGCTGGAAGCAGCCAGACCTGCCGACGCTCGCCCTGTTGATCAGCATCGGCCTGACCGGCGGCCTGGCGCAGATTCTGCTGACCGAGGCCCTTCGCGCCGCTCCGGTCGGCGTCGTCGCGCCCTTCGACTACACCCAGCTCGCCTGGGCGACGGCCATCAGCATCATGGTTTGGAATGACCTGCCAGGGCCACTGACCCTTATTGGCGCGTCCATCATCGCCGTCAGCGGCGGCTATATCCTCTACCGCGAACTCAAAGGCGGACTTGCTGTTTCGCCGCCGACGGCGGTCGACGAAGACGGCTGACCCGAGCTGAGTCCGGCGTTTTCGGCCCAAAATGTCCCGTGCGCCCATTATCTGGCCCAATTTATGAACTGGCCAAGGAGACGCGGCCCCAGCAGCATGCGCCGCGCAAAACGTGGGCGACCTCCACGTAACAAAAGATAACGTTTCGGAGGATTCAATGAACGCCAAGGACCAGGCGGCGTCAGACGTTGCGGCCAGGCCGCCGTCCCGCCCCTACGCCCTCTACGTTCTCGGCCTGCTGGCCATCGGCAACATCTTCAACACCCTCGACCGGCTCGCCTTCACCCTGCTCTTGGAGCCGATCAAGGAGGACCTGCACGCCACCGACACCCAGATGAGCCTCCTCTCCGGGTTCGCATTCGTCATCTTCTACACCGTGTTCGGCATCCCGATCGCCCGTTGGGCGGACAAGTGGGTGCGCAAGACGATCCTGTCGATCGGCCTGGTCGGCTGGTCGATCATGACCATGCTGTGCGGCGCGGCCGGCAACTTCTGGCAGATGGCCCTGGTGCGGGCTGGCGTCGGGATCGGCGAATCCGCCGGCATCCCACCCTCGCTATCGCTCATCACAGATTACTTCCGTCGGCGGGAGCGCGCCCAGGCGATCGCCGTTTTCCAGACCACGGCGGTCCTGGCGATGGTCATCGGCTCGCCGATGGTGGGCCTGGTCGCCAGCCTCTATGGGTGGCGCGTCGCTTTCTTCGCCGCCGGCGCTCCCGGCGTGATCCTCGGCCTCATTGTCTTCTTCACGGTCCGTGAGCCGCTGCGCGGACGGATGGACCATCTCGATCCCGCGCCAACCGCGGCGCCTGGCGCAGCGGCCGGCCACGGGCATGGCGTGGAACTGGGCGCTGAGGGTTTCTGGGCATCGCTGCGGGTGATGTTCGCCTCCAAGCCTTTCCTGGTGCTGTTCATCGCCCAGGTGATCCTGGGCCTCGCCAACGGCATCACCGCGACCTGGACGCCGGCCTTCATGATGCGCGTCCACGGCATCGACATCCCTTGGGTGACCAACATCCTGGCGCCGACCTGGGGCGCCTCGGGCATCCTGGGCGGGCTCGCCGGCGGCTTCATGTCGGCGCACCTGGTGCGTAAGAGCGGCAAGGGCGAATGGATGATCCTGCTTCCCGCCCTCGCCATGATGATCGGCGTCGGGCTGCAACTGGGCTTCATCTTCGGCGGCACGGTGTGGATCTCGCTAGCCTGCGGCTGCAGCGCCTCGTTCTTCATGTCGTTCAAGAACGCGCCGATCATCGCGGAAGCCCTGGAGGCCGTGCCGACCTCCACCCGCAGCCTGGCCGGCGCCATGATGCTGATCGGCGCCAATGTGCTGGGCCAAGGCTTCGGCCCGCTGTTCACAGGCATGATCAGCGACTACCTGCTGCCGATCCTGGGCAAGGCCGACGCCATCCGCTGGGCGTTCATGCTCGCGCCCGGGCTGGGCGCGATCGGCGGTCTGTTCCTGCTGGTCAACACCCGGGTCTTCAGGAAGACGGTCGCCGACAGCTGAACGATCATTACCTTACGGGGGACGATCGCCCGGCGGAGACCGCCGGGCGATGGGCTGAAGATCAACCGTTAGGCAGCAGAATCACCTTGCCCGGCGAGGCCCGGCCTTCCAGCGCCCGATGGGCGTCGGCGGCCTGATCCAGGGTGAAGGTCTTGCCGATCGCAGCCTTAAGCTCGCCCTTGGCCAACATGACGTCGAGGTCCTTGTAGAGTTGGGCGCGCTCCTCGACGAAGAGGTTATCGGCGGCGCCAGCGCCGCGGTAGAAGCCGATCAGGGCCTGGTTTTTGCGAAGCAATTGACGCGGGTTGATCGGCGAGTCCGTGTCCGTGACATTGCCGTAGTTCACCACCCGACCGCCCGGACGCACGGCGTTGAAGGTCTCGTAGAAGACGGGGCCCCCGGTCACTTCGAAAGCCAGATCCACGCCCCTGCCCTCGTTCTTCTCGATCACTTCCTTCGACCAGCCGTCGATCGTGTAGTCGATCGGGATTGCGCCCAGGCTTTCGACCACGGCGCGTTTCTCGGGGGTGCTCGCTGCGCCGAAGACGCGCTTGGCGCCCCAAAGGCGAGCAAACTGCACCACAAGGAAGCCGACGCCACCGGTGGCCGCGGGTACAAACACCGTCTCGCCCGGCTGCAACTTGCCGGCTGCGCGGACGGCGAGGCCGGCGGTCTCGGCCTCGCTGAAGATCGCCAGGGCGTCGATCGGATCGACGCCGTCGGGGATCTTGCGAAAGGTGGCGATCTTAGCCAGGCCCTGTTCGGCATAGGCGCCGGTGAACACGTTGGCGAGGACGCGCTGGCCGACGAGGCCGGCGTCGCCGCCGGGGCCCACGGCCTCCACCATCGCCACCGCCAAGTTGCCCGGGATGTGAGGCAGCTTCGGTTGGACCGGATAGTAGCCCTCGCCGCGACGCAGGACATCGGCGTAGGTCACGCCGGTAGCCTCAACCCGAACAAGCGCTTCGCCCTCGGCCGGCTCCGGTGTCGCAATGTCCTCGACCTGCAGGACCTCGGGCGGTCCCTTCTTGTGATAGCGGGCGACTCTCATGCTGTTCCCTCTTCTGCAAAGCGAGCGTTCGCCGCTCGTCCTGTGTTTTGACGGGGCGCATCCTTGCCCACGCAATTGTCGCCGTCACCCCCGAAAGCGACCGCGAAGCGCGGCTATCGCGCCCGCCAGAAAAGCTGCGATAAATTCCTAGCGATCCAGTCGTAAATTAGCCGGAAGCAAGGGAGGAACCCATGACAAGACTTTCTCTGACCCGCCGCCTCGCCCTGGCCGGCGTCGCCTGGATGGCGCTCGGCGCAGCGGCGCAGGCGCAGGACGCCGCGGCGATACACCAGCGCGCGCTGGTGTTGGACAGCCACGTCGACGTCCTGCCGCCAGGCACGATCCTTCGCTATTTCGACAAGGACGGCACGTCCCACACGAGCCTAGCCAAGCTGAAGGCCGGCGGCGTCGACGCCGTCGTCTACGCCGTCGCGGTCTCCACCGGCCCGCGGACGCCGGAAGGCTATGCGGCTGCGCGGAAGGACGCTGATGTCCGACTCGCCGAGATTCAGGCCATGCCCGCTGAGAGCAAGGGCGAGATTGCAATCGCCTACACGGCCGATGATGTCCGCAAGATCGTGGCGGCGGGCAAGGTTGCGGTGATCATCGGCTTCCAGAACGCCCATTCGCTGGGGGGCGACCTGGCCAACTTCGACCATTTCTACGAAGGCGGCGTACGCGTGGCGGCGCTTAACCACGCCGGCAACACCGTTTTCGCAGATTCATCCCGCCCGCAGGCCGGCGCGGGCGAAGAGAATGGCGGGCTGTCAGCCTTGGGCAAGGCCGCGGTCTCCCGCTTCAATGACCTGGGCGTATTGATCGACGTCTCGCAGCTGACCAAGGCGGCTGTTCTGCAGACCATCGCACTCAGCCGCGCGCCGGTTGTGGCCACCCACTCTTCGGTGTTCGCCATCTCGCCGGATCCCCGCAACCTGTCCGATGAGGAGCTGGACGCCATCAAGGCCAATGGCGGCGTCGTCCAGTTGACCCCCTTCAACCGCTACCTTGTCCCCAAGCCCGCCGACTACGAAGACAATGTACGGGCGCTGCGTCGCAAGTACGGCCTGGATGACACCAAGCTCGGCTATGGCGGCTCGGAGAAATTCGCCGAGGCCGATCGCGTGGCCTTCCTGACCGCCTTCGACAATCTCTACCCGCAGGCGACCGTGAAGGATTTCGTCGACCACATAGACTATGTGGTCAAGCGGATCGGCGTCGATCACGTCGGAGTCGGCACCGACTTCAACCATGGCTCCGGCATCAACGGCTTCCACAACGCCGCCGATGCGCCCGCCGTCACCGCCGAACTGGTGAAGCGCGGCTACAGCGAAGCCGATATAGACAAGATCTGGAGCGGCAACTTCCTGCGAGCGCTGGCGGCGGCGCAAGCGGCGAAGAAGTAGCCACCGCCGAATTCAGAAAGGGCGCAGCGGCGACGCTGCGCCCTTTTCCTTGTGCGCTGGCCTAGACCGCGGCCTGCGCGGCCTTCGCGCGCTCCATGGCCGCCTTCATGCCGAAGGCCGCCAGGGCGTAGTGCGTCGCGCCCCAGAGGGTGAAGCCGAACATGGTCATGATGCCGTGGCGCGTGCCCAGGACGAGGGCCCCGTGACAGGCGGCCTTCGCCTCTGCAGCGGAGCCGACCGGCGCCTGTCCGCCCGGGCAGGCCGCCTTGAAGGCCGGCACGCTGTCGAAGAGGTGGGTGACGGCGGCCCAGAAGCCGCTGGCGTCGGGGTAGGCCAGGTGGAAGGCCGCATAATGGTCGATGACTATGCCGGCTAGCGGCGGCCCAAGACCCATGCCGACCAGGTTCATGACGAACATCAGCACCGCCGTGGCGGTGGCCCGTTGGCGGACGGGGGCGACATTCTGAACGACCGCGAAGCTGGCGCCCAGCTGGTAGCCGGCCAGCAGACCCGGCAAGGCCAGGAGCGCGGCGGCCACCTGCCAGGTCGGGGCGTTGTAGACAGCCAGGTGCAGCGGCACCGTGAGCGCCAACGCTACGGCGGGCGTGAGCGCGTAGCCGGCGGGGTGGATCTTCGCCATCCGATCGGTGACCCAGCCGGAGACGAAGGTCCCGATGATCGCCGAGATCCCGCCGATGACGCCAACGATCATGCCCACCTGGGCGAAGGTCAGGCCGAAGGCGCGGACGTAGTAGGGTGCGCTGAACTGCCCTGTGCCAAAGCCGGCGCAGGTGACCAGCGACAGACCGATCAGGATATTCGCCACCGGCCATTGACCGAAGAGGAGCCGCACGACGCGGCCGACCTCCCTCAGTTCGCCGCCGATCGAGAATGGCGTCTTCGCAGGCTTCGACGTGGCCGGCACGCCCGCCAGGTCGCCGGCGGCGTGGGCCGCCGCCTCGGCGTCGATGTGGCCCCGCGGCGGCTCCTTCATCAGCAGCTTGATGATAATGGCGACGATGATGCCCGGCAGGCCCACCATGACAAAGGCGAACCGCCAGGAGAAATGCGTGGTCAGCCAACCCCCGACGATCGCGCCGGTCATGGTGCCCACCGGCACGCCGACGCTGAAGGCGGCCAGCGCCTGGGCGCGGCGGTGGCGTGGGAAGTAGTCGCTGATCAGCGAATGGGCGGGCGGCGCCAGACCCGCCTCGCCGACACCCACGCCGAACCGGTATATCGACAGCATCAGGTAGTTGGCGGCGGTGCCGCAGGCGACCGTGAACCCGGACCAGATGATCATCGAGATCGCGATGATGTTCACCCGTGAGTAGCGCTCAGCTAGGCGGGCGATGGGGATGCCGAGGACGGTGTACAGCAGGGCGAAGTAGAGCCCACCCAACAGACCGAGTTGAGTGTCGGTGATCTTGAGGTCGACCTTAATGGCCTGGCCAAGAATTGTGACAATCGAACGGTCGACGAAGTTGATGGCGTAGGCTAACGCCAGCAGGAAAAGCACCAGGCTGGTGTACTTCTCGGAATACAAAGATTTCGCTGCGGGCGCATCCGCAGCATCGTTCGTCGCCGTCGTCGTCATCGTGTCCCCCCGGACCGTCGCCGCCTCGCTTCGTGGAGGCGTGCGGAAGCGATGTTAGACATCGGCGTCTGGGATTTGGGAAGGGGCGCGGCGTTCAATTCGCCCCAAGAAGCGTGGGAGACGTACGATTGGGGGCTCGGCCTAAAGAGCGCCAACGCGGCCTTGTCCGCCTGGGACGCCTCTTCGCCATCCTTCTCGCGCTGCTGCTTCCCGCCGCGGCCGCCGTAGCGCGGACATGCGACCAGCTGACCGCCGACGGCAATGTTCGCGCCCGCTACGAGATTGTCGAAAACCAGCCACGGCCGGAGTTTCGCGACAACGAGACGGTCTACAGCCTGCGCACCGCGCTCTTCGCCGAGTGCGTGAAGGGCGCTTGGCGGGTCGGCGGCGAACTGGTCGACAGCCGCGCCTTCAACGTCAAGATGGGCTCGGCCATCAGCTCGAATGACGTCAACATCCTGGAGCCAGTCCAGGCCTACGTCGGATATGACTTCGCGGTGGGCGAGAAGGCGAAGGCGGCGCTCCAGCTCGGCCGATTCCAGATCAGTCCGACCCAACAACGCCGGCAACTGACCGTCGACAACTACCGCAACACCCCCAACGGCTTCACCGGACTTCGCGCCGGCCTTGGCTTCAAGAGCGGCGAGACCGTCACATTGATCGCCGTCGCCCCGCAGCTGCGGCTGCCCGCCGACGATGTGTCGCTGCGCGACCTACGCCGCGGTCTCGATCGCGAAAGCCTGCACCTGTTGTTCTGGGGCGTGATCGCTAACGGACTGGATGTGGGCCACGGCCACCGCCTCGAGCTCTCCTACTTCGGCCTGCGCGAGACGGACGCCGCCTCGCGTCCGAGTCGCGATCGCCGGCTGGCGACCTTCACCGCCCGCCTCTATCGGCCCAGTCTCGGTCCAGGCTGGGACTATGAAGCCGAAGTCCTGCGGCAGGTCGGCCGTATCAGCGCCGACATGGAGCCAGGTGCGCCACGCATGGATGTTCTGGCCGGCTTCGCCCGCGCCAACCTCGGTTACACCTTCGACAACCCTTGGAACCCGCGGCTGGCGGTTGAATTCGACTGGGGATCGGGCGACGGCCCCGGCCCGAAATACGGACGCTTCGACGCGCTTTACACCGTTCGACGGCCGCGACTGGCGCCCTTCGGCATTTTGGCCTCATCAAGCCGGGCCAACGTCGTCGCCCCGGGTGTCCGATTGGAATTCGAGCCCAACAGCCGCACCGATGTGCTGCTGAATTATCACCGCTTTTATCTCGACTCGCCCACCGACCTGTTCGCGAGCACGCGCGTGCAGGATCCGCTCGGCCAATCGGGTCGCCTCGCCGGTGACCAGTTCGATAGCCGCGTCCGCTATTGGCTGCGCCCCAACAAGCTGCGCTTTGAGGCCGATTATGTGCTGCTGGCCAAGGGTCGGTTTCTGCGGGAAGCGCCCAACACGGGCTCGACGGGCGACACTCACTATCTCTCAATGAACCTGACGTACTCGTTCTGAGGTCATCGTGAGCGTGGACGGCAGCGCCACGGCCCTATAGACCCGCCGCGGCGACGACGCCGGGGGCGGCATGGCGTTCATCAGTACACGGATAAGATCGTTGGGCCCGTCTGGCCCAAGAATGTCCGGCGTAGGGATGGCCGGCGCGGTGCTGATTGCGACCAGTTTCGCTGGACCTGCTTCAGCCGCCGCTTGCGATGAACTGAACTTCGCCGGAACGGTCAGGCTCCGCCAAGAGGTTCTTGAAAACCAGCCTCGCACCTCCTTTCTGAGAGACGAGTCGATCACCAGCATCCGCACGACGCTTTCGGCGGACTATCGGCGCGGCCCCTGGCGGCTGTTTGGCGAAATCTACGACAGCAGGGCCTATGGCGCGAAGGTCGGCTCAGCCGTCAGCGCCAATGAAGTCAACGTCTTCGAACCCGTCCAAGCCTATATTGGGTATGACATCGACCGGCCGTTCGGCCGCGCCGGGAAGGCTTCTGTCGAGGTTGGGCGGATGATGCTTAACCTGGGCTCGCGACGGCTGGTGGCGGCGGACGACTATCGCAACACGACCACTGGCTACACCGGCGTGCGCGCCGACATCGCTCTGAAGACTGGCCTGACCGCGACAGCGATCGTCGTCGCGCCGCAGTTTCGGTCGCCGGAAAGCCCGGCGGCGGTGCGCGATAACCGCTGGAACCTCGATGACGAGACCTCCGACCTCCTGCTCTGGGGCGGACTAGCGTCCGCGCCGACCCCTCTGCCGGGCGGTGCGACCGTAGAGATCTCTTACTTCGGCCTGCGGGAGCGTGATTCCGCACGCCGGGCGACCCGCGACCGCAAACTCTCCACCGTCGCCCTTCGCCTGCTACGCGACCCGGCAGCCCACGAGTTCGACTACGACATTGAGCTCATCGCCCAGACGGGGACCGTGAGCGACGGGCTCGCGGCCAATGCCCGGAAGCTCGAAGTCGAGGCCGGCTTCCTGCACGCCGACGCGGGCTATCAGTTCGACGATCCGTTGAAGAGCCGGTTCTCTTTTGAGCTTGATTGGGCGTCAGGCGACGGTTCCGGCGTCAAGTACGGCCGCTTCGACACGCTGTTCGGCATGCGTCGCGCGGAATTTGCGCCCTCAGGAATTTTGGCGGCCATCGGCCGCACCAACATCTTGTCGCCAGGGCTCAGGCTGGAGATCGCGCCGAACGCTCGCCTCGACGGCTTCATCGCCGCCAGACGAATGTTGCTTGCATCCCGCACGGACAGCTTCTCAACCAGCGGCGTGAGAGACGCTTTCGGCGGCTCCGGCCGCCATGCGGGCGATCTGTTCGACAGCCGGGTGCGTTACTGGCTGGTCCCGAAGGTGATGCGCCTGGAGGCGGATTACGCCTTCATCGCAAAGGGCCGCTTCCTGCGCGACGCGCCTAACGCGCCGGCGGGCGGCGACACCCACTACCTGTCGCTGAACGCGACCTGGAGCTTCTGACTCAGAGCTCCAGAGCGGCTTCGTGGATGAGGGATCGCAGCCAGGCGGTGGGCGTCTCCTCGGCTGAGTCGCGGCGCTGGACGAGGGTGATCTCGGCCGGCGCGGACGGATAGGGCGGTTCGATCGTCTTGATCCGGCCGGCGTTGGCCCAAGCCTTGACCAGACGTTGCGGGGCGAGGGTCGCGAATTCAGAGCGGCTGACCACCGCCAGAGCCGCATAGGTGTCGGGCGCGGTCACCGCAATCCGCCGACTTAGGCCGGCGGCGCCGAGGGCCAGTTCCAGCGCGCCGGCGTCCTCCCAGGTCGCTCGCATGTGGAAGCCACGCTGCGACGCGCCCTCCACCGCCTCGCGAGCGTCGACAGTCACGTGTGGCGTCGCGGCGATGTCGGCCAGGGTGACATAGTCCTTGGCGGCCAGGCGCGAGTTGGGGGAGACGGCCCAGATCAGGTCCTCGCGGATCAACGGCTCGCGCAGATAGTGGTCCGGCGTGGCGATGAAGGAGGCGATGACGACGTCGGCCTCGCGGTTGTCCAATCGGTCCACGAAGTCCGGACCGAAGGCCATGATGTTCAGGTCGATGTGCGGCGCGCGTTCGGAAACCATTCGGGCCAACGGCGGCAGGAAGATGAGTGAGGCGTAGGAGCCAGCCACCAGATTGAACCGCCGACGGCTGTTGGCGGGATCAAAGGCCCTCGCGCCGAAGGCGGCCTGCAGTTGGGCCAGAGGCTCGTGCAGTCGCGCGCCGATCTCAATGGCCCGTGGCGTCAGCTTCATGCCCGAGGGACCGCGGACGAAGAGTTCGTCTCCCAAGCTGAGGCGCAGTCGGTTGAGGGCGTGGCTGACGGCCGATTGTGACAGCCCAAGTCGCGCTCCGGTCCGCGTGACGCTGCGCTCCTGCAACAGGACGTCGAAGACGCGCAGGAGGTTGAGGTCAGGCAACATCATGCAACTCGTTCATGTGAACCGTGATCAGATACCATTTTGCTCATCACACTTTGACACATAAGTCAGGCCCTTGATCGACGGGAGCCGGGACAAGGTGAGCGATACACAGGCGAGCGCCGCCGCGCCGCGAGAGAGCGCACTGAAGCGCTGGCGCTGGCCGCTGATCATTGGCGGCCCCCTGGCCATCCTGGCCGGCGTGGGCGCCTTCTGGCTGGTGGGCGCAGGCAGCGTCGGCACCGACAACGCCTATGTGCAGATCGCCAAGACGCCGGTGGCGCCCTCGATCTCCGGCCGAGTGGTCGAGATCTACGTGAAAGAGAACCAGTCGGTTCGCAAAGGTCAGGTGCTGTTCCGTCTGGATCCGCGCGACCTGCAAGCCGGCATGCTGGTCGCTGAGGCCAACCTGGCCGGCGCCCAGCTGCAGGTGGACCAGTTGCGCGCGGCCTATCGTCAGCAGGTCGCCAACGCGGGAGCCGCGGAGGAGGCCTACGCCTACGCCCAGCAGGAGGCGGTTCGGCAGCAGGCGCTGTCGGCGGCGGGCGTCACCTCGCACCAGCAACTGGACAGCGCCCGCCACGCCGTGCGGCAGTCCCGTGAACAGCTGGCCGCGGCCCGCGAAGGCCAGGCCCAGGCGCTCGCCGCGCTCGGCGGCGATCCGCAGGTGTCGTCCAATGCGCCGGCTGTGCGCCAAGCGGCGGCGCAACTCGAACGCGCCAGGCTGGACGCCTCCTACGCGACTGTTGTCGCCCCCGCCGACGGCGTTGTCGCCCGCGTCGATCAGATGCCGGTCGGGGCCTATCTGAACGGTTCGCAGACAGCCTTCTGGCTGTTGTCGGGGCAGCCGTGGGTCGAGGCCAATTTCAAGGAAGACCAGTTGGCGAGGATGAGGGTCGGCCAGCCGGTCGATATCGACATCGACGCCTATCGCAAGGACAAGCTGCACGGCCATGTGGCCAGCTTTGCGCCCGGCACAGGCTCGGCCTTCTCGGCCCTGCCGGCGCAGAACGCCACGGGCAACTGGGTGAAGGTGACCCAGCGCCTGCCCGTGCGGATTGAATTCGACAAGGCCCCGCCGGACATGGCGGCGCGCGCCGGCCTGTCGGCCAAGGTGCGGGTCGACGTCAGCGGCAAGAGTTAGACGCCGGCGGTGTCAGACGGCCACGTCATAGACCCACGCGACGCGGCCAACCGCGGGCCGATCACCGTTTCCATCATGTTAGCGACGGTGATGAGCTCACTGGACTCGACCATCGCCAATGTCGCCTTGCCCCACATCCAGGGCAGTGTCTCGGCGGCGCCGGAGCAGATCGGCTGGGTGCTGACCTCCTATATCGTGGCGGCCGCGATCATGACGCCGCTCACCGGCTGGTTGTCGGGGCGCTTCGGCCGAAAGCGGCTGTTCCAGCTGTCGATCGCCGGCTTCGTCGTAGCCTCGATGCTGTGCGGTCTGGCGACCAGCCTGCCGGAACTGGTCATGTTCCGCCTGTTGCAGGGCGTGTTCGGCGCGGCCCTGGTGCCGCTGTCGCAGTCGGTCCTCCTCGACATCAACCCGCCGGAACGGCACGGCCAGGCCATGGCGACCTGGGCGGCGGGCGCCGTGCTTGGCCCGATCCTCGGGCCGGCGCTGGGCGGCTATCTGACCGAGAACCTGTCCTGGCGATGGTGTTTCTATATCAACCTCCCGGTGGGCATTCTCGCGCTCCTCGGCGTGATGTTCTTTATCCGCGCCGACAAGCCCACGCCGGGCCGGGCCTTCGATTTCCTGGGCTTCGGCATGCTGACCCTGTTCATCGGCGCCTTCCAATTGATGCTGGATCGCGGCCCCGGCGAGGACTGGTTCTCCTCGCCCGAAGTCTGGGTGGAGGCTGTCCTGGCGGCCATCGGCCTGTGGGTGTTCGTCGCCCACACCATCACCGCGCAGCATCCATTTTTTGACCGAAGACTTGCGCGCGACGGCAATTTCGTCACGGCGACGGTGTTCAATTTCTTCGTCGGCATCCTGCTCTTCACCACCATGGCCCTGCTGCCGCCGCTCATGCAGGTGTTGATGGGCTATCCGGTGCTGACCTCCGGCATTGTCAGCATGCCACGCGGGATCGGCTCGCTCCTGTCGATGTTCATCGTCGGCCGACTGATCGGCCGGGTCGATACACGGATCCTGGTTTTCATCGGCATCGCCTGCAACGCCGTGGCGCTGTGGCAGATGCAACGCTTCGACCTGTCGATGACCGAGACCCCGTTCCTCGTCTCCGGATTGATCCAGGGCTTGGGCACAGGCCTTGTCTTCGTGCCGCTATCGGCGCTCGCCTTCGCCACCATCCCGGCGTCCATCCGCTCCGAAGGCTCTGCGGTCTACACACTGATCCGCAACTTGGGTTCGGCGATCGGCATATCGATCATGCAGGCCCTGGTGGTCTCCAACACCCAGGCGATGCACGAGGCCCTGGCGGGCAAGGTGATCCCGACCGACCCTGTGATGCGCTCTGGCCTCGCCCCGCTCTTCAACCTGGAGAGCGTCGAGGGTCTGATGGCGCTGAACGGTGAACTCACCCGCCAGGCGACCATGGTCGCCTACATCGACGCCTTCACCCTGATGTTCTGGATGGCCGTCGTCTGCATGCCCCTGCTCATGTTCATGCGCCCGCCTCGGCGCGGCGAGGGAGTCCCGGCCCATGCCGAGGTTGAATAGGTTGCGCCTGGCCTCGACGGCCGCTGTCGCCGGGGTGCTGCTGGCCGGCTGCACGACCGTCGGTCCCGACTTCAACGCGCCGGCTGGGCCGACCGGCGCCGCGGCGGATGGCTTCGCCATGGCGGGAGATCCGACGCCGTCGGGGGTTCGCCTCGACCCGGCGATCCGACAAGCCGGGCCTTGGTGGCGGACCTTCGCCTCGCCTGCGCTCGACCGGACGATCGCTGTCGCTCTGCAAGGCAGCCCGAACCTTGCCGAAGCCCAGGCGACGCTGGAGCGCTACCAGGCCGATGCGCGCGCCGTGCGCGGCGACCGCCAGCCGCAGGTCGACGCTGACGCCAGCGGCCAACGAGAGCGGATCAATACGCGCGCCTTCGGCTTCGACTTCCCGAACCCGACCATCAGCCTGTTCTCCGTGGGCGCGACCGTCAGTTACGATCTCGATCTGTTCGGCGGCGCCCGGCGCCGGGAAGAACAGGCGCAGGCCCGGCTCAACGCAGCGGGTCGTCAAGCTGACGCGGCCTACCTGAGCCTCACGGCCAATGTCGCGCGGCAGGCGATGCTGATCGCCGGATTGCGCGGCCAGATGGCGGCGCTGGAGGCCGTTATCGAAGCCGACATGCGAACCGCCGAGATGGTGCGTCGCGCCAAGGATGCGGGAGGCGAGGCGCCCGCCGCCGTCAACAGCGCCCAGGCGCAGTTGGCTGAAGACCAGGCCCTGTTGCCGCCGATCCGCCGCGAATATGAGGCCGCACGTCACCAGCTGGCGCTCCTGGTCGGCCGCTCGCCCGCTGACTGGACCGCACCGGATTTCGACCTCGATGGCTTCGCTTCGCCCGCAGAGGTTCCCGTGGCCCTGCCCTCGGCGCTCGTCCGGACACGCCCGGACATTCTGGCGGCGGAAGCCGATCTGCATGCGGCGACCGCCGCAGTGGGGGTTGCAACGGCCGATCTCTATCCAAACCTGCGGCTGTCGGCGAACTTCACCCAGAGCGCGCTCAAGCCGTCGGAGCTCTTTGGCTACGACGCCAGCGGCTGGAATGTCTTGGCCGGCGCAACGGCGCCCCTCTTCCACGGCGGGGCGCTGCGCGCACGGCGCCAAGCGGCCGAGGCTGATGCGCGCATTTCCGCCGCGCGTTACCAGGCGACCGTCTTACGGGCCTTTGTCCAGGTCGCCGACGCCCTGGCGGCGCTGGCGACCGACGCGGATCACATCATCGCCCTTGAACGGGTGGCGCAAACGGCGGCCGCCGATGTCCACAATGCCGACGCGGCCTACCGCCTGGGGGGCGGCTCGCTGCTGCAGCTTGTGGATGCGCACCGCCGCGAAAGTCGCGCGGCCAGAGCGCTCGCCGAGGCGCGTGCGCGCAAGCTCTCGGATTTCGTGGATCTCTTCGCCGCCGCCGGCGCAGATTGGCGGGGGGCGGCCTAGGACACGAAAACGCCGCCGGCCCTTGCGAGCCGGCGGCGCAGTCGTCATTCCAGAGCTCAAGGCCTATTCGGCGGCGAGCAGTTGGCTTTGCGGCTCTTCAGCCAGCCAGTAGGCGAAGCCCAGGCCGGTGACGGTCTTGGCGGCTTCCACATAGTCGACGACGTTGGCCTTGGCGCCCATGGTCTCCATCGCACCCGCCACCGTGATCCAGGCGCGGATTTCACCCGTGCCGGCGACCATGGTGTCGGAGTCAAAGGAGAACAGCGCTTCGGTCTTGCGGCCGTCGCCGTTGGCGATCTGCTCGAGGAACCACTTGTCCAGGGGCTGGTCGAGCCAACCCGAACGCTTGCCGCCCGGATCATGAGCCAGGCCGCCCGAGCCCAGGATGGCGATGCGCCGCGGATCGTTCTTGCAGATCTCGGCGATCGCCACGCCGAGGTCATAGCAGCGCTTGGCGCTGAGCGAGGGCGGATCGTAGGTGTTCTGGTAGAAGATCACCGTCGGCGTCCGGTGGTTGTCGTCCAAGATGTAGGACGCCGGGTTGTTGAAGGCGTGCGGCAGGCCATGGGCGCGGCCGAGCGGCTTCAGCTCCGTCGAGAAGGCGACGTCGAAGTCCTTCTGCTTCACGAGCTTGTTCAGCAGGTTCTTGGAGAACTCGACGTCAATGTCGAACTTGATCGGCGGGAACTTGTCCGGCACGCCGGGCTGAGCCATGGGCTGGCCGGGCGCGCGACCTTGGCCGCTTTCGGCCATGAACATCATCAGCTGAGGCACGTTTGAGCGGTCGAACACTTCGCTCTGGTCGCCGCCGATGATAATCAGGATCTCCGGATCATACTCGTCGTAGGCCTTCTTGAGCGCGTCGTGACCGGCTTGGATGCGGGCGATCATCTCCTGCAGCTTTTCGCCAGTCTCGCGGGCGACGTAGCCCGGTTGCGGGATCCCGCGGCCCGTCGAAAGCCGTTCCCACAGGTTGTCCCATTCTTCCTGGGTCTTCAGGTACATGCCCGGCGCGTGTGAAACGCCGATTCCCAATCCAACAGGCATCTTTGTCTCCTTTAGATCAAAGATTGCGGGCGCGTGACGCCGCGTCCGTGGTGAAAAGTCGTTAAGCGAAATCCCAAGCGGCGAAACCAAGGCCAGTCATGGCCCGGAGCGCCGGAATATAGTCGATAATCGCAGCCTTGCCGCCCTGGCTCTCCGCCGCGGCGGCCGCAGCGAGCCAGGTGCGGATCTGACCAGTGCCGCCCGAAAGCGTGTCGGAGTCCAGATCAAACAGAGTCTTCAGGCGCTGGGTGTCGCCTTTCTTGAAGCAATTCAGCACCCAGCGATCGAGACGATCATCGATCCAGCCGGCGCGGGCGCCGCGAGGATCATGGCTGAGGCCGCCGACCGCCAGAATGGCGACGTTCTGATCCATGCCCGCCAAGACCTTACCGAGTTTCTGGCCGAAGGCGTAAATACGACGGCCCGGAAGCGTCGGCTCGAGCGTGCAATTGATAAAGAAAGGCGTGACCGGGATATCGAGGCCGGCCAGCAGATTGGCCGCCGGCAGGGTGAAGGCCGAGCTCGTCCCCCACTCCGGCTTACCCATGGGGTTTTGCACGCCCATATAGTTGACGTCGATCTCCTCATCGACCAGCGAGCGCTGGAGCTCCCAGGCGAAGTCGGTGTCGTTCTTGAGGGTCACCCGGTTGTCTTCCGGCTTTTCGCCGAGTTCCGGGATGGAGGCCGAACCGGTCAGGTCCTCGCCGACGAAGGTGCAGAACTGCGGCACCTGGACGTTGCTGAACGCCACGCCGTCGTCGTAGCCGATCATCAGGATGACGTCGGGCTTCGCGGCGACCAGCTTGTCGCGCATCGTCTTCTGGGCCGCCTTAATCCGCTCGATATAGCCGTCGACGACCTCGTCGGTTTCGCCCTCCAGCTCGTTGGGCGGCGGGACCTCTGGATTGGTCCAGGCGTCATAGACGGTCTGCCAAGCCGAGCGTGGGCGGTAGAGCGCCGGCGCGTTCGAGGTGGCGAGGGCCAGTTTCAGCATAGGTGCGTCTCTCCCCGACGTTCGATGTCCCGTTATCGAGACTTGAGCTCTTTTGGCGAGCTTAGGCCGCCACCTTAGCGGTGCGGATTGTCATGTCAAGCAATTGCGGGGACTCGCAAACGCATTCGCCCGGCGGACCGCAAGGGCCCGCCGGGCGAGGCGCGAATTGCGTTGCTTGGGCTAGTACTTGAAGCGGAAGCCCAAACGGAAGTAGCGGCCGATCAGATCGTAGTAGCCGCCCTCGGTCCCGTTGGAGGCGTAGGCCGTGCCGGCGGTTGAGGCGACACGGGGCGGATCGGTGTCGAAGACGTTCTCCACCTTGAAGAAGATCTGCGATTCCGCGCCCATGACATCCAGGTTCCAGGAGGTGTTGAAGTCCAGGTACTGCCTTGGCGTGACCGAGTTCTGCAGAACCGCCAGCGAGCTGTTGCGCGGCTCGTTGTTGATGACCGCGCGGCCGACCGTGCGAACCGTCAGCGTCGTGGCGCTGGGGCCCAGGGTGTAGGTGCCCGTGAACAGCCATCGCCACTTGGGCCCACCGGCGACCGGGAGGATGCCGGGCCATACCATATTGTTGAAGTTCTGCGTCACACCGTTGGCGGTGTAGGTGAACTTCGTCTGCATCGTGCCGACGGCTCTCAAGTCGATGGCGCCGACCCAACTGTCGCGAAATTCGGAGAGATCGCGGCGATAGCCGAACTCGAAGTCCCAGCCAGCTGTCGACTGGGCGGCGATGTTCGCCCCGCCTGTGCGGATGACCGCCTGGGCAAGCTGGCCGGCGAGGCCCGGCTGCGCTGGACTCGGGTTGAGGGAAATCGCGGTGCAGGCGGCAGGGATCGCGGGCACGCCGACGCCATAGCAGTTGTTAATGATCGACTGGGCGTTGAGGGCGATGATCGCGTCGCGAATGTCGATTTTGTAGCGGTCGGCCGACGCGGAGAAGCCCGGCAGCCAGGAGGGGCGGTAGACAACCCCGAAGGCCGTCGTTTTGGCGATTTCCGGAGTGAGGTTCGGGTTGCCAGAGCTCAGGGTGTTGATGAACACTTGGCTGCGAACCAGAAGACGGTGCTGGGGTTTGCGGCGTCGAGCGGATCGACCTCGTTCGTATAGCGTTCCTTGCGCCACTCTGCGCCCGCGGCGATGGAGACCGGTCCGGCCGGAAGCGAGAAGGGCTCGAACTGGAAGCCGGCTTGGGCGACATCCTGTTTGACGTACAGGTCCATGTAAGAGTCGCTCTCGGTCACATAGGCGATGGACTGCGCCGATGGCGAGCCCTGGCCGAAGACGTTGAACGGCTGGCAGCGGTTGGTCGGATCGGTGATGGTAGAACGGCAGACGGGGGCGCCGACGGAGATTCCTGGCACGCCGCCCGTCGCCGGGTTGCGAACCACGTCCACGGCGCGGGCGAAGTTGGCCAGGATCGCGTTGTGCGCGTTTCGCGTGAACAGGTGGGTCTTACCGCGTTGGTAGTAGGCGTTCCATTTGAAGGAGTCGTTGAACCAGTCGGTCTTGCCGTCAACGCCCATCAGCATGCGCGTAATGTTGCGCTTGTTGATGATGTGGAGCGGGCCAAGCTCTTCTTCGTTCTGCACGCGACCCATGTTGAACGACGTCGCGCCGTTCAGGTTGAGCGCACTCGGAATGAAGGGGTTATCCGAACGGATGACGATGTCGCCGTGACGGATGTAGTGCGACGTCAGGTTGAAGCCCGAAGCCCAGCCCTTCGACAGCTCGACGTAGGTGTTGATGTCGTCCGTCAGGTCGAAGCTGACGCGGCCAAACAGCGAGCCGTTCTTGATGTTTGGCGTGATGGCGTACTGGCCGCCGATGTCTTCGACGTCGCCGCCAACACCGATCAGGCCCGAACCGGCCGTGGACGGGCGATAGGGCAGCACCGTGCCGCCGGGGCCGAACTGCGTGCCGGCCAGCGGACCACTGGTGATCACGCCGCCTGAGGTGGCGAGACGCAGACCCGCATTGTCATAGGCGATGAAGCCCGGCTGGCCGTTGGTCGCCGTGCGCGCGGTGTTCGGCACGGCCTTGTAGCCGATGTACCAATCGCGGCTGGCGTTCGAGAAGATGCCGTCTTCCTTCTCGTAACGACCGGATAGCAGCAGGTGGCCGCGGCCGCCCATGAACGACGTGCCGAAGGCCAGGTCGCCGTTGATGTTGGCGCCGTCGCCGCGATAGGACTGACCGTAGCTGGCCTGGCCCTTCACGCCGGTGAAGGTCTTGTCGAGCACGAAGTTGACGACGCCGGCGACGGCGTCCGAACCCCAGGCGGCCGAGGCGCCGCCGGTCACGATGTCGACGCGGCTAACCAGATTGGTCGGCAGGGAGTTGACGTCGGTGATCTGCTGCAGGCTGGCGCCGACGACGCGGTGACCATCAAGCAGGGTCAGGGTGCGCACGGCCGTCAGGTTGCGCATGTTGAAGGCGTTCACGCCGCCGTTCACGCCCGAAGCGAAGTTGACGCTACGGGTGGCGGTGCCGCCGCCGCCGCCGAGTTGCGGCAGTTGGTTGATGACGTTGGCGATGTTCGGAGCCGACTGCTTCTGCAGTTCGGCGACGCCGACCACGGTCGTGGGCGTCGGCGCTTCATAACCATCACGGACGATCCGCGAGGCGGTGACGACGACGCTTTCAAGTTCGGCTTCCGCCGGAGCGGCTTCCTCAGCGGTTTGCGCAGCGGCGAAGGTGGGAGCGCCGAGCGTGATCGCGAGGGTCAGGAGACTTGCGCCGGCAAGGGCGACAGGTCGCAATTTGGACGTAGGTAGCATTGCCTCTAACCTCCCCATGTGGCGGCCGCCAGTGTGCGGCGACGCGCCCTCTATTTCCGCTGATATGCGGTGGGGCGGGGATGAGGGAGTTTAGCGCGCACCGTCAAGCGGCCGCATGACTTCCAGAGTCCGCTTACTAGAATACGTAACCAAAACAACACACTAATGTCGTTTCCGTCAAAAAACGCGTTCGCTGGGAGCGGGTTTTGAACCCCGCGCCCAACTTTAAATTCAACCTAGTACTTAAAGCGGATCCCGACCCGCCAGTAGCGGCCGATCAGATCATAATATTCACCGGTCGAGCCAGAAGCGGCGTAGGCGGTGCCCTGGGTCGAAGCCACCTTCGGCGGATCGGCGTCAAACACGTTTTCGATTTTGGCGAAGATCGTCGATTCCACGCCCCGGACCTTGAGGTTCCACGATTGGTTGATGTCCAGGTAGGCCTGCGAGCGGATGTCGTTCTGCAGGACCGAGAACTGGGCGCCCAAGGGCTCGTTGTTCACGACCGCCTTGCCGATGTAGCGCACGGTCAACGTCGTGGTGCTCGGCCCCAAAGCGTAGCTGCCCGTCACCAGCCAGCGCCACTTCGGGCCGCCCGCCACGGGCATGACGCCCGGGAAGACCATGCCGCGAAGGTTCTGGGTCGTGCCCAGCGACGTCAGGGTGAACTTGGTCAGGTACGACCCCACCGCGCGCAGATCGATAGAGCCCGGCAGCGACTCGTTGAAGTCGGCCAGGGTCTTGCGGTAGCCGATCTCAAAGTCCCAGCCCGCGACCTGCTGCTCGGCGATGTTGGCGCCGCCGTTGTTGATGATCGCGTCGGTCAGCTGACCGGCGAGACCCGGCGACGTCGGATTGGGGTTGAGGATGATCAGGCGGCAGGCGGCCGGATCCGGGGCCCCGCCAACGCCGTAGCAGAAGTTGACCACCTGTTGCGGCGTCTGGGTAATGATCGCATCGTTGATCTTGATCGTGTAGCGGTCGGCCGAGACGGAGAACCCCGACAGCCAGCTCGGTCGATAGACGACGCCGAACGCCGTGGTGTCAGCGATTTCCGGCGTGAGCGTCGGATTTCCGCTGGCCTGGCTCAGCGCATAGACCTGAGTGTTGGTGCCCGGGACGAGGACGCCGATGCCGGCGCCGGCGCCGGCGAGGAACAGGTCGTTGAGGTTCGGCGCACGGATGTCGCGCGAACGGGTGCCGCGGAAGCGCAGGTCGTCATTGACGTCCCAGGTGCCGCCGACCTTCCAGGTTTCAACCCGGCCGCTGGTCGAATAGTCCGTCACACGAAGCGCGCCGTTCAAATCCAGCGACTTGACGAAGCTCACGTCCTTCAGGACCGGAACGATGACTTCGGCGAAGGCTTCCTTGACGTTGTAGACGCCGCGGCCGGCCCGGAAATTGCCGAACCAGAAGGCCGCCTGACCCAGCGGCGTGGCCGCATCCAACGCATCGACGGTGTTGTAATAGCTTTCGCGGCGATACTCCGCGCCCGCCGCCAGGGACACTGCGCCGGCAGGCAGTGAGAACGGCTCGAATTGGAAGCCGGCCTGGGCCACGTCCTGCTTGATATAGACGTCCTGGAAGGAGTTGATCTCCGTCACGTAATCGATCGCGGCCTGCGACGGCGAGCCTGCGCCGAACACATTGAACGGCTGGCAACGATTGGTCGGATTGGTGATCGTCGAGCGGCAGACCGGGGCGCCGACGGCCACGCCGGCGACGCCGCCGACCGCAGGGTTACGGACCACGTCGATCGCACGGTTGAAGTTGCCCAGGATCGTGTTGTGCGAGAACTCCTGGTACTGGTGGGTCTCGCCGTGCTGGTAGTAGGCGTTCCACTTGAAGGAAGAGTCGAACCAGTCGGTCTTGCCTTCCAGGCCCAGTAGGCCGCGCGTCTGGTTGCGCGTGTTCTTGACACGCAGCAGGCCCAGGCCCTCTTCGTTCATCACCCGGCCAATGCGGAACTGAGTTTCACCGCGCAGGTTCAGGCCCGCAGGAATAAACGGGTTGTCAGCACTGATCAGCATGTCGCCGTGACGAATGAACGGCGAGGTGAGGTTCATACCGTAGGACCAGCCCTTGCTGACCTCCAGGTACATATTGACGTCGTCGGTCAGGTCGTAGCTGACACGACCGAAGAGCGAGGCGTTGCGGGTGTCCGGGGTTATGGCGAAGTCATCAGCGATATCCTCGACGTCGCCGCCCCAACCAATCAGGCCGGAGCCTTCAGTGCCCGGGCGATAGGGAAGAACCGAACCGCCGGGGCCGAACTGCACGCCCGCCAGCGGACCGGAAACGATCACGCCGCCGGTCGTCGCTTGCAGCAGGCCGGCGTTGTTGTAGGCGATGAAGCCCGGCTGGCCGTTGGTGGCGGTGCGGCGCTTGTTCGGCACGGCTTTATAGCCGGTGAACCAGTCGCGCGAGCCGTTGCCGGTGATGCCCTGCTCGGTTTCGACCCGACCCGACAGCAGCACATGGCCGCGACCTTCGGCAAAGCGGAAGCCCGCCGCCAGGTCGGCGTTGAGGTTCGTGCCATCCTGCTTCCAGGACTGGCCGCCGCTCATCTGACCCTTGACGCCGGTGAAGGTCTTGTCGAGGACGAAGTTGACGACGCCGGCGACGGCGTCGGAGCCCCAGGCCGCCGAGGCGCCGCCGGTCACCACATCGACCCGGCTGACCAGGTTGGTCGGCAGCAGGTTGGTGTCGACGATCTGCGCGAGATTGGCGCCGACGACACGGTGCCCGTCGAGCAGGGTGAGGGTGCGCACCGTCGTCAGGTTGCGCATATTGAAGGCGTTCACGCCGCCCAGGTTGCCGGCGGCGAAGTTCGTCGTGCGCGGGGAGGCGCCGGCGCCCGAGCCGAGTTGGGGCAGCATGTTCACATAGTTGGCGATGTTCGGGACCGACTGCTTCTGCAGTTCGGCGACACCGACCACGGTGGTGGGCGTCGGCGCTTCATAGCCGTCACGGACGATCCGCGAGGCGGTGACAACGACGCTTTCGAGTTCGGCTTCCGCCGGAGCGGCTTCCTCAGCGGTTTGCGCAGCGGCGAAAGTGGGAGCGCCGAGCGTTATCGCCAAGGTCAACAGACTAGCGCCTGCCAAGACTGTAGGTCGCAATGGAGTCTTCCTGTTCACTGGTTTGTATCCCCCTGGACTCGGCCGCCGCTTATCCGACGGCCTTTGAAGTGGGGCGGGTCTCAGCGAGCTGACTTACAGCGTCAATCAGTTTTCCATACGGCGTAAGGTCGAAGCTGCTCGACTGTGGCGAGAAAGACGCAATTTGGGCCAAAAATCTCGTATTTAACTCATTTTTTTTCGCCAAACATCAGTATCTAAAAGATATTTTATATCATCGTCGAATTGAAGAAATCTTCAAAAATGGGCCATTTGACCGCACCTTTGAGCCCACGGACGATCGCGGTCCGAACCTCCGGCCCTCACGCGCGTTGGCTGTGAGAGAGGTCACATGCACACAGATCCGAAACGTCCGTCCCCCCGGGATTCAGAGGTGCTCGACACTGGACAAGAGGAAGTCTTTTCACGGACAGAAGTAGAGCTTGGCCGAACAGAACACGGATCGGAATCCGGCAAGCCGCGCAGGGCGGCGGATGCTACGGAGTCTGGCAAAAAACAGTCGCCGCCGTAAAAAATTGTCGCGGGCAGGCGGCAGGCCGCATCTGCATCGTGGCCAGCTATTGACGGCCACAACCGGCGGGGTCACTTCATCGTGAGCGCCTGGGTTCGGCGCAGGTGCATGAGGATTCGATGGCCAAGACCCCTGCCGCGACCGCTGTGGCGGACTCTGCGGCGCGCGCGACACGTACGCCGCTCTCGCACGAGCGCATTGTCGCGGCGGCGGTCGAGATGATGGATCAGGAGGGCCTTGCCGCCCTGTCGATGCGCCGCCTGGGCGCGACGCTGTCCGTGCAGGCGATGTCGCTCTATGGTTACTTTCCGAACAAGGACTCTCTGATCACCGCGGCCGGCGACATGCTGTTCAGCCAGATCAGCGACCCCGATCCGTCCCTGCACCCGCTAGACGGCATCCGCCACGTCATGGTCGCCTTCTACAGCCAGGCCGAACGCCACCCCTGCATCGTGGATCTGCTCTACGCGGCTGCCCCGGCGAGGCTTGAACGTCGCGCCAATGACCTTGCGGCGCTAGAAACCGTGCTCGGCGAGGATGCGGCCAAGGCGCTGCAATCGCTCGTCGGCTTCGTCATCGGCTCGATCCACCAGCTGCGGCTAGGCGGACCTTCGCGCCGCGCCGCCTTCGCCTACGGGCTGGACATCATGATCGAAGGCCTGCGCGTGCGGGCCCATCAGCGGCCTGGCCAATAGGTATTCATCACTGCGGCGAATAGACTGACGCACGACAGACGGCTTTCAGTCCGGCTCGCCTGACGACGCCGCTCAATAAGAGTGAATCTCACTTGCGCGGGCGGCTGGTCTGACGCTACTGCGATGGCTCGTGTCTCCACGACTTTCGCGCGCGGACAAGTCCAGCGGTCGAAGTCAGCCTCGGGGAGCCGCCGGGACACGAGAAGATAAGGTGGACGCCTAGGGACCGAACCTCGGATCCGCTGGAGCGATCCACGACATTTCAAAGGGAGGCCGTCATGGCGTTGACTGAACAATCCACGGGCAAGGACATCCAGACGAAGCGCTGGAAGCTGCACTACAACGAAGCCGGCGAAGGTTATCCGGTGATCATGCTGCACGGCACGGGTCCGGGCGCGACCGGCTGGTCGAACTTCAGCCGCAACGTCGAAGGCCTGTCGGGCAAGTACCGCATGATCGCCCTGGACAGCCCGGGCTGGGGCGGTTCGGACATCGTCGACGGCACTTTCGAAAACCGTTTTATGATCAACGCGGAAGCGGTGAAGCTGCTGATGGACGAACTCGGCCTCGAAAAGGCGGCCCTGGTCGGCAACTCGATGGGCGGCGCCGCCACCCTGCAGTTCTGCGCCTCCTATCCGGAACGCCTGTCGCACATGATCACCATGGGCGCCGGCTTCTCGCCTTCGCCGAACATCTTCGTGCCGGGCGGCCTGACTGAAGGCATCCGCATTATCGTCGAAACCTACAAGAACCCGACGCCGGAGAACTTCCGCCGCCTGGTTTCGATCATGGTCTATGACTCGGCCTTCGTGACTGACGAACTGTGCAAGATGCGTTCGGACAACGCGCTGAAGAGCCAGGCCAACCTCGACAACTGGCTGAAGAGCTTCGGCCCGAAGTTCGCCCCCGGCATGCCGACGCACGAACTGCAAGCGCGTCTGGCCGCCTACAAGGGCCCGTCGCTGTTCGTCCATGGCCGCGACGACCGCGTCGTGCCGATGGAAGGCTCCATGCGTCTGGTCAGCCTTGTCGAGAACTCGGCGCTGCACATCTTCAACAAGTGCGGCCACTGGGCTCAGATCGAACACGCCGAAGCCTTCAACGCCCTGATCGACGGCTTCCTGCAAGCCAACGGCGTGACGCCCTCGGGCGGCGCTGGCTCGGTCGGCGCGCCGGTGACCGGCTCCAAGGAAAAGGCGTGGGGCGGCTAAGCCTTAGCCAAACCTAGCTAGCACCTCAGCGGAAGGGCGGCTCGAAAGAGCCGCCCTTTTTGCTGCGATCAACCAGGCCATCGCTTGACCGCCGCGGCGACAGTTCTATTCTAAGATATATCTTAAGAGACCTATTGCATGTCTATCGCCGACGCGCCCACACCCACGCCCGCCAAACTCCGGACCGTCCTGGCGGGGTTGATCCTGGCGATGGTGCTAGCGGCGCTGGACCAAAGCATCGTCAACACGGCCCTGCCCCGCATGGCGGCCGACCTGGGCGGCCTTAACCACCTGTCGTGGGTGGTCACAGCCTTCATGCTCGTCTCGACGGTCGTGACGCCGCTCTACGGCAAGTTCAGCGACATGTTCGGCCGCCGCCGGCTGTTCGGCATCAGCATTCTGGTGTTCCTGGCCGGCTCAATGCTCTGCGGCCTGGCCCAGACGATGCCCCAACTCATCGGCTTCCGCGCCCTCCAAGGCTTGGGCGCCGGCGGCCTCATGGTCCTGTCCCAGACCGTGATCGCCGACATGGTCAGCCCACGCGAACGCGGCCGCTACCAGGGGCTCTTCACCGGCGCCATGGCGGTGGCCAGCGTCTCCGGGCCCCTGATCGGCGGCGGTCTGACTCAGGCTCTATCCTGGCGCTGGGTGTTTTACGTCAACCTGCCGCTGGGCCTGCTGGCGCTGGCGCTGATCATGGCCGGCGTGCCCAAGCGCGTCGGGGCCCAGGTGTCCCACGTGATCGATGTCGCCGGCGCCGTGTTGCTGGCGATCACCGCGACTTCGGCCCTGCTGCTGTTCAGCCTCGCGGGTTCGACCATTCCCTGGAGATCGCCCCAGGCGCTGGCGCTGGCGGCGACGGCCATCGTTGGCGGCGCCCTGTTCCTGCGCCAGGAAGCCCGCGCCCGTGAGCCGATCATCCAGTTGTCGCTGTTTAAGATCCGGAGCTTCGCCATCGGCGTCTTCGCCACCGGCTGCATGGGCTTTGCGATGATGGGCGCCGTGACCTTCCTGCCCCTCTACTTCCAGCTGGTGTTGGGCATGCAGCCGGCGGCCACCGGCCTGATGCTGTTGCCGCAGATCGGCATGATGTTGATTAGCTCGGTGATCGGCGGCCAGCTCACCTCCCGCTTCGGCAAGATCAAGCCGTTCCTGGTCGGCGGCGTCCTCCTGGAGGTCGTGGGCCTCGCTGGCATCGGCCTATTCGCCAACGCCGGCGCGCCGGCCTGGACGTTTCTCGGCGCTCTAGGCGTGTTGGGACTGGGAATGGGCGTCGCCATGCCGAACGCCACCGTCGTCGTCCAGAACGCCGCGCCGCGGGAGTCCATGGGCGTAGCCACCGCCAGCCTGGCGTTCATCCGCTCGCTAGGCGCTGTGAGCGGCGTGGCCGTGTCGGGCGGCCTGATCGGCATGCGCCTGAAGTCGGGTCTGTCGCATCTGTCCGGCGTTGTCGATGTGCAGGCAATCATGGAGGGCGGCGCCACCCGTCTCGGCGATCTGCCGCCTGAGGTTCACGCCCAGGTGTCGGAGGCGTACCGCCACGCGATCGCCGGCTGCTTCATCAGCGGGGCGTTCGTGATGTTCATCGCCTTCTGCCTGGTGTCGTCCCTGAAGGTCACCCTGGCGCCGAGGCCAGTTCGAGGAACCGTCGCAGCGTAGGGGTCGTGTCCGCCCTGCGCGAGACCAGCCCGGTCTCCAGCATCGGAGCCTGGCCTTCCAACGGCAGGTAAACGACGCCCGCGCGCGCCAGATTGCGCATCGAGGCCGGGACGAAGGCGACGCCCATGCCGGCGGAGACCAGGGCGATGATCGTCTGCATCTGGATCGCCTCCTGCGCGATCCGCACCTGCGCCCCATGCGCGGCGTAGTAGCCCGTGACCAGGTCGTGGAAGCCCGGCGCGCTGCGCCAGGGAAAAATAATCAAGGGCGCCGCCAGCATGGACGCGACCGGCAGACGTCCTTCTGCGGCGGGCAAGCGTCCGTCTTCAATCCAGACCTCGGGCGCTGCGGCGACAAGCGGTTCGACCAGCAAGCGACGATAGTCGAGGGTGGCGGGCGGACCGCCGGCAGGGGGGATGATCACACCAGCCATCCCCTCGCCGCGGGTGAGCGCCGCGATCTGCACGTCGCTGGTGGCCTCCGTCAGCGCGATTTCGACCTCCGGGTAAAGGGCGGCGTAACGGCGCACGAGATCGGGCAGGACGCTGTAATCGGCGGTCGAGACGAAGGACAGGTCGAGCCGACCCGCTTCGCCGTCGCGCAGGCGTCGCGCGCCGTCGGGCAGCCGCTCGACGGCCTCCAGAGCGGCGCGCACCTGCGGAAGCCAGTCTGCGCCAAAGGCCGTGAGCGCCACGCTGCGGCGGGTGCGGGCGAAGAGGTCCGCGCCCAACTCGCGCTCAAGCGCTTGGATCGATTGGCTTAGCGGCGGCTGAGTCATGCCGAGCGTCTGTGCGGCGCGGCCGAAATGCAGCGTGTCAGCGACCGCTACGAAATGGCGGAGTTGGCGAACGTCCATGGAGATATATCTTCAGCGACCTAATCAACCCTCAATAATATATTTCTCTCGTCGGCTGAAGCGCGGTAGCAACCGAAGCCTTCCGGAGACCAAGACCATGCCTGCCTATCGCTCCCGCACGACCACCCACGGCCGCAACATGGCCGGCGCCCGTGGCCTCTGGCGCGCCACCGGCATGAAGGACTCCGATTTCGGCAAACCCATCATTGCGGTGGTCAACAGCTTCACCCAGTTCGTGCCGGGTCACGTCCACCTGAAGGATCTGGGCCAACTGGTCGCTCGCGAGATCGAAGCGGCCGGGGGCGTGGCCAAGGAGTTCAACACCATCGCCGTCGACGACGGCATCGCCATGGGCCACGACGGGATGCTCTATTCCCTGCCCAGCCGCGAACTGATCGCCGACAGCGTCGAATACATGGTCAACGCCCACTGCGCCGACGCCATGGTCTGCATCTCCAACTGCGACAAGATCACGCCGGGGATGCTGATGGCGGCCATGCGGATCAACATCCCGGTCGTCTTTGTCTCCGGCGGGCCTATGGAGGCCGGCAAGGTCCTGGTGAAGGGCGCCGTGCGCAAGGTTGACCTGATCGACGCGATGATCGTCGCCGCGGACGACAGCTATTCCGACGCTGAGGTCGCCTCGATCGAGCGTTCGGCCTGCCCGACCTGCGGCTCCTGCTCGGGCATGTTCACCGCCAATTCGATGAACTGCCTGACCGAGGCGCTCGGTCTGTCGCTGCCGGGCAATGGTTCGACGCTCGCCACCCACGCCGACCGCGAGCGCCTGTTCAAGGAAGCCGGCCATTTGATCGTCGACCTGGCGCATCGCTGGTACGAGCAGGACGACGTCAGCGCCACGCCGCGCGGCATCGCAACGCGCGAGGCCTTCGAGAACGCCATGAGCCTGGACATCGCCATGGGCGGCTCGACCAACACGGTTCTGCACCTGTTGGCCGCGGCCCAGGAGGGCGGCGTCGACTTCGCCATGTCGGACATCGACCGGCTGTCGCGCCAGGTGCCCTGCCTATGCAAGGTCGCCCCGGCCAAGAACGACGTCCACATGGAGGACGTCCACCGCGCCGGGGGCGTCATGTCGATCCTGGGGCAGCTTGAGCGGGGCGGCCTCATCGACACCACCCTACCCACGGTCCATGCGGCGACCATGGCGGACGCGCTGGCCCGCTGGGACATCAGCCGGACCAACAGCGAGGAAGTGCGTCAATTCTTCCGCGCCGCGCCCGGCGGCGTGCCGACCCAGGTCGCCTTCAGCCAGGCCTCGCGCTGGGAAGAGCTGGACACCGACCGCGTGGGCGGCGTCATCCGTTCTGTCGAGACGCCCTTCTCCAAGGATGGCGGCCTGGCGGTGCTCTACGGCAACCTCGCCCCGGAAGGCTGCATCGTGAAGACCGCGGGGGTCGACGACTCGAACCTGCTCTTCAACGGTCAGGCCCGGGTCTATGAAAGTCAGGACGCCGCCGTCGCCGGCATCCTGACCGGCGAGGTCGTCGAAGGCGATGTCGTGCTGATCCGCTACGAAGGCCCCAAGGGCGGGCCGGGCATGCAGGAGATGCTCTATCCGACGAGCTATCTGAAATCGAAGGGCCTGGGAAAGGCCTGCGCCCTGGTCACCGACGGACGCTTCTCCGGTGGGACCTCCGGCCTCTCTATCGGCCACGTTTCGCCTGAGGCGGCGGAGGGTGGCCTGATCGCCCTTGTGGAGACGGGCGACCCTATCCTGATCGACATCCCAAACCGCATCATCAGCGTCGAGGTGTCGGACGCGGTCTTCGCCGAGCGGCGCGCAGCCATGGAGGCCAAAGGCGCCGCCGCCTGGAAGCCCGCCGTCCATCGCGACCGTAAGGTCTCGCCCGCGCTGCGCGCCTACGCCGCCATGACCACCAATGCGGCGCGCGGCGCAGTCCGCGACGTCAGCCAACTGGAGCGCTAAACCTATGGCCGCCCTTTTCACGCCGTTGACCATCGGCGACCTGACCCTTGCCAATCGCATCGTCATTCCGCCGATGTGCCAGTACTCGGCCGAGGACGGATCGGCCACGAGTTGGCATATGATCCATCTGGGCCAACTCGCGCTCTCCGGCGCCGGCATGCTGACCATCGAAGCGACCGCGGTCGAGGCGGAAGGCCGCATCACCTATGGGGACCTTGGTCTCTATTCCGACGCCAATGAGGCGGCGCTGGGCCGGACGCTCGAGGAGATCCGCCGCTGGTCTCAGATGCCGATCGCAATCCAACTGGCCCACGCCGGCCGCAAGGCCTCGTCTGACCTGCCGTGGCTGGGCGGGGCGCAGATCCCCGCAGCGCACGCCAATGGCTGGCAGACCGTCGCTCCCTCCAGCCTCGCCTTCACGCCGGACCATCACCCGCCGCACGCTTTGGACCGCGATGGGATGACCCGTGTGCGCGACGCGTTCGTCCTTGCCGCCCAGCGGGCCAAGCGCATCGGCATCGACGCCATCCAGTTGCATGGCGCCCATGGATATCTGCTGCACAGCTTCCTTTCGCCAATCTCCAATCATCGCAATGATGAGTACGGCGGCGACATCGAAGGCCGCATGCGCTTCCCGCTGGAGGTGTTCGACGCGGTCCGCCAGGCCTTTGACGGTCCAGTGATGATCCGTATCTCCTCGACGGACTGGGTCGAGGGCGGCTGGACGCTGGACGACAGCCTCGTCTTCGCCCAACGGCTGAAGGCTATCGGCTGCGACGCCATCGACTGCTCGAGCGGCGGCTCGGCCGCGCCAGGCCAGGCGAAGATGACCATCGCGCCAGGCTATCAGGTGCCGTTCGCCCGGGCGCTGCGCCACCAGGCGGGCATCAAGACGGGCGCGGTCGGCATGATCCTCGACTTCGACCAGGCAGAATCCATCGTGGCCCTCGGGGACGCCGACTTCGTCAGCGTCGGCCGTGGCATGCTCTACGACCCGCACTGGCCTTGGCATGCCGCCGCCCACTTCGGCGCCACTGTGAAGGCGCCGCCGCAGTACCTGCGCGCACAGACCCGGCCAGGGCATCAGATCCTGGCCTAAGGACTCACATCATCAGCATGGAGCCGCGCCAACCGAGCGGCTCCGGCTGGAAGACGCCGGCGATCTGCTGGTAGCGCGTGTGATTGTAGAACTCGAAGCCGGTGTCGCCGTAACGGCGGGCGATCGGCGAGGGCGCGGCCGAGGGCGGGGGGCCGCGGCGCTGGCGGACGCGGTCGAGCCAGTGCAGGTCGTAGGTTTCCGCGTCGGTCCACAGCTCGATGAGCGCGATATTCTCCGGATAATCGAGGCTGCGAAAAAACTCGAAATGCTCGCACCCGCGTTCGGCGCGGGTTCTGGCCGCGTTCTGCAGACGCGGTGAGATATCCGCCTCGGTATCTGCGGTCATCTGGATCACGATGCGGATCTTGCTCCAGATCGGCCAACGAACCGACAGTGGTCGCTCGTCCTCGTCGATCGCCTGCCAGAATGAGCGCTCAGCGCTGAAGCGACTGTGCCGGTAGAACTCCAACCCGCTGGTCCCGTAGGCTCGTGGGCTCTCCGCCAAGCCGTTGTGGTGCGGCGCTTGGCACGCCTCCAGGATCTGGGACACGGAGGGACCAAGATCGGTTCGCTGAACCGACGCCCAGGCCGCATCCCAGGCCGCCGGACTTGTCCAACGCTCGAGATGCAGGAGGTTGTCGTTGAATTCGATGCTCCGGTGATCCTCCGCCTGGATACAGCCCGGCTGGTCGCGCATATGCGCGCTGAGCGCCTGGAGGACGGCGACATCCTTATCGCTGTTGGTCTGCAAGACGACACGTATGACGGCCATGACTTCCCTCCCCATTCTTCTTCAGAGGAGTGTCCGTCGCTGCGCCCTGCAGCGCAAGGCGCGCGCCGGCGCTCGGGACGGCCGACCTTAGTAGGCCAAGGTGGCGGCCCGCAGCCCCGGCGTCTCCGGTGTGAAAACCCCTGCGCGGAGAATGTACCGGCAGGCGTTGTAGAACTCGAACCGCGACGCCTCGAAGGTTGCGGCGCTGAACGGCCCAACGCCTGACGCCCGCCGCGTTATCAGGCGGTTCATCCAGTGCAGATCGAAGATCTGCGGATCAGCCCAAAGCTCGATAACCACGGTGTTCTCGGCGTGGTCTAGGCTGCGGAAATGCTCGAACTGGCGGCAGCCGACCTCGGCCCTGGCCGCGGCGGCGCCTTTCAGTCGCGGGCCAATGTCGGCGGTCGGGTCGCTCTTGGCCTGAATGACGATGCGTACGGCGCTCCACGCCGGCCAGCGGATCGAACTGGCCCGATCAGCCGGGTCTATCGCCTCCCAGCCGCCATCGGCGAAGTCGAATAGCGCATGGCGATAGAGTTCGAGCCCATCCTGCCCGGTCTCTCGCGGAGAGGCTGGGTGACCAAGTTGAAACGGCGCCTCGACGGCTTGCCAGACCGCGACGGCCTCCGACCCGAGGTCTGACCTGCGCAGCGAACTCCAGGCGGCGTCCCAGGCGGCGGGGCTTTCCCAGAGCTCGAGGTGGGTCAGGTGAGCGTCGAACTCAATGCTGCGGAAATCCTCCGCCTGCAGGCAACCGGGCTGCGCGCGCATATGCGCGCTCATCGCCCGCAGGACCGGCAAGTGGTCCGCATCGCTGGTTTGGAAAAGCTGCCGTAGGGCCGCCATCATCGCTCTCCTGCCGGCCGCGTCGCGCGTGGGCTGTCCCCTCAGTCTTCACCGCCGCGCTGGTCAGACGCAAGGCCGCGCTCGACGCAGATCAAGCCAGTTCGATCAAGAGGTCCTTTGGCTCGACGACGTCGCCGGGATGCACGAGGATCGCTTTCACCACGCCGCCGTTCGGGGCGTAGATCTGGGCCTCCATCTTCATCGCCTCGATGGTCAGCAGGACGTCGCCGGCGGCGATCTCCTGGCCTTCCTTGATGGCGAGCGTCGAGATGATGCCCGGCATGGGCGCCGGCACATGGCGGTCATTGGTCTCGTCGGCCTTGCGGCGGGTCGGTGTCTTGGTCACCGCGCCGCGGTTCGGCACCTTGATCGTGCGGGGCTGACCGTTCAGCTCGAAGAAGACCCGGACATTGCCCTCAGCGTCCATGTCGCCGATCGCCTGCAGGCGGACGACCAGCGTCTTGCCGGCCTCCAGCTCGATGGAAAGCTCCTGGCCGACGGTCATGCCGTAGAAGAAGACCGGCGTCGGCAACACCTGAACGGGGCCGTATTTGCGAAGCGCCGAGCGGAAGGCGGTGAAGACCTGCGGGTACATCAGATAGGCGGCGAACTCGCGTTCGGTGATCGCCCTGCCGGCGCGATTGGCGCCCTCGACTCGGGCGGTCTCCAGGTCCAGCGGCGCCAGCAGCGCGCCGGGCCGAACCGTGATCGGCGTCTCGCCCTTCAGCGCCTTCTTCTGCAGGTCCTTGGGCCAGCCGCCGGGAGGTTGGCCGAGGTCGCCGCGCAGCATCTCGACGACCGAGACCGGGAAGGCGATGTCCTTCGCCGGGTCGAGCACGTCGGCCGGCGTCAGGTCCTGGCTGACCATCATCAGGGCCATGTCGCCGACGACCTTGGACGAGGGCGTCACCTTGACGATGTCGCCGAAGAGATCGTTCGCCTGGCGATAGGCGACGGCGACCTCTGGCCAGCGATTGTCGAGGCCCAGGCTGCGCGCCTGCTCCTGCAGGTTGGTGAACTGGCCGCCGGGCATTTCGTGGAGATAGACTTCAGAGGCGCCCGAGCGCAGGTCGCTTTCAAAGGCGGCGTACTGCGGGCGAACCGCATCCCAATAGTCGGCGATGCCGCGAATCGAAGCGCCCGATAGTTCGGTGTCGCGGTCGCTGTGGCGCAGGGCCTCGACGATAGAGCCAAGGCAGGGCTGGGCGGTCGCGCCCGACATCGGGTCCATGGCCGCATCGAAGGCGTCGACGCCGGCCTCGACCGCGGCCAGCACCGTCGCGGCCGACAGGCCCGAGGTGTCGTGGGTGTGCAGGTGGATCGGCAGGCCGACCTCCTGCTTCAGCGCTGTGATCAGCGCCGTCGCGGCCTTGGGCTTCAAAAGGCCCGCCATGTCCTTGATCGCCAGGATGTGGCAGCCGGCGGCTTCCAGCTGCTTGGCCATGTCGACGTAGTAGGCCAGGCTGTACTTCGTCCGGCTGGGATCGAAGATATCGCCGGTGTAGCAGATGGCGCCCTCGGCGATCGCGCCGGTTTCAACCACGGCGTCGATGGCGACGCGCATGTTCTCGACCCAGTTGAAGCAGTCGAAAATCCGGAAAAGGTCGACGCCGTTCTCGGCGGCCTGGCGGATGAAGTGCTGGACCACATTGTCGGGATAGTTGGTGTAGCCAACGCCATTGGCGCCACGCAGCAGCATTTGCAGCAGCAGGTTCGGGGTGCGTTCGCGAAGCTTCGCCAGCCGGTCCCAGGGGTCTTCCGACAGAAAGCGCATGGCGACGTCGAAGGTCGCCCCGCCCCAGCACTCCAGCGACAGCAGGTTGGGCAAGCCGTCGTTGTAGGCGCCGGCGACGGCGACGATGTCATGGGTGCGCATGCGCGTGGCGATCAGCGACTGGTGCGCGTCGCGCATGGTGGTGTCGGTCACCAGCGGCCGCGTCTGGGCCAACATCCAATCGGCGAAGCCCTTAGGGCCAAGTTCGGTCAGCAGCGGCTTCGCGGCCTTCGGCGCGACCGAAGGCGTGAACTTCGGCGGCACGGCCGCGCGCGCGCGGGGCGAGGGCTTGGGCCGGTCGCGAGTCTCCGGATGGCCGTTGATGGTGACATCAGCGATGTAGGTGAGGAGACGAGTGGCCCGGTCGCGGCGGCGGCGCAGCTGCAGCAACTCCGGTGTCTCGTCGACGAAGCTCGTGGTGTAGTCCCCGGACCTGAACTTCGGGTGGCTCAGCAGCTCCTCAAGGAACGGCAGGTTCGTCGCCACCCCCCGGATACGATACTCCCGCAGCGCCCGGTCCATGCGGGCGATGGTCTCTTCCGGCGTCGGCGCCCAGGCGGTGATTTTCTCCAGCAGCGGGTCGTAGAACCGCGTGACCACGGCCCCTGAATAGGCGGTGCCGCCGTCCACGCGGATGCCGAAGCCGAAGGCGCCGCGGAAGGCGGTGATCCGGCCATAGTCCGGGATGAAGTTGTTCTCAGGGTTCTCGGTGGTGATCCGGCACTGCAGCGCGTGGCCATCGACACGGATCTTGTCCTGCGTCGGGATGCCGGTTTCTTCGGGCACGCCGATGCGGCCGCCTTCGGCGATGCGGATCTGCGCCTTGACGATGTCGAGGCCGGTGACGACCTCGGTCACCGTGTGCTCGACCTGGACGCGCGGATTGACCTCGATGAAGTAGAAGGCGCCCGTGTCGCGATCGACCAGGAACTCGACGGTGCCGGCGCCGCGGTAGTTGGTGGCGCGGCAGATCTTCAGGGCCGCCTCGCACAGGGCGTCGCGGGTCTCGACCGGCAGGTACGGCGCCGGCGCACGCTCGATGATCTTCTGGCGGCGACGCTGGACCGAGCAGTCGCGCTCATAAAGGTGGACAAGGTTGCCGTGGCTGTCGCCGAGGATCTGGACCTCGATGTGGTGGGCGCGGCGGACCAGCTTTTCGAAATAGACCTCGTCCTTGCCGAAGGCCGAACGCGCCTCGCGCTTGGCGCTTTCTACCGTGGCGATCAGGGCGCTGGCGTCCTCGATCGGCCGCATGCCACGGCCACCGCCGCCCCACGACGCCTTCAGCATCACGGGATAGCCGATCTCCTCAGCCAGGTTCTTGATGGTCTCCGGATCGTCCGGCAGCGGCGCGGTGGCCGGCATCACCGGCGCACCGCAGGAGATGGCGAGGTTGCGGGCCGAGACCTTGTTGCCAAGGTCGCGCATAGTCTGAGGCGAGGGGCCGATGAAGACGATGCCGGCGGCGGCGCAGGCCTCGGCGAACTCCGGGCTCTCCGACAGGAAGCCATAGCCCGGATGGATGGCGTCGACCTTGGCGGCCTTGGCGACCGCGATCAGCTCGTCAATGGCCAGATAGGCTTCGATCGGGCCCTTGCCGTGGCCGATCTCATAGGCCTCGTCCGCCTTGAAGCGATGCAGGGACAGCTTGTCCTGCTCGGCGTAGACAGCGACGGTGGTGATGCCCAGTTCGGTCGCGGCGCGAAAGACGCGGATCGCGATCTCCGAGCGATTGGCGACCATGATCCGGCGGAAGTGAGCAGTCATCGCAGGCAGCCGTTCTTGAGGCGCCCGTCAGATCGGCGTGGCTCGACCGGCGGCTCTTGGCGTCCGCTCAGTTTCTAAACCAGCACGGCCCCCGACAGGCCTGGGTTGGTCAAAATTCACGTCAGTGGCGCGGCCCGAAATACGCAGGTCGACGGCGGACTTGCTCTCCACCAATCGGCTTGCCTGCGCAAGTCACCGGACGACACGCTGGGGCAAAGAAAAGCCGCCTGGGCCGGCTCAAACCGGCCCAGGCGGCAAATCCTGCCCGAAAAGCGCGGTTTAGGCGCTTTCGGTCTCGTTCTTCTTTAGCATGTCGAGCGCCACGTCGACGATCATGTCTTCCTGACCGCCGACCATGCGACGACGGCCCAGCTCGATGAGGATCGTGCGGGTGTCGAGGCCGTAGCGCTCCGCGGCGCGCTCGGCGTGACGCAGGAAGCTCGAGTAGACACCGGCGTAGCCGAGACTGAGAGTCTCGCGGTCCACCCGGACCGGACGGTCCTGCAGCGGGCGCACCAGTTCCTCGGCGGCGTCCATCAGCTTGAAGAGGTCGGTGCCATGGTTCCAGCCGTAGACGTCGGCGGCGGCGATGAACACTTCGAGCGGCGCGTTGCCCGCGCCCGCCCCCATGCCGGCCAGCGACGCATCGACCCGCACCGCGCCGCCTTGGACGGCGGCGATGGAGTTGGCGACGCCCAGGCTCAGGTTGTGGTGAGCGTGGATGCCGCGCTGGGTCTCAGGCTTCAGGACCTTGTCGTAGGCGGCGAGGCGCGCGGAAACGTCGTCCATGGTCATCGCGCCACCGGAGTCGGTGACGTAGACGCAGTGGGCGCCATAGCTTTCCATCAGCAGAGCCTGCTGGGCCAGCGCTTCCGGCGGGCTCATGTGGCTCATCATCAGGAAGCCTGCGACGTCCATGCCGAGGCCGCGGGCGGCTTCGATGTGCTGCTTGGCGACGTCGGCCTCGGTGCAGTGCGTCGCGATGCGGACCGAACGGACGCCCAGTTGATAGGCGTGCTTCAGGTCGTGCACCGTGCCGATGCCCGGCAGGAGCAGGGTGGTGAGGACGGCGTTCTCAAGAACATCGGCCACCGCCTCGATCCATTCCCAGTCGGTATGGGCGCCGAAGCCGTAGTTGAACGAGGAGCCGGCCAGGCCGTCGCCGTGGGCGACTTCGATGGCGTCCACCTTGGCCTCGTCGAGGGCCTTGGCGATCGTGCGAACGTGGTCGAGGCTGTACTGGTGGCGAATGGCGTGCATGCCATCGCGCAGGGTCACGTCCTGGATGTAGAGCTTGCCAGTGGGAACGGTCATGCCGCCAACTCCTTAGTGCGCGTCACGATCCGCTCAGCGGTCTTCAACGCGGCCGATGTCATGATGTCGAGGTTGCCGGCGTAGGCTGGCAGGTAGTGGGCGGCGCCCTCGACTTCGAGGAACACCGAGACCTTCAGGCCTGGGAAGCTTTCGTCCAGCTCCGGAATGAACAGTCCCTCGTTGTCGCTGAAACGCTCGAACTGCACCTTCTGCTTCAGGCGATAGCCTGGAACGAAGGTCTTCACCTCCTCGACCATCTCAAGGATCGACTTCTCGATGGCCGCTTCATCCGCTTCCGGACCGCAGAGGCAATAGACGGTGTCGCGCATGATCAGCGGCGGCTCGGCGGGGTTCAGGATGATGATCGCCTTGCCGTGACGCGCGCCGCCGACCTTTTCAATGGCCAGCGATGTGGTCTCAGTGAACTCGTCGATGTTGGCCCGGGTGCCCGGGCCCGCCGACTTGGATGAAATCGACGCAACGATCTCGCCGAAGATCACGGGCGAGACGCGGTTGACCGCGGCCACAATCGGGATCGTCGCCTGGCCGCCGCAGGTGACCATGTTCACGTTCGGCTCGTCGAGGTTGGCTTCGCCGTTCACCGCCGGGATCGTGTAGGGCCCGATGGCCGCCGGCGTCAGGTCGATCATGCGCTTGCCATATTGGCGCGCGACCGCGTCGTGCTTCTTATGGGCGCCCGCCGAGGTGGCGTCGAAGATGATCTGGATGTCCGCGAACTCAGGCATCTTGACCAAGCCATCGATGCCTTCGTGCGTGGTCGGCACGCCCATGCGGGCGGCGCGGGCCAGGCCGTCGGAGTTGGGGTCGACGCCGACCATGGCGCCCATCTCGAGCACCTTGGACAGCCGCATCACCTTGATCATCAGGTCGGTGCCGATATTGCCCGACCCGATAATGGCGACTTTCACCTTATCAGTCATTGTCATGCTTCCCGAAAATTGAAACCAACTGAGCCCAAACCGCCGACTTGTGCGCGGACATGGATCCCAGGCTTAAGATCGACCATCGGGCCAAGAGCCCCGGTGAGGACCACGTCGCCGGCGCGGAGCGGTTCGCCCGCCTGCGCCAGGGTCTTGGCGAGCCAGGCCGCCGAGATCAGGGGATGGCCGAGACAGGCCGCGCCGACGCCCATCGACACCACGGAGCCATCGAACTCCATGATCATGCCGCAGGTGAGAAGGTCGAGGCCGCTCAGCGACTTGGGCTCACGGCCCAGGACATAATAGGCGGACGAGCCGTTATCGGCGACGGTGTCGGCGAAGGTGATCTTCCAGTCGGCGATGCGGCTGTCGACGATCTCCAGGGCCGGCACGGCGTATTCCACAGCGCGCAGCAGCTCGCCATAGCCGACGTCAGGGCTGTCGAGATCGCGGCCGAGCACCAGGGCGACCTCGGCCTCGACGCGGCCCTTGATCAGGCTCGAGGTGGCCAGCGTTCCGCCGTCCGGCACTTCCATGTCGGCGAAGAGCACGCCGAAGTCCGGCTGGTCGACGCCGAGCTGCGTCTGGACGGCCTTGGCGGTGAGGCCGATCTTGCGGCCGACGATGCGGCGGCCTTGCTTGACCCAATGTTGCGTGTTCAGGCGCTGCACGGCGTAAGCGCCGTCGGCGTCGCCTGGCTCCAGGCCATCGCGCATCGGCGGCACAGGCGTTCCGCCGTAGGCGCCGCGCAAGCGCTCGGCGAGCGCGTTGTAGTCAGGTTTGGACATCCGTGACCCTTTTCTCTCCCTGCGCGGGTTTTCGAGACCCGCTGCTTATGGATGCGGAACCTATTCCATATGCGGCGCGGGACAACGGCCCAGGAAGTTGATATTCTCACATTGTGAGAAAGATGGAGCGCGGCCATGGCGACACCCCCCGCCCGAAGCCTGCTTAAGGCGCTTGAGCTTATGGAGCTCGCCGTCAACCGCGGTGATCGGGCGATCGACGAGATCGCTGAAGAGGCGGGCCTGCCTCCCGCCACGGCGCACAGGCTGATGACGACGCTGGTTCAAGCCGGCTACATGCTGCGCGAGAAGCCGGGCAGCTATCTGCCCGGCGCGCGCCTGATCGAACTCGGCCGCAGCCTCGACGAGCGCGCGGTGCTGGCGCACCTGGGACGGCCTGCGCTGAAGGTGTTGGCCAAGGCCTGCGGGCAAACGGCGCACCTGGGCGTCTTGGACGGCGATATGGTCACCTACCTCGCCAAGGAGGCCGGCGGCGCCGATCCCCTGTTCACCCGCGAAGGCATGCAGCTGGAGGCCTATTGCTCGGGGATCGGCAAGGTCCTGCTAGCCCAACTGCCTGCGGAGGATCTGCAGGCCTACCTCTCCGGCGACCCCTTTGTCAGCCTGACCCCGCACACCATCATCGATCCCCAGGTTCTGAAGACCCAGCTGGTCCAGGTGCGCAAGGAAGGTTTCGCCCTCGACGACCGCGAGATCTTCGAGACCCTCAAGTGCATCGCCGCCCCCGTACGCGGCTGGGGTGGCCGCATTGTCGCAGCGCTTTCGGTATCCGCTCCCATCGCTCGCTTCGACGAGGCCTTTGAGGCGCGCGCGCGCGCGGCGTTGACCGAAGCTGCAAGCGCCATTCAGGCGCGACTTGCGCCAGCTTGAGAGCAACCATCGCCCAGGCGGCCTTGCGCCGCGATATCACCCGCGTCTCCGAGCAGCGCCAGGCGCTGCCGGATGGTCCTGTGATCGAGACGGATTATCGCTTCAAGGAGGTCAACGGCCAGGACGTCGGCCTGCTCGACCGGTTCGGCGACAAGGGCGCGCTGGTCACCTATTCGGATGTACGGGCCCGAGCGCGAGCGGCCGTGTCCGATGTGCACAAACGTGCTCGGCGCGCTGAACGGCGACGGCGCTGATATCAAGCAACGCGTCGCCCTGAGATCCTGGGCCGCAGTCCTGTCGAACAGCAGTTGGCCTTCGCCCGCGAAAGCGGCTGGCGCGACCTCGATTTCGTCCAGACAGTCGGCGACATCTTTCCGAACGGCCTGAGCCTGTCGCCCCAAGGCGTCGGAGAATGCCCGGCCCTGGTGATCGTCAAGCGCGACGGCGCGCGCGCGGTTTTTCTGGGCCGGCGAGATGAGCGGCGAAATGGCCGATCCCGGCCAGGATGCGCGCGGCCCGATCGACTTGGGCACGGTGTGGAACCTGCTGGACCTGACCCCGGAGGGCCGCGGGACCGACCGGTATCCCAAACTCAGCTACTCGCGGACGGACTGCGGGTCCCGGGCTTGGCACGCGCCTTGGCCCGCCGCGGCGCGCGGGGCCTTTCGGAGGCCGCCTCTTCGCGCGCACGCTTTTCCTCAGCGGTCCGCGCCAGCAACGCGTGGCTGGCCATCGCGGCGGCCCGGCAACGGGCGTGCAAGGCGTCGAGCTCCTTGTTCGAAAGCTTCTCGATCCCAACGAACTCGTTTTCGGCGTCGGAGGTCAGGATCAGTTCGTCCAGCTTGGTCTGCACCGCCTCGCTATCGCGGTTCTGGGTGTTCTGGATCAGGAAAACCATCAGAAAGGTGATGATGGTCGTCGAGGTGTTGATGACGAGTTGCCAAGTCTCGGAGAACTTAAAGATCGGGCCGGTGGCGGCCCAGAGCAGGACCATGGCGACGCAGATCAGGAAGGCGGCGGGGCTCCCCGTGGCCTTGGCGGTCGCGCTGGCGAACCGTGTGAAGAACTTTTCCATGGCGGACCTTCGGCTCGATGGGCGTCTGGGCGGCCCTGCTAGACCTTAGCCGACGATTTAGGGTCCGGCGCAAACCTTCCCACGATCCCGCCGGTCTTGGCGCGCGCGACGGGATGGTGTTGGTAGACGCATGATCGCGCCGACCGGACCGTTTCTGATCTTCCGCCTGGAGGAGTCGCTGTTCGCCCTGCCCGCCGCCGCCGTGGCCGAGATCCTGCCGCTGGCGATCCTCGATCGCCCGGTCGGGTCTCCTGCGGTGCTGGCCGGGTTTCTCAACCTGGGTGGCGAACCCCTGGCCGTCGCTGACCTCGGGGCCCTGGTGGGCCAGGCCGGGAAGGACGACCCGCAGGACGTCTACCGCCACATCCTGCACTTGGCCGAAGGCGGCCTGGGCCTGCTCGTCGATCGTGTCACCGACCTCACCACGACCGCCGACAGCGCCTCAGCGGCGGCGCCCGCGGAGAGCGTAAATGGCCTGATCACGGCGCGTCTGACAATCGGCGGACGGATGGTGAGCCTGCTCGATCCGCAAGGGCTCTTGCTGGAAGAGGAACGCCTGCGCCTGGCCGAATTGGCGGAGGCCGCGCGCGCCCGCATCGCTGACGCCGCGTCCGCGCAAGCGTGAGACGATCTGAGGCCGCACCCCCGCCGCCTGATGCGTTGGAGACCCTGAAGCGGCAGGTCATCAGCCGCACGGGCCACTTCTACTACGCCGACAAGGACGATCTCCTGTGGGAACGCGCGCGTCGACGGATGCGCGCGACCGGCGAGACCACCCTGCCCGGCTATCTGCGGCGACTGGAGACCGAGCCTGGCGAATGGGCCGCTCTCGAGGCCGAGATCACCATCGGTGAGACCTTCTTCTTCCGCTACGCCGAGCAGTTCGAGGCCCTGCGCGAGACTATCCTGCCCGAGATTTTCGGGCGCCGCGCAGGCGAGAAGCGGGTGCGGATCCTGAGCGCCGGCTGCGCCACCGGCGCGGAGCCCTATTCCCTGGCGATCCTCATCGACCAGATGTTGGGCGAAGCGCGCGCCGACTGGCGGGTCTCGATCCTCGGCGTGGACATCAACGAGACCTTTCTCGCCGCAGCGCGCCGCGCCGAATATGGCCGCTGGGCGACCCGCACACTGACCGACGGCGAGCGCGAGGCTTGGTTCACCCCGGGGCCGGGACCTGAGAAGTGGAGCCTGAAACGCAAGCATCGCATCGCCGCGCGCTTTCAGTATCTGAACCTGATGGACCTGCTCAGTCCGGCGCCGCCGCTGGAGCTGACGGATTACGACCTGATCCTGTGCCGCAACGTCCTGATCTATTTCCACCCGGACACGGTGCTGGCCATCGCCCAGGCCCTGACCGAGCGGCTAACGCCGGAGGGCTGGCTTTTGGTCGGCCACGCCGAGCCAAACTCGGGCTTCGACCGCTTCGCCCAGGCGACCCACCTGCCCCACGTCACCGCCTACCGGCCCCTGACCGCGCCGCAGATCGAGGCGATCGAACAGGCGCCTGCGCCTTCGGACGTCTTCCATGGCCTGGCCGAGAAAGCCGTGGCCTGGGAGCCGGCCGCGCCCATCGCGCCCATGCCCGGCCGGCCGACCGCCCCCGCCGCCGCTGCGCCGGCCGCGGCGGAGCCGCCCAGCCACGAGGGCGTCGCCCAGATTCGCGCGAGGGCGGACTTGGGCGACCTGGAAGGCGCGCTGAAGGCGACCGCGGCGGCGCTTAAAGCGGCGCCGGACGACCCCGTTCTGCGCTATTACGAGGGCGTTCTGTCCAAGGGCTTGGACTTGCCCGACGCCGCAGAGGCGGCGCTGCGCAAGACGCTCTATTTGGATGACGGGTTCGCGCTCGCGCACATGCAGCTCGGCCTATTGCGGATAGAGCGCGGTCAGCTCGCCGCCGGCCGCCGCTCGCTGGCGACTGCGGCCAGGCTTTCGGGAACTTTTCCAGCCGACGCGCCTTTACCTGAGGGGGCAGGGATGACCGCGCAGGATCTGCGCGACATTGCACGCCTTTACCTAGACCGCGACGGCGGGCTTTGAAGTTGAGGGTGGGCGGGGCTTTGACGACAGGACGCCGCGCAAGCGCTGAACCGGGGGAGCTCAAGCCCATGGGCCCCACCCCGCTAGGCTTCCGGGTTCTGTCGGAACGCACCCGACGCCTGGCCGGGCGCAGTGACCTTGTCCCCGAAGCCGACCAAACGCCCACCGCCGTCCTGATGATCTGCGTCGTCGCCGGCGGCCTCTACGGCCTCCCGCTGGAGGCTGTCACCCGTGCCCGGCCCTATCGCCGCGCCGGCGCGGCGCCCGGCGCGCGCGGGGGCGTCATCGGCCTCGCCGTCGAGGATGGCAGGATCCGCCCCGTGGCCGACCTCGCCGCCCGTCTCGGCCTGGCTGAAGCCGCCCCCACGGATGGCGGCTATCTTCTGACGCTGGCCCACCACGACCTCGCCCTGCGCACCATGACCTTGCCCGAAGCGGGCCAGGTTGAGCTGCTGGACACCGCCGACGGCCCCCGTGGCCGGGTGCTGGATGGCGCGCACGCTTCAAAGATCATTGTCCGCCTCAACGTCGACGATCTCGTCGCCGCCCACGCCTAAAAATCCGCCTCAAGGATTGGGAGCCTTCAGCCCGTGACCATCGCCAACCGCATCCTCACGGGCTTCGCCGCCGCCGCCGTCCTGATGGTGGCGCTGGGGCTCTTCGGCCTCATGCAGATCGGCTCAGTGCGCAACGACGCCAACATCATCGTCGCCCGCGACGTCAGCTTTGTGAAACAGGCCGCCTCAGCGCGCGTCGCGCGCTTCGAGATGCAGGTGGCGGGCGAGCAGGCTTACACCCAAGGCGCGTTGCGCGCTTCCGGGCGTGCGGGCGATCCGCGGCCGTTGATCCTGACCTGGCGAGCCAAGGGCGCGGAGGCCCAGCAGATCCTCGACCGGACGGCGCAGTTGGCCGCCGAATACGAACAGTCGGCCATCGACCCGGACCGCGGCCGGCTTTGGGCCAGCATCCGCCAGCGGCTGGAGACCTCCCGGGGCAACCTGCAAAGCCTGCGCACAGGCGGCGAGACCTTCTACCAGGCGCTGGAGCGCGGCGACGTGGATGAGGCCACCCGTATCCGTGGCGAACTGGCCGGCTCGCGCGATTCCTTCGCCGACGACATGGCCGCCGTCAGCACCGCCATGGACCAGATGATCGCGCTGGGCCGCGTCCGGGTGGACCGCGCCTACGCCGTGAGCCGCTACTCCACCTTCGGCGGCCTGCTGGTGGCGATGATCGTGGCGCTGAGCGTGGCCCTGTTCGTCCGTCGCTCAATCGTCGGGCCGCTCGAGCAGTTCATGGCGTTCGTCGACCGTGTCGGCCGGGGCGACCTGTCCGGCCAGCCGGCCCGCGTGAGCAAGGACGAGATCGGCCAGCTGGGCGCCAACCTCAACCGCATGGTCGAAGGCCTCAAGGAATTGGCGCGCCGCAACCGCGAGGCCACCGAGAATCTGAACGCCGCGGCCGCCGAGATCCGCGCCTCGACCCAGGAGCAAGCCGCCAGCGTCGAGGAACAGCTGGCCGCCGTGCAGGAGACAGCCGCCACGGTCGACGAGATCACCCATTCCGGCGCCCAAATCGGCAAGCGCGCCCAGGAGGTCATCGCCTCAGCCCAGGCCGCCGCGCAGACCAGCCAGGAAGGCCTGCGGGCTGTCGACGAAACCGCGCGCGCCATGGGTTCGATCGGCGACCAAGCCGAGGCCGTGGCCGAGAACATCGTCGCGCTCAGCGAAAAGACCCAAGCGATCGGCGACATCATCGCCACCGTCAACGACATCTCGGAGCGCTCGCACCTGCTCGCCCTGAACGCGGCGATCGAGGCCGCGGCGGCGGGCGAGAACGGCCGCAGCTTCGCGGTCGTCGCGTCGGAAATGAAGATGCTGGCAGACCAGGCGAAGGACGCCACCAGCCAGGTGCGCGCGATCCTCGGCGACATCCAGCGAGGCATCAACGCCTCGGTGATGCTGACCGAGGAGGCGGTGAAGCGCGTGGGCGCCGGCCGCGAGCGGATCGACGTGACGCAAAGGACGATCACCGAGATCACCGGCCGCGTCCAGGAAGGCGTGCAGACTTTCCAGCAGATCGTCGCCTCCACCAACCAGCAACAGCTGGGCATCGAGCAGGTGATGGGCGCGCTGCAAAACATACGTCAGGCCAGCCAGCAGACGGCCGCCGGCACCCGCCAACTCGACGAGGCGGCCGGCAACCTGACCAGCCTGTCACAGGACCTGTTGGCGCTGGCCGACCGCTATCGGATCTGATTGCGCCGTGGCCGATATCCGCGCCCAGTTGCGGGCGGCCTTTGAGGTCGAGCACCGCGAGCATCTGGAGGCCATCCGGCGCGCCTTGGGGGAGCCCGGCTCCGCGGATCTGCGGGAAATATTCCGGCGCGCGCACAGCCTGAAGGGCGCCGCCCGCGCCGTGGATATGCCCGTTGTAGAGAGTCTCGCGCACGAGTTGGAGGAACGGCTGTCCGGCTTCGTCGATTCCGGCGCAAGCTCCGCCGAGGCGCTCAGTCCGGCGATCGTGCGACTCCTGCACGATGGTCTCGACGCCATCGAGGCGGAGGTCGCGGGCGTGTCGCCGCTTCCGGGCGAATCCGAGCCTGCAGGCGACGAAGACGATGATGATGGCCCGCGCGAGGCCGACCGGCCGCACGAGTACCTGCGCATCGAAAGCGAGGCGGTCCTCGACCTCTCGCGAGCCATGCAGCAACTGAGTGGCGACCTGCAGGGCCGCGACACCGAACTGTCGGCGCTACGGCGGCTCAGGGCCGATCTGCGGCGGATCGCCCCCGCGGGGCGCGCGGTCCAGCGCCGCGGCGCCCAGCGGATCGATCTCGACCAGGCGCTCCGGACGCTGGAGCGCGAGCTATCCGGCCTGATCCAGAACCATGTGCGGGCGAGTTGGGCGCTTGAGCGCAGCGCCACCGACCTGCGCGAAGGCATTGAGCAGGTGTCCTTCGCCGAGGCCGAAAGCCACTTCGGCGACCTCGGCCGCATGATCCGCGATCTAGCCCGCGACCAAGGGGTTGAGGTGGACGTCCGCGTCGAGGGGCTGGATACCCGCGCGGAGCGCCGTGTCCTGCAGGCGCTGCGCGATCCCGTCATTCATCTGCTGCGAAACGCGCTAAGCCACGGCGCTGAGTCCGCGGCGACGCGTCGCGCGGCCGGCAAGCCTGAAGCGCTGCACATCCGGCTGTCGATCACAGCCCAGGCTGGACAGCTGATCGTACGGATTCGCGATGATGGTCCGGGCCCCGACATCGCCCGTATCCGCGCCGCCGCCGAGGCGCGTGGCCTGTTCGGCGACCGCGCGCCCGACACCGCGCCGCCGACGCCGGAGGAGGTGCTGTCAGCGGCCTTCGAACCGGGCGTCTCGGCCAGCGAAGCCGTGGACCGACTGTCCGGCCGCGGCATGGGCCTCTCCGTGGTGCAGGAAGCGGTGCGAAAGCTGGGCGGGTCCGTCCGCCTGGAGCGGCGACGCCCGGTCGGCGCGCGGGTCGTCCTCTCGGCGCCGCTCTCGACCGCCCGCCATAGCATCGTTCTGGTCGAGGCCGACGGCGCCGCCTACGGCCTGCCCAGCCATGGGGTTCGCAGATTGCTTCGCCTGTCGGCCGACCGGGTGGAGACGGTTGGCGGCGCGCCGGCCGTACGGCTCCAGGAAGATGAGATCGAGGTCATCGCCCCGCTGGCCCCGTTGTCGGCGCTGCTGGGCGGCGCGACCGAGATTCATGCGTTGGGCGGCCATATTAGCGCGCTCCTGCTGGCGCGCGGCGACCGGCGCCTCGCGCTCGCGATCGACCACGCCCACGACGTCCGCGAGATCGTGGTGCGCACCGTCGACGGGCTTGGCCTCGACCGCGGCTTGGCCCTGGGCGCTGCGGTGCTGGAAGACGAGGCTGCGACGATTATCCTCAATCCCGACGGCTTGATGGACGCGTGGCTGCGTCGTGAGCGCGCCCAAGCCGGCGCCGGGATCGGTCTGGTCGCCCAAACCTCGACGTCCGACGCCCATGTACGCACCGTGCTGGTGGTCGACGATTCTTTCACCACCCGAACCCTCGAAAAAAGCATCCTCGAGGCCCAGGGCTACCGCGTCCTGCTGGCCGTGGACGGGGTCGATGCGCTGGGCGCGCTGCGGTCAGGCGAAGCAATTGTCGATCTGGTGGTCGCCGACATCGAAATGCCCAAGATGGACGGCTTCTCCCTGCTTCAGGCCATCAAGGCCGACGCTGGCCTGGCCGCCATTCCGGTCATCCTCATGACCTCGCGCAACGACCCTGAAGACATTCGGCGCGGCATGGATCTGGGCGCGGAGGCCTACATCACCAAGCAGAAGTTCGATCAGCGCGAACTCCTCGCCACCATCGGCCGGGTGCTCTGAAAATGGCTACGCGCGTACGCGTCATGATCGTCGAGGATTCGCCGGTGGTGCGGCAGTTGCTGGCCCACATCATCGGCCGCGACTCGCGCTTCACCGTCGCCGCCGCCGTCGCCTCGGGCGAGGAGGCTTTGAGCGAGTTGGGCCGCGTGCGGCCGGACGTGATCTCGATGGACATCCGCCTTCCCGGGATCGACGGGCTGGAAACGACCCGCCGCATCATGGGCGAGCACCCGACGCCCGTGGTGGTGGTCGCAGACGCTGTGGAGGACGCCTCCCTCAAGATCTCCATGAACGCCCTGCGGGCGGGCGCCCTGAGCGTGGTTGAAAAGCCGGTGGGGTTGGGCAGCGGGGATTATGAGCGCGTCGCTCAGGATATCTGCACCCAGCTTTTCATCATGAGCAGCGTCCCCGTGATCCGCCGCCGCGAGATCGGCGGCCGTCCAGCCGCCTCACCGCCCTTGCCGATCCATGCGGCCCGGCCGTTCGCCGGCCTCGGTTACTTAGCGCTCGCCGCGTCGACCGGAGGCCCGCCGGCGCTGGCCCGCGTGCTAGACGCGCTGCCGGCCGACTTTCCCGCGCCGGTGTTCATCGTGCAGCACATGGGTCCGGCCTTCATGGAGGGCTTCGCCCAATGGCTTGACGGCCTCAGCCGACTGAAGGTCGGGCTGGCGGTCGAGGGCGAGGTTGCGCGGGCTGGCCAGGCCTATGTGGCGCCGGGTGACCATCACCTGACCGTGGCGGCCGGCGGCGTGATGCGCCTGAACCGTGAACCGGCCTTCGCCGGCCAGCGACCGTCGGCCAATGTCCTTTTGCGATCGCTCGCGAAATCAGCCGGCGCCCAGACCGTCGGCGTCATTCTGACCGGCATGGGTGAAGACGGCGCGCAAGGCTTGCTGGAACTTCGCATGGCCGGCGGTCACACCATTGTCGAGCATCCCTCGACCACCGTCGTGAACGGCATGCCAGGCGCCGCTGCGCGTCTGGGCGGCGCGCGAGAAATCCTGCCGCTGGATCGCATCGGCGGGCGTATCCTCGACCTTGCCGCCAGCGGCGCGGCCGGCTGGACCCCAGGGCGATGAGCGAAGGCGCGCAAATCCTTGTGGTCGAGGATTCCGAGACCCAGGCGCTGGCCTTGCGGCGGGTCTTGGAGGCCGAGGGCTTCACCGTGCAGACGGCGACCAGCGCCGAGCGGGCGCTGGAGATGCTGAACGAGCAGGTGCCGGACCTGCTTGTCGCCGACTTCCACCTGCCCGGCATGGATGGCCGCGAGCTGTCGCGGCAGATTCGGCTCAATGGCAGGACCCGCGCCCTGCCGCTGCTGATGTTGACCAGCGCCCGGGAGCTTGACCTGGAGCGTCAAGGCCTGGAGAGCGGCGCCGACGCCTATGTGCCGAAGGCCGCGGGCATGGATGTCGTGGTGGCCCGCCTGCGCACCCTGCTGCGGCCAGCGCTCGTCGCGCCCCGGCCCGAACGCGGCGACGCTTTCCGCCCCGGCGTGCTGTTGGTGGTCCATGACAGCGCCACCCAGCGACTGCGCCTCTCACATCTGTTGGCCCACGAGGGCTACGAGACCCTCTCAGCCTCGACCCTGGACGAAGCTGTGGCCCTGGCGACCGACGCTGTCGACTGCGTCGTAGCGCCCTTCTCAGGCCTCGGACTGCCAGAATTGGAGCTTTGCCGAAGACTGGACGCCTTGCGCATGACCCGCGCCGCGGGCTTCCAGATCGTGGTCATCGGCCCCGGCGCGGATCGGCCTAACGATTTGGCGGCGACCTTCGGCGCCGGCGCCGACGGCGTGGTGGCCAGCGACGATGACGACGATGTGCTGAAGGTGCGGATCCGCGCCCTGATGCGCCGCAAGCTGCTGGCCGACGAAAACCGACGCGTCGACGAAGCGGAGGCCCGCGCCGCGGTCGCTGATGAACTGGCCGCCGCCAATGGCCGTCTGCGTGAGGCCCAGGCCCAGTTGGTGCAGTCCGCCAAGATGGCGTCGCTGGGCGAACTCGTCGCCGGCATTGCGCACGAAATCAACAATCCCTTGGCCTTCATCCTCGGCCACCAGGACACGATTGAACGGCTGAGCGCCAACGCGCTCGAAGCCCTGCCGCCGGATTCGCCGCCGGCCGTGGACCTCACCAAGGCGCGCGACCGCCTCGCCTCAATGCGCATCGGCCTGCAGCGTATCCAGGAGCTCGTCTTGAACCTGCGGAAGTTTTCGCGTCTGGATCACGCCGAGAAACAGGACCTCGATGTCGCAGATGCGGCTGAAACCGTCCTGGCGCTGCTCAAGCCCAAACTCGGCGCCATCGAAATTCAGCGCGATATGACGGCCAAGGGCTTGCTTCATGGCTCACCGGCGCTGTTGAACCAGGTGGTGATGAACATTGTCGCCAACGCCGCCGACGCCCTGGACGGCGCAGGCGTGATCCGGATCGCCACGGCGAACGATGGCGAGACCTATCGAATCGACATCGATGACTCTGGTCCCGGAGTTCCCGCCGACGTCCGTGAACGGATCTTCGAGCCTTTCTTCACCACCAAGCCAGTGGGCTCAGGCACGGGCCTGGGGCTCGCCATCGCCTATAACGTCGTCAAGGCGCATGGCGGCGAGATCCTGGTCGGCGACAGCCCGCTGGGCGGCGCGCGCTTCTCCTTGATGCTGCCTGTCGGGCGTTCCCTATGACCGGGACGCCGCAGCGCGCGCATCTTCTGTTAGTGGACGACGAGCCGGACATCTTGGTCGCGCTGACGGATCTGCTGGAAGACACCTACGAGATCTCGACCTTCACCTCGCCGCCAGAGGCCCTGGCCTTCCTGGCCGCCGGCGCGGCGATCGACGTGATCGTGTCGGACCAGCGCATGCCGCAAATGACGGGCGACGTCTTCCTGGCCCAGGCGCGCACGCTTACGGACGCCGACGCCATCCTGCTGACGGGCTACGCAGACCTGAGCGCAGTGACCGCCGCCCTGAACCAGGGCGGCATCGTCGGCTACGCCGCCAAGCCGTGGGAGCCCAAGGGCCTGACCGCCATGATCGCCTCGGCGGTCGAGCGGCGCACTTTGCGGGCCGCCCTGGCGCGTGAACAGGCGCTGTTACGGGGCCTGATGGAAAGCCTGCCCGCCGCCGTCGCCTTCAAAGACGCTGACGGCCGGTTCGTCCAGTTGAACGACGCGAAGGCGCAAGCGATGGGCGTGGTCCGCGAGATGGCGCTTGGCCTGCGCGAACAGCAGGTGACCGGCGCGGCGCCCGGCGAGGCCGAGACCATCGCGCTGAGCGAAGGGCGCACCGTCCAGGTGGTGGTCGAGACCGAGGGCCCGGCGCCGCGCTGGACCCAGTTCACCGCCGTGCCGATCGGGCCGACGGCCACGCCGACCCATGTCGCGATCGTCGAACACGACATCACCGAGCAACGGCTGGCCGAGCAGCAATTGCGTCAATCGGACAAGCTGCGGGCGCTGGGGACCTTGGCCGGAGGCGTCGCCCACGATTTCAACAACCTGCTCACCGCGATCCTCGGCGGCCTGGAACTCGCGGCGCGCAAGCTTCACGATGAAGAGGCCGTCCGCCGTTACCTGGATAACGCGACCCTCGCCGCCCAGAAGGGCGCAGCGCTGACCCAGCGCCTGCTAGGGTTCAGCCGCCAGACCGACAGCCGGCCGTCGGTGGTGCGCATCGGCGAGTTGATGGACGGCGCGCAGGACCTTGTCGTGCGCACCTTGGGCGCCTCGGTGGCCACCGACTGGCGGATCGACGACGACCTCTGGCCCACGGCTATCGAGGCCGACCAGCTTGAGCTCGCCCTGCTGAACCTGGCGATCAACGCGCGTGACGCCATGCCTGGCGGCGGCGTGATCACCCTGACGGCCCGCAACCTGACCCTCATCGATCCACAGCCGCCCCTCGACGTAACGCCTGGCGACTATGTGGTCTTGAGCGTCGGCGACACCGGCGAGGGCATGACGCCCGAGGTCATGGCCCGCGTCCTCGAACCATTCTTTACAACTAAGCCCGTCGGCAAGGGCACCGGCCTTGGCCTGCCCATGGTCTACGGCTTCGCCCAGCGCTCCGGCGGCGCTCTGACCATCGACAGCGAGCCGGGCGCCGGTTCGACCATCTCCCTCTATCTGCCCCGATGCGCAGACCCGCTCGCCGGCGACGCCGCCGAGACCGGCGCGCAAGACGCGAGAGGTTCAACGCGGGCCTGCGTCCTCGTGGTCGATGACGAGCCGGCGGTGCGCGGGGTGACCGCGTCTTTCCTGAACGATCTCGGCCACGCCGTCGTGGAGGCTGAAGGGCCCGATCGCGCCCTGGAGATCCTGCAGGCGCGTGACGATCTGGATCTCGTGCTGGTCGACTTCGCCATGCCCGGCATGAATGGGGTCGACCTTGCGCTCCGTGCGCGCGCCCTTCGCCCTGGCCTGCCGGTTATCCTGCTGACCGGCTACTTCGATGTGGAGGCCGCGCCCAAGGACATGCCAGTCCTCTACAAACCTTTCACCGAGGCGACCCTGCGCCGCGCCGTCGATGAGGCGCTGGCGGATCCCATCGCTGGCTGACGCCGCTGGTGACCGCGAGGCCGGCTTAGGCGTCCATGTACCCCTGACCCAGAAGCCGCTTCAGCTGCACCAACGCCGACCAGGCGTCGCGCCGGACCTGCAAGACGAGATCCAACACCTGGCCGTCCTGGGCGACCGCACGCCAGAGGTACATCCGGCGGCCCGCCACGGTGCAGACCATCTCATCGAAACGCCAGCGCGGCTCAGACGAGGCGAAGCTGCGGGGCGCCGGCCTGGCCCGCTCCATCTGCTCGGCGAACTTGATGGTCCAGCCGCGGATCGCTTCGGAAGAGACTTCGACACCGCGTTCGCGCATCCGCTCTTCAACGTCCTTCAAGCTGAAGCCGCGCCTTATGTAGAGCCCCACAGCATAGCGGATCACATCGGCGGGATAGCGGTGCCGCTTGAAGGTGGTCGGTTCGGCGGTGATGTCCTGATGCAACATGGTCTTTGCCCCGGTCGGACGACCCTGCGTCCGCAAATCTTTGAAAGTGGTGAGGAACGGTCAGGCGACGCCGGCGAGTTCCCAGCCTTCGCGGGCGATGTAGGCGTAGGGGATGGTCCCGTAGCCTGGACCAAACGGCGAGGCGTAAGCCCAATTGGGACCCAGGCTGTTGCGGACCACGAAGTAGCCCCCGCCCGGATAGTCCGCCTTGTCCTGGTAGCCGACGATGCAAAGAGCCTGGCCGCCGATCACCGGCTCCTCGCCCAGGCGCATCGTGATCCGTCCCGTCTGGCGGACGCCCTCGTTCCGAGCCCAGCTTGCATAGACCGGAATGGTGACCGACATCAGCCGACCGCTAGCCAGGGCGTTTTTCGCGCCGCGAACGTCGTTGGCCGCCAGGACCAACGGCGCGCAACGCGCAGATGCGCCGACCAGAGTCTGCAGCGCCCGCAATTGACCGGAATCCCCATCTTCGACGCGCATCGCGTGGCGCCGGATCAGTTGGTCGGAAAGGGGCTCGGCGTCGCCGTTGCGACTGCAGTGGTGCGCGTAGACTGTGGAGACCGCTACTGCGATCGACGCAGAGTTCTGGGCATGGCCGCAGAGAGCTGGCAACTCGGCGATTCGATTGACCGCGGGAGGAACCACCGCCGGCGCCTGCAGCGGGGTCTGCAGGGCGTCGATCTCGGCCTCTGCGGCCGGCGTTGGGGCGCGGGCGCCGAAGCTGCGTTCCTCGCAGGGGACATTGGCAGGGTTGAAAGCATCCCAATCCGCCTCACGCCGCGTCGCCGCGATCGCTTCGGCCAGCGCCCCCCGATCGACGCCAAGACCCTCAGCAAGCCGGTCTTCCATCCCTTCGACGGCGACGGCGCCCAGCAACTGGGCCGAATCGAAGAAGCCGAACCCGGCAAGGCGCTTGGCCAGCCACGGCGCCAACCCCACGCAATCGCGCAAGTGCTTTGGATCGCTATGCAGCATCTTGGAACCCCGCCGCGCCGCGCGGCCTTCGCGACGGCGCCAACGACAGCACCATGCGCTCATGGCGCGCGCGCATCGGTCGCGGGTGTCACCCCGCCTGGGTGAGATTCCGCACACAACCGCAGGATGCGGCGGGAGTATACTACGGCAAGCTTGACCATCCAGGCCGACAACCGGCAGTTTAGCCAGCCGGCGGCCAGGGGTTAATGCGAGGGACGGGCTTAAAGATGTCGGACAAGGGGCGGCCTGGGCTGCTCGATGTGCTTGATCAGGACGCGCAGCGCGACCTCATCGCGCGCGCGAGAACGATGCGCGTGCGCAAGGGCCAGTTCGTCCTGGCGCGCGGTGAAACCTCTACGGAAGTGTTCCTGGTGCGCGAAGGCCGCCTGAACGTCCTGCTCTACGCCAGCGACGGCCGGGAGGTCTCTCTGCGGGAGCTCACCGAGGGCCAGCTGTTCGGCGAACTATCCGCCATCGACGGTGAGACCCGCTCGGTCGGCGTCGTCGCCCTGACGGACGCGCGGCTGCTGGCGATTTCCCAGTCCGTCTTCCAGGCCCTCGTGCGCGACAACGTGGCCGCAGCCGGCTGGCTGGTTCGACGGCTGACCTCGCAGGTTCGCAGTCTGACCGACCGGGTTTTCGAACTCAGCGCGCTGAACGTCCGCGCACGGTTGCACTGCGAGTTGATCCGCATCGCCCGATCGCGCGGGTCGGAGGACCAGCCCGCCCCAACCCACGCCGAGCTCGCCAACCGCATCGGCACGCACCGCGAGGCCGTCACGCGCGAGTTGAAGGTCTTGGCGGATCGCAAGATTATCAAGAGCGGCCGGCGACGGATCGAATTTCTGGATATGGCCGGGCTTGAGGAGGTGGTCGCCGCCAACCTCCGCGCGCCGGTCGGGGAGGAAGGCTGGTGGTGAACCCGACCGGTCGCACGCACACGACTCTTGGCCGGCAGTCTGTTCGTACAGCCGTCACCAGCAAGAGCTGGCTGACATGGATCCTCGGCGTCCTGATCAAGGTTCCGTGGATCAAGCGCTTCATCAACGACTTCGTCATCAACATGGTGTCGTCGTCCTCCGCCCCCCGACCGTTGCCCTTTTCACTCTGGGGGCCGCGCGGCCAGCCAGGCGCGCCGCCACTGGCCTCGCCCGACGCCGGCGTCTCAGCGAACTACATCTCCTGGCCCGGTCTGGTCGACCGCAGCTACTCCGGCCGCCACCTGCCGGAGGCCGATGCGGCCTTCACCGCCAACCTGCCGGCGATCGAGGCCGTGCGGCCGTTGTTCATCCGCGGCCCGCAGATGATACCGTGCCCGCAGAGCTCGGCCCTGTTCTGCTTCTTCGCCCAGTGGTTCACCGACAGCTTCCTGCGGACAGACCCGGACGACTACCGCAAGAACACCTCGAACCACGAGATCGATCTCTGCCAGATCTATGGTCTGAGCGAGGCCGACACGCAGCTGCTGCGTCTGGGCCGCGGGGGCCAGCTGCGTTCCACGCCTGGGATTGACGGCGAGTTTCCCAGCCGGCTGTTCGACAAGGACGGGCTTCGCGTGGCCGACGACTTCCTGGGGCTGAGCTACGTCAACCCGGTTACCGGAGGCTACAGGCACCCCGTACTGACGGGCGTTTTCGACACGCCGCAACGCCGCAAGCAGTTGTTCGCAGGGGGTCTTGAACGCGCCAATTCGACGATCTTCTACAGCGCGCTCAACACACTCTTCCTGCGCGAACACAACCGACTGGCCCGGGATATCGCCCAAGCCCATCCGAACTTCGACGACGACCGCCTGTTTGAGACGGCCCGCAACACGACCATGGTCGTGCTGCTGAAACTGATCATTGAGGACTACATCAACCTGTTGTCCGCGGCGCCGATCAAATTCTTCGTCGACGTGGGCAAGGCCGAAAAGCGCAATTGGTATCGGACCAACCGCATCAGCGCCGAGTTCAACCTGCTTTACCGCTGGCATTCCCTGACGCCGGATCTCGTCACCGTCGACGGCGAAGCGCTGAGCGGCGAACAGTTCCGCTTCAACAACGAGTTCTTGCAGCGCGCGGGCGTCGCCTCTGTGCTTTCGGACGGCGCGCTCCAGCCGGCGGGCAAGATCGGCCTCAAGAACACGCCGCCCTTCCTGGTCGACGCCGATGTAGCGGCGATCCAGAAGTCGCGCGGATGGAAGCTGCGCGGCTACAACGACTATCGGCAGGCCTTCGGCCTGCCGCGCCTATCGACCACCCTGGAGCTGACCCGCGACGCGGGCCTCGCCCAGCAGTTGGACAACCTCTACGGCGACGTCGATGGCATCGAGATGATGGTTGGGCTTCTGGCCGAGGCCCGTGCGCCAGGCGCGCCGCTGGGCGAGTTGATGCGCCTGATGGTCGGCTCCGACGCCTTCACCCAAGCGCTGACCAATCCGCTGTTGGCGTCCCATGTCTTCGGCGAGCAGGCGTTCACCTCGGTCGGCATGGCTGCGATTGAGGCCACCAGCACCTTCGACGATGTGGGCCAGCGCAATCTGCGTCTCAACGGGCGCACCCTGTCATTCCACCACCCCTGACGGAGGCCGCCGTGAGCGAAACCGTGACACCAGCGCTTCGCCCTCCGCCGGGCTCCTATGGCCTGCCGTTCCTGGGCAAGGTGTTCGGCACGGCGGAATTCTTCCTGTTCGGCTGGGAGCAGTATTTCGCTCGCCGGCGCGATATCCATCAATCTACGGTCTTCAAGGTGAACCTTTTCCAGCCGACCATCGCGGTCCTGGACCAGCAGGGGATCGCCCCGCTGTTCGCCGACAAGACCCTGATCCAGGACTACGGCTTCAGCTGGGCCGTGCCACCGCGCCCGCTGGTCGGCGACGTGACGCCGTCGATCTTCGAACATGGGCCGGCGCACGACGACCCAAAGGCCTTCTACCTCGCGCTCATGGCCGCACGCGGACCGGCCCTGCCGGGGGTGTTCGACGCGGTCGCGGACGAGTTCTTCGGCCGCTGGACCAAGCTCGAAAAGTTCGACTGGCAGGGCGAGATCGAGGACATGGCGGTCAGCCTGATCTTCGAATGGCTTCTGGGCGCCCGGCCCAGCACCGCCGACGTCCGGCTGATCTATGGCGGCATCTTCCTGCACATGGCCGCCTGGGCGGAAAGGCCGTTCCCCAACTCCAATTACAATCGATCGTTGAAGGCCTATGGCCGCCTGGTGGACTTCATCCGCACCTCGCCGCGTTACGGCGAGGTCGAGGCGCTCGCCCGCAGCCACGGAGTCAGCGCAGAGGCGCTGCCGCACCAGCTCGCCTTCCTGCTGGGGATGAACGGTTTCCTCGGTACGCAGTCGATGCTGAAATCGATCGTCGGCGAGCTGAGCCGCCAAGGCGGTTTGCAGGACGACCTACAGGCTCGGCTCGTCGCCGGCGACCTGGGCGCCATCTTCACCGATAGTCTGCTGGACGGCGTGATCCGCGAGGTGCTCCGGCTGCACCCGCCGGTGTTCTTCATTTTCGGGCGCGCCACCGAGGATCGGGCGCTTTCCACAGCCTCCGGCGACTTCGCCATTCGCAAGGGCGAGCTAGTGATGGGGGTCATCCCCTTCGCGCTTGAGGATCCGAGCGTTTATCCCGATCCCCTCGCGTTCGACGCAAACCGCTATGTCGAGGCGCAGGCGCGCGAGGCCCTGATTTGGTCCCGTGGGCCGCACGATCAGGCTGTCAGGCCCGACGACAAGATTTGTCCCGGCAAGGACCCGGCCGTGCTGATCGGCAAGCTGTTCTGCGCCCGCCTGGCGACCGGCTACCGATGGCGTTTGGTCGATCCGCCGCACTGGACGCGGAAGCATTATGGGTTGAACGTAGCCGCCCCGGTCGGCGCTTTGGCCCTGGAGAGCTTCGAAGCCATCCCATGAGTGAACCGCCGCGGAACGGCGGCGGCGTATCGGACACCGGCGCCGCCTTCCTGCAGGACGCCGAGCGGCGGCAGGTGACGGTGGTGTTCTGCGACCTCGTGGATTCCAGCCGGCTATCCGTTCGCCTCGACCCGGAAGACCTCCGAGATGTGCTGCGCGCCTATCAGAGCGTCTGCGTCGAAGCGGTGCGCCGGCACGACGGCTTCGTCGCCCAATATCTTGGCGATGGACTGGTCGCCTACTTCGGACATCCCGTCGCACGTGAAGACGCCGCCGAACAGGCGGTGCGCGCCGCGCGCGAAATGATCGAGGCCGTCCGCGCGATCATCGCCGATGGCGCCCCGCTGAACGCGCGGGTCGGCATCGCCACGGGCCTCGCCGTCGTCGGGGACGTCCTGGGCGCGGGCGCTTCGCGCCAGACCGCGATCACGGGACCGGTCGCCACGCTCGCCGCGCGGGTCCAGGCCGAGGCCGGTCCGGGTGAAGTCATCATCGCTGATTCCACCCGCAAACTGGCCTTCTCCGCCTTCGAACTCGAGGATCTGGGGGAACGAACCCTCAAGGGCATCGATCAGCCGGTCAAACTGTGGCGGGCCGGCGGCGAGCGCCAACACGAAACGCGGTTTGAGGCCGCGCGCGACGGCCTTACCGCCATGGTTGGCCGCGAGGCGGAGCGCGACGCCCTGGCCGAGGCCTGGCGCTTGACCACCCAAGGCAAGCCGCAGGCGGTCTTGGTGCGCGGCGAGGCCGGTATCGGCAAGTCGACGCTGATCAGCGACTTTCTGGACGCAATCAAGACCGACTTCACCGTGATCGCCATGCAGTGTTCGAGCCGGCACGTGCAAAGCCCCTTGCACCCGGTGATCACGCGGATGCAGCGAATCCTGGGGTGGGTCGAAGGCGTCTCCGAAGTTGAGCGAGAAGAACGCCTCGCCGCCTTTGTCGACCGGCGCGGCCTGCCCGACACCGCGCCCCTGTTGCGCGAGTTCGTCGCCCCGCCCAGCGCCAGCGACAGCGCCATTTCGGCCCCGGTCGCCCAGCAGCGCCGCCGCGACACCTTGAGCGCTCTCATCGACCTGATGCGACGCAACGCCCAGATCAATCCGGTGATCGTGATGATCGAGGATATCCACTGGGCCGACCCATCGACGCACGAATTCCTCGGGCAAATCCTGAGCGCGGTCGACCACGACCGAGTCATGCTGCTGGCGTCCAGCCGACCTGACGCGGCCCGGGCATGGATGCGGATCAAGCCGATCACCATCCTCGACCTAGATGTCGTTTCCAAGAAGGTTGTTCACCCTTGTCCAGGGTGAGAGTCCGCCGATGCCGGCGTGAGGTCGGCTGAGGTTGTAGGCGTCGATCCAGGGTCCGATGGCTTGGGCGCGTTCAGCCGATGAGCTGTAGGGCTTGGCGTAGGCCCACTCCCTGAGGCTGGTCTGGATGAAGCGCTCGGCCTTGCCGTTGGTCCTGGGCGTGTACGGCCGGGTGCGGACGTGGCGGGCGCCGGCGGCCTGCAGGGCGTTGGCGAAGAGCTTGGAACGGTAGGCCGAGCCGTTGTCGGTCATCACCCGCTCGACGCGGACGCCGCAACGGCCGAGCCAGGCCAGGGCGCGTTCGAGGAAGCCGGTGGTGTCGAGTTGGCCTTCCGAAGACAGGATCTCGGTGTAGGCCAGGCGCGAAGCGTCATCGACGCAGACGTGCAGGAAGTCCCAGCCAGCGCGGCGCGAGCGGCCGAGCTGGCGGTCGCCGGTGACGCGGTGGCCGGCGACGTCGAAGCGGCCGAGCTTCTTGATATCCAGATGGATCATCGCGCCCGGTCGGCTGTGCTCGTAGCGGATCACCGGCGGCTTCGGATCGAGCGCGGCCAGCTTGCCCAGCCCCTGCCGGCGCAGGATAGCCCCCACCGTCGAGCGGGCCATGCCCAGCGTCCGGGCGATCGCCGGACCGGTCATCCGCTGACGCCGCAGTTGCTCGATCTCAGCCACACGAGCCGCAGCCACCTTGCGCGGACATCGTCGCGGCGCCGAGCTGCGGTCGTGATGCCTTCGCTCGCCGCCGCGACGATGCCGGGCGATCCATTTGCGCGCTGTCCGCAGCGACACCCCTGCCGCCTCCGCCGCCGCCTTCGCCGTCCAGCCTTGCGACACGCGCCGCGCCAGCAGCGCTCGACCCCCAGGCGTCAGACGGGCATTCTGGTGGACGTTCATCCGGGACCTTCCGGGTTAGGAGTTGGAGCTTTGCAACCCCAGCCTCTCAGCCCTGTCCCGGGTGAACAACCTTCATAGCTTCGACACCTAGACCGCCTCGGGCCCGACCAGGCCCGCCGCATCATCCGCCAAACCGGCGGCGATATCGCGCAGCCGCTGATCGAACAGATTCTCGCGCGATCCGACGGAGTGCCCCTCTATCTGAAGGAGCTGTCGCGCGCCGTGGCCGCGGACGGCGAGGCCCGCCCCGCCGGCGGCATTCCGCTCAGCCTGCACGACGGGCTAGCCGCACGGCTCGACCGGCTTGGCGCCGCCAAGCTGACCGCCCAGGTCGCCGCCGTACTCGGCCGAACGTTCGCCGCCGACTCCGTCGCCGAGATCGCGCAACGCCATCCCGCCGCCGTGACCGCCGATCTCTCCACCTTGGAGGCGGCCAATCTGATCGCCCCCGTCGATCGCGGCGACCGACGCGAATACGCCTTCACCCACGCCCTTTTGCAGGAAGCCGCTTACGACGGGCTGCTGCGCAATACCCGACGCACGCTGCACGCGCGCGCGGCGCTGGCGCTGGAATCCCTGCGCCCTGACCTGGTGGCCGCCGAGCCGGAGATCCTCGCGCAACACCATGAATTGGGCGGGGACCCTCTGACCGCCGCGCGCTACTGGCTGATGGCTGGGCAGCGGGCGCAGAGCCGGGCCGCTAACCTGGAAGCCATCGCTCACCTCGGCCGAGGCCTCGAGGCCATCGCCCAGGCTCGAGAGTGGACCGATGGCGAAGCGCTGGAATTCCAGCTGCAGCTTGCGCTCGGCCAGGCGGCCTACGTCCTTCACGGGCCCGCACACCCCCGCACGGTGGAGGCCTATGCGCGCGCCCAGGATCTTGTCGAAGCGGTCGGCGATCCGGAACTGCGCGGCCGGGTCCTCTACGGCATCTTCTCGGGCTACCACTTCGCCTCGAAGCTCGATCTCGCCGAACCTCCGGCCCGGCTGATGCTGGAACTGGCGATGCGCGAGAACCGGCGCGGCGACCTATGCCAAGGCTACAGAATGTTGGGCTACGTCGCCTTCTTCCGCGGCGAACACGCCGAGGCGCGAAGGCGTTTCACAGCGCTCGCCGATACCTATCATCCGGAGGACCACGGCGCCCGGGCCTATCACTTCGGGGCCGACTGCCTGGTGGCGGGCGAAGGCTTCCATGCTGTCAGCCAAGCGGTGACCGGCGACGCGGCTGGCGCGATCGCGCGGGCCGAAAAGAACCTTCACTTCGCGCTCACCCTGCAGCATCCGGCCTCGCTGGGCTGGGCCTACGCCGCGGCCTGCTACGTGCGCTATTTCGCGGACGATCCGCACGGCGCGCTGGGCCTGGCTGAGGAAGGCGAAGCCTACTGCATTGAGCACAATGTCGGCTCCTGGCGTCCCCACTGTCGGCTGTTTGCGTTGTGGGCCCGTGGCCGGCTTGAGGGACGCAAGGACCGCGTCGCCCAAGTGCGCGAGGCCATGGGCGCGGCGTCCGCAGGCAACAAGCTGGGGCTGTGCCTTTTCCGTCTTGTGCTGGCGGAATTGCTGCTCCGCCAGGGCGACGGCGAGGAGGCTTTCAATGAGGCGGAACTGGCGCTTGAAGACGTCAACCAGACCGGCCAGCGCGTCTTCGAGCCGCAGGCCCTGCTGATCCGCGCCCGGTCCCTGGCGGCGCTCCACGGCGAGCGTGAAGCGGTGCGCGAGGCCTTCGCCGTGGCCGAGGCCATTGCCCGGGCGGCGGGCGCTGCGCCGGCCGAACGGCAGGCCCGCGACGCCCTCGCCGAGCTCAGCTGACCCGGGCCGCGACGCCCGAATGCTTCAAGCGCGGCTGGACGACGGCGTAGACTAGGACCCCTGCGATCAAGGCGGCGTTCAGCGCAAACGGCGCGTTGCGATCGTGCTGATAGATGAGGACGAAGAAGGGCGCGAGGACATTGATCCCCGCCAACATGGCGATGATGCCCGCGACCCGGCCCTGTTCGCGCTGGGTGACGGATAGCGACAGACCGGCCGTGTAGCCTGGGCGACCGAAGCTGAAGCCGATGCAGGAGGCGGCGTATCCCGCCATGATCCCCCACATGTTGGTCGAGGTCAGGATCAGCAAATGGCCAAGCAGAGCCACGCTCGCACCCCACTTCATCAGATCCTTCGGCTTCATTTTGAACAGCCGGATCAGACCCCACTGGGCGACGAGGCCTGAGGCTGCGCCAAGCATCATGGCCAGCGTGACTGACGCCTGGGCCTGCATGGGAGGCGCGCCAAGGGTATCGATGATCAGAAAGGGCAGGATTTGAGCCTGAGCCCCCTGGGCCACGCCCATGCCGGCGCCGAACAGAACAAAGGGCATGATCCGCGCATCGCGCCAGGCGCGCGCTGGCGCGGCCTCCGCCTCGGCGACAGAGGCCGCGGTCTCGACCTCATCGTCGAAGTTGATCTTCGGGCCCTCGTTCAGAAACTGGAGCACGAGCACCAAGGTGATCCCTGCGATCGCCGCGAAACCGAACATGGGTCCGGACAGTCCGACGAGGGGAAGGATGAACAGGGGCGCGATCAGCGGCCCGATGATGGTGCCCAGCCCCTGCGCGCCCGCGAGGCTGGAGATCGCCCGGGTGCGCGTCTCGCGCGGGGTGCGCTCAGCCACGTAGGCCTGGCCCGACGGCAGGATCGCGCTACCCACCAGGCCGAAAATCGAGCGGGCGGCGATCAGGCAAGGCGCGATGATGAACCAGGCCGCCAGTTTGTGCAGGCCGCAGGCGACGACCACGCCGACGAGGGCCATGGAGACCGTGTAGCCGGCGAGCCCCGTGATGAGCACGGGCTTGCGGCCGATCCGGTCGGCGGTGCGGGCCCAGAAGGGCGCGACAGAGGCCAGGAAGATGCCGGAGATCGCGAAAGCCGCGGCGATGAACGGATCCGGCAGCCCGATCTCGCGGCCGATGCCCGGCAGGACCGAAATCAGCCCCATGTTGCCGACGGCCAGGATGAAATAGCTGGCGAAGACGAGGCCGAACGAAAAGCGGGAAATGCCGCTATCAACGCCAGTGTCCCCGGCCCGCTTGCGCGCGGTGCGGTCGGTCACGATTTCCCCCTGCCAGCGGCCCTTACGCGCGCACGCCGCGATGGGCAATGGCGGGCCTGACCCCACCGCCGATCCGTGGCAACATGACCTCATGGACTTCGATCTGCTGGACGCTGTGAAGTTCGCCGACGAGCGCACGGTCCTCGGCGGCCTGTTGGCGACCCCAGCGCTCGACGCCGCCGAGCGACGCGCCGTCGCCGCCGAGGCCGAGGCCCTGGTCGTCGCCGCCCGGCGCCGCGCGCGACGCCAGGGCGTGGTCGAAAGCTTCCTGCAGGAGTTCAGTCTGTCGACGCCCGAGGGCCTGGCCCTGATGTGCCTGGCCGAAGCCCTGCTGCGCACGCCGGACGCCGAGACCCGCGACCGTTTGATCGCTGAGAAGATCGCCTCGGCGGATTGGGCCGCCCACCTCGGCCAGTCAGACTCCCTGCTGGTCAACGCTTCGACCTGGAGCCTGATGCTGACCGGCCGCTTGGTGGACCCTGACGAGACCGCCCACAAAGATGTCGCGGGCTTCATCCGCAGGCTGGCTGGACGCCTGGGCGAACCGGTGATCCGCCAGGCCGTCGGCGCGGCGGTGAAAATCATGGGCGAGCAGTTCGTGCTGGGCGCGACCATCGAAGCTGCGATTTCGCGGGCCGCCGCGGAGGGCTTCATCTGCTCCTTCGACATGCTGGGCGAAGGCGCGCGGACCGCCGCCGACGCCGATCGCTATGAGGCGGCCTATGCACGGGCCATCAGCACAATCGCGGGCCACGGCGCCGGGCGTCAGGGCCCCGAGGCAGGCCATGGGATCTCGGTGAAGCTGTCGGCCCTGTCGCCGCGCTATGAGGCGCGCCAGGAAGATCGGGTCTTCAGCAAGCTGTATCCCCGGCTGCTCGGCCTCGTGCGGATGGCCGCGGATGCCAACATCAACCTGACCCTGGACGCCGAGGAAGCCGACCGGCTGGTCATCTCCCTGAAGGTGCTCAACCGGCTGGCGGGCGAGCCGGCCCTTGGCTCTTGGCGTGGGCTGGGCCTCGCCGTCCAGGCCTATCAGACCCGAGGCTCCGCGGTGATCGGCGCGGTTCGGGAGGTCGCCGAGACGTCGGGCCGCCGGCTGATGGTGCGGTTGGTCAAGGGCGCCTACTGGGACAGCGAGATCAAGCGCGCCCAGCAAGGCGGGCTGCCGGGCTATCCGGTGTTCACCACCAAGGCGGCGACGGATGTGGCCTATCTCGCTTGCGCGCGTACACTGCTGGCCGCCACGCCGTGGCTCTATGGCCAATTCGCCACCCACAACGCCCACACCCTGGCGGCTGTCAGGCTGATGGCCCGCAAGGCCGACATCGCCATCGAACATCAGCGGCTGCACGGCATGGGCCAGCCGCTTTATGCGGCGATTGAGGGTGAGGATCAGTGGCCTTTACGGGTCTATGCGCCCGTCGGCAGTCACGAAGACCTGCTGCCTTACCTGGTGCGCCGGCTGTTGGAGAACGGCGCGAACACGTCCTTCGTCCACAGCCTGCTGGACGAAGACACCCCGCCGGCAGAGGTGGTGCGAGACCCGTTCGCCGCGGTTGAACGGGCAGGCGCCGCACCGCATCCGCGCATCCCCGCGCCTCGCCGCCTCTATGGGCTGGCGCGGCTGAACTCCGAAGGGGCGGACCTGACCATCGCGGCCGAACGCGACCGGCTGACGGACGCCGCTCGCGGCCTCTCGCGCCTTGTCGCGGCGCCGATCGTTTCAGGCCGGGAGATCCTGACAGCGCCGCCGAGGCCGGTGGTGTCCCCTGCCGCGCTCAACCGGACGATCGGCGACACTCACGACTCCACGGCCCACGATATCGACCGCGCCTTCGCTGCCAGCCGAGCGGCGCAGAGGCCGTGGGACCGGCTGGGCGGCGCTGACCGCGCGGCGATCCTGCGCGCCATGGCCGAGGCGCTGGAAGGAGAGCGCGACCACCTGATCGCTCTCTGTGTCGTCGAAGCCGGCAAGACCCTCGCCGACGCCGTCGCCGAAGTGCGCGAGGCCGCCGACTTCTGCCGCTACTACGCCCAGTTGGCGGAAACCCGGTTCGGCGCGCCGGAGATCCTCCATGGGCCGGTCGGCGAGACCAACCAACTGACCCTGCACGGCCGCGGCGCCTTCGTCTGCATCAGCCCCTGGAATTTTCCCCTGGCGATCTTCACCGGCCAGATCGCCGCGGCGCTCGCCGCCGGCAACGCTGTTTTGGCGAAGCCCGCCGAACAGACGCCGCTGATCGCATCGGCCGCGATCCGGCTGTTTCACCGCGCCGGCGTCCCCGAAGGCGTCCTGCACCTGCTGCCGGGCGATGGCTCCAAGGTGGGCGCGGCGCTGGTGAGCCATCCCGGATGTGACGGCGTCGCTTTCACTGGGGGGACCGAAACCGCGTGGGCGATCAACCGCAGCCTGGCGGGCAGGGACGGCCCCATCGTCCCCTTCATCGCCGAAACCGGTGGGTTGAACGCCATGTTCGTCGACACCACGGCGCTGCGGGAGCAGGTGATCGACGACGTGCTGGCCTCGGCCTTCGGCTCGACTGGCCAGCGCTGCTCGGCGCTGCGGATGCTCTTCCTGCCGCACGAGACCGCGGACCTGCTGATCGAGGGATTGGCCGGCGCGATGGCGCAGCTGACCTTAGGAGATCCTGCAGACCCGCGCGTCGATTTAGGCCCGGTGATCGATGAAGACGCCCAGGCGACGCTCATTGCGCACCTGAAACGCCTGGAACGTGAGGCCCGCGTCGTCGCCCGCCTGCCGGCGCCGGACGGCGGTTGGTTCTTCGGGCCCGTGCTGGCGGAGATCCCTGACGCGGGTTTCCTCACCCGCGAGGTGTTCGGCCCCGTGCTGCACGTGGTTCGCTACGATCCGGCGCGGCTGGAGGCGGCGGCGGCTCCCCTCGTCGCCGCCCGATACGGCCTCACTCTTGGCGTGCACAGTCGCATCGACGCCTTCGCCGCGGCCGTGCAGTCCGCCGTCCCCGCCGGCAACGCCTACGTCAACCGATCCATGATCGGCGCCGTTGTTGGCGTACAGCCGTTCGGCGGAGAAGGCCTGTCCGGCACCGGCCCGAAGGCTGGTGGCCCAAACGCCCTTCTCCGATACGCCGTGGAGCGCGCCGTCAGCGTCAACATCGCCGCCCAGGGCGGCGATCCAGCCTTGCTCAACCTCTAGTCCATCAATCGCTGGGCGAGATAGGTGAACTCCAGCGCCTGACGCATGGCGCGTTCGTTCAGGTTGGCCGCCGCCGCGTGACCGCCGTCGATGTTCTCATAATAGAGGAAATCGTAGCCATATTCCTTGAGGCGGGCCGCCGCCTTGCGGGCGTGGGCCGGGTGAACGCGGTCGTCCTTGGTCGAGGTCTCAATGAAGACCTGCGGGTAGGGCTGCCCAGGCTTCAGGTTCTGATAGGGCGAGTAGGTCATCAGCATCGCCCGCTCGGCCGGGACCTTGGGGTCGCCATATTCGCCGATCCAGGACGAACCTGCGCCGATGTGATCATAGGCGATCATGTCGAACAGCGGCACCTGGATCACGACGGCCTTGTAGAGCTCAGGATGTTTGGTGAGCGCCACGCCCATCAGCAGGCCGCCGTTGGAGCCGCCCATGATGCCCAGCTTCGCCGGGCTGGTGATCTTCTTGGCGATCAGGTCGCGGGAGACGGCGAAGAAGTCGTCATAGACTCGCATGCGGTCGAGCTTCAGACCCGCGTTGTGCCAGCGCGGACCAAATTCCCCGCCCCCGCGGATGTTGGCCACGACGTAGACCCCGCCCTTGTCGAGCCAGAGTTTGCCGATGGTTCCGGAATAGGCCGGGGTCATGCTGACCAGGAAGCCGCCATAGGCGTAGAGTACGGTGGGGTTGGTCCCGTCGTACTTGATGTCCTTCCGCCGGATCACGGAATAGGGCACCGGCGTGCCGTCCTTGGACGTCGCCCACATCTGCTCGGTGACATAGGGGCCGGCGTCAAAGCGGGCCGGCAACTGGCGCAATGTCGCCGTCGCGCCGCCCGAGGCGTCGGCCAGCCACTGACTATTGGGCTGCAGATAGCTGGAAATGTTGAGGATCAAGCTGTCGTCCGCGTCGGCCGCAGCGGCGATGACGATGGTCGAGTCGGTCGGCAAGGCGAGCCGGGCGCTTTTCCAGCCCGCGCCTTCGCGCGCGAAGCTGAGGATCTGGCCCTTCACATTGTCGAGGAGCGCGACGACCAGACGGTCGCGGGTGGTCGCCACCTGCTCGACGCTTTGGCTCTCAGTCGGGCGCAGGACCACGGTGGGCGCGAGGGCGGAAGGCGCGGCTTTCAGGGCGGCGATGTCAAAGTCGACGAGGTCGCCCGCCTTTAGGCCCTTTTCGCTCCAATCGTCCTCCAGCGTCGCCAGCACGCGTCCCGCCACATAGCCCTGGATCGTGGACTTCAGGGGCAGCGCCAGCCTTACCGTCTTGTCGCCGAGCAGCAGGTGATATTCGGCGTTGTAGGTATCGAGCGGGCGCTGGATGATCACCGCCTGGGCCTGACCCTCAGCGTCGCGCAGCACGATCGGCGAGACGCCATAGCCGCCATCGGTCTTGGTCCCGCGGAACACCTCCACGGCGGCTTCGCGCCGCTGGCCGCGCTTCACGATCTTGGCGATGAACGGGTAGCTGGAGGTGGTCACATCGCCCGGCGTCCAGTCGGTGACGACGATCAGGGTGTCGCGGTCGATCCAGTCGAACCTGTGCTTGCCTTCCGGCAGATTGAAACCGCCGTCAACGAACTGCCGCGTCTCGGTGTCGAACTCGCGGACGATGACCGCGTCCTTGCCGCCGTTCGACAGGCTGACGAGGCAATAGCGTTCTTCGGGCGCGAGGCACATCGCCCCTTCCCAGACCCAGTTTGCGTCCTCCGTCTTGGCCAGAGCGTCCATGTCGAGAATCGTCCGCCAATCCGGCGCGCCCGCGCGGTAGCTCTCCAGACTGGCGGTCCGCCAGATACCGCGGACATGTTCCGCGTCCTGCCAGAAATCGCGCAAGGCCGACTTGCCGGCGAAGCTGACAGCCGGGATGCGGTCCTTGGCCGTGGCGATCGCCAGGGCGTCCGCGTAAAGCCCCGCATAGCGCGGATCGCTCTGCAGCTTCGGCAAGGATCGCGCATTCTCGCCCTTGGCCCAATCCAGGGCGCGCGCGCCCTCGATTTCTTCCATCCACACATAGGGGTCGGCGGGCGCCGGGGCGATTGATTGAGCCAAGCCTGAGCCTCCCGCCAAAAGCATTGTGGCGCCGAGGACTACGCCAGCCCATGCCGCCCTCGGCCCGGTTCGATGCATCTCAACCTCTCCGTCTGCGCAACGCCCATTCAGCAGCGCCGCAGGGCGCATGGCAACCGGCGATATCGCGGCGGAACCGTGGCGACGTGGCGAAATTACGGTGAAAGACAGATGATGCGGGCATTGCCGGTCGAGCAGATGAATAGAGGCGAGCCGCCACTCCCGGTTGAATCCGCCAAGTTATAAATCCGAGCGCTGACCAGCTTCGTTTTCTTGGCGTTAACCAACTGCAGTTTGCCGCGGACTCGGTTCTGCGCGAAATTTTTTGTTAGGCTTTGCAAAGGTGTGTCGAGTTCTCGACAGTCTTAAGCCGCACCAATCGATAACTTGAAACCCAAGCGCTACGGCAACGTTTCCTCCACCGATGATAAGGCGAACACTACAGGTGCAAAACCGACTGCTTGTCGCCCTGCCGGCGGAGGATTACGGGCTGATCGCCCCCCAGCTGGCGCAGGTGGATCTTGAGCGGGGCCGCCTGCTCTATGACCCCGGCGACCCGATGGACACGGTCTACTTTCCACACGATGGCGTCGTCTCCTTGATGACGCTGATGGAGAATGGCGCGGCCATCGAGAGCGCCACCATCGGCCGTGAAGGGGCGTTGGGCCTGTCGGCCGCCATTTCGCCGCGCCAGTCGCTCAGCCGCGCGATCATTCAGACACCGGTGCGCGCCAGCCGCATCAGCGCCTCGGCCTTGCACGACGCCTGGACGCGCAGCGCCAGGATTCGCGACCTGGTCGATCGCCACGCCGAGGCTCTGTTTGGGCACGCCATTCAGTCGGTCGCCTGCAATGCGCTGCATTCGGTGGAGGCCAGGTTCTGCCGCTGGCTGCTCACCTGTCACGACCGGATCTCTTCGGACACCATTGCGCTCACCCAGGAGTTCCTGGCCGACATGCTTGGGGTTCAGCGCACCACCGTGACCGCCGTCGCCCGCGCGCTCCAGGAAAAGGGTGCGATCCGCTATCGCCGCGGCATCGTCGAGATTCTCGACCGTCAAGTGCTGCAGCAGCTGACCTGCGAGTGCTACGGCGTGGTGCACGGCACCTACGAGCGCTTGCTGCCCGTGAAAGACGGCTAGACGCAACCTGGCGCGCTGGAGCGGGCGATGGGAATCGAACCCACGACATTCAGCTTGGGAAGCTGACGTTCTACCTCTGAACTACGCCCGCATTGTCAATTATTTCAGTCACTTGGTGAGATGTGACGCCCGTATCACGTGCGGATTACATCACCGGCCAAACTGAAGTTCCGACCGCGTTCCCATAGCCGTTCTCCCCGCGCGCCTCAAGCAAGGTTGTGCGGCGACGCAACCCGCGCTCACCGGACGTTGGCGCAGAGCACGGGTGAATAGTTCGTCTCTCCAGAACAGCCTACTCAAGCCTCACGACCGCTCCATCTTCCTTCGTGAAGGTTGCTGGCTTGCGGTCGAGGAGATCGAATACTGTCTCAGAGGGCCGGCAAAGCCCGACGCCCCTCGGCGTAACGACGATGGGGCGATTGACCAGGATCGGATGGGCGAGCATGGCCTCGATCAGCCGCCTGTCGTCCACCGCATCATCGAGCAGGCCCAAATCGGCCGCTGGCGTTCCCTTCTCGCGCAACAGCTCGCGCAGAGACAAGCCAGCTCGGGCGGCGAGGTCGATAATCTGATCTTCCGTCCATCCAGCCTTGAGGTACTCGACGACATCCGGCGCATAGCCGACGCTCAGGATCATCTCGAGGACATTGCGGGAGGTTCCGCAGTCGGGGTTGTGAAAAATCACGATGGGAAATTCTGGGTCGCTCATGGCTTGTGCTCCTGCGCGAACAGCCAACCAAACGTCGCCACGGCAAGGACGCCCCCGAGGCATTCTCCAAGGATAAACCCAGGGACGGATGTCGGCGCGATGCCGGTGAAAGTGTTGGTGAAGCTTCTGGCGACCGCGACAGCAGGGTTCGCGAAGGAGGTCGAGGCTGTGAACCAGTACGCCGCGGTGATGTAGAGGCCGATCAACATCGGCGCGGCCTGGGGCCGAAACCGCAGAGCGCCCAAGATGACGGCGATCAGACCGAAGGTCGCGACAGCCTCTGCGAATGCTTGATGCGGGCCTTCGCGGACCTTCTCGGACACCTGAACCGTCGGCATTGCAAACATGACGTGGGCGGTGAAGACGCCTAAGACAGCGCCGACAAACTGGACCAGGGCGTAGCCTAGGCCCACGACCCATGGCGTCCCTCGTCTCGCCACGAACATGGCGGTGACGATGGGGTTGAAGTGTGCGCCGGAGATGGGGCCGAAGATGCTGATCAGCACAACAAGCCCGGCCCCCGTCGCAACTGTGTTGCCAAGAAGGGCGATGGCTGCGTTCCCGCCCGACAGCCGCTCGCCCATGATGCCAGACCCAACAACGACGGCGAGGAGCATGGCGGAACCAACGCCTTCGGCCACCAGCTTTCTTGCAAGGCCACTTTCTCTCCAAGGCGGTGCTTCAGCAGGATCAGCCGTCATTGGCCATCGCCGTCTTCGATCTCGCCAATCTCATCGAGTTTCGACTTTAGCGCCGCACGATCCGACCCCTCGAAGGGAGCAGCTAAGAAGGCGTCGATGCGTCGTTCAAGCCGCTTGTAGGTTTCGGCAAAAGCTGCGGCGACCTCTGTGTCAGAGCCTGTCGCCCCAGCAGGATCAGGCACGCCCCAATGGGCCGTGATCGGGGCGCCTGGCCATATCGGGCAGACTTCGCCCGCCGCGTTGTCACAAACCGTGATGATGTAATCGAGGCTGGGCGCGGTCGAGCCTGCGAACTCATCCCACGACTTTGAACGCAAGCCCTCTGTGGAATATCCGAGGCGGGCAAGTAGCGCCAACGCCTGCGGATGAACCTGACCCTTCGGAAATGAGCCCGCGGAGTAGGCGACTAAGCGACCTGCGCCCTTCTTGTTGAGTATCGCTTCCGCAAGGATGGAACGCGCGGAGTTGCCTGTGCAGAGGATGAGAATGGCGGCCAGTCTGGTGCTCATGCGACTCTCAGGGGCGGTCAGAATTGTTGGCGACTAAGCCACTCGACCAACACGGGTCAGGCGGCGAAGGTTGACGACAAACACGTCTATTCGATATTTCTGGAATAGATGCAATGTGAAAACCTTTAGTGAAGCTCCCACCTCCATGGTCGATTTCCCCGCGCTTGAATCCGAGTTCCTCGAAGCCCCAGACCCTTCCGCACTTGAGCCGAAAGGCCGCGCCCTGCACCCGCCCCGCATCCTGCTGCTCTACGGCTCGCTGCGAGAGCGGTCGTACAGCCGGCTCTTGACTGAAGAGGCGGCGAGGATTCTCGTGAGACTTGGCTGCGAAGTTCGGATTTTTGATCCCCGGGACCTGCCGCTCCCCGACGCGACGCCCCCGGATCATCCAAAAGTCCAAGAGCTGCGCGAACTCTCTGCCTGGTCTGAAGGTCAGGTGTGGTGCAGTCCGGAGCGCCATGGCGCGATCTCAGGCGTCATGAAGGCTCAGATCGATTGGATTCCTCTTGAAGTGGGCAGCGTGCGGCCCACGCAGGGACGAACCCTTGCCGTCATGCAGGTGAGTGGCGGCTCGCAATCCTTCAACGCCGTCAATACCCTGCGACTGTTAGGACGTTGGATGCGGATGATCACCATCCCCAATCAGTCTTCGGTCGCCCGGGCATATCAGGAGTTTGACCCTGACGGTCGCATGAAGCCGTCCAGCTACTATGACCGCGTGGTCGATGTGATGGAGGAGCTTGTGAAATTCACCCTGCTCACTCGGGACCGGGCCGACTACCTCGTCGACCGCTACAGCGAGCGCAAGGCCGTGGGCAAGGTCAATGAGCCAGCGGCCTTAGCCGCCGTAGCCATGAGCCACGAGCAGACCTGAAGCCACGCCAAGACCTGAGCCTTGAGTCGAAATTCCCTTTCTTCGTTTCATTATTTCTTGTATTCACGAAATAATGAAACTTTAAGAGGCAAGCGACGTGAAGGCTCATTGGGTGGGAATGGTGGCGCTGCTGGCCGCGCCGGCGTTTGGGGCAGACAAGCCAGCAGTCGTTATCTCAGGCGTCGGCGAAGGGCGTTGGGCGATGAAATGTGAGGTGCTCAACGACGGAGGGGTGAAGATGGTCCTGCTGGATCGGGCTATCCCCACCTACAACGATCCAAAACTCCGGCGCGCGAGCTGTGACTACAAGGTGAACGCCAAGACCGCGCTTACGATCGCCGTCTCAGGCGCGGAAAGCTGCCCGTTTCCCATTGTCCCGGACGGGGCGGCCTGCAGCCTGGTAGCCGCACCGGGCGCGAGAGGGACATTCAAAGTTCCCATCTCCAAAGGACGGTAGGCCAACTTCACGGGGCGGGGCATTGCTGGTTCGTTCATTTCCGATATGGAGGAACTATGGAAATGAAAGACGCGGTGACCGCTCTGTCCGCCTTAGCTCACCAGGGCCGGCTGTCAGCTTTTCGCCTATTGATCCAGGCCGGGGAAGACGGCCTTCCCGCCGGCGCGTTGGCTCGGCGACTGGACGTACCGGCCAATACGCTCTCCGCCTCGCTTTCCATTCTCGCCAATGCGGGACTGGTCGAGAGCAGGCGCAATGGCCGGTCCATCATCTACTCTGCGCGGTTCGACAAGATGACAGATCTTCTTGGATACCTCATGCAGGATTGCTGCGGGGGGGCTCCGGAAATCTGTGGGTCGCTAGCCGAAATGGTGTTGCGCAGCCAATGCGCCGCACTGGATCCGGTGTGATGCGCACAGCACATCGACCCGCGGGTGAACTTGACGTCAGCCCCTTGTAAAGGGGTTTTCCGTCACCTAAGCCTCAGTCCTCTGTCAGAAAGTCGATCACCTGGCGATTGAACGCGGCGGCGCGCTCAAAGGGCACCCATAGGCCGGTCTGACCGTAGATGTGCAGTTGAACATCGGGGATGCGGCTCAACATGAACAGTGCGTTTTCGTAAGTCTGGACGCGATTGTCGCGGCCCCAGAGGACATAGGTCGGCGCCTTGATCCGATCGAGGTCCTTCCAAACGGGTTCCTGCGCCGCGACGCTGCCCGGCCGGCCCTCAGGCGCCTGGCTCATGAACGCCGGGTCGATGCTGGCCGCGTAGCGTTCCATCACCAGGTCTTCTGTGATGAGGCTGGCGTCGTACATGATCGTCTCGAGATAGCGGCGCATCTTGGTCGGTGATGGACCATCTCCGCCGTAGTAGCCGCGGATGGTCTTCATGCCCTCAGTCGGCTGTGGGGCGAACTGCATCACCCCGCCGACGGAGCTCACCAAGACCAACTTGTCGACCCGATCAGCGTAGTCGATCGCCATCTTGATCGCCGCGCCACCGCCCGTGGCCATGCCCATGATGTGCGCCCTGTCGATGCCGAGCGCGTCCAACATGTCGATAAAGATCTTCGCGTAGAATCCGTACTGGCCGCCCTCGATCGGCGGCTTGTCGGATTTCCCGTAGCCGGGCAGGTCGACAATAATTGTCCGGAAATGCGCCGACAGGGCGTCCATGTTGCGCCCAAAATTGCCCCAGCCGAAGGCGCCAGGCGCGCCGCCGTGGATGCACACCAACGCCGGGCCGGAGCCCGCCTCGTGGTAGTGAACCTTCACATCGCCAGCCCGCACGAAGCGGCTGGTATGCTCGGCGGTCAAAGCCATTGTCTTCCTCCTCGGCGATCTCAGCGTCGCCGCTTCAGGAGTCTAAGACGCGCAGGTGAATGACGCCAGACTGAGCCTAAGGCCGCAGGACCAGCGAGCCGATGGTCGTGCGGCCGCCCATGTCGGCCAGGGCCTGGGGCGCCTCGGCAAGGGGGTAGACCTTGTCTATGCGCACGGTGATCGAGCCGTCCACCAGCCTCGCCATCAAGGCCGCGGCGGCGGCCTGGATGTCGGCGCCGGTGACCAGATAGTGTGGCAGGCTCGCGCGCTTGACCGTGAGCGAGCCCTTCTGCCCGAGCAGGGCGATGTCGAGCGGCGGCACTGGCCCCGAGGCGGAGCCGTAGCTGACCATCGTGCCGCGCAACTTCAGGCAATCGAGCGAACCCATAAACGTGTCCTTCCCGACTGAGTCGTAGACGACCTCGACGCCCTGGCCGTCGGTCAGTTCCTTGACCCGCGCGACGAAGTCGTCTTCGCGATAGTCGATAGCCGCGTCACAACCGTGAGCCAAAGCGAAGTCGAGCTTCTCAGGCGACCCGGCTGTGCCAATGACTCGAGCACCTAAAGCCTTGGCCCATTGGCAAAGAACCTGGCCGACGCCACCGGCGGCGGCGTGCACCAGCACGGTGTCACCCGGCCGGATCGCGTAGGCCTTTTCAACGAGATAGGCGGCGGTCAGCCCTTTGCCGAAGGCGGCCGCCGCGACGTCATCGGACACTTCAGGCGGGATGATCACCGCCCGGTCGGCGGCGGCGACGCGCTTTTCCGAATAGGACGGGCCGCCCAGGCCGACGATCCGGTCGCCGAGCGCGAACCGCGTTACGCCCTCACCCAGCGCCTCGACCACCCCGGCGCCTTCCATACCGATGCCGGACGGCAGGGGCGGGCCAGGATAGCGACCGACCAGCCGGGAGACTTCCGAGAAATTAACACCGATGGCGGTCTGACGGATCAGAACTTCGCCGGGCCCCGGCGTGGGGACCTCAACATCCTCAAAGCGCAGACCAGCGAGGCCTTCGAAGGCGTGCAGGCGATAGGCTTTCATGTGTTTCCTGTCCCCGGCGCAAGTCTGGTGGATGCTGCGCTCTGGGCCGACCATCACCTCGACACGCGGAGTCCTCAAGCCCTTTCGCGAGTCCCCAAGGCGCTTGCGGATATATACATCATTGAATATATATGTGTGTGTGAATGAAACGAATTTCGATGTGCTTGCCGATCCGACGCGCCGCCGCATCCTGGCCGCGCTCCGCGATGGCGAACGTCCCGTGGGCGACCTTGTGCGTGAAGCCGGCATACGGCAGTCCGGGGTGTCGAGGCACCTGGGGATCCTGGAGCAGCGCGGCTTCGTCGCCGCTCGGCCAGAGGGCCAGCGCAGGCTCTATTCGCTGCGACCGGAGCCCTTCGCCGAACTTGAGGCTTGGCTCGCCGACTACCGTCGCCTGTGGGAGGCGCGACTCGACCGGTTCGGCGCGGCGCTCGAAGCACAAACGACATCCAGTGAGAAAACCCCGAGATGAGCGACGCAACCCTGCAGGCCGCCGTGGTCGTCGAACGCACCTATCAAGCGCCCGCCGACGACCTGTGGGCGCTCTGGACCACCAAGGCGGGCTTTGAATCCTGGTGGGGGCCGGAAGGCTTCCGCGTCGAAGTCCATGTGTTGGAGGCCCGCGAAGGCGGGGCGCTCGATTATGACATGATCGCCGACGCCCCCGAGGCGATCGCCGCCATGGAGTCCATGAACCAACCCCTCAGCCACGGGACCCACGGGGTCTACACCGTGTTCGAACCCACCGCGCGGCTGAGCCTCATGCACATCATCGACTTCATCCCCGGCGTGGCGCCCTACGATTCCATCATCGATGTCGCCTTCATCCCGGCTGGCGACGAGACGCACATGGTTGTCACCTTGCATCCGCACCTCGACCCGCACTGGACCAAGATGTCCATCGAAGGCTTCAACAGCCAACTGGCCAAACTCGACCGGCGGCTCGGCTGGGCGGCGGCCCGTCGGCCCTCCTAACCCTCCCAGGGTCGGAAGTGTTTGGAGAGCTTCAGGCCTTGGCGCTGGTAGTGGGAGCCCTGGTCGCCGTAGAGACGCCGCGGCCGCTCGGTGAGGGGTTCGTAGACAAGTCGCGCCACCGTCTGACCGTCCTCAAGGATGAAGGGCGTCTCATGACTGCGGACTTCCAGCACGCCGCGCGAGCCCTTGCCCGCCGCCTCGTCGGTCCCGAAGCCCGGATCGAAGAAGCCGGCGTAGTGGACGCGGAACTCACCGACAGACGGGTCGATGGGGGTCATCTCGGCGGCCTGCATGACCGGGATCTCAACCGGCTCCTTTGAGGCCAGGATGTAGAACTCCCCGGGGTCGAGCAGTAGCTGGCCGCGCTGGGCGTAGAGCGGCTCCCAATAGTCGCGCGGGTCGTGGCCATCGACCTTGTCGAGGTCGATGACGCCCGAATGACGGCGCGCACGGAAACCGACGATACCAACGCCCAAGTCGACGCCGACGTTGCGAGTGTCGAGGTGCTCGGGCCGGCCGGCCTTGAGGCGCAGCTGGTTGAGGCGCGTGCCGTTGCGCACCAGGATCGAGAACGTCTGTGGCGCGATCTCAATATAGGCCGGGCCCACATAGCCATCGGCCACATCGTCGAAGGCGCCGCCGTCGCTCAGGAGGCGCACGAAGACGTCGACGCGGCCGGTCGAGCTCTTCGGATTGGCGCGGGCCGATATGCCGGCCGGCAGGGCCAGCCTTTCCTGGAGTTCCGCGATGTAAACGCAGCCGCGCTCCAGCACAGCGCCCCGGGTCAGGTCGAGTTCATGCATGGCGACTTCGGGCAGACGATCCATCACCTTGCGCCCTGCGCCCGGCAGGAACGAGGCCCGAACCCGCCAGACGCGCGCGCCGAGCCTTAAGTCCAGGCTCGCCGGCTGGACCTGGTCGGCCTCGAAGGGCGTGTCGGCCGCCACCGCGCCCTGCGCGATCAGGGCTTCGATCGATTGGGAGGGCAAGATGCCCGGAGCGTTGATGAGCGTGTTGATGCCAGTCATGGGGGGCGCACACTTGCGGCGCGACGCAGGCTTTGCAAGCGAAGCTTGACGGAGGCGCCGCTCAGGCGTTCAAGCGCCCCCTCTACCGAAGGAGCCCTGCGATGTCCGAAGACCCTCGCGACTGGGAAGTCGAAACCCGGCTGGTGCGCGGCGGGCTGGCCCGTTCGCCCTATGGCGAGATTTCCGAAGCCCTCTTCCTAACTCAAAGCTTCGCCTACGACAGCGCCGAAGCCGCCGATGCGCGCTTCGCCGGTGACGCGCCGGGATTCATCTATCAACGCTTCGGCAATCCAACGACGCAGATGTTCGAGGACCGCCTGGCCTTGCTGGAGGGCGCGGAGTCCTGCCGGGCCACGGCTTCGGGCATGGCCGCCATCACGCTCGCCCTGACCGGCCTGGTGCGTGCTGGCGATCATGTCGTCGCTGGCCGCGCCCTGTTCGGGTCCTGCCGCTGGATCTGTTCGGAGTATCTGCCGCGCTTCGGCGTCGAGGTGACGTTTGTCGACGCCACTGACCTGACCGATTGGGCCAACGCCGTGCGGCCCAACACCAAGGCCTTCCTGGTGGAAAGCCCGGCCAACCCGCTACTGGAAGTCACCGACATCGCCGCCGTCGCCGAGATCGCGCACGCGGCCGGCGCCAAGCTGGTTGTCGACAACGTCTTTGCGACCCCGATCTTCCAGAAACCGCTGCAACTCGGCGCCGACATTGTCGTCTATTCGGCGACAAAGCACATCGATGGCCAAGGTCGCGTCCTGGGCGGCGCGGTGCTGGGCAATGAGCCGCTGATGAGCGAGGCCTACAAGGACATCGTCCGCCACACCGGCCCGGCGCTTTCGCCGTTCAACGCCTGGGTGATGCTGAAGGGCCTGGAGACGCTGGACCTCCGCGTCCGCCGCCAGTCGGAAAACGCGGCCAAGGTCGCCGACGCCATGGCGGCCCACGCCAAGGCCAAGGCCGTCGCCTACTGCGGCCGGGCCGACCACCCGCAGGCCGAGGTCATCGCCCGCCAGATGAGCGGCGGCGGCAATGTCGTGGCGCTGGACCTGGGCAGCCAGGAGGCTGCCTGGCGGTTCCTGAACGCTTTGGAGATCGTCGACATTTCCAACAACCTGGGCGACGCCAAGTCGATGGCGACGCACCCATCGACGACGACCCACCGCTCGACGCCGGAAGATGAGCGCCTGGCGATCGGACTGACCCCCGGCTGGATTCGCATGAGCGTGGGCCTCGAAGGCCCCGGCGATCTGGTGCGCGACGTGACGCGGGCGCTGGACGCGGCCTAGGGGCTCCCGCTCCGCGCGGAAGGCGGTTGTTAGTGCAGGGTCGAGCCGTCCGCCTTCGGCTCCGTCGGCGGCTCCAGCGCGGCGGACTCCAGCACCTCGAACGGGTCAACGGAATAGACCTTGCCGCAGTACTCGCAGGTCACATGGATCTTGCCGTCGGCCTCGACCATGTCGGCCTGTTCCTCAGGGCTGAAGGAGCGCAGCAAGGCGTCGATGCGGCCGGCGCTGCAGCGGCACATGGCGCGCATGGGCGAAGCGCCGAAGACGCGCACGCCATCCTCGTGAAACAGCCGGAACAAGAGCTGATTTCCGGGCAGGTCGACGTCGACCAGTTCGTCTTCGCCCAGAGTTTCGAATAGCGCCTGAGTGCGGATCCAGGCCTCGGCCGTGGGGGCGCGGGCCTCGTCCTCAGCGATGTTCTGGATCAGCACGCCGCCGGCGCGCCAGCCGGTCTCGGTATGGCCGACGGCCAGACGTACGCGGGTGGGAGTCTGCTCCGACTGAGCGAAATACTGCTCGGCGCACAGGGCCAGGGTCTCGCCTTCGATCGCCGTGACACCCTGGTAGCGATCCATGTCGGCGCCCTGGTCGACGGTCATGATGAACACGCCCTGGCCTAGCAGCGACTTGGCGCCTGGCTGGGCGAAGCCTGCGGCGAGCTTGCCCAAGGCTTCGGCGTCAAAGCGGCAATAGCCGCGCATTCCGCCGTTGGTGTCGTAGTCCGCCACGACATAGCGCACCGCGCCATCGCCTTGCGCCTGGACAATCAGCCGACCGTCGAACTTCAGGTTCGAACCGACAAGCGCGGCCAGCGCGCAGGCCTCGCCCAGCAGGTTGGCGACGGGCTCGGGGTAGTCATGCCCGGTCAGGATCTGGTCGATGGCCGGGCCGAGCCTGGCCAGGCGGCCGCGGACAGACTCGCCTTCGATCTGGAAGGCGATCACTTCATCGTCGGAAAACGGGGCGGGGGGCGTTCGAGACATCGGCGCCATATAGGGAGCGATCCCGCGGTTTGGTAGCCTCAGATCTTGCCGAAGCACCAGGCCAGGACCGACTTCTGGGCGTGCAGGCGGTTTTCCGCCTCGTCCCAGATCAGGCTCTGCGGCCCATCGATCACCGCGTCCGTCACCTCTTCGCCCCGGTGCGCGGGCAGGCAGTGCAGAAACACTGCGTCCTTGTTCGCCACGCCCATCAGAGCTTCATCGACCTGATAGGGCTCCAGCGCGTCCAGTCGTTCGTCATGGTCGACGTCGCCCATGGAGACCCAGGTGTCGGTGATGACGCAATCGGCGCCGTCGACAGCCTCGCGCGGGTCCTGGGTCGTGTAGATCCGGCCCTGCTGCTCGGCGGCGCGGGCCAGGTCCACCAGGTCCGGGTGATAGATCGCCGGTGACGCGACCTTCAGAGTGAAGCCCAGCTTGGGCGCGGCGTGGATGAAGCTCGCGCAGACATTGTTGCCGTCGCCGACCCAGGCGATCGTCTTACCTGCGATCGGCCCGCGATGCTCTTCGATGGTCAACAGGTCCGCCATGATCTGGCAGGGGTGGCTGCGATCGGTCAGGCCGTTGACCACCGGGATCGAGGCGGAGAGCGCCAGCCGCTCGACATCCTCGTGGTCGTTGGCGCGGATCATGATGGCGTCGACCATGCGCGAGAGCACGCGCGCGGTGTCCTCGATCGGCTCACCGCGGCCCAGCTGCATGTCGGCGCTGTTCGAGATGATCGCCGAGCCGCCCAGCTGACGCATGGCCGCGTCGAAGGAGAAGCGCGTGCGTGTCGAGTTCTTCTCGAAGATCATCGCCAGGACACGACCGTCCGCCGGGCGGTCAGGATCGACCATGCCCTTCGGCCAGCCGCGGCGGGCGGCCTTGCGAGCGTGGGCGTCGTCAAGAATGGCGCGGAGGTCGGCGGCCTCCAGCTTCCAGATGTCGAGGAAGTGCCGGACGGCGGCCGCGCTCTGAACGGTCATGCCTCAGCCTTCAGCTTGGCCTGCGACTTGGCCCGCGCGGCCTCGCAGGCGCCCTCCAGCTTCTCAATCGCCTGGCGGGCCTCATCGAGGCTGAGCGTGAGCGGCGGCAGGAGTCGGACACAGTTGTCGCTGCCGCCAGCGATCAGCAGGCGCTGGTCGCGGGCGTGCTGCATGAACTCGCGGTTGGGGGTCAGAAGCTGGATGCCGATGAGCAGGCCCTTGCCCCGGATGTCGGTGACGACGTCGGGGAAGCGGGCCTTCAAGCCGGCGATCTGCTGAGTCAGGTAGCGCGAAACCTCCTGCACATGCTCCATCAGCTCGGGCTTCGTCAGCTCCTCCATGGCCGCGCCGGCGACGGCCATGGCCAGTGGATTGCCGCCGTAGGTCGAGCCGTGCGAGCCGACGCTCATCCCGCGGCCTGCCTCGGCGGTGGCCAGGCAGGCGCCGACCGGGAAACCGCCGCCCAGAGCCTTGGCGATGGTCATGATGTCGGGCGCGGCGTCCTGCGCCCACTCGTAGGCGAAGAGCTTGCCGGTCCGGCCCAGGCCGCACTGGATTTCGTCATAGATCAGGAGCGTCCCGGTTTCGTCGCACAGCTGGCGCAACGCCTGGAGGTGCGCCTCGGTCGCCGACCGCGCGCCGCCCTCGCCCTGCACAGGCTCGACGATGATCGCCGCCGTGGTCGGCCCCATAAGGGCCTTGATCGCGTCGAGGTCGCCGAAGGGCGCCTGCAGGAAGCCCGGCAGCTTGGGCCCGAAGCCTTCCAGGTAGGACGGATTGCCCGACGCGTTCACCGCCGCGATCGTGCGGCCATGGAACGAGCCATCGAAGCCGATGATGTCGATCCGTTCCGGCTGACCCTTGGCCCAGTGGTACTTGCGCGCTGTCTTGATGGCGCACTCGATCGCCTCCGTGCCGGAGTTGGTGAAGAACACCATGTCGGCGAAGGTTTTGTCAGTGAGCTTTTGCGCGAGCGCCTGTTGGCCCGGGATCGTGAAGATATTGGAGACGTGCCAGAGCTTGTCAGCTTGATCCTTCAGCGCCTGGACCAGCTTGGGGTTGTTGTGGCCGAGCGCGTTCACCGCGATGCCCGCCAGGCAGTCCAGGTACTCGACTCCGTCGGTCGTGAAGAGCTTGGAGCCCTCGCCTCGCTCGAACGCCAGGGGCGTGCGCGAATAGACGCCCATGATGTGGTCGGCGGGAACAGGCGCGGGGGCTTGGCTCATGGAATGGGCCCTTCAAACGGAAGCGTCCCCGCCGCGGGGCGACGGGGACAACAAGGCGTCGGGTTTTTCCGCCGCAAGGGCGGCTCTGTCAATTCCGAAGCGGGACGCGACCGTCAGGTCTTGATCTTGTAGCCTACGGCGAAGAGGCGGTGGCACCAGATGGTCAGGCCCACGCTCAGCGCCAGGGTCATCAGCACCCCCACCGTCAGCGAGCCTTCCGCGTGGCCCAGCATGCCGTAGCGGAAGCCGTCGATCAGGTAGAACATCGGGTTGTAATGACTGAATGTGCGGAAGGGCTCCGGCAGCCGCTCCACCAGATAGAAGGTGCCCGACAGGAAGGTCATGGGCATCACGATAAAGTTGGTGACCACTGACATGTGGTCGAATTTCTCCGCCCACAGACCGGCGAAGATGCCAATCATCGCCATGATCACCGAGGCGGCGGCCCCGAAGTAGAGTAGCGCCCACAGGTGCGCCACGCCGACATGGGCGAAGGGCGCGACCACCGCCCATGTGATCAGACCCACCACGACGCCCCGGGTCGCAGCGCCCATGCCGAAGCCGAAAACGTGCTCGCCGGGCGTGAGCGGCGGCGTCAGGAAATCGCCCATCAGGCCGCTGAACTTCGCCTGCATGAGGCTCGATGAGGAGTTGGCGAAGGCGTTGTTGAGCACCTGCATCATGATCAGGCCAGGCGCGACGAAGGCCCCATACTCCACGCCATGAATCGGCCGAGCGCCCTGAGCGGCGACGACGAAAACCATCATGTAGAGCAGAGCCGTGACCACCGGGGCGGCCAGCGTCTGGGCGCCGACTTTCCAGAAACGGCGGATCTCACGCATGTAGAGGGTGGTCATGCCGCGCCAGTTGACGCCGGTGTAGACCTTCGCCGGCGGCGGCGTCGCTGCGCGACCGACCAATGCGGCTGATGCTGAATCGTCCATCCCGAGCCCTCCTGCCCAGCGCCCATGTGCGCGCGCCAGGCTGACGGCGCAAGTGCGGTCGCGGCTGATCAACCGGCACTCAACATCTAGTTCCTGTGGACGAAGGAGAGGGCGCCTATTGTGGCTCTTAAGGAGTTGGTTACGATTAGTGGTGGTTGGTGAAGCGGCGAGGATCGCGGCGCCACAAGATGTTGATCCGGCCGAGCGCCGGACGCTGGAGGAGGCTGACATGGGCTGGACCGACGAACGTGTCGAGATGCTGAAGAAGCTTTGGCAGGACGGGCTGTCCGCCAGCCAAATCGCCAAACAATTAGGCGGGGTGACCCGCAACGCCGTGATCGGCAAGGTTCACAGGCTGGGTCTGTCGGGGCGCGCCGCGCCGTCGAAGCCGGCCCGCCCGGTGTTCAAGGCGCCCCGACCCGCCCGCGCCGCGCCGCAACCCGTGGCCGCCGCCCCACGCCGCGCGCCGGAGCCCGCGGTGATCGCCCAGCCCATGCAGGTCGCTCGCTATGTGGAAGAAGCGCCAGGATCAGCCACGGTGCTGACGCTCGGCGCCCACATGTGCAAATGGCCAATCGGCGATCCGGCCCAGGACAGCTTCACATTCTGCGGCCGCCGGACCGGCGAGATCGGCCCCTACTGCCACGAGCATAGCGAAGTCGCCTACCAGCCTGCCGCGGCGAAGAAGCGGGCGGGTCCCAAGGAACTCGCCCGCTCGCTGCGCCGCTACATCTGAACCGAATCCGTTGGGGATGGGGGCGCGCCGGGTTGCTTCGGCGGACGGCGCGCCCTTTCCGCTCCTGGCGCGAACCCCTAGGTTGGTCGCATGAGCGAAGCCGCGGCGGCAGACCAAGCGTCAAACACCCAACCCTATTCGGTCAGCGAACTCGCTTTCGCCCTTAAGCGCACGCTCGAAGACGCCTATGGGTTCGTCCGACTACGCGGAGAGCTCTCCAAGGTCACGCACCACGCCAACGGCCACGTCTATCTGACGCTCAAGGATGAGCGCGCCGCCATCGACGGCGTCGTCTGGAAGGGCCAGGCCGGCCGTCTCGCCATCCGCCCCCAGCAGGGCATGGAGGTGGTGGTCACCGGTAAGATCACATCCTACCCGCAGGGCTCGCGCTATCAGATCGTAATTGAGACCATGGAGGCCGCGGGCGTGGGCGCGCTGCTGGCCCAACTCGAACGTCTCAAGGCCAAGCTGGCCGCGGAAGGACTGTTCGAGTCCGCCCGCAAGCGGCCATTGCCGGCGATGCCCTCGGTTATCGGCGTCATCACCAGCCCGACTGGCGCGGTGATCCGCGACATTCTCCACCGCATCCGCGACCGCTGGCCCTGCCGCGTGGTGGTGTGGCCGGTCGTCGTCCAGGGCGACGCCGCCGCGACCCAGGTCGGCGCGGCGATCAATGGCTTCAACGCCCTGCCGGCGGGCGGCGCCCTGCCCCGCCCCGATATCCTGATCGTCGCCCGCGGCGGCGGCTCGGTGGAGGACCTCTGGCCTTTCAACGACGAGGCCCTGGCGCGCACCGCGGCGGCCTCCGCCATCCCATTAATCAGCGCTGTCGGGCACGAGACCGACACCACCCTGATTGATTTCGTCTCGGACCGCCGCGCGCCAACGCCGACAGCGGCGGCGGAGATGGCCACGCCGGTGCTCGCCGAGCTCAAGGCCGCAGTGGCCGACTTCGCCAGCCGGATGCATCGCTGCGGCGGCCGTGTGGTGGAGGATCGGCGCAGCCGGATCGGCGCAGCCGAGCGCGCGCTCCGCCGCGTGGAGGATATTGTGGAGCTGGCGGCCCAGCGGTTCGGGCTGGTGTCAGGCCGGTTGACGGCCGGGCTGGCGCGCAACGCAGCGCTGCATGAGCGCGATCTGGTTCGCATCTCATCACGTCTAGGGCCGGGCCTGCTCAGTCGACCGCAAGCGGTGCAGAGCGAACGGCTGTCGCGCCTGGTCGAGCGGCTGCAGCCGGCGGCTGAACGCAGGTTGGAGCGGCTGTCGGAACGCCTGGAGTCCCTTGGCAAGCTGCACGCCTCGGCCGATCCAGATCGGCCCTTGGCTCGCGGCTTCGCCCGCGTCAGCCGGGCGGACGGCGCCCTGGTGCGCTCCGGGGCCAGCCTTGTTTCCGGTGAGGCGGTGACCCTGACCTTCGCCGACCGCGTCGACCGCCACGCGGTCATTGATGGCGCCGCGTCCGACGCGTCGGCCAGCCCGCCGCGCGTCGTCGGAAAGCCTAAGCCGAAAAATCCGGCGCAGCGCGATCTGTTCTGACGCCGCGGGAGGGCCTAAATAGCGTTCATGAACGCCCACGACCGCAACCTCTCCAGCTCTGACCTGGCCGTCCTGCACTATGGCGACGGCGAGTTCGCCATTCTGCGCCCGGGTCGCCACGTCCTGTGCGCCGTCAGCGGCAAGCAGATTCCACTGGACGCCCTGCGATACTGGAGCGCCGCCGAACAGGAAGCCTACGCCGGCCCGGCCGAGGCGCTGAAGCGCTGGCAGGAACTCAACGGCTGAGGCCTAGCCGACCGCCACGTCCAGAGCGCGCGGCAGCTTGAAGCTCACCGTCTCTCGGGCGACCTCGACGTGCTCGACGGTCACATCATAGCGCTCGGCGAGACGGGCGATCAGACCGTCCACCAGAATCTCAGGCGCTGACGCCCCGGCGGTGACGCCAACCACGCGCGCGCCCTCCAGCCAGGCGAAATCCAGGGCGTCGGCGCTGTCGATCAGGTGCGAAGCCCGCACGCCGGCGCGGCGCGCGACCTCGGCCAGGCGAACGGAATTCGATGAATTGGCCGACCCCAGCACAAGCAGCACCTCAGCCCGAGCGGCCACCGCTTTCACCCCATCCTGGCGGTTGGTGGTGGCGTAGCAGATATCTTCCTTGAAGGGCGCGGCGATCCCCGGGAAGCGCGCCCGCAGCGTCTCGATGATCTCCGCAGTGTCGTCCACCGACAGGGTCGTCTGGGTGACGTAGGCGACGTTGTCACCATCCTTGGGCGCGTAGGCGCGCGCGTCCGCAACGGTCTCGATCAGGTGGATGGCGCCGTCCGGCAACTGGCCCAGCGTGCCCACCACCTCCGGATGGCCGGCGTGGCCGATCAGGACGATCTCGCGGCCCTCCTCGAAGTGCCGCTGCGCCTCCACATGGACCTTGGACACCAGCGGGCAGGTCGCGTCGAGGAACAGCATCTTGCGTTCACGCGCCTCCGCCGGGACCGCCTTCGGCACGCCGTGGGCGGAGAACACCACCGGGCGATCCGGCGGGCATTCGTCCAGCTCCTCGACGAACACCGCGCCCAAAGCGCGCAGGCGGCCGACAACGTGGCGGTTGTGAACGATCTCGTGGCGCACATAGACCGGCGCGCCGTAGGTCTCAAGCGCACGCTCGACGATCTGGATGGCCCGGTCGACGCCAGCGCAGAAGCCACGCGGCGAGGCCAGAAGCACGGTCAGCGCGGGCTTGATCATCGCCCAAGGATAGGCGCGCGACGCCCCGGTTTCCAGCCGCGTTGCAGCCGCATTCTTTAGGCTTTAGTACGGGCAGGCTTCTCTATCTCCTCCAGGACCCCGTCCATGCGCCGTCTGGCCCGCTCCGCCATCGCCCTTTTCCTGGCCGCCGCCGCCCTCGTGGCCGCGCCGTCGGCCTATGCGCAGCGAGGCGGCGACGATGGCCAGGCCCAGGCCGACGAGGCCGCCAAGAAGCAGCGCTCCAAGGAATGGGATGTTGTGCAGGCGCCGCTGCCGGGCATGCGCAACTCAGGTCCCTGCCCGTTCGTGAAGAGCCTTTACGACGCCGCGCGCTACGTGGAGTTCAAGGACAACCGCGAGGCCACCGCGTCGGTCGCCTATTCCGGGGAGATCGAGCGCATCTCCGCCGGCTGCAGCTATCGGGGCGATGAGCCGATCAAGGTGGTGATGGATGTGCTGTTCCAGCTGGGCAAGGGCCCCCAGGCGACCAGCAATTCAAAGACCTACCGCTATTGGATCGCGGTGACCGAGCGCAACACCATGGTCATCACCAAGCAGTACTTCGACCTGCCGGCGAAGTTTGGCGACAAGGACCGCATCTACGTCACAGAGAAGATCAGCAACATCGTCATTCCCCGCGCCAAGGACACGACTTCGGGCGGGAATTTCGAGATCCTGATCGGTTTTGACGTCACGCCGGAAATGGCCGAGTTCAACCGCTTCGGCAAACGCTTCCGCGCCGCCGCCGGCACGGGCGCTGTGACCGGCACGACGAGCGCCGCCGCACCGCAATGACCGACCTCAAACGGCAGCTGGGCGAGGCGGTCGAGGCCGCCTTCGCCGCCGTTGGCGCGCCTGCAGGCGTGGGCCGGGTCACCGTGTCCGACCGGCCGGACCTCGCCGACTTCCAGTCCAATGGCGCCATGGCCGCCGCCAAGGCCCTGGGCAAGCCGCCGCGCGACATCGCCCAGGCGGTGGTTGAGCGGCTGGCCGGCGATCCGCGTCTGGCCGGCGTCGACATCGCGGGTCCGGGCTTCATCAATCTGAAGGTCGCCGACGCCTTCATCGCCGCTCGCGCTCAGGCGATCGCTGACGATCCGCGCACCGGCGCCGAGCGCCTGGCGGCGCCGCGCCGGGTGATGATCGACTACGCCGGGCCGAACGTAGCCAAGCCCATGCACGTGGGCCACCTGCGCTCCTCGATCCTCGGCGAGAGCCTGAAGCGGCTCTACCGGTTCCGCGGCGACGAGGTGTTGGGCGACGCCCATTTCGGCGACTGGGGCTACCAGATGGGCCTGCTGATCGGCGCGGTCTGCGACGAGAACCCCGCCATCGCCGCCGAGGTCGCGCGGCTGAACGCCGCGCCCGACGCCGACCTCGACCAGATCGTCGAGACCTTCGAGACCGTCACCCTGGCCGACCTCGACCGGCTCTATCCCGAGGCTGCGGCGAAGGGGAAGGCCGACCCGGACTACCGCGACCGCGCCCGCAAGCTGACCGCCGAGCTGCAGGCCAAGGCGCCCGGCGCCTACATTCTGTGGCGGCGTTTCGCCCGCGTCACCCGGGTGGCGCTGGAGCGCGACTTCGCGTCCCTGGGCGTCACCTTCGACCTGTGGAAGGGCGAGAGCGACGCCGACCCCCTGATCCCGGCGATGGTCGAGGACCTGGACGCCAAGGGCCTGCTGGTCGACGACCAGGGCGCGCGGATCATCCGCGTGGCCCGCCAGGGCGACAAGCGCGAGCTGCCGCCCCTGCTGGTGGTGTCCTCCGAAGGCTCGGCCATGTACGGCACCACCGACCTGGCGACGATCCTGGACCGCAAGCAAAGCTTCGATCCGCAGTTCACCATCTACGCCGTCGACCAGCGCCAGACCGACCACTTCGAGATCGTCTTCCGCGCCGCCTACATGGCCGGCTACGCCCCGGAAGGCGCGCTGGAGCACGTCGGCTTCGGCACCATGAACGGGACCGACGGCAAGCCCTTCAAGACCCGCGAGGGCGGCGTGCTCAAGCTCGGCGACCTGATCGAGATGACGCGGGAGAAGGCGCGCGAGCGGCTGCACGAGGCCAAGCTGGGTGAAGACCTGAGCCCTGAGGCCTTCGAGGACATCGCCGCCAAGGTCGCCGTCGCCGCGCTCAAGTTCGCCGACCTGCAGAACTACCGCGGCACCTCCTACGTCTTCGACCTCGACCGCTTCATGAGCTTCGAGGGTAAGACAGGCCCCTACCTGCTCTACCAGGCGGTGCGGGTGAAATCCCTGCTGCGCCGCGCCGAGGCGGAGGGCGTGACACCGGGCCCGATCACGATCGGCGAGCCGGCCGAACGCGACCTGGCGCTGACGCTCGACGCCTTCGAGGCGGCGCTTGCCGAGGCCTACGACAAAAAGGCGCCCAACGCCCTGGCCGAACACGCCTTCCGCCTGGCCCAGGCCTTCTCGAAGTTCTACGCCGCCTGCCCGATCATGGGCGCTGAACCCGCTGTCCGCTCTTCACGCCTGGCCCTGGCGACGACGATGCTGCGCCAGTTGGAACTGGCGTTGGACCTGCTCGGCATCGCGACGCCGGAACGGATGTAGTCAGGCCGAGAAAAGCAGCGCCTTGAGGTTCGGCGCCGGGCCGCCAGGGCGGATCAACGCAAGATCCGCAGCGCCTTCGCTGTGCAGCCGCCGGACATAGAACCGCAAGACGATCGCCATCGCCACGGGCAGGAACAGGCCAAGCGACAAAATGATGAGTGCGAAGCAAGCCAGCGCCATACCGATCATTTCCACCACATCGATTTTGAGGCTGAAGCGCGCGCTGTCGAAGCTCGTCCCGCGCGCTATGGCCTTGGCGAGCGCGGCGACGAAGGGCTGCTCCATCGCCACGAGGACGATCATGCCGACCAGGCTGGCGCCGGCCGCAGACCCGTTCGAGAACGCCATCGGCAAGCCGTTGGTCAGCACCATCCCCGCCCAGTAGACGGCGAACATGGGATAGACCGGCACGCTCTTCGCCTGCGTCATATCGAAGGCGAAAGGCTGGTCGCCGATCGAGAGCCGGCTGATCACATGCTCAGACAGCAGCCGGTACGCGGCTGGCAGGTACCAAAGAAGCGAGATCCCCGAGAGCAGCATCAGCACCCAGGCCTTCAGCGCAAAGGCGACCGGCGAACCCGCCAGCGCAAAGCGCGCGCCGCGCCAGAGTGTGTGGCCTGCAAGGTAGCGCAGCAGGACATAGCCAGCGGCGAACGCCAGAAAACTTGCGATCACTATCCACGGCAGGACCCATGGAAGGGCGAGCCGCCCGCCTGAACCGACGATCAGGAAAACGATCGGCCCGTAACATACGAGCAGGAGCGCCCACCCGCCAAGAAACAGGTGAAAGCCCTTTCCGTCGTAAGCCAGCGGGTCACCGTTAATCCTCACCGAGGCTGCAAGCGCCTTGAGAACTCGCGTGAATCCCCAGGGTGCGTAGATTCCCAGGGTAATGACCGTGAGAAAACCCGTGATGAGACTGAGCTTGAAAAAAGATTTCAGGTCGAAATCTTCTGCGAATGTGATGGAGCCTTCAGTCTGCGTCGTCGCGTCCGTCATCTGCTCTCCCCCGACAGCGCCGACGATGCTGGCAGGAGAAGCAAGCTTCGTCGAGAGCCAAGCTTATCCGCGCATCCATCGTAGTTCTCTGCGATGATGGAGCTATGAAACCGCCGATCAAAAGCCTCGCCGATCTGAAGCCGAAAACGCCGACGAAGACCTACGCGCCGCCGACGCCGAAGGTGTCGCGGCAGCAGAAGGCGAAGGTGCTGAGCGCGGCTGAGAAGGCCGCGTTCCTCGCCTCGCGGCCGGACCTCGCCAAGAAATGAAGCAGGTCATCGTCGTCAACCAGGCGCTGGAGCTGCCGCCCGGCAAGATGGCGGCGCAGGTGGCGCACGGCGCGGTGGGCGGCTTCCTGCAGGCCGACCGCGAACAGCAGGTCGGCTGGCTGCAGAAGGGCATGCCGAAAATCGTGTTGCGCTGCGTCGATGAGGCCGCGCTTCTGGACCTGCATGCCCAGGCCGAGGCGGCCGGCGTGCCAACCATGCTGGTCCGTGACGCCGGCCGAACGGTGCTGAAGCCCGGCACGGCGACCTGCGTCGGCATCGGCCCGGATCTTCCCGCCAAGGTCGATGCGATCACCGCGACGCTCAAGCTGGTGCGCTAGATCGGGCGCAGGTCGAACCCTCAGGGACTCGCGCCTGTTCCGAACTCTGCGCGTTGACTCCGCCTCTCGCTTCACTCAGCCTTGGACAACTCTCGCGGGAGAGACCGGATTCGTCCGGAGCCGAAGGCGCAACCGCCCCGGAAACGCTCAGGCAAAAGGACCGCGAGGGCTGATGCACGCTGGAAAGCAGCGGCCGCAAGGCCGCTCGCCGAAGGAGCAAGGTCGGGCCTCACCATCGGTCCGGCCGGAATCTCTCAGGCCCAAGGACAGCGGGGGCGCTTGCGGCGGAGTTTCCGTCGCGGCCAGCCCGGAGTCCGTCTGTTGTCCGAAACCCATTTAAAGACCACGCCGCTCCACGCCGCGCATCTGGCCGCTGGCGCGCGCATGGTCGCCTTCGCTGGCTACGACATGCCCGTGCAGTACGCCGACGGCGTGCTGAAGGAGCATCTCTGGACCCGTGAGAGCGCGGGCCTCTTCGATGTCTCCCACATGGGTCAGGCGCGGATTACGGGCGCCGATCCCTTCCGGGCTTTCGAACGCCTGACACCTGGCGACTTCCGGGGCCTGAAGGTCGGCCGACAGCGCTATTCGGTGCTGTTGAATGAGGCGGGCGGCGTCCTCGACGATCTTATGGCCGCGCGGCCGGACGACAACGGCCTGTTCGTCGTGGTCAACGGCGCCTGCAAGGACGCCGACTTCGCGCTCCTGGCGAAGGGTCTGGGTCCGGAAGGCGCTTTGCAGGTCCTGGAGGACCGCGCGCTGATCGCCCTGCAGGGGCCAAGGGCCGCAGAGGCCTTCGCCGTCCACGTCCCCGAAGCCCTGCGGCTGGCCTTCATGGACTCCGCCGTGCTGTCAGGGTTCGGCTGCGACCTGATCGTTTCGCGCTCAGGCTACACCGGCGAGGACGGGTTTGAGATTTCCCTGCCGGCCAGAGAGGCTGAGCGCGTCTGGGCGACCTTGCTGGAGGACCAACGGGTGCGCCCGATCGGCCTGGGCGCACGCGATTCCCTGCGCCTGGAGGCGGGCCTGCCGCTCTATGGCCACGACCTGGACGAGACGGTCAGCCCCATCGAAGCCGGTCTGGGCTTCGCCATCTCGAAGAAGCGCCTGGCGGCGGGTGACTTCCCTGGCGCGGCGCGGATCGCCCGCGAGTTGGCCGGCGACCTCACCCGCGTCCGCGTCGCCCTGAAGGTGCTGGAAGGCGCGCCGGCACGGGAAGGCGCCGAGATCGCTGACGAGACCGGCGCCGTCGTGGGTCGCATCACCTCAGGCGGCCATTCTCCCTGCCTGAAGCAAGGCGTGGCCCTCGGCTTCGCCCCTCCAGGCCTCGCCCAGGCGGGCCAGCGCCTCAATGTCATCGTCCGCGGACGCTCGCAGCCCTGCGAGGTCGTGGAACCGCCCTTCGTCCCCCATCGCTACGCCCGCAAGGTTTGAGGAGACCCGTCATGCGCTTCACCAAGGACCACGAGTGGGTCGAACTCTCTGGCGACATCGCCACCATCGGCGTCACCGCCTACGCCGCCGAACAGCTGGGCGACGTCGTCTTCGTCGAGACCCCGAGCGTCGGCAAGACGGTGAAGGCCGGCGACGCCTTCGCCGTGGTCGAGAGCGTCAAGGCGGCCTCCGATGTCTATGCGCCGATCAGCGGCGAGGTGGTCGAGACCAACGCCGAGGTGGTCGATGCGCCGGAGACCGTGAACGCCGCGCCGGAAGCGGCCGGCTGGTTCGCCAAGGTGCGCATCGCCGACGCCGCCGAGGTCGAGGCCCTGATGGATCGCGACGCCTACGAAGCCTACCTCCAGACCCTCTGAGGCTGACAACCATGCGCTACCTGCCGCTGACGCCCGACGACCGCGCCGCCATGCTGGCGACCATCGGCGCGCCCGACATCGACGCCCTGTTTGTGGACGTGCCTGAAGCCGCACGCGCCCGCGACCTCTTCGACCTGCCGCTGCACCAGAGCGAGATGGCGGTGGAGCGGGCGCTGGCGGCGCTGGCGGCGCAGAACCGGCCGGCGGGCGCGGGACCGTTCTTCTGCGGGGCCGGGGCCTATCGCCACCACGTCCCCGCCACCGTGGACCATCTGATCCAGCGTTCGGAATTCCTGACCAGCTACACCCCCTACCAGCCGGAGATCACCCAGGGGTCCCTGCAGGCGCTGTTCGAATTCCAGACCCAGGTCGCCGCCCTGACCGGGCTCGAGGTCGCCAACGCCTCGATGTACGATGGCTCCACCGCCGCGGCGGAGGCGGTGATGATGGCCCAGCGCGTCACCCGCCGGGACAAGGCGATCCTGTCGGGCGGCCTGCATCCGCACTACGCCGCCGTCATCGAGACCATCGCCCGCGCCGAGGGCATGATGATCGTGCGCCTCCCGGCCGCCATTGATGACGCCGCGGCGGTGGCCGCGGCGATCGACGAGGCCACCGCCTGCGTGGTGGTCCAGACGCCCAATGTGTTCGGGGCCGTTTCCGACGCCTCGCCGCTGGCCCAGGCGGCGCACGCCGCCGGCGCCCTGCTGGTCACCGTGACCACCGAGGCGCTGGCGTTCGGGCTTTTGAAATCGCCCGGTGAAATGGGCGCCGACATCGCTGTGGCCGAGGGCCAGTCGATCGGCAACGGCCTGAACTTCGGCGGCCCCTATCTCGGCCTCTTCGCCGCGCGCGAGAAGCTGGTGCGGCAGATGCCGGGCCGCATCGCGGGCGAGACGGTGGACGCCGACGGCCGCCGCGGCTTCGTCCTGACGCTGTCGACCCGCGAGCAGCACATCCGCCGTGAAAAGGCGACGTCGAACATCTGCACCAACTCCGGCCTCTGCGCGCTGGCCTTCACGATCCACATGACCCTGCTGGGCGAGACGGGCCTGCGCGAACTGGCCCTTGTCAACCACAGCCGGGCGCGGGAGCTGCGCACCGCGCTCGACGGCGTGCACGGCGTCGAGGTGCTGACGCCGCGGATGTTCAACGAACTGGCCGTCCGCGTGCCCGGCGAGGCCGCCGCCCTGGTCGAGGCCCTGGCCGCCGACGGGATCATGGCCGGCGTGCCGTTCTCCAGGCTGGATCCCACGGCGCGCATGGACGACGTCCTTCTACTGGCCGCCACCGAGACCACCACCCGCGACGACATCGCGGCTCTTGTCCACGCGCTCCGCGGAAGGATCGGCTGATGAGCATGAATTCCGTGGGCCGCCCCACCCAACCTCAAGGCGCCAACGACCCGGCGGGTTTCACCTCGCTGACCGGCGCGCGCGGCCTGCTGCAGGACGAACCGCTACTGTTTGAGCTGGACGGCTGGGACAAGACCGGCGTCGACATCGAGCCCGCCAGCGAAGACGCCTCCGACCTGGGCGACCTGGTGCGGTCAGCGCCTATCGGCCTACCCGGGCTCTCCGAGCCGGAGGCCGTGCGCCACTATGTGCGGCTGAGCCAGAAGAACCACGCCATCGACTTGGCGCTCTATCCGCTGGGCTCGTGCACCATGAAGCACAACCCGCGGCTGAACGAGAAGCTGGCCCGGCTGGCCGGCTTCGCCGACCTCCACCCGCTTCAGCCGCAATCGACCACCCAGGGCGCGCTGACGCTGATGGACGGCCTCGCGCACTGGCTGAAGACCCTGACCGGCATGCCGGCGGTGGCGCTCTCGCCCAAGGCCGGGGCCCACGGCGAACTGTGCGGCCTCCTGGCCATCAAGGCCGCGCACGAGGCGGCGGGAAACGGCCATCGCAAGCGGGTGCTCACCCCCACCTCGGCCCACGGCACGAACCCGGCCACCGCGGCCTTCGTCGGCTATTCGGTGCAAGAGATCGCCCAGACGGCGGACGGACGGGTGGATCTGGCCGACCTGGCGGAGAAGCTGGGCCCCGACGTGGCCGCCATCATGGTGACCAATCCCAACACCTGCGGCCTCTTCGAACGCGACGTGATCGAGATCGCCCGGCTGACCCATGAGGCCGGCGCCTACTTCTACTGCGACGGTGCCAACTTCAACGCCATTGTGGGTCGGGTGCGGCCGGGCGACCTGGGTGTGGACGCCATGCACATCAACCTGCACAAGACCTTTTCCACGCCGCACGGCGGCGGCGGGCCGGGCGCGGGGCCCGTGGTTCTGTCGGCCGCGCTGGCGGCCTTCGCGCCCACGCCCTGGGTCGTGAGCGACGAGGGCGGATTCCGTCTGGTCGAGGAGGCGGAAGGGCCGGCGGCCCAGACCTTTGGCCGGATGACCGCCTTCCACGGCCAGATGGGCATGTTCGTCCGCGCCTACGCCTACATGTTGAGCCACGGGGCCGACGGCCTGCGGCAGGTGGCCGAGGACGCCGTGCTGAACGCCAATTACATCAAGGCCAGCCTCAGCGACGTCATGAGCCCGGCCTTCCCGGAGGGGCCCTGCATGCACGAGGCCCTGTTCGACGACAGCTGGCTGAAGGGCACGGAGATCACCACGCTCGATTTCGCCAAGGCGATGATCGACGAGGGCTTCCACCCCATGACCATGTATTTTCCGCTTGTGGTCCATGGCGCGATGCTGATCGAGCCGACCGAGACCGAATCCAAGGCCGAGCTGGACCGCTTCTGCGGCGCGCTCCGCGCCCTGGCTCAGGCGGCGAAGGCTGGCGACGTCGAGCGCTTCCGCGGCGCCCCGCATCTGGCGCCGCTCGGTCGCCTGGACGAGACCCTGGCGGCGCGAAAGCCCAAGCTGGTGTGGAAACCTGTGGCGCCCGGAGCATTGGCCGCGGAATAACCAATTGTTCACGCCGCCCGCCCTTTACCCAGGCCCAGCGGGTTCGCATATGCGCGGATGTGTCCCTCGCCAACCTGACCTCACACGCCGAGCGCGCCCGCGCGTCCGCCCATCGGGCGGCGAGCCTTGCCGTGCGCTGGCTGCTGTTCGCCGTAGGCTGCGTGGTGATCGTCGCTGGCCTGGCGACGGCGCTCTTGCCCGGCCATATCGGCGTCCCGCTCCTGGTCGTCGGCCTGATGATCGTGCTGCGCCAGTCGTTCAGCGCGAAACGGCGATTCCTGCGCCTGCAAAAGGCCCACCCCAAGATCGTCTTCCCGATCCGGCGGCTGATGCGGCGCAAACCCGAGATCGTCCTGGTGATGTGGCAGCAGTACCTGCGGGTCGAACGTTTCGTCCTGCCCAGCCGCTGGCGCGTCGGCGTCAGCACCCGCCGCAGCCTGAAGCGGCGATTTCGCTAGCCGCCTCGATCATCGCGGCGAAAATCGGGAGCCATAGGGCGATCGCCTGCCCCCCCCCCCGGCGCGGACTCAGATTGGGCGCCGACGCTCATTGGCAGAGCGCGAAAATTTGAAGGTCCAAACGAAAACGCCCCGGATCATTCCGGGGCGTTTGTGTTCGTCGGGAGAAATCCGCCTACTGCAGCTTCTCGGCCAGTTGGGCGATGCCGCGGTCGATGAGCGGGTCTGACTTGCTCGCCGCAAGTTGGCCGGCGAGCACCGTCTCGGCGGCCTTGGCGGCCAGGTCGATGGCGGCGGCGCGGACCTGGGCGGTGGCCTCGGCTTCCGCTGCGGCGATCTTGCGTTCCGCCAGGCGCGTGCGGATCGCGATGGATTCTTCCAGGCGAACCTTGGCGTCGATGCCCAGCTGCCTGGCCTGCGCTTCGGCCGAGGCCAACATGGCCTTGGCCTGGGCTTCGGCCTGGTCGCGCTGCTGCTGGATATCAGCCAGCAGAGCTTCGGCCTCGGCGCGGATGCGCGCGGCCTCGTCCAGGTCGGTCTGGATGACAGCAGCCTTGGAGTCCAGCGCGGCGGCGGCCATCTTGAACCCGCCGGCGAACCAAACGATCAGCAGGAATGAAAGAAAGCCGACGCCGACCCACAGCTCGGGGTTCGCCAGGTTCCAGAATTCAGCGGTGAAGAAGGCGGGCATCGACTATCCCTGCTGGTTGACGGCGCTCGCCACCGCTTCGCGCGACGCGGGCGCGCCGGTCAGTTTCTCAATCATCGCCTCGGCCGCATCGGTCGCCACAGTCGACAGCTGGGCCATCGCGGCTTCGCGGGCGGCGCGGATGCGCTCGTCCGCGCTCGCCTGCCGGGCCGAAAGCTCGGTCTCCAGCTCGGCTTCGCGAGCGGCGGATTCAGCATTGGCCTTGGCCTTGGCGTCGGCCGCGGTCTTCTGGGCCTTGGAGCGCGCCTCGGCCAGGGCCTGCTTGGCGGCCTCGGCCTGGGCCGCGGCCTGAGCCTGCACCGAGCGTGCGGACGCCAGGGCGCCGTCGATCGTCTCGCGACGCTCATCGAAGACCCGGCGCATGCGCGGGCCGAACACCTTGGCGATCAACAGGTAGAGGATCGCGAAGAGGATCAGCAGGTAGGCGATCTGGCCGCCCCAGTGCTCGAACTGGAACTGGGGCAGACCGCCGCCGCCATGCGCAGCCTCGGTCCCCTCGTGAACAGCCTCATGACCAGGCGTGGCCACGCTCGCCGCGGACGCCTCGGCGGCGTTCTCGACGGAATGGGTGGTCGCTTGGTCGGTCTCTACGGCCATTAGGGGCTCCGCGTCGTCAAATCGTGCGGGGCCCGTCGGAACGAGCCCCTGTCAGCATCGTCAGGCGCCCGCCGCGAAGGGCGAGCCGCCGGGATCAGCCGAACTTCAGCAGGATGCCGAGCACGAAGGACAGGATGCCCAGGGCTTCGGCCAGAGCCGCGCCGACGAACAGGTTGCCGATCTGGCTGGCGGCGGCCGACGGGTTGCGCAGGGCGCCCGACAGGAAGCTGCCGAAGATGTTGCCCACGCCGATGCCGGCGCCGATCATGCCGAGGGTCGCGAGGCCCGCGCCGATTTGCTTAGCAGCTTCAAGTTCCATGGTTTCTTCCTAGTCGAGAAATAGGGTGGAGGTTGATTGGGCTCAGTGACCGTGGCCGAGATTGACCACGTCGTTGAGATAGATGCAGGTCAGCACGGCGAAGACGAAGGCCTGCAGGAAAGCCACGAGGCATTCCAGCGCCGTCAGCGCCACGACCATGCTGAGCGAAAGCGCCGCGCCGGGAATGCCCAGCAGGCCCAGACCGCCGGCGGCGGCCATCCCGCCCAGCGCCACGACGAAGCCCGCAAACACCTTCAGCGCCACGTGGCCGCCCAGCATGTTGCCGAACAGACGAAGGGCGAGGGTGACAGGCCGCAGGAGGAACGACACGAATTCGATGATCACGATGACCGGCAACAGGACCCACGGCACGCCCGACGGGACGAACAGCTTGAAGAAGCCGAGGCCATGCTTGGCGAAGCCGATGGCGATGACGAGCGCAATCGTCATCAGGCCGAAGGTCGCGGTGATCGCGAGTTGCGAGGTCACAGTGAAGGTAAGCAAGAGGCCGAGCACGTTCATCGCCAGGATGAACATGAAGGTGGTGAAGACGAACGGGAAATACTTGCGGCCGTCATGACCGATGATCGACTCCGCGAGGTTGTCGATCATGCCAAACAGGGTCTCGCCGACCGCCTGGAAGCGGCCCGGCACGACTTGCGCGCGCGCCGTCGTCATCTGCAGGAAGCCCACGACCACGACGAAGGCGAGGGTCATGGCCAGGTGCGAATTGGTGAAAGCCAGCTCGGTGCGGCCGAACAGCGGCAGCGTCACCTCACCGAAGTCGACGAGTTTGGTGATCTGGAACTGGTGGATCGGGTCGGTGGACGCCATCGGCCCTAAGACTCCTCGTCGTCGTCGTCGAACGGAACCGAAGGGAGCGGTTCCGAACCTTGCTTCGCCAGCGCCATCAAGCGGTTGGCCGTTCGCCGCGCCATCCAGATCGAAAGGGCGAAGCCAATAAGGACTCCCCCGATCAACCCCCACGGCGTGGTGTTGAAGACCCGATCGACGATGAAGCCTGCGGCCAATCCCACCAACACCCCGCCGAGCAATTCGGCGATGATGCGATAGGCCTGGCTTACGGCCTGTTCACCGGCGTGCGACGCAACCGGACGCTGGGTCCGGGCCCCGAGAGCCGCGGCCCGTTCATCAAGGCGTTTGATCGCCTCTTCACGCGAGTCGTCAGCTGGGGTCATCTATTGATGTACGTGCGTTACGAGTTTGGGGGACCATAGGCCCCCCGGCTTGATCGCGGCGGAAACTATAGACGCGAGGCCCATGCGTCAAGGCTGGGCGGCATCTTGTCAGAACATTGATTTCAATGGGAAAATTGACCGGGAGGGCGACCTTCGCGGAACCACGCTCCAGCGCGCCGCTAGTGCGCGACGAGCGCTTCGGCCTGATGGAGGTCGACGCTCACCAGCTGGGAGACGCCGCGCTCGGCCATGGTCACACCGAACAGGCGGTCCATGCGCGACATGGTGACCGGGTTGTGGGTGATGGTGATGAAGCGGGTCGCGGTGCGACGGCGCATTTCATCCAGTAGGTTGCAGAACCGGTCGACGTTGGCGTCGTCCAGCGGTGCGTCCACCTCGTCGAGCACGCAGATCGGCGCAGGCTGGGCCAGGAAGACCGCAAAAATCAGCGCCGCGGCCGTCAAGGCCTGCTCGCCGCCGCTCATCAGGCTCATGACCGCCATCCGTTTACCCGGCGGGCAGGCGAAAATCTCTAGGCCAGCTTCTAACGGATCGTCGGATTCCACGAGACGCAGCTCGGCCTCGCCACCCTGGAACAGGGCCAGGAACAGTGTCTTGAAGTGGTCGTTGATGATGTCGAAGGCCGCCAGCAGGCGCTCCCGACCTTCACTGTTCAGTTCGTCAATGCCCTGGCGCAGGCGGGCGATGGCGGAGGTAAGGTCCGCGCGCTCAGCTTCCATGACCGCCAGCCGCGTCGCGGTTTCCACGGCTTCCTCCTCGGCGCGCAGGTTAACCGCGCCGATCGCCTCGCGCTGGCGTTCCAGGGTGTAAAGATGGGACTCGATCCCGCCGGCGTCGACCGGCACGGCGACGGCCTGGTCAGCGAGGCTCTGGGCGAGCTCTTCCGGCTCAACACGGGCGGTCTCGCGAATCTGCTGAGCGGTCTCGGCCAGACGTTGGACCGCGGCCTCGGCCTGGGCGGCGAAGGTGGCGCGCAGCTCCCGGGCTTCGCCTGCGCGGGCGTCCGCGGCGCGGGCGGCGCGATCGGCCTCGGCGCGAATGCGCTCGGCGCCGGATAGCGCGTCACCGGCTTCGGCTTGCCGCGCCTGGGCCGCCTGAAGCTCGCCGGCGTGCGCCACGCGCCGCTGCTCCAACGCCAGGGGCGCAGCCTCGGCCATGGAGAGCGCGGTCCGCGCAACCTCGCGCGAAGCCGCCAGGCTCTCCAGCCGGGCCGCCGCCGCCGCCGCACGGCGCTTCCAGTCGTCCGCCTCCCGCCGCAAGGTCTCGAGGCGACGGGCGCGCCCTTCCCGCTCGCGAGCCTCGGCGTCGCGGGCGGCGCGAGTGGCCGCGGCGGCCTCGCGGGCGGGCCCCGCGGCGGCGCGCGCTGCGGCGAGGCGCTGGGCCAGGTCACCCGCTGCCGGCAGAGCCTCAAAGGCCGCCTGCGCGTCGGCCAGGGCCGCGGCGTGTTCGGCGGCCTCAACATCAAAGCGGGCGATGACATCGTTCAGCGAGGCGGCGTGGGCCTCGCGGCGGGCGGCCTCGCGCGCGAAGCGCTCAAGCGCCGCACGGGCTTGGGCCAACCGCTGCTCGGCGGCGGGCGGGGCGCGACGAGCCGCGCGGGCGGCCTCTTCGGCCGAGGCCAAAGCGCGGGTCGCCTCAGCCACAGCCTCGCGCAAAGCCCTGGCGGCCGGTTCCTGCGCGGCGATCTCGGCCTCCAGCTCAGCCAACCGTGTCCGCTGTTCCAGTCGCACGGCCGCCGGCTTGGGCGCATCGGCGCGGGCAGTGAAACCATCCCAGCGCCAGAGATCACCCTCCTTCGACACCAGCCGCATGCCAGGGACCAGGGCCGACTGCAGGCGGTCGCCATCCGCCCTGGCGACCAGGCCCGTCATCGCCAGGCGCGCGGAGAGCGCGGCCGGCGCCTCGACGGCGTCGCCCAGCGGCGTGACGCCCTCCGGCCACTGCGGCGACTGCGCGTCCGCCCCACGCCAGAAGGCCGGCGCGGCGGAGTCGAGGGCCGCATCGAGATCGTCGCCGAGCGCGGCGGCCAGGGCCGTCTCAAACCCCCGCGCGGGCCGCACGGCCTCCAAGGCCGGCGAGAAGCCGCCGCGCTTGGCCTGGGCGACCAGGTTGGTTAGCGCCCTGGCCTCAGCCGTCAGGCGGCTGAGCGCATCGTCGGCGCCGCGCGCGGCGGCGCGCGTAGCGCGCTCCTGCTCCTGGATCGCGTGGCGCGCCTCTTCGGCGACTTCCAGCGCGGACCGCGCCGCCGCCAGACCGACCTCGGCGGCGATCGCCTCAGCCTCGGCGTCGGCCGCCTCGCCGCTGGGCGCGACCGTCAGCGCCGCGCGTTCCTGCCGCGCCTGGTCGAGGGCCCGGGTCGAGCGTGACATCCGGCTCCTGGCGTCTTCCAACCGCTGGCTTGCGGCGCGGCGCCCGGCCTCTTCGGCTGCGGCCTCGCCGGCCAGCATCTCGACGGCGGCGTCGGCCTGAGCACGCGCCGCGTCCGAGGCCAGCACAGCGGCCTCAAGCTCCGGCGCGCGTTCGGGCGCGGCGGCGACCTCGACCTCAAGGCCTTCAAGCTCAGCGGCGAGGCCGGACAGCGCCGCCTCGGCGTCCTCCACCATCTGGCTCTCACGGGCGCGGTCGCCGTCGATCCGCCCGAGGTCGGCGACGAGCCGGGCGGTCTCGGCGGCCTGCGCCTCGGCCTCACGGTCGAGGCGATCCTTTTCGATAGCCAGGCGATGCAGGATCGCCGTCGCCACCGCGGCGGCTTCGCGCAAAGGGGCAAGGGCCGCGTCGGCCGCCGCGGCCTGCGTCGTGGCGTGGGCGGCTTGCCGCGCGGTTTCCTCAACAGCGCGACCGGCGGCGGCGGCCTCGCTCGCGATCCGCTCGGCGCTGACCTTGGCCTCCCCCCAGCGCGCATAAAGAACAGCCCCCTGCAGGGCGCGAATCTCAGCCGATAGGCGCCTATAGCGTTCCGCCGAGCGGGCCTCGCGCCGCAGCTTGCCCAGCTGGCTCTCAAGCTCGCGCGCCACGTCGTCGAGGCGCTCGAGGTTCTGCTCGGCGGCGCGCAGGCGCAAATCCGCCTCGTGCCGGCGCGTGTGCAGGCCGGACACGCCGGCCGCCTCCTCGAGAATCATCCGGCGGTTCTGCGGCCGCGCCGCGATCAGTTCGGAAATCTGGCCCTGGCGGACAAGGGCCGGCGAGTTGGACCCGGTTGAAGCGTCGGCGAACAGCAGCTGCACGTCGCGCGCACGGACCTCACGGCCATTGACGCGATAGGTCGAGCCCTCGCCGCGATCGATGCGGCGGACCACCTCGATGATCGCGGTGTCATTGAAAGCGGGCGGCGCGCGTCGCTCGGCGTTGTCGATGGTCAAAGTGACCTCGGCGTGGCTGCGCTGCGGCCGGTCGCCGGAGCCCGCGAAGATGACATCGTCCATGCCGCCGGCCCGCATGGCCTTAGCGGAATTGGCGCCCATCACCCAGCGCAGCGCCTCCAGGAGGTTCGACTTGCCGCAGCCGTTGGGCCCGACGATGCCCGTGATTCCAGGTTCGATCCGGAACTCGGTCGGATCGACGAAGGACTTGAAGCCCGAAAGGCGAAGTCGCTGGAAGCGCACGGTGCTCCTTCAGGGGCCTCCTACTTCGAGGCTGCGGCGAAGGCCGCATCCAGTTGCTGCATACTGATCTCGCCCTCGGCGATCTTCTTGCCGTTCATCACAAAGGTCGGCGTGGAGTTGATCTTGTCCTGCTTTACGGCGCGGTCGACGCGGCTCTGCAGGGCGGTCAGCGCCTTTTCATCGGAGACGCAGGCGTTGAACTGCGGCTCGGTCATGCCCGCCGACTGGGCGATGCGCAGCAACACGCCGCGGAAGTCGCCCGTGGTGAACATCTCCTGCTGGTTCTTGTAGACGGAGTCCAGGACAGTGAAATACTTGTCCTTGCCGGCGCAACGCGAGATCAGGAAGCCTGCGGCGGCCACTTCGGCGGGTGGCGTCAGGAACTCCTTCATCGTGTAGCCGACCTTGCCGGTGTCGATGTACTTAGCCTTGAAGGCTGGGAAGACCTCGTTGTTGAACGTCGCGCAGTGGACGCAAGAGGCCGAGGCGTATTCGACGAGCTGAACCTTGGCCTTCATATTGCCCAGGGTCATGTCGCCATCGGCGGGACCGCCCTTGGCGCCGGCCTGGTTGCAGCCTGCGAGCGCAAGACCCAGGCCGAGGGCGGCGACGGCGGCGATGTGACGGCGGCTGAACATGGCGTTTCGACCTTCTTCGTACGAACGAGGCAGTAAAGCGCGATTCCTGCCGCAGACGAGGCCCCGGCCGCAAGGGCGTTTCGTCAGCGCTGTCGGCGCAGCACCCCACGGCCCAGTGCGGCCAGCCTTTCCTTGAGGGGACCATCCGGCTGGTTCGCCAGGCTGGCCGCCAGCTCCGCCTCGGCGGCGGCGTCGAGGGGCGGGCTGCGGCGGACGATCGACCGCGCCTCCGGCGCGCGACGCAAGGGTCCCTGGACGATGCGCAGCTTCCCCACCGAACCCGCGCCCAGGAACAGGTTCACCCGTTCGAGGATCTCCTGGCCCTGGTGCTGGATAATCGCGGCCGCCGCACCGGCGACACGGATCTCCAGGATCGTCGGCGCATCGCCTCGGCCCTTGGTCAGCTTCACGGGCTCCGTACGCCGGGCGATGTCGGGGCCGACGATCTCACGCCAGCGGGCGATGAGCGCGCCGGGGCCCTTGCCGAAGCGGGCGTCAAGCTCGCGCATAAGGCCGGCCAGCTTGCGTCCCGCCGGGGGCGGCGGACGGGCCGGCGGCCGCGTGCGGCGCGCCGCCAGAATCTGGGCGGCCTCCTCCATCGTGGGCAGGCGGCGGGACATGGCGCATTTATAGCTGCCGTGTCGGCGCGCGCGAAGCTAAGACGCGAACGTGACCGAAGAACTGCGCCGCCTTCTCCTCGCCTGGTACGACGCCAACGCCCGCGACCTGCCCTGGCGGGTCAGGCCGGCGGCGCGGGCCGCCGGCCTGGTCGCCGATCCCTACCGGGTCTGGCTATCAGAAGTGATGCTGCAACAGACCACCGTGCCGCATGCGGCGCCCTACTTCCTGAGGTTCACTGAGCGCTGGCCCACCGTCGCCGACCTCGCCGCCGCAGCGGACGAGGAGGTGATGGCCGCCTGGGCGGGCCTCGGCTACTACGCCCGCGCCCGCAATCTGCTGGCCTGCGCCCGAGCCGTCGCCAGCCGCCATGCTGGCGTCTTTCCGAACGACCCTGCAGCGCTGCGCGCCCTGCCCGGCCTCGGCGACTATACGACAGCGGCGGTCTCGGCGATCGCCTTTGGCCAGACCGCCAATGTCGTCGACGGCAACGTCGAGCGGGTGATGGCGCGGCTCTTCGCGGTCGAAGCCCCGCTGCCGGCCGGAAAGCCCGAGCTCAAGGCCCTGGCCGCCAGCCTTGTCCGTGATGACCGCCCCGGCGACTGGGCCCAGGCGCTGATGGACCTGGGCGCTACGGTCTGCCGACCGAAGGCGCCGCTCTGCGAGCTCTGCCCGATCGCGGATCACTGCGCGGGTCTGGCCACCGGCGCACCGGAAACCTTTCCGCGCAAGACCGCCAAGGCCGCCCGACCACATCGTCACGGCGTGGCGTTCATCCTGACGCGGGACGACCAGGTGGCGCTGGTGCGGCGCGAGCCCAAGGGATTGCTGGGCGGCATGCTGGCCCTGCCGACCACGGATTGGCGTAGCGCGCCCTTCTCGGACGCTGAAGCGATCGCGGCGGCCCCTGCTCCGGCCGACTGGCGGCGCGTCGGCGAGATCGAGCACGTCTTCACGCACTTCTCGCTCGGCCTCGCAGTCTATCGCGCGGAAGGCGAGGCGAACGGCGTGATCTGGTCGCCAAGGCGCGACCTCAGCGCCCTCCCCAGCGTCTTCCTCAAGGCCGCCCGCGCGGGGCTGACGGCGCTCGGGCTTTAGGAGACGAGCTGCCCTCGAACCTTCGCGCGCAGGACATCGATCGGCGCCAGGCCCGCATCCGTCTTGAAGTGCCAGTAGGTCCAGCCGTTGCAGGCGGGCTGCGACTGCACCATGGCGCCGACCTTGTGGATCGAGCCGGTCAGATCGCCAGCCATCAGGCTGCCATCGGCGCGGACCCGGGCTGCGATGCGGCCCTTGCCGTCATAGAGGGTGTCGCCGGCGCGCAGCAGGCCAGCCTCGACAATCTGGCCGAAGGGAATGCGCGGCTCGGATTTCTTTGAGCCCGTGACGACCACCTCGTCGGCGGTCGCCGGGATCACCTGCGCCAAGCGCTTTTCGGCGAGGGCGACATACTCGGCCTCGCGCTCGATGCCGACATAGCGACGGCCCAACCGCTTGGCCGCGGCGCCCGTCGTGCCCGTGCCAAAGAAGGGATCGAGGATCACATCGCCCGGCCGCGTCGTCGCCAGGATCAGGCGGTGCAGCAGGGCCTCGGGCTTTTGGGTCGGATGAGCCTTGGTCCCCGCGTCGTTCTTCAGGCGCTCGTCGCCCGTGCATAGCGGCAGGTTCCAGTCCGAGCGCATCTGCAGCTCGTCGTTGGCCATCTTCATGGCGTCATAGTTGAACGTATAGCGCCGGCCGCCGCGCGACTTGGCGGCCCAGATCAGAGTCTCGTGTGCATTGGTGAACCGGGTGCCCTTGAAGTTCGGCATCGGGTTGGCCTTGCGCCAGATGATGTCGTTCAACAGCCAGAAGCCCAGGTCCTGCAGGGCCGAGCCTACGCGGAAGATGTTGTGGTAGCTGCCGATCACCCACAGCGCCCCGTCGTCCTTCAGGATGCGGCGGCACTCGCCCAGCCAGGCGCGCGTGAACGCGTCATAGGCCGCGAAGCTCTCGAACTGGTCCCAGTGGTCGTCGACGGCGTCGACCTTGGAGTTGTCCGGGCGCAGCAGGTCGCCGCCCAGCTGCAGATTATAGGGCGGGTCGGCGAAGACCAGGTCGACCGAACGGTCGGGGAGCTTGCGCAGCTCCTCCAGGCATTCGCCGTGAATGATTTTATCGAGCGCCATTTTGCCGGCAAGGGGGCTCATTCGGAACTCCGCGATTGGAGCCGGAATCTGGACGCTGCGCCATGAAGGGCGCGCTAACGGCTATGGATAACAGGGCCTTAAAGCCGCTCGCCCTCGGCCAGACCATCGGCTTCCACAAGCAACCCCGTCAGATCCCCGCCCGTCAGGGCGAGTTTCACCGGCGCCCAGGCCATCCGGTGGATCGGCGAGGGGCCGAGGCGGCTGAGCGCCTCGATGTGGACAGGGGCGCCGTAGCCCTTGTGGCGGGCGAAGCCATAGCCGGGGTGCAGGTCGTCCATCTCGACCATCAGCCGGTCGCGGGCGACCTTGGCCAGGATCGAGGCCGCGGCGATGGACTTGGACTTGCCGTCGCCGCCGACCACCGTCTTGACCTCGCAAGGCAGCTTGAAGGCGTAGTTGCCGTCGACCAGGGCGTAGGTCGCCTGGGGCGTCAGAGCCTCGACCGCCCGGCGCATGGCCAGGCCGGTGGCGTGCAGGATGTTGAGCTCGGCGATCTCGTCGACCGTGGCGAAGGCGACGGCGAAGGCGGCCGCCTTGTCCATGATCTCGACCTCCAGGGCCTCGCGCGCCTTGGCGGTCAGCTTCTTGGAATCGTCGAGACCCTTGGGAATCTTCCGGGGATTCAGGATCACGGCCGCGGCCGAGACGGGACCGGCCCAGGGCCCGCGGCCCGCCTCGTCGACGCCGCAGACCAGGCCGCCGATGAAGGCGCGCTCCAGCATCATGTCCGGGCCCTTAGCGGTCATCGCGCCATCGCCTTGACGGGCTGATGCCGGAAGCAGTCGCTGAGATGGTCGTTGACCAAGCCCGTCGCCTGCATCCAGGCGTAGACGATCACGGGCCCCACGAACTTGAACCCGCGCGCCTTCAGAGCCTTGGAGACTTCGACCGCCAGGGGCGTCTGGGCCGGCACCTCGCCGGCGCGGAAGCTGTTCTGGATCGGCTGGCCGCCGACGAAGCCCCAGCAGAAGTCCGAGAAGTCCTCGCCGCAGTCGCGCATGGCCAGGTAGATGCGAGCGCTGTTGATGGCCGCGTCGATCTTGGCGCCGGAGCGGACGATGCCCGCGTCAGCCATCAGCCGGGCGCGATCCTCTTCGTCGAAGGCAGCCACCTTCTCCGGGTCGAAGCCGGCGAAGGCGGCGCGGAAGGCCTCGCGCTTCTTCAGGATAGTGATCCAGGAGAGTCCGGCTTGGAAGCCGTCGAGCACCAGCTTTTCCCATAGAGCGCGCGAATCGTACTCCGGCACGCCCCATTCGGTGTCGTGGTAGGCCTCGTAGACGGGGGAGCCCGCCATGCCGTACCAGGCGCAGCGGGAAAGCGGGTCGCTCATGGTCGGCAGTTTCGGCCGCGCCGGGCCGCCGGCGCAAGCTCAGCCTTGCGGCTTTTCCACAAGCTTGGCGGCGTCTTCCAGCCATTCGGGGAAAATGACCCGCACCGGCCTGCCCTCGACACTCAGGTCACCGTCGAGGCGATCCAGGCGCACCAGGGCCATGGCGCGACCCTCTCGGCCGGACAACACCTCGCCGGCCCGAAGCTCGCCGGCCATCAACATGGCGCCGGGCCGGGGCGCCGGGCCGTCGAACTCCAGGGGCGCCATGCGGTTCTTCAGCGTGCCACGGCGCTTCATCCGCGAGGTCGTCTCCTGGCCGACGAAACAGCCCTTCTTGAAATCGATGCCGTTCAGGAGATCGAAATCGGCCTCGATGGGATAGGCCTTGTCCGAACCCCAGTCGGCGGGGCCCGGCACGCCCAGCGCCATGCGGTGGGCCTCATAGGCGTCCTCGCCTTGCGTCTCGGCCGGCACGCTCGCCCCATAGCCGCGGAAGCCGAGCGACGGCAGGCGCGGGTCGGCGACCCATAGCCCGTCTGCGCCAGGCGCAGGCGCGGCGGCGACCAGTTCTCCCGCCTCCGCGATCTCCACCTTGGCGCGGAGCCGATAGAGGGTGAGCTTGAAGGCGATCGCCGCGCGATGCTCGGCCGCCACATCGAGCCAGACGCCCATCCCGTCCGGCCAGGCCACCACGAACATGTCGTAGAGCAGCCGGCCCTGGGGGGTCAGAAGCGCGGCGAAGCGGGCCTCGCCCGGCCCAAGCGTCTCGACGTCCTGGGTCAGGAGGCCTTGCAGGAAGCTGCGCCAATCCGGGCCGGACACGGCGATGAGGGCGCGACTTTCGAGGGATGCGAAGGCGAAGCTTGCGGTCATGGCGTCAATTTGGGGCGTCTGCGGTTGGAGCGCCAGTCGTGTGGCGCCTATAACCCTAGGGATGCCGCCCGGGTCCTTCCCCATTCTGTTCATCACCGCCACGCGGATCGGCGACGCCGTGCTGTCGTCGGGGCTGATCAAACGCCTGAGCGATGAGATTCCGCACGCGCGTTTCACCGTGGTGGCCGGGCCCGAAGCCGCGCCGCTGTTCGCCGACCTGCCGAACCTCGACGCCCTCATCCCCTTCGCCAAGTCGCGCGACGGCGGCCACTGGTTCGACCTGTGGCGCAAGGTGCGAAAGCGTCGCTGGGGCCTGGTGGTCGACATGCGCGGCTCGGCCATCACGCGGTTCCTGTCGACGCGACGGCGCGCGATCTTCCACCGGCCGCACGGCGAGCCGGGCCACAAGGTGCTCGAGGCCGCCCGGACCCTGCGCATCGAAGACGATCCGGCGCCGCCCTGGTTGTTCGCCGGCCCCGAGGCCGAAGCCCGCGCGGCCAAGCTGACGGCCGGCTCCGCGCCCATCCTGGCGCTCGCCCCGGCGGCGAATTGGATCGGCAAGACCTGGCCTGTCGAGCGGTTCAGCCGCACGGCCATGCGGCTGCTGGGTTCAGGCGGGGCGCTGGAAGGCGGCCGGCTGATGATCCTGGGCGGCCCCGGCGACCGCGAACTGGCCGCCTCGTTCCGCGATATCACGGCCCGCGCGCGGTTCATCAACCTGGCCGGCGAGGCGGACCTTTTGACCTCCTACGCCTGCCTCAAGCGCGCCCGGCTGTTCATCGGCAACGATTCCGGCGCCATGCACCTCTCGGCCGCCGCCGGAGCGCCGACTCTCGGCCTGTTCGGCCCGTCGGATGAGCGTCAATACGGGCCCTGGGGCGCCGCCGCCCGCGCCGTTCGCGGCGCGCGCAGCCTGGACGACATCCGGCGCATCGATCCGGGCCTCGACCAGGCGATGTGCCACATGATGGACCTGAGCGTCGACCGCGTGGTCGCCGCCGCCGAGGCGTTGTTGGCTGCGACGCAGGCGCCGCCCTCTGGCGTTCAGTAAATCACGTCATCGCCGGGCTCGTCCCGGCAATGACGATCAGAAAGTGAAGCTTAAAGCTTCGCCTTGGCGGCCGCGGCGACCGCCGCGGGCGTGATGCCGAAGTGTTCGTAGAGCTGTTCGGCGGGCGCGCTGGCGCCGAAGCCGGTCATGCCGACGAACACGCCGTCGGGGCCGATGAAGCGATCCCAGCCCATGCGTACGCCGGCTTCCACCGCTACGCGGACGGCGGTCTCCCCGATGACCTGAGCCTGGTAATCGCTCGACTGGGCGGCGAAGTGCGACCAGGACGGGACGGAGACGACGCGCGTTCCGACGCCATCGGCTTCCAGCAGGTCGCGAGCGGCGAGCGCGATGGCGACTTCAGTGCCGGTGGCGAAGATCGTCACCTGGGCGGGCGCGCCGGCGCCCGCCAGCTGGTAAGCGCCGCGAGCCGAGAGGTTCTCGCCGGCCACGGTGACGCGGACGGCGGGCGTCTTCTGCCGCGACAGGGCCAGGACCGATGGCGTCGTCTTGGCGTCCAGGGCCAGCTTCCAGCATTCGGCGGTCTCGACCGCGTCGGCCGGGCGCAGGACGTGCAGGTTCGGCATGGCCCGCAGCGAGGCCAGGTGCTCCACCGGCTGGTGGGTCGGGCCGTCTTCGCCGAGGCCGATGGAATCATGGGTGCCGACGTGGATGACCCGGATCCCCATCAGGGCCGCCAGGCGGATCGCCGGCCGGGCGTAGTCGGAGAACACCAGGAAGGTGCCGCCGTAGGGGATGACCCCGCCGTGCAGCGCCATGCCGTTCATCGCCGCGGCCATGCCGAATTCACGCACGCCGTAGTTCACATAACGGCCGGCGTAGTCCGGGGCGTCGAACACGGCGGTGTTCTTGACGAAGGTGTTGTTGGAGCCGGTGAGGTCAGCCGAGCCGCCCACCAGATCGCCGATATCACCGAAGATTCGCTCCAGCACCGAACCGGAGTGCTGGCGGGTGGCCGCGGCCGGCGCCTTTTCCTCCGCCTCGGCGATGAAGGCGTCCAATTGGGCGAAGGCGTGGGGCGGCAGTTCGCCGGCGACGGCGCGTTCGAATTCGGCGCGGGCCGGCGAGGCGGCGAGGTGCTCCTCCCAGGCCTTGCGGGTCTTGACGCCGCGGCGACCGGCGGACTTCCAGGCGCGAGCGACGTCGTCAGGGATGACGAAGGGCTCGTGCGGCCAGCCCAGCTTCTCACGGGTGGCGGCGATCTCGGCCTTGCCGAGCGCCTTGCCGTGGGTGTCGTGGTGGCCCTCGAGCGTGGCCGAGCCCTTGCCGATCTTAGTCTTGCAGGCGATCAGCGTCGGCTGCGACTGGCGGGTCGCCCAGGCCAGCGCGCTCTTGATCTTGCCCACGTCATGGCCATCGACAGCCTTGACCGACCAGCCCGCGGCCTTGAAGCGCGCGAGCTGGTTGGTGGCGTCCGACAGGGCGACCGAACCGTCGATCGTGATCTCGTTGTCGTCCCACAGCACGGTCAGGCGCGAGAGCTTCAGGCGGCCGGCGAGCGCGATCGCCTCCTGGCTGATCCCCTCCATCAGGCAGCCGTCGCCGGCGACCACCCAGGTGCGGTGATCCACCAGGTCTTTGCCGAAGCGGGCGGCCATGCGGCGCTCGGCCATGGCCATGCCGACGGCCGTAGCCAGGCCCTGACCCAGCGGGCCCGTCGTGGTCTCGACACCGGGGGTGTGGCCATATTCCGGGTGACCCGGGGTCTTGGAGCCCATCTGGCGGAAGGCCCGCACGTCATCCAGGCCGAAGCCCTTGAAGCCGGTGAGCGCCAGCAGGCTGTAGAGCAGCATCGAGCCGTGGCCCGCCGACAGGACGAAGCGGTCGCGGTCAGCCCAGGCGGGCTGGCTGGCGTCGTACTTCAGGAACTTGGTCCAGAGCACGGTGGCGACGTCGGCCATGCCCATGGGCATGCCAGGGTGACCGGAATTAGCCTGTTCGACGGCGTCCATCGACAGAACTCGGATCGCATTGGCCATGGTGGTCTGGAGCGCGGGCATCGGCTTCTTAAGCTTTCAGAAAGTCGAGGCCCGCCTCGCATGCGATGCCGCAGGGGTCAACCGCGTTCGGACCTTCGCAACCGGGCCGACGCAGGGCTAAGATGGCGCCAAAGCTTTTCGGCCACACCGATAGCCCGCGCAGGAGGCCGCGCCCTGACCACCGCCAACACCCCGCCCACCCTTTCGCCAGCCAGCGAAAGCGCCCTTGAGATCGCCGCCAAGCGCCTCGAACGCGCCGTCCTGGGCCTCGAGCAGCGCCTGACCCACCGGGTCGGCGAAGCCCGAGCTGAGGCCGGCGGCCTGTTCGACTTCGACCGCAACCGCCTGGCCGCCGAGCTCGACCAGTCCCGCGCGCGCGAGAAGGAGCTGGAGGCCGCCGGCGCCGAGGCTTCGGCCGCGCTGTCGCGCGCCATGGATGAGATTCGCGCCGCGCTGGCGAACGACGAAGGGAAGTCGGAATGAGCCAGGTCACCGTCAGTGTGAACGGCCGGCCCTACGCTGTGGGCTGCGAGGACGGCCAGGAACAGCACCTGATCGAACTCTCGGCCATCCTCGACAAGCACGTCCGATCCGTCTCCGAGGCCATGGGTCAACTCGGTGAGACGCGCCTCTTCCTGATGGGCGCGCTGATGTTGGCCGACGAGCTGGCCGAGGCGAAGGCCCGACTTGCCAGTCTGCAGGCAGAGGTCACCCGCCTCCAGGCCGACCGCAGCCGCGCCGAGACGCGCGCCGTCCAGGCTCTCGAGACCGCCGCCAAGCGCATCGAGAAGCTGGCGAGCGAAGAATGAGCGACAAGGCGCCCGCCAATGTGGACGCCTACATCGCCGCCGCGCCGCAGGCCGCCCAGGCCAAGCTCGCCGAACTGCGCGACTTCATCCGCGCGACCCTGCCCCACGCGGAGGAGCGCATCTGGTATCGCGTGCCCTTCTACTGGGTGGATGGTCGCGAACTCACCGGCCTCTCCGTCGCCAAGGCCCACGTCACCTTCGGCTTTCCCCTCGGCGCACTTAGCGCCGAGGATCGCGCGGCGTTGAAAGCCAAGGGCTACAAGACCGGCAAACAAACCCTGCAGATCGGCTTCGAGCAGGCGCTGCCGAAGGCTGAGATCAAGCGTGCGCTAAGGCCCGCCTAGTCACCGGCGGCAATTCAACGAGGGGCCAATCGTTGGCACGAAGTTCATGGGGACAACCATGCGTTTGGGCAACGCGGCTCCAGGCTTCGCCGGTTGGAGCACCATCTTCGGCGTTAGCGAAAGTAACGCGGCGCCAAAGCCGTAGCCCTCCGGCGCCTCATGAGCGATGCGACAGTCGGCCAGCGCACCGCTTTCAGATACGGCGCAGTCCAAGACGGCCTCGCCCTTTTGCTGCGCTTTCCACGCCGCAGCGGGAAAGGCGGCGCCCATCTCACGCTCGTTTGGCCACCGCGTCGCCCTGGGCGCCTCGGGATTCAACGGCCAGTCCACAGAGAAGACCATGTGGTTGAAGTAAGCCATGCACCCGCGTGGCGTCATGGGCCAGAGGCTCATCACGACGCCCAGACGAAGGAGTCCGTCGCCGAAACCCTGTCCGGCGGGATGCTCGCTAATAATTTTGCAGTTTGCCGGCTTATCACGTTCGATGTCGCAGACCATCGCAGCGGAGCCAGTTAATCCGGCGCGACGGGCTTCGATTGGCCAAACAGCATCGATCGAGCCGCGGCTCGGCACTGTCCTATAGTTGTAGCGAAATTGCGCGACCGCCGATGGTGGGTGAGATCCCGCGAATAGCACCGATGTCGTTATCAACGCGACGAGGCGGACCAGTCCCTCATCCAAAACCTTCATCAGCCCCGCCTAACGCTCGTGAAGATCACCGGCTTGGTCAGCCACTGGCCGCGCTGGTCCTTGAACTTGGTGGCGCCGGCGGTGGGCATGGCGAGGATGCGTTCCACTAGCGGCATGCCGGAGACGACCTGGCCGAAGGCGGCGTAACCCAGGTTGTCGTCGCCGCTTTTGTCTTCCGGGTGGGCATCGAGATAGGGCTGGTCGCCGACGCAGATGAAGAAATTGTTGGTCGCTGTGCCAGGCGCGAACCGGCCCAGCGAAATCGTCCCGTTCAGGTGCTTGAGCCCCGTCCGGGTCGTGCTCTCGTGGCGGATCGGCGGGAAGGGACGAACATTGGGCGGCGGCTGGCCGACGATGGTGCCGTCCTTGTCCAAGCGACCGGCGGAGCGCGCCGCGCGATAGAAGCTGCCACCGTCGAAGGACTTCGCGTCGACGTACTTGAGGAAGTTGGCCGTGGTCAGCGGCGCCCTCTGGTTTTCAAGCTCGCAGATGATGCTGCCGAGCGCCGTCCGGATCACGACGCGCGGCTTGGCGGCCGCCAGGGCGACTCCCGGCAGCGCAAGGCCAGCGCCCGCGCCCAGCATTAGGTGGCGGCGATCGATCGGACGGTGGGTCATAATTCCTCGTGGTCGGCTGTCGGCGTGGGCCGGCGTCGGACGTCTTGCAGAGCGAACCACCGCCGGAGACGAGACAATGTCTTTCCAAGCCTATCTCGACAACATCGAAGCCAAGACGGGCAAAACGCCGGACGATTTTCGAGCGCTCGCCGCCGAGAAGGGTTTCACCGAGGGTTCGACCCTCGCCAAGGGCGTAAAGGCGGACCAGATCGTCGATTGGATGGCCAAGGACTTCGATCTCGGCCGCGGCCACGCCATGGCGATCTACGCTTTGTTGAAGGGCATGAAGCAGGTGGGCGACGCTTAGCCTTTCCATCTCCCGGTAAGCCGCCTCTCTAGGGCCGCGGGCCATAGTGCGGCGGCTCCACGCCCAGCTCATAGGCCCCGAGATCCGGCGCCGTGCCGGTCGCATCGTCCGTGACGCCCGGGATGCGGGCGCCGGCGTCCACCGCGGCGGACCGCGGCCTGAGGCGCAGGTCGAGGGCGGCGGGGTCATAGAGGCGACCCGGATCTGCCGGATCGGGCGCCGCCGCGCGGCGGAAGACTTCCAGCCCCGCCATCCGGCTGTGACGGTCCTGGCCGGTCGCTTTCTGGTAGGCGGCGAGGTCGGGGAAGTTCCTGGCCACCAGGGCCGACGATGCATAGGCGGCGCCTGTGGCGGGGGCGGTCCAGGCGAAGGGCTTGGCGGCGCCAGCCGCCGCGACGAAGCCGTTGTGGTCGCTGGTCGAATAGGCGGTGAAGGTCGCCATGTTCAGGACGGGTGTGTTGGCCGACGTCCCCACCAGCAGGTTGTTGGCGAGATGCAGGTTCGCCCCGCGTCCGCCGCCGAAGCCTGAGCCTGCGAACACCGTGTTGTTCCAGAACACCACGCCCGAGCCGTCGGCGGCTGGCCCGCCGCCGGCGCCGATCGCGCCGTAGACGACATTGCGGATGAAGTAGTGCGGCCCGCCGAAGGACGGTTGCGAGCGCAGCCCATGGCTGCCGGCGATGTTGAAGCAGCGGTTGCGCATCACCCGGATGTTGCGCGCCCCGCCATCCGGCTCAACGCAGATGTCGGCGATGTTGGAGATGTTGTTGTTCATGATGTCGACGGCGTTCGGCCCCGGCGCATAGGTGGGGTTCAGGCCAAGCCGTGCGCGGTCGCCCGGATAGGTCATCTCGGCCAGGGTGTCGGGCTCGCCATAGGTGGCCAGCGTGATCCCGTCGTGGAAGCGCTCGATGCGGTTGAATTCCACCACATGGCCCGGGCCATAGAGCTCGATGGCGCGGAACGAGGTCAGCGGCGCGGGCCAGCCGGGCGTGTCCTTCCAGATCATGCTCGCGTCCCAGCCGACCAGATGGTCGGCGCTGGCGCGGCCGATGATGGTGTTGTCGGCGATGTAGAAGTCGGTCGAGCCCTCGTAGTCGGTGATCACCGCTGAGCCGACATCGACGATCTTGGAATTCACGATCGTCAGGCCCTTGGCGCCGGCAAGCCGCTTCAGCCCGGCGCGATAGGCGATGTCGATGTTCCTGATGTTGATCCCATCGAAGATGTTGAACTCGGCGCCCATGACATTGAACAGCTCGTGCGCCCCGGCCCCGTCGAACCAGACCTCGCCGTCGCCGGCGGCCTTGATCGTGATCGGCCGCTCCGCCGTGCCCTTGCCCTGCAGCAGGTACATGCCGTCGAAGGGAATTCCATAGCCCGGCCCGCCGACGCCTGGCCCCTTCACGCCGGGCTTCAGGCCGCCGACGCTATAGTTGCCATATTCGAGCCGGTCGCCCCTATAGACCCCGGCGTGCACCAGGATCACGTCGCCCGGCCGCACCCGCGGATTGTAGACGTGGTTCCAGTCGGCGTGCTCGGACCAGGTGTTATAGGCCCGGAGCAGGCCTTCGAAGGCGGGCTCCTGCTTCGGCCCGGCGTAACCCGCCGGATAGACGTGGAAGACCCGGCCGTCCGTCGAGGCCGCGGGCACGGGTCGTGTGCGCGCCGACAGCGTCTGGATGGCGACGCCGGCGACGCCGTCCGGATCACCCGCAGTCAGGCGGATTTCGTAGTCCAGCCCCGGCGTCAGGTCGAAGATGCTGCCAGTAAACATATTGGGCGCGGTGTAATCGAACTGCGCAAGGTCCGGCGCCAGGCCCATCTCGGGGAGGACCCGCTCGCCCTGCAGCCGAAACAGCGGGGCGCCATCCTTCCAGGCCGAAGCGCCCTTCGCGCGATACTGCACACGGACGGCGGCGTTGCGATTGTCGTCGCCCTCGATGGTCCATTCGACGGCGAGCGCCCGTAGCGTCGGCGGTTCCAGCGCCAGCTTGCCCAGAGACAATCCGTCGGCGGCCAGAGCCGGCGCTGAAAGGCCAGCCGTCATGGCCAGCGTGGTGAAGAAGCGACCCATTCCATCCCCCAAGGCTCTGCGGCGCTCTGGCGGCGCCTTCAGCCATTCGTTGGCCCGGGGGCGTTGCGGTCAAGCCTTGACGCGCGCCGGGTTGCCGACCGCCGTCGCGCCCGCGGGCACATCACGGGTGACGACAGCGCCCGCGCCGATCACTGCTCCGTCGCCGATGGTCACGCCAGGCAGGATCAACGCGCCGCCACCGATCCAGACGTCGGCGCCAATGCGCACCGGCCGGCCGAACTCCAGGCCCATGCGGCGAGTCTCCGGATCGCGCGGATGATCGGCGGTGAGGATCTGCACGCCCGGACCCACCGCGGTGCGATCACCGATGGTCACCGGCGCCACATCGAGGATCACGCAGTTGAAGTTCATGAAGACGCCGTCGCCCAGGCGGATGTTGAAGCCATAGTCGCAGTGGAACGGCGGGCGCAGATCGACTCCCTCGCCCACAACGGCGAGCCGTTCGGCAAGGATTTCGCGGCGCGCGGCGACCGACTGGGCGAGGCTCGCGTTGAAGCGCGCGAGCCAAACGTGGGTCGCGACCATATCGGCCTGCAACTCAGGATCACCGGCGTAGTAGAGCTCGCCGGCCAGCATCTTCTGCTTTTCGGTGCGCTCGCTCACGCGCCCTGGGATGCGCGCGCGCGTCGGATCAACCGGCCGAGGGCCGGCGCAAGTTCGGGCTGGGCCACTTGATCGTAAAGGCCGCCCGGCGGCAGGGCGGCGACCAGCCGGCGATGGGCCTCGCCCAGGTTGTGATAGGGCGTCCGCGGCAACAGGTGGTGCAGGGCGTGGTAGCGCAACCCGACCGGCGCCCAGATCACCGGCAAGAGCGCTGGCGGCGGCACGTTCACCGTGTCGGCGAACTGAGCCTCGAAGCTCATAGGCTCTCCGTCATTCTCCCAGTAGTGGGCCACCGCCGTGCGCAGCTGGTTGATGAACGTCATGGCCGCGAAGACCGCGAGCGCGATCAGGAAGGCCCGCACTGGCATGACGCCGGCGGCCACCATCGCGATCAACGTCCAACTCCAGAGCCAGCAGGCGATCTCCTGGGCAAGCCAGGGCGCTCGGGCGGCTCGATCGAAGTCCTCGCGGGCGAAGCCGGTGTTGATGACCATGCCAGAGGCCTTGGCGATAGCGAAGCGACGCACCGGCGGAATGACGAACCCGAGCGGCGCCAGCACTCCGAAGCGCAGGAAAACACCCAGCGGCGCCAGCAGAGCGACGCCAAGGAAAGCCGCCAACTCGCCCAGCGGCCGGCGGGCCAAGGGATGGTACTCCGGGTCGCGCGCCGTGCCGTAGCGATCCTTGGCGTGGTGCAACTGGTGAACGCCTTCGTAAAGAAACGACGGCGTCAAAAAAGGAACGCCGATCAGGAGGTTCCAGCCGGCGTGGAAGCCTGGCAACTGGTCACGGCGCTGATGGGTTAGTTCATGTATGAAGCTGATCGCGCGGTAGAGCGCGAGCGCAGCGACGAGGCCCGCGGGCCAAGCGAACGGCGCGGCCAGGGTCATCGCCAGCCAAAGGGCGGCGTAGAGCACCGTCGCGGTGACACAGAGGTCCAGCCAATAGATCCACGCCTTTGGCCGCATCAGGTCAGCGGCGAGGTCGGCGGCCTGGCGCGAAAGGCTCAGGGTCGGGAGCGGCGGTTCGGAAAGCACGCCTGACAGATAGGCTGGCGCGCCGTCGGATGAAAGCGCGGGTTGAGATGCGCTTCGCCAATCCCTATCTTCTTCGTCGGCGGGTCCTGCTGCGGCTCACGTCGAAGGCAAACTAATTCCAGCGACCTTAATTCACTCAAAGGGAGCTGTCCCTGCCCCGGACCGTGGTCTTGGGCACACGGCGCCCACCTGGTTAGCCAGGTCGAGGGAATTGAACTGTCCTTCACGGTCTCTGCGGCGCCGCCACCCTTTCCCGTTGAGGGCGGACGGGTGAACCCTGACGACAAGCGCTTGTTGCGCGCCCGGATGCGCAAGGTGCGCGCCGCCCTCGCCGCCGCCGATCCCAGCGCCAGCGACCGCGCGGCGGAGCGAATGCCCCTCGATCGTCTGCCGGCCTATTCCACTTTCAGCGGCTATCGCGCGGCCGGATCGGAAATGGATCCCCAGCCGCTGATGACCCGCCTCCTGGAAACGGGGGCGGTCAGCACCCTGCCCGTCGCGACCCGAGGCGCGCCTCTGGCCTTTCGCGCTTGGCGACCGGGCGAAGCCTTGGCGCCCGACAGCTTCGGCGTGCCTGCGCCGCTCGAGAACGCCACGCTCGTCGTCCCCCAGCTGGTGATCTGCCCGCTCCTCGCTTTCGACCGCGCAGGCGGGCGGTTGGGCCAGGGCGGCGGCCACTATGATCGAGCCCTGGCGGCCTTGCGCGCGACGGGCCCTGTTTTCGTGCTGGGCCTGGCTTACGCGGGCCAGGAAGTCGAGGAACTTGCGCTGGAGGCCCACGACCAGCGCCTCGACGCCATCCTGACCGAGACGGGCTACATCGTCGTCGGGTAAGGAAGCCTCATGAAATTTGCGTTCTTCGGTGATGTGGTTGGCCGGTCCGGCCGCGACGGCGTGGCGGAGCACCTGCCTGGGCTGAAGCGCGACCTTGGCCTCGACTTTGTGATCGTCAACGCCGAGAACGCCGCCGCCGGTTTCGGCATCACCGAATCCACCGCGCGGGAGCTTTTTGACGCCGGAGCGGATTGCCTAACGCTCGGCAACCACTCCTGGGACCAGAAGGAAGCCCTGACCTACATCGTCCGCGAGCCGCGTCTGATCCGGCCCCTTAACTATCCGGTCCTGGCCTCGGCGCCCGGCCGCGGCGTGCAGCTGTTTGAGACCCAGGCTGGCCATCGCGTCGTGGTCATCAATCTGCTGGGCCGCGTGCACATGGACGCCCTGGACGATCCCTTCGCCGCCGTGGACAAGGCGCTTGAGGCCTCGCCGCTGGGCATGGTGTCCGACGCGATCATCGTCGACATGCACGCTGAAGCCACGTCCGAGAAGATGGCCATGGGTCACTTCTGCGACGGCCGCGCCAGTCTGGTTGTCGGCACCCACACCCATGTGCCGACCGCCGACTGCCAGATCCTGACGGGCGGCACCGCCTACCAGACCGACGCCGGCGCCTGCGCCGACTACGACAGCGTCATCGGCAACCAGAAGGAAGAACCGCTACGTCGGTTCACCACCCGCATCTCCGGCGGCCGTTACAGACCCGCCGAGGGACCGGCGACCATTTGCGGCGTGTATGTCGAGACCGACCCGAAAACCGGCCTCGCCCGCCGGGTCGAGCCGATCCGCATGGGCGGGCGCCTCTCGCAAACCGTGCCCCTGCCGCAGGGCGCCTGATGTCAGCGGCATAGCGCCGCGAACGCCGCGCTTCGCCCGCGCTTCGATTGACGCGGCAGCCGCGACGGAGATCGACCCTTCCCGGGGTCAAGTCAGCCCGGCGGGCGCGCCGAGCGGCTTGAAGTCGGCACAATAGGCGAGGACAAAGGGGGCGAAGCTTGAGCAGGAGCCCGCCGTCATGCTGATGAGATTTTTCGTTCGCGCGATCTTCGCCGCTGTCGGCCTTTGGGTCGCCGCCAAGATCGTCCCCGGCGTGGGTTATTCCTCGTTCCCATCGTTGGCGGCGGCCGCGCTCCTGCTTGGCGTGGTCAACGCGTTCGTGAGGCCCGTGGTCTTCTTTCTGACCCTGCCGCTTACCCTGCTGACGCTTGGCCTGTTCCTGCTGGTCGTGAACGCCGCCATGATCGGTCTGGTCGCCGTCCTCCTGAGCGGCTTCTACGTCGATGGTCTGCTGGCTGGTATCGGCGCCGCCATCGTCACCGGCATCGCGAGCTGGATCGCCGCAGCCCTGCTGAAGGACGGCGGCCGCCGCTGATGCACTGGACTCTTCGGCTTGGCCGGCGGCCCCGGACGCCCAAGGCCGAGGCGCGGCGCATTCAGGGCCAGTCCATGCGGCTCAACCGCGCGGGGCGGGCGGCCTTCGCCGCGGCCTGCGCCCAACGCCTGATCGCCGCCGCGCCGCACGAGAGCCTGTCAGAGGCGTCCCATCTGCTGGATGATGTCTGGGCTTCGCTTGTCGGCGAGCCGCACCGCCTCGGTCCGGCGCGCGTGCAGGCGGTCTCAGACCGGATCCTGCGCGACAACGATCCCGCCTTCGAGACCGCCTATGACGCAGCCCTCGCCGCCGTTGTCCACGCCGCGCGCGCGGCGCTGAGCGGCCATCGCCGCTTTGCGCCCTGGGCGTCGGAGTGCGCCTTGAACGCAGCCGCCGCCCGCGATGAGCAGGCGCTGGAACTCACCCGCCAGGCCGGCGACCTGCGCGCCCTGCAAGGTGTCCTCACTTGGCCTGCGGTCATCGTCCAGCTGCGCGCGCCATAGAAAAAGGGCGGGACCTCGCGGCCCCGCCCCCTTCATTTCGCTCGAGTGGATCGGACTTAGAAGTCCATGCCGCCCATGCCGCCCATGTCGGGCATGCCGCCGGCCGCGCCGCCGCCCTTCTTGGGCGCTTCGACAATGGCCGCTTCCGTCGTGATCAGCAGGCCAGACACAGAGGCGGCGTCCTGCAGGGCGGTGCGAACCACCTTGGCCGGGTCGATCACGCCGGCCTGGATCAGGTCGACATACTCTTCCGTCTGGGCGTTGAAGCCGAAGGTCGGCGAGGCGTTTTCAAGCACCTTGCTGACGACGATCGAACCTTCGACGCCTGCGTTTTCCGAGATCTGACGGATCGGAGCCTGCAGCGCGCGACGGACGATGGCGATGCCCGCGTCCTGGTCGTCGTTGTCGCCCTTCAGGCCGTCGAGGACCTTGGAGGCCTTCAGCAGGGCCACGCCGCCGCCGGGAACGATGCCTTCCTCGACGGCCGCGCGGGTCGCGTTGAGGGCGTCGTCGACGCGGTCCTTCTTTTCCTTAACTTCGACTTCGGTCGCGCCGCCGACGCGGATCACGGCCACGCCGCCGGCCAGCTTGGCCAGACGCTCTTGCAGCTTTTCCTTGTCGTAGTCCGAGGTGGTGTCCTCGATCTGACGCTTGATCTGCGAAATGCGGCCTTCGATGCCGTCCTTGTCGCCCGCACCATCGACGATGACGGTGTTGTCCTTGTCGATGGTGACCTTCTTGGCCTTGCCGAGCATGTCGAGGCTGACGTTCTCAAGCTTGATGCCGAGGTCTTCGCTGATCAGCTGACCGCCGGTCAGGATCGCGATGTCTTCCAGCATCGCCTTGCGGCGATCACCGAAGCCCGGCGCCTTGACAGCCGCGACCCGCAGGCCGCCGCGCAGCTTGTTGACCACCAGGGTGGCCAGGGCTTCGCCTTCGACGTCTTCAGCGATGATCAGCAGGGGACGGCCCGACTGAACGACGGCTTCCAGCACCGGCAGCAGCGGCTGCAGCGAGGAAACCTTCTTTTCGAAGAGCAGGATGAGGGGCTCTTCGAGATCGGCCTCCATCTTGTCCGGGTTGGTGATGAAGTAGGGCGACAGGTAGCCGCGGTCGAACTGCATGCCTTCGACGACGTCGAGTTCAGTCTCGGCGGTCTTGGCTTCCTCGACGGTGATGACGCCTTCGTTGCCGACCTTGTCCATCGCCTTGGCGATCATCTCGCCGACTTCGGTGTCGCCGTTGGCGGAGATGGTGCCGACCTGGGCGATTTCCGAATTGCTCGTCACCTTGCGCGAGGTGTTCCTGATCTCTTCGACGACCTTGGCGACGGCCTTATCGACGCCGCGCTTCAGGTCCATCGGGTTCATGCCCGCGGCCACCGACTTCAGGCCTTCGACGACAATGGCTTGGGCCAGGACCGTGGCGGTCGTGGTGCCGTCGCCGGCCTTGTCGTTGGTCTTGGAGGCGACTTCACGGATCAGTTGGGCGCCGAGGTTCTCGAAGCGATCCGCCAGCTCGATTTCCTTGGCGACGGAAACGCCGTCCTTGGTCGAGCGCGGGGCGCCGAACGACTTCTCGATGACGACGTTGCGGCCCTTGGGGCCGAGGGTCACTTTCACCGCATTGGCGAGGATATTGACGCCGCGCAGCATACGGTCGCGCGCGTCAGAGGCGAAATAAACGTCTTTCGCAGCCATGGTTGTCTCTCTTTTCTAGGGGATGTCCGGGAGGGGTCTCTAAAGGTCGGCTCGGCCGATCAGGAGACCACGCCCAGGATGTCGCTTTCCTTCATGATCAGCAGGTCTTGGCCTTCGAGGCGAACCTCGGTGCCCGACCACTTGCCGAACAGGATGCGGTCGCCCGTCTTAACGTCGAGGGGCTGGATCTTGCCGCTGTCATCGCGGGCGCCGGGGCCGGTGGCGATCACTTCGCCTTCCTGCGGCTTTTCCTTCGCGGAGTCGGGAATGATGATCCCGCCCTTGGTCTTTTCCTCTTCCTCGACACGCTTGACGAGGACGCGGTCTCCGAGGGGACGAAACGCCATTTATTATTCTCCATCCGAATTTGCTGCGATGGCCTTAGCCATTGGCGACTGCCGTTAGCAGTCGCCAGCCACGAGTGCCAACGCGAGGCGGAAGTAGGTTCCAGTCGGTTCGGAGTCAAGGAAGGCTGATAAAAACAAAAAAGGCCGGGCGTGAGCCCAGCCTTAAAGTTTGTTCTTCCTTGGGAGGAAACGCCCAGATTGGGCAGCCGCGGAAATAATCCTCCCCCGCTCAGATGCAAGGCCTCGGCCGAAGAAAAACAAACTATCTCAAATGCGAGTCCCCCGACGCGCCCGGAAGAAGCTTTTTAGCAGCACGGACGCCTCTTCAGCGAGCACGCCTGCGACAACCTCCGGGCGCCAGTGGCAAGTCGGCTGGTCGAAGAATTTCGGCCCGGAGACCACTGCGCCGCCCTTCGGGTCCGTCGCCCCGAACACCAGCCGACCGATGCGCGCATGGCTGACGGCGCCCGCGCACATCGCGCAAGGCTCAAGGGTCACCGCCAGGCCTAGGCCGGTCAACCGGTAGTTGCCGAGCTTTTGGGCCGCCGCCCGCAAGGCCAAGATCTCGGCGTGGGCGGTCGGATCGTGGCTTGCGATCGGGCGGTTCGCGGCTTGAGCGATTACTTCGCCAGTGACGATATCGAAGACGACGGCGCCGACGGGCGTCTCGCCTGCGTCGGCTGCGGCTTGCGCCGCCTCAAGGGCGATGCGCATGGTGCGATGATCATGGTCCACGATCCCCTACGAACCGGCGCCTATCGCCCAGGTCAAGCCCGGCCTCATCAAGACAATGGCGAAGACGACGGCGATGACGACGTCATCCTTGCCGCCGGCGGCGAGGGCGAACGCGTCGCCAAGGCGCTCGCCCGCGCCGGAGTCGCCTCGCGCCGCGACGTAGAACGGCTGATCGCCGAGGGTCGCGTGGCGCTCAACGGCCAGACGCTGACGACGCCGGCGGTCAAGGTTGAACCCGGCGACATCCTGACGGTGGACGGCGAAGTGGTCGGCGACGCCGAGCCGACGCGGCTGTTCCGCTATCACAAGCCGGTTGGCCTGGTGACCTCGCACAAGGACCCGCAGGGTCGACCAACGGTGTTCGCCAATCTGCCCGGCGAACTTCCGCGTCTGATCTCGGTCGGCCGGCTCGATATCAACACCGAAGGCCTGCTGCTGCTCACCAACGACGGCGAACTGGCGCGCGCTCTGGAGCTGCCGGCGACGGCCCTGCCGCGGCGCTACCGAGCGCGCGCCCACGGCCGGATCACCCAGGCCAAGCTCGACACCCTGAAGGCCGGCGTCACCGTCGAAGGTGTCCACTACGGCCCGATCGAAGCTACGTTGGACAAGGCCAAAGAGGGCCCAGCCGGCGCCAACCTGTGGATCACCATCACCCTGGCCGAGGGCAAGAACCGCGAAGTCCGCCGCGTGCTGGAATCCGTCGGCTTGAAGGTGAACCGCCTGCTGCGCCTCTCCTACGGACCGTTTGCGCTCGGCACGTTAGAACCTGGCGAGGTGGACGAGATCGGTCCGCGGGTCCTGCGTGAGCAGATGGTCGACTATATCGACCCCGCGAACATGCCGGCGGGTGAGCGGCCGCTCTACCGGCGACCAGCGACGCCCAACCGGCCTCGCCGCACGCCCGCCGACGCCATGGTCCCTTCTCCGCCTGAGGCGCCGCAAAAGAAGGTCTACAAGGCCGGCTGGGCGAAGGCGAAGCCGAAGGCCAGTCCGCACGGCGTTGGCAAAAGCCGGCCCTTCGTAGAGAAGGACAAGGCGGCCTCGCCGATCTACGCCAAGCCGGCCCTGGGCAAGAACGGCAGGCCGTTGAAGCCTGGCGAGGCGCGGCCGGTGAAGTATTTCTACTCCGATGGAAAGCCTCCTTCCGGCAATTCGCCGCGCAAGAAGGGCAAGCCTCCGGCCGCGGCCAAGCCGGGCCGCAGCGTCATCCGACCCACAAAGGCCGTCCCATCGACCGGGCGAGGCTTCCAGCGCCCCAAACCGGAACGCGCCGCCTCGGACCGCTCAGGTCCTGCCAATACGGCCGGCGCCGCCGCGCCGACCGTTTCGCGTCCCGCACGACCCGGTCGCAAGCCCGGCCCCAAACCCGGCGCCAAGCCTGGCCGTGGCGGACCCGACGGAGGCCGCTAACTTTGCGAATTGTAGCGGGTGAATTTCGTGGCCGGACCCTGGCCGCGCCACCGGGGGCGTTGACACGACCGACCGCAGATCGGGCGCGCCAGGCGGTGTTCAACATCCTTGAGCACGCGCCCTGGTCAACCGGCCTGCAAGGCAGGCGTGTCATCGACCTCTTCGCCGGCTCAGGCGCACTCGGTCTTGAGTCGCTATCCCGCGGCGCGGGGTTCGCGCTCTTCATAGAGACCGACGAGATGGCGCGCGGGGCGATTCGCGACAATATCGACGCGCTTGGCCTTTTCGGCCGAACCCGCGTGCATCGGCGCGACGCCACCGCCCTGGGCCTGCGGCCTGGCGCCGATGGCCCGTCGTTCAACCTGGCGTTCCTGGATCCGCCCTACGGCAAGGGGCTGGGCGAACAGGCGCTCGCCGGTTTGATCGAGGGCGACTGGTTGGCGAAGGACGCCCTGGTCGTCTTCGAGCGCGGGGCCGAGGAACCCGACATCTTGGCCCCAGGGTACGAAGGTCTCGACGTCCGCGACTATGGCGCGGCCCGCGTCCACTTCCTGAAGCTCGCCGGCGGCTAGGCGGGCGAGGACGGCTTTGAGTGGCCGCCCGCCTGGCGGCTAGTCGCGCCGGCCCTCGGGACCGCGGTTCCGACCGGGGGCTTGCTGCTGCGGTCGGTCCGCTTTCGCGCGCGCTGCGGCTTCGCGGGCGTGATCAGCGGCGGGGTTCGCGCGGGCGGCCTGTTGCTGTTGGCGTTGAGCTTCGCGCGGGGCCTGTTGGGCCTGACGCACCTGCTGTTGTTGCGCTCTGGCCTGCGCCGCCTGCTGGCGCCCCGCGTTCTCGCGGGCCGCCTGCTGCTGTTGCTGGCGGGCGCGCGCCTGTTCCTGCTTCGCCTGCTGCTGAGCCCGTTGCGCTTGGGCCTGCTGCTCGCGACCCTGCTGTTGCGCCCTCTGCTGCTGGGCGCGTTGTTCATTCGCCCGTTGCTGGCTGGCCTGTTGCTGTTGCTGTTGCTGCTCAGCCTGCCGACGACGCTGGTCCGCCTGTTGTTGGCGCGCATTGGCTTGCTGCTGACGCTCATTCGCCTGCTGCTGGCGTTGCGCGGCGACCCGGCTCTGCTGTGCCTCCCGCTGACCCTGTTGGACCTGGCGTACGCGCGCCGCCTGATCGCGATTCGCCTGCTGCTGGTCGCGGGCGTGGGCCTGCGCATCGGCCTGCTGCTGGCGGACTTGTTGCTCGCGATCACGCTGTTCAAGAACCTGTCGCCGCCGATCCTGCTGCAAGCGTTCGCGCTGCAGGTCGCGGGTGCGGTCCTGTTCGAAGACGACTTGTTGGGGCCTCGCCCGAAAACGCGGCGCAGGATCACCGCGATCATCGCGATCACGCCAGGCGCGCCAGTCGGCGTCGTTGCGGACGGCGCGAATCCAGGGTTGAGCAGTCGCCTGAACGCGCGGCGCGCGGGTGCGCCAGACCTCCTGCCGGATTGGCGCGCGATTGCGCGCCGCGCGGCGCAGATCTCCGCCGTTGGCGTAATAGCGGCCGGCAAGCGGCGCTGCGCCGCGGAACTGATCGCGGTCAAGGTAGCGACCGTTGCTGTCGAACAGGGCGATCAGCACTCCGGCGGCGTCGAAGCCATAGCCGTACTGGCTGTCACGCACGAAGTACGGCCGCGGCGCGTCGGGCTGATAATAGTAATAGACCTCCTGGTCGCCATAGGGGTCGGCGTACATCGACCAGTCGTCCTCGGTCTCCCAGGCCATGCCCTGGCGACCGTCGTAGTCGAAGCCGTAGGCCGGCGGCGCATCATAGAACGCTTCCTGCAGCCCATAGGCCCGCTCCGCCAGCTGATAGCCGGCGCTCTGAGGGACCGGCGCGACACGCGCCGCCGGCGCCGCGGGCAGAGCCGCGACGGTTTCATAGCCGCTGAGCGGTTCCAGTGGCCGGGCGGCGGATTGCTGGGCCTCATCGCGGCACGACGCCAGGGCCATAGCGAGAAGGCTAGGACCCAAGATGAGCGTGGTCTTCAAACGAGTGCGGGACATGGGAGTCACCTTGCGGTCATCGGACGCTGGAGTGCGTCGTCTGCAACATGCGCGGCCCAGATTGGCCCCGCAGTGAAGCCAACGGTCAGGTACGGTTAATGTTGCCGGCCGGGTTCACGCGTCCCAGGTCAACACCACCGCTTCGGCGGATCGGCGGTGCGGGCCATGGTGCACCGCTTCGATGTTGTTGCCCTCCGGATCGCGCACGAAGGCGGCGTAGTAGCCGGGATGATAGTCACGCACGCCCGGCGCGCCGTTATCGCGGCCACCGGCCTGCAAGGCGGCGTCATAGAAGGCTTGGACCATGGCTTCATCACGCGCCTGAAACGCCAGGTGGACGTGGGTCGCCGGCTCACCAACGTCGATCCACAACTCGTCGACACTGAAGTGTTCGTCGTCTTCGCCGGTGATCGGGATTTCCAACGCGGCCATGACAGCGCGATAGAAGGCGGCGGTGGCGGGCAGGTTCTGAGTGCGCAGGTGCACGTGATCGATCAAACGACCGCGAGACAGTTCCATGGGCTGCTCCTGGATGTTGGCGTCTGTCGGCTCAACGTCCGCCCTCGCCCCGGGTTGCCCTGTCAGCGACGACCGAAGAGCCGCTCGATGTCCGCGAGCTTCAACTCGACATAGGTCGGCCGGCCGTGGTTGCACTGGCCCGAATGAGGGGTGACCTCCATCTCGCGCAGCAGGGCGTTCATCTCCGGCGCGCTGAGCCGGCGACCCGCCCGCACCGAGCCGTGGCAGGCCATGGTGGAGCAGACGTCCTCCAGCCGCTCCTTCAGCGCCAGCGCCTGGTCATGCTCGGCCAGATCGTCGGCGATGTCGCGGATGAGGCCGGCCGCATCGGTCTGGCCCAGCAGCGCCGGTGTCTCGCGCACCAGGATCGCCCCGGGCCCAAAGGCCTCGACGACCAGACCCAGGGCCGCCAGCTCGCCCGCCCGGCCGACGACCCGCTCGGCCTCGGCGGGATCCAGCTCGACGACTTCGGGGATCAGCAGCGCCTGGCGCGCCACGCCGCCGTCGGCCATCTGCGCCTTCATCCGTTCATAGACCAGCCGCTCATGCGCCGCGTGCTGGTCGACGATCACCACGCCGTCACGGGTCTGGGAGACGATGTAGGTCTCGTGCACCTGGGCGCGGGCGGCGCCGAGGGGGAAGTCCTGGGCTTCATAGGCCGGTTGGACGGCCTCGGCGGCGTAGGTCACCGCGTCCCCCAGCGAATTCGCCTGCCAGACCGGTTCAGTCCAGTTTGGTTCAGCCCGGGCTGAGACGTCCGTGAGGCCGGGGATCGACTGGCCCGAGGGTTGCGGCGCCCAGCCGCCCTGGCGCCAGGCGGAGAATCCCGTGGCGGGCGGCGGCGCGGCGTAGCCCGGGCGGAAGCCGCCCAGCGCCGCGCCGGCGACCGTTGTCGATGCGCGATGTCCGGCGCTCGCCAGGGCGTGGCGCAGGGCGCCAATGATCAGGCCGCGCACCAGACCGGGATCGCGGAAACGCACTTCAGCCTTGGCGGGATGGACGTTGACGTCCACCTGGGTCGGATCGATCTCCAGATAAAGCGCCGCCAGAGGATGACGGTCGCGGGCCAGGAAATCGGCGTAGGCGCCGCGCAAGGCGCCCTGCAACAGGCGGTCGCGCACCGGGCGGCCGTTGACGAATAGATACTGATGCGCCGCGTTACCGCGGTTGTAGGTTGGCAGGCTGGCGAATCCCGTCAGCCGGATGCCTTCGCGTTCCTGGTCCAGCGCGACGGCGTTGTCGGAAAACTCCCGGCCCATGATCGCCGACAGGCGAGCCAAGCGGCCTTCCGGCCCCTTGGTCTCGGCCGGCAATTTCAGGACACGGCGACCATCCAGGTCGAGGAAGAAGCCGGCGTCCTCATGCGCCATGGCCTGGCGCTTCAGCTCCTCAGTGATGGCCAGGGCCTCGGCCCGTTCGGACTTCATGAACTTGAGCCGCGCCGGCGTGGCGTAGAACAGGTCGCGCACCTCGACCCGCGCTCCATGCGGCCCTGGAAAAGCCGCCGGATGGGCCGCGCCGACAGCGCCGGCGTCCACAAGGATGGCGAAGGCGCCGGAGGTCCCGCGCGCGCGGCTGGCGATCGCAAGCCTGGCCACCGAGCCGATCGACGGCAGGGCCTCGCCGCGGAAGCCGAGCGTGGCGATCCGCAACAGGTCATATTCGCCCTCGGCGTCTGGCGAGAGCTTCGAGGTCGCGTGCCGCTCCACCGCCAGCGCCAGTTCGTCCGCCGCCAAACCCTGGCCATCGTCCGCCACCAGGATGCGCGACAGGCCTCCGCCGTCGGCCTGCACCTCCACGCGGGTCGCGCCCGCGTCGAGGGCGTTTTCGACGAGCTCCTTGACCGCGCTGGCCGGCCGCTCGACCACTTCGCCAGCGGCGATGCGGTTGACGGTCTCAGGGGGAAGGCGGCGAATCGGCATGGCTGGAGCGGTCCTTGAGTCGGACTATAGGGCGAAACATGGTTAAGCGTCGCGTCGCCGCATTGCTGCTTTGGGCTTGGCTGCTGGGCCAGCCAGCCGCCGCCCAGATCCCGCTGGCGCCGGCGGATCCGAACGAGGCCCTGGTCGAGGAATTGGTGGTCACCGCCGCCGATCCCGGCCCCGCCTGGTGGACCGTCTCGAACGGATCAGCGACGGCCTACGTCCTGGGCGTCCCCAGCCTCGCCCCTAAGCGCATGCAATGGGACAGGACGGTGTTCGACCGACGACTGGCGAAGGCCAGGGTGGTCATCCTGCCCTTCGAGAATTTTCGGGTGAAAACCCTCGGGGCTCTGGGCGCTGGGGTGAACTACCTGCGTCTGCGTTCATCCCAGCCCTATGAAGAGCGCATGGACGCCGAAGGCCGACGCCGTTTCGCCGCGGCGCGCGAGCAGATCGCTCAACCCGCCAAGCGCTATCGCACCCACCACCCTCTTGCTGCCGGCCTGATGATGTCGACTGACTACCGCGAGCATTTCGAGCTCACCACGACCGACCCCACCAAGTTGATCAAGCTTCTGGCGCATCAGGCCGGAAAGCCGATCGTGGAGAAGAGCTATGATCTCGGCCCGCAGCTTGGGGCGATCATCCGCACGCCCGACGCCGCCGGGCGCGCCTGCCTGAACGAGGTGATCGCCCAGATCGAAGCCGGGCCTGAGGTGACGCGCCAGGCGGCGCGCGCCTGGGCCGCAGGCGACGTCCGCGCCGCGCTCGACAATGAGCGGACATTCGAGCGCTGCATCGCTTTCGTGCCCGGCGCCCAGGCGCTCGACGCCCGGGTCAAGCGCGACACGGCGGCGGCCATCGAGGCGGCCCTGGCCACCCCTGGCTCGGCGATCGCGCTCGTGCCGCTACGCCCCCTGCTGGCGCAGGGCGGCGTACTGGATCAACTGCGCGCGAAAGGCCTGGAGGTCACAACGCCAGGCGAGACGATCGAGCCGGCGTCCTAGAGGCCAGGAAGTTTGATCTTGCCGCCGCCGCCGCGGGAGATAACCACCGGCTTGCCGCCGGTCAGGGCCTCGACGCGCGCCTGTTCGGCGGCCGCATCCACGGGCGCCGGCGTGTCAGAGCCGGCTGAAGCGACGGCCGGAGCGCCGTCGGCGCGCCAGAACATCACGCGATCGGCGAAGCTCTTGTCCTTGTGGGCGACGTCGCCGAATTCGTCGTCGACGACATAGCGGATCAGCGGATCGGCCTTGTCGGCGCCGGCCTTAGCCACCAGCATCTTCTCGCCGTCGGTGCGGTCTTCACTGGCGCGTTGACCCATCAGGGCGGCGCGGGCGGCGCTTTCAGGCTGAAGCTCCTGCGGGCGCGGCTTGCCCGGCGCCGGCGGCCGCAGGGAGAAGTCGGGCGGCACCACCAGAGGCGCCTTGGAAACCACCCGGAACTCGTCCGGGGTCACCTTGTTCATGCCCAGCGCGCTGCGGGTCGATTGGCAGGCGCCGAGCGCCAACGGGGCCACGAGCACCGAGGCGAGGATGATCCGATTGACGCTCATCAACTTCCAAAAGCTCCTTCAGCCGCCCCCGGCTACATCTTGTCTTCGGCAATAGCGCAATCGCGACCCTGCGCCAACGTCGCGCTCTAGTCAGGCTTGCGGCTTGTCTTTTCTAAGGCTGTCCCAAAGCAGGAAGCAGACGCCTACGGTGATGGCGCTGTCGGCGATATTGAAAATCCACGGGAAGAAGCCGATCTGCTGGACGTCGATGAAGTCCACCACGGCGGCGAATCGTGCGCGATCGATGGCGTTGCCGACCGCCCCGCCGATCACCAGACCCAGGCCCACCGTGGTGAGCCATCGTGTCGCCTTCAGCGCCCAGGCCGCCAGTACGCCGGCGACCCCAAGCGAAAAGGCGAAGAGCGCCCACCGTACGGCGTCGTGGCCAGCCTGCAGCAGACCGAAGCTGACGCCCTGGTTCCAGACCATGGTCAACCGCAAAGGCCAGAACAGCGCGACGCTCCCCAGGTCCGGCAAGTCCAGCCCATAGAGAATCCACGCCTTGCTGGCCTGGTCGAGGACGATCATCGCGGCGGCGATCGCAAGCGCGGCCAGGCCGCGTGGCGTCGCCCAGGCGCGCGGGACAGCGTTCACGCCGCAGCAGCCTTCGCGTCCCACGCTGCGACGGCGTCCGCGTCGCGCAACGACAGGTCCGGATAGCGGGGATCGGACCCCACTTCCGGCAGGATCCGCCAAGACCGCGCGCACTTTGCGCCCTCGGCCTTCACAGGTTGGACGGCCACGCCGGGCGCTTCAGGGATACGGAAGGCGTCGGCCGGACCCTCGTCGGCGACCAGGGTCGCCTGGCTGGTGCGAAACACCTCCGCGGCGTCCAAGCCGCCGAAGGCGGCCCGCAGGTCGGCGTCGGCGATATGCACCACCGGAGCAGCCTCCAGGGCCGCACCCATGCGCTTCTCGCGGCGTTCGACCTCCAGCGCCCCGGTGACCGCACGGGTCACGGTCTGCACCTTGGCCCAGCGCGCAGCTTCGGCGTCATTGCGCCACTGGCCCGGCGTATTCGGGAACACGCGCAGGACATTGGAGCCGGCGTCGGGGAATCGCAGCGTCCAGGCCTCCTCCATGGTGAAGGACAGCAGCGGCGAGGCCCAGACCGTCAGCCGCTCGAACACAAGGTCCATCACCGTGCGCGCCGCGCGTCGGCGCAGGCTGTCAGGCCGGTCGCAATAGAGGGCGTCGCGACGGATATCGAAGAATAGCGACGACAGCTCGTCCTGGCAGAACTCGGTTAAAGCCCGCGTGACGCTCTGGAAATCGTACCGTTCGAAAGATTCGCGGACAAAGCCATCGAGCTCCCACAGGCGGTGCAGGATGAACCGTTCCAGAGGCGGCATGTCCTCAAGCGCCACGCGCTCGGCCTCCTCGAAACCGGCCAGAGCGCCCAGCAGATAGCGGACGGTGTTGCGCAGCTTGCGGTAGGCGTCGGTGGTGGTGGCCAGGATCGTCTTGCCGATCCGGGTGTCGTCCGAATAGTCGATCATCGCCACCCACAGGCGCAGAATCTCTGCGCCTGAATCCTTGATCACGCTCTGCGGATCGGTGGTGTTGCCCTTGGACTTCGACATCTTCTCCCCCTTTTCGTCGAGGGTGAAGCCGTGGGTCAGCACACCCTGGTAGGGCGCGCGGCCGCGGGTGCCGGCGCTCTCCAGCAGGGACGACTGGAACCAGCCGCGGTGCTGGTCGGAGCCTTCAATGTAGAGATCGGCGGGGCTACGGGTCGCCGTACTCTGGCGCTGCTCCAGGACGAAGGCGTGGGTCGAGCCGGAGTCGAACCAGACGTCGAGCACGTCTTCGACCTTTTCATAGCGAGCCGGGTCGCGCCCCCCCAGGAAGTCTTCAGCGGGACGCACATACCAGGCGTCGGCGCCCTCGGCGGCGATGATGTCGACAATGCGGACATTGACGTCAGGATCGACCAGCGGCTGGCCAGTGTCCTTGTCGACAAACATGGCCAGCGGCGAACCCCAGGCGCGCTGGCGGCTGATGAGCCAGTCGGGGCGGCTTTCCACCATCGCGCGGATGCGGTTGCGGCCCGTCGCCGGATAGAAGGCGGTGGCGTCGATCGCCTCCAACGCGGTTTCGCGCAAAGTGCGGCCGCCATGGGCGGTGTCGTCGAGCGGCAGGTCCATCTGGATGAACCACTGCGGCGTGTTGCGGAAGATCACCGGCGCCTTGGAACGCCACGAGTGAGGATAGGAGTGCTCGACCCGGCCACGCGCCAAGAGCCGGCCGGCCTCGATCAACCGCTCCATGACCGCGCCGTTGGCCGGGCCAAACTTGCCCAGCTTCTTGCCTTCGGTCTCCAGCACTTTCAGGCCAGCGAACAACGCCACATGCGGATAGTAGGCGCCGTCCGGATCGACGGTTTCCGGGATTTCGCGATGGCCGTGGGCCAACCAGACCAGGTAGTCGTCCGCGCCATGGCCTGGGGCGGTGTGGACAAATCCTGTGCCGGCGTCGTCGGTGACGTGGTCGCCGGCCAGCAGCGGGACAGTGAAGCCGTAGTGGCTGTCCAAGGCCGCCAGCGGATGCTCCAGCACCATGCCGGACGGATCGACGGCCTCGACCTTGCGGGCCTCCGCGATCTTAGCGGCCTTGAAGACCTCGTCGGCCAGGCGCTCGGCGACGATCAGGCGATCGCCCACCGCCGACCAGGGGGCGAACTCCAAGCCCGTCTCCATCGCCTCGACCTCATAGACCGCGTAATCGATCTGCTCGTTGTACGAGACGGCGCGGTTGGCCGGTATCGTCCAGGGGGTGGTCGTCCAGATCACGACGCTGGCCCCCAGGGCTGCATCGGCCCCTTCAACGACCGGGAACTTCACCCAGATCGCCGGGCTGACATGGTCGTGGTACTCGACTTCAGCGTCGGCCAGCGCCGTGCGCTCCACCGGGCTCCACATCACGGGTTTTGAGCCGCGATAGAGCTGGCCGGAGGCCGCGAACTTGTGGAACTCCGCGACGATCGCCGCCTCGCTCGCAAAGTCCATGGTGGCGTACCGGTTTTCCCAGTCGCCCAGTACGCCCAGACGCTTGAATTCGCGCATCTGTTCGCCAAGCCAGTGTGCGGCGTAGGCGCGGCATTCGGCGCGGAACTCGCCCACCGGCACATCGTCCTTGCGCCGCCCCTTCGCCCGGTACTGTTCCTCGATCTTCCACTCGATCGGCAGGCCGTGGCAGTCCCAGCCGGGCACATAGTCGACGTCGTAGCCCAGGGCGAAGCGCGAGCGGACGATAAAATCCTTCAGCACCTTATTGAGGGCGTGGCCGATATGGATCGCGCCATTGGCGTAGGGCGGCCCGTCATGGAGCACGAACAGCGGCGCGTTGGCCGCCTGCCGGGCCTTGCGCACCGTCTGGTAGAGGTCGGCCTCGGCCCAGGCCTCGAGGATCACGGGCTCCTTCTGCGGCAGGCCCGCGCGCATTGGGAAGGCGGTGTCGGGAAGGAAGACGGTTTCGCGGTAATCGCGCGAGGGGAGATCGGCGTCATCGGCCATGGAGAGCATCCAGCGTGTCGGAAGGGGTGCGGAGTCTGACCCGGCGCGCGCCGTCGCGGCGTCACGCCGGGCGAATAATTCGCGCGTTCTTCCGAGGCGGGGTCATATCGGCAGGCTGTAACAGAGGCGAGCGCAGAACTGAAGGCTAGTCGAACGGCGGCGCGACGATCGCGCGGGCGGCCGCGGCGTCGGCCATGACTTGGGCGGTCAGCGCCTCCAAGCCCTCAAACTTCGCCTCAGGGCGCAGGAAGGCGATCAGATCGGTTTCGATCGTCTGGCCATAAAGGTCCTCGTCGAAGTCGAAAAGCCAGACCTCCACGCGCGCCTCGACCTCGCCCACGGTCGGATTGACGCCGATGCTGGCGACGCCGGGAATTTCACGTCCGTCCGCCAGGCGGGTGCGCGTGGCGTAGACCCCGTAACGGGGCCGCACATAGGCGCCGAGCGCCACGTTGGCCGTCGGAAACCCCAGCGTCCGGCCAAGTTGCCGGCCCTTTTCCACGACGCCTTCGATCGCGAACGGCCGCCCCAGGATCGCCGTGGCGTCTTCCGGCCGGCCGACGCGCAAGGCCTTCCGCACCTCGGTGGACGAGAACTTGCCGTGATCGTCGCCCACAGCCTCGGCGATCGAGACGCCGAAGCCGAGTTCGACGCCGTATCGCGCCATGGCGTCTGGAGTTCCAGTCCGCCCCTTGCCGAAGGTGTTGTCGAACCCGACTGTGATGTGCCGCGCGCCCAGGCCGCGCAGCAGCACCTGCTCGGCGAAGGCGTGATCGGACATGTCGGCCAACTCGGCGTCCATCGGCAGGATGTAGAGCCGCTCAACACCAAGGGCGGCGAAGGCGCGGGCCTGCTGCGCCGGCGTCATCAAGTGGAAGCTGGGGTCGCCCGGCCGGAAATAATCGCGCGGGTGCGGATCGAAGGTGATGACGCCCAGCGGCGCGCCTAGGGCGCGCGAAGCGCGCGCCGCGATGGCGATCACCTGCTGATGACCACGATGGACGCCATCAAAGGAGCCCATGGCGATGGAGGCGCCCATTTGATCCGCGCGAAGGCCCTTCCAGCCCCGAATGACGGACAGGCCGGTCATGCCGCCGCGGGCCGACGTGGGGCCTGAACAACCGCCTCGCCCTGTACGGCGACCTTGCCGCCCACAAGGCATTCGGTGTGCAGGGTGACGAAACCCCGGCGATCGATGGCGCTGATGATCGCCCGGGTGGTCACTTCATCGCCGATGCGGATGGGACGACGAAACTTCAGCGATTGCGAAACATAGATCGCGCCGGGCCCTGGCAGCTTCGTTCCCAGGACGGCTGAGAGTAGGCGCCGCCCAACATGCCGTGAGCGACCCTGCCGCCAAAGGCGGTTGTCGCGGCGAAGGCGTCATCGAGGTGAACGGGATTGTCGTCGCCAGAGACCGCGGCGAAGGCGCGCAAATCTCCGTCGGTCACGACGTGAACCATTTCAGCGCTCTGACCGACGCTCAAGTCTTCCAGATAGAATCCCGGCACGCTCTCTCCCTTTAGCGCCTATTAGCGAGGTTGGCGGCTGCTCACCAGATCAGGTCGGCGATGGCCCAGGTGGCGGTACGGCCTTCGCGAGCGAGTAGGGCCTCAGTGGCGGCCTGATCCAGGCCGGCGGCGGTGATGGTCTCGGCGCCATGGATCCCGCTGGCGACAAACAGGACGTCGAGGCCTTGGTCGTTGGCGCCCTTGACGTCCGTAGCCAGGCCGTCGCCGACGCAGAGCACCCTCGCCGGATCTAGCGGCCCGCCCAGCAGCCCCTGCGCCTTCGCCATGGCCAGATCGTAGATCGCCGCGTGCGGCTTGCCCGCCATCACCACCTTTCCACCCAGCGTTTCATAAAGCTGCGCCACAGCGCCCGCGCAGTAGATCAGCTTCTCGCCCTTATGGACGACGATGTCCGGGTTGGCGCAGATCATCGGCAAGCCCTGCGCCGCAGCGGCTGTCAGGCGCCCGCGGTAGTCTTCGGGGGTCTCGACATCGTCGTCATACGGCCCCGTGATGGCGATGAACTGGGCGCCCTCCGGATCAAGCTGCTCGCGGAGGCCGAGGCCGGCGTAAAGCACGGCGTCACGCTCTGTGCCGATGGTCCAGGCCGGGCCGGGCGCGCGACTAGCGATAAGGACGCGGGTCGCATCGCCCGAGGTGACGATTTCGCTCCAGGCGGCGCGAGGCACCGCCAGGCTGTCCAACTGCTCGATGATTGGCCCATGGGGGCGCGGCGCGTTGGTGATCAGCACCACCGGGCCCACCTCCGCGCGCCAGCGCGCCAGCGCCTCGCAGGCGACGGGAAAGCATTCGCGGCCATTGTGGACGACGCCCCAAACGTCACAAAGCAGGACGTCGTAACGGTCGGCGAGGTCGGAAAGGCCGGCGATCTGTTCCATGACGGGCGGCGGTAGCCGCGCCGTCCTGCAAGGTCAAACCCTAAGCTTCGGCTTGTTGATTCATCGCCCAGCTGACCCCGTACGGGTCTTTGAGTTGGCCGTAGACGTCGCCCCAGAACATCTGCTGATAGGGCGTCACCACATCGCAACCCGCAGCGACGGCGCGATCCCACCAGGGCTTGATGTCGTCCACCGGGATCATGATCGAATAGCCCTGGGGATCGACCTCGGGGACGCCATGCTCCGGATAGGCGTCGCTCAGCATCATGGACGAGCCGTTGATGTACAGGTGGACGTGCATGGTGCGGCCCTGTTCATCGGGATCGTATTGGCCAGCCAGCTCAGCCCCGAAGGCCTTCTGGTAGAACTGCGCGGCCTTGATGGCGCCGCGAACCTGCAGGTAGGCGACGATCCCGCCCTTCACCTCGACCGGCGGCATTTTTTCGTAGGTTTGGTTCCCAGTCTCGCTCATCGGATCTCTCCCTGTTGCTGCTCTGAGGACGCTGGAGACACGGTCGGGCCGACACCGCCCAGCTTGTCTTTCGCCTCAGCGCGGATGCGGTCCAGGCGGCCGCGAATATGGGCGGCCTCCGCCGGGGTGTTCGCTAGCGCGATCGCCCGGTCGAAGGCCTCCGCCGCCTCGCGGTCGCGGCCGAGCTCCAAGAGAAACGCGCCCTTCGCGCCGAAGAAATGGAAATAGCCCGACAGCCGCTCTTCGAGCGGCGTGATCAAGGCGAGGGCTTCGGCGGGCCCCTCAGCCCGCGACAGGGCGACGGCGCGATTCAGGGTCACAACCGGTGAGGGCTGGATGATCGCAAGGGTCGCGTAAAGCCGCTCGATCTGCGACCAATCCGTCATCGCCGGAGCCGTGGCGCGGGCGTGCAGGGCGGCGATCGCGGCCTGCACCTGATACGCGCCAGGGCGGCGGTGGCGCATGGCCTTATCGATCAAAGCCAGTCCCTCGGTGATGGCCTTGTGGTCCCAAAGCCCTCGATCCTGATCATCCAGGAGGATGGCCTCGCCGGCCGCATCGAAGCGCGCCGCCATCCGCGAATGCTGAATGAGCATCAGGGCGCAAAGGCCCATGACCTCGGCTTCGGTGGGAAATAGCCTGAGCAGCAGGCGTCCCAGCCGGATCGCCTCCTCGCTGAGCTGGCCGCGCGTGGAGCTCCCTCCGGCCGAATAGCCCTCGTTGAAGACCAGGTAGATCATGGCCGCCACCGCGGCGAGACGCTCGGACCGTTCGACCGCGCCCGGCGCCTGAAAGGCGACCTCCGCCTTGGCGATGCGCGCCTTCGCCCGGGTGATCCGCTGCTCCATGGCCGCCTCGGAGACCAGGAAGGCCCGCGCGATCTGCTTGACCGAAAGCCCCGAGACGATCCGCAGGGCCAGCGCAATCTGCTGGGTCGCCGGCAAGTCGGGATGGCAGCAGATGAACAGGAGTCGCAGGACGTCATCGCGGTACTGCGAACCATCCAGCCGCTCGGCCAGCGGCGCCTCGACGTCTTCAAGGTCTGAGAGCACGCCCTCGTCAGGCAGGTCGGTCTCGCGGGCCTTCTTGCGCACCCCGTCCAGGGCGGCGTTGCGGCCGACCAGGATCAGCCAGGCCGTCGGATCGCGTGGCGGCCCGTTTTTCGGCCAAGCCCTCAAGGCGCGCAGGCTCGCCTCCTGGAAGGCCTCCTCCGCCGTATCGAGATCACGGAAATAACGTAGAAGGGCGCCGATCGCCTGGGGTCGGGCGACCGTCAGCGCCGCATCGATCCACGCGAGTTCGGTCACGCCCCGCCTGCGGAGGCCGCATCGGCGATCGTCGCGCCCGGCAGATAGAGGTGTATGGGCCGGATCTCATAGGCGCCGCCAGGATTGGCGATCGTCAGTTCGCGCGCGATGTCCAAGGCTTCCTCGAGGTTGGCGCAGTCGACGATATAGAATCCGAGAAGCTGCTCCTTGGTCTCTGCGTAAGGGCCGTCGATCACAACGCCGTCGGACTTGCGAAGCGTCGCCGCCGCCGTGGTCGGCAGCAGGCGAAGGGACGGGCCCAGCTTGCCCTCGGCGGTCAGTCGCTCATGGATGACCTGCAAGCGGTCCATGACCGCGTCATCCTGCGCCTTGGTCCAGGACCAGACGACGTCTTCGTCGTTATAGCAGAGCATGGCGTAGAGCATGGGGGCCTTCCCTCTTCCGTCTTAGGACGAGGGACTATGCCAAGGCCCGACAAAGCCGTGAAAGATAATCGCCGCCGCACGAGGCGCCGGCGCGTGCTCACTTCAACATGCTGGCGCCGGCGATGATCGCGGCGGAGAGACAAAGTAAGCCGATCTTGGGCAAAGGCGCGGCCTCGCCATAGACGACGACCCCCAAGAAGATCGCGCCCAGCGGAACAAGCGCCGCAGAGGCCGGCAGAAGCACGCTCATCTGGACTCCCGCCGCGACCAGACGCGAGAAGAGGTAGAACGAGAGGCCGAAGCACAGAAGCAGCATCAGGGTCGGACGCAGGTTCGCAAACCCGTTGGTGAGCGGCAGGAAATACAGAGCCGTCACCTGCAGAACGATGGAGGCCGCGAACATCGCGGTCGCAGAGGCGCTAATGGCTGGCAAGACGGTCCCCCGACACGAATGGCATATTCCTATACCATTTAAAGCCGGTCCGCCGCCAGCCCTGTCGCTGGCGGCGGCGCCGTGTCGCGTGCCTTAGAACAGCCCCGCGCGCTGCGCGATCACCACCGCGGCGATGATGAGGATCAGCGCCTGGATGATCAGGCCGAACGGCGAGGGCAGAGGCAACTTCTGCACGGCCCAGGCGATAAGGGCCGCAACGATCAGAACGATGACGGCGAAGATGAGAATAGACATTTGGTCAGCCCCTTGAGCGGCCAAGGCCGCGATAGGACGCTAAAGCTTAAGCGCGGCGAGTGTTCCGCCTGCGTCGTCGGGACAGTCGCCAGAAATGACGCGGAACCCTTGATGCCGGGGTGACTTTGGGCGCAGAGCCTTCGGCGAACGCGCGATTAAAGAGGAGCTTGGCTTGAGTTCACCGTTCGATGGCTATGAGGTCGAGGCTGAACTGCGTCCCTCGGCGGAGCGCTGGGGCTTTGATCTGGACCGAACATTGTCCGCCGTCGTGGCGCTGGAAGCCACGGCGCCCGCGGACGCCTTCACCGCCCGGACGCTCGGCACGGAGCGGCTGGGCAATGGCGCCGTCATCGGCACGAACGGTCTGGTCCTGACCATCGGCTATCTCATCAACGAGGCGCAGCAGATCACCCTCACCACCAATGACGGCCGCCGCGTCGACGCCCACGCCCTCGGCGTGGATCCGGTCTCGGGCCTCGGCCTTGTCCAGGCGCTGGAGCCCTTGGATCTGCCCGCCCTGCAGCTGGGCGATTCCGAGGGCCTGACCGACGGCAGCCCCGTGATCATCGCTGGCGGCGGCGGCGTGGCCCACGCCTCGGTAGGCCAGGTCCTGACGCGCATGCCCTTCGCCGGTTACTGGGAATATATGCTGGACGACGCGATCATGACGGAGCCCGCGCACCCGCACTGGAGCGGCGCGGCCCTGATCGGCGCCGGCGGGGACCTGCTCGGCATCGGCTCGCTGAGCCTGCAGCGCCGGCGCCGGCGCGGCGTCAGCCAGCTCAACATGTTCGTGCCCACCGATCTCCTGCCGCCGATCCTGGACGCTCTGGCTCAGGGCCGTGCGCCGCATCCGCCGCGTCCTTGGCTGGGCGTAATCAGCGGCGAGACCAGCGACCATGTGGTCATCACCAGCGTGACCCCGGGCGGTCCGGCCTCGCGCGCCGAACTTCGCCAGGGCGATCTCATCCTGGCCGTCGATGGTGTGGCGGTGAGCGATCTGGCGGACTTCTACACCCGACTTTGGGCCCAGGGCCCGGCCGGCGTACGGGTGCCGCTGACCTTGCAACGCGAAGGCGATGTCTTCGATGTCGAGATACGCTCGGCCGACCGGACCTCACTGATGCGCAAGCCCCGGTTCAACTGACGACGCCCGCGGGCGTCGTCAGTCCCTGAGCTCCTAGCGGGTCGGAATGGGCGTGGGGCCGCGATAGTCGTAGAAGCCGCGGCCGACCTTGCGGCCGAGCCAGCCAGCTTCAACGTATTTGGTCAGCAACGGACAAGGCCGGTACTTGGAGTCAGCCAGACCGTCGTAGAGCACGTTCATGATGGCGAGGACGGTGTCGAGGCCGATGAAATCGCCGAGCTCCAGCGGGCCCATCGGATGGTTCGCGCCGAGCTTCATGGCGGTGTCGATGGAGTCGACCGTGCCGACGCCCTCATAGAGGGTGTAGATCGCTTCATTGATCATCGGCGCGAGAATGCGGTTGACGATGAAGGCCGGAAAATCTTCGGCGTTGGCCGTGGTCTTGCCCAGCGAGCGGGCGAATTGGACAGCCTGTTCATAGGTGGCCGGCGCCGTGGCGATGCCGCGGATGATTTCCACCAGCTTCATGCGCGGCACGGGATTCATGAAGTGCAAGCCGATGAAGCGCTCGGGCCGATCGGTCGTCGAAGCCATCCGGGTGATCGAGATCGAGGAGGTGTTCGACGCCAGGATCGTCTCGGCTTTCAGATGCGGCTGCAGCGCCTTGAAGATCGCCTTCTTGACCACTTCGTCTTCGGTGGCGGCCTCGATCGCGAGGTCGCACTGGCCGATCGACTGCAGCTCAGGTGCGGCCTTCACCTTGGCGATCGTGCCATCCGCGGCGGCCTGGTCGATCTGGCCGCGGGCGACCGTCTTGGCCAGGGTGTCGCGAATGACGCCAAGGCCAGACTCGATGCGATCGGCGCTCACGTCGTGCAGCAGCACATCATAGCCCGCTGCAGCGCACACCTGGGCGATGCCGGCGCCCATTTGCCCCGCGCCGATGATGCCGACAGACCTGATCTCACCCATGGGTAGCGCCTCGAATACCGTTGTCTGCGGCGTTCTTAGCACGTTGCGCCACGGCGCCGACTCTCTTTTGCTGCAATGCAGCGAACGCCGTTCTAGCCGAGCGCGGCCATCAATTCCGGCACGAGGGTCTTGTAGTCGCCCACCAGGCCGAAGTCGGCGACCTGGAAGATCGGTGCGTCGGGATCCTTGTTGATCGCGACGATCACCTTGGAATCCTTCATGCCGGCCAGATGCTGAATCGCCCCGGAGATGCCGATGGCGATGTAGAGCTCGGGCGCGACGACCTTGCCGGTCTGGCCGACCTGATAGTCGTTGGGCGCATAGCCTGCGTCCACCGCAGCCCGGCTTGCGCCGACGGCGGCGCCCAACTTGTCAGCGAGTGGGTCGATCACAGCCTGAAACTCCTCGGCCGAACCCAGAGCACGGCCGCCTGACACGACCACCTTGGCCGCGCCGAGGTCCGGACGGGCTGACTTCACCAACTCATCGGAAACGAAGCGGGCCTTGGTCGAAGCCGCAGCCGCGGTCAGCGTTTCAACACGGGCCGAACCCCCTTCGGCCGCCGGCGCGAAGGCCGTGGCGCGGACGGTGATCACCTTCTTGGCGTCGGCCGACTGGATCGTCTCCAGGGCGTTGCCGGCGTAGATCGGCCGCACGAAAGTGTCGGACGAAATCACCTCGACGATTTCCGAGATCGGCGCGGAGTCCAGCTTGGCGGCGATACGCGGGCTGTAGTTCTTGCCCTGGGCCGTGGCCGGCGAAACGATCGCCTCATAGCCCTCGGCCAGCGCCAGGACCTGGGCCTCGATCGCTTCGGCCACGCCGTGACCCAGGGCTTCGCTTTCGGCCAGCAAAACCTTGTGCACCCCGGCCAGCTTGGCGGCCGCGGCGGCGACCGCAGAAGCGCCTTGGCCCGCGACAAGGATATCGACGTCGCCTGAGATCTTCAGGGCGGCGGTCAGCGCCTTGGCGGTGTCGTCCTTCAGGACAGCGTTGTCGTGATCGGCGATGAGCAGAACAGCCATCAGAGCGCTCCGGCGGTCTTGAGTTTCGCAACGAGGTCGGCGGCCGATTCAACCTTGATCCCACCACTGCGCTTCGGCGGCTCGGCGACCTTCAGCACCTTCAGACGCGGCGCGGTGTCCAGGCCGAGGCTGGCCAACTCGCGCACGTCTAGCGGCTTCTTCTTGGCCTTCATGATGTTGGGAAGGGACGCATAGCGTGGCTCGTTCAGGCGCAGGTCGGCGGTGACCACCGCCGGCAGGTCGACCTCCAGGGTCTGGAGGCCGCCGTCCTCCTCGCGGGTGACCTTGGCCGTCTGGCCGGAGACCTCGACCGCCGAGGCGAAAGTCGCCTGCGGCCAACCGAGCAAGGCCGCCAACATCTGGCCGACGGCGTTGTTGTCACCGTCGATCGCCTGCTTGCCCATAACCACCAGACCGGGCTGCTCCTCGTCGACCAGGGCCTTGAGCACCTTGGCGACAGCCAACGGCTCAATGTCGTCGGTGGTCTGGATAAGGATCGCGCGGTCAGCGCCCATGGCCAAGGCGGTGCGCAGAGTGTCCTGCGCCTGCACCGGGCCAATCGATACAGCGACGACCTCGGTCGCCACGCCCTTTTCGCGCAACCGCACCGCCTCTTCGACGGCGATTTCGCAGAACGGATTCATCGACATTTTGACGTTGGCGAGTTCGACGCCGGTTTGGTCGGCCTTCACCCGCGGCTTGACGTTGTAGTCGATCACCCGCTTTACCGGGACCAGAACCTTCATGTCGCACGCTCTCCACGTCGTTCGCACTGCAGCATTGGAGGGGGCATAACGGTTCCCGCCCGGCTTTGCAAAGCCGCGGCAAGAGGGGTCAAGGAGGCCACGGATGCGTAACGGCGATCGCCTGAACCCCATGATCCAACGGGCGAAGCTCGTCTTCCTGGTTCTGTTCGCCGCGATCTGCGTCGCGCTTGCGATTTGGCAGGTGGGTTGGGTCTGGCCAGAGAAGCGTTGTCTCGAAGGTGGAAAGTGGTGGGATCGTTCCGAGCGGGTCTGCGCCCAGCCCGTGCTGATCTCCGACATCACCGGCCGCACCATCCAGGACAAGCAGGCCGAGGCCGCGGCCAAGCAAGCGATCGGCCGGCCAGAGCCCCAGAGCCCGGCCGCGCCGATCCTGACCGCCCCACAGTCGAGATAGACCTTAGCGGGTCGCCGCCGGCCTCCAGAATACCTCACCGGTCGCGCCATTGGCGGCGCGGGCTGCGACGAAGAGCAAGTCGGATAGCCGGTTCAGATAGCGAAGCGCGGGGCCGCCGACCGTCGCCCCGCTCTCCGTCAGCCTCCAGGCGTCGCGTTCGGCTCGTCGGCAGACCGTGCGGGCCAGATGCAGGGCCGCCGCCGCCGGAGTCCCGCCCGGCAGGATAAAGGACGAGAGCGGCGCCAGCACGACGTTCATCTGGTCGATTTCCGCCTCCAGGCGCGTGACCTGACCGTCGAGGATACGCAGGGCGGCGCCAGGCGCCTCGTCCGCGACAGGGGGTGTCGCGATATCGGCGCCCAGGTCGAACAACTCGTTCTGGATTCGGCTCAGCATAGTGTCGAGCTCGGCCATCGTGGTCAGGTGGATCCGGGCGAGGCCGACGCAGGCGTTCGTCTCATCGACAGCGCCGCAGACCTCAACGCGCAAGCTGGTCTTGGGCGTGCTTGAGCCATCGGCGAGGCTGGTCGATCCGGCGTCGCCGGTCCGGGTGTAGATGCGGGTGAGCCGGACCACGCCTGCGGCTCAGCTATGGCTGCGCCACCAGAGGGCGCCGGCCAGGATCGCCACCGCGAGCGCCTGCATCACGACCCGCAGGCGCATCAAACGGTTCGAGTAGCTGCGGGCGAAATCGCCGCCGCGAAACAGGGAATAGATGCCTAACGCCAGCACGATCGCCACAGCGGCGAGGGAGAGCGGCATCAGGATTCTGAAAACGGCGTCCATGGCCGCAATCTAGGCCACGACCGGGCGTCTCGCCAATGCGCGATCTCAGTTGAGGCAATGAACACGTTCGAAGAACCAGCCTAACTTGTCGAGTTTTGCGAGAAAGCGAAGCTTTCTCATCTTGGCCAGCGAAAAGACATTGTTAGCTGATCATGTTCAGCGATACAGGGTGGCGACGCTTGCGCCGGCGGACAGGGGGGATCCGTAGGCGCGCAACGCCACGTTTCGAAAAGGCACGAAGTTGATGATGCACGTCTCCCCCAAGGACGCGGCGCGCTGCGCCAAGGAAAAAGGCCCCTCCCGCCGGGCCCTGGCCAAGCAGGAAACCCGCGCCAAGGTGCTGGAGGCCGCCCGCCGACTGTTCAGCGAGCACGGCTATGAAGGCGCCACCATCCGCGACATCGCCAGCGCCGCGGGCATGTCGACGGGGGCGGTGTTCGCCAACTTCTCGGACAAGGCCGACCTTTTCCAGGAGATCATGTCCACCGACATGCAGGAACTGAGCAGCCTGATGGCCGAGGCCGCCGGCGACAAGGAAGACGTGGAAGCTGCGCTCAGCGCGATGCTCTCGGCGGGCTACGATTTCTATCACACCCAATTGCCGCTGGTGCGGGCCGCCTTCAGCGCCTCCTTCACCCTGCATGCCAGCGCCACGCGCCGCACGGCGCCGGGCGCCGCGACCATGTGCGACCTGATCCTGCAACAGCTGGAACGGGGTGTGGCCGCGGGGCAGCTTAAAGCCGACGCGGAGTTAAAGCTGCGCGCCGAGATGATCTTCGACGCCTACTTGGCCAACTTCTCGCGGGCCTTCCGCCACGGGCTCACCCCGGAAAACTTGGCCGAGCGCGCCGGGCTGCAGGTGGCGGTAATTCTTGCCGGGGCCCGCGTCTGACCGCATCGAGTCGCGGCTACGCGGCCCATTGATGACAGTCGCGGCCCAGACTACAAATCTTGGGCCAATGACCGAGCCAGCAGAGCTTGAGCGATCGAGCGACCCGCAGCCTCCACCCGTGAGGCCGAACGGGCGCCAAAACCAGAAAGCGGCGACCCGTGGTCGCGTGCTGGACGCCGCGCGCGAGCTGTTCGAAGCCGAAGGCTACCACGGCGCGACCATCCGCGAGATCGCGCGACGCGCCGGCGTGTCCGTGGGCACGGTGTTCACCACCTTCACCTCCAAAGGCGACATCCTGAGCGAGGTGATGGAGGCGCGCCTGGACGCGCTCTACGCGGAGGTCGACCGCGTGGCGCCGCATCTGAAGGGGTCGACCGTCGATCGTTTGCGCTCGCTGTTCGCGCTCTACTTCGCCTTCGAACTACACCGCGTCCGCCTGTTCATGACGCACATCTCGGCGGCCTATGACTGGACCCTGCCCCGGACGGCCAAGCCCTACGGTCGCAACAAGCGGGTGCTCAACATGGTCAATGAGTGCCTGCTCGACGGCATCCGCCGCGGCGACGTCGATCCCGCGTGCGACACCTGGGCCACAACCGATCTGCTGATCGCCGCCTATGCTTGGTGTTATCGTTGGGCGGCGTCGGAAGCCGCGGACGCCGAAAGTCTTTCGATTCAGATGGATCGCCACATAGCCGTGGTCGCCGCGGGATTCACTCGCGAGGCCCAGAGCACTCACCATGCGTCAAGCACCTGAGCCCCGTCCGCGGCGGCTTGCCTTGCCCTAGGGCGCTTCGCCCGTCCACTCCCAGTGCCAGGGCTCGAAGGGATAGTTGACGAAGCCAAACCTGTCGGCGTTCGCCACCAGCCAACGGTAGGTCGGCGTGCGACTCATGTAGAGGCGATTGGGATCAGCGCTTGAGTCGGGGCCGAATCCGGGCGCCTGGCCCACATAGATGTCCACCGCCAAGCCTGTGCGATGGGCCGAGCAGCTGGCCCTGACCACGCCATCGCAGTTGCCTTCCAGCTGGCACCGCTGGGCGTCAAGCGCCGGACTGCGATAACCGGAGAAGATGGTCAGGTTGCGCGGATCGGCGGCGATCTCCGGATCGCGGCGGGCTTCGGCGGCCATTCGGCGATAGGCGGCGAAGGCGGCAGGCCGCATGAACACCTGCTTGCCGCCATAGCCCTCACCGTCATGATTGGGCTCAAGCACGCCCAAGGTCGGCTCCGGGCAAACCTCTTGCGCCGCCAGCACCACGAAGGGCCGGCGCAGTTGGATGACGCCGCGCATGCGCTGAAAATCAACCTCGTTCATCAGGCCAGTCGCCGCCAGGCCCTGGGAGGCCTGCCATCGGGCTAGGGCGGCTGCGAAGGCCGGACTGGTCGGCGGGCAGCCTGTCGCGACCTCGCGCCCGATCATCGGCGCATAGATTTCCCAGCCGATTTCGTCCCGTCCGAACGGCGCCCAGGCCAAGCCCGCCAGGCTAGCCGTGTTGGCCTGGGCCTGCGCGTCGAAGGCGGAGTTTCGGCATTCCGCAGGCGTCGCCGGCGCGCGCGCAGCGGGCGGCGGCGGCGAGGCGGCCATCGGCGGCGCGCTGACGCTCATCGGCGCGCAGCTCGTCACGCGGATCGCCAGCAACAGCAGGACGAGCGCAGTCGCGCCCAACCCGGCCAGGAACCGCAGCGCTTCTGAAACCTTGATCCTCACGCTGCGCTCAACGCACGGCGCACCGCGGAGGTCCACCATGAATACTCTAAAGCTGTCGTCAGCCTGCCTTTTCGCTATCCTGGCCGCCTGTTCGCAGCCGGCGCCTGCCGAAAAGTCTCCGCCCGCGTCTTCCGCGGCGGCTGTCGCTGCGTCGCCAGCGCCGCCGCCCCTGACGGCGTCGACCGCTGACGCCGCCAAGGCCATCGACACGGCGCAGTTCGCCGAAGCGATGAGCGACAATATCGCAAAGCGCGACGTGCTGATCCGCGCCCAGGTGCTGCTTGACCGCGCCCATGTCTCGCCTGGCGTCATCGACGGCCAGCTAGGCGGCAATTTCACGAATGCGCTCGCCGCCTATGAGCGAAGCCGCAACCTTCCCGCCGACGGCAAGCTCGACGCCCAGGTTTGGACCATGCTGCTCAGCGACGCGCGGCCGACGGTCATGGACTATGTGATCACCGCCGAAGATGCGGCAGGCCCGTTCATCGAGGCTGTGCCCAAGGACTACAGCGACATGGCCAAGCTCGATCGGCTCGCCTACACGAGCCCTGCTGAGGCCCTCGCCGAGAAATTCCACATGGACGAGGCCTTGTTGCGCGCCCTGAACCCGGCCGCGAACTTCGCTGTCGCCGGGACCACGATCCTGGTGGCCGCAGCCGGAGCTGCGGCCGTCGACCCCGTCCTGCCCAAGGTCGCCGCCATCGAGGTCGACAAATCGAAACAGCAGCTCAGGGCCTATGACGACAAGGGCGGCCTGATCGCCGTCTATCCGGCCACTGTGGGATCCTCGGAGCGTCCGGCGCCCAGCGGCGTCTGGGCGGTGAGAACGCTAGCGCCTGCGCCGACCTACACCTTTGATCCGGATCGGGTGACCTTCGGCGACGCTTCGAAGGGCAAGCTCACGATCGCGGCGGGTCCGAACAATCCGGTGGGCTCCACCTGGATCGACCTGACCAAGGACACCTACGGCATTCACGGCACACCGGACCCGCGTCTCGTCGGCAAGGTCGCTAGCCACGGCTGCGTGCGCCTGACCAACTGGGACGCCGCTCAACTTGGCGCGGCCGTCCATCAGGGAACCAAGGTGACCTTCGTCGGCGCCGAGGCCGACTAGCTGCGCCAACGCAGAACGGCGGGCTCTATCGGATTACGGAACGCCCGCTGCTCGCGACGGCTTTGCTCCCACTCGCTCTTCAAGCGCATGTACCATTTGGCTTGACTGTCCGCGTCGTCGATCCAAAGCAACGTCGGATCGTACTTCAGGCCTTCGTTCTGCAGATCGACCATGCGGCCGTCCTGCCTCAGGAAGGCCCTGGCCGCCGCGGCGATCACCGGGCGCAGGAAGATGAAGGCCGGGTGGTCCGACCAGATGATCTGGGTGATGCGCGTCCGCCGCTCGCCCATCGGCGTGAGACAAGTCAGCGACAGCACCTGGCGCTTGCCGACCGTCACATGCTCCCAGCGCAACCCAGGGATGCGGAAGGTGATTTCGGTCTCCGGCGCCCCGCCCAGAATCCTGTAGGCGCGCGAGTTCTTCGACGGCGAATGCCGCGTCATGGCGAAGCCGGATTCGCTGGGCGTGAACTGCTTGGCCTTCTGGTGCTGGCTGCCGGCCGAGCGCCACCACCATTGCTGGTGGACGTAGGGCCCGTGGGCCGGGTCCATAAGGCCCACGACCGCGTGGTCGATATGGGCGTGGAAGTCCATGCGGTCGATGACCTTCGGCGAGGTCGCCGCCACCCCTGGGAACAGCGGCGGCGCTTCGCTGGGTTCGCCATCGCCGATCCAGATGAACACCAGGCCCTGGCTTTCCGAGGTCGGGTAACGCCGGACGCGGATGAGGCTCACATCCATCGCCTGGTCGTCGGCGAGAGACGGGATCGCCCGGCACACACCATCCGCACCAAAGCGCCAGCCATGATAGGGACACTCGACGACCTCGTCGCCGGAAGCTTCCTTGCGGAAGCGGCCCGCCGAGATCGGCGCAGCGCGGTGCGGACAGATGTCTCGAAGCGCAAAGATCGCCCCGTCCGGCGAACGCCCTAAGAGGACGGGTTCGCCCAGGAACTCGTAGCGGCCCATCTTGCCGCGCTTGAGGTCCCGCGAGAGCGCTGCGAAGTACCAGATGTCACGCAGGAAGCCGCGCCCGAAACGGGGCGTGGTCGCCTTCTCGAACTGGTCCTGCTGCGTCATGCGGCCCCTCTTATCCGCAATCACAACTTAATCAGAGCTTCACAAACGCCGCAGCAAAGGGCGAAAGGCCAATGGAGCCGCCGCGCAACTCCACCTCTCCCGCGCGCAGTTCAAGCAGGACGCCATCCTCCAGCGCCGGCGTTTCGACGATGCAGGGCTCGGGCGAAAGATTGAAGACGCAGGCGATGGCTTCGTCGCCATCGCGCCGCACAAAGGCCAAGGCCGGCTCTGCGGCGTCCAAGAAAACGATCTCGCCCGTGCGCAGCGCCTGGGAATCCTGGCGAAGCGCGATGACCGCGCGGGCGAAGTTCAGCACCGAATCCTCATCATCATCCTGCGCTGCGACGCTGAGCGCGCGATGCAGCGGCGATGGCGTGAGCCAGGCTTCGCCTTTGCTGAATCCGAGGGTCTCATCGTCGCTCCAGGGCATGGGTGTGCGCGCGCCGTCGCGGCCGCCGGCGTAGGGCCAATAGAGATCGCCAACAGGGTCGCGCTGCTCGCGCCGCGTCAGCTTGGCCTGCGGCAGGCCCAACTCCTCACCCTGATAGATCAATATCGTGCCCTGCAGGGTCGCCAGGAGCCCAAGCAGCATGCGCGCCGCCTCCGGCGAGCCATCGGCCAGGCGGCTGACCGCGCGGGGCACGTCGTGGTTGCTGAACGAGATGGTGGGCCAGTGGCCGGGATGAGAGGCGAGCTGCGCATAGTGGTCGCGCACCAGCCGCGCAGTCATCCGCTCGGCGGTCAGCAGGACGAAGGTATAGGCCGAGTGCAGGCCCTCGTCCGAGGCGAGATAGGCGCCGGCGCGGGCCTCCTCCTCGAAGAACTCGCCGAAGACGAAGCGGTCGCCCCAGGCCTCGACGCGGCGGCGGACGGCGTCGAGCAGCTCGGCGTTCTCGATCAGATTTGCGTCGTGGATGTGCCGCTGAAGGCTCGCGGCCTGCGACCAGGTCTGGGCGGTGCGCGCCTCCGGCGGGACAGCGGGGTTATCGGTCAGGGCGTCGTCGTGCAGGTAAGCGCCGGCGACATCCAGGCGAAAGCCATCGACGCCCTTCTCGAGCCAGTAGTCGAGGACCTGCATTGCCGCGGCCCGCGCGCCTGGCGAACGCCAGTTAAGCTTTGGCTGCTGCCTGAGGAACTTGTGGTGATAGTGCTGGCGGCGGTGGGGCTGGTAGGCCCAGGCCGGACCGCCAAACACAGAGAGCCAATTGTTGGGCGCGGTCCCATCATCCGCCGGATCGGCCCAGACATACCAGTCGGCCTTCTCCCCTGCGGACCCGCCGGTCAGGCTGTCGATGAACCAGGCGTGCTCGTCGGAGGTGTGGGCCAGGACCTCGTCCAGCACGACCTTCAATCCGTGGGCGTGAGCCGCATCCAGGAGGCGGTCGAAGTCCTCGAGCGTCCCGTAGTCCGGATGGACGTCCTCGAAGTCTGAAACATCGTAGCCCCAATCGCGATCTGGCGAGGGATGGATAGGCGACAGCCAGATCCCGTCGACGCCGAGACTGGCGATGTAGTCGAGCTTCTCCTCCAATCCGGCCAGGTCACCCTGTCCATCGGCGTCTGAGTCAAAGAAGCTGCGAACGTAGACGTGGTAGAGGATCGCGCCCTTCCACCACGCCTCGCTCATGGGTTCAGACGTCCGAAGCGTCGGTGACGATCTTGGAGACCAGGCCGTAGGCGATGGCCTCTTCAGCGCTCATCCAGAAGTTGCGCTGGGTGTCCTTGACGATTCGTTCGAGCGTCTGGCCGGTCTCGCGGGCGATGATCTTGTTCACACGGTCGCGCATCTTGATGATCTCTTCGGCCTCGATCTGGATGTCCGAGGCCTGCCCGCGCACGCCACCAGCCGGCTGGTGCAGCAGGAAGCGCGTGTTGGGCAGACAGAAGCGGTTCTCCTTCTTGGCGCCCAGGAAGATGTGCGCGCCCGAGGAAGCGACCCAGCCCGTGCCGATCACCTTCACCGGCGCACCGCAAAAGCGGATCATGTCGTGGATGGTGTCGCCGCTTTCGACGTGACCGCCGGGCGAGTTGATGAGCACCCGAATTTCCTTGTCGCTCTCAGCCGCGAAGGCCGACAGCTGGGCGGTCACACGCTCGGCCATGCGCATGTTCACCTCGCCGAAGATCAGGACGGTGCGCGACTTGTAGAGCGCGTTCTGCACCGGGCCCGAGTTCATCGGCATGTCCGGCAGGCGGTTATCTTCGCCGTCTTCGTCTTCGTCGAGCCAGCCGGTTTGCATTTCAAACTCCAATCGAGATTCAAGTCAGGCGAGATTCAGGTCAGGAACGTGCGTTGTCGCTGGCGTGACCGCAAGGGGGCGGAGGGACGTTTCCGCCTGCAGGCCTCAGATGTCGCGCAACGCCTCGCCCAGGTTGCGGAAGGTGATCGGCTTGCCGAGGAAGCCCAAGGGCTGAATGTCGGCCATCGCCTCGCGGAAAGTCTCGGTGATGGAGCCCGAGACAAACAGCGACCGAACGCCAAGGTCCCGGTAGAGCCACCCCGCGAGCTCGCCGCCGTCGGCCTTGCCTGCCAGGCGGATGTCGACCAGGGCGACATCCGGTCGGTCGTTGCGGGCAAGCGCGAACGCGGCCTCGGCCTCGGCTTCCGAGCCGATCACCTCGTGGCCCAGGTCTTCGACAAGACCGGCCATGTCCAGGGCGATCAAGGCGTCGTCTTCAACGATCAGGACACGCATCAGGCCGCCGCCTTCGGGAAGCGCACCCGGAACGTCGCGCCCTGCGTGGGCCGTTCAACTTCCAGCCGCCCGCCAAGTTGGCGCGCCAAGGCGTCAACCGCGCGCAGGCCAAGGGTGTTGGAGCTCACCAGCTGGGCGTCCGCCGCCAGCCCTGGTCCATCATCGGCGACGCTGAGCACATAGTTCTCGCCTTCGCCGGCGAAGACCACGCGCAGGGCGCAGCCGACCGCCTCGGCGGGGCAGCCATATTTTAGGGCGTTGGTGATCAATTCATTCAGGATCAAGGCGATCGGACTGGCGTGACCAAGGTCGAGCAGCGCGGATTCGGTTTCAATCTCGAGGCGGATGTCTTCCCGGCCCATCGACTGCACCAGATCGCGCGCAAGATGATCAGCATAGCTGCCGGCGTCGAACACGCCAAGACGCCCCTCGGCCTTGTAGACCTGCTCATGGACGCGCCCGACGGCGATGATCCGCGCGAGCGTCTTCTCCAGCTCTTCTCGGACCTCAGGATTGTTCGCGGCCCGCGCCTGCAGGCGCATGACGCCGGCGATCTGCTGCAGGGAGTTCTTGACGCGGTGATTGACCTCGTCGAGCAGCAGAGTCCGCTGCCGAACGAGTTCGCGCAACCGGTCCGACGTCTCCATCTCAACCTCGCGATCCAGCGCGAGATCACGGATGGCCTTGACGAACAGGGCGATGAGCAGGAGGCCGAAGGTGACGGCGGTCACCACAAGCAGGAGCCGCAGAGCGGACGCGCGGCGTTCGCGATCGGCTTCAAGGGCGGCTTCCGCCTGATCGATCTCCGAGAGGATCCGGCGGATCTGGACGTTGACCTCGCCTGCGCCATGTCGACGGCCAACGCTGACGGCAGTGTCGACATCGGACATCCTGCGGGTTGCAATCACCTGATCCATGATCGCCAACCGCTGGTCGACAAGCTGCGACAGCGCCGCGATTCGCTTCTGCTGTTCGGGGTTGTCGGTGGTCATCACGCGCAGATCCGAGAGCCTGGGCAGCGCGTAAGCGCGGCCCTCCTGCTGGACCCCCACGTAGCGCTCATTGTTGGTGACCATATAGGCGCGCTGGGCGGATTCGGCGTCTGACACCCCCTGCAGGACATCCGCCACGCCAGTGCGCACAGCGTGGGTGTGAGTCACCCACTGGACCGAATTGTCGTAACCTACGAAGACGGCCGCCAAGACGGCGAAGGTCGCCACCAGGGCGGTGACGACGCCGGCGAGCAGCCGAAACGCCCGCTCGCGCGCGGACTGGCGGTCGGACCCGGTGATTTCGGCCAGGTCGCCTCGCGCCATCGCCTACTCGTCTTTGACGCGCTTCTTGCGGAAGCTCGGATTCAGTTCTTTCTTCCTAAGGCGAATGGACTTGGGAGTCACTTCCACCAGTTCGTCTTCCTCGATGTAGGCGATGGCCTGTTCGAGGGTCATCTTCCGTGGCGGCGTCAGGCGCACGGCCTCGTCCTTGCCGGAGGCGCGGACGTTGGTCAGTTGCTTGGCCTTCATCGGATTGACGTCGAGATCATCCTGGCGCGAGTTCTCGCCGATGATCATGCCCTGGTAAGCCTTCTCGCCGCCGCCGACGAACATCGTGCCGCGGTCTTCCAGGTTCCACAGGGCGTAGGCCGCGGTTTCACCGTCGGAGTTGGAGATCAGCACGCCTTTGCGGCCGCCATCGATGGCGCCCTTGTAAGGCTCATAGTGGCTGAACACGCGGTTCAGAACGCCCGACCCGCGGGTGTCGGTCAGGAACTCGCCCTGGTAGCCGATCAGCGAGCGGGATGGGGAGAGAAGGCTGATGCGCGTCTTCCCCGCGCCCGACGGGCCCATGTCCTTCAGCTCCGCCTTACGCGCCGAGAGCTTTTCGATGACGATGCCGGTGAACTCGTCGTCGACGTCGATCATGACGTCCTCGATCGGCTCCAACCGTTGGCCGGTCTCCTCGTCGATCTGGAAGACCACGCGGGGACGGCTGATGGACAGTTCGAAGCCTTCGCGGCGCATGCCCTCGATCAGCACGCCCAGCTGCAGTTCGCCACGACCTGCGACCTCATAGGCGTCCTTGCCGGCGGTCTCGCTGACCTTGATGGCGACGTTGGATTCAGCTTCCTTCAGCAGGCGGTCGCGGATCACGCGGCTCTGCACCTTATCGCCCTCACGCCCCGCGAGCGGGCTGTCGTTGACCGAGACGGTCATGGAGATGGTCGGCGGATCGATCGGCTGAGCCGGCAGGGCGTCCAGCACGTCGATGGCGCAAAGGGTGTCGGCGACGGTGGCCTTCGACAGTCCGGCGATAGCGACGATATCACCAGCCTCGGCGTCCTCGATCGGCTGACGCTTCAGGCCACGGAAGGCCAGCACCTTGGTGATGCGGCCACGCTCGATCTCCTTGCCGTCGCGCGACAGGGCGTGGATCGCGAGTCCCGGAACGGCCTTGCCGGATTCAATGCGGCCGGTCAGCAGACGACCCAGGAACGGGTCGTTTTCGATCAGCACCGACAGGATCTGGAAGGGTTCGTCCTTGCGCGCCTCGGCCTTGGGCGCCGGCACGTGGCGCACGATGAGATCGAACAGCGGCGCAAGGGTTTCCGACGGTTGGCTCATATCCAGCGTCGCCCAGCCGTTCTTGCCGCTGGCGTAGATGTGCGGGAAGTCGAGTTGCTCGTCGCTCGCGCCCATGGCGGCGAAGAGATCGAAGGCGTCGTTCAGCACGCGTTCCGGATCGGCGTGGGCGCGGTCGACCTTGTTCAGGCAGACGATCGGGCGCAGCCCCATTTTCAACGCCTTGCCCAGCACGAACTTCGTCTGCGGCATCACGCCTTCTTCGGCGTCCACCAGCAGGACGCAGCCGTCCACCATGCCGAGGATCCGCTCGACCTCGCCGCCGAAGTCGGCGTGACCAGGGGTGTCAATAATGTTGATGCGGGTCTCGCCCTGCTCGCCGTGCCAGAGCACGCTGGTGCACTTCGCCAGGATGGTGATCCCGCGCTCGCGCTCCTGATCATTGGAGTCCATGGCGCGTTCCACCGTAGCCTCATTGGCTCGGAAAACGCCTGACTGGGCGAGCAGCTGATCCACGAGGGTCGTCTTGCCGTGGTCGACGTGGGCGATGATGGCGATGTTGCGAAGCGACATGGGAAGTCCAGGGTCCGGGCAGGGCTTTGGGCGCGTGCGAATTTTTGAGAAGACGCGGGCTTTTAGACGAGACGGGCCTCTGAAGCCACCCCTGCCGCAGATTCGCATTTCGCTGCACCGCACGCTCCATTCCATTGTGCAGCGCAAAATTCAATCTAAACGGCGCTAATTTCGAACAAGTAACTGTTAATATTGGATTTTATATAGTTCGAAATTTGATCGATCGAAATGGTGAAATTTTCTGCTTGTTTCGTTGTGCGCCGCACCGTATAAGGAAGTTGTGAGGCGTCGCTGACGCCTCTGCCCTTCCTGGGCGTTTCCTCCCTAATGACTTGCCGCGCCCCGTCCTTGTGACAGTGGCGCGGCTTTTTTTTGGTCTGAAGCCTGTCTGGTCCGCGGATCGGAAAACGGCCGGCGCCTGAAAAACTCGCGGGCGAAGCTGGCTCGCAGCTCAGGGAGCGAGTTCCGCCCAGTCGGTCGCCACCAAGGTCTGGGTCAAGGTTTCGAGGCGGCTCTTCAGCTTGGCGAACCCCGCCGTCGGCTTTAGCGCCTTTTCATCCAGATACAGGCCCCGGTTGATCTCGATCTGCAGCGCGTGGACGCCCTGAGCGGGGCGGCCGTAGTGCTCTGTCGTGTAGCCGCCGGCGTAGGGCGCGTTACGCGCCAGCCGATAGCCCATGGCCTCCAACTCGCGCTCGATCAGGCTGGTCACCAGGTTCGAGCAAGCCGCACCGAACCGGTCGCCCAGCACCATATCGCAGGGCCTCTCCCGCGTCGCGCCGCGGGCGGCGGCGGCGGGCATTGAATGCCAGTCGATCAGCACGGCGAAGCCGTGCGCCGCGCGCGCCTCTTCCAGTAGCTGTTCCAAAGCAGCGTGATAGGGCTGATGCGCGCTTTCGATACGGTCACGCGCCTCGGCGAACATCAGCTTGCGCGCATAGATCTCCTTGCCCTCGGCGACGACCTTGGCGATCGAGCCCAGGCCGGCGGCGACGCGCGCCGTACGCGGCTTCGCGTGGGCGGGCAGTTCATCGGCGAACATGGCCGGATCGAGTTCAAAGGCCTCGCGGTTCATGTCGATGTAGGCGCGGCCCAGACGGGCGGCGATGACCGCGACGCCCATCGCTGGAGCGGCCTCGATCAAGTCGTCGACGAAGGCGTCTTCCGACAACCGCAGGTTCCGCGGATCGAGTGCGGATCCCATGTCGTCAGGATAGTCCCGGCCAGAATGGGGTGAAGCGAAGACCAGCGGTGTTGGCGCAGCCTCGCCTGCTCGCGCCGCGCGACGCACGTCAAAGGCGGCGTTCGGCGTCTGGTCGCCTTCGTTTGCGATAGATTCGCAGTCTTCCATGATGAGGGCATACAACGCTGCGCGCTTGAGCTTAGCAAGGCCGCGCTGGCGGGTTGCTAAGCGCGCAACGCCTCTGTATATCCGCCCTCCCTGGACCCAAGGACGCGTAGCTCAGCGGGAGAGCACTACGTTGACATCGTAGGGGTCGCTGGTTCGATCCCAGCCGCGTCCACCAGGGTTTCACAGTTTGCTTCGCCGCGATGTCGCAATGATCGGCGAATCGCCGCCGCGGCGACGCCACACGTGTTGCGTGTGCGAGCGGCCATGCTCAAATAGTCTCAGATGATTGAAAGCCGGCGGTCCGGCGGCAAGGCTAGTTGATGAACGATGCGAAGCTGATGGACGAGCAAGGTCGCTTGGCGGCTCTGCAACGCTATAATGTGCTCGACACCATGCCAGAGCCGTCTTTCGACCGGATCACACAGCTCGTGCAGTCGGTCCTGAATGTGCCCATGTCCGCCGTCTCGCTCATCGACCAGGATCGACAGTGGTTCAAGTCTCGCCAAGGCATCGGCGATTCGGAAACCAGCCGTGGCGTCTCCTTCTGCACCCACACGATCCAGCAGCGCGAAACGATGAACGTCGGCGACGCCCTGACTGACGTACGGTTCGCAGAGAACCCTCTGGTCGTCGGGCCCCCGCACATTCGCAGCTACCTCGGCGCGCCGCTGTCGACGCCAGACGGCTATAATGTCGGATCGCTCTGCGCCATCGATACGGTGCCCCGGGTGTTCGACGCCAGCCAGTTGGCAATGTTGTCCACCCTCGCCTCAATGATCGTCGACGAACTGGAGCTGAGGGTCATAGCCCAGAGCGACGGCCTGACCGGGGCGATGACGCGCCGCGGCTTCCTCATCGAAGGCGACAAGGCCCTCGCCAGACTGCGGAGCGATGCTGTCCCCTGCGCGATGATTCTGCTCGACGCCGATCATTTCAAATCGATCAACGACACCTACGGCCATCCCATGGGCGATCTCGTGCTGAAAGCCATCGCGAAGCACTGCCGCGACCTTGTTCCGGCCGGGTGCATGGTCGGCCGACTGGGGGGTGAGGAGTTCGCCATCCTACTGACCGGCGACGCAGCAGCCGCCGACAATGCGCTGGCCTTCGCCGAAACCGTGCGTGCGGGCCTCGAGCGCCTGCAGATGGGAACGCTTCCGCAGGCGGTGACCGCCAGCTTTGGCGTCGCTCTTGGCGATCCACTGACCGCCTCCTGCGAGGCATGGCTCGCCACCGCCGACGTGGCCCTCTACGCGGCCAAACGAACGGGCCGCAACCGGTGCGTGCTTGCCGACGGAGTCTGAGGCCGGCTGGCCCAGGAACTACGCAGCGACGGTCGATATCGCGCTGCGGCCGCTGGCCCAGTTGATCCTGGAGCGACGCCGCCAGAGGCCCTTCATGGTCGGGCTTTCCGGGCCTCAGGGCAGCGGCAAGAGCACGGCCTGCGAGGTTCTCTCCGACCTCCTGCGCGGGCACGGCCTGCGGGTCGCCAGCCTATCGATCGACGACCTTTACCTCACTCATGCCGAGCGCCAGATCCTCGCTCGAGACGTTCATCCCCTGCTGGCCACCCGCGGACCTCCAGGCACCCACGACCGTGCGCTCGGGATGTCGGTGCTGGCGGCGCTGCGGGCCGGCGAAAGCCTCGCCCTGCCGCGCTTCGACAAGTCGACGGATGACCGCACGCCGGAAGCCGACTGGCCGTGGTTTGAGGGGCCCGCCGACGTCGTGCTCTTTGAAGGGTGGTGCGTGGGCGCCAGGCCTGCGCCCATGGCTGACCTTGCGACGCCGCTCAACGCGCTCGAGCGCAACGAGGACCCGACGGGTGTCTGGCGGGCCTATGTCAACACCGCCCTGGCGGCCGATCAGACGCTGTTCGCCCAGCTCGACGCGCTGATCCAGATCCTGCCGCCGGACTTCGAGGTGGTGGTTGGTTGGCGTCGCGAACAGGAGGCAAAACTGCGCGCGGCGCGCCCAGGCGCGCCGGGCCTGATGGACGACGCCCAGGTCGCGCGCTTCGTCGCCCACTTCGAACGCGTCACACGCCGGCTCCTTGAGGAGGGTCCGGCGCGCGCCGACGCGGTGCTGCGGCTCGACGCAGAGCGGCGGCCGCTGTCGTTCAGCGTCCGTCAGCCGGCGCCGCCGCCAAGCACCTTGTAGAGCGTGACGCGGTTCAGTTGCTCAGCCAGCCTGGCCGACAGCAAGGTCTGGCGCGCCGTATAGAGCGTGCGGTTCGCGTCCAGGGCGGTGATGTAGGAATCGACGCCGGCCTCATATCGCGCACGCGACAGGCGTTGCGCCCGCTCGGCGGCGCTGGTCAGACGGGTCTGGGCCTCGACACGGTCGCGGATCGTGCTGCGCACCGCCAGCTGGTCGGCGACCTCGCGGAAGGCCGTCTGCACCGTCTTCTCGTAGGTGGCGACAGCGGCGTCCCGAGCAGCCCGGGAGCGCTTCAGGCCGGCGATATTCGCCCCGCCCGCGAAAAGCGGCAGAACGATCTGCGGGGCGAAGCTCCAGGCCTTGGTGCCGGCGTCGAACAGACCGCTGATGGCGGAGCTGGCGGTCCCGTAATTGCCGGTGAGCGCGATCCTCGGGAAGAAGGCCGCCCGCGCCGCGCCGATGTCGGCGTTGCGCGCCCGCAGAGTGTGCTCCGCGGCCAGGACATCCGGGCGGCGGGTCAACACGTCGGAGGGCATGCCCGCGGGCAGGTCGGCCAGGACGGTTGTCGAGGAGACGCCCGCCGCCGGGAGCAGGGCCGCAGGCGGCTGAGCGCCGACGACCAGCCGCAGCGCGTTCTGGTCCTGGCCGACGAGCGCGGTCGCTGTCGCTAGGTCGCTGCGCGCCTGTTCGGCGAGGGTTTCGGCCTGGCTGAGGTCAAGGTCGGAGGCGACGCCGGCGTCGAAGCGACGACGGGTCAGGCGAAGGGATTCATCGCGGTCGTCCAGCGCCGACCGGGTGATCGCCATCAACTCGAGGTCGGAAGCCATCTGCAGATAGGCTGAGGCCGTCTCGGCGATCAGGCTGATACGGACGGCGCGCTGATTCTCCTCAGTGGCGAAGAACGATTCCAGAGCCGACCGGCTGAGGCTGCGGATGCGGCCGAACAGGTCGAGTTCGAACGACGTCAGGTTCACGGACGCGCTCGCCTGCTTGATATCAAGCGCCTGGCCAAAGGCCGACCCGGCCGCCGGCGTCACAGTCTCGGAGCGGGACAGAACGCCGTTGACCGTCGGCAGGAGCGCTGCGCGCTGGATGCGGTACTGCGCCCTCGCCTGTTCGATATTGGCCGCGGCCAGACGGAGGTCGCGATTGTTGGCGAGCGCCAGATCGATCAGGGCCTGCAGCTTGGCGTCCAGGAACACGTCGCGCCAGGCGAGGTCGCCGGCGGAGGCCGCCGCGCCCTGGGCGGGATCCGGCCAGGTCTGCGGCGCCGCCAGGGCGGGTCGTTCATAGCGTGGGGCCAGTGTCGCGCAGGCCGAAAGTGCGGTGGAGACGATGAGGAGCGCCGCCAGGGCGGGTTTCAGCGGGCTCATGCCTGCGCCTCCGTGCTGGTCGTGGGCGCAGGATGCTCCCTGCGGTGGAACAGCTTGCGGACAACGACGAAGAAGACCGGCACGAAGAAGATGCCGAGGAAGGTCGCGGTAAGCATGCCGCCGATCACGCCGGTGCCGATGGAGTGCTGGCTGCCGGACCCCGCGCCCGTGGAGATCGCCAGCGGCAACACCCCGAACACGAAGGCCAGCGAGGTCATGATGATTGGCCGCAGGCGAATGCGGACGGCCTCAATGGTCGCCTCGATCATCTCCATGCCGCTCTTCATGCGATCGACGGCGAATTCGACGATCAGAATCGCGTTCTTGGCGGCCAGGCCCATGGTCGTGAGCAGACCCACCTGGAAGTAGATGTCGTTGGAGAGCCCCCGGGCGCTGGTGGCCAAAAGCGCGCCGACGACGCCCAACGGAATCACCAGGATGACCGACAGCGGGATCGTCCAGCTCTCGTAGAGAGCGGCCAACAGCAGGAAGACCACGACGATGGACAGGGCGTAGAGCATCGGCGCCTGGGCGCCCGCCGCACGTTCCTGCAGCGACAGGCCGGTCCATTCGAACCCAATGCCCGAGGGCAGTTTGCCGACGAGCTCCTCCATGGCCTTCATCGCCTCGCCCGAACTCTTACCCGGTGCGGCGGAGCCTTGGATGTTCAGCGCCGGAACGCCGTTGTAGCGGCCGAGCGCCGGCGGACCCTTGGTCCAGGCGGCGGTGGCGAAGGACGAGAGGGGGGTCATCTCGCCGTCCTTGTTGCGGACGAACCAGCGGTCGAGATCTTCAGCCTGCATGCGGTTGGACGCATCAGCCTGGATCAGCACCTTTTTGACCCGGCCCCGGTCGATGAAGTCGTTGACGTAGGAGCCGCCGAAGGCGGCGACGAGGGTCGCGTTGATGTCAGCCGAGGACAGCCCGAGAGCGCCGGCCTTGGCGAGATCCACGGAGAGGTTCAGCTGGGCGTTGTCGGACAGGCCGTTCAGGCGCACGCCCGCCAGGCGCGGGTCCTTGGCGGCCATGCCGATCAGCTGTTGCGAGGCCGCGATCAGGGCTTCGTGGCCGACGCCGCCGGTATCCTGCAGCTGCATCTCGAAGCCCTGGGCCTGGCCCAATTCAGGCACCGCCGGCGGCACGATGGCGAAGGCGGTAGCGTCCGGCTGGCTCAGGCCAAAGCCCATCGCCCGGCCGGCTACGGCCTTGGCCGACAGATCGTTACCGCTTCGCTCCTCGAAGGGTCTCATCTTGGCGAAGGCGATGCCGTTGCCCTCCGCCTGACCGGCGAAGCTGAAGCCGGCGATGGTCAGTATCGAGTCGATGCCTTCCTTCTCGCTAGAGCGAAGATGGTCCGACATGCGATCCAGGAACTTCTGGGTGCGTTCGACGGTCGCGTTCGCTGGCAGCTCGATGATGTTGATGATCGACCCCTGATCCTCTTCGGGCAGGAAGGCCGTGGGCAGGCGCACGAACAGCAGACCCGCGACGACGACGATGGCGGCGTAGACCGCCATGGTGCGCAGACCGCGGGGCAGAAGCTTGCGCACCGCGCCCTGGTAGCGTTCGGAGGCGCGGTCGAAGTTGCGGTTGAACCAGCCTAGCGGGCGGGCGAGCGGTCCCCTCGGCGCGTGATCGTGGGCGGGGTCGATCGGCTTCAGCAGGGTGGCGCAAAGCGCCGGCGTCAGGATGAGGGCGACGATGACCGAGAGCGCCATGGCCGAGACGAGGGTGATCGAGAACTGGCGGTAGATCACCCCTTGAGAGCCGCCGAAGAACGCCATCGGCACGAACACGGCCGAGAGCACCAAGGCGATGGCGATGAGGGCGCCGGTGATTTCGCGCATGGACTTGCGCGTGGCCTCGACCGGCGAGAGCCCCTCTTCGCGCATGATGCGCTCGACGTTTTCAACGACGACGATGGCGTCATCGACAAGGAAGCCGATCGCCAGGACCATGGCGAACATCGTCAGCGTGTTGATCTTGTAACCGGTCGCCGCCAACACGCCGAAGGTGCCCAGCAAGACCACCGGCACGGCGATGGTCGGGATGAGCGTCGCGCGCCAGTTCTGCAGGAACAAGTACATCACCAGAAAGACGAGGACGACCGCCTCGATCAGGGTGTGCACGACACCTTCCAGGGACTTCTTGACGAAGGGGGTCGTGTCGCTGGGGATGGCGTACTTCACGCCTGCCGGGAAGGACTTCTGGAGTTCATCGAGCTTGGCGAGCACAGCCTTGTTGGTCTCAAGCGCGTTGGCGCCAGGCGCCAGCTTGATGCCCATGGGGACGGCGGGCTTGTTGTTATACTTGGCCGAGAAAACGTAGGACTCCGCGCCGAGCTCCACACGCGCCACATCGCCAAGGCGGACAATGGACGCGCCAGGCGTGTTTTTCAGGATGATCTGCCGGAACTGGTCTTCGGTTTGCAAGCGCGACTGAGCGTTGATGCTGGCGACGATTTCCGTTCCTGGCGTCGCGGGCGCCGAGCCGATCTTGCCTGCTGAAACCTGGGTGTTCTGCGCGCGGATCGCTGCGGTGATGTCCGACGGCGTGAGGGAGACCGCGGCGAGCTTGGCCGGATCGAGCCAAATCCGCATGGCGTAGGCCGAGCCGAAGAGCTGGGCTTCGCCGACGCCGTCCACGCGGCTGATCGGGTCGACGACGTTGGAGGCGGCATAGTCGCCCAGGTCCGCGCTCTTGGCGGTCAGGTCGTCGGTATAGAGCGCTATGAACATCATGAAGTTGAACTGGGACTTCACGACACTGACGCCCTGCTGTTGCACTTCCTGAGGCAACAACGCGATGGCGCTCTGCACTTTATTTTGTACCTGCACCTGGGCGATGTCCGGATTGGTGCCGGACTTGAAGGTCAGGGTGACGCTGATCGAGCCGCTGCTGGAGGAGCTGGAGCTCATGTAGAGCAGGCCGTCCAGGCCCTTCATCCGCTGCTCGATGACCTGGGTGACGCTATCCTCGGCGGCCTTGGCCGAGGCGCCGGGGTAGGTCGCCTGCACGGTGATCTGCGGCAGGGCGATGTTCGGGTATTGCGCGATCGGCAGGTTGAAGATCGCCAGGACGCCGACCAGCATGATGACGATGGCGATGACCCAAGCGAAAATCGGCCGGCCGATGAAAAACTGAGAAATCATGGCGCGGCCCTTAGCGGGCGGTCTGCGGCGCGGCGGCGGGCGCCGCCGAACCCTGACCAGGCTGGACCGGCGTTGGCTTCACCGGCATGCCAGGCTGAAGCTTCTGCAGGTTATCGACAATCAGGCGATCGCCCGCCTTGAGGCCTGAGAGCACCAGCCAGCTTGAGCCGACGCCCTGCCCCAGCATGACGTTGCGCGGCTCGACCTTGTCGCCCGCGCCGACGACCATGACGGTCGCCTCGCCTTTCGGACCGCGAGAGACCACACCTTGGGGCACGAGCAGGGCGTCGGCGGCGACCGCCTTGGTGAGGCGCGCGCGGACGAACAGGCCCGGCAAGAGTTCGCCGCTGGCGTTGGGGAAGATCGCACGCAGGGTCACGGAACCGGTGCCCGGATCGACCGAAACATCGGAAAATTCGAGCTGACCCTGCACGGGATAGACGACGCCGTCTTCGAGAATAAGGCTAACCGCCGTGCTGGTCGGCCGGCCGACTTGGCCCGAAGCGAACTCGCGGCGCAGGCGCATCACCTCGGCCGCCGACTGTGTGAGATCAACATAGATCTTGTCGAGGTTCTGTACGGTCGCCAGCGGAGTCGCTTGAGTCGCCGTCACCAGGGCGCCCGGCGTGACCGAAGACTTGCCGATGCGGCCGGAGATTGGCGACAGGACACGGGTGAATTCGACGCCGATCTGGCCTTGTCGGACGGTGGCCTGTTGAGCCTGGACATTGGCCTGGGCTTGGCGGAACGCCGCCTGGGCATCGTCATTGTCCTGCTTGCTGACCGCGTTCATCGCCACCAGTCCGCGATAGCGCTCAGCCTTAAGCCGGGCGGCGGAGAGACTGGCCTGCGCCTGGGCGAGGCCCGCCTGGGCGCTCTGCAGAGTGGCTTGATAGGTCGCCGGGTCGATCTGGTAGAGCGCCTGGCCTTTCTTGACCTGGCCTCCCTCCGTGAAAAGCCGCGCGCGGACGACTCCCGTGACCTGCGGCCGGACTTCCGAAACCTCAAGCGCCGAGGTGCGTCCGGTCAACTCGGTCGTGAGTATCGCCGGCTGGGCCTGCATCACCACCACGCTGACGGGCATGGGGCCTTGCGGCCCCTGAGCGCCGCCCTTCGGCCCACAGGCGGAGAGCATGACAAGCGCCGCAAGAGCTGCGGCTGCAGAAAAACGCTTTATCTGACGCATAGGTCCAACCCGCGGCGTTTGATGCGACGCCAGGCGAGCCACCCGGCCTCTTGACGCATCGCTGCCGATCCCCAATGTGAGAATGAACGTTCATTCCCCACTCGATCGTTGAAATAGGAACGTCTCGCACCTGTGTCAACGCAACACCCACGCTTTTTGCCGCACTGCGGTAAAGGAATCGCGACCTTGTCTGAAACCCCGTCATCGGCCGCCGGCGCCAAGGCGGATGCGCGACGCCGCCAGATTCTGGAGGCGGCTCGGATCTGCGTCCTGCAGGCCGGTTTCCATGGATCGAGCATGCATCAGATCGCCCACGCGGCTGATCTGTCGGTGGGCCAGATCTATCGCTACTTCGACAACAAGGAGGCGATCATCGCGGCCCTAGCCGCGCAGGACATCGCCGACAAACGCGAGCGCTTCGCCGCCCTCGACGCCAGCGAAACACCGCTGATCCGCTCGCTCCTCAGCCAGTGCGCGGTGGCGGTCGAGCGCAACACCCAGGCCGACCGCGCGTCCCTGTTCCTGGAAGTGGTGGCCGAGGCGGCTCGCAATCCCAAGGTCCATGCCATCGTCCGCGCCGCCGACGCCGACGAACTTGCATTGCACCGCAGCATGCTCCGGCTGGTTTGTCCGCCAGGCGTTTCCAACGCAGAGATCGAGACCCGTGCGGAGGTTCTGGCCGCGCTCTTCGACGGCCTAGCGATGCGCGCCGTCATCCGACCCATGGACGAGCCCGATCGTCCCGATCGTGAGGCCCTGTTGCAAACGCTGCGCCCCCTGGTCGAAGGGCTTCTCGGCGGGCCCAGCCTCATCACTGCGACGTGCTGAATCGGGCCTTTCGCGCCCTCTAGCCAAGCTGGGTTTTTGAGCGCAGATTTCCTCCGTGGACAGCCGCCGAAGAGCGCGCGCCACATGGGTGGAGGAGCTGAGATGTCGCTACGCGATGAGGGTCACGGCCTGAGTGAACACGGCGAGAAGTCCGTCGTCGAACACGGCCTTTGCTTTGGTTCGGCCCTGGCCATTCTGGCGGTCGCAGCCTTTGTGCTGCAGTGGGTGATCAGCACCCTGGCCTAGACAGCGAACCGGGCGTCGCCGCCCGGCCGCCGCATGGGGTTCAAGGGCGCGCGTCGCGCGGCAAGGCCTTCGCCTCGGCCGCGGTAAGCTTGCTGATCTGGCTGATCTGGCACCGCTGCGGGCCGTTCGGGCCATCATAGACGATCGTCGCGTCGAGCCCGGCGCAGATGAAGGTCGAATTTCTCGACATCAGGGCGATGCCGTTGGCGTAGTCGAGATTGGGACACGATCCCAACAACTCCATCCGATATACGTCGTTCGCTCCGACCTTGACGTTCAGCACCTTGTCCTGCACGGCGTCGAAGCCGCGGACGTTGCTGGCGTAGAAGCAGGCGCGTTCGCTCTTGTTGGGTTTGCCGAAGTTTTCCCCCTGGGCCACGGCCGGCGCCGTCGACAGCGATGCGGTCGCGGCGAGCGCCGCCATGGCGGCGAGAATGGGAGCAGGTTTCATACCCTTCCTCCTTCTTTCAATCATGGCTTCCCCTTGACCCCAACATAGGAGCCGTCCGCCGGCTTAGAAACAGGGGATCGAAAACGCGTTGGGTCGATGAGACGGGCCAAACGCCGCGGCAACGGCGAGGCCGCGCCCGCAATTTTAGCCGCTACGTGCTCGGCCAGGAGCGGCGCGAAGCTGAATCCCCGCCCGCCGAAGCCCCCGAGAACATAGAGCCCCTCGCCGATCGCCCCGGCGATCGGCATGTGGTCGGCGGTCGCCGCCCGCACGCTGGCGCGGCCGATGAGACTTCTCCCCACAAGGCGCGCCGCCAAGTCAGGACAGGCCTGCGCTAGGGTCGCCAGGTTGCGGGCATGATCAGCCTCCCGGACCTCGAGGCCGGTGTCGCCGCGATCATGCGTCGCGCCGAACGCTAGTCCGATCGGCGAGCCGGCGACGTACCCACCCCACTCCATGGCCGCGCCGGTCGCGCCGGGCGCGATCGTCAATTGTCCGCGCACCGGGCTCAGGCCGAGATCGCCCAAGAGCGCCGCCGCGCCCAGCCCTGCGGCCACGACGACGACATCGACTTTCAGAATCTCGGCGCCGGTTTCATCCTCCAGCCGCCAGGACACGCCGTCGCGGCGGATCGCCGCCACATGTCCGGCCGCGAGCGCGGGCAACCATGCCGACAGAATGGCGGGCGGAACGACGACGAGGGCGCGGCGGATCGCCAGGGCCTCGCCCAGGGTCAGTTCGTCCGGTTCAAAGAGATCGGCGCCGGCGATCTTGGCCATGCGGGCGGCCTCACGGCCTTCGGCGACGAGCCGGGTCACGCCATGCTCGACCACGACGCCGGCGGTCGCTTCATAAAGCGTGACGGCTCGCGCGAAGGCCCGGGCCGCCAGTTCAGCCGGATCACCCAGGCCCGCATCAAACCGCGGGGTGACCAAGGCCACCGGATTACCCGAGGCTCCGGCGCCGACGCCGGCCGCCTCAACCACCGCGGCGCTGACCCCAAGGGCGCGCAGGGCGCGGGCGACAGACGCGCCAGCGACGCCGGCGCCAATGACCGCCACCCGGACCGGACCGGCGCCCTGCGGGCGGTCTCCTGGAAAAACCGCCTCCAGACGCTCGCGCTTGCGCCCAAAGCCCGGGCGCTTGGAGACGACGAACCCTGCCGCCGCAAGCCCGCGGCGTACTTGGCCCGCGACCGTGAAAGTCGCCGCCCGGGCGCCGGGCGCCGAGCGCGCAGCGACCGCAGCCAGCACCTCGTCGCGCCACATGGCGGGATTGACCGCCGGTGAGAACCCATCAAGGAACCAGGCGTCCGCCTGACCGTCCCAGCCCGCGAGACCGACTTCCACGCCTCCAATCGCCACGTCGAGGATGGCGTCGAGTTCCGGAAACTCAGTGCGGTGGACGCCGCGCGCGCGGCCCGGCCACCGCGCGACCATCAGGTCCGCCACCTCGGCGATCTCCGGCCACGCAGCCAGGGCGCGAGCGGCTTCCTGCGCCGTCAGCGGGTGGGCCTCGATGCTGAAGATGTGCAGGCGCGCGCCGTCAGGGCGGGTCGTGCGCCAAAGGTCCAGCAGCGCTGCGATGTTCAGGCCCGAACCGAAGCCGAGTTCGGCGACGGTGAACCGCTGCCGCCCCGCCCAGGCCTCAGGCAGGCCGGCGCCTTGCAGAAAGACCGCCCGCGATTCCGCCAGACCGTCGCTGGTGGAAAAATAGACATCGCCGTAGAGCCGCGAACGCGGCTGGCCGTCCTCCCCCCAGATCAGCGCGCCTTCGGATTCGTCCATCCTTCAAGCCTGAAGCAGGCGGGCGCTCAGCCGTCCACGCAAAAAGGGCCGCCCTTGCGGACGGCCCTTCCTGCGGACACGTCGTCCTGAAGCTTAGTGCGCAGGCGCAGGTTCAGCCGGGGCGGCCGGGGCCTGGGCCGACATGGCGGCGGAGCTGGCCGACTGGCTGGCGTCGGTCGCGGCGCCGGCGGCGTCGGTGGCGGCGCCCGCCGCCGTCGTTGCGGCGTCCTGGGCGGATTGGGCCGCCGCAGCGGCGGTGGAGGCTTCGGCGGCGGCGTCCGCCGCGGCCTCGGTGGATTCCGCCGGCTTGTTACAGGCGGCGACGGAAAGCGCCGCAACCGCAGCGCCGGCGACCATGATCTTGCGAAGGAGTTCGGTGGTCATCTGCGTGATCCTTGTGCTTTTTCAGCCCCTTCCTGGAAAGGGCAAGGCTGACTATGCGCCGGTTTTCCCAGCTCACAAGCGGCTAAATCACAGATGTGTGATCACGATTTCAAGCCGCGCCAGCTTCGGCCGCCAGCCGTTGCACCAACTGCGGCGTAAGATAGCCATCAGCGGTCAGTCCGCGCTGCTTCTGCCATCCGCGCAGCGCGGTGCGCGTGCCCAGGCCCACCACGCCGTCGGCCGGACCCGGATCGAAGCCCAGCCGCGCCAGCGCGCGCTGAGCGGTCATCCGGTCCGCCAATGACAAGGGGACCTCCTGCGGCCAGGCGGTGATCAGGGGGCCTGCGCCGGCGAAGCGGTCGGCCAGCAGGCCCACGCCGAGCGCATAGGCCAGCGAGTTGTTGTAACGCCGGATGACGAAGTGATTGGGCAACAACAGGAATAAGGGGCCTGACGCCCCCGCCGGTGCGACCAACTGGCCTTTGGCGCCCTGGTCGGCCGCCGACCAGCCCAACCCGTCTGCAGGTCGCAGCCCGCGCTCGGCCCACCAAGCCGGTGTCTCGCGCGGGCCCTCAGTCAGGCTGAAATCGAAGCCGGGCGGCGCTGTGACCTCGCGGGCCCAGCCCTGGCCACGCACCCAGCCCGCCTTGGACAGGAGGTTCGCCGCAGAGGCCAGGGCGTCTACGCTTGAGCCCCAGATATCGCGGCGGCCATCGCCGTCGCCGTCCACCGCCGTGGCCAGGAAGGTCGCAGGAATGAACTGCGTCTGGCCCATGGCCCCAGCCCAGGAGCCACGCAGCCGCGCGCGCGTGAATTCGCCGCTGGCGATCAGTCGGAGGGCGGCGATCAGCTGTTCCTCGGCGAAGGCGCGGCGGCGGCCATCGGCGGCGAGCGTCGCCATGGAGCGGATGACATCGAAGTCGCCCTGGATCGCGCCGAAGCCGCTCTCCATCGCCCAGATGCCCACCAGCACGTCGCGCGGCACGCCATAGCGCTGCTCGATGTCGGCCAGGCCGGCTGTCTCGAAGCGCTTGCGCTGACCGATGGCGATCCGGTCGGCGCTGGTGACGCCACGGATGTAGTCGGACACCGGCTTGGAGAATTCCGGCTGACGCGAATCGAGGCTCGACACACGGGGCAGGGGCGTCAGCCCAGCCATCTCGCGGGCGACGACGTCGGCCGGGATCCCGGCCTGGACCGCCCGGCCGAAGAAGCCCTGGGACCAAGCGTCGAAGGTCATGTCGCCAGACGCCGTCGGCGGCGCCACGGGCAGAGACGGCGCCGGCGGCGCGTAGACGGGCGCTGCTGGCGGGGGCGGCGCGTAGGGCGCTGGGACTGGCCCGGGCGAGGCGCACCCGGCCAGGGCGAGGACGACAAACAGGCTTCCGCGGCGGCTCATGGTCAAAGACCTAGTGTGCGTCGCCGCAGGTCCCAATCACATCCGCGCGACCGACCTGTACGGACGGGGCTCGCCAAGTCGCGTTGACTTCGCCGCCGCCGGCCCGTATATCGCCGCCCTCTTACGGCTAACCCCCGCACGGCGGGCAGAGAGTGTCATGAAGGTCAGAAGCTCGCTTAAGTCGCTGAAGACGCGTCACCGCGACTGCAAGCTCGTGCGCCGCAAGGGCGTGGTCTATGTGATCAACAAGACCGACCCGCGCTTCAAGGCGAAGCAAGGCTAAGACCGCCTGTTGTGCCGAAGGCTGTCCTTTGGGACTTCGGCAATGTGATTGTGCGCTGGAACCCACGCACTATCTACTCCAAGATTTTTAGTGATCCCGTAGCCTGCGATCGGTTTCTCGCCGACGTCTGCACGATGGATTGGCACGCCCCGACGGATTGTGGCGTGACCTTTGATGACAATTGCGCGGCGCTGGCCCGGCAACACCCTCAGCACCAGTCAGAGATCTTCGCTTGGCGTGACCGCTGGAGCGAGATGTTCTCTGGACCAATCGCCGAAACCGAAGCCGCGATCGAAGCGCTTCACGCTAAGGGTATTCCCCAATTTGGCCTTTCAAACATATCCCATGAGACCCTCGCGGCGACGCTAGAGCTTTCACCGGCGTTTGCGCGTCTGCGTGGGTTCATCGCTTCGGGACTTGAGGGCGTAATGAAGCCTGACCCTGCCATCTACCGCCTCTGTTGCGATCGCTTTGGCTACGCGCCTGAGGACTTCCTATTCGTAGACGACAGTCTCCGGAACATCGAAGCCGCAGAGCAGCTGGGCTTTGACGTACATCATTTTGTCGATCCCGCAGCGCTGCGGCCAGCGCTCGAAACAAGAGCACTCCTCTAGGTCCTCCTCTCCTTATGGCAGAAGGAACAGCCAGCGAGCCGGCGGTGACCTACCGCGTCGGGTTGCGGGTCAGGTCGAAGAATTCCTGACGGGTGCGCGGATCATCCCGGACGACGCCCAGCAGGTGGCTGGTCGTCAGGCGCGAGCCTGGCGTGTTCACCCCGCGCATGGTCATGCAGCTGTGCTCGGAGACGATCACCACGCCCACGCCGCGCGGGTTCAGGATGTCCTGGATCGCCTCGGCGATTTGCGCCGTCAGCTTTTCCTGGATTTGAAGGCGTCGGGCGAAGCCGTGGACCACGCGGGCGAGCTTGGAAATTCCCACCACGCGGTTTGACGGCAGATAGCCCACCGCGGCCTTGCCGAGGAACGGCAGCATGTGGTGCTCGCAGAAGCTGACCACTGGAATCTCGGTCAGGATCACGAGTTCATCGTAGCCGCCGACTTCGTCGAAGGTTCGCTCCAGATACTCCTTGGGGTCGGCCTCATAGCCAGCGAACAACTCAGCGTAGGCGCGCGCGACGCGGGCTGGCGTCTCCAGCAGACCCTCGCGGTCGGGATCATCGCCGGCCCATTCGATCAGGGTGCGGACGGCCGCCTCCGCTTCGGCCTGGGTCGGCTTCGCCTTTTTCTCGGACATCTTGGGCGGCCTCTCTCGTCAGGACTCGGGTGAACGGCGGAACATGGCGAAGGTTCGCCTGAGCGTGGTCATCCACGACACAGGGCCGCTTATCAACAGGCATTCGTCCGATCAGGCCATGCCCGGCGGGGCGAAACCTCCTAAGGTCAGCGGCTGACTTTTGCTTCGAGACCGAGAGAACCCGCCATGGCCGATGACGCCGCCGATCCGCATCCCGACGTGCTGAACCAGGCCGCGCAAGGCCAGCTCCGTTCCATCATCGAGCGGGTCGAACGCCTGGAGCAGGAGAAGGCCGAGATCGCCGAGCAGATCAAGGAGGTCTTCGCCGAGGCCAAGGGCAACGGCTTTGACGTGAAAATCCTGCGCAAGGTCATCCGCATCCGCAAGCAGGATCGCGCCAAGCGCATGGAGGAAGAGGCCATTCTCGACCTCTACCTATCGGCCATCGGCGAAGTTTGAAGCCGCGCAAACCGATTGACCTGAAGGCCGTCGCCAAGCGTCAGGCCTTGAACGCGCTCCGTCGCGCGCGTCGGACGGCCGACCGCGCCGGCATCGAACTGACCGATTGGGAAGGCGAATTCCTGGGGTCTGTGGAGGATCGTCTGAAAACCTATGGCCGCGCCTTCGCCGACCAGGAGAAGGGCGCTCCGGGTCAGGCCCTATCGACGCTCCAGCGGATGAAGCTGAAGCAGATCGCCGCCAAGGCGAAGGGCGAGGAGAAACTACCCGCCAGGCGCAAAGGCTTCCGCCGGAACACCCGTGATGAAGACCGCGGCTAGTCCTTCTCGCGCGCCGGGACGTCGTCAAAGGCGCAGACCCAGGGCGCAGCCGAGCGGCGCCACAACTGCAGCGTCGGGGCGAACTGGTCGCGTTGGCGCACCCCGCCCCAGCGGATCGCCCAGGCGTCGGCCGTGTCGCCTTCGCCATGAACGAACAGATGCGAGGCGCAGTCGGGACAGAAGTGTTGGTGGCGCCGCGCGCCGCTCTCGCCCAGCTTGATATAGACCCGCGTCTCGCCGGTGACCTGGATCTGCTCGCGGCGCGCCGGGATCGAGACCCGAAACGCTGAACCGGTCAGCGTCTGGCAGTCGTCACAGTGGCAGATGACGACACGCCCCATCTCAACCTCCGCCTCATAGGTCACCCGGCCACAATGGCATCCGCCGTTGATCTTCATTCCGCCCGCTCCCCCTAGGCCGTCGCCGTCGTCACGACCTTACGCTGGCTCAGCTGGCGCGTCGCCCGTGGCGGGCTGTGCGTGCGTTGGACGGGTAAGGATCGTCAGGCGGCGAGCGGTCGGGACAAGCCGACCGCTGCGGCTCATTGGGTGGTCGCGACCGCCGCACCCTGAACGGGCTGCGGATCGTCGAGCCGGACCTTAGTCTTGCGTGATCTGCGCCTCAGCGAGGGCCGCGACCGGCGCCGTCGCCGCGGCGTCCGCCGCCGTCGATTCGACCGCCGGCGCGCCGGTGTTGCAGCTCATCGAGGCTTGTAAGCCGCGCAGATAACCGCGGCGCGCCGATCCGGCCATCGAGGCGTCGACTAGAGCTTGCTCCTTCTTGCCGGCGCCGGTCACAAAGCGCACCACGCCGCGATAGGGGATCAGGCTCTTGACGGCGCCGCCGACGGCCGCGCCCACACCAGAAGCCTTCTCTGCCTTGGCCTTGTCGACGTCGGGGCCCAGAATCGCGTCGAGGTCGGCCAACTCGGCCGCGACGCCTTCGCAGCCTGGCGCACGCGGCGGCGCATAGGGATCAGCCTGGATGCGTTCAAGCTCGTCGGGGGTGTCCGGTCCCGTCACACCAAGACCCGCTTCCCGGCCCGGCCGGACCGGGTCCTGCGCTGCGGCGGACAGCGGCGCCGCGATAAGGAGCGCGGCGGCGGCTAGCGTAAGAGCCCTGAACGGCATCGAAAATCTCCAGCGCTTAAGAATTCCTTCGATAAATCCGCAACTAAGCCGTGAGTTCATCGCTTGGCCGCATATCCGCCGGCAAATCGTCGTGATCGGCGTTTGTGAGGGCGCACACACGCCATTAGGTTCCCCCCATGAACGCTTTGCTTAAGCCTGACACCCTGCCCCAGTGGCGGCTAGACGACCTCTATGTCGACCGTGACGACCCGCGCATCGAGGCCGATCTGGCTCGGGCCCGCGCCGCTAACGGCAAGCTCGCCGCCATGGAGGGTCAGTTCCTCGCCGCCCGCGCAGAGCCCGCCACCTTGGGTGAGAGATTGGCCGATGGCGTCGCGCTCTATGAAGACGCGACCAACGCGCTCTGGAGCGTCGGCGCCTACGCCGCGCTGGCGGCCTCCACTTCGCACGATGATCCGGCCTGGGCGAAGTTCGAGGCCGACTTCCGGGCCCGCTCGGCGACCATCGCGGCGGAGACGCTCTTCTTCACCCTGGAGCTCAACCAGCTCGACGACGCCGAGATCGAGGCTGCGCTCGCCGCCTCGCCCGCCGCCCAACGCTGGCGACCCTGGCTGCGACGCGTGCGTCTGTCGCGCCCGCACGAGCTTTCCGCCGATCTGGAGCGCATGCTGATCGACCGAGGGCCCGCCGTCGCCAACTGGTCGCGCCTCTCGGAAGAGACCCTGGCCAAGCTGGTCGCCCATGTGGGCCGCGAAACCCTGACGCTGTCAGAGACGCTCAATCGGATGAGCGATCCCGACGCCAAGCGCCGCAAACAGGCCGCCCAGGGCCTGTCGCGCGCCCTGGAGGAGCGGACCAGCACCCTGGCGCTCTGCCTCAATACCCTCGCCTTCGAAAAGCAGGTCGAGGACCGCTGGCGCCGCTACCCCGATCCGGCGGCCGCCCGCCACATCTCCAATGAGGTCGATCCGGAATCGGTAGCCGCCCTGGAGGCCGCCGTCGTCGAGAGCTACGCCGCCGTCAGCCACCGCTACTACCGGCTGAAAGCCAAGGCGATGGGCCGCACCACCCTGGATCATTGGGACCGCAATGCGCCGCTCGACGCCGGCCAGCCGCGCACCTTCGCCTGGACCGAGGCCCGTTCCATGGTGCTGGACAGCTTCGCCAGCCTCGCTCCGCGCTTCGCCGACACGGCGGAATCCTTCTTCGTCCAGCCGTGGATCGACGCCCGGCCCCGCCCGGGCAAACAGTCGGGAGCCTACTCCCATCCCGTGACGGCCGAGCGGCACCCCTACGTCTTCATGAACTACATGGGCGAGCGCCGCGATGTCCTGACGCTTGCTCATGAACTGGGCCATGCCGTTCACCAGACTCTTTGCGCGCCGCTCGGCACCTTGCTCGCCGACACGCCTCTGACGCTGGCCGAGACCGCTTCTATCTTCGGCGAGGGTCTGGTGTTCGAACGCCTGCTGGCCGAGGCCAAGGGCCCGGAGCGCCGGGGCCTCTTGGCCGGCAAGATCGAGGACGGCGTCAACACGGTCGTGCGCCAGATCGCTTTCCACCGTTTCGAGACGCGCTTCCACGCCGCCCGGGCCCACGGAGAGGTGTCGCCCGAGGAGATCGGCGGCATCTGGATCGAGATCATGGGTGAAAGCCTGGGCCCAGCCGTGAAGCTGAACCCCGGATATGAGCACTATTGGGGCTACATCAGCCACTTCGTGCACGCGCCGTTCTACGTCTACGCCTACGCGTTCGGCGACCTCCTGGTGCGCAGCCTGATGGAAAAGCGTCTGGCCGATCCCAAGGGCTTCGCGCCGCTCTATGAGGCCCTGCTGGCCGGCGGCGGATCGCGCACCTATGTCGAGGCGCTCGCGCCGTTTGGTCTAGACCCGCGGGAGAAATCCTTCTGGGCGGCGGGCATGCGCCAACTTGAGCGGCTGGTGGATGAATTCGAGGCGCTGGTCTGAGCGCCGGCGCCTTCCACGCGAGCGACCGCTTGAGCCAATAGGGCGTCTCGTGTAGCACCGCGCAAACCACGCTTTTTACGGGCTTGCAGATGGCTTCCGAATACCACCGCGGCGAGATGGACATCCAGGAACAGGCGTCGACCTATGACCTGTTCGGCGGCATGACCAAGTGGGGCTCGCTGGCTCTGGCCGCGCTGCTGGCGCTGCTGGTCCTGTGGTTCTGCACCCCGGCCGGCTTCCTGACCGGCTTCGTCGTGGCGGTGATCGTCGCCGTCGTCGGCTTCGTGATTCTGCGCGGCAAACCCGCCCACTAGCCGGCTTCACGGAGCCTTGCCGGCTCCGGCCGCTTCTGCCTAAGCTTGAGGCAAGCCCGCACGGGCAAGCTCACAAGGGACGGAAGCGCTGATGGCTGACATCGCGGTCACCCGAGAACGCCGCGATGGCGAGACGCGCGTCGCCGCGACTCCTGAAACCGTCCGCAAACTCATCGCCATGGGCTTCGCCTTGACTGTCGAGGCCGGCGCAGGCTTGGCGGCAAGCTTTCCAGACGCAGACTACGAGGCCGCCGGCGCGAAACTCGCTCCAGACGCGAAGACCGCGGTGGCCGGCGCCGATATCGTCTTCGGCGTGCGCGGCCCCGCTCCTGAGACGATCGGGGCCCTCAAGCCCGGCGCCATCGTCGCGGCCGCGCTGAACCCTTACGTCGATCGCGTGACCCTCGACGCCCTGGCCGCCGGCGGCGCGACCGCCTTCGCCATGGAATTCGTGCCGCGGATCACGCGGGCGCAGGCGATGGACATCCTGTCGTCCCAGGCCAACCTCGCCGGCTATCGCGCGGTGATCGAGGCGGCCGAGGCCTATGGCCGGGCCATGCCGATGATGATGACCGCCGCAGGCACGGTCGCCGCGGCCAAGGTCTTCGTGATGGGCGTCGGCGTCGCCGGCCTGCAGGCCATCGCCACCGCGCGGCGCCTGGGCGCCGTGGTCACCGCCACCGACGTGCGTCCCGCCACCAAGGAGCAGGTGGAAAGCCTGGGCGCCAAGTTCCTGGCTGTCGAAGACGAGGAGTTCAAGAACGCCCAGACCGCCGGCGGTTACGCCCGCGAGATGAGCGCCGAATACCAGGCCAAGCAGGCCGCCCTCGTCTCCAGCCACATCGCCAAGCAGGACATCGTCATCACCACGGCCCTGATCCCCGGCCGGCCGGCGCCGAAGCTGGTCAGCGCCGAACAGGTCGCCTCGATGCGGCCGGGCTCGGTGCTGGTCGACCTCGCCGTCGAACAGGGTGGCAATGTCGTGGGCGCCCAGCCCGGCGAAAAGGTGGTGACCGAGGGCGGCGTGATGATCCTCGGCGCGCCCAACCTGCCTGGCCGCATCGCCGCCGACGCCTCGGCGCTCTATGCCCGCAACCTCATGGCCTTCGCCGGCCTGTTCCTCGACAAGGAGGGCAAGCTCGCCCCCGATTATGAGGACGAGATCCTGAAGGCGGCCCTGGTCACCCAGGGCGGCGCCGTCACCCACCCCAACTTGAAGGCCTGACGCCCATGGAAGCCGTCGACCCAACGATCTTCCGCCTGGCGATCTTCGTCCTCGCCATCTTCGTCGGCTACTATGTCGTCTGGAGCGTGACGCCGGCCCTGCACACGCCGCTGATGGCCGTGACCAACGCCATCTCCTCGGTGATCATCGTCGGCGCGCTGCTGGCCGCGGCGGCGCACGGCGCCGACGGGGCGCTTACCTCCAACGTTCTGATCTCGAAGGGGTCGGGCGCCCTGGCTGCGGCTCTGGCGGCGGTGAATATCTTCGGCGGCTTCCTCGTCACTCAGCGAATGCTGGCGATGTACAAGAAGAAGGCTCCACCGACCCGCAAGGACGAGACGGCGTGAGCCGCGGCTACGAGCGCAACGCCCGTCTGTCGCGCGCCGCGGTTCTGACGGCGGCCGGCGGCGCCTTCATCAGCGTGACCCAGCAGCCGGAAATCGCCTCTGGACCCTGGGCCACTGGTGGACTCGCGGTCGGCGGCCTGATCATCGCGGGCGCGCTCGCCTACGCCGTCATGACCTTCCTGCCTCATGGAGACGACCGATGAGCGCCAACCTCGCGGCCATCCTCTACATCGTCTCCGGCGTCCTCTTCATCCTGGCCTTGCGAGGACTGTCCTCGCCGGCGACCAGCCAGGCGGGCAACCGCAACGGCATGATCGGCATGGCCATCGCCGTGGCGACCACGCTGGCCACCCTCTGGGGCCAGGGCGCCCTGGACGCCCTGACGCTTGCTCTGATCGCCGCCGGTGTCGCCGTAGGCGGCGGGATCGGTGCGGTGATCGCTAGGCGGGTCGCCATGACCTCCATGCCGCAGTTGGTGGCGGCCTTCCACAGCCTGGTCGGCATGGCCGCCTGCCTGGTGGCGGTCGCCGCCATCCACACGCCGGCGGCCTATGGCATCGTGGCTGCGGACGGCGCGGTGCACCTGCAGTCCCTGGTCGAGCTGTCGCTCGGCCTAGCCATCGGCGCGGTCACCTTCACCGGCTCGGTGATCGCTTTCGCCAAGCTGAACGGCAATATGAGCGGCGCCCCGATCATTCTGCCCGCGCGCCACCTGCTGAACATCGCCATCGCCGCCGGCATCGTCGCCCTGGTGGTGGTCTTGGTGATGAGCGGCGGAACCGCGCTCTGGGCGTTCTGGGCGATCTTCGGGCTCAGCCTGCTGATCGGCGTCACCCTGATCATCCCGATCGGGGGCGCCGACATGCCGGTCGTGGTGTCGATGCTCAACAGCTATTCCGGCTGGGCCGCGGCGGCGCTGGGCTTCACGCTAGAGAACACCACCCTGATCATCACCGGGGCCCTGGTGGGCTCCTCCGGGGCGATCCTGTCCTACATCATGTGCAAGGGCATGAACCGCAGCTTCATCTCGGTGATCCTTGGCGGATTTGGCGCCGACGACAGCGCCCCCACCGGCGAGGGCAAGGTCGAGACCCGGCCCGTCAAGCAGGGCTCGGCGGACGACGCCGCCTTCATCATGAAGAACGCGTCCAAGGTGATCATCGTGCCCGGGTACGGCATGGCGGTGAGCCAGGCCCAGCACGCACTGCGTGAGATGGCCGACAAGCTGAAGGCCGAAGGCGTCGACGTGAAGTACGCTATCCACCCCGTCGCCGGCCGGATGCCCGGGCACATGAACGTGCTGCTGGCCGAGGCCAACGTCCCCTATGACGAGGTCTTTGAACTGGAGGACATCAACGCCGAATTTCCGACGGCCGACGTCGCCTTTGTCATCGGCGCCAATGACGTCACCAACCCGGCGGCCAAGACCGATCCGAAGAGCGCGATCTACGGCATGCCGATCCTGGACGTGGAGAAAGCACGCACCGTGCTGTTCGTGAAACGCGGAATGAGTTCGGGCTATGCTGGCGTTGAAAACGAGCTGTTCTTCCGTGACAACACCATGATGTTGTTCGGCGACGCCAAGAAGATGGTCGAAGGCATTCTCAAGAATCTTTGAGCTAAGGCCACGCTTGTTCCAAGGCCCCGTTTAGCAACGCCGGCAATCGCTGCGCGACAGACGCCTGATTTTCGCCTAGATGGTTGGTCAATAACCCGCCTCACTTCGGGATGACCTGAACGCGCTCCGCAACCTGCTCGAAGACAGGCGCGGACCCCGGCGCGGCCAGCTCGGTAATATTGGGGGATTTCACCCGTGACGATTTCGGCCATCGCGCTCGGCGAGCGTGCGACCCATGGACTGATCGACGCCGCCGCCGGCGCGGTCGTGGCCCTGTGCGCCCTGACCGTGGCCCACGCCGCCCTGCCTGCCCGCCAGGCTCCGCCCACGCCGCGTCCGATACAGACTGTCGAGGCCAAGGCCCAGCCCGCCCAGACCACCCTGATCGCGTTCCAGGATCCCCTTCCCGGCGAGGAGATCGCCTCGCCCTTCGGATTGCGTCAGATGCCCTGGGAGGCGTCGGGCCGCCTTCACGCCGGCGTCGACATCCCGGCGCCGAGCGGTGAGCGGATCCGCCTGGCCGCCGACGGCGTCATTGTACGCGCCGGCGAAAGCTCGACCTACGGCCGTTTCGCCGAGGTGCGCCACGCTGAGGGCCTGACCACGCTCTACGCCCACATGGGCCGCATCGCGCCGGGCGTCCGCTCCGGCGTAGCGCTAAAGGCCGGATCGACGGTAGGCCAGGTTGGCTCAAGCGGGACCTCGACCGGCCCCCACCTGCACTTCGAAATCCGCGACGCCCAGGACCGCCCCATGAACCCAGACGCCTTCATCGGGCGGGCCTTCGCCACCGCCGACGAGCTGCCTCTGGCGCTCGCCCGCCGCGTGCCCAATGGCGTCCGCATCGCCCACGTCTCGCGCATCCCGACGGGCAAGATGCAGGTGACGCAAGCCCGGTTCATCCGCCGCGATGGTCAGGCCGCCAACCTCGCCGCCGCACGCGAGGCCGTTGCGGCGGAGGCCGAACCGGTCGGCACGGCTCCGGTGCTTGGCTTCCGACCCAAGGGACCGGAGGCCGGCAAACCGGCGATCCCCGACTTCGTGGTCTCCACCGGCGCTGACGGCCGACCGAAGGCGACACTTCAGCTCTGAGCCGCTGGACGCGCGGCCATCGGCGCCCCATCTGGCAGCCATGCCCGCCCCTGAAGCTCCCCGCCGCGGCTCAACCGTCGACATCGGCGGCCGAGGTTTGCGCATCGTCCGCGCCGGCCCCGCCGATGGCCCGCTGTGTATCCTAGAGCACGGCGCCTTCGGCTGCGCCTCTGACTGGGCGGTGGTCCAGGCCCAACTCGCCGCCAAGGGAATCCGCAGCCTGGCCTATGATCGCGCCGGCCTTGGCGACTCAGATCCCGGCCCCGCGCCACGCGATGGCGAGGCGATCGTCGATGATCTGGAGCGTCTGCTGAGGGCGCTGGACGAGAGCGGTCCGCTGCTGCTGGCCGGGCATTCCATGGGCGGGCTGATGGTGCGCCTGGAAGCCCTTGCTTGGCCGGAACGGACCCTGGGCGTCGTGCTGGTCGACGCGGTCACCCCGGCGATCCTCGACGATCCCGGCGGCGCGAAGTTCGTGCTCACCTATGTTCGCGCCATGCGGTGGGTGACGCTCGCCGCCAAAGCGGGCGCCATGCGGCTTTACGCCAAGCTGGCCGGCGACCTGATCGGCCTTGATCCCGAAGCTTCCGCCGACAAGCGCCGCATCTACGGTACGGGCAGCCACGCCATCGGCGCGGCGGCCGAGGTCGTCGAATGGCCGGCGACCTCCAAGGCCGCGGCCGCCGCTGATTTCGACACCCGCCTGCCGATCGCCGTGGTCGCCGCCGGACCGGTCGATGGTCCCCGCGCCTGGCTCAAGACCATCCAGGCCCGACCGGCGGAGGCATCGACCCACGGCTACGTCGAGCATGTCTCGGCGGCGAGCCACGCCAGCCTGCTCGGCCCTTGCTACGCCGACGCCATCGTCCGCGGGATCGAGCACGTGCTGGCTAAGGCCTAGTCGGCTTCGCGCTCAACCAGGCCGCAAGCCGCGCTCAGGCGCTCGCCCACCAGTTCCCGCACCGTGACACCGGGCGGCGGCGCAAGGAGGGAGCCGGCGGCGTTATCGACACTGATCAACGGAAGGCCTCGGCGGGCCCGAGGCGACCAGGCGCGCAGAGTCTCACGCTCCGCCCGCGTCAGCGCGGTTGATGCGCCGCCCAGGCCGCGAACCTCGACGGCTTCGGCGCCAGCGTGGATCTCGAAGCGACCGTCCCAGACGGCGACGGCGCGGGCCTCGATGCGGACGGGCGCAAGGCCGCCGCGAGCCGACTCGCCGGGCTCGCGCAAGATCTGAACGCTTTCGCCCGCGGCGACCACCGAAGCGCCAGCGAGGGTCGCCGTCACGGCGTCGTCGCCGGCCAAGCGCGCCGCTAAGGCCGACAGGCGCGCGCGCGACGGCAGGCGGGCGCCGCCGCCGGCGCAGACGACAGCCCGCGCCAGGAAAGCCGCGTCGATCTGGGCGCGCGCCAGGATGACGACACCGGCCCGGTCGACCGCAAAGGCCGGCGGGGTTTCCGGCGTCACCGGTGTCGCGCCCACGACGTGGACGGCGGGCGCCGCCCGCGCGCGCGGCCTCGCGTAACTGAGGTCGAGGTTCGCGGGATCGTCGATCCAGGCTTCGCCCTCTCCGCGCAGGAAATCGCGAACCGCCTCCCGCCCAGCGTCCAACAGGGGTCGTAGGATATGCAACCCCCGACCCTCTGGCCAAGCTGGCGACGGCGACCAGGGCCTGGGGTCTGGCGTCGTCGAGCCAGCCGCGCGCATGAGCTGGGCTTCCAGGACATCGTCGGCGGTATGGCCCAGCAGCAAAATGCGAGCCCCCGCGGCGCGCGCCGCATCGGCGAGCAGCCGGTGCCGCGCGGTCCGGGCCGCAGCCGGCAGGCCCGTCTGCGGCTTTGGCCCATCCCAGACGAGCGCTTCGAAATCGGCGCCGAGACGCTGCGCGAACGCCGCGCAAGCCCGCGTCCAGTCCGCACTGGCCGGCTGTAGGCGATGATCGACATTGAGGATCAGCAGCTTGCGGCCAACCCGCCTCGCCCACGCAGCGGCGATCAGGGCCAGCGCGGTGGAATCGCCGCCGCCAGACAGAGCGAGCGCAAAGGGACGAGAGCTTGTCGTGGAGAGCCGCTCGTCAAGCCGGGCTGAAGCCCGCTCCACGAGCCCGCCAGCGGTCAGCCGCAACGGGCCTGGGCGGCGGTGGCGGCGGCGCGGTTCTTCACGGCGACAGGCGCCTTTGGGTAGCGACGGCCAAGTTCGCCCAGCGTCTGACAGGCGTCGGCGGGCTTGCGGAGCGCCACCAAGGCGCGGGCCAGTTCCACCGTGGCGTCGGGCGCCCAGGCGGTCTGCGGCCAGCCACGGATGGCGCCGATGTAGGCGCCGGCGGCGGCGGTGTCTTCGCCGCGCACAGTGAGGGTCTTGCCCAGCCAGTAGCGCGCCTCAGGTGTGCGCGGGCCATCCGGATAGTCGGCGACGTAAGCGGCGAACGCCCGCTCGGCGCCGTCGTAATCGCCATTGAGCATAAGCTGACGGGCCGCCGAGAAGGCTTCGGCGGGGTCGACGCCCGGTGGGGGCGCTGGCGGCGCGCCATAGGCATCGCCCGCCGCGGGCGCAGGCGCTCCCGAAGCCTCTAGCGCTGTCAGCCGCGTTGCGAGGTCCGCGACCTGGGCCTTCAGCGCGACATTGTCTCGGCGCGTCAGGTCCAGGTCCCGGGTCAGCGCTTCCATCGTCCCATTGAGCCGCGTCAGGGTCTGCTCCAGATCACCAAGGCGATCGGAGATCCCTTGCAGGCGCGCGTCGGTGTCGGCCGGCTGGACGACGATGGGCACGCCCGACTGGCGCTGGCTCTGGAAGACAATGGCGCGGAGCTCGCGCATCACCTTCTCCATCCGGTCCAGGCGCTTGGCGTCGCGCGCATCCAGCGGATCATCCAGCGACGTCTGAGACGCCGCCGGAATGGCGATCAGCAGGCAGGCGATCGCGACGGTGGTCGGACCAAATCTGCGGAGGGAGGCGGGAGCCCGCATCATTACATCCGCGCGCCGCTGATCAGAGCGGTGCGGCTGTTACGGTTCTGGTTGTCGTCGTCGCTGATCGGCTTCTCCTTGCCGTAGGAGACGGTGGCGATCCGGCTGGCCGAGACACCACGGGCGACCAGGAACTCGCGCACCGCATTGGCGCGGCGTGCGCCCAGCGCCAGATTGTACTCGCGGGTGCCCATCTCGTCGCAGTTGCCTTCGATGCGGATCATCACCGCCGGATAGCGGCGCAGCCAGGCGGCCTGGGCTTCGAGAATCGGCGTGGCGTCGGCGCGGACCGAATAGGAATCAAAGTCGAAGTAGACCCGCTCGCCGGCGTTGATGACGAAGTCACGCTCCGAACCCGGCAGGACCGAAGACGAGACCGGCGGCGGCGGCGGGGTGGTCGCGGGACCAGCCGGGCCGGCGGGCGGCGGCGGGGTGGTTTCGAATGTCGGCTTGGGACGCGAGGCGCAGGCGGCGATCGACAAGGCGGCGCCGGCGATCACGGCCAGGCGGATCGCCTGCCTGGGGGTGAAGGTCTGGACCATCGAAGGCCTCCTTTATGGCTGGGTTATAAAAAACTTCGAAGCTTCAACGCGACGGAGCGTCGCAGTTCTTTTAAAGGGAAATATTCTCGCCGTGTGGTCAAGTTCAGTTGAGTAACGGCGACCACGCCGGGTCCGATGCTGCACCCGGATAAGGCGTCGGTTGCAGAATGCGCCCAGTGACGTCCACGCTCCACAGCCGCGACGCTCCGCCGCGCGCCGAGCGGCCGAACATCAGGACGCGGCCGTTGGGCGCCCAGGTCGGCCCCTCGTCCATGTTGCCCGACGTCAGGATGCGCTCATCCGAGCCATCGGCGCGCATGACGCCGATGGAAAACTCGCCGCCGGACTGCTTGGTGAAGGCGATAAATTCGCCGGTCGGGCTCCAGACGGGCGTGAAATAGCGGCCGTCGCCGTAGGAGATGCGCCGCGGCGCCGAGCCGTCGGCGCCCATCACATAGAGCTGCGGATTACCGCCCCGGTCAGAGTTGAAGACGATGCGCGACCCATCGGGCGAGAAGGACGGCGAGGTGTCGATGGCGGGATCTGTCGTGATCCGGTTCGACGCGCCGCTCTTCAGGTTCATCACATAGACGTCGCTATTGCCCGCCCGCTCCACTGAGAACGCCACGCGGCCCCCATCTGGCGAAAAGCGGGGCGCGAAAACCATCCCTTGGAAGGCGCCCAGGGATTCCCGGCGGCCCGTCTCCAGATTGAACAGATAGACGCTCGAGCCATCCGCCCGGAGCGACATGTAGGTGATCTCCTGGCTGTTCGACGAGAACCTTGGCGACAGTACGGTGGAAGAGCCATCGGTCAGGTAACTGGGGTTCGCCCCGTCCTGGTCCATAATCGCCAGCCGCTTGGCCTTGCTGTCGCGGCCGCCGCTTTCAGCGACGAACACCACGCGGGTGTCGAAATAGCCTTTCTCCCCGGTCAATCGCTCATAGACGGCGTCGGAGATCTTATGGGCGACGCGACGCCAGTTCTCCTGACTGGCCGTGAATTGCAGACCCAGAAGCTGCTGTTCGGAGAAGACGTCCCACAAGCGGAAGTCGACCCGGACGCGACCGCCCTCGACCGTCACCTGGCCGTTGACCAGAGCTTGGGCGTTGATCGATTTCCATGAGGCGAACTGCGGCTGGATGGCGGCGTTCAGGTCACGCTCGACGAAGCTCGCCGGGTCGATAGGCCGAAACAGGCCCGAGCGCTGCAGGTTCGCGCTGATGACGCCCGCGATATCGGACCCCAGCTGGCCGCCGCCAAATGCCGGGATGGCGATCGGCAGCGGCTGGACGTCGCCGCGGTTGACATTGACCTCGATGGCCGCCGCGGCCGGTTGGGCGGCGAGACCGCCGAGCGCGAAGGCCGCGCACAGCGCGAGCAGCAGGGACTTGATCGCCATGGCGGGGCTCCGGTTGGTCGTCATCAGTAGTCGCACGCCTTCTGAGCCGCGAAGTTAATGTTGAAGCTCTGCCCGTAAAGGTCGCGCGGCACGCTGCGGAACGGCGAGGCCGCATAGAGCGCACGCACCGCGCGATCCTTGGCCGCCTCGGCGACGGGGCCGGGTGCGCTCAGGACCTGGACAGTGGGCGTTCCGACGACTTGGCCGGCCATGCCGAGCTGAAAATTGACGCGCAGGCGCACGTCACGGCCGCCTTCGACGTTGCAGTTGGGATTCCAGCGCCGCTGAATCTCCTCGCCCATCCCCGATACCGCCGCGGCGACGGCGCCGGAGCCGAGGTCCGGCCTGGCCTGCTGGGCGGTCTGAGGCCGAGAAGGCCCACGTTGCGCCGACGACGTGCGGCCCCCCAGGCTGGCGGCCAGGGCGTCGAGATCCAGGGTCTTCTGCGGCTTGGGCGCAGGCTTGGCGGGCACGGGCTTCGGCGTCGGCGCAGGCCGCGGCGCAGGCGTGGGCGCAGGCGTGGGCTTCGGCGGCGCCGGCTTCGGCGGAACAGGCTTAGGCTGCGGCGCGGGAACCGGGGCGGCCGGCGGCGTCGGCGCTTCGGGTACGGGGTCTTCGGTCTGCGCCGGCGCCTCTTCCGGCGCCTCGACGGCCGGCGCAAGGTCGGTGGTTGGGCCATTGGCGACGAGATTCACGGGCACCGAGGCGCCGAGCTGCAGATCGCGGGGGAGGCGCGCCAGAAACAAAAGAGCCAGCATCACGCTCGCATGCAGGGCGAACGAGGCGATGAGCGCAGGCGAGAATTCGCTCCGCCGACTCACTGGTCCGGCGCCTCCGCTGAGGCTTGGGCGCGAGCGCCCGACGACGGTCCGCCGGTGTCGGTGATGAGGTTGATCGTTGTGAATCCCGAACTCGATAACGCCGCCATCACCTGGGCCACCACCGAATAGGATGCTCGGCCGTCGGCCCTGACATAGATCGGCGTCTTGGACTCCTCGCCCGCCATCTCGCGCAGGCGCGGCGCCAGTCCAGTGAAGGCGACCGCGTCCTCCTGGACGAAGATCGAACCGTCCGCGCGGATCGAAACGTTGATCGGCTTGGACTGGTCCTCCATGGCGCCGGCCTCGGTCTTCGGCAGCTCCACCTCGACGCCCACCGTCAGAAGCGGCGCTGAGATCATGAAGATGATCAGCAGCACCAGCATCACATCGACCAGCGGCGTGACGTTGATCTCCGACAGCGCGCCCTTGCGGCTGCGCCGGCGCCGCCGCGACCCGCCCGATGCGGCGAAAGCGTCGTTGGACGAAAGCGCCATGGCCTACCGCTCGGCGACGCGGCGCTGGATCGCCGTCGACAGGTCGTCGGCGAAGCCTTCCAGGCGCGCGCCGTACTTGCCGGCCTTGGTCGAGAAGGCGTTGTAGAAAATGTAGGCGGGGATGGCCGCCACCAGGCCGATGGCTGTAGCGAACAAGGCTTCGGCGATGGCCGGGGCCACGACCGCGAGGTTGGTGTTCTTCTGCACGGCGATGGCCTGGAACGCGTGCATGATGCCCCAGACCGTGCCGAACAGGCCGATGAACGGCGAGGCCGTCGCCACGATGGCCAAAGCGCCCAGGCCCTCCTCCACCCGTGCGGTCTCGCGGGCGATGATAGTGTCCAGCAGGCGGTCGATCCGCTGAATCAGGAAACCGGCCTGGCTGTCGGAGGCGATGCCGCGGGCGCGGGCCTCGCGCCATTCCTTCAGAGCCCCCTGCAACATGCGCGGAAGTGCGTGGGTCGGCCGCTCGCCGGCCTCGGTCGCCACGTCTTCGAGGCTGCGGCCGGAGGCGACCTGATCTTCAAATCGGTTGGCCTCGCGGTTCACAGACCCGAAGCGCACGGTCTTTTCGATGATGATCGCCCATGACCACAGGGAGGCGAAGGCGAGACCGATCATCACCATCTTCACGACCCAGTCGGCGCGCATGAAAAGGGCGATCGGCGAAAACATGTCCGGGGTGACAGCGGCGTCCATGCAGTCCTCAGGCTATGCGCGAATCAGCGTGAGCTTTGCTGAATCGGTTAGGCGAACATAAGGCAGGCTTAGCGCGACAGCGGTTACGGCTTGCTTATGAACCGGCGTCCGTAGCGCCCGATGGCGCGAAGAACGGCGCGATCGCGGCGACGAGGTCTCGCGGCGGGCGCTTGGCCCGGCCGCCCAGATCGATGCAGGCGGCCTCGATGCGGGCCTCGCAGATCAGCTCTTCGCCACGCAGGATCCTTTGGGCGATCACCAGGCGCGCTCCCTTGAGCGCGTCGTAGCGGGTGCGCACCATCAAGGCGTCGTCGATGCGGGCGGCGCGGCGGTAGTTGATCTCCAGCCGGGTGATGGCGAAAGCCATAGGGTCGGCGAGGTTCAGGAGCCGAGTGTGATCCACGCCGGCGAGGCGGAGGAAATTGCTTCGCCCGCGCTCGAAGTAGCGCAGGTAGTTGGCGTGGTAGACGAGGCCGGAAAGGTCGGTGTCTTCGTAATAGATGCGCACGCCCAGGACGTGCTCGCGCCCTTCCAGCCAGCCGGACGACGGCTCGTTCATTCGCCGGCCTGGTCGAAGAGATCAGCGATCAGCGGCGGCCCGCCAGCGGGCGTCGGCAAGCCCAGGTGCGCGTAGGCCTTGGCGCAGGCCACCCGGCCGCGCGGTGTGCGTTGGATGAAGCCTTGCTGCATCAGGAACGGCTCGATCACATCTTCGACGGCGTCCCGCGCCTCGGCGATGGCGTAGGCAAGCGTCTCGACGCCCGCTGGCCCGCCCGCGTAGTTCTCGATCAGCGCCCGCAGGTAGCGGCGGTCCAGCGAATCCAGGCCCTCCTGGTCGACGTCGAGGCGAGCGAGCGCCCGGGCGGCAGCCGTCCTGTCCACCACCGTGGACCCGTCGGCGGCGGCGAAATCACGGACGCGGCGCAACAGGCGGCCAGCGACCCGCGGGGTGCCCCGGGAGCGGGCGGCGATCTCGGCCGCGCCGTCGGCCGAGAGGTCCAGCCCAAGCTTTCGCGCAGCCTGCAGTAGAACGTGGGCCAATTCCTTCGCCGTGTAGAACTCCAGCCGGAGCGGAATGCCGAAGCGGTCGCGCAGCGGCGTCGCCAATAGGCCGGCCCGCGTCGTCGCCGCCACCAGGGTGAAGGGCGACAGATCGATCCGCACGGAGCGCGCCGCCGGACCCTCGCCGATCACCAGATCGAGGACGTGATCCTCCATCGCCGGATAGAGGATCTCCTCCACCTGCGCCGGCAAGCGGTGGATCTCATCAATGAACAGGACGTCGTTGGGCTCAAGGTTGGTCAGGATCGCCGCCAGGTCGCCGGCCTTGGCCAGAACCGGTCCAGAGGTGGCGCGGAAGTTCACGCCCAGCTCGCGGGCGACGATCTGCGCCAGCGTCGTCTTGCCGAGGCCGGGAGGACCGAACAACAGTACATGGTCCAAGGCTTCGCCGCGACCGCGAGCGGCGTCGATGAAGACTGTGAGATTTGCCTTCAGTGGCTCCTGACCGACGAATTCGCTAAGCGTTTGCGGGCGTAGCGCGCGATCGGAGGGCTCATAGCCGCCTTCGCCCGATACCAACCGACCCTCGCTCAACGCCCCAGCTCCTGCAGGCCGGCCTTGATCAGGACGGCGATCTCGGCGTCTTCACCCAGGCGCATCACCGCCTGATCGATCACGCGGCGCGCGTTCACCTCGGCGACGCCCAGGCTCATAAGGGCGGCGACCGCCTCGCCAGCGGCGCTAGGCGCCGCCGCCGCCGCCGGTGAACCCATATCGATGGGCGCGAAGGCGGCGGGTCCGGCCGTCAGCGGCTTATCCTTCAGCTCCACGACGATGCGTAGGGCGAGCTTCGGCCCCACGCCCTGGGCGCGGGCGACGAGGGCCTTGTCCTGACGGGCGACGGCTTGCGCGAGTTCAGCGGGCGGTAGGACATCGAGCACCGCCAGCGCCGCCTTGGGCCCCACGCCCTGAATCGCCTTGAGCGCCAGGAACGTCCGTCGCTCGTCGCGCGTGAGAAATCCGTAGAGCGTCATGCCGGTCTGCTCGCCCCATTGGGTTTCGACATGCAGCAGAGCTTCTTCGCCGGCGGCCGGCAGACGCGATAGCGTGCGCGCGCCGCAGCGGACAACGTACCCCACGCCAGCGACATCGATCATGGCTTCGTCCTCGCCGATCTCAGCCACGAGGCCGCGCAGACGGCCAATCATCGCGGCAGGCTCGCTGCGAAGGCGCGCGCCTTGCGGCCGTGAGCGTGGGCGATGGCAACCGCCAACGCGTCAGCGGCGTCGGCGGTCACGGCGCCGGCCGTCGGTAGAAGGCGTTGGATCATGAAGGCGACCTGGGCCTTGTCAGCCCCGCCGGCGCCCACCACTGATTTCTTCACCAGGCGGGCCGCATATTCAGCGACCGGCAGTCCAGCGCGGGCCGGCGCCAGCAGGGCGCAGGCGCGCGCGTGACCGAGCTTCAGCGAGGATGCGGCGTTCGAATTGACGAAGGTCTCCTCGACCGCGGCTTCGTCCGGACGGTGCGCGGCGATCACGGCTTCCAGCCCCTCGAAAAGCGCCAGCAGCCGGTCGGCGAACGCCGCCTTGTCGGGGGGCGACACAACCCCGTGGGCGATATGGCTGAGGCGCGCGCCATCGACCGCCACCACGCCCCAGCCGGTGTGGCGCAGGCCCGGATCAAGCCCGAGGATGCGAAGGGGTCGAATCGGCGCGTTCATTGTCTGTTCGCGAGCATAGGCGCGCCAAATGCTTGCGGAAAGGTGGACGGGACGACGCTTAGCGCCGCCCGTCCGAAGGTCTCAGGTCACCAGAAAAGGTTTGCGGCGACCTCGATGATGTAGCCGCTGCCTTGCTCGACCAACAGGGCGTCGGCGCCCGAGCGGACCCAGAAGGTCCCCGGAGGCGGCTCAGGCAGACCGTAGTTCCAGAAGTCATTCAGCACATAGCTGTCCGAGTAATAGACCTGAGGCAGGATCTGACCGAACGACCAGGCGCGGAAGCCGAAGCCGATCGGCGGACGGTAGGCCGGCAAGCGATAGCGTTGCGGCGCATTCCAGCGCGGCCCGTAGCCAAAATAGCCGTTCTGCGACCAACGCCGGTTGTTGTCGTAGCCCCGATCATCCCAGCGACGGTCGCCCTGACGATTGTCATAGCGACGGTCGTCATAGCGGCGATCATCGCGACGCGGGTCGACTTGGCGGGCGCCGCGGTCGCTCCAACGAGGGTCATTACGGCGCTCCGCAGGACCACGGTCGATGCGCGGATCTTGCCTCTGGGGCTGGACCTGGCGCGGCGCATTCGACTGCGGCTGGTCGGCCCAGACGCGGCGATTGTCACCAGGCCGATAGCCGCGGCCATTGTTGTCACCCGCCTGCCGCGGCGCTTGCGGCGGGCGTTGCGGCTGCGCTTGATTTGCCGGACGCGCCTCGCCTTCCGGGCGTGCTTGGGCCTCAGCCCGGGGTGTGTCGGCCCGGTCGGTGTGCCATCCGCCCTGGCCAGGGTTTTGCTGAGCGCGATTGGGGCCGCGCTCCTGCTGGACACGATCCTGCTGCTGGCGGCCTTGTTGGCCGCGTTCCTGTTGACGCTCCGGACGTTGGCGGCCTTCTTGAGCGAAGGCGGGGACCGCAGCTATGGGGGCGACGCTCAGCAGGACGCCGGCTGTCGCCAAGAGCACGCGCTTGATCGGCATGCGCTTCATTAGGGTTAGCTCCTGTCGCCACGCGGGTTGCGCGGCTCTTGAATGCATCAATGCGGCTTTCCGGATGAACTCGGGTTGAACAAAACTGGCAGCCCGCCAGCAGGCAACCTATTGAACCTTAGGGCGTTATCGCGTTCAGGCGGGGACCGTATGGCGGACATCGATCGCAAGACCGTCGCATTGCGCGCGGAAGACGAAGACGGCCGGTATCGGCTGCTGATGGACGCCATCACCGACTACGCCATCTACATGCTGGACGCTGTCGGACGGGTCTCCAGCTGGAACGCCGGCGCCCAGAGATTCAAGGGCTACACCGCCGACGAGATCATCGGCCAGCACTTCTCCTGCTTCTACACCATGGAGGATCGCGACAGTGGTCTGCCCGCACTCGCGCTGCGCACCGCCGCAACCGAGGGGCGTTTTGAGAAGGAGGGCTGGCGGGTCCGCAAGGACGGCAGCCGCTTCTGGGCCCACGTCGTCATCGACCCAATTCGCGGCGACGGCGACGAAGTCATCGGCTTCGCCAAGATCACCCGTGACGTCAGCGACCGAAAGGCGGCCCAAGACGCGCTCGAAGAGGCGCGACTGGCGCTCTTCCAGTCGCAGAAGCTGGACGCCATCGGGCAGTTGACCGGCGGTGTCGCGCACGACTTCAACAACCTCTTGATGGCGATCCTCGGCAGCCTGGAGCTGGTGCGGCGCCGCCTGCCCACTGATCCGCGCATCACGCCATTGATCGACAACGCCATCCAGGGCGCACAGCGCGGCGCGGCGCTCACGCAGCGTATGCTGGCCTTCGCTCGCAAGCAGGATCTGAGCGTCTCCGCCGTCGATCTCGGCGCACTGGTCCGTGGCATGAGCGGGCTGCTCAGCCAGTCGTTGGGACACGGCATCTCGCTTGAGATTGAGATTCCCGAGGCGCTGCCGCCGCTCAAGACCGACCCTGTGCACCTCGAGGCGGCGATCCTCAATCTGGCCCTGAACGCCCGCGACGCCATGCCCGACGGCGGTCGCATCGTCATCGGCGCGACCAGCCAGGCGGTAGGTCCGGCGCTTTCAAGCGCCGGCCTGACACCGGGTGATTATGTCCGCCTTTCGGTCGTCGATAATGGTCACGGCATGGACGCCGCGACGGTCGAACGCGCCATGGAGCCATTCTACACAACCAAGGGTGTCGGCAAAGGGACGGGTCTTGGCCTCTCCATGGTGCATGGCCTGGTTGAGCAGTGCGGCGGACGTATGGTCTTGCACAGCGCGCCTGGCCAAGGCGCCACAGTCGAGCTGTGGCTACCGCAAGCGACCATCGCCGCCGCTCCCGTCGAGACCGCCGCCGCAGCGCCCATGGCCGCGTGCGCCGGCCTGACGATCCTGGCGGTGGACGACGATGGCCTGGTGCTGATGAACACCCAGGCGATGCTGGAGGAGTTGGGACACAAGGTTCTCGCCGCCTATTCCGCCCGCGAGGCGCTGGACCTTCTGGCCAGCCATGAGGTCGACCTGGTGATCACCGACTACGCCATGCCCAAGACCACCGGCGCCCAACTAGCCCAGGCGATCCAGGGCGACTGGCCCGGACTGCCGATCATCCTGGCGACCGGTTACGCAGAATTGCCTGTGGAAACCGACGATCGCCTGGTCCGGCTGGCCAAGCCCTTCGGCATGGCCGATCTCGCCGCGGCCATGGCCCGCGCCCTGAAGCCCCAGGCCGCCGAAGCCGCCTGAACGCAAAAATCGCCAAACCTTGCGCGCGATCGCCCTGGGTTGAGGTCGGAACCGCGCCACCTCGCCCGTCCTTGAACCATCAGATCAACGCAACAGGAGTTCAGTCATGACCTATGTTGACGGTTTCATCCTCGCCGTGCCCAAGGCGAGGATCGAAGAATACAGGAAGTTGGCGGCCGCGGCCGGAGACGTCTGGATGGGCTACGGCGCGCTCGCCTATGTCGAGACCGTGGGTGACGACGTTCCGTATGGCGAGATCACCTCGTTTCCGCGCGCCGTCCAGGCTAATGACGACGAGACCGTGGTCTTCTCCTGGATCGTCTACGAGAGCCGAGAGGCCCGCGACGCCATCAACGCCAAGGTGATGGCGGACGAGCGGATCAAGGCGGGGATGAGTCAGGACATCTTTGACGGCAAACGTATGATCTACGGCGGCTTCACCACCCTGCTTGAACTCTAAGAAGGTCGTTTACTCGACCCGACGGGCGCTGGTGATCGTCAGCGGCTGAAGCAGCATCTGACCCTTCATCGGCCCCTCGCCCGCATTCAGATCAACGGGCATGCCGAGGATGGACCGAACGACCTCCATGCCGGCGATCACACGGCCGAAAACGGCGAAACCCGTAGTCTTGGGGTCGCTGGGCGTAGCGTCGAGATACAGTTGATCGCCGACACAGATGATCCAGTCGGCCTGGGCCGTGCCGGGCGCATAGCGCGCCATGGTGATCGCGCCATCAACATTGCGCAGGCCGGTCACAGCCGTGCTCTCATGCGCGATCGGAGGCAGGACCCTGGCCGGATCGTTCTGCAGGCCGCCCTGCACGAAGCCGAAATTGGTCCCCGTCTCGCCCCTCGGGCGCGACGCGCGGTAGAAGGCTGAGCCGTCAAAGAGACCGTCGTCGACGTACTTCAGGAAGTTCCGCGCAGTCAGCGGCGCCTGCGTGTCAGCCAACTCGAGAACGATATCGCCGCTGGGCGTGGAAAGCTTCACCTTCGTGCCCGCCAGGGCCGTGACAGGCCCGCCCAATAGGGCTAGGGCCAGCGCAACGATAAGGCCGGCGGAAAGACGTCGTGAGGAATTCGCACCTGTCATGCCGGGACTCTAACCGGGACCCTTCCGCTCGCCCATTCGTTTCGCAGCCTCAATCAAAACCTGTGGACCGCTCATGATCGCTCTCCCCGACCTGCCCTACGCCTACAACGCCTTGGAACCGACTGTGTCGGCCGAGACGCTCCGCTTCCACCATGACAAGCACCACCAACGCTATGTCGACGTGGCCAACCAGACGGCCAAAGACCTCGGCATCGACGACCTGAGCGTCGAGGACATGATCGTCAAGGCGCGCGCCGAAGGCCTCACCGCCCTGCTGCGCAACGCCGAGCAAAGCTGGAACCACGCCTTCTTCTGGCACTCCATGGCGGCCCCGACCGGCCATGAGGCGCCGGAAGCCTTCGCCGCTCTGAAGGATGAGTTCCTGGCCAAGGGCGCCGGCCACTTCGCCTCGGGTTGGGTGTGGATCGTCTACGCCGACGGCGCGCTGAAGGTGGTCGACAGCCACGACAACGCCGGCTTCGCCTGCACCGACGTGATCCCGCTGATCGTCTGCGACGTCTGGGAACACGCCTACTATCTCGACTACCAGAACAACCGCGCCGGCTTCCTGGGCGCCTTCTGGGAAAAGATCGCCAACTGGGACTTCGCCCGCGCCAATCTCGAGCGGGCCCAGAAGGGCGAGCGTTGGACCTACGCTGAAGCGTAGAGTCTAAGAAGAACCACCGTCATCCCGGCGTCCGGGATGACGGTCGGTGGCTCAGCCGAGCTTCTCGAGCTCTTCGTCGGAGATATCCTCGCCCGAGTAGACGTTCTGTACGTCATCATCGTCGTCGAGGGATTCCAGCAGCTTCATCAGCGTGGCGACCGCCTGTCCTTCCAGGGGAGTGCGCGCCTTTGGTCGCCAGGCCGTGGCCGTCGACTTGGCCTCGCCGAGACTGGCCTCCAGGGCCGAAGCGACCTCGAACAGCTGGTCGTAGGCGGTGTAGATGGTGTGGCCCTCGTCGTCGGATTCGACATCGTCGGCGCCGGCCTCGATAGCAGCTTCCATGACCTTGTCTTCGGCGCCCGCCTTGGCGTCATAGACGATGCGGCCGACCCGATCCCACATGAAGCTGACAGAACCGGTCTCGCCCATGTTGCCGCCGTTCTTGGCGAAGATGGTCCGGACATTGGCCGCGGTGCGGTTGCGGTTGTCGGTCAGCACCTCCACGATGACGCCGACGCCGCCCGGGCCGAAGCCCTCGTAGCGGATTTCGTCATAGGTCTCGGCGTCCGCGCCACTGGCCTTCTTGATCGCCCGGTCGATGTTGTCCTTGGGCATGGACTCGGCCTTGGCGTTGGCCACCGCCAGGCGTAGCCGGGCGTTCATCGCCGGATCCGGCAGGCCGGCCTTGGCCGCCACCGTGATCTCGCGGGAAAGCTTGGAGAACAGCTTGGACCTAGCGCTATCGGCGCGGCCCTTGCGGTGCATGATATTCTTGAATTTCGAGTGGCCGGCCATGGTCGTTTCTTTTCGGAAGAGAAGTCCGTTGGCCGCGCTTCTACCCTCCGATGCGAGGTTGCGGAACCCCAATCGGAACTCCGCCCGGCGCCCGCCCGTTCGCTTTGCGCAAGCGCTGACAGCCCGATGGAGGGCGCATCATGACGATCCGAATCAACGACCTGGACCCGCTTACGGACCTCGACGCCAGAGAGCCCGCCCATGAGCGCGCCACCGACGGCGCCCTGGTCTACTGGATGGACCCCAAGCCCGTGGCCGTCGGCCCGGCCGGCGTTTCAGCCGCGGTGGCGGCGGCCTTCACCGTCGGCGCGGCCGCGGCGATCACGGCCCTGGCCTTGTTGCATCTGATCAAGCCGCTGCGACGATAACCCGCCCTCAGGCGAAGCTGCGGATCGCCGCGATCACTGCGTCCTGGTCGGCTTGGGTCAGATAGGGATGCATCGGCAGGCTGAGCACACGAGCGGCCTTGGCCTCCGTGACCGGCAGCCCGCCCGGCGCCGTCGGATAGGCCGCGTAGGGTTTCTGACGGTGGATCGGGATCGGATAGAAGACCGCCGTCGGCACCTCGCGCGAGCGCAGGTGCGCGACCATCGCGTCGCGACGATCCACTTCGATTGTGTACTGCGCCCAGACAGAGAGACCGCCGTCGATCACCCGCGGCGTCACGGCTGCGCCGGCCAGCCCCTCGGCGTAGCGAGCGGCCACGCGGTTGCGGGCGACGATCTCGTCTTCAAAGATCTTCAGCTTTTCAAGCAAGATGGCGGCCTGGATCGTGTCCATCCGCGCATTCATGCCGACGCGCATGTTGAGGTAGCGCGGATCGTGCTCGAAGGCCTCATGCTCGGCGTCGGATTTCACCGCCTGGCCGTGCACCCGAACCGAGATCATCACGTCGTGCAGGCGTGCGTCCTTCGACAGAACCGCCCCCCCGTCGCCATAGGCGCCCAGGGGCTTGGCCGGATAGAAGCTGGTGGCGGTGACGTCGGCCCAATGGATGGGATGCTCGCCACCCAGCGTTCCACCGAAGCCCTGCGCGGAATCGGCGATCAGCTTCAGGCCGTGGCGGCGCGCAATCGTTGAGATCGCGGGATAATCCGCAGGCTGGCCGAAAAGGTCGACCGCGATGATCACCTTGGGTTTGAGTTCGCCCTTGGCGACAACCGACGCGATGGCTGCCTCCAGGCTCATCGGATCCATGTTCAAGGTGACCGGGTCGATATCAACGAAGACCGGCGTAGCCCCGATGAGCGGCGCGACCTCTGCGGTGGCGGCGAAGGTGAAGCTTGGGCAGAAGATCGCGTCGCCAGGGCCGACGCCCCAGGCCATCAGCGGCAACAGCAGCGCCTCCGTGCCGGAGCCGCACGTCAACGCATGATCGGCATGGCCGAAGCGGGCTAGTTCGGCTTCCAGCAGAGTGATCTCAGGCCCCATGACAAAGGCACCGGAGCGGACAACCTTGAGGATCGCGTCCTCAAGCGACGGCCCAAGACGCGCGCGCTGGGCCTGCAGATCGATGAAGGGAATCGCCATGGCGGCTAGATGGCATGCAGGCCTCATCGCCGCCAAACACGGTTTCTGACCCGATGTTGCTCAGAACGTCCGCTCAGCCCAGCGTAGCGCCATGACGCCAGCGATTGCGCCGGCGGCCGTGACGAAGGCTCCCCAGCCGATATCCATCAGGGTGATCTTGGTCGACCAAACCTTCAGGGTCGCCTGATTGGTCAGGTCATAGGTGGCGTAGGCCATGGCGCCCAGCATCGCGCCGGTCAACGCCGTCCTCGTCCAGGCCTCGTCGCGCGTCGGAGCGATAGCCAGCAGGACGATGCCCAGTATGTAGGTCAGGTAGAAGATCACCGCCACGCCCAGGCGCGGCTTCGGCGCTAGCAACTCGCCGAGAATCGGCTGGTAGAGGCGCGGCCCCGCGAGGGTCAGCCAGACGCCGTCGAGCAGGGCGAAGACAACGCCGGCGGCGAGGTAGGCGGCGACATAGGCCATCGAAGGCTCCTTGGCTCAGGCGACGGGCCTCAGCCGGTAATGGCTGACCGCCCACTCCGATCCCTTGCGCGCGCCGAACAGGCCGGCGGTCGCCAGGAAGAACAGCCGCCAGCGCCGGCCCCAAAGCGCGGCGTCGCGGCCGTACGTCTGCCGAAGGATCGGCCGGATACGCTCGCGGGCGGCGTCATAGTTGGCCAGCCAGTCGAGGGCGGTCCGCTCATAATGGCGACCGTCCCAGATCCACTCGGCTTCCACCTCGAACAGGTCGGGAAACCGACGGATCAGCCCGTGGCTGGGCATGACGCCGCCAGTGAAAAAGTACTTCGCGATCCAGTCCGCCTCATCGGCTGCATCGAAGGCGTAGGGCGTGGTGCGGTGCGTGAACACATGAATAAACAGCCGACCTTCCGGCTTCAACCAGCCGCGCACGTTCTCAAGCAGGCGTCGCCAATTGGCCATGTGCTCGAACATCTCCACTGAGACGACCCGGTCATAGCGCTTCAGCGGCTGGAACTGGTTCATGTCGGCCGTGATGACCGCCAGGTTGTCCAGGCCCAGCGTCGTGGCCCGCGCACGGATGAACTCGGCCTGGGAGGCGGAGTTCGAGACCGCGGTGATCTTCGACTTGGGATAAGACCAGGCCATCCATAGCGACAACGACCCCCAGCCGCAGCCCAGTTCGAGGACTTCCTGCCCGTCACGCAACTCGGCGCGCTCTGCGGTGGCCGCGAGCGCTAGATCTTCGGCCTGGGCGAGCGTCTCAGCGCCGGTCGGATAGTAACAGCAAGAGTATTTGAGCCGGGGTCCAAGCACGGTCTCGAAAAAGGCTGCAGGCACTTCGTAGTGCTGACGGTTGGCGGCGTCGGCGTGTTCAGCGATGGGACGCCCGGCGTTGGCGGCGAGGAAGCGGTCTTCCGCATCAGCCGGCGCAAGACCCAGGCCGCGACGCGCGTTCTCCACCAGCAGGCCTACCGCAGCGCGGCGCACCACATCTGGGACCGGCGCATTTTCAAAGGCCGTCACGGCCCGGGCGATCATCGACATCTAGACGGAACCCTTGGGTCGCGAACGGGGTGGCAATGGAAAGAACGTGCTCGTGCGCGCCTGGTAACGCCGGTAGGCCTCGCCGCGGGATTGGAGCATCGCCTCTTCCAGCGGTGGAATGCCGGTGCCGCGCGTCAGCACCAGGTACATGACGACGGGTGCGATCAGGGTCAGCAAGGTGGCCGGGCGGCTGACGTCGAGGGCCATGACCGGCCAGGCGAGCCATGCGGTCCATTCGAAGAAGTAATTGGGATGGCGCGACCAGGCCCATAGGCCGCGGTCGGCGACCTTGCCGTGGCTTGCCGGATCGCGTCGGAACACCGCCATCTGGCGGTCGGCCAAAGCCTCGCCCGCGATGGCCGCCGCCAGGACGGCGAAGGCCAGACCATCACGCAGGTCAAGGCCGGGCTGGGGGCGATGGGCCGCAGCGAAAACGGAAAGCGCCAAGAGCGTTGTCGCCGGCGCCTGGACCAGGGAAACGCCCAGCATCCGCAGCTCGTACTGCTCGCCCCACGCCTTGCGGAAGCCAGCGTAGCGACGGTCCTCAGGCTTGCCCGCCACCCGACTGGCGACATAACCACCAAGCCTGGCCGCCCAGATCGACACCAGGATGGCGCTGAAGACTTGTCTCAGGGAAGGCGCTGTCTGGCCGCCGATGGGAGCCATGGCCGCAGCAGCCAGGCCCACACCCGTGCCGAAGGTCCAGAAGACGTCAGTCCAGCCGCCGTTTCGCATCCGGCGGCAGAACAGCCACGCCGCGCCCATGACCGAGCTCATCAGCATCAAGACGGCCAATATATAGGCGAGCGGCATCAGCACGATCTGTCTCCTGAAGGCGTTACGGTGGAGCCGGACAGGCGGATGCATCCACCGGCCGGGCTCCGCCGTAGCTTCGGAAACGGCAGTCGGTCGGCTGCGGAGGCGAAAACAGGGGTTGAGATGGATCTGGGTGCTAGGCCGCTGAATATCGCCGTCGTCGGCGGCGGGATCGCTGGCCTCTCGGCGGCTTGGCTGCTCTCGCAACGACACCGGGTGACGCTGTTCGAGGCCGATCAGCGCCTGGGTGGCCATGCCGACACCGCCGAGGCGCCCGGCCGCAATGGCCCTGTGCCCGTGGACACCGGCTTCATCGTCTACAACGAGGCCAACTACCCAAACTTCACCGCACTCTTGGACCACCTGAATGTGGCCAGCCGGCCTGCGGATATGTCGCTCAGCATCAGCCTCGACAGCGGCGCGTTCGAATATTCCAGCTATGGAGCCCGCGGTGTTTTCGCTCAGACCCGCAACCTCTTCAGCGCACGTTTCTGGGGCATGCTGCGCGACATCGCCCGGTTCTACAGGGAAAGCCCAAAGGACTTCGCGGCGCTGGAAGGCCCGCTGACCTCGCTTGACGACTACCTGCGCGAGGGCGGCTACGGGGAGGCGTTCCGGAACGATCATATTTTGCCTCAGGCGGCCGCCATCTGGTCGACGCCGCTCTCGCGAGTCGGCGCATTCCCGGCCGCCTCGCTAATCCGCTTCTTCCAGAACCACGGCATGATGCAGTTCCTGGGCCGCGGCCGGTGGCGCACAGTCGAAGGCGGAAGCCGCGCCTATGTCTCCCGGCTGGTCGAGGAGTTCCGCGGCGAGGTCCGCACGGGCGCGGCTGTCGCGGCGATCCACCGTGACGCTGACGGCGTGACCCTGAAGCGCGCCGACGGTCAGACTCATGGCTTCGACGAGGTTGTCATCGCCACCCACGCTGACCAGGCGCGGATGATGCTGGCGCGGCCAAGCGCCGACGAAATCCGCCTCCTGGAGACCATCCGTTACAGCGCCAACACCGTCGTACTCCACACTGACGCCCGCCTGATGCCGCGCCGTCGGCGCGCCTGGGCCAGTTGGAACCACATCGGCGCTCGCAATCGTCCCGACGATGGCTGCGTGACCTATTGGATGAACCGGCTGCAGGGGCTCGAGGGCGCCGACAAGGACATTCTTGTCACCCTGAACCCGATCACGCGGCCGGCGCCCGAGACAATCATCCGCAGCCGCGACTACCATCACCCGATGTTCGACGCCGCCGCCATCGCCGCCCAACGCCAATTGTGGAGCCTGCAAGGGCGGAACCGCACCTGGTTCTGCGGGTCGTACTTCGGACACGGCTTCCATGAGGACGGCCTGCAGTCAGGCCTGGGGGTCGCAGAGGCCTTGGGCGGCGTGCGCCGGCCGTGGACGGTGGAGAACGAATCCGCGCGCATCCACCTGCAGCCCCAGACCCAGGCCGCATGAGCGTCCGTTCGGGCCTCTATGCGGGCGTAGTCACCCACGTCCGCAAAAGGCCTCGGGCGCACCGGCTGAAATACCGCATCTTCATGCTGGCCATCGATCTCGACGAGGCGGCCGAACTGGACGCGCGCCTGCGCCTGTTCTCGCTCGGACGCTTCAATCTGCTCAGCCTTTACCCGCGCCGCCATGGCGACGGCACAGGCACGCCGCTGAAGGCGCAGATCGAGGGCCACCTGGCGCGAGCCGGCGTCGCCGGCGGGGGACGGATCGAGATGCTGGCGATGCCGGCGGTACTCGGTTCGGCGTTCAATCCGCTCACGGTGTTCTTCTGCCACGATGTAGCGGGCGCCCTGACCGCTACCCTCTATGAGGTCAACAACACCTTCGGCGAGCGGCACAGCTATCTGATCCCGGCCGACGCCGAGCCCCGGATCGATAAGAGGTTCTACGTGTCGCCCTTCATGGACATGGACCTGAGCTACGCCTTCCAGACGACCCCGCCGGGCGATCGCGTGGCCGTCGCCGTCAACGTCTCGGACGCCGATGGCCCAATCCTTGCGACCGCCTTCGCCGGCGAACGCCGCGCCTTGAGCGACCAGGCGCTTTTCAGAGCTTGGGCCGGCCATCCGTGGATGACCCTAGGCGTGCTGAGCGCCATCCACTGGGAGGCGCTGAAAATCTGGCTGAAGGGCGAGAAGGTTCGCACGCGACCGCCGGTCCCGCGCGAACCGCTGACCGTCCGCCGCTAGCCGATCAGACGGACCGGCGTCTTCGGCCGGCCCAGCGTGGTCACCATGACCCGGCCGCCGATGCGTTCGAAGACCAGCGTCACCCTCTCGTCGCCCACCCGCAACCGGTCGATCTGGACGCGGTCGATGCCGATCGGCAGACGCGGATCGCGAATTGTGATCTCGCCGGCCACGCCATCCACGGTCAGGCCGAGGCAAGCCTGCAGCGTCATGAACACCGAGCCCGCCGCCCAGGCCTGCGGCAGGCAGGCCACCGGATAGGCCACCGGCGGCTCGCCCGCGTTGCGCGCGAAGCCGCAGAAGAGCTCGGGCAGGCGCATTTCGAAATTGGCGGCTGTTTCAAAGAGCGCCGCAGTCAACTGGACCACGCCATCGCGCTCGCCATAGAGCGACATGCCCATGGCGCAGATGGCCGTGTCGTGCGGCCAGACCGAGCCGTTGTGGTAGGACATCGGATTGAACCGGCTTTCGCCGAGCGCCAGCGTGCGTACGCCCCAACCCGAGCTGAATTCGGTGGCCAACAGCTTCTGCGTCACGGCCTGGGCGCGCTCCGGTGACGGCAGGCCCATCAGCAGCAGATGCCCTGGGTTGGAGCTAAGGACCTCGCAGGGCTGACTCTCGCCATCGATGGCGATGGCGTAGAAGCCCTTCTCCTCCATCCAGAAGCGGCGCTCGACCTCGGCCTGCAGCCGGGCGGCCTTGATCGTCCAACGCTCGGCGGCCGCATCTTCGCCCCGCCGTTTCGCGAGTTTGGCCATCGCCGCATAGGCGCCGTAGGCGTAACCCTGCACCTCGACCAGCGCGATGGGCCCGTTTGGAAACCGGCCGTCCGCGTGGAAGATCGAGTCGTGACTATCCTTCCAGCCCTGGTTGGCCAGGCCGCTTTCCTGGCCGCGCGCATAGTCGATCAAGCCATCGCGGTCGCTGTCGCCATAGGCCTCAATCCAATGAAGCGCGCGTTCCAGGTGCGGCCATAGCTGGTCGATCAGCGCCATGTCGCCCGTGCGCTCCGCATAGGCGCCCGCCAGGGCGACAAACAAGGGCGTCGTGTCGACCCCGCCGTAGTAGCGGCCGAAGGGAACCTCACCCAAGGCCGCCATCTCGCCCTTGCGCGTTTCGTGCATGATCTTGCCCGGCGCGGAGTCGCGAAAGGTCGAGACCTCTTCGGCCTGATGCTTGGCGAGGTAGGTCAGCACGCCCTTGGCCAGCGAGGGCTCAAACCACAGAATTTGCCAGGCGGTGATGATCGCATCGCGGCCGAACGCCGTCGAGAACCAGGGAATGCCGGCATACGGATAGGGGCCGGTATCCATCATGCTGGTCAGCAGCGCGAGGTCAGCGCGTGACTTCTCCAGCCACTCGTTGAACAGCCGACCGGAGCTTCGAATGCGCGCGCCGTGGCGACGGCGGGCGCGCATGTCCATGCGCGCATGGGTCGCCTGTTCCGCGAACCGCTCGCGGCTGGGAACCAGGCCGTCGTGGAGTCCGACTTCGATATAGAGATCCAGCTTCCCCTCGGGCCTGAGCGGGTACATGAACTCGGCCCTGCCTTCGGTGAGACGCCCAGGCGGATCCGAGAAACTTATGACGCTGGCGCGTTCCTTGCCGTCGAGCCCCATGTAGCCGAACCGGATCGAGCGGCCATTAATCTGCGGCGTCGCATATTCGCCGTTGCGTGGACGCTTCAGGCCGCGCACCTCGAACATGTCGTGAAAGTCAGCGGCGAACTCGATCACCAGCGGGACGATGACCTCGTCGCGGCTATAGTTGACCAGGCTGATCCGCTCATAGAGCCGATCCTGCCAAAGGAAGCGTTTGCGCTCGATGTGCAGGACGCCAGGGGGGGCTCCAGGGCCGCCGGGCAGCGGCAGGTTCTGGTTCGCGCAATGCGAGGTGAAATAGACGTTGTCACGGCTGATCGCGGCCGACAGGAGCGACGGCGGTTGGCCGCCCAGCAGAATGCGGAACCGCGAGAGCAGCCGCGTATCGTCGTGGAAGAAGCCGTCACCCTGACCAGCGATGTCGCCCATGGCGTCAGCGACAATGAAAGTGTCGCGGTCCTTCAGCGCATAAAGCTTGGAGGGGACGCGCGGTTCATGGGTTTCGCCCAGCTGGCCAATGGCTGCTGGGGCTGAGCCTAGGTCATCCATCCGTCATCTCACTCGGCGGCGGCGCGACCCAACTCCGCCGCCTCGGTCGAACCTAAGCGCGCATAGATGTCCAGATAACGGCGCGCCATGGCCGTGGCCGAGTAGCGCGCCTCAAAGCGGTTGCGGATCGCCGCGCGGCTGAGTTCGCCCAGTCGATCGACGGCCGCGGCGGCTTCAGCTTCGCTGTTTACGATGAAGCCGGTCAGCCCGTTCTCGATCACTTCAGGCACCGAACCATAGTTGTAGGCGATCACTGGCGTGCCGCAGGCCATGGCCTCGATCATGACAAGGCCAAAGGGCTCCGGCCATTCGATGGGGAACAGCAAGGCGGCCGCGCCGCCGAGGAAGGCCGACTTGCCGGAGTCGCCGATCTCGCCGACGAACTCGATCAGCGGGTGGTCAAGCAGCGGGCGGATCGCCGTCTCGAAATAGGCCTTGTCGGCGTTGTCGATCTTGGCGGCCATCTTCAGCGGCATGCCAACACGTTTGGCGATCTCAATCGCCCGGTCAGGACCCTTCTCGGGCGACATCCGGCCGAGAAAGGCCAGGTAACCCTGGTCCTTCACGCTCGGCAGGTAGATGTCCTCGGCCATGCCGTGGTGCACCGTGGCGGCCCAGTTGGCGAAGGCCAGGGGCTTCCTCTGGTCATCGCTGATCGACACCAGCGGAAACTGCGACCAGCGATGATAGACGCCGGCCAGATCCTTCAGGTCGAGGCGCCCATGCAGGGTGGTCAACGTCTTGCCCGCGTCCTCTTCGAAGAACGGGAAGTGGATCATGTCGGTATGGAAGTGGATGACATCGAAGGCGTCGGCCCGGCTGCGCACCTCGGCGATCATCGCCATGTGAGCCGCGAGGTCCGACTTCAGAGGCTCGGGGTCCAACCGGATCGCCTGGTCGCGCACCGGCACCAGCCGCGCCTTTGTCTGTGCATCGGCGCTGGCGAACAGGGTCACATCGTGGCCAAGGTCGACAAGGGCGTCCGTAAGGTGGGCGACGACACGTTCAGTGCCGCCATACAGCTTCGGGGGCACGGCTTCATAGAGAGGCGTGATCTGAGCGATTCTCATTGGACGACATCCCCGGCTCTCGCGGATTCCCCGCCGCCCAGGCGATCCCGGCGGCCGAACACGCGACTCCTTATCGATCGATCGCCCGAAAAGTTCCGCAGCGCAGTATTGATTCGTCCAGGCGCCTGAAAAACGGCGTCGAAGCGGGCGCGCGACTGTGCTGAATTGCCTGGATGACTGAGACTCCCATGATCGAAACCTACGCCTCCCATGCCGCCTTGGCCGACGCCGTCGCCAACGCCGTCGCCGACGCCATCAGGGTTGGCAACGCGCAGAACATGCACTCCACCCTCGTCGCGACGGGCGGACGGATGCCGGGGCCTGTCTACGACCGACTGTCGAAGTTGGACCTGGAGTGGGGCCGTGTCGTCGTCACCCTCTCCGATGACCGGCTGGTGCCGGACACCCATCCGGAGTCCAACGTAAAGCTTCTAAAGGACCGACTGCTGATCGACGAGGCGGCCGTCTCACGCTTCCTTCCCCTGACCGAGGACGCCGAGGACGCGTTATGGGCCCAGTCGCCTTTCGACGCGGTCATGCTGGGCATGGGCGAAGACGGCCATATCGCCGCCCTGATCCCGGGCAGCCCGCTGGTGCCCGACGCGATGAACCCTGACGACGAGCGCTGGGTGGTTTCCATGCCGGCTGGTTACGGTTCGCCGCCCCTGGCGCGGATCAGCATGACCTTTGCGGCGTTGTTGCAGTCTCGCGCCATCTTCCTGTTGATCGCTGGCGAGAAGAAGCGCGAGGTTCTTGAAGGCGAGGGCCTGCCGGTCCACGCCCTATTAGCGCAGGACAGGGTTCCGGTGCGGGTGTTCTGGTCGCCAGACATCTGAGGTCGGCCCGGCTCCCGCTCTGAACGGCGAACAGGTGGAGCTGCATGCATCCGGTCACGGCTGAGGTCACCCAACGGATCATCGATCGAAGCCGCGACGCCCGCGCGGACTATCTCGAGCGGATGGAGGCCGCGCGCACGGCCCAGCCGGGACGGTCGAAACTGTCCTGCGCGAACTGGGCTCACGCCTTCGCCGCCTCGCCCGACGGCGATAAACAGACCCTGCGCAACCCAACCGCACCGAACGTCGGCATCGTCTCGGCCTATAACGACATGCTCTCGGCCCATCAGCCGCTGGAGCGCTATCCCGACATCATCAAGGCGGCTGCGCGGGAGGTCGGCGGGACGGCGCAATATGCGGGCGGCACCCCGGCCATGTGCGATGGGGTGACGCAAGGTCAGCCGGGGATGGAGCTGTCGTTGTTCTCCCGCGACGTGATCGCCATGTCGACGGCGGTCGCGCTCACCCACGACGCCTTCGACGCGGCCCTGATGCTGGGGATCTGCGACAAGATCGTGCCCGGCCTGACCATCGGCGCGCTCGCCTTCGGCCACCTCCCGGTGATCTTCGTGCCCGCAGGCCCGATGACCAGCGGCATCTCCAATTCCGAGAAGGCGCGGGTGCGGGGTCTGTTCGCACAAGGGTTGGCGACTCGCGAGGAACTGCTGGACTCCGAGATGAAGTCCTACCACGGACCCGGCACCTGCACCTTCTACGGCACCGCCAACTCCAACCAGATGATGATGGAGATGATGGGCCTGCACCTGCCGGGTTCGGCGTTCGTGACGCCCAACACGCCGCTTCGCGACGCCCTTGTGGCCGCCGCGCCAAAGCGCGCCATCGAGATCCGCGACGGAAGCAACGCCTATGCTCCGATGTCGGCTGTGGTCGGCGAGAAATCGATCGTCAACGCCATCGCTGGCCTGCTGGCCACCGGCGGTTCGACCAACCACACGCTGCATCTGGTCGCCATGGCGCGGGCGGCGGGCGTGCTGATCACCTGGGAAGACTTCGACGATCTGTCGAAGGTCACGCCGCTGATCGCGCGGGTCTACCCGAACGGCTCTGAGGATGTGAACGCCTTCCACGCCGCCGGCGGCATGGCTTTCGTCGTGCGCGAGCTGCTCGACGCCGGCCTCGCACACGACGACGTGGTCACCGTCGCCGGCGCAGGCCTGCGCCGGTTCCAGACCGAGCCCTTCCTGGACGAGGCCGGCAAGCTGGTCTGGCGCGAAGGCCCCAGGACCAGCCTGAACTTCGACATCCTGCGGCCGGTGAACGACCCCTTCCAGCATGAGGGCGGCATCCGCCTGCTGACCGGTCCCCTCGGTCGCGCGGTGATGAAGACCTCGGCGGTGAAGACCGCCAACCTGGCCGTCGAGGCGCCGGCCATCGTCTTCGAAAGCCAGGAAGAGCTGCAGGAAGCCTTCCGGAAGGGCGAACTCGACCGCGATTTCGTCGCGGTTGTCCGCCACCAAGGGCCGCGCGCAAACGGGATGCCCGAACTGCACAACCTAACCCCGCCGCTAGGTGTGCTGATGGACCGCGGCTTCAAGGTGGCTCTGGTCACCGACGGCCGGATGTCGGGGGCGTCGGGCAAGGTGCCGGCCGCCATTCACGTGACGCCTGAAGCGGCGGCCGGCGGCGCCCTGGCCAAGATCCGAACTGGCGATATCGTCCGTCTCGACGCCGAGACCGGCGAACTGCTGGTCCGCGTCGACCCGGCCGAGTTGGCGGCTCGCGAGGCTGCGTCGCCCGTCCGATCGGCCTCAGGCTTCGGCCGCGAACTGTTCGGCTGGATGCGGCGCGCGGCAAGCCCGGCGGACGCCGGCGCCTGCACCCTGTTCGAAGACGCGGCGTGAGGGCTCGGGCGTGAAGATCGCTTATCTCGGCCTCGTCGGCGATGTCGGCGGCACCAATGCGCGGCTGGCCCTGGTCGACGAGAAGGGTCACGTTCGACACCCCAAGGTCTTTCCGTCGGCCGACTACTCGAGCCTGTCGGCCGTGATTGAGGACTACTTGAACACCACCATCGGCGGCAGGCGGCTTTCGCGAGCGGTCCTGGCCGTCGCCGGCCCGGTGGCGGACGGCGAGATCGAGTTCACCAACCTCGACTGGACGGTGACCGAATGCGACCTCATGGGGCAGTTCGAGTTCGAGGCGGTCCGCCTGATCAATGACTTCGCCGCCCAGGCGCTGGCCTGTCCCCGGCTGGAGCCCGATGAACTGAGGCCCATCGGACCGGTCCTGAAGGCAGCCGAGAACCAGCCGCTCGTCGTCCTGGGCGCGGGAACCGGCTTCGGCGTCGCCGGTTTGGCGCGCAGCGAGCGCGGCGACATCGCCATATCCACCGAGGGCGGCCACATGGCGTTCGCTCCGACCAATGAGGTGGAATGCAAGGTGCTGGAGGCGCTGATGCGGCGTTTTGGACGCGTATCGGTGGAGCGCGTGCTTTCTGGCCCCGGCCTCTACGATCTCTACCGCGTGCTTTGCGACATCGCAGGCGCCCCCGCGACAGCCGCCGATCCGCCGGCGGTGTTTGCGGCCGGCGAGGCGGGCGATCCGATCGCGAGTCAGGCGCTTGACGTCTTCTGCGGCGTGCTGGGCGCCGTGGCCGGTGATCTGGCGCTCGCTTTCGGCGCGCGAGGCGGCGTCTATGTCTCCGGCGGCATCGCCCCGCGCATGTTCGCGCGATTGAACGGCGGCGCTTTCCGCCGGCGGTTCGAGGACAAGGGTCGTCTCTCCGATTTCGTGTCGCCCATCCCGACCTTCCTCGTCCAGACCCCTTACCCCGCCATCACCGGCGCGGCGCGCGAACTGATGCAGATGGGACGCCTGATCTGATGATGAAGATCGAGGACATCATGGGGTTGGCCCCCGTCATTCCGGTGCTCATCATCGAGGACTCCGCTGACGCCGTACCGCTCGCCCGCGCCCTGGTGGCCGGCGGCCTCTTCGCCCTGGAGGTCACCTTGCGCACCCCCGTGGCGCTGGATTGCATCGCCCGCATCGCCGGGGAGGTCGAGGGCGCGGTCGTCGGCGCCGGCACCGCCATCAACCATGAGGACCTGCGCGCCTGCGCCGAGGCCGGCGCCAAGTTCATCGTCAGTCCCGGCCTCATCGAGGGCGAACGCGCCGAAGACGGCCCCGTCGCGCGCCTGCCCGCCGTGGCCACCGGCACCGAACTGATCGCGGGCATCGCCCAGGGCTTTCGCCGCTTCAAGCTGTTCCCCGCCGACGTCGCCGGCGGCGCCAAGGCCATCAAGGCCTTCGAGAGCCCTTTCCAGCAGGTGAAATTCTGCCCCACCGGCGGCGTCACGCCAGCAAACGCGCCCGACTATCTGGCGCTTGCAAACGTCGCTTGCGTGGGCGGCAGTTGGGTGGCGCCCGCCAACCTCTTGCGCGCCAAGGACTGGGCCGCCATCACCGCCCGCGCCGCCGAAGCCGCCGCCTTGCAACCGCGCCACGCCGGCGATACGCCCGGCGCTTGAAGACACGCACAATCCGCCCCTTGCAGAGGGGCATGCGGATGAGTAGGTTCCGCGCCTTCGCTCAGCAGGGCCTCTCGAAGTCCCTGACGTGACCTTTGGAGAGGTGGCTGAGTGGTCGAAAGCACCGCACTCGAAATGCGGCGTACCTTGACGGGTACCGTGGGTTCGAATCCCACCCTCTCCGCCATCACCCTCGAGCTTTCCGCATAAGGCCGACGCGGTCATTCAAAGGGCGCCCCCGGGCGACCGACGACAAGGGTCTTGGCCAAGGGCCGTGGGCCTCCGTCGAGCTCCGGCGCGGTCCGCTGTTAGCTGTAGCATCCGTATAGCTACGTAGAGCGCGCACCGGAATTTCGATGCGCCCCATCGCTGACTATCACCTGAGCATCGAAGAACTCATGGCCAGCGGCCAGGAAGGACCAGCGCTATGTTCATCAGCGAGCCGTTAAAGGAGTCCGCCGGCCATGCCCGGGTCGCCGGATTCAGCAGCATCCTCACGCACGCAGAGCCTGGACTGCAGTCCAGCCACCGCATCGAAATCGCGGCCACCCTCGCGCGGTCATTGAATGCGCGCCTGATCGGCGTCGGCGCAGAGACCTTTGAGCCGGTGATGATGACAGACCCGATGGCCGGTCCGGCAGGCGATTGGATTTCGCTGCTGCAGGAGCAGGTCAACGCAGATCTCGCGCAGGCCGAGCATGCTTTCCGCAGGGACGCCGCCGGCGCCGACCTGGAGTGGAGATCATTCCAGGACTACCCCACCCGCGCTGTCGCGAGAGCGAGCCGCGCCGCTGACTTGATCGTGGCGAGCGCTCGGGCCCAAAACGGCGCAGTGCGCTCCGTCGACCCCGCCGAGCTGATCGTCGAGGCTGGCCGACCGGTGTTGATCGTGCCCAACGCCACTCGGCGGCTGCACGGAAAGACGGTCGTGATCGCCTGGAAAGACACGCGCGAGGCGCGCAGGGCCGTCGCCGACGCCATGCCGTTCCTGAAACAAGCGGACGATGTTGTCGTGCAGGCCATCTGCCCAAAGGATGGGAACGAAGCTGCGGTACTTGCCACCAATGACGTCGCCGCCGCATTGGGCCGTCACGGCGTCTGCGCGCGGGGCGCCATCATTCACGGCCGTGAACAGGATGTTCCGGAACTGCTGTGCGCCGCCGTCGAGGCGAACGGCGCCGATCTGATCGTGGCTGGCGCCTACGGCCACAGTCGCGCGAAGGAATGGATGTTGGGCGGGGTGACACGCGCGCTGCTACACGAGCCGCCCTGCTTCGTTCTGTTCAGCCACTGATCCACAATCAAACCATGGCGGGGGCCGAGCTGAGCTCGGCCCTTTCTTGTGCGCCTCAGAAAACGACCAAACGCTCAGACGACTGGCCGGACCGTGACATCGGTCTGCACCGACACCAGTCGGGGCGACCCAGGGCCTTTGGACAGATCGATAATCGAGATGAGCGCAGGGGTCGCCTTCAGGATAACGGCTGAGGCCTCGCGAGGGGCGAAGACGGCCTGCTCCGGATACCGGGCGTGCAGGCGTTGATTGAGCCGCTGGATCTCCTCGAAGCTCGTCACCTCAGCGATCCGTACGGCCATCGAGAGCCCCCGGATCTGGTTCGGTGCATCGCGGCCGATCGCGATCGAAGCCCGGGCGTCGTGGCTGAGGTTGGAAAACTTCTGGCTGCTTCTCGCCACCGCGAAATAGATCGCCAGGTCATCATTCACGTACCCGACCATCGTATTTTGCGGCCAGCCGTCGGGACGTAAAGTGGCCAGGCTCATCACCCTGTTCTCGTCGAGCAGGGCGAGGATCTCCGATTTAGGATCAGTTTCGTTCATGGTCGCCTCCAGCGCCAAGGCTAGAGGTTTGGCGAGCGTTGGTCGTTGATCCGCCGCAAAGCAGATCGCCGAGCTGGCCGGCGGCTTCCGCAAGGCGGAGGCTGCCCGTGGCCCCCTGGGGGGGGGCTAGCGACTGACCTCGGACGGCCCTTCGGATCGCACTATGTCCGCAGCCCAGAGCGGACCCCCGGATTGGTCTTGAAAACCCGCTTCATGAATTTCAAGACCTCCTTGTCGAGGTCGCGCCAGTTGATCTCAAACCAGTCGATCTCGGTGTGATGCCCATTTTCATCGACAGGACCGGGGAAGTCCCCACCCCACACGACGGCGATGTCCCGATCCTTGCCCGCGGCGAAGGTCATGTAGGGCGCAGGTTGACCTGCCGCATGATCGGATCGCCGGATCTCGAGCCGATAGCGCACACCCGCTTCGTCCTCTTCGCGGCGCACAAAACCATGGTGCCCCTCCGCCAGAGCCCGCTCGACGATACGGTCGAGGAGAGGATCGAGCTTCGTTCGCGCGTCCTTTTCGAAGTTGGCTTGGGCGCTTCGGCCACCGCCCTCTTCAGGTTCCGCAACGCGATAGTGTTCGATCGTGCGCTCGATATCCTTCCAAGCACCCGGATCATCGCTCACTTCCTGCGTCCGGTCAGAACTATCCCTTCGCGGCCCCGCAGTGTCGAGCAACCAGAGGCCGCCCAGGGCCATGAGCATGAACAGGATAAGTAACGCTATTCCTTGAAACGAATCCAAGAGATCCATTATCCAACTCCTCTAGGAAACCATATCATGGATTTTCCGCTCAAGAGAGCTTTGACTTTGCTCAAAATCAGTAGGGAATGTTTGAAATCGAGCATCGGGCCGGGCTGCGCGCTAGGTCGATCGCAGGGCGTGAGCCTCACGCCGACGCCGGAAGCGAGACTACCCATTGCCACGCTACGGCTTCGCACTGTTTCCACCGTGACGCTGTAATGCCTGCTGCTCGCATCCGGAGCGCTACTTAGGCGAAGCTCCGAAATGGCGTGTTCGACCTGCCGGCCGCCTTATCGCGATCATGGAGGACACCATGATCAACACGCCGCCGCTCGATATCCGGCCCGCCATCGTCGCCAAGACCAGCTACGCCCGCGCCTGTGAGCTCTATTTGAGAAGGACTGATCGCGGACTGCAATGGATCGACGATCCGGGCGGCGCTACGCGGTTCTCGTCGATGCATGACGCCGTGCGTACGGCGATGCGCCTTCCTGCGGAGACCAGGGCCTACGGTCTGCCCGCCGGCGCCGCGCCAAGCCGCCTGAGCCCGGAGCATCACTAGGACCATGGGCGGCGTCCCTGCGACTGCGCCTCGCGCACGGAACGCGGCGCAAATTGAATCGGCGACTTACCGCCTCGCAGCGCTGGATCCGGAGTTCCTCCTCAGCGATCACATGCGCGGCGTGCGCTTCTTGCTTGAGTTCGAGAAAGCGGAAGAAAGTCTCAAAGCAGCGCGGATCGCCTCAACGATCGTTGTGTTCGGCAGCGCGGCGACGCCCTCACAAGATCGTCGATACCGTCTGGCGCAGTCTTTCGCCGAGCTCGTGTCCCGCCGGGGCGGAGCACTCGCGCCAGCAGGACAGCCGCGTCAGAACGTGATCGCGACAGGCGGCGGCGGCGGAATAATGGAGGCGGCGAACCGAGGCGCATGGGATGCACGCGCGCCCTCCGTCGGCTTCAATATCAGCCTGCCGACCGCTCAAGAACCCAACGCCTACGTCACCCCCGCGCTTTGCTTCAACTTCCACTACTTCGCGATGCGCAAAATGCATTTCATGATGCGCGCCGCGGCGCTCGTCGTCTTTCCGGGAGGCTTTGGAACCCTTGACGAGTTGTTCGAGGTCCTAACCCTGCGGCAAACGAACAAGGCCCCGCCGATACCCGTTATTCTCGTCGACCAAGCCTATTGGCGATCGATCATCAATCTTGAGGGCCTGGTGGCCGCCGGCATGGTCAGGCCCGACGACCTTGAACTCATCCGGTTCGCCGACAGCCCCGAAACGATCTGGTCCGGGTTGATAGCGGGCGGGGTCGCGCCCTACGCCGCGCCGGCCTGGCGGAGGGCCGTTAGCCCGCACGCCCATGATGCACCGTGAAGGCGCCGCGGCTCGCGTTGAGCGACGTCTGCAGGCATTGGCCGGCGTCATCGCGCAGTGTAGCCCCCGTCGATCACGAGCTCTGATCCCGTGACGAACTTCGCTTCATCGGACGCCAGATAGACGCAACCCCAGGCGATGTCGTCCGGCTCACCCAGATGGCCTAGGGGATGAAGCTGCGCGACCAGGGGCTTGCCCGCGTCCACATCACCTTGTTCGGCAAGGAAACCTTCGACCATAGGTGTCCAGATGAAACCCGGGTGAACCGAGTTCACTCGGATCTTGTCCGCGGCGTACAACAGGGCGTCTGTCTTTGTCATCAGGCGGACCGCGCCCTTTGAAGCATGGTACGGCGGCACGTCCGCGGCGCTCACCAACCCGTAGATCGAGCTCAGGTTGATGATGCTGCCGCCGCCGGCGCGTCGCAGATGGCCGATCGCGTGCTTGGTGGCGAAAAACACGCCTTTCACGTTGATGTTCTGGACGAAATCCCACTCCGCCTCCGTCAGCTGGTCCGTCGGCTTATTGGCCCCGACCACCCCGGCGTTGTTGACGAGCACATCCAGATGACCAAAGCCGTCAACGACCTCATTGAGGACACGCGAGACGTCGGCCTCTATGGAAACGTTGAGGCGCCAGAACCGCGCCTGTGCGCCCTGAGAGCATATTTCGGTGGCCAGCGCCTGACCGTCCGCTTCATTGGTGTCGAGGATAGCCACCGCAGCGCCCTCCTCCGCCATTCGGATCGCCGTGGCCCGCCCGAGCCCGACGGCGGCCCCCGTGATCGCCGCGACCTTCCCAACGAGCCGGTCCATATGTTTTCTCCCGATGCTTCGAGGAGCACCCTCACCGGGTTGAGGGGTGGTGACCTTGAGCCGGGTCAACCCCGCGGGCTTGCTCGTGCGCGGCCAGGCCCTTGCGCACCGCCATCAGCAAAATCTCAGGCAGCAGGGGCTTCTCGAGGATCGGTGTTCCGTCTTCATACGCGGCCGCTCTCAGAGACAGCTCCGGATGGCTCGTGACGAGCGCCATGGGCAGCGCGACGCCACGACGGCGAAGAATTTTCAGAGTTTGGAGGCCGCTCAGGCCGGGCAGACGCTGATCGAGCACTATGAAGGCGTGGCGGTCGGGCAGCTCTCGCATGAGGAAGCTTTCCGCGGACGAATGGAGGTTCACGGCGAATCCCTGGAGCTCCAGCGCCAGCGCGAGCGAGCGGCGCACGGCCTCGTCGTCTTCGACGATGTAGACAGTGTTCGGCTCTTGCGGGGTGAGAGGGCTCATGCGGGTATGCTTCAGCCGTGCGAGGTCATCTCACCTTGAGGCAGGTCAAACGTCGTAGCCGGCCAAGACCGCCATCCGCACCAGCTCCGAGAGGTTATGGGCCTGGGTCTTGCTCATCACATTGGCCCGGTAAACCTCGACAGTCCGCGGGCTTATTCCCAGCTCGTAGGCGATCACTTTGTTCATCTTGCCCGTAATGACGCCGCCCAGCACTTCGCGCTCGCGTGGCGAGAGCGAGGCGTACATCTGATTGAACCGCTCGCGATCAGCCATGTGTCGATCCGCCTTGCCTTGGCTTTCTAGCGCGCCTCGCACCGAGCGAAGCAGGGCCTGATCGTCAAACGGCTTCTCAAGGAAGTCGAAGACGCCCGCGCGCATGGCCTCGACCGCCATAGCCACATCGCCGTGCCCGGTGATGACCACCACCGGTAGCGCGACGCCCTGATCGCGAAGCTTTGTCACGAGCTCCAATCCGCTCATTTGCGGCATTCTCACGTCGGTGACGATGCAGCCGCTTTTGATCGCGCCGACAATGTTGAGGAAATCCAAAGGCGAAGCATAGGTGCGGGCCGGCAGATCGTTCACCTCGAGCACGAAGCCCAACGAGGCCCTTATGGCGTCGTCGTCATCGATGAGATGCACCAGGGGCTCAGCCATGGTCGCCCGCCTCCTCAATTGGAACGCGAAGGGTGAAACGGAAGGTCGTTCCGCCGTCAGGATTGGCGTCCGCCCAGATGCGCCCGCCATGCGCCTCGACGATGGTCCGCGAGATCGACAGGCCGATCCCCAGGCCGTCGGCCTTGGTGGTCACAAAGGGCTGAAACAGCTGTTCGGCGGCATGAGCCGTGAGGCCGTGGCCGCTATCGCGCACAGCGACCTCGACCATTTCGTCATCAGCCGGCGTCGTCGAGAGCACGATCTCGCGACGGGAAGAGTTCGCCATGGCCTCGATGCCGTTTCGGATGAGGTTGAGGACGACTTGCTGCACCTGCACCTTGTCGGCCAAGACGATCGGGGCGCCCGGGTCGAACTCATATCGCAGCCGCACGCTCTGGTCCCTCGCTCCAACCATCGCCAGCGCGCCCGCCTCCTCGATGAGCTGCGGCAGGGCCTCTATCCGTCGCTCAGTTTCACCCTTGGCGACGAAGTCACGTAGCCGCCGGATCGTCTGGCCGGCCCGGAGCGCCTGATCCGCGCCTTGGCTGATCGCGTCGCGTAGTCGGGCGCGGTCTTGCGGCTCTCGATCCACCAGGACGAGGCTGCCCTTCATGAAGTTCACCGCCGCGGTGAGCGGCTGGTTCAGTTCGTGCGCCAGCGCAGAAGCCATTTCTCCCAAGGCGGATAATCGGGACACGTGGATGAGTTCGCCCTGCAAATCCTGCAGCCGCCGTTCGGCGTCCTGCCGCTCGCTGAGGTCGCGGACGAAGCCGGTAAAGAATCGCCGCTCGCCGGACTTCATCTCGCCCACGGAAAGCTCCATCGGAAAGGTTGTGCCATCCTTGCGCTCCCCGACAACGATGCGGCCTATGCCGATGATTTTGCGCTCGCCCGTCTGCTGATAGCGCCGGAGATAGCTGTCGTGCGCATCGCGGTAGGGATTTGGCATCAGGAAGCTGACATTGCGGCCGATGGCTTCGAGCGCGCTCCAGCCGAATTGGCGCTCCGCCGCGGCGCTGAAGGACTGGATAAGGCCATGGTCGTCGATGACGACCATGGCGTCGGGAACGGTGGCGAGGATGGATTCCAGATGCGCCTCGCGCGCGCCCATCTCCGAAGCGCTGTTGCGCATTTTCGAGCCGGCGATGCCGATCGCCACAACGAGCGCCGCAAACACGGCGCAGCGCACGAGCGCCTCCGGTTCGGCGAGGGCGTCCAGGCCGATCAACAGTGTGCTGGACAGCAGCCCCAGGGCGCCTGCGACTAAGGTTGGGCGGATGCCACCCATCCATGCGCTCGCCAAGAGCGCGGGTACGAATAGCAAGAAGACGAGGCTGTCGTGGAAGATCGGCGCCAACGCCAGGCGGAACAGCAGGCACAGGGCCGTCGCGATGACGGCGACGCCATAGGCGCGCAGCTCATCCCGCTCAAAGCCTCGCCCCCGCGTAAACCGCACGTCCGCGCTCTCCGCCCCTAGGCCGACCTCCTTATCACTCGTGGTCGAAATAATGAACGGACCTCCGCCGTGCGGGGAGGCCGCGCAAATAAATGACGAGGTCGCGGGCCTGCTGGGGCGAGATGGCGATCGACGGCATGGCGCCCAGACCATGCGCCGCAATGTGGTCGAACCTGTTGATCAGCGCCTCGCTGTCCAAGCCCGCTAAGGACGTGAATGGCGGTCCGATGTCAGGCGGGCCGTCGTCGGCTGTCACATTATGGCAGCCCCCGCAATTCTTCTTGGCGAACTGCTGCCCGGGCGATGTCTCTGCGATGAAAGGATCGGGCCGGCGCGCGATCGGCGCCAACTGTTGCTTAGAGCCGGCGCCTCCAAGGCTGGCAGCCAGCAGGACTAGCGCCAATCGTCCAACGACGTGGCGCAAATCAGGCCGCCATGGCTTCAAGCGCGGTCCATCTCCGCACGTGGAACCGACGAATGGAGGGAAATTCCAGGATCGCTTCGCCCTGCAACTGGGTGATCATGCGCGAGACGGTTTCGATCGTCAGTCCAAGGTAGTCGGCCATGTCCTGGCGCGTCATCGGCAGATCAATCTCATCTCCGCCGGCCCTATGCGCCTGCCCAAGCAAAAAGTTAGCCACGCGCTCAAGGGCGCTTCGCCGCCCCAAGAGGACGACATGGTCCTGTAAGCGATCCACCTCCCCGGTCGTCGCCTTGAGGATCGCGCGGTCAACCTCCGCGTCGCCGGCATAGGCGCGCACCGCGCCGAACCGCACCGCCTGCAGTTCGCAGTCCGTCAGCGCTTCAGCGCCGAACCGATGAACGCCCCCCTGCTCGAGACCGATCAGGTCCCCTGGATAGTAGAACGCACCGATCAGGCGGCGACCGTCTGCGGTCAGACAGGTCGTCCGGACAACACCCTTGACGATCCGATACAGGCGCTCCGCCAGATCGCCTTGCCCGTAGATTTCCGCCTCCCGGGGCACGCGGATTCTCGTGGCCAGACGATCCATGGCGGCTTCGAGCGTATGGGTCGTCGGTGCGTCGGGCTCATTCAAGCTGGGCATCGCAGGTCTCCGGCTTCGGTGACCTGACGAATAGGATCAATGGCGGCGGCCTAGAATTTCGGTCCGTCCTCTACGTAGTGATACGGAGGCGCCTGAAGCCTGCCTGCACAACCGCCGAAGGCCTTGATCACGCTCAATAAAATCTTCGCCACCCTATGCTTGAACAATACGTCAACGAGGAGACGACCATGAACAGGCAAAAGATTCATCGAATTGAGCGCAAGATCCGTCGATCGACCACGGCTTTACAGCGCTCTGCGCAAGACACGCTTGAGGACCTGAGCGATGGAGCGAGCGCCTTCGTCGATGCCGCGACACAGGCTCCGGCTTTCATCAAACGAACCTACGTCGATGCGTGCGCGCGAACCTGTAGGGTTACGGCGCAAGTGGCCGGTGTCGCGAAGCAGCGCCCTTATCTCCTGGCCGTGGCGGCTGTCGGCGCCTGCGCCGCGCTGTTCCTTGCTCAACGTCGCAGAAGGTCGACGTAGCGCCCGGAAGCAAGGCTGGCCGAGTCGTCCGCTATCGAAGGCTCGTACGCGGGCGCATGGTGCTCGTCAGCGTGAACGGCGACGAACACCGCCGGCGGGGCGCTGCGCCGCCCGGTGATCTGCGCCCCAAACTAAGGAACTCTGATGAACAAGACCTCCCCCGAAGCGCCGGATTCTGCGGCGCACCCGCACGGCCAGGTGGTGGATCGTCTGGGCGGAGCGAAGCGAGGCGGTCTTAGCCATTCGGATTCACGCCCCGCTCTGGTTCGCGATCCGAACGCGGCTTTCGATGAAAAGCTCACCTTCGGCCAGAGATTGGCCGATCAGGTCGCCGTCTTTGGCGGATCCTGGGGTTTCATCATCGCCTTTGGATGTTGGCTGGTTCTCTGGACGGCGCTCAACCTTGTCTTAGGCCCGCGGGCCTTTGATCCCTATCCCTTCATCTTCCTCAACTTGATGTTGTCGATGCTCGCCGCGATCCAGGCGCCTGTCATCATGATGAGCCAGAACCGGCAGGCGCTTAAGGATCGCTCCGACGCCTCGCACGACTATCAGGTCAATCTGAAGGCTGAGATCGAGATCATGGCGCTGCATGACAAGCTGGATCAACTCCGGACCGAACAGTTGGAGGCGATGATCGCTTCGCAGCAGGAGCAAATCCGGATGCTGACGCTTCTGATCCAGGCGTCGAGCCTCGACGATGTCGGCGGCGCAAAGAAGCGCCCGACCTGAGGCCGGGCGCGAGGGTCAGCCGAGGCTGATGACGACCTGTTGCGCGCGCCTAGGCTGGCGTAAGCGGCGTGCGGACGTGGTCGCGCTTCAGGGCCGCCCAGTTCTCGGCGTCCATCCAGTCGGCCCAGGCGCGATAGGTCCAGAACTGGCCATGCTCGTTAATCGCGGCGTCGATGAAGGTTGGCCCGCCGTCGATTGACTGAGGCGCTCCATGTCCCAGGTTCATGCCGAAATGCAGAGGGAAGCGACGCGCCACGACGCCGTGGGTCTGGCGCGTGCTCTGGTCCCAGTTCTCGCCATCGTCTTGCTCCAGCATGCCCGCCGGCCCGAAGGTGTGGTTGGCCCGGAAGACGCGGGCGCGCCGTTGCTCCTCGGTCAGGTTCTTGTCGACGATGGTGAACCACCAGATTTCGGTGGTGGTCGGCCCCTTGGGCAGGCGAAGGGACAGCTGGGTGCCGTTCGAGGCGATCCACAGGTTCGGGAATATGTTCGGATGGCCGCGAACGTCAGCGCCCGCGGCGCCAAGCGCAGCCTTGGCGGCAGGCTTATCGCGCCAGCGTTCATCGAGGGTTACGTCAGGGTCATCACCCGCCGCCGCCATCATCGCTCGCAGTTCCGGGGTGATGCGGGGTCCGCCGATGGCGTGACCATAGTCGCCCAGCAGAACGCGGTGCGCATGCGGATCTGAAGTCCCTGGCCCAGTGCGTTCTGCGATCGTCGGCGGCAGATTCCGTCCGCGGCCGAAGCCGGTCATCATCGCCGAGGCGTGGCTGATGCCCACGTGATACCAGTCGAAGAGATTATCAACAGCGAGCTTCCAGTTGCAGCCGATCTGGCTCTTCTGGATTCCCTCGACGACGACCTCGTCACCGCGCTCGGCGACCAGGTCCAGGCCCAGGCGGCCGACCGGCCCCAGGTAGTCCTCGAGATCGGGCGCCTCCGGATCCATCGTCGCGAAGACGAAGCCCTTATAGCTTTGGACCTTTCCGGCCGGAATGAGGCCCCACTCCTCCTTGTTCAACTGCTCATGATAGAAGTCTTTGTATCCGGGCACGCCGATAAGCTTGCCGTCCAGGCCAAACGTCCAGCCGTGGTAGGTGCACAGGAACGAGCGCGCGTTGCCGCTCTCCGCTCGGCAGACCGCATTGCCGCGATGGCGACACGAGTTCAGGAGGACCTGCAACTCACCCTTCTTGTCGCGGGTCGCGATGACCGATTCCTCGCCGATGAACGTGAGGAAGAAATCCCCCACCTTCGGAATCTGGCTCTCGTGGCACATGAAGTTCCAGGCGCGCGCGAAGATGCGCTCCATCTCCATGTCGTAGACGGCCTGGTCCGAAAAAATGACCCGGTCGACGGTCCCGTCACTGACGTGGACGTAATCGTGAAAGGGTTTATTTGCGCCCTGCAGCATCCGTAGCTCCATCGTTGGAAGGCAGACTCCTTCGAACGGCTAGGATCAACGGGCTGATCGGGTCTGCCCTGATCTGGATCAAATCCGGCGTCGGTGAAACACACCAGCGAGGTTCGCACTTTGATCGGCGACAATGCCGCTGCGCCCGTGCCGGTTAAGCTCTTTGGATGGATGACACACCGCCACGCAAGACGCCGACGTCACAGTTTGCTGAGACAGCACGAACGCGGCATCGAGGCTTGATTGGACGCGGAGAGTGGGCGGCGATGATCGCCCTGCTGATCCTTATCATTGCGCTCGGACTACTGGCGTCAGGTTGCGCCGAAATTCCTGCAAACCCAGCGATCAGCGCGCCTCTGACCCCGGCGGCCGAGCGCGGTAGAATGTTGTCTGAACGCGCCTGTTCGGCGTGCCACGCCGTTGGGCTTTCGGCTCAGAGTCCCTGGCAAGGCGCCCCTGCGTTCCGCAATATCCGAATGAGCTTTACGACGATCAGCCGCCAGCGCCGGCTGGCTGAACTGACGCGGACCCACGTCGGCATGCCGCCCATGGAAGTCAGCCTCGACGACATGCAGGACATACTCACTTACATCGAGGGCCTGCGGGAAACGGCAGACCGTCAGCCGACCAAGGAAAGCCTCGGCGAGCCACATGAGTAAGGACGATCCCAAGCCCGCAAAATGACGACCCGCGGGGTCCGGACACGGGTCTTCAGCGCAGTACGGCGATTACCGATCCAGGCTCGATGACGTCGCCGATCACGCTCATGTGGTGCAGCACGCCGCCGCCAGGCGCCGTCACCTCGTGCAGTTGGTCCTCGATGCGGACTTCGGCGATCGCGTCGCCAAGCATGACGGCGTCGCCATCCTCCACACGCCAAGCCTCCAGCACGCCCTCAGGAAAGACGCGGCTCGACCAAAGGTCTTCGCTCAAAGTGACGTTCATAGAACCCTCTTTCCACGATGCGTTTTCTATCCGGCGCGGCGGCTCCAGGTCTTTGATCTTGGTCAATGGCGGCTCTCCGCGGGCGCGATTTGATCCCGATCAAATCCTCGATCGCCGAAAGGGCGCGTGCTCGCAGTCATGAGGAAGCCCGCGCAGATCCGCCATGACATCCCTGCGGAGGGCGACGCCGCGCATGTCGCTCCCGAGGCGAACTTCGTGCGTCTCTTGCGAGCGTTCTGGGCCGATGACGCAAGTATGGCGGCGCATTGGCCCGTGACGCGCGGGTTCGAGATCCTCCGGCGCAGCGCCTTGCCGCTTTTCGCGAGACGCCGCGGCTGAGAGGCCGTGGCGGACCCAGGAGAGTGTCCGCTTTCCAAGTGCGCCGCGGGCAGTGCGCCGCCAGCGCCTCCGTATCGGCCCTTAGGTCATACGCCCGAATGTTGGCGGGCCCACCGATGCGCCATTCCTCTCGCCGTAGAGAGGAGATCGCAATGACCGCTCAAGACCTGTTCCTCGGCTTGGTGATTATTGTCTATGCCGCGTTCATCATTACGCTTGGTGGCGTGAGCCTCTGGGTGAATCTGTCTGGCGACAAGCGCTCATAGCGTCGTCGCCGAGCCAGGCGTCTGTCTCGAACTCAGGCGCATCGCCACCACGGCCAACGCCGCTTGGCCGTGACCCGCGTCCTATCTGAGCGCATAGGTCACCGTGGTCACGACGCGCAGGCGCTTGGCGACGGAGGCGTCCGGGCCGTCTTCTGGCGAGGCGTCGCGCTCGATGATCTCGAAAGACCCTTGGGTGGCCGACGTGATGCCGCCGAGCTTGGAGCCGGAGTCAGCCGCGAACTGCGCGGCGCCTGTCCGCGCGCTCGCAGTCGCTTCCTTGATCATCGCCGGGCGCACATCATTCAGTTTGGTGAAGCGGTAGCTTGCTCCACGGAAGTCCTGCAGGACGACCCCCTCACGGACCAGGGCGGCAAGGGCGCGCGTGGCGCCCTGCACGCGGTCGACGTCGCCGGAGCGCACCACCACGCTCTGGGTGAGGATAAAGCGGGCGCGAACGTTCTGAACGCCGTACTCACGCGCGTTGTTGTCGATCACCTGTAGCCGGCCAATGTCGATGTCGGCCGGCTGGAAGCCCTGCTGGCGCAGGACCCTTTGGACCTTGACCACATCGCCGTCGATCGCGCCCTGCGTCGCGGCCAGGTCGTCGCCGGACTGAGCAAATTTCAGAGGCAGGATGGCCAGGTCGGATTTGGCGTCGCGCTCGGCCAGGCCCCGGACCGTGACCCCACGCGCGCCGGTCCGCACGTCCACCAATCCCTTGGCGATCAGGCCGCCGCCGATCGCCAGGCCCACCGCGATGGCGACGCCGGCGGCGATCGTCGCGTTCCGATCGTTCATTTGCGCCTCACACTTCTCAAAAACCGAACGGTTGCTCTAATTAAGGCGTTGCATCCGGTCGCGTCCGGGCCGAGATTTCACACTTAAGGATCGGGCGAGGAAACATTGGAGGTTGGCGCATGCTCTACGAGAACGGCAAGCCGTTTCACGACTATGTCGACGCAGACAAGGGTCTCGTCGACCGGGTGATTTTCTCAGACCAGGCGATCTACGAGCTGGAGCTGGAGCGCATCTTCGCCCGTGCCTGGAACTTCATGTGCCACGAAAGTCAGATCCCGAAGGCCGGCGACTTCTTCCTCAGCTTCATCGGCGAAGAGTCGGTCATCGCGACCCGCGACAAGAAGGGCGAGCTTCAGGTCCTGCTGAACAGCTGCCGCCACCGCGGCAACGCCGTCTGCCGGGCGGAGGAGGGTAATGCGCGCTCGTTCCTCTGCACCTACCACGGCTGGACCTACGGCCTTGACGGCCAGCTGATCGGCGTGCCGGGCTACAAGGACTTTTACCACGAGCAGCTCGACAAGAGCCAATGGGGACTCGTGAAGGCCAAGGTCGCTTCCTATAAGGGCTTCGTCTTCGCGACGATGGACCCCGAAGCCGTCGACCTGGACGAATATCTCGGTCCCGTTGGGCGGATGAGCATCGACCTCCTGGCGGCGCAGGGCCCACTGAAAATGGTGGCCGGCGTCCAGAAGAATATCATCGGCTGCAACTGGAAGTTGGCCGTCGATAATCTGTTTGACTACTATCACGTGGGCATCAGCCACGCCTCGGCCTTCATGTCGAATTTCCGGGCGCGGGATCCGGAAGCGCCGCCAGCGCCGCCCCGCTTCTCTTTCGGAAAGCACCGCGTCTGGCTGGGCGACTATGGCCACGCCATCGGCGGCCCGCGCATTCCAACGGACGAGATGGCCAACATCATCGCACACGACAATCCGAACCTGGACGAGACCTGGCGCCACCGCGACGACGCCCGCGCGATCCTGGGCGACCAGGCCATTGAGAGCGTTGGGCACCCCAATATCTTCCCGAACCTGTGGGTCACCGAGGCCAACCAGATCTCGCTTCGCCTCCCGAAAGGTCCAACGGGTTGCGAAATCTGGTGGTTCACCCTGGTCCCGGAAGGCCTGGATGAGAAGCAGCACGAGGAAGCTATTCGCGGCGCCAACCACCAGTTCGGCCCCTCCGGCTTCCTTGAGCAGGACGACGGCGAGAACTGGGACCAATCGACGCGGCAGACCATGGGCGTCGTCGCCCGGCGCTATCCGCTGAACTTCTCGATGAATCTAAAGCACGGCGAAGTCATCACGCCGGCGGATGGCGGCGCGCCCTACGTCGACACGGCGATCAACGAGCACGCCCAGCTGTGGACCTACCGCGCCTGGGCCGACTGGATGGACGCCGAAAGCTGGGCGGCTCTGAAGGCGTCGCGAACGCCGGTGCCATCCGATCGGCTCTAAGGCGACTAGTCCGCCCCTAGCTGCAGCGTATTGGGTTGGCGACGCTCGATGGCGTATTTCAGCAGCGCGGCCGAGCGGAAGACGCCATGAGCGAACTTGCCGTAGGGCAGGGTCAGGAACAGCGCCATGACCACGCCCAGGTGCACGGCCAGAAGCAGGGCCATGGCCCCGGTGTCGCGCCAGGCCAGCAGCGCCAAACCGGTTACGCTGACGAAGAACAGCAGAGCGATGAATCCCAGGTCCATCGGCTTCTGAGCGAGGTCGCCCTGCAGGGGATGACGTCGCAGGTTCAACCAGAAGAGGCCTGCAGGACCTGCGAGCAAGCCCAGGCCCCCTGCGATCCCCAGCAATACCGGGACGCTCAGGACGGGGTAGGGCGCGTGGCGACCCAGCAGGTAGTGATAGGCTGTCGCCACGCTGGTGGCGGCGAAGCACAGCATGAAGCCGTAGAAGGTCAGGTGGTGGAAACGACGCCGCAAAAGGCTGAAGGCGTCGTCCTCATCGTTGCAGCCCTCGCCATGGCCGCCGCCAAGGTAGCGTAACCGCAGCGCGCTGGAGGCCGCCTCCCCGGCCGCTTCGGCGGCCTGGCCTGTAGGCGGAGCGCCAGGATCGACATCGCGCCAAAACCGCCGGACGCCGAGACCGAGCGCCAGGATCGCAAACGCGAAAGCGCCGCCGAACATCACGACCAGAAGGTTGTGCGGGAAGATCGCATAGAAATTTCCGGCCATCGGCTCGTGCCAGAGCCCGCCCGTCAAGGCGACGGCCAGCACGAGGAACAGCGCGAGCCCGCCGGCCAGCGCCAGGGCCAGGGTCAGGCCGTTGCGCCGGTAAAGCGCGCCCATCTGCGGCGGCCAGGCGTAGTCATGGTAGGTCTCGCCCCGAACCACCGCCATGGCTTTGGGCACATTCACCCCGAACTCGTGCGGGGGCGCATACTGGCAGGCGTGCAGGCAGGCCCCGCAGTTGTGACAGAGATTCGCCAGGTAGTTGACGTCGGGCTTCTCGAATTCCAGCCGGCGGGTCATCGCCGGAAAGACAGCGCAGAACCCTTCGCAGTAGCGGCACGCGTTGCATATTTGCAGGACGCGGGCGACCTCTTGCTCCCCCGCCGACATTGGCCGCGGCGGCGGCCGGTTCGAGATTACCCGATGGGTCACCACGAGTTCATCGGTTGGCGGCAAAGTCGGCCTCCTCGGCGAAGGTGGGATGGGCCAGCCCCAGGGCTTTGGCGGCGCTGACGCCGGCGATGCGGCCGAAGGCCGTGCCGATGCTCATGCCGACGCCGGCCGTGTAACCCTGCCCCAGGACGTTGCCGGCCATCATCTCGCCGGCGACGAACAGGTTCTCACTGGGCTCGCCGGCGAACCGCACGGCGGTCGTCTCGTCCACTCGCATGCCGAGGTAGGTGAAGGTGATGCCGGGACGCAGGGGGTAGGCGTAGAAGGGCGCCGTGTCGATCGGGATGGCCCAGTGTGTCTTGGCCGGGCTGATCCCCTCGGTGACGCAATCGTCGAGGGTCGTGTGGTCGAACGTTCCAGGACGGCAGGCGGCGTTATAGTCGCCCAGCGTCTGCTCGAACGCCGCGACGTCGAGGCCGATTTTTTGGGCCAGCGCCGGCAGGCTGTCCGCTTGAGTTCCATCGAACACCGGCGGCATGAAGCGTCCCACGGCCTTTCGGTCAGTGATCGACCAGGCGATCTGACCCGGCTGATGGGCGACCAGCCGACCCCAGATGGCGTATCGCTTGGGCCAGAAGTCCTCGCCCTCGTCGTAGAACCGTTGGGCGTCGCGATTGACCACGACGCCTAAGGAGACGCAGTCGATTCGTGTGCAGATGCCGCCGTCATAGAGCGGGGCGCGGGCGTCGATGGCCACGCAGTGGGCCTGGGTCGGATCGCCAATGTGATCCGCGCCAGCGTCCAGCATGAACTTCAGAAGAACGCCTCGATTGTAGCGTGTGCCGCGGACCAGGAAGTTTTCAGCCGGCCATTCGCCGCGCTCATTCTGGCCCCAGGCCTCGCGTTGCCACTCCAGATTCGACTCGAAGCCGCCGCAGGCCATGACGCAGGTCTTTGCGGCGATCCGCTCTCCGGCCTCGGTGATGGCGGCGACGAACCGCGGCCCGTCCAACTCCAGCCGGCTGATGGGCGTATCGTAACGCACCTTCACGCCCATCGCCTGGGCGCTGCGGTAATAGGCGTTCACCAGCGCTTTGCCGCCGCCCATGAAGAAGGCGTTGGTCCGGGCCACGTGGAGCGCGCCCGAAAGGGGCGGCTGGAAGTGAACGCCGTGCCGGCGCATCCAGTCTCGGCACACCGCCGAGGCGCGGATCACCCGACGGGCCAAGCCCTCATTCGTCAGGCCGCCCGTAACCTTCAGCAGGTCCTGCCAATATTCCTCTTCGCTGTAGGCCTCGATGAGCACGTCCTGCGGCGCGTCGTGCATGCAGCGCAGATTGCGGACATGGACGGAGTTCCCTCCGCGCCACTCGAAGGGCGCCGACTCCACAAGCAGCACCGAGGCGCCCGCTTCGCGCGCCATCAAGGCGGCGCACAGGGCGGCGTTGCCCCCGCCAATAACCAGGACGTCGATCTCAGAATCGCTCGCGGGACTTGCGCTCATCGGGCCATCTAAGAAGGTCAGCCGCCACTGTGAAGCCGCTTCGGCAGGATGAAGCCATCACGATCCGTGATATTGAATGGGTCAAGCCTCATGGCGGCCACGCCGCCCAGGATCGTCCGACAATTGGCCGGAACGCCGAAGGACATCATCCGCTCGGCCTAGCCGTCCACTCAGGCCATTGCAGCGCTCGTTGCGCGCCGCGACGTCGCATCCCCCTCACGGCGCCTGATATCGCGCCGGTTCCGGCGCCGTCAGCACCGCGCCGGCCCAGCGGCCGAGACGCACCTGTTCGCGAGCGCAGGCGATCAGGACGACCCGCGCCGCCTGGGCGGCCGGTGAGAGCTCGTCGTCGGACAGGCTGCACACGGAATTCACCCTTCTTGCTGCGCGATCCGAAATCTCATTCATCACAAAGCGATCCTCGGCGTCAGCGAACCGCGCCACGGCCGCGCCGGGCTGGACCGTCGCACCGAACCCTGAATCCACAGCGTCCATCAGCATGGCCAGCGAATCGATCTCAGCGGCGAGAACAGGCGCAAATCGGGCGCGCGCGAAGGCTGCGTCCAGGGCGCCGCGCAAGCCGTGGGCCTTGGTCGGCAGGATCAGCGGGAGGCCCTTCAGCTGGGCCAGCCGGATGCGGCCAGCCGCCGGCACCTCTTCGGTCAGATGGCGGCGCGCGCGGATCAGGAACAGGCGCTCCTCCAGAAGCGTAGTGACGCTCCAGCGCCGAGCGGGGTGGGTCTCGAACAGCATGGCGAGGTCGAGTTGACGCGCGTTCAGCATCTGCGACAGGTGACCCGACAGGCTTTCCGTCAGGTGAAGCCGCACGTCGGGATAACGCTCGCGCATGGCGGCGATCAGCGGCAGCCCAAGAACCGCAGCGGTGGTGGGTGCGAGTCCCACGCTGACCGTTCCGGTCAGCCGCGGCTCGCGCGCGGCGCGAACAGCCTGCTCGGCATGGCGCAACGTCAGTTGCGCTTCGGCGAAAAAGGCGAGGCCTGCCTCCGTGGGCGTTACGCCTTGCCAGGTCCGGCGGAGGAGCTTGGCGCAGAGTTCGGCCTCAAGGCGGGCCACCTGCTGGCTCAGCGCCGACTGCACCAGATTCAGATCCTGGGCCGCACGGCTGAAGCCGCCGAGCTCGACCACGCGGACGAAGTAGCGGAGTTGCCGCAGTTCCATGGTCGTACAGCTACTGAATATCGCGATGCAGGGCTACGATGGCGCTCTCAATCGAGCCACAACAAGACGTGGCGAACAATGAATGTGGCGTTGTGCGAAATCTAAGCCGCGCAAGCGGCGCTGCTGGCCGCCGGATTAAAGCCCGACCTCGCTCTTGTGCGCTTCGTTGCTCGGCGCTTCACCGGCCAGGTAGCGCTTGATATTGGCCAGGAACTGCGCGTCGCCGCGCGCGGTGTTGCCGTCGCCGGCGTTTGATGTGTGGGCGGTGACCCGCACCTTCGGATGATCCCAGAGCCAGCTGTCGGTCGGCAGGGGTTCAGTTTCGAAGACATCGAGCACCGCATGGGCGGGCTGGTCGCGATCGAGCGCGTCGCGCAGCGCGGTCTCGTCCACCACGCCGCCGCGGGCGATGTTGATCAGGATGGCGCCCGGCTTCATCGCGGCGAAGAACTCCGCGTTCGCCAGTTTGCGCGTCTCGTCGTTCAGGGCGCAGGCCAGCACCACCACATCCATCTGCGGCAGCAGGCTCCCAGCCTCGCTCAGGAGAATGGAGCGATCCGCCAGAGTGTCGGCGTCCGTGGCGCGACGCACGGCGGTCAGGTCGACGCCAAAAGGCTTGATCCGCTGGGCGATGAGGTGGCCGATCGCGCCGTAGCCGATCAGCATCCACCGCGTGGAGGCGATTTCGCGGAAGTTCACCCGCTCCCAGGCGTGCGCCCGCTGCTTGGCCGCCTGCTCGGCGATCGGATGCAGCAGGCTGAGCGCGTGGGACACGACATATTCGGCGATGGGCGGGGACTGGGCCACGCCCTTGGACAGCCGAACGCCCGCCGCCATCATGGTGGTGAACATCGGACGATCGAGGCCAGCGGCCGCCACCTGCGCCCACTTGACCGAGCCTGCCGAGATCAGGTCGGTCATCGCCGGCGCGAGGCCGGCGAACAGGGCGTCGACGCTCATCCAGGCGATCTCTGGGGACGCGGACTCGGCCGCAGTCGGGGCGCCGTCGATTTCCAGCAAGCCGCCTGGAGCCAAGGTGATGATCTGCGCGTCAGGCGCGATGGCGGCCACCTTGCCGCGCACGCGTTCAGCAGCGGCCTTGGTCATCAGGATTTGCATGTCGTCTTTCCACTCAGGCGTCAGCGCGCTGTCTGGGCCCTCAGACCCTATAAGCGCCGCAGTCGCAAGACGCCGAGCCGTGATCAGTTGTCAGGCCAGGTGGGATGCCCGCTTGGCGAGCGCGCCAAGAGCCGCTAAATAGCCGCCCTCGCGCTCGGCCAGCCTGGCGCAGACCAGCGTCCATCGGACACGCCGCTTTAGCTCAGCTGGTAGAGCACCTCATTCGTAATGAGGGGGTCACAGGTTCGAGTCCTGTAAGCGGCACCACCGATCGGGAAAGCGGCCGCGCTTCAATCGTTCATCGATGTGAGCGCCGCGCTATGGCAGCCTGACGATCGGCGCGACCTTGGGCAGTTCCTCGCAGGCCTCCATGGCGAAGATCGCGCGGCGGGCGTGGGCGTTCTGGGTGTTGAACAGGTCGATTAGGTCGTCAGGGACATCGAAGGCGCCGTCCTCGCCAAACACCACGCCAGCCTCGACCAGCTTCTCGCGCAAGGACTCCTTGGCCTTGTACTGCTCGGCCAGGGTCTCGATGAGGCGCAGGGCCGGCGCGCTCCGTGAGATCAGATGATACCGCTCGGGGATCAGCGCCGACTGGTCGGCCAGGATCGCCGCGACGCGACGGTCGGCGACGAAGGTCGTGTAGGCTTGTCTGTCGGTGACCGGCTTTTCGCTGAGGTCGACCAGGCGGCCGTCCGGGCGCTCCCACACGGCATGGGCCTGGGCCATCACATAGAGCCCCGGCCACAGCATCACGCGCCAGCCGCTGACGGCGCGGCCGCCCTCGGCGCTCACCGCGTCAGCGACCGTGCGCCAGGAGGCGGCCTGTGGGCCTCGCATCTCATGCTCGATCCGCTGAAAGCGGCCCACGCCGAAGGTCTTCTCGACCCGTTCGCGGTGCAGGTGGTTGAGCGGCAGGGATTCTAGAGGCGGAAGAAATTGCATCACGCCGGTACGCCGTTGTTGGGCGGCCTTGTCAAGTTTCCGCGGCTGTTCCGTCGCGTTCGGCGAACGCCAAGGCGACGGCCTGGCTCACCGTCTCCCCCAGTTCGTCGTGGAGCACGAAGTCGGCGTATTGATCGAGCTCCGTCGGGTCGCGATTGACGATCGCGACGCTCGCACCGTGTCGCTTGGCGTGCATCGGAAAGGCCGAGGCCGGATAGACCGTCAGCGAGGATCCCAGCACCAGGAACAGGTCGCAAGCCTTACTGTGCTCGGCGGCGCGCATCATCGGCTCGGGCGGCATGGGCTGGCCGAAGGAGATCGTGGCTGTCTTCACGATGCCGCCGCACTCGCGGCAACTCGGCAGGTCGCCGGTTAGCTCATACACGGACTTCAGGTCGGCCAACTCGTGGCGCAGTCCGCATTCGAGGCAGGTCGCGAAGCTGGCGTTGCCGTGCAGCTCGATCACCTGGTCTGCGGGAACCCCGGAGTCCTGGTGCAGATTATCGACGTTCTGAGTGATGACAGCGCTCGCGCGACCGCCGCGCACCAGGCGCGCGATCGCGTCGTGGCCGATGTTGGGTAAGCGCCCCGTCCAGCCGGCGCGGCCGGTGAAGGCGCGCTCCCAGGCCTCGCGGCGCTTGTCGATGTCGCTGATGAAGTCCTTGAAGTAGATGGGCTTCATCCGACTCCACACCCCGCCGGGGCTGCGGAAATCGGGAATGCCGGATTCGGTGGAAATCCCAGCGCCGGTAAAGACGACGATCCGGTTCGCGTCAGCGATCATCCGAGCGAGGGCTTGGCGCGACATGGCGCCCATACTGGCGAAATCACGCCGTCTGGCTAGCCAGTTTTGTCATGGAAATTTGGGAGAGAGGTGATCGGCCCGGCCGCCATGGTCGGGGGGGATGCCTGGGCGAACCGGGCCGATCAAGCCTGCCGACCTTGTCGACGATGGCTTGTCATTAAGAATGCGGCCGGCGGAATCCAGTTCCGCCTCACGCGCGAAAAAGATCGGCGGTTGGTGAAATCAGCCGATCGCGGCGATGACCGGCTGGAAGAGCCATGGCAGCAGGTAGCGGCTGACGCCCTGCAGGATAATGATGGCCACGATCGGGCTGAGGTCGATGCCGCCCAGCGGCGGAATGAAGCGCTGGAAGGGCGCCAGCACCGGCCGGGTGACAGCGTCGAGCACGCGCTGCACGTTGTAGACGAAGCGGTTGCGCAGATTGATCACATTGAATGCGACCAGCCACGACATAATCGCGTTGATGATGATCGCCCAGATCAGCAGGGTGAGGATCGTCGAGATGACGTAGTAGAGGAAGGAGCCCATGGGGCCCCTTCTAGCTGTCTTTGCCTTGGCGGTGAAGCGCGCGACGACGCGGCGACAACCGCCTTGACAGACCCCCGCTCAGTCGTCTTATTCCGCGCCTTCCTGGGGCCGTAGCTCAGTTGGTAGAGCGCCTCGTTCGCAATGAGGAGGTCAGGGGTTCGACTCCCCTCGGCTCCACCAATCCTTTTCGGATTGGTCGCACCCCAGGAATTCCAGATACCTTCACAGTCAATGCCGCCGCCGATGCGGCGCGGTTGCGAGGACGTGCGTGAAATCACCAAAGTCCGTCCCGGCGCTTGAGGATCTTGGCAGAGTGCGTCTCTCGCCGAACTTCTTCATGCGCGACTTCCTCTACAGCGAGATCGCCAACCTCTATGGGATGCCTAACATCCCGGATGATCCCGATCTCGCTATCGCCGCCGGCACGCGGCTTTGCGAGGAGTTGCTCGAGCCTCTGAACGCCACCTTCGGTCGGATCGCCATCCGCTCGGCCTACCGTTCGCCCAGCGTGAACGCCTTCGGCAACGCCAATCGCCTGAACTGTGCGAGCAACGAGGCCAACTACGGCGGCCATATCTGGGACCGGCGCGATGCGCAGGGTCGGATGGGCGCGACGGCGAGCATCGTCGTGCCCTGGTTCGCCGAGCGCTATGACGCGGGCGCGGACTGGCGGTCGCTGGCGTGGTGGATCCACGACCACCTCCCCTACTCGCGCCTTCTGTTCTTTCCCAAGCTGGCCGCGTTCAACATCAACTGGCGCGAGGTTCCGGCGCGAAGGATCGACAGCTACGTCGCCCCGCGCGGATGCCTGACCAAGCCGGGGATGCCGAACCACGAAGGTGGCCACGCCGAGCGCTACGCCGGGTTCCCCAGCCTTCGTCTGGCCTAGCCGGCCTTCACAGCGCCCGGAACATCACCAGGGCGTCCACCAGCCCTGCGGTCGGATGGTCGAAGGCGCGGGGCAAACGGCCGACGGTCTCGAAGCCGAGACTGCGCCATAACCGCACGGCGCGCTCATTGGTGATGACCACCAGGTTGAACTGCATGGCGAGGAAGCCCTGCACCTTGGCCTGAGCCATGGCATGCTGCGCCATGGTCCGGGCGACGCCGCGACCGGTGGCGTTCGCGGCGGTCATGAAGCCGGCGTTGCACACGTGGCCGCCGCCGCCGGCCTGATTGGCGCGAAGGTAATAGGTCCCGAGGATCTCGCCCTCGTGCTCAGCGACGAAGGTCTGTTTGTCCGCGCCGAACCAATAGGCCAAGGCCTCCGTTTCATTCATTCGCCGCTCGAGCGCATAGGTCTCCCCGCTGCCGATCACCGGCCCGATGATGGACCAGATCGCGGCGTGATCTTGCGGATTGGCCGTTCGGATGATCACGCTGAGCGCTTGCGGGTCGGCCGGAACGACAGCTTCTCGATCCGCCGTTCATCCATCTTGATCACCTCCACCTGATAGCGACCGATCTGGATGATCTCGCCTTGCCGCGGGAAGCGTTCGAAGCGGTGGAGAACCAGGCCCGCGGCGGTATGGAAGCCGCCCTCCTCAAACTGCTCCTCGAGCACGTCGGACAACTCCAGCCAATCCGCCGAGCCGTCCACCAGGAAGGAGCCGTCGGCCTGCGGCGCGATGCTGGCCGAGCCGCGGTCGTGGGCTTCGTTGAAGTCGCCGGCGATCATTTCGAGAAGGTCGGTAGGGGTGACCACGCCCTCCAGGCCGCCGAACTCATCGACGACGAAGGCCATGTGCACCCTGGAGCCCTGCAACTGGGCGAGGGCGCTCAGCATCGAGGTCGTCTCGGGGATGTAGATCGGCTCGCGCGCCAGGCTTCCCAGGTCCAGCGTCTGGCCAGCGAGCAAAGCGTCGGCGACATCCTTCTTGTGGACCACCCCCAGCGGACTGTCGAAGTCGTGGCCGCGGGCTAGGACCAGGCGTGAATAGGGACATGCGCGCAGCTCCTGCCGGATCGTCTCCTCCGGATCGTCCAGCGAGATCCAATAAACGTCGACCCGGGGCGTCATGGCCGCGCGCACGGCGCGGTCCCCCAGCCGCATCACCTCGTGCATCATCGCCCGCTCCTGCGGCTCGATGATGCCGGCGCCGGCGCCCTCCGCCAGGACGGTCTCGACCTCTTCCTGGGTGACGGCCGAACCGTCGCTGTCGCGCACCCTGAACAGCGCCAGCACGCCGGCCGTCGACAGCGTCAGCAGGCTGACGAACGGGTGCAGCGCCCTGGCCATCAGCGACAGTGGAGCGGCCACCAGGCTGGCGATCGGCTCGGGGTGAATCTGGGCCAGCCGCTTGGGCACCAGCTCCCCAAGGATCAACGAGAAGTAGGTCAGCAAGACCACGACGACCGCAGTGGAGATCTGCTCGGAATAGGCGCCGACGATGGGCGCCAGGACAGCGTTAGCCTCGATCATCTGGTCGAGTTCGCCCGCGATCGTCGCCTGGCCGTAGGCGCCGGCGAGAATGCCGATCAGGGTGATGCCGACCTGCACGGCCGACAGGAACCGGGTCGGATCTTCGGACAGGCGGAGGGCGATGGCCGCGCCGCGATCCCCGCGGTCGGCGTTGGCCTGCATCTTGGGCCGCCGCGCGGAAACGAGAGCCATCTCGGACATGGCGAAGAGACCGTTCAGGAGCACCAGGAAGAGCACCACGGTCGACGCGAAGAGCAGCATTTTGAGGAAGACGCCTAGCGAGGCCCGATCGGCCCCTCGGTAATGATCCTAACGTTTGGGGCGCGGCGGCGCCATGCCGGGCCGCATCAGCGGCGTCGAGGCCGCAGGATCGACGCCCGGCGCCGTCGTGCGCCAGCGACCCTGCGCATCATAATCGCCCATGACCGCGCCGGCGCGCCAACGGCCTTGGTCGTCCCAATAACCTGGCGCAGCGTTTGGCAGCCAAACGCCGGCTGGTCCCACCCGCCCGGCCGCCGCCCCGGCGACCCATCGGCCCTGCTCATCGTAACGACCCTGAACGGGCCCTGCGATCCAGCGACCGTCCTCGTATCGACCGGGCGCCCAGCCGTGCTCAGGCGCCCCCTTGCCGGTGGGACCCGCAAGAGCCGGACCGGCCAGGGCGGCCAGAACCGCCAGGATGAGGATGGTGCGCATCCTCACGGCAACCTTCGCCGTGGCGCTCAAGTTCCATTGACCTCAGGGGATCGAGGGTCAGGCCGCCCGCCTCCAGCACCCGGCGCAAGGGATCCAGTCCCGCTCCATAGCGCCGCCAGCGGCCGATGGATGAGGCGTAGAGCGGCTGGCGCACCTGGACGGAGCTGGCGGTCGCCACAGGCGCGGCGTTCTCATGGAAAGCGAGACAGGCCGGATCGAAGTCGAGGCCGCAGAAGTCCAAGAGCCTGCGCGTCTCACCCTCCTGGTCGGCGACGATGTCCTCGTAGGCCACCTCGGTGAAGCGATCGGCGGGCAGGGTCGCGCGCCAATGGGCGACCAGCCGATCGAACCCCAGGTAGTAGCGGCCAACATGCTCCAGATCGTAGCCGTAGGCGTAGTAGGAGAAGGCCGTGGCGAAGAGTTGTCGATAGTTGGCGAGGCAGGCGTCCATCGGGTCGCGCCGGAGACAGACGATGCGGGCGTCCGGCAAGGCGCGGTGGATCAGGCCGGCGTAGAAGACATTGAGCGGCATCTTGTCGACCAGGCGGCGCGCGTCGCCGCGCAAGGCCGCCAGACTCTCCACATAGGCCTCGCCGACCGAGGCGAGATCCAGCCGGCCTGCCGCGTCCAGAGTTTCCGGATCGAGCACCAGATTGGACGGCGTGTGGGCCGCGCGCTTGGCGATCAGGGCGAAATTGGTCAGTTCGCCGGCGCTGGCGGCCTGCGGGTGGCTTGAGATGATGCGATCGACGAGGGTCGTGCCGGTCCGCGGGAGGCCCACGACAAAGACCGGCAGATCCGAACTGGACCGTCTTCTCGCCGTCGCTGGCGCCGTCCGCGCCGCCGCCGCGAACAGGGCTTCGTCCCGCGCCGGATCATGGGCCGCTGCGTCGCGCTTGGCCGCCTTGGCGCGGACCAGCCAGCCGAGCGCCGCCTCCGGCTGACCTAGGTCCTCGAAGGTCTTGGCCAGGGCGTGGCCGATATGGAGGGCGCGGTCGGCGTCAGCCGAGGGCTGTGCGAACAGGGCCTCAAGCTTGGCGGCGTGGTTGGCGCCGGGCGTCTGCCGGCTGAGCGCCACCCGCGAGGACCAGGCGCGGTAGTGGCCGGGCTCCAGCGCCAGGCAGGCGGCATAGGCGGCCTCCGCGCCGGCGAAGTCGCCTGAGAACTGCCGCGACGCCGCCAGGTTGTAGAGGAAGGCCGCATTGTCCGGCCGAGCCTTGGCGGCCGCCTCGAAGAACGGTACGGCGCGAGCATGCAGGCCGGCGCGGCTGAAGACCACGCCGATAGTGTCCAACGTCAAGGGATCGCCTGGCGTGAGCGCGGCCGCACCCTCGGCCGCATCGATCGCCTCGGCCTGCTGATTGAGCGCGATCAGGGCGCGGCCAAGGTGGGCGAGCGTACGCGCATCGGCAGGATCGAGGGCGGCGGCGCGCCGCAGCAACTCCGCGGCGCGGTCGAAGCGGTCATGGTCGGCGGCGATCATGGCCAGGATGAACCAGGCCCTGGCGAGTCCCGCGTCCCTGTTAAGCAGGTCCAAGCAGAGTCGGTGGGCCGCTTGGTATGCGCCCTGCGCCAACAAGCGTTCGGCCTCTTTTAGGGCGTTCGGCACCGAATTATGCCCGTTCATGGCGGCGGCGTGTGCAAGAACAATGCAAGCATTGGCATTCCCTTAGGGCGTTTCCCCTCCAACCGTTGCCCCTCGGCGTCCGCGTCGTCGACTGTGACAGTTCGATATTGGAGGAGGATGTTCGCCAATGCGCCAGACCTTTTCGACGCGCCGCGCAGCGCTTCTCGGTTCCATCAGTATCCTCGCCCTCGCCGGAGGCGCCCGCGCCCAGGATGTCGACGAGTTGATCGTTACTGGCACGCGTCGCGAGGCGATCCTTCAGGAAGTGCCCTTGAATATCGCCGCTGTCGGCGCGGCTGAGTTGCAGCGGCGCGGCGCCGCCGACCTGGCGCAGATCGCCAACACCATCCCCGGCGTCCACCTGGTCGACGGCGGCGGGCGCACCTCCGACCGGATCATTGTCCGCGGCTTGAACGCCGACGCCCTGAACCAGACCGACAGCCTCGGCAATAACGCCGGCGGCCTAGTTTCGACCTATCTGGGCGATATCCCGATCTACATCGACCTCAAGCTCAACGACATGGAGCGGGTCGAATTCCTGCTGGGCCCGCAAGGCACCCTCTACGGCGAGGGCACGATGGCGGGGGCCATCCGCTACATCCCGACACGCCCGCAGTTCGGTCAGACCACAGTTTCGCTGCGCGGCGACGGCTACCAGTACGCCAAGGCCTCCTCGGTCAGCGGGGAATTTGGCGCGACGGTGAACCTGCCGCTCAGCGACACCTTCGCTCTGCGGGGCTCACTGGACTACACCGGCGACAGCGGCTTCATAGACTACAACTATGTGGTCAAGACGCCCGGCGTCTCCGACCCTGACATCATCGATCCCTCCGCGCCCGGCTACGACCTCAAACAAGTCACGGACGCCAATGGCGAGAGCACAGTCTCAGGGCGGCTAGGGCTACGCTGGAAGCCCTCCGATCGCTTCGACGCGAACCTGACATACTACTATCAGGACCAGCACTCAGAGGGCCGCACCATGAGCTCTGCCCGGGGCCTGATTCCCGTGGGCAAATACGTCTCGACGGCGCGATACGAGGAGCCCAACGACCGCAAGAACGAGCTCTTCGCCCTGGAGATGACCGCCGACCTCGGCTTCGCCGAGCTGACGTCCGCCACCGGCTATGCGCGCTTCCGCGAGACCGGCCAGCGTGACCAGACGAACCTCCTGATCACCCTGGAATATTCCTACGAGACCTTCCCGAGCTTCTCGGCGTTCACCCTGGAGGACCAGAACGACGAGACCATCACCCAGGAGGTGCGACTGGTCTCGAAGACAGAGGGGCCGCTCTCCTGGCTCGTGGGCGGGTTCGCCTCACGCTACAAGTCCAACAGCTACTCCAAGGAGTTCACCCCGCTGTTCGACCGTTACGTGGTTGATGTCTGGGGCGCCGGCGGCCAGTACCGGCCCGACAGCCTGGAGTATTATGCGGCCGGCAGCAGCAAGGTCGAGCAACTCTCCGGCTTCGGTGAGGCCACCTACCAGATCACGCCCGACTGGCAGGTCACCGGCGGCCTACGCTACTATTCCTACAAGCTGGTCACCAACACCGCGACCGACTTTCCGCTGCTCTATACCTCAATCCTGGGCGAGCGGGGGCCCGACGGCGTCGACCTTGCATTCGAGGAAGACGGGCAGAAAGACAGCGGCTTCCTCTACAAATTCAATACGTCCTACGCATTCACCCCCGACGCACTGGGCTACTTTACGCTGAGCCAGGGCTACCGCATCGGCGGCGGCAACGGCATCGCTGCCTGCCCCGACCCGATCGGCGACTTCCAGAACGTCTGCGCGTTGCCCGACGAGATCGATTATTCGCCGGACAAGACCACAAACTACGAGCTGGGGCTGAAGACCAGCTGGATGGGCGGGCGGCTCATCCTGAACGGCAATGTCTACTACATCAAATGGTCGAAGCCCCAGCTGCTGTCGGCCACGGTGAACGGCGCCTCGCCGATCACCAAGAATGGCGAGGGCGCCGAGACGAAGGGCTTCGAAGGCTCGTTCACCGGCCGTATCGCCCAGGGCCTGACGCTGCGCGGGACGTACGCCTACACTGACGCCAAACTGACCGCCGACGCCCCAGGCATCGTCTCGACGATCGCCGATCCATCGGAAGGCGCGGGCTTCGGCACGATCCAGGTCCCCGGCCTGAAAGGTGACCGCCTGCCCGGCCACGCCCGCCACCAGGCGAGCTTAGGAGTCACCTATGAAACGCCCGTCCGTGACGACCTGATGCTGCGGTTCAACTACGACGTCTCGGGCCTCTCGAAGATCTTTTCGCGCATCGGCAACCGCGGCGGCGCCCTCACCCTGCCTGGCTATTCGGTGTCGGACGCCTCGGTGACCCTCAGCGACACCTCCGGCGTCTGGGATGTGACGCTCTACGCCAAGAACCTGTTCGGCAAGTTCGCCGAGACGGCGGTGGCCGGCACGCCGCGCTACAACCAGACCGTTAGCGACGACGACGGCGGCACGGTTTACGTGCGCACCTTCTACACCTTCCCCATTGCGCCACGCGTTATTGGGATCCGGTTCAACCGCCAGTTCGGCTTCTAGGGCCCTACTCGCTGGTCATCCCGTCGAAGTGCTCTTCGGCCTCGTCGGCCTTGGTGGGATGAACGACGTCGTGGCGATGCTCGGGCGGGCCATAGAGGGTGTAGAGCTTCAGCGGTTCTGAGCCGGTGTTGATGACATTGTGCAGGGCGCCGGCCGGAACGATGACGGCGTCATCGTCCTTGATCGGCGTAGCCACGCCATCGATCCGCACTTCGCCGGAGCCGGATTCGATGCGGAAGAACTGGTCGTGGGTCTCGTGCGTCTCCGCGCCAATCTCCTCGCCTGGCTGCAGCGTCATAAGCACCAGTTGCAGGTGCTTGCCGGTGTAAAGCACACGACGGAAGTCGGTGTTCTCCGTCGTCAGTGTTTCAATATCGTCGATGAAGCCCTTCATGGCGCTCTCCTGGCTCTGTGGCGGCGCTTGGCAAATGGGCGTTCCTCACCCTTCATTCCAGGTCCCGGCGCCACATCCTCGCCCCGCTCAGCGGCTAGGCTCGCCGCCGTGTCGATCCTCCCGCGCACCTTCGCCGCCGCCGCCTTCACGACGGGCGTCACGCTGTGGCTCTCGCAAGTGGGCGAGGCGCGCGCCGAACCCGTGCCGGACGCCATCCGCGCCATGATCGTCGCCGCCGCGCGAAGTGACGATCCCACCGTCTTCGCCGCGGTGATCGCCGTGGCCAAGCAGGCGGCGCCCAGCAGCGCCGAGGAGATCGAGGCTCTATCGCGCGAGGTCCCGAAGGACGTGGCCGCCATCGTCCGCGCCGAAGCCGGCGACCTGACGACGGCGCCGGATATCATCTTGGTGGCGCCCCTGCCCTCGAAACGCTCGCCCTGGAAAGGCGCCGCCGAATTGGGCGGCAGCCGCGCCACCGGCGACACCGACACCCTGGGCGTCTACGGCTCACTCGGGCTGACGCGCACCGGGCCCACCTGGACCCACCGCATCAACGGCCGCTTCGACTATCAGGACACCAACGGCGTGCGCAGCGTCGAGCGCTACGGCGCGGGCTACGAGCCGCAGGTGCGGCTGAACGAGCGACTCTACAGCTTCGGCGTGGCGCAGTACGAACACGACCGCTTTCTCGGCTATCAGGATCGCGTGACGGTGGGCGTGGGCTTCGGCGTCAATCCGGTCGACCGCCCCGATTTCAAGCTCTCGCTGGATGCCGGTCCCGCCTTCCGCCGCACCGACTACATCGCTCAGAACCGGCAATCGACCATCGCCGGGCGCGGCAGCCTGAACGCCCGCTGGTTGCCGTCCGAACGGATCACCGTCAGCCAGGACGGGGCGGTCTACCTCGAGACCGGCCAGACCACCGCCAAGTCGACCACCGCGGTCGAGACCCTGCTGTTCGGTCCGCTGAAGGCGCGGTTTTCCTACAATCTTCAGTTCGAGCGCGACCGGCGCCTCAGCCGCGAGAACCTGAACACCACGACCCGGGCCTCGCTCCTCTACAGCTTCTGACCTGTTCAGTTCGGCCGGTCAGCCCGGATCGCCGCGGGGTTCACGGCCTGGCGCTCGCCATCCAGCGTCGGGGCGATCGGTTCAGGCTGGGCTGAGCCCGACCCACCGGCGCCATGCGACCAGCCCTTGATGAAGACGCTGAGGACGATGAAGCCGGCGCCGATGCCGACGCCCCACCATCCCAGCTGATTGAAGACCTTCACCGAACTGGCCAGGGCCGCGCCCGGGTCGAGCACCTGGCCGCCCACGGTGTGGGCGCCCGCCATGCCGGCGATGATGCCGCCGAGATATTGCGCGACCGACGACGACAGGAACCAGACCGCCATCATGAAGGAGACGACCTTCGGGATGGAGAGCTTGGTCACCTCCGACAGGCCCACCGGCGACAGGAAAAGCTCGCCCGTGGTGTGCAACAGATAGAGCAGCGCCAGGAAGATCATCGGCAGGCGGAACTGTTCATCGGCGAAGGCCGCGCCCCAGACCACCACCAGAAAGCCCAAGCCGACCTGGATCAGGCCCAGGCCGAACTTCAGGGTCGGGTTCGGGTCGCGCTTGCGCGCCGCCAGCCAGGCCCACATGGCGGCGAATACGGGCGCCAGCAGCAGGATATAGCCGGCGTTAAACGCCTGAGTTTGGGCGGCGCTGACGCCCACCAGGGCGACGTTGCGCGCCGCGAAGAGGTTCAGAGACGTGCCGGCCTGTTCGAACAGGGTGAAGAAGACCACCGCGCCCAGGATTAGGACGACCGCCAGCATCATCCTCTGGCGCTCGACCCAGGTCTTGCACGCGACCGCAATGACCCAGCCGATGTAGAGGAACGAGGCGATGGTCGACAGGATCAGGGCGCCGCCCACCAGGTCATTGCGCTGGACCAGCTGCCAGACGGGGATCGCCCCCAGGACGCCACCCAGGTAGATCAGGTGCTCGCGGCTCAAGGGTCCGAAGACCTTAGCCTTCAGGCGCTCCGGATTCGGCGGCTCACCCTTGCCCTCCAGGTGCTTCTTGCCGAGCACGAAGACCAGGAGCCCGGCCAGCATGCCGACGCCGGCCAGACCGAAGCCCGCCCACCAGCCGAAGCTGACACCCAGTAGGCCGCAGAGCACAGAGGCCCAGAAGGCGCCGAGGTTGATGCCATAGTAATAGAGAGTGAATCCGGCGTCGCGACGGGGATCGTCCTCGGCGTAGAGCTGGCCGACGATCGTTGAGATGTTTGGCTTGAGGAAACCCACCCCCATGATGATCAGCGACACCGCGGCGTAGAAGGCGGCCTTGCCGAAAGGATCGGCGCGGCTTTCCATCTTGTAGGCGCCTTCCGGCAGGTCGGCGGGCAGCGGGGCGGCGGCCGGCAGGCCTTCCACCTTTAGGCCGGTTTCCGACGCGGTGAAGGCGTAGGGCTTGCCCTCGACCATCAGGTGGACCTGGCGGGTCTCCATGCGGCCCTCGGCGACCACAGGATAGGACTGGCCGGCGTAGGTCAGGGTCTGTTGCGCGGGGCTGCCTTCCAAAGCCATGGTCAGGTGGCCGGCGACCAGCAGTAGCGCGCCGTAAGCCACAGCCTTACGCGTGCCCAGCCAGCGGTCGGCGATCAGGCCGCCCAGCAGCGGCAACAGGTACACCAGCGAGGTGTAGGAGCCGTACTGCAGGTTCGCCTTCTCATCGTCGAACAGCAGGTGCTGGGTCAGGTAGAAGATCAGGATGCTGCGCATCCCATAGTAGGAAAACCGCTCCCACATCTCGGCGAAGAACAGGATGATCAACCCGCGCGGATGCTTCTTCAGCAGCTGCAGCAGCACCGGTATGCCGGTGACCAGCGTGATCAACACGCCGATGATCAGGACGATGTTCATACCTAGGGTCCCACGCGCCGTCCGCCGGCGGAATATGGCGGCGACAAAACCATGCGCCGCCGCAACGGACAAGCCGGCGGCTTGAACCCTAGTAGGCGAAGTCCTTGTAGGCGCGGCTGATGTCTCCGTTCCAGTCGCCGTGATAGAGCGCCAAGGCGCGGTCGGCCCCGGTCAGGCCGCTGTCAGCGATGGCGCGCAGCGACTCCAGGTGGACGGTTTCGTCAGCGCCGGCGGCGGAGAGACGAGCCCGCGCCTTCAAGCCCCCCGCGGCGATTTCGACCATATCCTTGGCGACGTCCTGAACCGTACGGCCGCCGATCCGAGCCTTGAGACCCAGGCGGGTCACGTCCGCGCGCAGGCGCTCGTGGTCCTCGATCGCCCAGTCCTTGCAGAGGTCCCAGGCCGCCGCCAGGGCCGCGCTATCATAGAGGATACCGGTCCAGAGCGCCGAGAGCCCGACGATCTGCTCGAAGGAGCCCACATCCGCGCCGCGCATCTCGAGGTATTTCTTGAGGCGCACTTCGGGGAAGATCGTGGTGACGTGGTCGGCCCAGTCCTTAATGGAGGCGCGCGCGTCGCCGATCTCGGGCAAGCCGCCCGCCATAAAGTCGCGGAACGAGCGGCCGGCGACGTCGATGTAGGCGTCCCCGCGCTTCACGAAGTACATCGGCACGTCGAGCGCATATCGGGCGTAGGTCTCGAACCCGAAGCCGTCGGCGAAGACGAAGCCCAGCATGCCGGTGCGGTCGTTGTCGGTGTCGGTCCAGACATTGGCCCGGCTGGACAGAAAGCCTGAGGGCTTGCCCTCGATGAAAGGCGAATTGGCGAACAGCGCCGTGGCGATCGGCTGCAGGGCGAGACTGGTGCGGAACTTGGCGATCATGTCGGCTTCGTTGGCGAAGTCGAGGTTGGACTGCACCGTGCAGGTGCGGAACATCATGTCGAGGCCCATCGAGCCCACCTTCGGCATGTAGGCGCGCATGATCTTGTAGCGGCCCTTGGGCATCACCGGGATCTCGGCGCGGGTCCATTCGGGCGTGAAGCCCAGGCCCATGAAGCCCAGACCCAGTTCGCCAGCGACGGTCTTGGCCTCATCGAGATGGACCTGCGTCTCCTCGGCGATCTCGTGCATGGTTTCGTGCGGCGCGCCGGACAGCTCGAATTGGCCGCCCGGCTCAAGGCTGATGTTGGCCATGTTGCGCTCGAGGCCAATGACCGTCTCGCCCTCCATGACGGGCGCCCAGCCGAAGCGCATCATGCCGTCGAGCAAAGCCTTGATGCCGTTGGGCTCATAGGGGACGGGCTTGTGACCCTCGACCTGGAAGACGAACTTCTCGTGTTCAGCGCCGACCCGCCACTGGTCGGCAGGCTTGCCGCCGCTTTCAAACCACGAGACCAGGTTTTCGAACGTCAAGGGACGCTCGTCGGAGACGACGTCGGCCATAGATGGAAACTCCCCAAACCCCAAACGCGCCGTACCCAGGCAAGCGGGCGTGTCTACGCCCAAATCAGATGGGCGCAAATGCTGCAAGCTCAAGGCGCGCGCCAGTCGCCCGCCGTCGCCTGCCACAGGGTCATTGCGCTGATCGCTGCGGTGTCAGCCCGGAGGATGCGCGGGCCGAGGGAGACCGGGCTGGCGAAGGCCTGGGCGCGCAGGGTCTCGCGCTCTGTCGGCGAAAAGCCGCCCTCTGGTCCAATGAAGATCGACCAGGCGCCGGATGCGCCCGCAAGCACCGGGATCGCGGGTGGCGAATCGCCGGCCTCGTCGCAGAACATCAAGCGGCGGTGCTCCGGCCAGGCTCGGATCAAGGCGTCCAGCTTCACCGGGGCGACGACGTCTGGTGCGTCCAGGCGGCCGGTCTGTTCGGCGGCCTCTACGGCGATCGCCTGAAGTCGATCGACCCGGGCATGGTCGGCGTTGGTGCGCTCGGTGACCAGAAGCCTGACCCGTCGCGCGCCCAGTTCCGCCGCCTTTTCAACGATGGTCTCCAGCCGCGCACGCTTGACCAGGGCGACGACGAGGTCGAGATCCGGCCCAGTCGTCTGTTCTCGCAGTCGCTGCACAGCGCGCAAGCGAACCTGCCGCTTGCCGACCGCCTCGACACGGCAAAGCCACTCGCCGTCGCGGCCGTTGAAACAAGCGATCTCGTCACCCGCCGTCTGGCGCATCACCGCAGCAAGGTAGCGGCTTTGGCCCTCGTCAAGGTCCAGGCCGACCTCGGCGGAAAGATCGGCGGAGAGATAGAGACGGATCATGCCCTTCTTCTAACCCATCTCCAAGCCGCCTCGAAGTCGGAGCGAAGCCGGGTTTTTTGTATCAATCGGTTTCAGTCGATTTCTTTCCTTTTCGGCATTTTCGGGATGATTCCGGCGTTCGGTGCGCTCATTCTGCGATTATTCGGATATTTTTGGTCCATTTTTCGAGAAAATCGGTCCGTTTTGCGACAATTTTGAAATCTCCCAGGTTTGACGAAAGCAGCCGTTGCGGCCCATCTCGGACGCCAGGGCGCACGAAGAGACGCCCGTCAACGCCACGGGGAGACCTCCACGATGAAGACCATGACGCCGCTCTCCACTCTGATCGCCGCCACCTTGCTCGCCGCCGCAGCGCCATCGAGCGGTGCGGCCCAGGACCAGCATCGCACCGCCAAGGAAATCCAGCGCGACCGCCAGCATCTGTCCAACGCCGACCGCCCTGCCCGCGCGCGCACCGGCGAGGCCGAACCCGCAGCCGCGCACGAGGGCCAGCCCCGCCCGCGCACCGCCGCCGACCATTGGCGCGCCCGCCAGCACCTGCCCAAGCCGCAGGAGGACTCCAACTAGGCCAACGATCGGCCTGAAAGCCGTTGCCCGACCGCGGTCGCCGGGCGTTATCCTCAGCTATGAGCAACCACCCTGACGCGACGGCGGACTATGACGCCGAACTGATCGCCCTGCAGACTGCGCTGGTCCGCTACCAACAGCGGGCCATCGAGGCCGGCGACAAGGTGCTGGTGATCTTCGAGGGGCGCGATACGGCCGGTAAGGACGGGGTGATCAAGCGTATCACTGAGCACCTGTCGGTGCGAAACACGCGCGTGGTCGCCCTGCCCAAGCCCGACGAGCGCGAGCGCAGCGAGTGGTATTTCCAACGCTACGTGGCCCATCTGCCGGCGGCGGGCGAACTCGTGCTGTTCAATCGCTCCTGGTACAATCGCGCCGGGGTCGAGCTGGTGATGGGCTTCTGCACCCTAGAAGAGCACGAGGCCTTTCTCCGCCAGGTCGCACCCTTCGAGGCGATGCTGACCCAGAGTGGGATCAAACTGGTCAAGTTCTGGCTCGACATCTCCCGCGACGAACAGGCCGCGCGACTGAAGGACCGGCGGACGGATCCCCTGAAGGCTCTCAAGGTCAGCCCGCTTGACGCCGTCGCCGAGACCAAGTGGAGCGCCTACAGCGCCGCCCGCGACGAGATGCTGAGGCGCACCGACAATGGGACGACGCCCTGGATGATCGTTCACACCGACAAAAAGAAGGATGCCAGGGTCGCGGTGATGCGCCACCTGCTCCGCATGCTCGACCCCGAGGCTGACACCGCGCCGCCGGATCCGGAGGTTCTGAGCGCTTTCGACGTCAGCGCCCTCAGCGACGGACGACTCGAACCATGACAGCAGCGTTCGCGCTCAAGGCCTCGCTGACCGATCCCCTTCCGGAACACCTCGACCTGTCGGCGGTGAAGACCATGTACGGCGGCAAAGCCGTGGCGAACGGCGATGCGGTCTTCATCTTCGCCAGCGAGTCCTCAGGTGGGCATGGGCTTGCCGCGCGAGGCATTGTCGCGGCCGCAACCGCGACGCCCCGGCGACCGGGAACTGAACGCCAGACACCGCGTGTCGACCTGACGATACGCCTCACCGCCATGGCGCGGCGACCGCTGGGCCGCGCCGCGCTAAAGACCTTCTCGGACTGGGATGATGGGCGCCCGCAGACTGAACTGAACTTCAAGTTCTACCGGCAGGCGACCAACAAACTGGCCGGTCTGTCGACCGGCGCCGTACAATTCCTGGATGACTTCTTCTAGCCCTCAGGACGCATAGGACGGATAGGCGTCCCGCGCTTCTTCCGACTTGAGGAGCCGCAGCATGGCTGGCCACTCCAGCACCCCATAGGGCCGCCGCGTCCCAGGCTGATAGAGATGGGCGGTGTGGGCCAAGATGTCATCGCCAGGCATGGTGAGGTCAGCGCCGGCCGCCATGGCGTCCACCTGGGCGCGGCATGACATCTCAAGTTGATACATGGTGTTGAAGGCTTCCTGGATCGTCGGGCCGCAGGTGAGCAGGCCGTGGTTGCGCATCACCAGGGCGTTGTGCGCGCCCAGGTGTTCGACGATGCGCTCGCGCTCGTCGGTGTTGATCGCCGGGCCTTCGTAGTCGTGGTAGCCGATGTGACCCACGAAACGGATCGAAGTCTGGCTTAGCGGCAGCAGTCCGCACTTCATCGCCGACACCGCCATGCCGGCGCGGGTGTGCGTATGGATGATGCTTGTCGCGTCAGGGCGGGCCTTGTGGATCGCGCCATGGATCACATAGCCCGAGACATTGACGCCATAGTCGGTGTCTGGCTTGGAGATGATGTTCCCCTCGACATCGATCTTGACCAAGCTGCTCGCGGTGATCTCGCGATAAAGCAAGCCGTATAGATTGATCAACAGATGCTCGGTGCCTGGAATACGCGCGGTGATGTGGTTGTAGATCAAGTCGGTCATACCGAATTTGTCCATCAGCCGGTAGCAGGCGGCGAGGTCGCAACGCGCACGCCATTCCTCTGCGCTGACCTGATCCTGGACTGACGGCCAATCCGTTTCGTAGTTCATTTCCGACCCGCTCTTCTGATGGAGATTGCAGACCGTCGTTGTGGCCGGACCCTTGGCGGCGCGTCAACCGGATTGGTCGACGCCGTCGTTGCGACACGGCGCCGGCCATGCAAATCGAGGAGGACCCAGTCGGGAGGCGGCGATGGAAACCTTAAGCGCCCTGCAAGCGAGACGGATCGCCCTGGCCGCCCAGGGCTTTGGCGCGCGGCCCGCTAGGGCCGTAGATCGCCGCGCCCTGCTGAAACTCATCGATCGGCTGGGCGTCATCCAGATCGACTCCGTCAATGTGGTGTCGCGCACGCACTACCTGCCCGCCTTCTCACGCCTTGGCGCCTATCCGCGGCGGCTTCTGGAGGAGGTGGCCTGGGGGAAAAAGCCCGCGCTCTTCGAGTACTGGGCGCACGAAGCTTCACTCCTGCCGCTTGCTAGCCAGCCGCTGTTCCGCTGGCGGATGGCGGACGCGCACGATGGGGTCGGCGTCTGGAAGGGCGTCGCCCGCTTCCTGCGCGAGCATCGGGCGACCGTGGACGAGGCCCTGGCGCAACTTGAGATGCGCGGACCGATCGCGGCTTCCGAGCTTGAGCTCGGGACAAAGGGAGCCGGCGGCTGGTGGGGCTGGAGCGACGCCAAACGCGCCCTTGAGGCCCTGTTCTGGACGGGCGAGCTCACCGCGGCGACCCGGCGCGGAACATTCGAGCGGGTGTATGGTTTGCCGGCAAAGGTGTTGCCGAAAGCCGTACATAGCGCCCCTACGCCGGAGCGCGACGAGGCCCAACGCCAGCTGATGATGATCGCCGCCCGGGCCATGGGCGTGGCGACGGCGCGCGACCTGCGGGACTACTTCCGCCTGGGCGTCGCTGATGCGCGGGCCAGGCTCGGCGAATTGGTCGAGGCCGATGCGCTCCTTCCCGTGGCGGTGAAAGGCTGGCGCGAACCGGCCTATCTCCATCCGGACGCCCGACGGCCCCGGGCGATCCGTGGCGACGCCCTGCTGTCGCCCTTCGACAACCTGATCTGGTTTCGCGAACGGACCGAGCGGATGTTCGGCGTGCGCGTGCGACTGGAGATCTACACTCCGGCGCACAAGCGCACGCACGGCTACTACGTCCTGCCCTTCCTGCAGGACGACGCGATCACGGCCCGCGTGGACCTCAAGGCGGACCGGAAGGCCGGCGTCCTGATCGTCCAGTCGGCCTGGGCCGAGCCCTGCGCCGACAGGGCGACCGCCCCGCGCCTGGCGGGGGAGCTTCGGCTCATGGCCGGTTGGCTTGGCCTGGAGGGGGTGCGGGTCGAGCCGAAAGGCGATCTGGCCGCCGAGCTGGCGCGGGCGCTGGGCTAGGCCCCGCGGCTTACCGGCACGGCGGTCCCGCGCCGCGGCCGCGGCGCCGGATCCTGCGACCAGGGACCGCGCGGACGATCAGCGCCGCCGCCCATCTTGAGGAGCGCGGCCACGCGATTGGCCGTCGCCGGGTGGGTCGCGAACAGGTTGTCAGCGCCGCGGCCCGACAGCGGATTGATGATGAACATGTGGCTGGCCGCCGGATGACGCTCGGCGTCATGCATGGGCGTGCCGCGCGCATAGGCCTCGATTTTCTGCAGGGCGTCGGCCAGGGCGGAGGGATCGCCGGAGATCTCGGCGCCGCCGCGATCGGCCTCATATTCGCGGCCACGGCTGATCGCCATTTGCACGAGACTGGCGGCGATGGGCGCCAGGATCATCATGGCGATGGTCCCGATCATACCCATCGGTCGGTCGCGGTCGTTCCCGCCGCCGAAGAACATGGCGAAGTTCGCGAGCGCGGAGAACGCGCCGGCGATGGTGGCCGTCACTGTCATGGTCAGCGTGTCGCAGTGCTTCACGTGGGCCAGTTCGTGGGCCATGACGCCGCGAATCTCGCGGCGATCCAGCATCGTCAGAAGGCCACGGGTCGCGGCGACCGCAGCATGCTGGGGGTCGCGGCCGGTGGCGAAGGCGTTGGGCTGATCCTGGTCGATCACATAGACCTTGGGCCTGGGCAGGCCAGCCGTGTCCGCCATCTGCAGGACGTCGGCCACATAGTTCCGGACCAGCGGCTCGGGGTGACCCTCGTCCACCGCTTCGGCGCGGAACATCGACAGGACGATCTTGTCGGAGTTCCAGTAGCTGACCAGGTTCATGCCCGCGGCCAAAACCAGGGCGATCGCCATGCCGGCGACGCCGCCGATCATGTAACCGACGCCGACAAACACGGCGGTCAGCGCCGCGAGGAGGGTGAAGGTGCGAAGCGTGTTGCGCATGAACCCTATATGGGAAATCCAGGGCCCCTCGAAAAGATCGCGCCCCTCCGACCTCGCCTAGATCTTGGCGGGTTCAGCGACCGGCTCTTCGATCTGGTTCTCCCACTTGGCTACGACGGCGGCGGCCACGGAGTTGCCGACCACATTGGTGGCCGAGCGGCCCATGTCGAGGAGGTGGTCGACCGCAAGGATGACGAGCAGGCCCGCCTCGGGCAGGTCGAAATAGGCGAGCGTCGCGGCGATCACCACCAGGGAGGCGCGCGGCACGCCGGCCATGCCCTTCGAAGTGACCATCAAGAGCAGCAGCATGGTGACCTGCTGGGCGATGCTCATCTCGATGCCATAGATCTGGGCGATGAACAGCGTGGCGAAGGTGCAGTACATCATCGACCCGTCCAGGTTGAACGAGTAGCCGAGCGGCAGGACGAAGCTCGCGACGCGGCGCGAGACGCCCCATTTCTGCAGCTCTTCCAGCGTCCGCGGATAAGCGGCTTCCGACGAGGCGGTGGAGAAGGCGAGCAGCGCCGGCTGGCGGATCGCGCCCATCAGTTTCAGCACCCGCTTGCCGACGATCAACACGCAGACGCCGATGAGCAGCGACCAGAGCAGCGCCAGCGACAGGTAGAAGCCGCCGACGAATTTGGCGTATGTCAACAAGACGCCAGGGCCCTGGGTGGCGATGGTGGCGGCCAAGGCGGCGAAGATCGCCAGCGGCGCGGTCTTCATCACATAGCCGGTCACCTTCAGCATGATGGCGGCGATCTGTTCGACGATGACCATGACGGCCGGGGCGCGGTCGTCGATGGCCGCGACGGCGGTCCCGACGAAGACCGAGAAGACGACAATCTGCAGAATCTCGTTGCGCGCCATGGCGTCGAAGATCGAGCTCGGCACGATGTGGGTGACAAACTCCTTCAGGGTGAACTTGGCCACGTCGACGCCGGCGCTGGCGTCCGCCGGCGGCGGGGCGAGCGCCAGGCCCGAGCCCGGCTGCAGCAGGTGGACCATGGCGAGGCCCAGCAGGAGCGAGACGATCGAGGCGGTGATGAACCAGCCCATGGTCTTGACGCCCACGCGGCCGATGGCGCCGGCGTCCTCCATGTGGGCGATGCCCGCCACCAGGGTCGAGAACACCAGGGGCGCGATGATCATCTTGATCAGCCGCAGGAAGACGTCGGTGATGATCGACAGGTTGCCCGCCCAGGTGGTCGCCTGTTCCGGCGTCGCCACCTGGTTGATGATCCAACCCACGAGGACGCCGAGAACCATGGCGGAGACGATAAAGATCGTGAAACGGCGGTTCATGCTCACCTTCGGGCGATTTGCTGCGGGCCTAGGTTGCTATCAGATCGACGCCCGCGTCCACAGATGCGGCCTCAGGTAGCAGAATGGTCAGGCTTCGCCTCGCCCGTGTCACGCCGCCCGTCTATAAACCCTCCATGAGCACTTCTTTTGACGCTTCCGCCATCGTCGAGCAGCTGAAGACAGAATACGCCGCCAGCGTCGGCCGCCTGCGCGAGGCGCTGAAGCTTTTCCTCGACGGCGGCCCGCCGCCTTCCGCGGACACCCGCCGGACGGGCGCCTTCGCCTATCCTGAGTTGCGCCTGCATTGGGCGGTCGGTCAGCCCTTCCCTCGGATCAGTCGCGCCTACGCCCGCGTCGGCGCACCGGGTGACTATGCGGTGACCATCACGCATCCGGAACTGTTCGAGGACTACCTCGTCGAGCAGCTGACCCTACTGTCGCAGGACTTCGGCGTCACCGTCGAGGTGGGCGTATCGCGCCAGGAAATCCCCTTCCCCTACGTGCTCGATGGCGCGGTCGACATGAGTCTGGTCGATGTGTCCTCGTCCGAGATCGCCCGCCATTTTCCGACGACGGAACTGGCCTTCATCGGCGACGAGGTGGTTGACGGAGTCTGGACGCCGCCGGCCGACGGCGCGCGGCCCCTGGCCCTGTTCGACGGCCTGCGCACCGATTTCTCTCTGGCGCGGCTGGCGCACTACACCGGCGCCCCGGCCGAACACACCCAGCAGTACATCCTGTTCACCAACTACCATCGCTATGTGGACGAGTTCGTCCGCTGGGCCTGCGACCAGCTGAAGGAAGGCGGGCCCTACACCGCGCTCTCGGCCGCGGGCCGGGTGATCGTCACCGCCGATACGCCCGATCCGGAACGGGTCGTCGCGGAGGCGGCGTGGCGGCGCCACCAGATGCCGGCCTATCACCTCATGGCCGAGGGCCGGCGTGGCATCACGCTCGTGAACATCGGGGTTGGGCCGTCCAACGCCAAGACGATTTGCGATCACCTCGCGGTCCTACGGCCCCAGGCCTGGCTGATGATCGGCCACTGCGGCGGCCTGCGCGGCTCGCAAACCATCGGCGACTATGTGCTGGCCCACGCCTACCTGCGCGACGACCATGTGCTGGACGCTGTCCTCCCGCCGGAAATCCCGATCCCGCCGATCGGTGAAGTCCAGGTCGCCCTGAACTCGGCGGCCGAGCAGGTGACGGGCGAAACCGGCGAGATGTTGAAGCGCCGCCTGCGAACCGGCACGGTCGTCACGACCGATGATCGCAACTGGGAGTTGCGATATTCCCTGAGCGCCCTGCGTTTCAACCAGTCGCGCGCCGTGGCCATCGACATGGAGAGCGCGACCATCGCCGCCCAAGGCTATCGCTTCCGCGTGCCCTATGGGACCCTTCTTTGTGTCTCGGACAAACCCTTGCACGGGGAGATCAAGCTGCCCGGTCAGGCTAACGCCTTCTACGAGCGCGCCATCGGGCAGCACTTGCAGATCGCCATCGCGACCATTTCGCTGTTGCGCCAGGAAGGCGCGAGGCTCCACTCGCGGAAGTTGCGTAGCTTCGACGAGCCGCCGTTCCGGTAGGGCGTGCGCCCGCGGCGCCTTCACAGCCGGCGCCACACGCACGATCTGTTCTGAGAAGCGGAGACGAATGATGGCGAATGACACTCTTCCCGACGTCTGGCTGGCCCAGGGCCTGCGCACGCCCTTCGCGCGCGCCGGCGGGGCGCTGGCCGCCCATGATGCGCTGGGCCTCTCTGTCCCGGTGATCCGGGCCATGACCTCAGGCGTCCGTCCGGACCTGACGGTCTGGGGCGCGGTCGTGCCGAACCTGACCTGGAGCAACCTCGCCCGGGAGGCGCTGCTGAGCGCCGGCGCCGACGCGACGATCCCCGCCTTCTCCAACGTCATGGCCTGCGCCACCTCGATCTCCGGCGCCTTCGCCGCGGCCGGCATGCTGGACGGCCGCGGCCGCGACCTGGCCCTGGTCGGCGGCGCCGAGGCCATGAGCCGGGTGCAAATCGGCCTGTCGCCAGAGTTCTCCGACGATCTGCGCCGGGTGATGGAGGCCCAGTCCATGGGCCAGCGCTTCGCAGCCCTGAACCAGATCAAGCCCAGCCACCTGCGCCTGCATGTGCCGAAGGTGCAGAACCGCGTCACCGGCAAGTCGATGGGCGAGCACACCGAGGAGATGGCCAAGGCCTGGAAGATCGGCCGCGCCGAACAGGACGCGCTGGCGCTCGCCAGCCACCAGCGCGCCGCCGCGGCCTGGACCTCCGGCTTCTTCGCCGACCTGGTGACGCCGATGGACGGGATTGATCACGATGGAACCGTGCGCGCCGACACCAGCGCCGAGCGCCTCGCCAAGCTGTCGCCCGCCTTCGATCGCAAGAGCGGACAGGGCACCCTGACGGCCGGCAACTCAAGCCCGCTGACCGATGGCGCGGCCGGTGTCTGGGTGGCCTCGGGCGCGGGCCTCGCCCGATTGCCCGGCGCCCTGCCGCGCGTGCGGCTGGTCGACTATGTGCTCAACGCCATCGACCTTCATACCGAGCACCTGCTGATGGCGCCCGCCTACGCCATCCCGCAGATGCTGGCGCGCAATGGCCTGACCTACGCCGACGTCGCGCTTTGGGAGATCCACGAGGCCTTCGCCGCCCAGGTCGCGACCCATGTAAAGGCGTTGGACGACGCCGACTTCCTGGCGCGCAAGGCCGGCGTCGCCCGCGGATTGGGTCTCGTCCCGGTCGAGCGGATCAATCCCAACGGCGGCTCGCTGGCGCTCGGCCATCCCTTCGGCGCCACGGGCGCGCGGATCCTGTCGCAGGCGGTCAAGGAACTGGCGGCGATGGCCCCCGGCGCCTGGGGCCTCGTCAGCGTCTGCGCGGACGGCGGCCAGGGCGCAGTGGCCCTCTTGAGAAACGGCTAGGTCGGAACAATACGCGCCAACACGGCGCCCTCCGTCGTCTGGCCGCCCTCGCTGACCAGCACCGCCTCGACCACGCCAGAGATGGGCGCCGTAAGCGAATGCTCCATCTTCATGGCCTCCAGCACCATCAGGAGTTGGCCCTTCTCTACGACGTCGCCAGCCTCGACCGCGACCGCGGTCACCTTGCCAGGCATGGGCGAACGGATTGCGCCGTCGCCGCTGGACTCGTCGAGGCCGCCAGGCGCCGCCTGGGTGAAGGCGATCGCCTCACCCCCTTCGAAGACGACGATATGGCCATCGGCGTCGGCAAGGACCGACCGCTCGCTCATGCCGTTTGGCGACCCCAGCATCGCCTTGCCGTCGAGGAACAGCCGCACCGCCGGATCAGCCGCGCCGTTCACTCGGAACCCGGCGAGCCCGCCGCCCCACGGGCCGTCGCCGTCCTGAGCGAGCGCAACGGCGGCCTCCGCCGCCGCGGACAAGGCCACGGCTGATGGCGCGCGCGGCGCCGCCAAGGCGTCCAGGCGCCGGGCGATGAAGCCGGTGTCGATGTCACCAGCGATGAAGTCAGGCGCCTTCAGGCAATTGGCCAGGAAAGCGGCATTGGTGCGCACCGGCCAGACCTCGACGCCTTCGCAGGCCTCCGCCATGGCGGCGATCGCGGCCTCGCGCGTCTCGGCGTGGCCGATCAGCTTGGCGATCATCGGATCGTAGAAGGGCGAGACGTCGCCGCCTTCCGCGACGCCTGAATCAACGCGAACGCCCTTCGGCAAGCGCAAATGGTTCAGCGGGCCCGTCGACGGCAGAAAGCCGGCGGCCGGGTTTTCGGCGTAGAGCCTGGCTTCAACCGCGTGGCCGCTCAGCTGAATCTCTGCCTGGGCCAACGGCAAGGGCTCGCCCATGGCGATGCGCAGCTGCCACTCCACCAGATCGAGCCCCGTGACAGCCTCTGTGACCGGGTGCTCGACCTGGAGACGGGTGTTCATCTCCATGAACCAGATGCGGTCGGGCCGCAGGCCCTCGCTAGCGTCGGCGATGAACTCGATCGTGCCGGCCCCCTCATAGGCCACCGCCTTGGCGGCGCGTACAGCAGCCTCGGTCACCGCTGCCCGGGTGGCGGGGTCCATGCCCGGCGCTGGGGCCTCCTCGATCACCTTTTGGTGACGGCGTTGGAGAGAGCAGTCGCGCTCGAACAGGTGGACGGCGTCGCCATGGGAATCGGCGAAGACCTGCACCTCGATGTGCCGTGGCCGGGCCACATAGGTCTCCAGGATCACCCGGTCGTCGCCGAAGCTTGAGGCGGCCTCGCGCCGACAGGACGCGAGCGCGGCATCAAAGGCGGCGGCCTCCTCAACCAGCCGCATGCCCTTACCACCGCCGCCCGCGACAGCCTTGATCAGTACGGGAAAGCCGATCCGCCCGGCCTCGCGCGCCAGGTCTGCGGCGTCCTGGCTTTCGCCCAGGTAGCCCGGCGTAACCGGCACGCCAGCGGCCTGCATCAAGGCCTTGGCGGCGTCCTTGAGGCCCATCGCCCGGATCGCTGCAGGCGGCGGCCCGACCCAGATCAGGCCTGCGGCGACCACCGCCTCGGCGAAATCGGCGTTCTCGGACAGGAACCCGTAGCCGGGGTGTATCGCATCGGCGCCTGAGGCCTTCGCCGCGGCGAGAATCCGCTCGGGCCTTAGATAGCTTTCGCGCACGGGCGCGGGCCCTACGCCTACGGCGACATCTGCGGCCATCACATGCGGCGCGGCGGCGTCGGCCTCGGAGAAAACCGCGACCGTCTCGAGCCCCATGCGGCGAGCGGTCCGGAAGACGCGGATGGCGATCTCTCCGCGATTGGCGACGAGGAGGCGGCGGATCGGACGCATCATCACATCCTGAACACGCCGAAGCGGCTTTCCGGGATCGGCGCATTGAGACTGGCGGCGATCGAAAGGCCGAGCACGTCGCGGGTCTGGGCCGGCTCGATAATCCCGTCATCCCAGAGCCGGGCCGTGGCGAAGTAGGGGCTGCCTTCAGCCTCGTAGCGATCACGGATCGGCGCCTTGAAGTCGGCCTCGTCCTCGGCGCTCCACGTCTCGCCGCGAGCCTCCAGGCCGTCGCGCCGAACAGTGGCCAGAACGCTCGCAGCCTGTTCGCCGCCCATGACGCTGATCCGGCTGTTGGGCCAGCTCCACAGGAACCGCGGAGAATAGGCTCGGCCGCACATGCCGTAGTTGCCGGCCCCGAAGGAGCCGCCGATCAGGACCGTGAATTTCGGGACTTCAGCGCCGGCCACGGCCGTCACCAGCTTGGCGCCATCCTTGGCGATGCCGGCGGCCTCATAGCGACCGCCAACCATGAAGCCGGAGATGTTTTGCAGAAAGACCAGCGGGATCTTCCGCTTGCAGGCCAACTCGATGAAATGCGCGCCCTTCAGCGCGCTCTCCGAGAACAGCACGCCGTTGTTGGCCAGTATCGCCACCGGATAGCCCCAGATGCGGGCGAAGCCGCAGACCAGCGTCGTCCCGTAAAGCGCCTTGAACTCGTCGAACACCGAGCCGTCGACGATGCGGGCGATAACCTCGCGCACGTCGTAGGCGGTCTTAAGATCCGCCGGCGTCACGCCCAGCAACTCGGCGGGATCGTGCTTCGGCGGTTCGACGGCGACGGGCAGGAGGAACGGGCCCTCGGTGCGGTTCAGGTTGCTGACGATGGTGCGCACGATGCTCAGCGCGTGCTCGTCGTCGGCCGCGACATGGTCGACGACGCCGGAGCGGCGGCCATGGACCTCGGCGCCGCCAAGGTCCGTCGCGCTGATCACCTCGCCGGTGGCGGCCTTCACCAGGGGCGGACCCGCCAGGAAGATGGCGCCCTGGCTCTCCTCGCCACGGCCGCGGACGATCACCGTTTCATCCGACATGGCCGGCACGTAGGCGCCGCCGGCCGTAGACAGGCCCATGACGCAGGCGATCTGGGCGATCCCCTCGGCGCTCATCCGCGCCTGATTGAAAAAGATGCGGCCGAAATGGTCGCGATCGGGAAACACTTCGGCCTGGTGCGGCAGGTTCGCGCCGCCGGAGTCCACGAGATAGACGCACGGGAGGCGGTTCTGCTGGGCGATCTCCTGGGCGCGCAGGTGCTTCTTCACGGTCAGGGGAAAGTAGGCGCCGCCCTTCACCGTGGGATCATTGGCGACGATCATCACCTCGCGTCCGGAGACCCGACCGACGCCAGCGATAAGACCGGCGCCCGGCGCCTCGTCGTCATAGAGGCCAAAGGCGGCCAGCTGGCCGATCTCCAGAAACGGCGACCCGGCGTCCAAGAGTCGGTGCACCCGTTCGCGGGGCAAAAGCTTGCCCCGGCCCTCGTGCCGTCGCCGCGACTCCTCAGGCCCGCCCAGCGCCGCCTTCGCCACATGCGCACGCAGGGAGTCGACCAGGGCCTGGTTGGCGGCTTCGTTTGCCTGGAAGGCCGCCGAAATCGTGTCGATTGCGGAGCTGAGCGTCCTCATGGGCAAGTTTGTGGCTGTCGCCGCGACATTCGGCAAGCCAGCGCGCACGCTCTTGCCTAGCGAAGGCGCCGCGCGCCAATGGATCATGACCGCGCCCAAGCTCAGCCTCGCCGATGTTCGCCTTGCAACCGAGGCGGATATTCCAGCCGTCCGCGCCTTGATGGACGCCGCCATCGCCGGCCTTCTGCCGGCCTTCCTGCCGCCCGACGCGGTGGCGGCCTCCTATGCCGTCATGGGCCTGGACACCCAGCTGATCGCCGACCGCACCTACTTCCTCATAGAGATCGGCGGCGTCGCGGCGGCCTGCGGCGGCTGGAGCCATCGGGCGACCCTGTTTGGCGGCGACCACTCCGCCGGTCGCGATGCGGCCCTGCTCGATCCGGCGACAGAACCCGCCCGGGTGCGGGCCATGTACACACATCCGGACTTTACGCGCCGTGGCCTGGGCCGGCTGATCCTGGCCGCCTGCGAGGACGCCGCGCGGACGGCCGGTTTCCGCCGCGCCCAGATGGCCGCGACCATGGCCGGCGTGCCGCTTTACGAGGCTTGCGGCTATCGGGCGGACGAGCCTTTCGCCTCGGTTGTGGGCGAGGTGGCTGTGCCGCTGCTGCGAATGAGCAAGGCGCTCTAGATTCCAAGAAAAAGGGGCGGCGTCTCGCGACGCCGCCCCCGTTCGACGATCAGCCTAAACCTTAGAAGGTGTAGGTGACGCGGCCGTAGTAGTAGCCCCCGTTGATGCCGAAGGGCGAGAAGGCGGGATACTTGGTGACGTAGCCGTTCGAGTTGTTCCGCAGGTACTCGTCGCGCAGGAACGCATTGATCTCGTCTGGATAGACATTGAACAGGTTGTTGGCGCCGGCTGTAATCTTGACCGACGGCATGACCTGGTAGGAGACCTCGAGATCGGTAATGGCTGCGGCGCCGATCTTGTTGATGCGGCAACCGGCCGACGGGTTGACGATCGGGCAGCCGGTGCGGCTGTTGTACTGCTCCGACGGACCGAAGAAGCTTTCCTTCACATTGACCGTCAGATCACCGTAGGTCCACAGCGCGCCCAGAACCACGCGGTATTCCGGCGACGCGGTCTCGAGGTTCGAGATGGTCGTCAGGTCGAACAGCGAGGCGCCGGCCAGTTGCGCCGGCGCGGCGGCGATCTTCGTCACCTTGGTCTTGCCGTAGTTGGCGGTGACCGACCAGTTGACGGCGCCCATGTCCATCAGGCCGGGCGTCGAATAGGTCACGACCATTTCCACGCCGCGCGTGCGGGTGTTCAGGCCATTGGTGAAGATATTGATGCCCGTCTGGGTGACGGTCGGGTCAAGCACGTTGCCGTTGGCCAGGATCGCGGCGGTGACCGCCGGGTAGTTCTGGGCGCCGCCGGAGCCGAACAGCGAGCCGGAGCCGACAATGCGGTCGCGGATGCTGATCTGGTAGGCGTCGACCGTGGCGGTCAGGCCGGGTATCGGGTGGGCGACGAAGCCGACGCTGAAGTTGCGCGACTTTTCCGGATCCAGGCCGTCGACGCCGACGAGCCGCGCGGCGGCCGAGTTCGGCGGCAGCTGCACGAAGGCCGAGGTCGGCGACACGTTGGTGGCCGAGTAGAAGGACTCGGCGAGCGTCGGGGCGCGGAAGCCGGTGGAGGCCGTGCCGCGAAGCGCGAAGGCGTCGTTGAAGTCGTAGCGCGCCGTGCCCTTGAACACCTGGGTCGAACCGAAGTCCGAGAAGTGTTCGAACCGGGCGGCGAAGTCGAGCTTCAGGGCCTCGACCGGCGACAGGGCCACGTCGCCGTAGAAGGCGTAGCTCTCACGCTTGTGGTTGCCCGCGTCGGTCAGCTGGAAGCCGGGATAGGACTGTGAGCCCTCCTTGTAACGCGACCCGGCGTCGCCGGCGCCGATCGCGTAGGACTCTTCACGATATTCCGCACCAAGGGCAAGGGTCAGAGGATCGGACCAGCCCATGTCATATTCATGGGTGATGTCGAGGTTGGAGGTCCACTGGGTGGTGGTGAAGTCGCCGGCGTGGAAGTCCAGCGGCGAGAAGCCCTTGGTCGTCGCCGTCGAGGTGTCGATGTAAAGTGAGCGGTTGATCGTGTTGATCGTGTTGATCGAGATGTCGTCCTTGCCGTAGGTCGTCGCGGCGTTGACGTTCCAGCCGCCGACCACGGTCTTGATCCCGCCAGTAACGGCGTAGTCCGTCTCGTCGATCTGTTCCTTGGGGCTGAAACCGAACGGAAAGGGTACGGTGCCGTCCTTGCCGACCACCAGGTTCGGCACGCGATAGTTTTCATAGGCCGCGGCGTATTTCGTGCCGAAGGTGCCGAAGGTGTAGAGTTCGGTGGTGTCGCTGACGTTATAGCCCGCATTGATCGCCCCGACATTCAGGCGGTATTCCGCATCGCCGGAGATGCGGTTCATGAAGGGATAGTCCGGCGCGTTGACCAGGTTCGGATAGGCGCCCAGCCGGCTCGACGAGGCTGTGTTGTAAGGCGTGCTGATCGTCCGGGGGTCAACGTCGCCACGGAAGCTTTCACCGTGCCAGCGGGATTCGAACGTCATGTTCATGTAGGCGTTTTCCATCGGCTCGAAGCCGACGTTGGCCGTCAGGTTGCCGGTCTTGCCGCCGCCGTCGAAATACTTGCCGCCGGTCAGCGTGATGGCGCCGCCCTGAGACTTGTCCTTCAGGATGATGTTGATGACGCCGGCGATGGCGTCAGTGCCGTACTGGGCCGCCGCGCCGTCCTGCAGCACTTCGATGTGGTCCACCGAGGCTAGGGGCACGAAGTTCAGGTCGGCGGAGGCGCCGCCCTGGAAGGCGCCGGCCAGAACCGCGAGGTTCGCCGTGCCGTGACGGCGCTTGCCGTTGATGAGGACCAGGGCGTGGTTCGGCGACAGGCCGCGCAGCTTGGCCGAGAGCGTCAGGTTGGCGGCGTCGCCGCCGAAGGCCTGGGCGTTGAAGGATGGCACGTTCTGCGCCATCGCCTGGATCAGGTCGCCCTGGCCGCTGCGTGTCAGCGAGCCGGCGTCCAGCACCTGGATCGGCGCCGGGCTGTCGACGGCGCGAAGGCCGGTGGTGCGCGTGCCGGTCACGATGACGGCGTCGATTTCCTGCGCAACGACCTGCGTCGCGCCGACCGATAGCGCGACGGCGGAAATTCCGGCGATCAGCATCGCCTTTTTGGTGGTGTGCCCCATCTCAGTATCCCCTTTGTTTTCTAACTCATGTCGTTTCGTCCTTCGTGGAAGCGCCCCAGCCCTTTTGATTTTTTGTCCGTGCGCCACTCAACAGCGCGCCGGATGTTGGAAGTGACGCTCGGCTCACCGTTCGCGCGACGCAATGCGCTGTAACGACGGGGCAATGAAACGTTGTGAGGCGCCGGTTTACTTGGCGGCGGACGCCGTTCTTTGGGCGCCTGGGCCGAATTTGGTTGCGCCCACCGGCGCCACCCGCAAGCGTGAAAGCCTGTTCAGACCGCCGGCGGACGCTGGCCCGGCCTTGGAGACCACCGAATGTTCAAGTCGATCGTTCCCGCTCTAGCCCTCGCTCTCGCCGCCGGAACCGCCTCCGGGGCGGCGGCGCAGAACCGCATCATCGGCGCCGCGCCCTCGCCGATCGCGCAGGCGGTCTTCGTGCCGGCCGGCTCGGACATGCTCTACGTCAGCGGCCTGACGCCGGACGTGATCAACCTGGGCGCCGACGGCAAACTGCCGGCCGGGACCGCCCCGCAGTTCGGCGACACCGAAACGCAGGTCCGCTCCATCCTGAAGAAGATCGAGGCGACGCTCGTCGCCGAAGGCTTCACCTTGGGCGACGTGGTCATGATGCGCATCGTCCTCGTCGGCGACCCGGCCAAGGGCGGGGTCATGGACCGTGAAGGCATGATGAAGGCCTACCTCGAGAAATTCGCCACGCCGACGCAGCCGAAGAAGCCGGCGCGCATCACCACCCAGATCGCTGGCCTCGGCGCACCTGGAATGATGGCCGAAATCGAGGTACAGGCGGCGCGCCCGGCAAAATAGGCGGGCGTTACTCGGCTCTTTCAGGGCGCATCGGCATGATCAGAAACGGACCACACCTCAAGCAAGCCCGCGAGGCGCTCGGCTGGACGCCAAGTGAACTCGCCAGGGCGCTCAGGCTCGCCGGCGGCGACGGCCAGGGCGTGAAGCGGGTGCTGGAAATGGAATCCGGCCGGCGCGACATCTCGGGGCCCGTGACCGTAGCCGTGGAGTCCTTTCTCCACGGCTACGCTCCCGTCGGCTTCCAGCGCGACGATGAGGTTACGGCCGAAGACGCCGGACGGGGCGATGACGCCCGCTGAGGCGGAAGCGATCATCCTCTCCTTCCCGGGCGTCGAACCGGGGCTGAGTTGGAACACGCCCTCCTTCAAGGCCTTCGGCAAATTCTTCACGCGCCTCCGGGACGAGGACGCCAGCCTCGTGCTGCAGGCCGTCGGCCGAGACGAACGCGAGATGCTGATTGAGGCCGAGCCTCAAACCTTCCACCTCACCGACCACTACCGGAACTTCCCGATCGTCCTGGCGCGAATGGAGAGCCTCGACCCAGGATCGCTGCGGGCGTTTCTGGAACGTCGCTGGCGCCAACTCGCGCCGAAGAAGGCGGTGAAGGCTTGGGACGCCGCGCGCGACACGCCTGGGGATGACGGCGGAGGGGAACCCCTCTAGCTTCCGCGCGAGTTTCCGGAGGGACCATGGCCTATCGGTCGATGCGCGAGTTCATGGATCGGCTGGAAGCCGCCGGCGAGCTGGTCCGCGTCAGCGAGCCCGTCTCTTCGGTGCTGGAGATGACGGAGATCTGCCGCCGTCTCCTGGCCAACGGCGGCCCTGCCGTTCTCTTCGAACATGTGATCCGCGCCGACGGCGAGCGCTCCTCCATGCCCTGCCTGGCCAATCTGTTTGGGACGGTGAAGCGCGTGGCCATGGGCGTCACTCTGGAGGGTCGCGAGCGCTCGACGCCTGAAGATCTGCGCGAAGTGGGCGAACTCCTGGCCTTCCTGCGCGCGCCCCAACCGCCGCGTGGCCTCAAGGACGCGCTGGGCATGTTGCCGCTGGCGAAGACAGTGATGGCCATGCGTCCGCAGATCGTCGGCGCCGCCCCTGTGCAAGAGATCGTCTGGACTGACGACCAGATTGATCTGTCCAAGCTGCCGATCCAGACGTGCTGGCCCGGCGAGCCCGCGCCGCTAATCACTTGGCCGCTGGTGGTGACGAAGGGGCCGGGCGCGACCTCGGAGGACGACTACAACCTCGGCATCTACCGCATGCAGGTCCTTGGCCGCGACCGCACCGTCATGCGCTGGCTCGCCCACCGCGGCGGCGCACAGCACCACCGTCGCTGGAAGGCGCAGGGCAAGCGTGAGCCCTTGCCTGCCTGCGCCGTGATCGGCGCGGACCCGGGCACCATCCTGGCCGCTGTGACGCCCGTGCCGGAGACCTTGTCTGAATACCAGTTCGCCGGCCTGATGCGCGGCGCAAAGATCGAACTCGTACAGGCCAAGACGGTGCCGCTTCTTGTGCCCGCCAACGCCGAAATCGTCATCGAAGGTCATGTCCTGCTGGACGAGTACGCCGATGAGGGGCCCTACGGCGACCACACGGGCTACTACAATTCCGTCGAGCGGTTCCCGGTGTTCCAGGTGAGCGCCATCACCATGCGGCGCAATCCAATCTACCTGACCACCTTCACCGGGCGGCCGCCGGATGAGCCCTCAGTGCTGGGTGAAGCCCTTAACGAGGTGTTCATCCCCCTGCTGCGTCAGCAGTTCCCGGAAATCATCGACTTCTGGCTCCCGCCGGAGGGCTGCTCCTACCGGATCGCGGTGGTGTCGATGAAGAAGGCCTACCCCGGCCACGCCAAGCGCGTGATGATGGGCGTCTGGAGCTACCTTCGCCAGTTCATGTACACCAAGTGGGTGATCGTCGTGGACGACGACATCAATGCCCGGGACTGGAAAGACGTCATGTGGGCCATGTCCACGCGGATGGATCCCGCCCGCGACATCACCCTGGTCGAAGGCACCCCCATCGACTACCTCGACTTCGCCTCGCCGGAGAGCGGCCTGGGGTCGAAAATCGGCCTGGACGCCACCAACAAATGGCCCCCCGAGACCAAGCGCGAATGGGGCGAAAAGCTCGGCATGGATCAGGCCACGGTCGATGCGGTCACGCAGATGTGGGGGCGGCTGGGCCTGCCTGGAGCCGGGGGACCGGTCGACTAGGACGCCAGTTCAAGCTTACTGTCAGGCTTTGGCACGTCAGGTCCGGCGGGGGAGCCCAAATGGACATCACCACCGCCGCGCGCGCCGCAGCCTTCTGGTCGGGGCTGCACCTCCTGCTGTTGCTGGTCTTGTCCGTGCAGGCCGTCCGGCAGCGCCGCCGGTTCCAGATTGCTCTGGGAGAGCAGGGACCGTCGGAGATGACCCAGGCCATACGCGCCTTCGGCAACGCCGCCGAATATGTCCCGGCCGGTGTCGTGGCGATGCTGGTCCTGGTCATCGCGGGCGCTCCGGCTGCGCTCGTCCACCTGGCCGGATTTAGCCTCTTCGCGGGTCGGGTCGCCCATGCGGTGGGCCTGCTGCGGAACGGCGGCGCATCGGCTCTGCGTTCCGTGGGCATGTTGATGACCTGGCTGTCTTACCTCGGCGCCGCGGTCAGCCTGCTCTTCTTCGCAATTCCGTGAGGCGCAAGCCGCGCGCGCAGCTTGTGCCGCTCATGGGCCTCGGCCATATGGCCTCCTATGGATGAAAACCTCCTGCAAGATGTCGTCGCCGCCGCGCTGAGGGCCGGCGCCGACGCGGCTGAAGCTGTCGGCGCCGAGCGCGGCGCTCTTTCGGTCTCGGTCCGTCTCGGCGACCTGGAAGAGGTCGAGCGCGAGGAATCCCGCGACCTCGGCCTGCGGGTCTTCGTCGGCCGCCGCCAGGCCAGCGTCTCCGGTTCGGACGTGTCGCCTCACGCGCGCGCCAAGCTGGTGGAACGCTGCGTCGCCATGGCGCGCCTTGCGCCGGAAGATCCCTTCGCGGGCCTCGCCGAGCCGGAGCGCCTAATTCAAGGTCCCGGCCCTGAGCTCGACCTCTTCGATCCCGCCGAACCCTCCGCCGAAATTCTTGAGGCCCGCGCCCGCGAAGCCGAGGCCGCCGCCCGCGCGGTCGATGGCGTCACCAACTCCGATGGCGGCTCGGCCTCCTGGTCGTCGTCGCAGTGGCGCATGGTGACCAGCCACGGCTTCTCAGGCCTCTACCGCGCCTCGGGCTTCTCGCTGGGCGCCTCTGCGATCGCCGGCGACGCCGACGGCATGGAAAGCGGCTACGACGGCCGCTCCGCACGTTGGCAGGTCGATCTGCCGGCGGCTGAATCCATCGGCCTGGAAGCGGGTCGGCGCGCCGTCAGCCGGCTCGGCGCCCGCAAGATCGAATCGACAACCGCTCCGGTCATCTTTGAAAACCGTCTGGCGACGTCGCTGCTCAGCCCGCTGATCGGTGCGATAAACGGGGCGGCGATCGCCCGCGGCACCTCGTTCCTGAAAGACAAGCTGGGCGAGCAGCTGTTCGCCAAGGGCGTCTCGATCATCGACGACCCGCATCGTCTGAGGGGCCTTGGCTCCTCGCCCTTCGACGACGAAGGCGTCGCCAATCGCCGAACGGCTATTATCGACGACGGCGTGCTGACCACCTGGCTGCTCAACAGCGCCACCGCGCGGCAGCTCGGCATGGGCACCACCGGCCACGCCTCGCGCGGTCTGGCCGGCCCGCCTGGGGTCTCGACCTCGAACCTGACTCTCACACCTGGCGATCACAGCCTGGCGGCGTTGATGGGCGACGCCGGCGCCGGCCTGCTGGTCACCTCGATGTTCGGCCCCTCGCTCAATGGCAACACTGGCGACTGGTCAGTGGGCTGTTCAGGCTTTTGGTTCGAGGGCGGCGTGATCGCCTATCCGGTGGCCGAGATCACCGTGGCCGGCAACCTGAAGGACATGTACGCCCGGCTGGTCCCGGGCGCGGACCTGGAAATCCGCGGGTCGTCCAACTCGCCCTCGCTGCTCGTCGACGCCCTCGCCATAGCCGGCCGCTGAGCATCTTGAGCCAGGCGGACCTCGATCTTCTCCTCGACGCCGCCCGGGAAGCCGGCGAACTGGCCGCGGCCCTGCGCCGCAAGGGGCTCGAGATCGCCTACAAGCCCGGCGATAACACCCCCGTCACCAACGCCGACCTGGCCGCCGACGCCCTTCTGACAGAGCGCCTTCGCACCGCCCGGCCCGAATATGGATGGCTCTCCGAAGAGACAGCGGACGATCCGGATAGGCTGTCACGCCAGCACCTGTTCGTCGTCGACCCGGTGGATGGGACACGCGCCTTCCTCAACGACCGGCCGTGGTGGGCGGTGTCGGTGGCGGTGGTCGATGGCCACCGGCCGAGCGCCGGCGTCGTCTTCGCGCCGCAGCTGGAGCAGGTCTATGCAGCGACGGCTGGCGGCGGCGCCACGTTGAACGGTGCGGCGATCACGCCCAGCACGGTGCGCGTGTTGGAAGACTGCGCCTTTGTCGCCGATCCAAGGATGTTGGGTCACCCTTCATGGCCCGAGCCCTGGCCAGAGATGCGTGTCGAGCAGCGCAACTCGACAGCCCTGCGCATCTGTCTCGTGGCGGCCGGCGCTGCGGACGCCACCCTGGCCCTGGCGGCAAAGCACGACTGGGATCTCGCCGCCGCCGATCTGATCGCCTCGGAAGCCGGCTGCGTGGTCGGCGACCATCTCGGGCGTGGCTTTCGCTATAATGGCCCCCTGCCCTTCCAGCCCAGCCTGCTGTGCGCGACGCCGGAACTCGCGCCCTTGATCCGCGCCCGCGTCCGGCATATCGCCCTGTAGCCCTTCACCTAACGCGTTCTGGAGCCCACATGGCCGATCAACAACTGCTTCACCTCGTCATCGGCGGCGAAATGGCCGACCTGGCCGGAGCGCAGTTCAAGGACATCAAGAAGATCGATCTGGTCGGCGCCTATGGCAGCTATGCCGAAGCCGAAAAGGTCTGGCGCGAAAAGGCGCAGTCCACGGTCGACAACGCATTGATGCGTTATTTTATCATCCACGCGCACAAGCTGATCACGCCAAGCGCGGCCTGATCGCTCACAACTCTGGGCGTCTTCCCCGACCGTCGGAGATGACCCTTGAAATCAGACGTGCACCAGCACCGACTTGATGTTCACGAACTCCCGGATGCCGAAGACCGAGACCTCGCGGCCATAGCCTGAGTGCTTCACGCCGCCAAAGGGCAGGCGCGAGTCTGAGCGAACGTTCTGGTTCACGAAGCTCATGCCGGCCTCCAGTTCGTCGCTGGCGATCCGTTCGCCGCGGACAGGATCGCGGGTGACGACCCCGGAGCCCAGGCCAAAGGACGAAGCGTTGGCGATGCGAATCGCCTCCGCCTCGTCGGCGGCTTCGATGATCGCCGCCACGGGCCCGAAGACCTCTTCCTCATAGGCCGCCATGCCGGGGCCGACGTCGCTCAGTACGGTCGCAGGATACCAGGCGCCTGGCCGGTCAGGCGCGACCCCGCCGGTCACCAGTCGCGCTCCGGCCGCGAGACTCCGGGTCACCTGATCATGCACGCCATCCCGGGCGCCGATGCTTTCCAAAGGCCCCAGCTTGGTCTCTGGATCCTTCGGATCGCCCATGACGAAGGCGTCCATCCTCGCCTTCAGCGCCTGTTCGAAAGCGCTCTTCAGGCCGGGGCCGACGATGAAGCGCTTGCCGGCGATGCAGCTTTGGCCGCCGTTGACCATCCGCGCGGTCGCCGCCACCTCGGCTGCCTGCTCGATATCGGCGTCATCCAGGATCAGGTACGCGTCAGCGCCGCCCAGCTCCAGCACACACTTCTTAAGCGCGGCGCCTGCGCGCTGGGCGACTTGTCGGCCAGCCTCGACGCTGCCCGTCAGGCTGACAGCGGCGATCGCGTCGTCGTCGATCAGCGGGGCGACCTGCGACCCCGCGATCAGCACCGTGCGGAAGACGTCCGCCGGAAAGCCCGCCTCCCGGAACACGTCCTCGATGGCGAGCGCGCAGCCCGGCACGTTGGAAGCATGTTTCAACACCGCGGTGTTTCCGGCCATCAGCGTCGGCGCGGCGAAGCGGAAGACCTGCCAGAAGGGGAAATTCCACGGCATCACGGCCAGGATGGTCCCGAGCGGACGGTAGACGATCTTGGCCTTCGGCCCGCCCATGTCGACGGACTGGTCGGCCAGGAAGGCCTCCGCGTGTTCGGCGTAGTAGTCGCAATTGACGGCGCACTTCTCAATTTCCGCACGGCCTTCGGTCAGAGTCTTGCCCATCTCCGCCGTCATCAGGGCGCAGAGATCGTCGCTGCGGCGCCGAAGGACGGCGGCGGCGGCCCGCATCAGATGGCTGCGCTCAGCGAAGGATGTCCGGCGCCAGCTCGCGAAGGCGGCGTGAGCTTGGCGGGCGATGTTCAGCGCTTCGTCAGGGCCATGACCGGCGTAGGATCGGCCCGGTTCGCCGGTGGCGGGGTCCACGGTTTGGAAAGTCCTGGTCATGCCCTTGTCTCCTCTGCGGCCGAGCTTAAGTTCCCACCACACTTAGGCGTTCCCGAGGAAACATCATGGCCAGTCCCGTAGATACCGTTCCCGTAAACCGGATCGACGGCGCGCCGTCGAGCCTTGGCGATTTCGCCGGCCAGGTGCGCCTGGTGGTCAATGTCGCCTCCAAGTGCGGCCTGACCCCGCAGTACGAGGGCCTCGAGAGCCTGCAGAAGACCTATAGCGACAAGGGCTTCGCCGTCCTGGGTTTCCCGGCCAACAACTTCGGCGGCCAGGAGCCGGGGACGAATGAAGAGATCGTCGAGTTCTGCACCACCAACTTCGGAGTCGACTTTCCGATGTTCGAAAAGATCTCGGTGACCGGCGAAGACAAGCATCCGCTCTACCAGGCGCTCACGGCCGCCCAGCCCGAAGCCAGCGGCGGCGGCGCGCTTCGCGAACGCTTCGCCGCCGCCGGCCGCCTGCCGGCGGACTCGGCCGACGTCCTGTGGAATTTCGAGAAGTTTCTGGTCGGCAAGAACGGCGACGTTGTCGCCCGCTTCGCGCCTGACGTGAAGCCTGAGGATCCGATCGTGACCGCGGCGATCGAGGCCGAACTGGCCCGCTAGTCCTAGGGCGCAAAGGCGCTGATCAGCGCCTTCAGCTCCGGCTCGTCGACGCGCTCTGCGGCGTCGGCGAGCGACGCCCATAGCCGGTCGCGTTGGCCGATCTCCGGCCAGGTCTCGGCTTCGGCCTCGACCTTGAGGGCGAAGACGGACACCCGCACCCGCTGCAGTCGTCCGGAACTCAGCCGCTTGTCATAGTGAAACGCCCCTAGCGGCTTCTTGGCTGTCTGGCCGCTCACCCCGGCCTCCTCGAAGGCCTCGCGCGCCGCGGCGGCGGCCGAAGTCTTGCCCTTCATCGGCCACCCCTTCGGAATCACCCAGCGCCGCGTCTCGCGCGAGGTGATCAGCAAGATTTCGAGAACGCCGTCCCCGCCCCGCCGCCAAGGCAGGGCGGCGTATTGCGCTCGAGGCTCTCTATCGACCTCGGCCCTGACAATCTCGGGCTTGCGCACGATTATCCGACCGTCAGGTCGAGCAGACGGGCCAGCCAATAGAAGGCCGCGCCCATGGCTGCCGCGGCCGGCATGGTGATCACCCAAGCCCAGACGATGCCGGTGGCGAGGTTCCAGCGCACCGCCGAGACGCGGCGCGCGGCGCCGACACCGACGATTGCGCCTGTGATGGTGTGCGTGGTTGAAACGGGCACGCCCAGGTGCGTGGCCAGAAACAAAGTGATCGCGCCGCCGGTCTCTGCGCAGAACCCCTGCTGCGGCGACAATCTTGTGATCTTGCTGCCCATGGTGTGGACGATACGCCACCCGCCCATCAAGGTTCCCAGCGCCATGGCGGTCTGGCAGGAAAGCACCACCCATAGCGGCACGTGGAAGGTCGGGCCCGAAAGCCCGTGGGCGTAGAGCAGGACGGCGATGATCCCCATGGTCTTCTGGGCGTCGTTGCCGCCGTGGCCCAGCGAATAGAGCGAGGCCGACACGAATTGCAGCTTGCGGAAAACACCATCGGCCATCGACGGCGTCGCACGGACGAAAAGCCAGGCCACCAGCAGCGACAAGGCCATAGCCAAGGTCAGACCGATGGCCGGCGATACGACGATGCCCGCGGCGGTTTTGGCTACGCCGCTCCAGACGACGGGATCAAGTCCGGCCTTGGAGACGCCGGCGCCCAAAAGGCCGCCGATCAAGGCGTGCGACGACGACGACGGGATGCCGGCCAGCCAGGTGACGACGTTCCAGGTGATGGCGCCGCCCAAGGCGCCGAAGATGACCGCGTCGCTGATAATCTCCGGATGCAGGATGCCTTTGCCGACCGTGTTGGCCACATGCAGGCCAAAGAAGAGGAAGGCGATGAAGTTGAAGAACGCAGCCCAGATCACCGCGTACTTGGCCGACAGCACGCGCGTCGAGACGATGGTGGCGATCGAATTGGCCGCGTCGTGCAGACCGTTCAGGAAGTCGAACAGCAAGGCGAAGGCGACCAGAAAGATCAGCAGGGCAAAGCCCATGTCCATGGTGGGCGCAGCCTCTAGAGGTGCTCGATCAGCACGGCGCTGATCCGGTTGGCCACGTCCTCGAAGCGGTCGACGACGCGCTCCAGATGATCATAGATCTGGGAGCTTGTGATGAACTCGATCGGCTCGGCCCGGGCCGGCCCGTGGAACAGGGCCGACATCCCGACATCATAGAGCTGGTCAGAATCCTCCTCCAGCCGGGTCACTTCCTCGCTGATGGCGTTGAGCCGCGCAGCATTGGCGCGCAGCGATCGCAGAAGAGGGGCGGCTTCAGCCGTCAAGTCGGCCGTGCGGACAATGACATCGCCCATGGTCGCCATGTCCGGCGCAAATTCGGTCTTGCCGAACAGGATCACGGCCTTGGCGGTCTTGTGCATCTGGTCGATGGCGTCATCCATCGAGGTGATCAGGTCACGAATGTCGCTGCGGTCGAAGGGTGTGATGAAGGTCCGGCGCACGGCGAGCAACACTTGGCGCGTGATCTCGTCGGCCTCGTTCTCCAGGCGCGCCACCTCTGCGCACCGCGCCGCGGTGTCAGGGCCGCCCTCGAGCACCGCGCGCAAGGCGCGCGCGCCCTGCACAAGCACGGCGGCGTGCGCCTCGAACATGTCGAAGAAGCGCTCTTCCTTCGGCATGAGCGCCTGGAACCAGTTCAGCATGCGGCCCCCGCCTTGCTTATCATCCGTCAGCGGAGCGTTAGGCTTCACGTGTCGAAGTGTAAACCTGGAAGCCGCCGTGCGCATCCGATAGGTCGGGAGCCATGACCGCCGCGCACCTGCTCATCGCCGTCGACTTCAACGCCACCTACAGCTGCGCCGGCTTCGCCTTCGTGCGTCTGGCGGCCCCGCCGGTGGGCAGCGCTGGCGGACAGCGTCGGGCCACGCCCTGGACGGCGGCCATCCACGCCCTGACAGCGGCCCTCGCCGAACCCGGTCCGGCGACGATCGTCACAGCCAACGCCAAGGTCGCGACCTTGGTCGTGGCCCTCCGCGCAAGCGCAGTTCCCGACGGCCTGACGCCGGCCGAAGCCCGGGCCTGGGAGGGCTTGGTCAAGGCCGCCGCGGGTCGGGCGCTGGGCTATGCGCCCGCAAAGGCTGACCCCGGAACGCCCGCGGCCTTCTGCGCCGCCTGGGCCGAGCTCGCCAGCGAGCGGGCCAAGTCCAAAGGCGATTTCATCGCCGCTATCCCTAAGCCCAACCTCGCGCGGCTTGCCGGCGTCTAACCGCCGCCATAGCCTCGGCGGGCACGCCCAGGAGGCCGTCCATGCGTTTCGCCGCCACGATCGTCTGCTTCGTCCTGGCCATGGCCGGCGCCGCGAGCGCTGCGCCGCCCCCTTCGCCCGCCGCCCTTGCTGAAGTCGACCGCATCTTCGCCGACTGGGCTCAGGCCTCGCACGTTCCGGGCCTCGTCTACGGCGTCGTCGCCGGCGGCGAGCTGGTCGCAGTGAAGGGCCAGGGCGTGCAGGATATCGAGGCGCGGGCGCCGGTCACCCCCGACAGCCTCTTCCGTATCGCCTCCATGTCGAAAGCCTTCACGGCGCTGGCGATCCTCAAGCTGCGCGACGAGGGCAAGATCAGCCTCGACGCACCGGCCGAGACCTATGTGCCCGAATTGAAGGGCTGGACCTATCCAACCCGGGACAGCCCGAAGATCACCGTGCGCAACCTGCTCAGCCATTCCGCCGGATTCGTCGAGGACAATCCCTGGGGGGACCGGCAACAGGTGCTGACCGAGGCGGAGTTCAGCCGCCTGCTGCGCGACGGCGTTGATTTCGCCCGCACTCCGGGCCTCGGCATGGAATATTCCAACTTCGGCTACGCCCTGCTCGGCCGGATCATCAGCAACGTCGCCGGCGTTCGTTACCAGGACTACATCCGCCGCCAGATCATGGCGCCGTTGGGTATGGCCGCCACCACCTACGACGTCCTCGCCTCGCCGGCTGAGCAGCGCGCCATCGGCTATCGCTGGGGCGACAATCAATGGCTGCGCGAACCCGATATGAAAGACGGCGCCTTCGGGGCCATGGGCGGGGTCGAGACTTCGGCCAAGGACTATGCGCGATGGGTGGCCTTCCTGCTGGCGGCCTGGCCAGCCCGTAACGATCCTGAGGCCGGGCCCGTGCGGCGCGCCACGGTCCGTGAGATCGTCACCGGCGCTAATTTTCCAGCTGGCGTAGCGCGCCCTGCCGCCATTGGCGGCGCGCCCTGCCGGCAGGCCGTGACCTACGGCATGGGCTGGCGTGTCATTGAGGACTGCGACCTCGGCCGGGTGGTGAGCCATACAGGGGGGTATCCAGGCTATGGCTCCGTGGTCATGCTGTTGCCTGACTTAGGCGTCGGCCTCTTCGCCTTCACCAGCAGGACCTATGGCGGAGCCTCCTTGCCAGCCTTTCGCGCCGCCCTGGCGTTGAACCGGGCGGGCTATCTTGTCTCGCCACCGGCCACGGTGTCGCCTGGTCTGACACAAGCCTACGCCCTCGCCCGCGTAGTCTGGATTGAGGGCGAGATCACCGCTGCGCCGCTGGCGAACAACGTCCTGATGGACCAGGACGCCGACGCCTGGCGCAAGAGCCTGGCGCGCCTCAAGGCGGAAGTCGGCGCCTGCGCCATGGAGGCCCCGCCCATCGCCATCTCAGCGATGGAAGGCCGCTTCACCTGGCCGTGCGAGCATGGCCGCATTGTCGGCCGGGTGCAGCGGGCGCCCACCAAGGCGCTGACGATCCAGGCGCTGGAGTTCGCGCCCCAGACGCCCTGAGGCGGAACGCAGCCTTCGCCCGGCTCGTTCAGCCGCCATGTTCCGAACGATGCGTCCGTGGATCGCCGCCGCCCTGGTTCGCAGCGGCGGCCTGCGCGCCCATGGCCGACATGGGGCTTGATCGCCGGCCGGTGTTTCTCAGCCAGCCAATCGACGCCAGCACCCGCGGCCGCCTGGCCTACGCGACCCGCACGCCGGATGACTGCGCCCAGTGGATGGCCGCCCAAGGGCTGGATTTTCGCCCCGTCGCCGACCAGACCCAGGGCGAATACTGCGTGGTCACCGGGGCCGGGACTTTGCGCGACGCCGCCGAGCAGCCTGATGCGCGCTTGTCGCCCGCGCGGCCGATGATGGCCTGCCCGCTGGCCGCGGCGCTCGCCCTCTGGCGGCGGCAATCGGTGGACCCGGCCGCCCGAGAAATTCTGGGCTCGCCTGTCCGTCAGATCGACCACCTGGGCGTCTACGCCTGTCGGACCGTCGGCCGCGTGGCGCGGCCCAGCGCCCACGCCCACGCCGCGGCCATCGATATCGCCGGCTTCCGGCTGGTCGACGGTCGCCGCGTCACCGTCGAGCGGGATTGGGCCTCAGACCCCGCCAAACAGGCCTTCCTGCGCCGAGTCCACGACGAGGCCTGCGTGCTCTTCGGCACGGTGCTGTCACCGGACTACAACGCCGACCACGCCAACCACCTTCACTTCGAAGGGACCCGCTATGGCCTCTGCCGTTAGGGGAAGCGCCAGACGCCGGCCCGCTTGACGGCCATGTCCTCCAGCTCGGTGGTGGTCTCCACCTGGTACTCCGCGAGAGGCTCCAGGCCACACCTCGGGAAATAGCTGCGTAAGGGATCGCCGATCAGCACCTCTGCGCCCGCCGCCCTGGCCGCAGCGAGCCAGGCCAACACCCGCTCGGCCACCGGCTTTTCGTAGCAGATGTCTCCGGCGAGGATGGTCGCCGCCCAGGCCGGCGCGGGAGCGTTCAGCAGATCTTCCACGGTGAACTCCACCGCAACGCCGTTCGCGGCGGCGTTCAATCCGATCGTCGCCTCGCAGAAGCTGTCGATATCAGCGCACAAGACCCTCGCCGCTCCCGCGCGCGCCGCGGCGATCCCCACGAGACCAGATCCAGAGGCGAAGTCGATGACCGCCCGGTCCGACACGATTTCCGGATGATCCAGCACGTAGCGCGCCAGCGCCTGGCCCCCAGCCCAGGCGAAGGCCCAAAACGGGGGGGCGAGACCGATCTCCTTCAGAGCCTCTTCGGTCATCCGCCAGATCGGCGTGACCTCATCGGCGAGGTGAAGCTCAAGTTCAGGCGTATGCGGCGGCCGCTGCAGTCGGGTGTTGGCCAGGATGAAGGCTTCGCGCTCGGCCCGACCGGCGCCGATCAACGCCAAAGCCCAATCGAGATCGCGAGGAAAAGGGCGAAGCCGGCGCGGATGTTCAGCTTGAACAGCGATAAGGCGACCGGGGCGCTGACCGCGGTCTTTGAGGCGAGCCGCCAGACCTGCCAGACCAAAATCAGGCCGAAGACAGCGAAGAGCCAGACGCTTGGGCCAAGCCCGGCCGTCACGCCGGCGGCGACCGCCAGGGCGAACGCCAAGGCGTAGAAGACCGCCACGCCAAGCGGCGTCGCCCTGCCCAGCCGTCGGGCCGACGATTTCACACCGATCAGGGCATCGTCCTCCAGGTCCTGAATCGCATAGATGGTGTCGTAGCCCAGCGTCCAGAACACGCCACTGGCGTAGAGCAGCAGGGCCGGCAGGCGCAGACCGTCCTCCGGGACGACGGCGACGAAACCCATCAGCGCGCCCCAGTTGAAGGTCAGGCCCAGCCAAGCCTGCGGCCACCAGGTGATCCGCTTCATGAAGGGATAGACCGCCACGAGGGCGAGCGAGGCCGCACCCAGGATGATCGCAGGCAGGCCCAACTGCAGCAGGATCGCGAGGGACAGGAGGCAGCAGACCACAATGAAGGCCAGGGCCTGGCGCACGCGGATCTGGCCCGCCGCGATGGGGCGGGCGGCGGTGCGGGCGACCTTGGCGTCGATGTCGCGGTCGATGACGTCGTTGAAGGCGCATCCGGCCGAACGCATCAGGAGCGCGCCGGCGGCGAACAGCGCTATGAGGCGGAAGTCCAGTCGTTGGCCGGACATCGCGCAAGCCAGAGCGACGCCTTGCCAGGCCGGCAGCAGCAGCAACCAGACGCCCACCGGTCGGTCGAGCCGCGCGAGCTTGAGCCAGGGCTTCAACGCCTCGGGCGCAAATCGGTCGACCCAGTTGGCGCGGGCGGCGTCAGGGAGCGGTGCGGGCGGCGTCGTCATGGTTGGCGGCTTAGCAGATCGCGCGACAGCCTCGAAGGCGCGAGCTTGACCGAACGCAGGTCGGCGCTTAGCCTTTGCATCTCCAGCCACGCCAGCCGCAAGGGAGGGGCCGTGATCACCATCAAGCACCGTCTTTCCCCGCCCGTCCTGGCGCCTACGCCGGCATATGCCGGCTCGCCGCTTAAGGTCGCCGCCTAGGCCGAGCGGCTCCGGCGCGCATCGCGCGTCCGCCCAACTTCCCGTCGTCGTGACGCCCCCCGCGTGGGTGCGCGCGCGTTCCTAATCACCGGCCTGCGGCCTCGCCGCCGGCCGTTCCCGTTGAGACTGTTATGAGCGACGCCATCGACGAGGACGATCGTCCTCGCAGCCTGTCGAACCTCCAGGTCCTGCGATTTATCGCCGGCTTCTGGATGCGCCGGCCTTGGCTATTCTGGATCTCCATCGTGCTGACGGTGGTGTCGATCGGCTTTGACTTGGCCGTGCCTTGGGCGGCCGGTCGGCTGATGGACGCCGTCTCGGCGGGCCCTGGCGCCGCGGGCCTCGCCTGGTCGGCGTGGCTGGCCTACGTCGGCGTGTTCCTGGCCTTCCAGCTGATCCGCAACCTGTCGTTTCGCAGCTGGAACCCGCTCGCCGCGCGTTCGATGAAGGAGCTGACCGACGAGGGCTTCGCCCGCGTGCAGAGCTTCTCTTCGGACTGGCACGCCAACACCTTCGCCGGCGCGACCGTGCGCCGGCTGTCGCGCGCCATGTGGGGCTATGATCAGGTCTCCGACGCCGTGGTGCTGTGGCTGGGCTCGGCCCTGCTGGTGCTCATCGGCATGACCGTGATGATGACCCTGCGCTGGCCGCTGGTCGGCCTGTTCTCCGGGGCGACGGTGATCCTCTACGTCGCCTCGAACCTCTATCTGGCGAAGGTCTATGTTCGGCCGGCGAACCTCCAGTCAGTGGCGCTTGATTCCGCTATCGGCGGCGCCCTGGCTGACGCCATCTCCGCCAACGCCACGGTCAAGGCCTTCGGCGCTGAGCCGGGCGAGGAACGACGGATCGCCGCGATCACCGCTGACTGGCGCCTGCACACCCTGCGCACCTGGAACCGGTTCATCGACGTCTGGCTGTTACAGAACCTGATCCTGGTCGGGTTGCAGGCGGGCCTGAGCGGCCTGTTGCTGCGCCTGTGGGCGCGGGGCGAGGCGAGCGCTGGCGACGTCACCTTCGCCATCACCGCCTTCATGCTGATGAGCGGCTATCTGCGCAACATCGGCGAGAACGTGCGCCAGATGCAGAAGGGCCTGGATGACGCTCAGGATGCGGCCGCATACGCCCGCACTGCGCCCGAGGTCGCCGACGCCGAAGGCGCGCCGGCCTTCCAGGCAGGATCCGGCATGGTTGTCTTCGACCGTGTCACCTTCGGCTACAAGGCCGCCGGAACGCCGCTTTACGAGGACTTCTCGCTGGTCATAGCGCCGGGCGAGCGGGTGGCGCTGGTCGGGCCGACAGGCGCGGGCAAGTCAACCTTCGTCAAACTCATCCAGCGACTCTACGACCTGGACAGCGGCCGGATCCTGATCGACGGACAGGACGTCGCGCACGTGGAGCAACGCTCCCTGCGCCGCGCCATTGCGCTCGTGCCGCAGGACCCGGCCCTCTTCCACCGGACGATCGCCGAGAACATCCGCTACGCCCGGCCCGATGCAAGCGACGAAGCCGTGCGCGACGCCGCCCGCCGCGCCCGGGCCGACGGTTTCATCGCCCGCCTGCCCGCCGGCTACGACACGCTGGTGGGAGAGCGCGGCGTGAAGTTGTCCGGCGGCGAACGTCAACGTGTGGCCATCGCCCGGGCCATCCTGGCGGATGCGCCGATCCTGGTCTTGGACGAGGCCACCTCGTCGCTCGACGTTGAAACCGAGCGGCAGGTCCAGGACGCTATGGATGAGCTGATGGCGGGCCGCACGACCATCGTGATCGCCCATCGGCTCTCGACGATCCGCGGCGCGGACCGGATCTTGGTGTTCGACCAGGGCCGGGTCGTCGAGGACGGCCGTCACGCCGAGTTGGTCGCAAAGCGCGGCGCCTACGCGCGGCTCAACGCCTTGGCGACGGGCTGAGGCGAGCGGTCGCTTTCCCGACGGGGGAAGACACCGCGCTAGACCTTTTTCAAACCCAGCGTCGTCGGTTTGCGCACGACGTGGCCGGTGGTGGTCCTCTGGCTGTGGCGCCAAATGACCTTGTCTCCAGATTTCAGGTCTTGCTCACGGGCGGCCAACCGCCGCCCAGGGCGCGAGGCTCCCTACTCCGCAGGCGTCGTCTCGGTGCGGCGGGCCATCATGCGGTCGAATTCCGACCAGACCCCGGCGTCGCCCGTCCATTGGCCCTTGGTGGCCGCCTTGGAGTACTCGGTGGCGCGCGCCTCGAAGAAGTTGGCGTGCTCGACGCCCGACAACATCGACTGCAGCCAGGGCAACGGGTTTTCCTTGATCCCGTAGACTTCGGGCAGCTTGAGCTGGCGCAGGCGCCAGTCGGCGATGAAGCGGATGTAGGCCTTGATGTCGTCCGGGGTCATGCCCTGGACTTCGCCGGCCTCGAAGGCGAGGTCGATAAATTTGTCCTCAAGGCCGATGACGGTCTTGCAGCAGTCGACGATGTCGTCGGCCACGCTCTTGGTGACGCAGCCGGTCTCGGCGTTGAACGCATGGTAGAGCTTGATGATGCCTTCGCAGTGCAAGCTCTCGTCGCGCACCGACCAGGAGACGATCTGGCCCATGCCCTTCATCTTGTTGTGACGCGGGAAGTTCATCAGCATCGCGAAGCTGGCGAAGAGCTGCAGGCCCTCGGTGAAACCGCCGAACATGGCGAGCGTCCGGGCGATGTCGGCGTGGGTCTCAACGCCGAAGGTCTGCATGTAGTCGTGCTTGTCGCGCATGGCCTGGTAATCGAGGAAGGCCGTAAACTCCGAGTCGGGCATGCCGATCGTCTCGAGGAGAAGCGCGTAGGCCGCGATATGGATCGTCTCCATATTGGCGAACGAGCCCAGCATCATCTTGATCTCGGTGGGTTTGAAGACCCTCCCGTAGCGTTCCATGTAGTTGTCGTTCACCTCGACGTCAGACTGGGTGAAAAAGCGGAAAATCTGCGTCAGCAGGTTGCGCTCGCGATCATTCAGCTTCGAGGCCCAGTCCTTGAGGTCCTCGCCGAGCGGCACTTCTTCCGGCATCCAGTGGACTTGCTGCTGCTTCTTCCAGAAGTCGTGCGCCCAGGGGTAGCGGAACGGCTTGTACGCCGCCGACGGCGTCAGGAGGCCGGGAAGCTTGCTGGTGGCTAACGTCGACATGGTTCGGGCCCTGGTGCAGGCCGGACCGCTGACCGGCCCGCTGACCTAGATGTTGCGGCCGAAGCGTTGATTTTGTCTATAGGTAGTGTCCCCGAAAGCTGGGGAAAACACGATCCTCAGCCACCTGGCCGGAATTTCAGCGTCATGCCCAGCATCGCGTCCTTGCGGGCGCGTCCGCTGTCTGAAAGCCGCGGCGCGCCCTGCACCTGGCGAACCTGGTAACCGAAGGAGGTCTCCAGGCCCTCGCGACGCCAGCCGACGCCAAGCTTGGTGTTCACCAGCTGGCTGGCTTGCGCCGGATCGTTCTGCGGGCTCCAGCGTGGATCGGCGTGGAATCGCGGTTCGGCCCCGCTCGCGCCGGCGTACAGGAAAACCTCGCGGCCACGGCGGCGCACCACCGGCTGCTCGACTGTGCGTTCGACAGCGGTCCGGCGCTTGGCGAAGGGCGCGGCGTTCAGATCAGACGATGCTGAAAAAGGTTCGGCCGACGCCTGCCCCGCGAGGCATACGCCACATGCAGCAACCATCAAGGTCAGCCGCCCCATGAACCCACTCCCAGTCCCTGCCAGCGCACGCCCGCGCCAGCCCCTCAGTAAGCAAAGCCACTGAGAGGCCTGAGGTTCCGCCCCCCGCGGAGGCGCCGCAAATCACAAGACCGGGATGGGACGTGGACCCGCCTTCGCCGCCCTATTGGCAGGCCAGGCACTCTTCGTAGTCGGTGCGCTCAGGCGCGTCGAAGGCCGACTGTTCGACCACTTCCTGTCCGGCGTGCGCCGCCCGCTGCACCGACTTGGAGCGCAGATAATAGAGCGACTTGCAGCCCCGTTCCCACGCCTGCCAGTGCAGCATGTGCAGGTCCCACTTGTCGACATCACCGGGCAGGAAGAGGTTGACCGACTGCGACTGGCAGATGTCCGGTGCGCGGTCGGCCGCCTGCTCGACGACCCAGCGCTGGTCGATCTCGAAGGCGGTCTTGTAGACGTCCTTCTCATCCTGAGTGAGGAAGTCGAGTTGCTGGACCGAGCCTTCGTAGGTCAGGATCGATTCCCAGGTCGCCAGCGTGTTCTGGCCCTTCTGCTCGAGCAGAGCCTCCAGGTAGGGGTTCTTGACCGCAAAGGTGCCCGACAGCGTCTTGTGGCTGTAGATGTTGGCCGGGATCGGCTCGATGCCGGCGCTGGTGCCGCCGCAGATGATCGAGATCGAGGCGGTCGGCGCGATCGCGAGCTTGTGGCTGAAGCGCTCCATCACATTGCGGTCGGCCGCGTCCGGGCACGCCCCCCGCTCAGCGGCCAGCTTGCGCGAGGCCGCGTCGCACTCGCGGCGCAGCGTCTTGAACAGGCGCATGTTCCACGACTTGGCCAGCGCGCTCTCAAAGGGCACGTTCTGCTGCTGCAGGAAGGAGTGGAAGCCCATGAGGCCCAGGCCCACCGAACGCTCGCGCTTGGCGGCGTAGACAGCGTTCGCCATTTCCGGCGGCGCGTTATCGATGAAGTCCTGCAGGACGTTGTCGAGGAAGCGCATGACATCCTCGATGAAGTCGGGGTCGTCTCGCCACTCCAGGAACTTCTCGGCGTTGACCGACGACAGGCAGCAGACCGCAGTGCGCTCCTTGCCCAGGTGATCCTTACCGGTGTGCAGCATGATCTCCGAGCAGAGGTTCGACTGGCGCACCGACAGGCCTAGCTCGCGTTGGTGCTGCGGCATCGAGCGGTTCACGGTGTCGGAGAAGATCAGATAGGGCTCGCCGGTCTGCATCCGGATATCGAGAATCTTCTGCCACAGGCTGCGGGCGTCAACCTCGCGGAGGACCTCCTGGTCCTTGGGCGAACGCAGGCCGAACATGGCGCCGTCACGGACCGCTTCCATGAACTCGTCAGTGACGTTGATGCCGTGATGCAGGTTCAGCGACTTGCGGTTGAAATCGCCTGAGGGTTTGCGGATCTCGAGGAACTCTTCGATTTCCGGATGGTGGATGTCGAGGTAGACCGCGGCCGAACCGCGGCGCAGCGACCCCTGGCTGATCGCGAGCGTCAGGCTGTCCATCACGCGGATGAAAGGGATGATGCCGCTGGTCTGGCCCGCGCCCTTCACGCGCTCGCCGATGGAGCGGACGCCGCCCCAGTAGGTGCCGATGCCGCCGCCGTTGGAGGCCAGCGCCACGTTCTCGTTCCAGACGCTCTGGATCCCTTCCAGACTGTCGGGCACGGCGTTCAGGAAGCAGGAGATCGGCAGGCCGCGCGCCGCGCCGCCGTTGGAAAGCACCGGGGTCGCCGGCATGAACCACAGTTTGGACATGTAGTCGTAGATGCGTTGGGCATGGTCGGCGTCGTCGGCGTAAGCCGTCGCGACACGGGCGAACATGTCCTGATAGGACTCGCCGGCCAGGAGGTAGCGGTCTTCCAACGTGGTCTTGCCGAAGTCCGTCAACAGCGCATCACGGGTGCGATCGATCTCGACCTTGCGGACCAGACGCAGGACGGGCCGCGCCTCGGCCTTCACATCATTCGTCTTCAGGTCGCCGCCGACCTCAACCTGTGCAGCTTCGCTCATGATCCCTGACCCGTTCCCCGTCGACCGTCACCGTTCAGTGACTGGTCGCATCGCCTAGATGTTGTGGGCACTGCGCCTGAACAACCCACATATGGGGCCATGCGTCCTAACGACTCGTCAATGAGGAGGCCGGTTTCGCCCCCGTAATTATTTTTCGGGACGAGCGAAGGTGGGCCAGCAGGATCAACAGGTTGCATGGCGACGCGTTGGCGGATCACGCGACTGTGATCAGCAGCGACGGCGGCGCCAAACGCAAAGAGCCCGGCCTTTCGGCCGGGCTCCCGCGTTCGTCCGGCGAACCGCCGGCGATCGAAATCAGAAGTTGATGTCGATCGTCGAGCGACGGTTCAGGGGTTCCTTCACGCCGTCGCCAGTGGCGACCGCAGGCATGCTCTCACCCTTCCAGTCGACCGCCAGGGCCGACTGACCGACGCCGAGGCCGACCAGGGCGTCAGCGACGGCCTTGGCGCGACGCTCGCCGAGACGGGCGTTGTAGGCCGTCGAGCCGGAGGTGTCGGTGTGACCCACGACGACGACGCGGGTCGCGTTGCCGGCGGTGGCGTAGTTGGCGGCTTCCTGAACCACCGCCTGAGCTTCCGGCGTCAGGACGTACTGATCGAACGGGAAGTAGACGATGAATTGCTTCGCCTCATAGGCCGGCGCAGGCGGCGGCGGGGGCGCGAAGGAATAGCGCAGACCGACGGTGACCGACGTGTCCTTATACTTGCCCGAGAAGACGCCCGGTTGCAGGGCGGCCGAGCCGACCGAGTTCAGGTCGAGATCCGAACCCGAGAGGTAACGGCCCGTCAGGTCCACGCTCAGGCGGTCCGTCGCAGCCCATTCGATGCCGGCGATGCCTTGGTAGGCGAAGGCCGTGTCCGAGTCGTCGATCCGCAGGTTCTGGATCGACGGGTTGGCCGCCGTCAGAGCGCCCGTGACCGTCGAGAACTGACCGAGGACTTCAGCCTTGGTGTAGTTCACGCCGACGCCAACGCCCACGAAGGGGTTGATGACCGAGTTCGGAGCGAGGTCGAACAGCACGTTCGCCATCAAGGTGTAGGTCTTCAGGTCGCCGTCCGGGCTGCCGCAGTTCGGCGCAGCCGTGGTGCGGGTCACGTTCGGCGTGCAGAGGCCGACGATGGACTGGGTCGACGGCAGGCCGTGAACCGAGGCGATGTCGCCGGTGCGGTAGCCCCCTTCGAGTTCAACGCGCCAGTGATCGGTCAGCTGGTAGCCGAGACGGGCGAAGCCGGCCCAGTCTTCATCCTGGCTGAATTCCCAGACGTACGGATTGCCGTTGGCGGCCAGACCGGCCGACGTGGCTTCGATGCCGTCCGGCCAGTGGTAGCCGAGGTCGACGGCGCCATACCAGCCGACTTGGGCAGACGCTGCGCCCGCGGCGCAGATCGCGGCCGCAGCCGCCCCTGCCAGGAGTTTCAATCTCATTCTCAAAGCCCTCTTCGTTGCCCGCAGAGTGCGGCCTATTGACCCAATTTTACTTATAGCAAGGTCGGCGATCTTGCGTAGTGCGCCGAAGCCACACCAGCGTCGCAATCGCTCGCCAAATTCACTTTCCAGATAGTAAATGGCAAGGACAGCCGGACTGCGGGTCACCCTGGACAAAGGCCTCGGCGTTCACCGAAACTCCAGTCCTTGAGCGGGCCTCACGCCCGTTAGCCATTCCCCGACCTTCAGCCTCCCTATGACTTACCGCGTCCCGCGGATGCTGGCGGCGAGCGCCTGCAACAACTTAGCGATTCAGGAGCTTTGCAAGGCATTCACCGAGTTAACCTTTACATCTGTCGGATATCCGGCAGTAACTCGGAAATGCCCCCGCGCCCCTGTCACGACGCCCAGATCGGGGTCATGCGCGGTTTCAACGTGCCATGGCGGCGCTTAGTTCCCACAGTTCCGACGCAAGGCGACTTTTTTTTGGACGCGCTTTCGGCGCCGTTTGGCCGCAGTGCCTGGGAATCTCAGGATACGGTGTTCATACGTCGGCGCCACCCGCCTAGCGATTCCGGCCGGTTCAGATCCTTGCGATATTCATCGCGGCGCTCGTGGATCGAGGCGATGACCAACCCCATGGGCACGCCGATATCGACTAATGCAGCTTCCGACAACTGCAGACTGGCCTCAATGGTCTCGGGAACCACATCCGTCGCGCCTAGGTCATAGAGCCGTTGGGCGTGAAGCGCGTCGCGGGCGCGGGCTACGATGATCAAGTCGGGGCGTAGTTGCCGCGCCGTCGCCACGATGGCCTCGGCGCCTTCCGGACTGTCCATGGTGACGATGAGCGCCGGCGCTTCGGCCAGGCCGCAACTCAGCAGGAACTCTGGCCGCGACGCTTCACCGTAGTAGATGGCGTGGCCGGCGCGACGACCGGCCTCCACCAGGCGCGCGTCCTGGTCGGCCGCCACCCACGGCAGGTCATGGCGGCTCAGCATCTCTCCCACCAGCTTGCCGACCCGGCCGTAGCCTGTGATGAGCACGGGCGATTTGGCCTCATCCCCCGGCAAGAGCGGCCCGATCTGCTCGGGAGCGACCGGAGTCTGCGACGGCGTGATCTTGCGGCCGCCCATCTTGGCGCCGGCCAGCGCCAGCAGCGGAATGCAGATCATCGACAGCGTCGCCGAGACCAGGACGGTCTGGCCGACGTCCCGGGCGACCAGATCCTGGTCCATCGCCTGACCCAGGATGACGAAGGCGAACTCGCCCGCCCCAGCGAGCAAAAGGGCGGTCTCGGCGGCGGCGCGCGCCGGCAGCTTGAAGAGCCGGGCAAGGCCGAAGACCACCGCGGCGTTCAGGCACATCATGCCTGCGGTGGTCGCCAGCACGTCGAGCGGCCGGGCCAGAAGAACCGGCACATCCAGGCCGATGCCGACCGACAGAAAGAACAGGCCGAGCAGCAGCCCTTTAAAGGGCTCGATAGTGATCTCGATCTTGTGGCGGAACTCCGACTCCGCCAGCAGCAGGCCGGCGATGAAGGCGCCCAGCGCCATGGACAGGCCTGTGACCGCGCTGATCAGCCCCGCGCCGATCACCACGAGCAGGCAGGCCGCGACGAACAGCTCTTCGCTCTTGGCCCGGGCGACCGACCGCATCATCGGCCGCAGGAGAAAGCGGCCGAACGCCAGCAGCACCGCAATCCCGACAGCGGCCGGCGCGAAGGCCAGGAGCAGGGACTTGCCGACCGAAGCGTCAGGATCGGCTGTGCTGCGGGCGAGAAGAGTCAGCGTGACGAGGATCGGCGCCACTGCGAGGTCCTGGAACAACAGGATGGAGAAGGTGGCGCGGCCCGCCTGCGAATGTTGCCGCTTTTTCTCAGTCAGGATCGGCATGACGATCGCTGTCGATGACAGGGCGAGTGCGGCGCTCACGGCCAGAGCCGCCTCGAAAGGCTGACCCAAGGCATAGACGGCCGTCGCCGTGCCGGTGAGGCAGAGCAAGACCTGCAAGCCCCCCAGGCCGAACACAAGCCGCCGCATCCGGCGCAGCCGCTCCCATGACAGCTCAAGACCGATCATGAACAGCAGAAATACAACGCCGAAGCTGGCCAGCAGGCCGATCTGTTCGGGGTTATCGACGGTGAAGGCGCTGAGCCACTCCACCTCGGCGGAGAAGCGGCCTAGGCCGTGGGGACCGAGCAATATGCCGGCCAACAGGAACCCCAGGATCGGGCTCACCTTCCAGCGACGGAACAGGGGGACGACGACGCCCGCCGTAGCCAGGAACAGGACCACGTCCTTGTACGCGCCAGGCTCGACGTGACCTTCCATTCCCGCTCCCGATTTCAAATCAGCCTGCACTATGAGGCATGAGACGCCGCTTGAGAAACGCGAGGATCGGCGTAGAGACCGGCGCCATGCGGATCGGCCAACATTTCGGCGCTCAGGGCAGGACGGCTATCGCCGCCTGGCTCGCCGTCGTGGCCCTGCTGATTCAGGCGCTGCTGCCTGCTGCGGCCATGGCCGCGCAGATTCGCGGCCAGACCATGGTGATCTGCACCATCGACGGCATGAAGACCGTCGCGTTGGACCCTCAGGGCCAACCTGAGAAAGGCGGCTTCGCTGGTCTGCCCTGCGCCGACTGCCTTGGCGCAACGACGGTCGCCGTTCTTGATCCGGCCATCAGCGTGACGCCGGCGGTCTATGCCGTCCGGGTCGCCGCGCAGCCAGTCGAGCCGCTTAAGACCCGTCCGCGCGCGCGCGCGCCGCCCCGGCCTTTCGGCCAAGGGCCACCCGCACTCTGAACACAGCCGTTTGAGCCCCCGCCGCGATCCCATCGCGCGGGCGATCGTCGTTGTTCAGGAACACCATAATGTCGAACATTTCGCGCGCGCCGCTGCGCGCCGTAGTCGTAGGCCTGGCCGCCTGCGCCGCACCTTCTGTGATCTGGCCGGCCGTCGCCGTGGCCGAAACCTTCCAGCCTGCCTCACTCGATTCTGTGGTTGTCACCGCCCGACGCGACCCTGAGGATCCGCCGGTGGTCGCCGACGCGCGCCATCGGCTGTCCGAGACACCGGGCGCGGTCTCGGTGATCTCCCAGGAATCCTACGCCGGTCGCCAAGCGCTCGCCCTCGACGACATGCTGCGCGACGCGCCCGGCGTCTACGCCCAGCGCAAATGGGGCGGCGACATCCGGATCTCGATCCGCGGGTCCGGCGTCGGCAACGCCAACCACAACCGCGGCCTGCTGATCGCCCAGGACGGCGTGCCGTTGAACGAGGCCGACGGTTATGGCGACAGCCAGATCGCCGATCCGCTGCTGACCCGCTATGTCGAGGTCTACCGTGGCGGCAACGCGCTGCGCTTCGGCGGTGCCCTGCTGGGCGGAGCGGTGAACATGGTGACGCCGACCGGCAGGACGGCGGGATTTGAGAACAAGCTCCGGATCGAGGGCGGATCCTTCGGCCTCCACCGCGAGAACCTGCAGGTGGCCCGCGCCCACGGTGATTGGGACATGTTCATTGCCGGGACCAATCAGCGGGCGCAGGGCTGGCGGCCGCAGAGCCAGCAGAACATCCAGTTCGGCGCCTTGAACATTGGCCGACGTTTCGGTGACGACCGCGAGGTGCGCCTGATCGTCAATGGCTCGAACATCAACCAGGAGATTCCGGGGGCGCTCACCTGGGCGCAGTTCAAGACGAATGACCGCCAGGCCGTTCCAGGCAACTACGCGAACGACCAGGGCCGCAATCAGCGCGGGCTGCGCGCCTCCGTGCGGACCACATGGCGGCTGAGCGACAGCGCCACCTTCGAAGGCGCCGTCTACGCCACCTGGAAAGACCTCGATCACCCGATCTTCCAGGTCATCGACCAGGAGAGCCGGAACTGGGGCGCCTTCGGCCGCCTGCGGTGGGAGGGCGAGATCGCCGGCCTGCGCGCCGACGCCTATACCGGCGCATGGCTACGCTCCGGCGACCTGGATTCGCGCTTCTGGCTGAACGTCAAAGGCGCGCGGGGTGCCTTGCAGTCGCAGACGTTCCAGAACGCCCAGGCCGCGGATGTCTTCGGCGAAGGTCGGCTATTCGTCACCGATCAGCTGGCGCTGATCGCTGGCGCGACCTGGGGCGTCGCCGACCGCGACTATAGAAGCGTCCGCCTGCCGGGGGTCGCCACGACCTTCGACCTCACCGCGTCCAAGCGCTACGACTGGATCGCCCCCCGGTTCGGCCTGCTCTGGGAGAGCGCAGCGGGCGCGCAACTCTTCGCCAACGTCACCAAGTCCGTCGAGCCGCCCAATCTCGGATCGATGAGCCCGATCAACGCGGGCTTCGCGCCGGTCGAGGCGCAGGAGGCCTGGACGGCGGAGATCGGGGCGCGCGGCCACAAGGGTCCCTTCACCTTCGACCTGACGGCCTACCGCGCCCGACTCAGTGGAGAATTGCTGCAGTTCACGCCCAACCTGCCCGGCGCCGGCAGCGTGCCGGCTCAGACCTTCAACGCCGACCGGACAATCCACCAGGGCCTGGAGGCGGCGCTCGACTGGCGGATCACACCGGCGCTACGGCTACGACAAACCTACACCCTCTCCGACTTCCGCTTCGCCGATGACGCTCAGTATGGCGACAACCGCCTGCCGGTCGCGCCCAAGCACTTCTACCGAGCCGAGTTGCGCTACGACTTCGCCTCGGGCGCCTTCATCGCGCCCTCGGTGGAATGGTCGGCCGCCGACATCTGGGTTGATTTCAAGAACACGACCCGCGCGCAGGCCTACGCGGTGTGGAACCTGAACCTCGGCTGGGCGGTCAATGAGCGCATCAGCCTCTACCTCGATGCTCGCAACCTGCTCGACAAAGCCTATGTGTCCAACGTCCAGCCGGTGATCACCGCGGCCGCCACGACCGCAGCCTATTGGCCAGGAGACGGCCGCTCCATCGCAGGAGGCCTGACATGGCGCTTCTGACCTTCATCCCTTCCGGAGATCTCCCCATGCGTCGCATCCTTCTCATCGCCGCCGTCACCGTGGGCGCCTTCGCGAGCGCGATGGCCGCCGCAGCCCAGCACGCGGGGGTAATGGTCACCAAAGCCTGGAGCCGCCCGGCGGTCGCCGGCGGGACTGCGGCGGGCTTCATGACGATGACCAACCACGGCAAGACGGCCGATGCCCTCGTTGCGGTGGAGACCCCCGTGGCGGGCCGTGCCGAACTGCACCGCTCCTCCATGGAGGGCGGGGTGATGCGGATGTCGCCGGTGGAGCGCCTGCCGCTGGCGCCAGGCGCCTCGGTGACCCTGGCGCCGGGAGGCCTTCATGTGATGCTGATCGGGCTGAAGGCCGGGCTCAAGGCGGGCGCTCAGGCGCCGGCCACCCTGGTCTTCGCCAGCGGCGCGCGGGTGCGGATCAGTTTTATCGTCGGCCTGGCGGCGCCTGCGACGGGCGCGGCGGCGATGGACCACAGCGCCATGAAGCACTGACGCCGCTGAAGCTGACAAAATTGTAACATTCTTCCGCTGAGTTACAGGGGCATGGTCTGGGCATGACTGCGAAGGACCTGCCCATGAAGCGCTTTTGGCTTTCGGCCGCCGCATCCGCGGCCCTGCTCACCGCGACACCCGCTTCCGCCAGCTCGCCGCCTGCGCCGGCCGACGCAGAGCCGGCGTCGGTGAGCCTGGAGACCCCTCGCCTCGGGGTCTGGGGCTTCGACATGGCGGGCCGCGACCTTTCGACCTCGCCGGGCAAGAGTTTCTATGGCTACGCCAACGGGACCTATGTGAAGGCCCTGACCATCCCGGCCGACCGATCGCGTTACGGGGCCTTCGACGCGATCGCCGAGCTGTCGCGCAATCGCCTGCGCGCGGTGATCGAGAAGACCGCGGCCGACCCTCAGACCGGCGGCGACCTGGCCCGCGTGGCCGGCCTCTATCGCAGCTTCATGGATGAGGCCGGCGTCGAGGCTCTGGGCTCCAGGCCCCTGGCCGCGGACCTGACGCAGATCCGCGCGGAAAAGACCCGCAGCGACATCGCCCGCGGCATGGGCGCCTCGCTGCGCAAATTCGGCGGCGCGGTGATCGCCGCCAGTGTCGGCGATGACGCCAAGAACCCGAGCGCCTACGTGGTGACCCTGAACCAGGCCGGCCTCGGTCTGCCCGACCGGGACTACTACCTCGAGGCCAGCTTCGAGGCTCAGCGCGCCAAATACGAGGCCTATGTCGCCCGACTGCTGACGCTGGCCGGCTGGCCGCAGCCACTGGCCAACGCCAAGGCGATCGTCGCCTTCGAGACCGAGATCGCCAAAGTGTCTTGGACGGGCGCAGAGCGGCGAGACCGCGACACGACCTACAATCCCCTCGCCGTGAAGGACCTGGCGACCTATGCGCCGGGTTTTGACTGGACCGCCTACTTCGCCGGCGCGCGCCTGTCGGCCGCCGACCGCGTGGTCATGGAGGAAAACACTGCGATCCAGAAGATCGCCGCCGTTTTCGCCGCCACGCCGCTCGACACTCTCAAAGCCTGGCAGGCCTTCACCTTGGTCGACCAGGCCTCGCCCTATCTGTCGAAAGCCTTCGATGCGGCGCACTTCGATTTCCGCGATCGGACCCTGTCGGGACAGCAGGTCCAGCGTGAGCGCTGGAAGCGCGGCGTCGCCGCCGTCGACCAGCTGATCGGCGAGGCCTCCGGCAAGCTCTATGTCGACGCCTACTTCCCGGCCGACAGCAAGGCGAAGATGGCCGATCTCGTCGCGAACCTGCGCGTCGCCATGGCTGGACGGATCGAGAAACTGGAATGGATGGGCCCCGAGACCAAGGCTCGCGCCCTGGAGAAGCTGTCCAAGTTCAATGTGAAGATCGGCTATCCTGATCGCTGGCGCAGCTATGACGGCCTGATGATCCGTGACACCGATCTCTACGGCAACGTGGTGCGGGCGACCGCCTTCGACTGGGATTTCCGCGCAGCCCGACTGAATCAACCGGTGGATCGCGGCGAGTGGGCCATGACCACGCCGACGGTGAACGCCTACTACAGCTCGACCAAGAACGAGATCGTCTTCCCAGCGGCGATTCTGCAGCCTCCCTTCTTTGATCCGCAGGCTGACGACGCCGTGAACTATGGCGGCATTGGCGGGGTGATCGGCCACGAGATCACCCACGGCTTCGACGACCAGGGCCGCAAGGTGGATGGCGATGGTCGGCTATCCGACTGGTGGACGGCTGACGACGCCGCGCGCTTCAAGGTGCAGGCCGCCAAACTCGGCAAACAGTATGACGCCTACGAGGCCCTTCCCGGCGCCTTCGTGAAGGGCGACCTGACCATGGGCGAGAACATCGCTGACCTAGGGGGCCTGCTGATGGCCATGGACGCCTACCACACGTCCCTCAAGGGCAAGCCTGCTCCCTCTATCGAGGGTCTAACCGGCGAACAGCGCCTGTTTCTGGGCTGGGCGCAGGGGTGGCGCACCCGGACACGCGAGGATCTGGTGCGGCGTCTCTTGGTTTCCGACCCGCATTCTCCGCCGGAGGCTCGCGTGGACCTGCCCATGCGCAACATCGACGCCTTCTATGACGCGTTCGGAATTAAGCCGGGCGACCCGATGTACGTCGCGCCGGCGAACCGGGTGCGAATCTGGTGAGCACCGATTTGTGCTTCATCGTCAGTTTTTTCTGAGGATCATAAAGGCCCGCCGCGGGGGATAAGCGCGGCGGGCCCATTGAGCATTCGCTCTTTTTTAGAGGGCGTTTCCTCCCCGAAACGCCGGAGACTGCTGGCTTTTGCGCCGCTTTGTCTCTCGCGGGGTGAAGGAACGGGATTTAGCGGCGCCTGTCAACGGACATATCCGCGTTAGCCACACAGCCGCCGCTATTTTTTCGTGAAGAAGACCAATTCCGCCCGTGTTATTTGACATTTACGTCAGAAATACGGGCCCGAAGCGTCGTCAGGGCGACACAAGCCTTGGCGAAGACAAACTCCGGGTGAGCCACGGTCACCGGGCCAAGGCCGGCTTCTGTCAGGGCGGAGGCCGCCTGCGCCGCCTGCTCAGCCGCCACCAGCAGACCACTGGGCCGAGGCTGCGCGCCGGCCTCGACCAGCCGCGCGACGATGGTCGCCTCGCCGTCAGCATCCGATTCGGCTTGAGGCCAGACCAAGGTGACGCTGCGCCGGGCGGCCGCACGGGCCTCGATGGCGCGCATCAGGCGCTCGGCTGAGGCCAATTGCGCTTCCGACCAGGTCGCACGCAGACTCGCAGCGAGTTGCGCCTGGCTCTTCAGGATGACGCCGTCGTCCAGCACCTTCAGACCGTTGGCCGCCAGCGTCGCGCCTGTGGTGGTGATGTCGACGACGATCTCCGCCGCCCCGGCCGCCGGTGCGCCTTCGGTGGCGCCGTTGGATTCAACGATCCGATAATCAGCGACGCCGTGCCGCGCGAAGAAGGCGCGGGTTTGGGCCAGGTATTTGGTGGCGACGCGCAGGCGCCGGCCAGTGCGGCTCAGGAGGTCGTGTGCGACCTCCTCCAGGTCTTCCATGGCGTCCACGTCGAGCCAGGACTTCGGCGCGGCGACCACGAGGTCGGCGCGGCCAAAGCCCAGCGCCTGGAGCAGCAAGACCCGACCCTCCAGATCGCCCCGCTCACGCAGCAGGTCCTCGCCGGTGACGCCGAAGTGGACCTCACCGCTGTCTAGAGCCTCGGCGATGTCTCCGGCCGACAACAGGCGCACCTGCGCGCCTGGCACGCCCTTCAGCTCAGCCAAGTAGCCACGCGCCCCGCCGCTGACCTTCAGCGGCGTGCCGCAGTCGGCCAGCCAGGCCTCGACCTGTTCCTTCAACCGGCCCTTGGAAGGAATTGCGATGATCAGCGGATCGCTCACGCCTCGCCCTCCGCAAAAGCGCGCCAGGGCCGCACAGTGCAGCCCACGGCCGGAAGCACGACCTCCGCGCCCAAGCGGCGCGCCAGGCCATCGTAACGCCCGCCGACCGCCACGGGCCGGGCGGCGCCCAGGGCCGCGCTGCGGATCTCGAAAGTCGGGCCGTCATAGTAGTCAAAGGCGTGGCCGAGCGCCGGCGCGAAGGTCAGGGGCGCTCCATCCGTCATCAAGGTCAGCGCCGTGACCCGACCCTGCCAGGCCTGCAACGCTGCTTCCAGGGCGTCCGATTGGCCGCCCAGGGCGCGGATCGCGTTGATCGCCGCGGCCGGATCATCACCGATCGCCATGAACGCGCTGAGCGCCTCGGCCTGGCCTACGGTCAGGGCCGGCGCCTCGGCGGAAGCCGCTCGAGTCACCAGCCGACGGGCGATATCAGCCGCTCCGCGTCCCCCGACCGGCTCGACGCCAGCCAGGGTCCAGACTTCCTCCAGCATGGCGGCGGCCTCCGCCGCCTCCAGACCGGAGAGCATGGCGGCCAACTGCCCGCCACGACGCGTGGGCGCGGTTGCGCCGGCGCGCGCAAGTTCAGCGTTCAACAACCGCGGGCGGCCGGCGATGCGGACCAGCTTGGCCGCCAGGGCCGGATGCAGCGACAGTGACTGGACGAAGGCCGCAAGCAGGGCGACGTCGCCGAGCCAGAGACGAAGGTCTTGGCGGCCCCCCGCGCGCGCGGCGCGCCAAGCGAGACTCGCCACCTCAGCGTCGGCGTCGCCGCCGGCGTCTTGGGCGCCGAACAGCTCCAGACCGAGGTTCAGCACCTCTTCCGGTTCTTCGCCGCCGCCGGCCCGGAAGACAGGGCCCTCGTAGAGATAGCGTCCATTCCCCCCGCCGCGCGCGATGTGAGCGCTGGCCAGGGCGACCGTGAAATCTGGACGCAGGCAAGCCTCGGCGCCGCCTTCGGACTGCAGGACGAACAGGCCGGCGCGGACATCTTCGCCAGCCAACTCCAGCACCAGGCTCAGGGGCTGCAGGATCGGCGCGTCAGCGCGCACCGCGCCAATGGCGGCGAGCGGCGCACGGATCGCCTCAAGGACGGCCGCGGGGACCAGCGGTTCCGTCTTCACGGCTGGCCCCGCACGATGGCGGCGACTGCGGCGACCAGCCCGGCGCGCGGCACCGTCTGCTGCCCGGGCCGCTCGGCCCGCCAGGCGGCGTTATCGGTCATGCCGGCGGCTAGGTCGCGGCCGAGATCCAGGTCCTTGATGGTGACCGTGCCCGCGGCGATCTCGTCGCCGCCCATAATGACGGCGGCTGGCGCCAGTCGACGGTCGGCGTACTTCATCTGGGGTCGCATTCCGGAGCCGCCCAGATAGACTTCGGCGGCGATGCCGGCGGCGCGCAGTTCGGCGGCGGCGGCGAAATAGGCGCCCATGTCGTCCTGGCTAAAGGCGATGATCACCACCGGCCCCCGGGAAGCCGACGCCAGGTCGCGACCGGCGGCCCGGAGCGCGCTGGCCAGACGTGAGACTCCGAATGAGAACCCGGTGGCCGGCGCGCGTTCGCCCGTGAAGCGGGCCACCAGGTCGTCGTAGCGGCCGCCGCCGCCGATGGAGCCGAAGCGCATCGGTTGGCCGCGATCGTCGGTGGTCTCCAGCAGGAGTTCGGCCTCAAAGACCGCGCCAGTGTAGTATTCGAGGCCGCGGACAATCGACGGATCGAAGACCGCCCGCTCGGCGCCCACCCCCATGCCGGTGAGCGCGGTGTCGATGGCCGACAGCTCCTTCAGGCCCTCGTCGCCCTCGACCGAGCCGCCGACCACCTCGGCGAGCTTGGCGAGGGTTGCGGCGCGGTCGCCCGCGCCGGCGGCGGTGAAGGCCAGAACCCGCTCGGCGGCGGCGGCGTTCAGGCCCGCGCCCTTGGTGAAATCGCCGGACTCGTCCTTCCGGCCCTCGCCTAGCAGCAGGCGCACCCCGTCCGCGCCGAACCGGTCGAGCTTGTCGACAGCGCGCAGGACGGCGAGCTTCTGGCCTTCGCTGGTCACACCCGCGGCGCTCATCAGGCCGTTCAGCAGCTTCCGATTATTGATTTTCACGATCGCTGAGCCGACGGGCAGGCCGGCGGCCTCCAACCCCTCGGCGGCCATGGCGATGATCTCGGCGTCCGCCTCGGGCCGGGCGGAGCCCACCGTGTCGGCGTCGCACTGCACGAACTCCCGGAAACGCCCGGGGCCAGGCTTTTCGTTGCGCCAGACGGGGCCATAAGCGTAGCGCCGGAAGGGCTTGGGCAGGCTGTCCCAGTGCTGGGCGGCGAAGCGGGCGAGCGGCGCAGTCAGGTCGTAGCGCAGCGCCATCCACTGATCATCGTCGTCCTGCAGGGCGAAGACACCTTCGTTCGGCCGGTCGGCGTCGGGTAGGAACTTGCCCAGAGCGTCGGCGAATTCAAAGGCGCCTGTGTCCAGCCGCTCGAAGCCGAAACGCTCATAGACGGCGGAGACGGCGTCCAGGATCGCGCGCTCGGCCGACAGGTCGCGGGCGCGGCGATCCATGAAGCCCCGCGGGCTCCTAGCCTCGGGACGGATGGGGGCGTCGGTTGGCTCGCTCATAGGCGCGCGCTTACCGGCTTGCGGCGCTCGCGTCGAGGCGGGATTGGCGTCGGAAGGCTCGGGGCGGGTCATCGTCGTCTCCAGGCAGGAATGGGGACGAGGCTGGCGCGCGGGCCCCGTCCGTCAGGCGGCGGGGCGTGGGCTTGGGTCTGCTTAGGTCAAGCGCACCCGAGCCGACCCCGCAAAGGTCGGATGGAGATGGCCGTGATGGTGCAAGGCGCCGCGCATGGCCGCCCTATAGCCGAGGTGGATGACGAAATCGAGTCAGCCGCCCGAGGCCTTGCGACGGTCCAGCACGAAGCCGCCGACGCCATGGCCGCCAATGCTGGCCCATTGGCCCTCTTCGGCCTTGTGGACGTATTGCTCGGCGACCAGCCAGGCCTTCACGGGGCGCAGGCACGCCAGACACCCGCCGATCAGGGCGGGAAACACCACAGCCGCCTGCAGCCAGAGCGCCGGCTGCGCCATGACCGCCCAAATCGCCCAGCCGGTGATCACCGCGATGCTGACGCCGCTCATAACGAAGAAGGCCGGGCCGTCCGCCGGATCGGCGAAGCTGAGATCGAGGTCACAGACGTCGCAACGCTCGGCGATGGTCAAAAAGCCCTTGAACACCGAGCCCTCGCCGCAACGCGGGCAACGACAGGCCAGCCCGGCCCTGAGCGTAGATTGGACTTGCGTGGCGGTGGCCATCGGGCGATCTCCATACACAGAAGACTATAAACCATACAATTTTATGATACTGTATGGTTTTACGGAGGATTGCAAGATGGGCCGGCTCGCCGCACCAGCATCCGACGCGTGGCTGGGCGGCGTGAACCCCAGCAGGCGTCCCGTTTACCTCGCCATCGCCGACGCCATGGCCGAGGCCATTCGCCTGGGCGACTTGCAGCCTGGCGATCGGCTCCCAGCTCAGCGCGCTGTCGCCGCCGCCCTGGGCGTCGACCTGACCACGGTCACTCGCGCCTATGACACCGCCCGCGCCCGAGGGCTTCTGGAAAGCAGCGCCGGCCGCGGCGCGTTCGTTCGCGCCCGGGCTAATGAGGACGAAGCCGGTCTCGCCGATCTGTCCATGAACCTCCCGCCGCCGCCCGAGGGCGTTTCGCTCGCTACGATGCTGAGAGAGACGACCGCCGCCGTGCTCCAGCGCAGCGATGCGGCGACCCTCATGGCCTATCACGAGGGCGCGGGGCTCTTCGGCCAGCGGGCGGCGGGCGCCGCCTGGCTCGCGCCGACGCTCGGCGACGTCGCGCCGGAGCGGACGCTGGTCTGCGCCGGGGCGCAAGCGGGGCTCACCGCGGCGCTCTCCGTTCTCTGCAAAGCCGGGGCGACGCTCATCGTCGAGCCCCTCACCTATCCCGGCGTGCTGGCGGCGGCGCGGGCGCTGAACATCCGGCTTGTGGCGTGCGACGTCGATGCTGACGGTCCGACCCCTCACAGCTTGGCACGGCTTCAGCGCGAGATGGGAGCGACCGCGGCCTACCTCATACCGACCATGCAGAACCCGACAGGCGCGGTCATGCCGACGGAGCGGCGGCGCGAGATCGCCCGCCATTGCGCCGCTGCGGGCCTGTGGCTGATCGAGGACGATCCCTATAGTCGCCTGTTGGCCGCGCCGCCGCCGGCCATCGCCAGCTTCGCCCCCGACCAAACCTTCTATTTGGCGACCCTGTCCAAGTGCCTCTCTCCCGGTCTGCGCACCGCCTATCTCGCCTGTCCGCCTGATCACGCCCCTGTCGTGGCCCGCGCCCTGCGGGCCGTAACCTTGATGCCAGCGCCGCTGATGACCGCTGTCGTCACCGCCTGGATGCGCGAAGGTCAGGCCGAGACCCTTCTAGAGGGCGTCCGCCGCGAGGTCGCCGTGCGCCGGGCGATCGCCAAGCGGGTTTTGCCCGCGGCGCTGGGCTCGTCTGAAAACCTGCACCTGTGGCTGCCGCTGCCGCAAAGCTGGAGCGCCGAGCGACTGCGTCTGGCCGGCCTTGAACGCGGCTTGGCCCTGGTCGCCGCCGACGCCTTCGCCTCGCGTCCGGATGTAGCGAACGGGGTGCGGATCTCGCTGGGAGGCCCTGGCCGCAGGCAGGATTTGGAGCGCGCGCTGACCGCGGTCGGCGCGATGCTCAGTGAGACCCCGCGGTCCCGCCTGGTGGTCTAGCTGTCGTTTCCAAGAAGGTTGTTCACCCTTGTCCAGGGTGAGAGTCCGCCGATGCCGGCGTGAGGTCGGCTGAGGTTGTAGGCGTCGATCCAGGGTCCGATGGCTTGGGCGCGTTCAGCCGATGAGCTGTAGGGCTTGGCGTAGGCCCACTCCCTGAGGCTGGTCTGGATGAAGCGCTCGGCCTTGCCGTTGGTCCTGGGCGTGTACGGCCGGGTGCGGACGTGGCGGGCGCCGGCGGCCTGCAGGGCGTTGGCGAAGAGCTTGGAACGGTAGGCCGAGCCGTTGTCGGTCATCACCCGCTCGACGCGGACGCCGCAACGGCCGAGCCAGGCCAGGGCGCGTTCGAGGAAGCCGGTGGTGTCGAGTTGGCCTTCCGAAGACAGGATCTCGGTGTAGGCCAGGCGCGAAGCGTCATCGACGCAGACGTGCAGGAAGTCCCAGCCAGCGCGGCGCGAGCGGCCGAGCTGGCGGTCGCCGGTGACGCGGTGGCCGGCGACGTCGAAGCGGCCGAGCTTCTTGATATCCAGATGGATCATCGCGCCCGGTCGGCTGTGCTCGTAGCGGATCACCGGCGGCTTCGGATCGAGCGCGGCCAGCTTGCCCAGCCCCTGCCGGCGCAGGATAGCCCCCACCGTCGAGCGGGCCATGCCCAGCGTCCGGGCGATCGCCGGACCGGTCATCCGCTGACGCCGCAGTTGCTCGATCTCAGCCACACGAGCCGCAGCCACCTTGCGCGGACATCGTCGCGGCGCCGAGCTGCGGTCGTGATGCCTTCGCTCGCCGCCGCGACGATGCCGGGCGATCCATTTGCGCGCTGTCCGCAGCGACACCCCTGCCGCCTCCGCCGCCGCCTTCGCCGTCCAGCCTTGCGACACGCGCCGCGCCAGCAGCGCTCGACCCCCAGGCGTCAGACGGGCATTCTGGTGGACGTTCATCCGGGACCTTCCGGGTTAGGAGTTGGAGCTTTGCAACCCCAGCCTCTCAGCCCTGTCCCGGGTGAACAACCTTCATAGCTTCGACATCTAGCGCCTATCGCAGCCGCTGAATCAGGTTCGCCGTCGACGCGTCGTGCGCCCCCTCGCCGCCCTCGAGGTCCTTCAGCACCTCGCCGGCCAGCGCCTTACCCAGCTCGACACCCCATTGGTCGAAGCTGTTGATCCGCCAGAGCACGCCTTCGACAAAGGTCTTGTGCTCATAGAGCGCGACGAGGGCGCCGAGCGTCTGCGGCGTCAGCCGATCCATCAGGATGAAGCTGGAGGGTCGCCCGCCCGGGAAGACGCGGTGCGGTTCGTCGGCGGTCGGCCGGCCGATCATCAGCGCCTCGGCCTGGGCGATCACGTTGGCCAGCAGCTTCCGCTGCGCCGCCGGATCGCCCTCCGAAGCCTGCCGCACGGCGACGAAATCCACTGGGACCACATCCGTGCCCTGGTGCAGCAGCTGGAAGAAGGCGTGTTGGCCGTTGGTGCCGGCGTCGCCGAAGACGCTCGCGGCCGTAGCACGGCGCACAGGCCGGCCTTCGACGTCCACCCGCTTGCCGTTGGACTCCATCTCAAGCTGCTGGAGAAAGGCTGGAAACAGCCGCAGCCGCTGGGCGTAGGGCACGACCGCGCGGATCGGCCGGCCCATGGCGTTGCGGTTAAAGATATGGGCGAGCGCCAACAGCACCGGCGCGTTCCGATGCATGGGCGCGCTGTTAAAGTGGGCGTCCATCTCGGCGGCGCCCGCCAGCATGCCCTCGAAGGCCTCGAAGCCGAGGGCCGCCGCGCAGGACAGGCCCACCGCCGACCAGATCGAATAGCGACCGCCGACCCAATCCCAAAAGGCGAACACACGGTCGGCAGGCACGCCGAAGGCCTCCGCCCGCGCTGGCGCCGCCGACACCGCCGCCAGGTGCAGGTTCGCGGCCTCCTCGCCCAGGCCGCCGCGCAGCCAGGCGCGCGCGGTCTCGGCGTTGGCCAGGGTTTCCTGGGTCGTGAAGGTCTTTGAGACGACAACCACCAGGGTTTCCGCCGGATCGAGCCCAGTCAGCGCCTGGGCCAGCTCCGCCGGATCGACATTTGCCGCGAACCGCAGGTCGATCTGTGGATCCAGCGGCTTCAGGGCCTCCCAGATGACCCGGGGACCAAGGTCCGAACCGCCGATGCCGATGTGGACGATGGCGCGGAACGACCGCCCGCCCGCGCCGCCGATGGTCCCAGCGCGAACACCGTCGGCGAACGACTTAATACGGGTGCGGGTCGCCTCAACGTCGGCGGACACCGGGACGCCGGCTGCGGAGAAATCGGCCCCGGCTGGCGCACGCAGGGCGGCGTGCAAGACGGCGCGACCCTCGGTCTGGTTGAACAGTTCGCCAGCCAGCACCCGGGTGCGGGCGTCGGCGACGCCGGAGGCTTCCGCCAGGCAGAGCGCGAGGTCGAAGTCGGCCAGGGACCAGGGTTGCTTGGACAGATCGAGGTAGAGCCCGGCGGCCTCCAGGGTCAGTCGCTCCAGCCGACCCGGATCGTCAAACAGCCCGGCGATCGAGCGGCCCTCCGCCGCGCGGCCGGCCTCTTCAAGCGCCGTCCAGATCGTTTCCGCGTCCGCCATCGCTACCCCGCATACTTGACCGAGCAGCCGTAGGGCCGCGTCGCCGGCTGCGCCACCGCTCGACCCGCCTTGAGGTCGGAAAGCGCCGCCGTCACATAATTCTTCGCGCCCTTAAGCGTCGACGGATCGGCGCTCGGCTTGTCGTCGATGCCGCCCCTGTAGACGAGCTTGCCTGACTTATCGATGACGTACAGGTGCGGCGTTGTCCGCGCGTCATAGGCCTTGCCGACCACACCCAGCGGATCGAGCAGCACGGCGCTTGACGCAGCCGCCGACGAGGTCTTCCAAGCCCTGGCCGCGGCCCCGGACTTGAACCCCTGCTGGCCGGGCGCGGAGGAGATCAGGGTGAGCCAGACAGCCCCGTCCTTCACGGCCTGCCTCTGCACGCTCTGCATGTTCCCGGAATTGTAGTGCTTCTGCACATAGGGGCAGCCCGCGTTGGTCCACTCCAGGACCACCGTCTTGCCGACGAACTCCGCCAAGGTGCGGGTCGCGCCGTCGGCGTCGGCGACACGAAAGGCCGGCGCAGGCTGGCCCAAGGTCGGGGCGGCGGACGCCGGCGCAGCAACGATCACCGCGATCACGGCGAAGGAAGCGGTCAGCGTACGGAACATCGCCTTCTCCGTGATTTGCAGACTAACCGGCCTTGGCGGCCTCGATGGCCCGCACGACGATCCCTTCGGTCAGGAGCGAGGGCAGGATGACGGGGGCGCCGCCCTTGGCGCCATAGACGAGATAGAGGGGCACGCCAGCTCGACCGTAACTGGCCAACTCCGCGGCGATTTCCGGATCACGTTTGGTCCAGTCGGCCTTCAGATAGGCGCCGTTGGCCCGGGCGAGCGCGTCGGCGACCCCGCGGGTCGAGAGCGCAACGCGATCGTTGACCTGGCAGGAGACGCACCAGGCGGCGGTGTAGTTCACCAGCACCGGGCGACCCTGGGCGCGCAACTCGGCGAGCTTTGCGGGGCTGTAGCTGTCCGAGGTGAGCTCAGTGGCGGCCGAACTCTCGGCATCTGCTGCGCGCACGGTCACGGCGGCGCTGAAGGCCAGGACCGCGAGACCGGCGGCGATGACGCCGGGTACGAGTGCGTGTCCGCCCAGGGAGCGACGGCGTTGCGCGAGGCCGGTGAGCCACGCGGCCAGCGCCAGGATGACGGCGGCCGCCAGGAAACGGGCTAGCCCCGCCTCGCCCGCCTGGATCGCCAACACCCACAAAAGCCACGCCGCCGCGCCATACATCGGGAAGGCCAGCGCCTTGCGGAAGGTCTCCATCCAGGCGCCCGGCCGCGGCAGGCGGCTGAGCAGCGCCGGCGCGAAGGCGACGGCGACGAACGGCGCCGCAAAGCCGATCGCCAGGGCGGTGAAGACGACCAGCGCCGCGGCCGGCGGCTGGGTCAGGGCCCAACCCATGGCCGGACCCATGAATGGCGCCGTGCAGGGCGCGGCCACCACCACGGCCAGCACGCCCGTGAAGAACCCACCGGCCAGCCCACCGCGCGCGGCCAGGCCCGAGCCTGCGCCCTGCAAAGACGTCCCGACCTCGAACACCCCAGAGAGGTTAAGGCCGACCAGCAGCATCAGCAGTGAGAGGGCGCCGACCACCTGCGGATCCTGCAGTTGGAAACCCCAACCCACCGCCGAGCCCGCGGCACGCAGCGCGATCAGCCCGCCCGCCAAGGCCAGGAAGGTGATGATGACGCCCGCGCCAAACGCCAGGCCCTGACGCCGGGCTTCCGCGCCGGCGGCGGCGTGGCCGGCGAGAGACGCCGCCTTCATCGCCAGGATCGGAAAGACGCAGGGCATGAGGTTCAGGATCAGCCCGCCCAGCAGCGCGAACACCGCCGCGCTCGCCAGGCCAAGGCCCCCCGATCCGCCGCCGCCACGCGCCGGCGGCGGGCCCAGGCCAGCGGCGCCGACCGGCGGCGCGCCGCGCACCGCGTGGATCTCATAGGCGCGATCCTTGAGGGCCAGGACGCCGTCCAGCGCGTGTGGCGGGGTCGGGCTCTGGAAGTCGTAGCCAGGGACCAGGGTGAGGGTCAGGCCGTTCGCTCCACGCTCTATCGCCTGCGGCTTGGCGTGGTCGATCACCGTCGATGCGAAGGGATAGAAATAGGCGTCGGCCATGTCGGCGCCGGCGAGGGGCGCGCCAGCGATGGCCAGCTTCACGCCGCCCCCCCGGGCCTCGAAGGCCGCTGTCAGGGCGGCGGGTTTGGGCGCCGCAGCCACTGTTTGCGCGATCGCCGCGCCAAACTGCGGATCAGGGGCTGCGGCCGCAGCCACCACAGGCAGCGTCAGCTTAAGGGTCGCATCCTCCGGCACGCAGATATCGGCGCAGACCAGGAAGGCCGCCTTGGCCTCAAGGGTGACGCTCTGGCCGGGGCCGGCGTGGCGCGGCGCGGTCAGCGCTACGGGCAGCAGGACTTCGCCGGTATAGCCATAGTTCATCAACGGGCCGGTGGGCTGGCGATGAGGCGTCGGCCAGATGATCTCGCCGGCCTTCCAGCCCGCCGGCAAGGTCCAGACCAGGCGCGTGGCTTCGCCCGAATCGCCGGAATTACGCCAATAGGTGTGCCAGCCGCGATCGATCTTCTGGCGCAGGGCGACGTGGATCGTCGCGCCCGGCGCGATTCCCTGGGCCTGCGAGACCAACTCAGCTTCCAGATGACCGGTATCGACCGGCCCGGCCTGAGCGCCCGGCGCGTACGCCAGGCACAGCATCGCCGCCATCGCCGCCCAGATACGCATCACTGTCCTGCAGGCCTGTTCATAGGTCGCTATATCAGCATGCCGACCCGCGGGCGCAAACCATGCTCGACGCCGTGGGCGCCCCAGCCCATGATCGCGGAATCGCGACATCGCGCCTGGAGCCCCTCTTGCCCGCAGCTTTCGACGACATTCAGATCGGCCAGGTGGTGTCGCTTGGCGCCCAGGCCGTGGACGCCAACGCCCTGGACCTCTTCATCAAGGCCTTCACTCCCGGCTGGACCGCCGACCGCGGCGCGCCCGACGCCATGGTCTATGCGATCTGGGCCAAGCTCGACGCTGTGGCCCACACCGACTGGCCGCAGAACAAGCGCCTGGGCGTCGACGCGCTGCGTTGGGTGCGCAACCCGCCCCTGGGCGAGTTGCTGCGTGCGCGGATGACCGTGATGGCCAAGGATCCGGTGGGCGAAGGCAAGGGCATTGTCATCGCCCAGCACGATTTGCTCGACGAGGCGGGCCGCCTCGTCTTCTCGTGCCTGACGCGAAGCATCTTCGCCCGCTAGATATCAGGCGGGCGGCGAAGCGATGCTGCGGCTGAGGGCTAGCGAGATCAGGCGATCCCAGCCGTTCAGCGAGCACATGTGGGCGTAGATCTGTCCCAGGGCGCCGTTGTCCCGCAACTCGGCCAGCTTGTCGTGCGGCAGGGCGTTCAGCTTGTCTTCCGAGATGCCATAGTATTCGGCGATCTGCTGCGACGCGGCGGCGGTGCCGTCCGGGTTCATTGGCGTGTAGTTGGCGACCTTGGTCTCGAACAGATCCAGATCCTTCAGAAGCTGGACGAAGCCCATGGTGCGCTGGCGCTCGACTTCGAAGTCGTTGCAGAAGCTGATGCAGCGCTCGGTATAGGCGCTGGGCTTGCCGTCCGGCAGGAAGAAGGGCTCGTCGGCCTGGGCCTTGTCGACGATGAAGTCCGCGGCGCGATCAATGCACAGCACCATCTGGCCAGCGTCCTCGTCGGTCGCGAACACGAAGGGATAACGGCGGATATAGGCGGGAATGTAGGCGCCCGGCTCGATGATGCCGTCTTCGCGCACGAACAGGTTCTCGCCGGCCGCCAGACCCATGACCGCCAGCGGCAGCTTGTCGTCGCCGACGAAGATCACCGGGCCCGTCAGCGAAGCCAGCGGGAATTCGCCCACCGTCAGCGGCACGGCGTGGCCGACCTTGGCGAAGCTGAAGGGCGAGTTCGAGCTCTTGACCCCTAGATCCTTGTGCATCTCGGGGCTCAACGGCTCCGGCTGCGAATAGAACAGCACATTGCCGTTGATCTGACCGGGGTTGATCGAAGTCGGGGTGACGGACATCGGAAGCCTTCGAGCTTGCGGGAAAGGCGGGCCTTCTAGCTGATCGCCGCTCCGGCGGCAAACGCAGGCCCTTCGGAGAGGTTGAGGCCGGACGGGTCAGGCCGGACGCGGCTGGGCGAGGGCGCCGTAGAGGTCCGGCCGGCGGTCACGGAAGAAGCCCCAGGCCGCGCGATGGGTCTGCAGGAAATCAAGGTCGACGGTCGTCGAAATCACGCCTTCGTCCTCGCGCCCGAAGGCGGCGACCAGGTCGCCGCGATGATCGCTGATGAAGCTGGAGCCATAGAACAGCTGGCCGCCGTTCGGATAGCCGTCCCAGGCCTCAAAACCCGTACGGTTGGCGCCCACCACGGGAATGACGTTGGAGACCGCATGGCCCTGCATAGCGCGCCGCCAAGGCGCGGCTGTGTCCAAGGTCGCATCGTGCGGCTCCGAGCCGATCGCGGTCGGGTAGAGCAGGGCCTCGGCGCCCATCAACGCCATGGCGCGGGCGGCTTCCGGATACCACTGATCCCAGCAGACGCCGACCCCGACGCGGCCGAATCGGGTGTCCCAGACCCGGAAGCCGGTGTCGCCGGGGCGGAAGTAGTACTTCTCCATATAGCCCGGGCCGTCGGGGATATGGCTCTTGCGGTAGACCCCGAGGAGCGATCCGTCCGCATCAGCCATAACCAGGCTGTTGAAGTAGTGCGGTCCCTCGCGCTCGAAGATCGAAATGGGGATGGCCACGCCCAGTTCGCCCGCCAGCGGGGCGAGCGCCCTGACAGCCGGATGTTCACGCCAAGGGAAGGCGGTGGCGAACCACCGCTCCTCCTGGGCGACGCAGAAATAGGGGCCCTGGAACAGCTCGGGGGGCAAGATCACCTGGGCGCCCGCGGCGGCCGCTTCGCGAATTAGGTCGGCGGTCTTGGCGATGTTGGCCGCCATGTCGTCGCCATAGGACGCCTGGATCGCAGCCAGGGTCAGGGTCCGGGCCATCAGGCGGGCTCCTGCTGTGTGATGCAGTGGAAAGAGCCGCCGCCCGACAGGATGGCGTTCGACGACAGGCCGATCACCTGGCGGTCAGGGAACAGGGCTTCCAGCGCCTTAAGGGCGAAGTTTCCGGCGGCCTTGTCCGTGTACAGCGGGCAGACGACGGCGCGGTTGGCGATCAGGAAGTTCATGTGGCTAGCCGGCGCGGCCCGGCGGTCATCGCCCTCAACCCAGCCTGGTGACGGAATGCGCATGACCTTCAGCGCGCGTCCGGCGGCGTCGGTCATTTCGGACAGGCGTCGCGCGGCGTCGTCATAGACCTCCACATTGGGATCGCCCTTGCCCCAGCCTATCGGCGCGGCGACGAGGCCGGGCGCGACGAAGCGCGCCAGGTTGTCGACATGGCCGTCGGTGTGATCGTTCATCAGACCCTCGCCCAGCCAGAGCACCTTCTTCGCGCCCAGGCTCTCAGCGAGCGCAGTCTCAGCGTCCTGCGGCGTCCACCCGGCGTTGCGGTTGCGGTTCAGCACGCACTGGCCGGTAGTAAGGACCGTCCCTTCCCCGTCGTGGTCGACGGCCCCGCCTTCGAGGATGAAGTCATGGCGGCGCAGCAGCACGCCGGCTGCGTCGGCGATCTGGCTGGCCACCTCATCGTCGTGCTCAAGCTCGTACTTGCCACCCCAGCCGTTGAAGGTGAAGCCCATGGCCGCGGGCTGATCCCCGTGCAGCGCGAAGATCGGCCCGGTGTCGCGCAGCCAGATGTCGCCGAACCGGCCCGGCATGATCTGGATGTTGGCCACCTCGCTCAGCAGCCGCCGCGCCGCGGCCTCGCCCTCGACGGAGCCGGTCATCAGCCGCACCTGTTCGCCGCCAGGCCCGGCCAAGGCGCGCGCCAGAGCAGCGACCTCAGCCTGGGCGGGCTCAAGGTTGTCTTGCCAAAGCTCGCCGTGGCTTGGGAAGCCCAGCCACATCGCCTTGTGAGGCGCCCACTCGGCGGGAACAATGATGCTCATGGGTCCTCCAGACGACGGGCGCAGATGGCCCCGGCCACCCGGTGCGTCAAGCCTCGCGCCGGGCGCCGCACATGCGAAGGGCGGCCTGCGTCGCCGCAGACCGCCCCCGCAACTCGATCAGACGCTAGGTCCTAGTACTCGTAGTGCAGCGTCAGGATGAAGGTCCGACGATAGCCCGGCTGGGCCAAGGCCGTGCCGGTCAGGTTCGGCGAGATGTCGCCGAGGTAGCGTTCGTCAAAGAGGTTCCGGACGTTGGCTTGGAGGTAGGTGTTCTCCAGGCCGAAGCTGTCCATCTTGAAGCGCACGTCGGCGTCCCACAGGGCGTAGTCGTCGAAGCTTTCGGTATTCACCAGGTTGGTGAAGCGACGGCCGACGAACTTGCCTTGGACGCCCAGGCTGAGCGCTTCCATCGGATCCCACTGGACGCGAACACCCCCCTGAAGCTTCGGAATCTCATAGATCGCCTTGCCCTTGGTCGCCAGGACGCCCGCCGTGGCGTTCGGAATGTTCTGGAGTATCTCGCTCTTCAAGTAGGACGCCGAGGCGTAGACGCTCAGGGTGTCGAGCGGCTTGAAGCCGACGCTGCCGTCGACGCCGGTGTAGCGGACGTCGCCGATATTCTGCGAGAAGGCGATGCCCGAGGGCTCGTCCAGCACGCGCTCAATGCGGTTTTGGAAGTCGTTGCGGAACACCGAGACGGAGGCGATCCACGGGCCTTGGCTGTAGCGCAGGCCCAGGTCATAGGCCTTGGTGTTCTCCGGACCCGGATCCACCAGGACCTGGTCGTAGAGGTCGTCCGTACGCGGCGCCGACAGCGTCTCGGCGTAGCTTGCGAAGACCGTCCAGCCTGTGGCGAACTCATAGGAGGCGCCGACGTTGGGCAGCACGTCGTCATATTTGCGCGTGAACGACCGCGGGCGGCCGTATTGCAGGCTCGCCGACGAGTTCAGGGACGCCTGTGGGAACGTGACCTTGGTCTGGCCGGTGCCATCGTTGGTGCCCGGAACCGGTGTCGGGGTCTGGTTGGTGCAGTACGCGTTGAACGTGTTCTGCTGGTAGCAGAAGTTGTTCAACTCCCGCTTAAGGAAGGGCGCGCGGACGCCGATGTTGAACTGCAGGCGGTCTTCGAGGAAGCGGCCGCGGTATTCGGCGGCGATCTGGTTCAGCATGGCGACTGAGGCGCGGTCGCGACGGCGAAGGTTCGAGCCATCGGCGGTGACCACGGCGTCGCCGTAGCCGTCCTTGCCCGCGAACGGATCAAGCGGCGTGCCGTCCTGGCCGACGTAGCCGAAGTCGCCGGTCTGGCGGTGCTTGGCCTTGTCGAAGGTGTAGGCGACGCGGACGTTCTGATTGTCGTCGATCTTGAAGATCAGCGACGAGGTAAGGCCGTAGCGGCGGGTGTTCGTCGTGTTCGGACGATAGAGGTAGACGCTGTCCAAGGTGTCGGTGTCGCCGTTCAGGTCGACGCCGACCGCCGCCGTCGGGCCGCGCAGCTGAGCGTCACGCTCGCTCATCAGCTGCACGCCGCCGCCGTTGGCCAGGGTGTACTGGAACGAAGGGTCGAAGGTGAAGGTCAGGCGATCCGACAGGTTCCACTTCGACAGGCCGCGGATGTTGCCCGTGTTGGACGGGTTGATGCTGAAGTCGAAGTAGTTGGTCGGGCACGGATTGCCGGCCGAGTTGTCGACGTCGGCCAGCCCGGTGCGCGGCGCCGGACGCGTGCAGACGCTCGGGGCGACCATGCTTGTGTCAGGCAGGTTCGCCGTGGTGACGCCGCGGCGGTCGTAGGTCGCCTTGTTGAAGCGGTTGATGAAGTTGTTCCGCGCTTCGTTGTAGGTGGCCATCAGGCTCACCTCGCCGATCGAACCGACTTCCTGGTCGATGCGGGCGTTGAACTGCTTCTTCTTGATCTGGCCAGCCGCCCCGAAATCCGAGTCATGCGGCGTGAACAGGTCGTTGCGGGTGTAGAGGCCCGAGATCCAGATCTTGGTGCCAAACGGCCCGATGCGGCCAGATTCGATGGTGCCGTAGTAACGCGAGTAGGCGTTGCTGCCGAAACCGACCTCGGCGCGGACGCCGAAGTCTTCCGCCGCACGCTTGGTCACGTAGTTGATGGTGCCGCCGGCGGCCGCGGCCGTCGGGCTGTCCACGTCGGTGGTGCCGAGGTTCACGGTCACGCGTTCGACAAGATCGCTTTCGAGCAGCTGGCTCGAATAGAGGGCGTAGTTGCCGCTGTCGTTCAGGGGCATGCCATCCTGCAGCAGAGCGATACGCTGGCTGTCGACGCCGCGGATGGTGATGTCGCCGCCCGATGAACCGTAGGCGTCGTTGTTGTTGAAGTTGACGCCTGGCAGCAGGTTGATGGTGTCGAGCACCGACTGGCCCGGGGCCTGCCGGCTGATGAACTCGGCGCCGATCGAGGCGCGCGATTTGGGTTCGGTCTCGGCGATGATCGCGCCGTCGAAGTTCTTCGCGCCGCTCGCCGTGATGACGAGTTCTTCAACGACGGCCGTCCCCGACGATTGGGCCAGTGCGCCCTGTGCGAACAGCAGGCCGGAGGCCAGCGCCGTCGACGCGCAAAGCGCGCGGCTGATGGAAAGTTTCATGGTGCACCCCTCTGCAGTACGCGGAACATCCCACATCGCCCCGGATCGTGGGGCCGTCCCGCATCTTGGCGGCCTCTATAAACCTAAATTCCGCCATCATTGGTGATGGTTTTGTGACGGGGCGTCACTCGGTGTTGCACTGCGGCGAAAAGGTCTCAGTCTTACGCATCGTCTGCCTGAGCTATAGGCTCAGCGGCCAAGGAGCCGATATGCGTCAACGCCTTATGCCTGGGCAAAACACCGCGACAGGCGCCGCAGAAAGCGGCGAAGGCGAGCTGCGCCTGGTCTGGTTGCTGATCATCGCCCTCGCCGCCGCCCGCTTGATCGCCCTGTTTGCGACTCCTTTGGAGCTGTACCCCGACGAGGCCCAATACTGGGCGTGGTCCCGTGATCTTGCCTTCGGCTACTTCTCAAAGCCGCCGCTGATCGCCTGGGCCATTCGCGCCACGACGGCGCTTGGCGGCGATTCGGAGCCCTGGGTGAGGCTGTCCTTCGGCCTGTTCCAGGCTGGCGCGACCCTGTTGGCCTTCTTCATCGGCCGCCGACTTTATGGTCCGACGACTGGCTTGGTCGCCGCGACGCTCTACGCCTTGGCGCCTGGGGTCCAGTTGTCAGCCCTGGTGGCGGCGACCGACGCGCCCTTGCTGTTCTTCCTGGCCGCAGCCCTGCTGGCCTACATCCGGCAACAGCAACCGGAAGCGCGACTGACCAACGCCGCCGCGGCCGGGGCCGCCCTCGGCCTGGCCTTTCTTTCCAAGTATGCGGCGCTCTACGCGCTGGTCGGCGTCGCCTTGCACCTGACGCTGGCGCCGTCCGCGCGGCGCGCATGGAGGCCGGGGGCGCTTCTGGCGGCGATCGGCGCCCTGGGCGTCGTTATCGCACCGAACCTCCTGTGGAACTTCGGCCACGATCTGGCGACCGTCCGACACACGGCCGACAACGCCGACTGGGCGGCAAGCCGGTTCAACCCCTTGGAGGCGCTGCAGTTCGTGGCCGCCCAGTTTGGCGTGATCGGACCCATTCCCTTTGGCGCCCTGCTGGTCGGCGCAGGCCTTGGGTGGCGCAAGCGCCTCCACCCACAGGACATGCTGCTCGCCTGCTTCGTCGTCCCGCCGCTGCTGATCGTCACCGCCCAGGCCTTCATCAGCAGAGCCAACGCCAACTGGGCCGCCGCCTGCGTGCTGCCGGCCGCGGTGCTGGCCGCCGCCTGGCTGGTGCGCTGGGGGGCGAAGGGCTGGATCATCGCGGCGATCGCCTCCCAGGCTCTGGTCGCCGCAGCTTTCCTGGCGATCGTCACCCAGCCCATGCTGGCCGATCGACTGGGGGCGTCAAACGGCTTCAAGCGCGCCCGGGGCTGGGAAGAAACAACCGCAGCGATCCTCGACCGCGCCGAGCGCGAAGCCGGCCTGACCTCCATCGCCGTCAACAACCGCTTCCTGTTCTACGCCCTGACCTACTATGGCCGCGACCGCTTGGCGGCCGCTCCGCCGCTGGCGAGCTGGCTCCTGGCCAGCGAAGCCCGCAATCAGGCCGAGACGGCCGCGCCGCTGGACGCAGCACTCGGCCATCGGGCTCTGCTGGTCTCCTACGAGGGTTGGTGGCGACCGCAGATGGAGGACGACTTCTCGCGCACGGAGGCCCTGGGGTTCGCGAGCATCGGTCTCGACGCCAAGCATCGCCGTCGAATCGAGATGTTTATCGGCGAGGGTTTTCAGCCCAAGCCGCGCGACCCACGGACCGGGCTGCCCGTCAGCGCCGCGACCACACCGCCTTGATCCGCGCGTCGCGGCCGCAGCCGATGCGGTAGGCGTTGTAAGCCATCGGGTTCTTGGCGGCGTAGTCCTGGTGATAGGCCTCGGCCAGCCAGAAACGGCCTTCGGGCAGCACCTTGACCGCCACGGCCTTCTTCAAGACCTGGGTCGCGCGCGCCTTGGCGCCTTGCGCGGCGGCGGTGTCGGCCGGATCGGCGGCGAACATTGCGCTCGTATAGGAGTGACCCCGGTCACAGATCTGCCCGCCGACGTCGGTCGGATCGATGTGGCGCAGGAAATAGTCGGCGAGTTGGCCGTAGGTCGTCTTGGCCGGATCATAGGTGATCCGCACCGCCTCGAGATGGTCGCTGTGGCGCTGGTAGGTCGGCCGCTGCGAAGCGCCTCCGGTGTAGCCGACGACGACGGACCGCACGCCGGGGGCGTGTTCCATGGCGTGTTCGACCGACCAGAAGCAGCCGCCCGCGAAGATGGCGGTCTTCATGGGCGCGGCGGCGGCAGGCAGGGCGACGGAAAGCGCCAGCGCTGCGGCGGCGACCGTCTTGGCGAGGTTTTGTCTGGACATGCCGATGATACGCGCGGGGCCGGTCATCGGATGCATGTTCAGGCCGTCGCCAGCGCGACCTCGAACGTCGCTTCAGTCTTGGCCTTGATCTCTTCGACCGTCACCCCAGGGGCGACTTCCAGCAGCCGGATCGGCCGCTTCCCGCGAGCAATGTCGAAGACCCCCAGGTCCGTGATCAGCTGGTCGACAACGCCCGCGCCGGTCAGCGGCAGGGTGCAGGCCTTGAGCAGCTTTGGCCCGCCGGAGCGCTCGACGTGCTCCATGACGACGACGATGCGGCGGCAGCCGGCGACCAGATCCATGGCGCCGCCCATGCCTTTCACCATCTTGCCCGGCACCATCCAGTTGGCGAGGTCGCCATTGGCGGCCACCTGCATGGCGCCCAGGATCGACAGGTCCATATGGCCGCCGCGGATCATGGCGAAGCTGTCGGCGCTAGAGAAGTAGGCGGTCGAGTCGAGCTCGCTGACGGTCTCCTTGCCGGCGTTGATCAGGTCCGGGTCTTCCTCGCCTTCGAACGGAAACGGACCGATGCCAAGGATGCCGTTCTCGCTCTGCAGCGTAACCTCCAGGCCATCGGGAATGTAGTTGGCCACCAGGGTCGGGATGCCGATGCCCAGGTTCACATAGAAGCCGTCTTCGATTTCGCGGGCCGCGCGGGCGGCCATTTCCTGTCTCGTCCAGGCCATGGTCGCTCTCCTTAAGCCGTCGCCGCACTGATTTTGGGGCGGGTGGTCGTCTTCTCGATCCGCTTTTCGTAGGCGACGCCCTCGAACAGGCGATCGACATAGATGCCCGGCGTATGGATCCCGGCCTTATCGAGGCTGCCGGTCGGGACCAGTTCCTCGACTTCGGCGATGGTGAAGCGTCCGGCCGTCGCCATCATCGGATTGAAGTTCTGGGCGGACTTTCGATAGACGAGGTTGCCGGCCGCGTCGCCTTTCCAGGCCTTGACGATGGAGAGGTCGGCGTGGAGCGCGCGCTCCATCACATAGAGCTCGCCGTCGAACTCGCGGACCTCCTTGCCCTCCGCCACCACCGTGCCGACGCCGGTCTTGGTGAAGAAGGCCGGGATGCCGGCGCCGCCGGCGCGGATGCGCTCGGCCAGAGTGCCTTGGGGGTTGAACTCCAACTCCAGCTCACCCGACAGGTAGAGCTTTTCGAACAGCTTGTTCTCGCCGACGTAGGACGAGATCATCTTCTTGATCTGACCACCGGCGAGGAGCAGCCCGAGGCCGAAATCATCGACCCCACAATTGTTCGAGATAAAGGTCAGGTCCTTGGCCCCGCTGTCGCGGATCGCCGTGATCAGGTTTTCCGGAATGCCGCAGAGGCCGAAGCCCCCGGCCATGATCGTCATGCCGTCGGTCAGGTGCTCGGCGAGGGCGGCCTGGGCGTCGGGAGATACTTTCTGAGCCATGGCCTATCTAAGCCCGGAAGCATGACATTGAGAACCGGGGCCGTGACTGAACCGCACGCGCTGCGGGCGCCGTGTCGGTTCCCAGGCGCCGCGCGCGTAAAAATCAGCGCCCAAGCTGTCTTGAGCCGGGCCATAGTGGGACCATGACTCAATCGCTGCTCTTCCAGGTCATGGTCTATCTGGCTGCTGGCGTCATCGCCGCCCCCATCGCCAAGCGCCTCGGCCTGGGCTCAGTGCTGGGCTACCTGGTTGCTGGCGTCATCGTCGGTCCCTTCGCGCTCAATCTCGTCGGCGAACCTGGCGACGTGATGAAGGTCGCCGAATTCGGCGTCGTCATCCTGCTGTTCCTGATCGGCCTGGAGCTCAGGCCCCAACTTCTGTGGGGCCTGCGCAAGTCGATCTTCGGCCTGGGCCTAGGACAGATGGTCGCCTGCACGGCGATCACCGCCGGCGCAGCCTTGGCCCTGGGCATGGAGGCCAGGACAGCGCTGGCCGCGGGCCTGATCCTGGCCATGTCGTCCACGGCCATCGTCCTGCAGAGCCTGGACGAAAAGGGCCTGCGCCAGGCCGCGCCAGGCCAGGCGGCCTTCGGCGTCCTGCTGTTCCAGGACCTGTCGGTGATACCGCTCTTCACTCTGCTGCCGCTGTTGGCGATCCCCGGGCTCGCCGCCCATGATGCGGCCGGCGGCCATGGGAGCCATAGCGGCGGGCTGTTGGCCGGCCTGCCGCTCTGGGCCGGCGCGCTTGGGGTCATGGCGGCGGTGGCCGCCGTTGTGGTCGGCGGCCGTTACCTGACGCGCCCGGTGTTCCGGTTCATCGCCAGCACGCGTCTGCGCGAAATCTTCACCGCCTCGGCCCTGTTGCTGGTGGTCGCCGTCGCCGTGCTGATGGAGATGGTGGGCCTGTCGCCGGCGCTCGGCGCCTTCCTGGCCGGCGTGGTCCTGGCCGACAGTGAATTCCGCCGTGAACTGGAGGCCGACATCGAGCCGTTCCGCGGCCTGCTGCTCAGCCTGTTCTTCATCACTGTCGGCGCGGGCCTGGACCTGAAACTGGTGGCCAGCCGGCCGCTGGAGCTGTTCGGTCTGGTCCTCGGGCTGATGGTCGCCAAGGCCGGCGCCATGTATGTGGTCGCCCGCCTCTTGCGGACCCCGGCGCGCACCGCAGCGATCACATCGGTCTTCCTCGCCCAGGGCGGGGAGTTCGCCTTCGTCCTGCTGGGCTTTGCGCTCTCCGTGAGCGTTCTGGCGCCAGACCAGGCCGCCCTGCTCACCGCTATCGTCGCCCTCTCCATGGCCTTGGCGCCGCTCGCCATGGCGGCCGTCGAGAAGCTGACCGCAGGCCGCGACGTCGACCTCGACGAGCCCGAGCCACTCCCCTTCGACCAGGGCGACCCCGACGCCATTGTCGCCGGGTTCGGCCGTTTCGGCCAGATCGCCGCCCGCGTCCTGATGGCGAACAACTTCAAGGTGGTGACGCTGGATTCCAGCATCGAGCAGATCGACGTCCTGCGGAAGTTCGGCTGGCGCGTGCACTATGGCGACGCCAGCCGCCTGGACCTGCTGCGCGCCGCTGGCGCCGAGAAGGCCAAGCTGTTGTTGGTGGCGATCGACGACACCGCCAAGGCCAAGGAGATGATCGAGGCCGCGTCCCACGCCTTCCCGCACCTATCGATCATCGCCCGCGCCTACGATCGCCAGCACGCCTATGAGCTGTTGAAGCTGGGCGTGGAGGATATCGAGCGCGAGACCTTCGAGAGCGCGCTGGCCTTCACCCGCCGCGCCCTGACGCGGCTAGGCTTCAGCGATCGCCGCGCCGCGCGCGCCACCACGATCTTCCGCGATCACGACCGTGAGACCTTCCTGAAGCTGGCCTCGGTCGCCACCGGCAAGACCGATCAGGGCTATATCGACGCCACCCGCCAATCCCGCGCCATGATGGAGGGCCTGCTGCGCGCCGAGATGGCTGCGGCCGGCGACGACGACGCCGACAACCGGACGCGCGCGCGGCGACCGGTGGAGGCGGGCGAATCCCAAGTGTAGGATGGCGCCATGAGCCAGACTGAAACCCAGCCTCAACGCGTCATCGAACCGGTATCCTACGCCGACTTCGCCAAAGACTTCGAAGGCTTCTCCCGCGACCTCGGCGCCTCCTTCGCCCGCTACGGCTTCGCCGTCGTCAAGGACCATGGCCTGCCGCAGGCCCGCATCGAGGCGGCGCTCAAGGCGACCAAAGCCTTCTTCGCCCAGCCCCCGGAAGCCAAGCTGCCCTACAAGGTCGGTATGGCCGGCCAGCGCGGGTTCACCCCCTTCGGTATTGAGACGGCCAAGGGGAACGCCCACTTCGACCTCAAGGAATTCTGGCACGTCGGTCGCGACCTCCCCAAAGGCCACCGCTTCCGGGCGCACATGGACGACAACGTCTGGCCGGATGCTGAAGTCCCTGAATTCCGCGAGGCGGTGGGCTGGCTCTACCAGGCGCTGGACGCCATGGGCCTTAAACTCTTGGAGGCGATCGCCGTCTACCTGGGTCTCGATCGCCACTTCTTCGATCCCACCGTCGACATGGGCAATTCGGTGCTGCGCCTGCTGCACTATCCGCCGACGCCCGCCGGCGGCCCAAATATCCGCGCCGGCGCCCATGAGGACATCAACGTCATCACGCTGCTGCTCGGCGCGGAAGAAGCGGGCCTGGAGGTGCAGGACCGCGACGGCCGCTGGATCGCCATCAACCCGCCGCCCGGCGCGCTGGTCTGCAACATCGGCGACATGCTGCAGCGGCTGACCAACGAGCGCCTTCCGTCGACGACCCACCGGGTGGTGAACCCTGCGCCGGAGCGCGCCAGCTTCGCCCGTTACTCGACGCCCTTCTTCCTGCACTTCAATTCGGACTACCTGATCAAGACCCTGCCGAGCTGTATCGACGCAGCCCATCCCGACCGTCACCCCGAGCCGATCACCGCCGACGACTACCTCATGGAGCGCCTGCGCGAGATCAAGCTGGCGTAGCGCGACGCCGCCCTACCACCCGCACCGTTCGCCCTTGTTCTGGCGAGTCAGCCAGGCGTCCAGAGGCTGGAAGTAGGCGATGATGGCGCTGGCGTCGGTGCGGTCTTCGCCGGTGAAGCTTTCCAGCGTCTGGGGCCAGGGCTGGGACCGGCCGGCCTCCAGCATGGTGTTGAACTTCTCGCCCACGTCCTTGCGGTCGAACACCGAGCAACGGTGCAGGGGTCCCGCCCAGCCGGCGATCTTGCAGGCCGCCCGGTGGAACTGGAACTGGTAGATGTGGGCCAGGAAGTAACGCGTGTACGGCGTGTTGCCGGGCACATGGTATTTCGCGCCCGGATCAAAGGCGTCAGCCGGGCGCGGACCCGGCGGGGTCAGGCCCTGGTACTTCAGGCGCAACGCCCACCAGGCGTCGTTGTACTGCGCCGGCGCGACCTTCCCGGAGAAGACATCCCAGCGCCAGCGGTCGACCAGCAGACCGAAAGGCAGGAAGGCGATCTTGTCGAGGGCCATCTTCAGCAGGAAGGGAATATCCTCCTCCGGACCGGGGACCGTCTGCAGCAGGCCGATCTGCTTGAGGTAGGTGGGCGTCAGCGCCGAGAGCCCGGCAAAGTCGCCGATCGCTTCGTGGAAGCCGTCGTTGGCGGCGCCGCGGAACAGGTAGGGCTGCTTGGAATAGGCGCGCTGATAGTAGTTGTGCCCGAGCTCATGGTGGACGGTGTAGAAGTCCTCGGCGTTCACCTTCGTGCACATCTTGATGCGTATGTCGTCCGCGTCGTCGACGTCCCAGGCCGAGGCGTGGCAGACGACCTCGCGGTCCTGCGGCCGCACGATCAGCGACCGCTCCCAGAAGGTGGCGGGCAGGGGCGCAAAGCCGAGCGACGAATAGAAGCTCTCGCCGGTCTTCACCATGCGGGTCGCGTCATAGCCCTCGTCGGTCAGGAGCTGGGTCAGGTCGTAGCTGGAGGCGACGCCCTTGGGCGCGACGATGTCGTAGATGTTGCCCCACTGCTGGGCCCACATATTGCCGAGCAGGTCGGCGCGGATCGGGCCGGTGCGCGCCTGGACGGCGTCGCCGTATTTGCCGTTGAGCCGGGCCCGCACATAGCAATGCAGGTTGCGGTAGAAGGGTTCGACCTGCTTCCACAGCCGATCGGTCTCGGCGGCGAAGGCGTCGGGCGCCATGTCGTAGCCGTCGCGCCACAGGGCCCCGGTGTCGGCATATCCCAGACCGCGGGCGCCTTCGTTGGCCAGCGCGACCATCTGTGCGTAGTCCGGCTTCATCACCGGCGAGATGGTGTGCCAGCCTTCCCAGACCGCCTTGGTTTCGGCCGGGTCGCGGCTCTTGGCCAGGATGTCCTCGGCGTCGTTCAGGGTGAGGGTGCGGCCGGCGTAAGCGAACTTGCCGGTGGAGTAGGTGGAATTGAGCTTGGTCGCGAGCGTCGCCAGCTCAATCGCGGCCCCGGGGCGGTCCGGCGCGGGAATGGTCATGTAGAGCTTGATGCGCTTCAGCTTGCGGGCTGTGACGGGATCAACGGCGACGCCGTCAAAGCGGGCGGCCTCGCGGGCCAAGCGCACCACCATCTCCTTCTCCTGACCGGACGCGCGCGAGTCCAGCCATTGGGTGTCGGCGGTGATGAAGTTGGCCCGCACCCAGGCGGCGCGGTTCGTATACTGGCTCATCGCCGCGGCCTCAGCCTCGGCGTTTTCAACAAAGGCCTTGGCCTCCGCAGCGGTCTGGGCGTGAGCGTCGGGCGCGCCGATCGTCAGGGCGGCGACAAAGACTCCGGACAGGAACCGAACACGCATAGCGGACCTCCAGCTGAAGCCGCCATGGGAGGTCCGCCAGAGCGCGCCGTCAACCTTGCGGCGTCGAACGCTCGATCAGGTCGGCCAGACCGGAGGGATCTGAGACGGTGACGTCAAGATCGTTCACCAGGCCGGTGTCGAGGGCGTAGACCCAGCCGTGGACCTGCAGGTCCTGGCCGCGGGCCCAGGCGTCCTGGACGAAGACGTCGGAGGCGACGTTGCGCACCTGGCGCACGACGTTCAGCTCGCACAGGCGGTCGAGGCGCGCTCGGTCCTCGCCAATGGCTTCGAGTTCGTGGCGATGATCGTGGTGCACCTCGCGGATCGGGTGCAGCCAGTGGTCCACCAGGCCGCGGCGTTGGCCGTCGACCGCGGCGGCGACGCCGCCGCAGCCGTAGTGGCCGACGACCATGACGTGCTTCACCTTGATCACGTCGACGGCGAACTGCAGAACCGACAGGTAGTTGGCGTCCTGGGGCGGCGCGAGATTGGCGACGTTGCGGTGGACGAACAGCTCGCCCGGATCGAGATCGACGATCTCATTGGCGGGCACCCGGCTGTCGGAGCAGCCGATCCACAGATATTCCGGCGCCTGCTGACCCACGAGGCGCTGGAAGAAATGCGGGTCGTCAGCGATCTTGCGCGCGGCCCAGGCGCGGTTGTTGGCCTTCAAGTCTTCAAGCATGCCGGCTCCTTAGAACCACAGGCCGCCGGCCGCAAGGTCAGACGACGGTGAAGCCGATATCGCCGACGCCCTTGACCTCGCCGGCGACACGATCGCCGCGAACGACGGGTCCGACGCCCGCCGGCGTGCCGGTGAAGATCAGGTCGCCCGCCTCAAGCCGCCACATCTTGGAGGCCTCGGCGATGATCTCCGGCACCGACCAGATCATGTGGGCCACGGTGGAGTCCTGCTTGACCTCGCCGTTGACGCTGAGCGCGATGCGGCCGTCCGGCGCGGGACCGTCCCAGGGTAGGATGGCGCTGATCGGCGCCGACTGGTCGAAGCCCTTGGAGGACTCCCAAGGCTGGCTGCGTTCCTTAGCCAGGTTTTGCAGGTCGCGCCGTGTGAGGTCGACGCCGACCGCGTAGCCGAAGACCAGGTCCAGCGCCCTATCCGCGGAGATGTCAGAACCGCCGGCCTTCAACGCCACCACCAGCTCGATCTCGAAGTGCAGGTTCGTCGTGTGGCTGGGATAAGCCGGATCGGTCCCCGCCATCACCAGGGCGTCGGCCGGCTTGGAGAAGAAGAAGGGCGGGATGCGCGAGTCGCCGCCCATCTCATCCCGGTGCGCGGCGTAGTTCTGTCCGACACACAGAATCCGCCGAACGGGAAAAACCTCATCGCGGCCGACAATGGGGACGAAAGCCTGCGGGGCGGGGGGAAAGGCGTATGCGGTCATGCCGCAGCCGTATCGTGGCGAGCCTCTCATTGGCAAGGCCCGGCGCTGGCCTCCCGGCCCAGGGATGCGTCTTACGCGTCTGAGGTAGGGGATCGCTTGACGCGGGCGATTCCCCTGGGCCGCCGGTCCGGCCCCCGCGATCAAGCCGCGGGTCCTCAGAGCCTGTGCCATAGCCGCTGACCGCGGCTGTTGACGACGTGACCGCTTGTCTCAGATGGCGTTTTGCCGCGCCTGTCGCATGCGGCGTCGCGACGTCGCCCGCGATCAAGCTTGACCATTGCCGCAACGCGGGAACCGGCTAGGCTGTAAGGCGTTGAACGATCGCCGCCCGACAGCTTGGCCGGGCTTCCCCATTCGGAGAAATCCCATGCCTTCCAACGCTCTCGACGCGGCCGCCAACGAAGCCAAGGCCGCCGCCGAAACCGCCAAGCGCGTCAATGAAGACGCTCAACGCATGTTCGGCGAAGCCGCCAAGCGGATCGAACAGGCCGTGACCGAGGGTCTCGAACAGTTCCGCGCCCAGTCGCGCACCTACACAGACAACGCCGGCCAGCATATCGATGAAGCCTCGCGCTACGTCACTGAGCGCGTCAAGGAGCGGCCGCTGGCGGCCACGGGCGCGGCGCTCGGAGTGGGCGTCCTGATCGGCCTGTTGCTCTCGGCCGGCCGTCGTTGATCCGAAAAATCCTGACGCTTCTCGCCGCAGCCGCCGCGATCTTCGCGGCGACGGTCACGGCCGTCGTGGCCGCCGCCATGGCGCTTTATGCGCTGACGGTGGACAATTTCGGACCGGCGGGGGCGGCGGCGATCGTCGCCCTGGCCGCGGCGCTCGTCCCGCTGGCGCTCGCATTGTTCTTTCTGGTGAAAGCCAAGGAAAAGCCGCCGCTGGAAGAACAGAGCCTCGTCCAGCGACTGTTCGAGGCCGCCAAGCAACGACCGATCATCGCCACTGGCGCCCTGGCCGCCGCCTCCGTGCTGGCGGTCCGCAATCCACGAATCCTGACCATGGTGCTGACCACGCTCATGGCCAGCAAGCCGCCCAGGCCGAAATAAGGAACGCAGGCGTCTGAGCGGACGTTTGAGTCTTCAGCAGCGGGCGGACATCGGGTCGGCCCAATTCGCGAGGAGATCGTCAATGCTCGGTTGGGCCCTGACATTCCTGGTCGTGGCGTTGATCGCCGCGGTCCTGGGTTTCACTTCGATCGCGGGCGCAGCCATGGGCATCGCGAAGATCATGTTCTTCGTCTTCCTGGTTCTGTTCGCCGTTTCCCTGGTCATGCACCTCGTGCGAGGGCGACGCGTCTAGCGTCGTTCTATCGACCAGGTTCGATAGGGCTCGTAGTGCGAGCCCGTCCAAGCCAGAGCGGCGATGCGAATCGCCGCTCTTTCTATGTCGAGAATATTGAAACTCGGCGGCACCCCGCGCTCGCGGACCGACAGGGTGCCCGCCCCTACAGCGTGGGTCTTGCCGTCGGCGAAGGGGTAGGGCCAGACAAACGGGGCGTGGATATGCCCTGACAGCACAAGATCCACACCGGCTTCGGCGAGATCTCGGGCGGCCGCCTCGCCGTTCCATACCCGCGCCGTCATCGGCCCGCCGATCATTTCGGCCAGGGGATGATGGCAGACCAGGATTTTCAGCGCGTCCTGCGGCTGGGCTTTGAACCAGGCCGCCGATTCCTGGGACTGTCGGCGACTGATCTGGCCCTTGGACCAGTTGATCCGCGGCTGGGCGCCGCGGGCTGTATTGACGCCGCGCACCGACAGGCCCTCGACCGCCCAGGTCTGGGTCCGCGACGGCCCAATGTAGCGTTCATAGCGGCGGAACGGCGCGGCGATCCGCTCGGCCCACGCCAAGTAAGGGGCGTCGTGGTTGCCAGGCGTGACAAGCGTCGGTCCCTTGAACTGGGCGATCCAGGCCGCCGCGGCTTCAAATTCGGGCTTCTCACCATATCGCGTGAGATCGCCGGAGACGATCGTGAGGTCGAAGTCGCCCTTGTTGACATGCTCCACGGCGGCGGCTGTGGCGGCGATGTTCTCGCCGCCGAAGTGGATGTCGGACAGATGAGCCAGCCGCAGCACGGTCACGCGCGCAGCGCCTCCGGCAGCCCGTAGACGCGCACCATCTCTTTCACATACCGGACCTCGGTCAGCGACCGGAGTGTGACGCTTTCACCATCGAGCAGGGCTGGAATGCGGCGAGCGGCCCAGACGCGGGTCGTCGCCGCGTGCGAGACATGCACGGCGGGATCATCGCGCCAGTCGCCCACCAGGGCGTGCAGGCCCAGGCGCAAGGCCTCGGCGGCGCCGGAAGGATCGAGCGCTGCGACCTCCAGCAGATCGGCGTCGGCGTCCATGCCGCGCGACACCAGCGGGCACATGAAGGTCAAGGCTTCGGCCTTGTTGCGGCCAAGGTCCGCTGTGACGTAGCGCAGCCGGCCTGAGAAGGCGCGACCGAAGGCCTTGCGAGCCTGGTCCACCGCTTGGCGCAGCCGCCCATGCCGGGCCGCCTCCCGCGCCGGCGCCCAGAGCGCAGGCGAACCAAGTATGGCCGCGACCAGAAACTTGTGGCCCTCGACCTCGCCGCCGCCGAGCATCTGCGGTTCGCCCGACCGCAGCATCAAGGGCAGGGCGTCACGCCACGGCCGGACTCCATAGATGGCGTGAGGCAGCATGTTCATCGTCCCACCGGCCAGGGGCGCGAGCATAGGGCCGTCCGGCCCGCACATCTCCGCCGCCGTGCGCGCCGTGCCGTCTCCGGCGAGGACGATGAGCAGATCAGGATCGGATGCAACGGCTTCGCGCAGGCAATCGATCAGACCGGAGGGCTCAGGCGCGCAAATCCGCGCCTCGAAACCATGATCCGCCAGGATCTTTCCGACCTCGGCGGGGGCGTGCGGCCCAACGCTGCCGGAGGCGATATTGGCCACCACCTCGATCCGTCGAATTCGCGTCACGCCTCGCCCCCGAACAAAGTCTCCCGGCCCGCGGTCCGGGCTGGCCGAAGCCGCGATCAGCGGGCGATGTCGCTCTTGGCCTTGTCGCCCGCGTTCCGCAAGGACTGCCCGGCGTCGGCGGCGGCGTCGCGAACAACAGGTTCTGCGCGGTCCGCGGCGACGGTCAGGTTCTGATCGACCACGCCTCCAGCCCGCGAGAACGAGCCGTTGACGGCCGCCAGGCCCATGACCACCAGGCCCACCGCCGCGGCGACCACCGTGATCGTCATGGCGATCGGGTGACGCTTGCGCGTGGCGCGTTCGTCGCGCCGGCCACGCTCGTACGCCTCACGCAGGTCGGACTTGATGTCCGCGTGCAGGCTAACGGCTTCGGCCGACACGGCCTCTGCAGATCGATCGATCATGGTCAAGCTCCAGGGCTTGGAAGGGGGTTGGTTGACCAGTGAACGAAGCACTGCGGTGACGGTTCCGAATCTACAGTGAAGCCTGACGGAACTGGCGCTCTGCTGTGACGTTTTCCGAACAAGGGCCGTTCAGGACCGCCAGACCCACTTCTCAAGGCGAGACTTCCTTCCCAAGGAGAGAACGATGATGAAGCCAATGATCGGCCTTTTGGGCGCAGCCCTTCTGGCCTCGGCCTGCACGACCACGGGCAACACTGAACGTAACGCCGCGGGCGGCGCCGCCCTGGGCGCGCTGGCCGGCGCAGCGCTGGGCGCCGTTTCCGGCGATGTGGGCGTGGGAACCGGCGCCGCGGTGGGCGCCGTGGTTGGCGGCGGCGTCGGCGCCGTGAAGGGTTGCCGTGAAGACGGCGGGTGCGGCGCTTCCGCCCCGAACCGCCGACAGTATTACGACGAACGGGCTGGCCGCTATTATTACTACGACTCCGGCTCGGGCCGTTACTATTGGGAGAACGGCGCGCCGCGCTGATCCTGCATGATCGGCGCCGCCTGATGGGTGTCTGAGGGGCGGTCGGCTTGTCCGGCCGCCCCTCGCCTTATCCGCTGGGGCGTCCTAACAATCGATTTGGGCTAGGGGAGCGGACATGAACCATTCGACTTGGATCGGCGCGCTTAGCGTCATGGGCGGGGGCCTGTTGCTGACCGCCTGCGCCACCTCCAGCAGCGTCGTGAAAGCGCCGGCGACCTGCGGCGACCAGGCTGTGCAGATCTACTTTGAGCCAGACTCCGCGGACGTCACCAGCGAAGGCATGGCTGTTCTGCGCCAGGCGGCGACCATGACCAAGGGCTGCACGATAGACAAGATCCAGGTCGAAGGCCTGGCCGACGCGGCCGGCGCGCCTGCTGCGAACCTGGTCCTCTCCGAACGCCGGGCCCAGTCCGTCAACGCCGCCCTGACGCAAGTCGGCCTGCCACGTGCTGATTTTGTCGGAGCCGCCGGTGACGCCGGCGCCCTTAACGCCCAGGGCCAGGCGCGCCCCCTGCGCCGCCGCACCGACATCCAGCTTCGGCTCTCGCCCAAGTCCTAAGGGCTGTGGCGGCGTCTGTTTGATCCAAGGCTCTGACAGACACCTGCGCCGAAAATCGGCCCGCACGCACAAGAAGGCGCACCCCAAAGGCGCCAGATGCGGGCAAAAAAGCGGGCCCCAAAGGGGCCCGCAGGGGCATCGTCGAGAAAAGGGGCGCGGAGACGGCAAACCGGCTGTCGCCGGTCTCAAGTCGGGGGGGGGCGTCGCCGTCTCCGCAGACTGGAAAACTCGTCTTCGTCCGACCCGTTCCCTGCGCCCTGATGTTTTTGTGCGATTTTCTCGACGCCTTTTCACCGCCCGCGGGGACCAATGCGGAACGGCAGAGGCGCCACGACGTTTCTCCTGCGAAGCCGACACCTCTTCCAGGAACAATCCATGTCCTACACCAGCGCTGACGCCAGCCTGATGAGATCGCCCCTGCCGCGCCACGCGTCACGTCGCCGTCGGCGAGGGGCGCTGGCCGCTATGCTCGCCCTCGCGATCGGCGGCGGCCTGCTGGGTTACCTGTCCCACCTTGAGGCGACCGGCGACGACCCGTTTGGGTCGATCACCTACGTCGCCGCCCTTTAAGGAGCCAACCATGGCCAATCTCGACCGCAGCAGCGGCCATCCCGTCCTTAACGCCACCCGAGCGCGCCAGGGGCGTTTTGGCCGCCACATGTTTTGGGTCTTGCTTGTCTCGACGACCCTGGCCGCCCTCGCCCTGTTCGCCGCATGGACCTGGCGCGCCGACGACCTCGCCGCATCCAATTCCGACAACGGGGGGATGAAACCGGCGGCCCGGACGTTCAATGCGCCCACGCCGCAGCCGATCGCCAATCCGCCGAGCGAACTACCCGCCTCACGCTAGACGCATCGCCATCATGAAAGAACGGCCGCCCCTCGGGGCGGCCGTTTTGCTTTGGACTATGGGATCGTCGCGGCCGGGCCGGCTAGGGAGAAGAACCCCAGAACGCCGGCGAGAAGCGCGACGACCGCGAAGACGATGGCCTACCGAGCATTCGAACCTCCTGCGATGAAATGGAAAAGGCGCCGCAGGGTCCTGCGGCGCCTTTCCAAATGCAAACGTCGGGCCTCGCCGGCGTTCCGGCGGTTTTAGGCGGCTTGGCGGCTCGTCTTGCGCGGGTGGAAGAACAGCGCCTGACCGATCGCCGCCTTCACGGTTTCCGGCTGGAAAGGCTTGGTGATCAGGAAAGTCGGCTCGGGACGCTCACCCGTCAGCAGCCGCTCTGGGAAGGCGGTGATGAAGATCACCGGCACGTCGTATCGCGCCAGGATGTCTTTCACCGCGTCGATGCCCGACGATCCGTCAGCGAGTTGGATGTCTGCGAGAACCAGACCCGGCGTGTGGCGCGCGACGGCGTCGGCTGCTTCGCTGCGGGTGGCGGCGATGTCGAGAACCTCGTGACCCAGTTCCTTGACCAGCGCCTCGATGTCTGCGGCGATCACCGGCTCGTCCTCGATGATCAGGACCTCGGTGGCCAGTTCGGCGTCGATCTCGCTCTGCGCCTCACCGATCAGCTGCTCGACCTCGGAGAAGTCGGTGGTCAGGATCTGCGCGGCTTCGGAAGGCGTGAAGCCCTCCAGCGCGGTGAGCAGGAAGGCCTGACGGGAACGCGGGGCGATACGCATCAGCCGGCGCGAAGTGTCGTCGGCCATGTCGTCGTCCTGCACGGCCTCAAGCTGGGCGCCGGAGCTGCACCAGATGGCGTGGAAGACCTGATAGAGGGCGACGCGGGGCGTCAGGTCGGGCTCGAGCGTACGTTCGCCGGCGGCCAGCGCCTCGAGCGCCACACGCACATAATGATCCCCGGTGGTCTGATCGCCGGTGAGCGCACGGGCGTAGCGTCGCACGTAGGGAAGGTGCGGGGCCAATCGGGCTAGAAGACTCAAAGGATTACCCCTCCCAGAAGGACGTGAATTCAGCTGCCCCGGAAGCGGTCCGGGCTCACGCGAGCGAAGGCGGAGGCGAACCTCGACCAAGCCCCATGATGGTCTAAGAACGCTGCCGGCGGGAACCCGTTCCCTTTGCTCAGCGTTTTCTCGTCTGGCGCGGAGCTGTGTGGGAACCTAAGGGTCGAGCCGGCGTTGTGCGATGACGGATGCAAAAGAGGGGGCGGCCGCCGCGCAAGCGGATCGCCGGCGATATGATCGAACGCAAACCGACAGAAGAAACACAGAGGCCGCCTGCTGCGCCCCTGGATGAAGCGCGCCTGCGCCAGCAGGCCATCGGCGTAAGGTTGCGCCAGATGTTCGATCAGGTGGTCAACGAAGAGGTTCCGGACGAGTTCCTGGAAATCCTGAGGCGCGCCGATACGCGCTCGGAGAAGAGCTGATGCCGGCGGTTGATGCTCGCGACACGCCGGACGACATCGCTTTCAAGCGCGAACTTGTGCAATTGATCCCGCATCTGCGCGCCTTCGCCCGGACCCTCTGCGGCGACGCCGCCGCGGCCGACGACCTGGCCCAGGACGCGATGATGAAGGCGTGGGACGCCCGAGCCAGCTTCCAGCTGGGCACCAACATGAAGGCGTGGACCTTCATGATCCTGCGCAATCAGTTCTATTCCGAGAAGCGCCGCTCCTGGCGCCAGACCCAGCTCGACCAGGAAGCCGCCGAGCGGACCTTGGTGGCCGTGGATGATCCGGAGGCCCCCGTGGCGCTGGACGAACTGCGCCAGGGCTTGGGCATGCTGCCGGCCGAACAGCGTGAGGCGCTGATCCTGGTGGGCGCGGGCGGGTTCGCCTACGAGGAAGCCGCCGAGATCTGCAATTGCGCGGTCGGCACCGTGAAGAGTCGCGTCAGCCGGGCCCGGCGTGCTCTGCACGCCATCCTCGACGACGGGGCCTATGATCGCGACGGAGCCTCGGCCAGCGACGCCATGCGCTCGATCCTCGCCGATGCGGAGCGCCTGTCTACGGTGCGTTGAATTAAGCCGCGGCGCTGCTCGGCAGCGTCGCCGGCGATGGGAATTAAGTGTCGGCGATGAGCGGCCTAAACTCGGAATCGTTCACTACGATCCGGGTCCGTCTGACGGCGGCCCTGGCGGCGGCGCTCATGCCGATCTTCGTGCTGGGCATTGTCCAATCCGCCCTCTCCTTCCATCGCGAAGGCGTGGCGATCCGCGAGAACCTGGGCGCCGCGGCCCAGCGCAGCGCGGCCGCCGCCCGCACGCGGCTCGAAGGCGCGGAAATCCTGCTCGAGACACTCGCGCCTGGCGCCGTTGGGTTCCAATGCGCCCAGCGTCTGGCGCAGGTGTCTAAGCGGCTGCCCGGCTACGCCAATCTGATCCGCTTCGATCGCCAGGGCCGCGTGGCTTGCGCCGCCGAGGGGGTGCAGGCCGACCCTGGGCGCATCGACCGCGCCTGGTTCCGGCGGCTGGCCGATGGCGAGGGACTGACCATCACCCGCGAGACCGGCGAGGTTTACGCCGGCGCCCCGGCCGTTCTCGCCGCCGCCCGCGCCACGCGCACGGACGGGTCTTTCGACGGCGCCTTCGCTGCGATCATACCGCTCGAAGCCCTTCGACCCTCCCTCAGCGACCCCGTGCTGCCGCGGCACGCCGAGGTCGCCCTGATCGACCGGGCTGGCGAATATATCAACGCCACCCGTGCAGAAGCCTTCCCGGACCTGCCCGCCGCCTGGCGCGACCGCACCCGCGAAGAGGGCGAACTGGTCTGGTACGGCGACGATCAGGAGGGTCGCCGACGAATCTATTCGGCGACGCCGGTTGTCGGTGAAGAGATCTATGTCGTCCTGTCAGCGCCCTCGCCCGGACTTTGGTCCTGGGCCTGGCTAAACCCGCTGACGTCGCTGCTCCTGCCGCTGTTGACCTTCGCGCTCGCCCTGGCCGCAGTCAGCATCGCCGCCGACCGCGTTGTGGTCCGCTGGATCGCTTACCTGCAACGCATCGCCGCCCTCTATGCGCGGGGTCGACTCAGCGTGCGTCCGATCCAGGCCGGGGCCATGCCGCCGGAAATCCGCGAGCTGGCCGAAACCATGGAGCAGATGGCCGACGCCATCGTCGGTCGCGACGCGTCCTTGCGCGATTCTCTCGCCCAGAAGGACGCGCTGATGCGCGAAATCCATCACCGGGTGAAAAACAATCTGCAGATCATCTCGTCCCTGCTGAACATGCAGCAGCGCGCCTTGTCGGACCCGGCGGCGCGGGCGGCGATGTCCGACACCCGCCAACGCATCACCGCGCTGGCCCTCATCTACCGCGCGCTTTATCAGGGGCCTGATCTCAAGCGTGTCGATCTGCGGCCGTTCCTGGAGGAACTGACCGCCCAGTTGGTCGCCGGCGAAATGCTGCATGGCCCGCCGGTTCGCACGGAACTTCACGTCGACGCCCTGGTCATCGATCCTGACCGTCTGGCGCCGCTAGCGCTGTTCGCCGTCGAGGCCATAACGAACGCCCAGAAGCACGCCTTCGCCGGGCGCGGCGGCACGCTTACCGTGAACTTCCGCGTGCGCGACATGGTCGGAGAGTTGGAAATCGCCGACACCGGCCACGCCAAGGTAGAAACCTTGAGCGCCACGGGCGTGGGACGCACCCTGATGACCGCCTTCGCTCGACAGCTGCGCGGGACGACTGAGCTGGCCCTTAATGAGGGCGGCGGGGTGACTGCGAAGCTCACCTTCCCCATTCCCCCGCCAGAGATGGTGATTCCCGATTCGCCCGAGGGGAACCACGGCCCAGCTTGAGTGTTGAATCCGCGCTGATCCCACCGGTTCGCTTTGCGGCCGGCCCCCAACCTGGAGTGCTCCAATGCGCAAAATGTTCATCCTGGCCGTCGTGGCCGCCAGCCTGGCTGTCTCGGCCTGCAACACTGTTTCTGGCGCCGGCAAGGACGTCAGCTCCGCAGGCACCGCGGTGAGCGGCGCCGCTGAAGAAGCCAAGTAGGCCTCTCCTAAAGCCTGATAAGGAAAGCCCCGCCTCAAGCGGGGCTTTTTGTTTGGAACCTAGGACGGAAGCGCCGCGCCAAATGTGATCCTTTCCGGCGCCGCTTCCACAACGATCCGTCCGCCCGCCTCGGCGGCGACAAGCGCTGCATATGTCGCCTGGGCCCATGGCCCGGACATGCCTTCGCCGAGCGCCTTCAGGTTCAGGCCTTCACTGACTTCTTCGCGAAGACGGGTCTTGGGACCGGTCGCCTCGACGGCGATGGTCAGGACCCCGCTCAGTACATCTGCGCGCACCCGCACGAGTCCTCCCATGGGAAGCGCCGCGCCCGCCATCTGCGTCAGATTGAGCAAGACCCGCGCCGCAGGTTTCGGCAGGGCCTCCAGGCTCGGCGACCAATCGAGCTCCGCCTTCGCGTGGGTGAAGACCGCCCGCGTGAGGCCCCCCAATTCAGAGGTGGAGAACGCCTGAGCGGCGGCCGACGCCCCAAAGGCGATCCGATAGAAAGCAAGAAGGTCGACCAACTTGCGCGCCGACTCCGCGATCAGACCCAAGGCGTCAGACCGCATGTCCTGAGCCTGGGGATCGTCCAGCAGATCGAGGCCTGAGACGATGGCGCTCGCCGGGCTCAGGAAGTCATGACAAAGGCGCGCCGCGACGACGGCGGCGAACTCTGCTGCGCTCTGCGGGATCGGTTCGGACGGCATGATCCGAACCTGCTGTGATTTGCCGCCGGGGAGAACCGTCAGATGGACTTGGACGCGTCCCACCCGCCTGGTGCGGGCACGCTCACAGCACGAGGGACATCAACCGTCTGCGATCGGGAGAAGACCGGCGCAGAGATCACGAGCACACCGCCGAAGCCCACGCAAAACGCCGCAAGGAAGAGCCAGGCCAGCGGCGCAAGCAACTGCAGGATGGGATCTCGGTTCATTAATCGTCCCCAATCGCCGCCTAAACGCTTCAGACGACCCGTCTGTTGCAGAGGCGAAGCTTAGCGAACCCAGAGCTGCCGCCTTCTATATTTGCAAATCATTCTCATTCTGATATTGAAGTGCGGACGAGCGGCTTTCGCCAACTCGCCTTCCGGTTGTGAGATTCCTCCCTCATGCCGATGACTTCACACGCCCCTCGCCGACCGGTTCGGCGGGGGGCGTCTTTTTACGGCTGCGCTGTGACGCCGACGACACGCAAGTGCGAATAATTCTCATTGCGCCGCCGCCAAGCGCGTCCTAGGAACGCCTCGCAATTGCAGGCGACGCCTGCCAGTAGGGCTTGGGGCATAAGATGACGATCAGAACTGGCGTGAAATCCACGAAGCGCCCGTTGGCGACCGCCGCGGTGGCGGGCCTGGCGGGCTTGTCGCTGTATGGCGGCGTAGCGCACGCCGCCGACGCAACGGACGCAGCCGAGGCGGTGACGCTGGAACAGCGCGGTCCCGAAGGTCGCGGTCCCGGAGACCGTGACCACGACGGACGCGGGCGCGACGAGCGCCGTGGAGATCGTCACGACGACGACAACACCGTCGCCGCCGTCGACGTGACCGGCGAAGACCCGGCGATCAAGAACGTCAAGGTCACCGCCGTTCCGCTCAACAACCCGCAAACGGTGACCGTCGTCTCCAAGGGCGTGATGGAGGCCCAGAACCTGCTGTCGCTGCGCGACGTGCTGCAGACTGTGCCGGGCATCACCTTCGGCGCCGGCGAAGGCGGCGGCGGCTTCGGCGATTCGATCAACCTTCGCGGTTTCTCAGCGAACAACGACATCACTCAGGACGGCGTCCGCGACAGCGCCCAGTACAGCCGCTCCGACACCTTCAACGTCGAGCAGATCGAAGTCACCAACGGCGCCAACTCCGTCTACTCGGGCGCGGGCTCTGTCGGCGGCGCCATCAACCTGAGCGCCAAGCGCCCGGGTCTGCGCAATTCGACCATCCTGTCGGCCGGCGTCGGCGCCGACAACTACTACCGCGGCACGATCGACACGAACCACCGGGTCAACGACAGCGTCGCCGTCCGCCTGAACGCCATGATCCACCGCAACGACGCGCCGGGTCGCGATGTCGAGCAATTCAAGCGCTGGGGTATCGCGCCGTCGGTCGTCATAGGCCTGGACGGTCCGACGCAGTTCACCGCCCAGTTCTTCCATCAGGAAGACGAGAACACCCCGCAGTACGGCGTGCCCTACTACAATGGCCGCGCGCTACCGGGCGTGCCGCGCGAAAACTACTACGGCTTCGAGAATGTCGACATCCAAGACCAGAAGGTCGACATGTTCACGGCCATCATCGACCACAACTTTGGCGATGGCCTGACGGTCCGCAACCTCAGCCGCTACCAGGAAACGACCCAGGATCTCGTGGTCAACCCGACCCAAGGGACCTTCTGCCTGGCGAACGGCTTCAAGCCGCTAGCATGGAGCCAGACCTATGCCGGCGGCCAGGTGGTCACCAACGCCGCCGGCTTCACCGCTTGCGTTGCGGCTACCGATCCAGCCCCCGGCTTCTACGCACCTTCCGGCCCGCGGGGCACAGCGCGCTACACCAAGAACACCCTGCTCTACAATCAGACGGACTTCGCCTGGAACGGCGAGTTCGCGGGCATGCGCCACTCCGCCGTGTTCGGCTTCGCCTTCCTGGCGGAAGACTTCTCGCTGTCGAACGGCAACGTGCAGCGATCGGCCGCCGGCGTCGCGCCGACCTATCCGCAGATGAGCATCGCCGACCCGAACAACAACTACGCGGGTCCGATCAACTACATCCAAGGCGGCGCCCAGGATGGTGAGCGCAAGAACCAGGCGGTCTACCTGTTCGACAACATCGAGCTGAACCCGCAGTTCTCGGTGAATTTCGGCGTCCGCTGGGAGCATAACGAAGGCGAAAACCGCTCCGACACCTACGCGACCAGCGGCGCGACCCTGGGCCAGATCACCCCTGGTCCAAGCTTCGGCAACGACGAGAACCTGCTGACCTATCGCCTGGGCCTGGTCTACAAGCCGGTCCAGAACGCCAGCCTCTACGTCGCCTACGGCAACTCCAAGACGCCGTCGCAAGCAACCGTCAACGGCGCGGGCGCCTGCTCGGCCGTGACCTGCACCGTGAAACCGGAAACCGCCGAAAACTTCGAAATTGGCGCGAAGTACGACTGGAACAGCCTGCTGTCGCTGACCGCCTCTGTGTTCCGCAATGAGCGCTCGAATTACCGCGTGCCCTCGGCCGACCCCCTCGTCGTGCCGCAGCAACTGAACGGCAGCGCGCGCGTCGACGGCGTGACCCTGGGCGCCGCCGGCAAAATCACGCCGCAGTGGTCGGTGTTCGCCAATTACACCTACCTGAAGTCCAAGGTCCTGCAGGGCGTCAACGACACCTTCGCCGCCCAAGGCCTCGACTTCACCAAGGGTGACCCGATCGCCAACGTTCCGGATCATTCCTTCAGCCTGTTCTCGACCTACGACATCACGCCCCAAATCCAGCTCGGCTACAGCGCGACCTATCAGGGCGAATTCTACCTGACTCAACACGGCACTGTGGGCGGCACCGGCGGCACGACCGGCGTCGGCGCGATCCGCACGACCCTGCCCTTGGTCACCACCAAGGCCTATTGGGTGCACGGCGTGACGGCCTCGTGGCGTCCGACCCGCAAGATCGAGCTGCGGGCCAATGTGATCAACCTGTTCGATCGCACCTACTACACGCGCGTCCGCAACAATGGCTGGGCGACCCCTGGCGACGGCCGCGCGGTGCGCCTGACGGTGAACTACCGGCTCTAGACCTCCTGCCAACCGGGAGACCCTGCCTTGCGCCTCGTCCTCGCGGACGGGGCGCATTTTCTTTAAGGTGCGTCCGCATGCTGCTCCATGTCCCTGATGTCCTGACGAAGGCCCAGCTGGCCGACCTGCGCAGGCTGATCGACACGGCCCCATGGTCGGACGGCAATGCGACGTCTGGCCATCAGTCGGCGCTCGCCAAGAAGAACCTGCAGATTCCGGAGGCCGATCCCATCGGCCAGGCGGCCAGCCGGATCATCGCCGAGGCGGTGGCCCGCAATCCGCTCTTCATCTCCGCGGCCCTGCCGCACACGGTGTTTCCGCCCCTGTTCAGCCGCTACGTCGGCGGCGAGGCCTTCGCCATGCATGTCGATAACGGCGTGCGCCAAAGCGGCGACGGCCGGGTTCGCATCCGCACCGACCTGTCGGCGACCCTCTTCCTGGCCGAGCCAGAAGAATATGAAGGCGGCGAGCTGGTCGTCGAGGACACCTACGGCGCGCACGAGGTCAAGCTGCCCGCCGGCGATCTGATCCTCTATCCCTCGTCCAGCCTGCACGAGGTGCGCCCGGTCACCGAAGGCCGCCGCGAGGTCAGTTTTTTCTGGATCCAGAGCCTGGTGCGCGAGGACGCCCGCCGGGCGCTGCTCTTCGATATGGATCTCGCGATCCAGCGGTTGGCGCAGAGCGTCGGCCAGGGCGACGCCGGCATCGTCGCCCTGACCGGCGGGTATCACAACCTGCTGCGAATGTGGGCCGAGCTTTAGCGGATCAAGTTCTTTCAACGACAGAAAGCGCAGGCTAGACAAGCGCCTGACAACTCCGGGGGGAACACGCGATCATGGCCAGGCCCAAGGACGGCGAGACGTCGCTGAAGATGGTGGTCGGCGCCTCCGCCACCGGCACCGCCTTCGAGTGGTACGACTTCTTCGTCTTCGGCAGCCTGGCCCAGATCGTCTCCAAAACCTTCTTTTCCGGCCTGCCGGAGACCGCCGGCTACATCGCAGCCCTCGCCCTCTTCGGCGCCGGCTTCGCCTTCCGGCCGCTCGGCGCCCTCGTCTTCGGCAAGATCGGCGACCAGTCGGGCCGCAAGGGCGCTTTCCTGGCCACCGTGATCCTGATGGGCGGCGCCACGGTGCTGATCGGCTGCCTGCCCAGCTACGCCACCGCCGGCATCATCGCGCCTGCGCTGCTGGTCCTGCTGCGGATCATCCAGGGCTTCGCTCTGGGCGGCGAATATGGCGGCGCGGCGATCTACGTCGCCGAGCACGCGCCCAACGACAAGCGCGGCCGCTCCACCAGCTGGGTGCAGGCCTCAGCCACCGTCGGCTTCTTCGGCGCGCTGACGGTGATCCTCGTCTCGCGCCTGGTCACCAACAGCCTCTTTGGCGCGGGCTCCTTCGACGCCTGGGGCTGACGGATCCCCTTCCTGTTCTCGGCGGGCCTGCTGGCGGTTTCCATCGTCATGCGCCTGAAGCTGTCCGAGAGCCCGACCTTCGCCGCCATGAAGGCCGAAGGCCAGATCGCCAAGCGGCCCTTCAAGGAGGCCTTCGCCGAGTGGAAGAACCTCAAGCTGGTGCTGGTGGCCCTGTTCTCCCTGATGGTGGCCCAAGGGGCGGTCTGGTACACGGCCTTCTTCTATTCCCAGACCTTCATGGAGAAGTTCCTGAAGGTGCCGCCGGCGACCATCAACGTCCTGATGATGGCGCTCGCGATCCTCGCCGCCGGCCTCTACGTCCTCTTCGGCGCGCTGTCGGACAGGCTGGGCCGCAAGACGGTCATGCTCTTCGGCATCACCCTGATGCTGGTCGCCTACTTCCCCGGCTTCCACATGCTCTCGCGAACCCTCAACCCGGCCCTCGCCGAGGCCGAGCAGCGGACCCCCGTCGTCGTGGTCTCCGACCCGACCCAATGCCGCCTGCAGTTCGACCCTGTCGGCAAAGCCGCCTTCACCTCCGCCTGCGATCTGGCCAAGAGCACGCTCGCCAACGCCGGCGTTTCCTACAGGAACGCTGACGGCCCGACCGGCGCGCCGGCCCAGGTCAAGGTCGGCGAGGTCGTGGTCACCTCGCAGGCCGTCACCGGCCTGCCGGCGGCTGAGGCCAAGGCCGTGAAGGCTAAGGTCGAGGCCGACATCAAAGGCGCGCTGAAGAACGCTGGCTACCCGACCGTCGCCGATCCTAAGCGGATGAACCTGGTCGGCGCCTTCTTCGTGATGTCGATCTTCGTCGTGGCCGCAACCGCGCTCTACGGGCCGCTGGCCGCCAGCCTGGTGGAGCTGTTCCCGACGCGGATCCGCTACACCGCCATGTCGCTGCCCTATAACGTCGGCACAGGCTGGGTGGGCGGATTCGTGCCCTTCACCGCTTTCGCCATCGTGGCCTCGGTGGGCGACATCTACTCCGGCCTATGGTTCCCCTTCGCCTGGACCGCGCTCGCGGTCGTGGTGGGTTTCCTGTTCCTGCCCGAGACCAAGGGGCGCGACCTGAACTTCTAGGCGGTCAGCCTGATCACCAGCCGTCCATCCGCCGCCAGGGCCTCAAGGTCCTGGGGCCAAGTCAGGCGTGGCGCGTCGCGCCGCGCGAGGTCGAGAACCTGGCCATCGACACCCGGCTCGACGACCAGGACATCGGCCGCCGCCAGCCTGCGCACCTGGCCCAGCGTCAGGGCCTCGGCCGGCCCGCCGCCGTTGATGGTCTCAACGGCGCCCGCGACAGCCTTCGCCGCCGTCTCGTCCAGCATCGCCAGCAGCATCGCCTCGTCCGCCGCCGCACGCGACAGCGCCGCGCGGAGGAAGCCGCGTCGGCGATGCGCCTCCGGCAGGGCCTCGCGGATTCTGGTCTGCAACCTGGCGAACAGGGCGGCCACCTGGCCCAGGCCCGCCGGGATCTGCGCCTCCAACTGGTGGCGCAACATGGTCGCCAGCATCGGCGCCCCGCCGCCCGTGCCGATCGCCGCCACCACCGCCCCACGGTCGACGATCGCCGGCGTCGTGAAGTCGCACAGGTGCGGCCGATCCGGCGCGTTGACCGGAACGCCGGCAGCCCGCGCGGCGGCCACCGCAGCGGCGACATAGGTCTCATCCTCGCCGGTGACGAAGACCAGCGCGGCGCCCGTGTAGGCGTCCGACGCCAGCGCCGCAGGCCCCGCGATCCGCACAACCTGCGCCGGCGAGCCGGCGAACAGCCGCGCCTTGGCCTCAGCGGCCTCGCCCTCGCCGACGATCACCACCCATCGGCCGGCCAGGGGGAAGAAGGCGGGGAAGGCGTCCATCTAGCGTCCCAGATCGGAGGGCAGGTCGATGTCGAAGAGCACGCCGTCGTCGTCCGCCGCGATCAAGGCCAGTTTGACGCCCAGCCCCTTCAACACCTCACGCGCGCCGGCGTCGCCGCGCGACTGGAGCAGGTCCGCAAACAGCGCGGCGCTGAACAGCACCGGGTGGCCGCGCTGGCCGTCGAAGGTCGGCGCCGCCGCGGCGAATCCTTCTTCCAGCGCCCGAGCCATCTCCGCCGTCGCCGAGGCCGGAATGCGCGGCATGTCGCCCAAGAAGACGTAAACGCCGGCGGTGTCCGAAGGCAGGCTGCTGACGCCTGCGCGCAGGGAGGCGCCCATGCCTTCGAGGTGATCGCTCGCGTGGACGACCTTGACCCGCGGGTCGAAAGCACGCGCCGCGGCGGCGACGCCTTCGGCGTCAGCCCCGGTGACCACCGTCACCTGACGGACCGGCGCGGCGAAGGCCGCGGCGAGGGCGCCATGCAGCAGAGGGCGCCCCGCATAGGGCGCAAGCAGCTTGCCGCCGCCAAAACGCGAGCCTGAACCCGCAGCCAACACGATCGCTTCCAAAATGGGCGCATCCAAGGCTGGACCTGTCGCCACGACCAAACCCTCTCTATGTTAGCGCTGACATGTCGCCCTACGACGCCCAGGACCCTGCGGAAAGCATCGCCGACGCGCAACCCGCGTTGGTGGACGGCTTTGGCCGTGCGGTGTCGTATCTGCGCATGTCGGTCACCGACCGCTGCGACCTGCGCTGTGAATATTGCATGGCCGAGCACATGACCTTCCTGCCCAAGGCCCAGGTTCTGACCCTGGATGAGCTCGACCGCATCGGGTCGGCCTTTATCGGCCTGGGCGCACGCAAGCTGCGGATCACCGGCGGCGAGCCCCTGGTGCGCAAGGGCGTCATGGATCTGATCCGCCGGCTGGGACGCCATATCAAGACAGGCGCGCTGGACGAACTGACCCTGACGACCAACGGCACGCAACTGGCGGCCTTCGCCGACCAGCTTGTCGCGGCGGGCGTAAAGCGGATCAATGTCTCGCTGGACACCCTGAAGCCGGACCTCTTCCGCAAGCTTACCCGCGGCGGCGACCTCACCCAGGTGGTCAAGGGGATCGACGCGGCCCAGGCCGCGGGACTGTCAGTCAAGCTCAACGCCGTGGCGCTGAAGGCGGACAACGCCGCCGAACTGCCCGACCTGATCGTCTGGGCCCACGGGCGCGGCTGCGACGTCACCCTGATCGAGACCATGCCCATGGGCGAGATCGAGGTCGATCGGACCGACCAGTACCTGTCGCTGACCGCGCTTCGGGCCGAGATGGAAAGCTACTGGACGCTGCAAGACTTGGACGTCCGGACCGGCGGACCGGCGCGCTATGTCCGGGTGGCCCAGACCGGAGGGCGGCTAGGGTTCATCACACCGCTCAGCCACAACTTCTGTGAATCCTGCAACCGTGTACGGCTGACCTGCACCGGGGTGTTGCACACTTGCCTGGGCCGCGACGACGCTTGCGACCTGCGCGCCCTGATGCGCGACGGCGCCACCGGCGCCGACTTGACCGTGGCGATCCGCGAAGCGGTCCTGGGCAAGCCCAAGGGCCACGACTTCGAGATCGCCCGCGCCCGCCCCGCCGTCGCGCGCCACATGTCGACGACGGGGGGCTAGGATGGCGCGGGTGCTGCTGTTCGGGCCCCTGGCCGACCTCGCCGGCTGGCGCGAGCGCGCGATCGAGGCCGACAACGTCGCCGCCCTGAAACAGCAGCTGGCGTTCGAGGACGCAGACCTCGGCGAGGCCCTGTCCGGCGCAGGCGTCCTGATCGCTGTCGATCAGGCGATCGTCCGCGGCGCCGCGACGCTGACCTCTGCGAGCGAGGTCGCGTTCCTGCCGCCTATGAGCGGCGGCTGAGGTGACGGTCGCCCTGACCGACCAGCCGTTTGATCCCGGCGCGGCGCTGAACGCCTTCTGCGCCGGCCGCAGCGAGACCGGCGCGGTGGCGACCTTCACAGGCCTCGCCCGCGCCGAGGCGGGAGACACCGACATCCTGGAGCTAGAGCACTATCCGGGCTTCACCGAAGCCGCGATCGCCAGCATCATCACTGACGCTGCCGCTCGCTTCGGCCTGCAGGACGCCCAGGTGCTCCACCGCGTGGGCCGGATCACGCCCGGCGAGGCGATCGTCTTCGTGGCCACCGCGGCGCGCCACCGGCGTGAGGCCTTCGAAGCCTGCGACTTCCTGATGGATTACTTGAAGTCGAAGGCGCCCTTCTGGAAGAAGTCGCACGGGCCGGCGGGGACCATCTGGATCCAGCCGCGGCCTCAAGACCACGCCGACCTTCAACGCTGGGAGCTGGACCAATGACCGCACTGATCCCTGGCGGCCGGATCGACGAGGCTAAGCCCTTCACCCCCGTTCGCGTAGCCGTGCTCAGCGTGTCCGACACACGTGACGAGGAGACCGACACCTCCGGGCGCCTGCTGGCCAGCCGCGTCACCAGCGCCGGGCACGAGCTCGCCGACAAGGCCATTGTCCGCGACGAGGTCGAGGCGATCCGCGCCCAGATCATGGCCTGGGTCGACGGCGGTCTGGTCGACGCCATCGTCACCACCGGCGGCACCGGCATCACCGGCCGCGACGTGACGCCAGAAGCGGTGACACCGCTGTTCGACAAGGTCATCGACGGCTTCGCGGTGATCTTCCACCTGGTCAGCTACGCCAGCGTCGGCCTGTCGACCCTGCAGTCGCGCGCGACCGCCGGCATCATCAAGGGCGTCTTCGTCTTCTGCCTGCCGGGGTCGAACGGCGCAGTGAAGGACGGCTGGGACAAGGTGATCGCCGCCCAGCTCGACAGCCGCCATGGCCCCTGCAACATGGTCGAGCTCATGCCCAGGCTTTTGGAACGGTGACCAGGCTCACCCACATCGACGAGACCGGCCGCGCGGCCATGGTCGACGTCTCGGACAAGGCGGTCACCGCGCGCGAGGCCGTGGCCGAGGGCTTCCTGCGGATGAGCCCGGAGACCCTGGCCCTCGCGCTCGCCGGCGGCGGCGCCAAGGGCGACGTGCGCGCCGTGGCCGAGATCGCCGGCGTCATGGCGGCCAAGAAGACCTCCGACCTGATCCCCATGTGCCACCCCTTGCCGATCACAAAGGCGCAGGTGCGGGTCGAACCGGGCGATGGCGGGCTCAGCGTCACCGCCCGCGTGCGCACCACCGGCCAGACCGGCGTCGAGATGGAGGCCCTGACCGCGGCCTCGATCGCGCTCCTGACTCTCTACGACATGCTGAAGGCGGCGGAGAAAGGCATGGTCATCGAGACCGTGCGCCTCGTCTCCAAGACCGGCGGCAAGAGCGGAGACTGGGGGCAGTGAACCTGCTCTCCGTCGCGGACGCCCGAGCCCGGATGCTGGCCGAGATCACGACCCTTGGCGTTGAGACCGTTCCGCTCGCCGAGGCCATCGGCCGGGTCTTGGCTCAAGATGTCGCCGCCGTCCGCGACCAGCCGCCGTTCACGGCGTCGGCCATGGACGGCTGGGCGATGCGTGCGGCCGACACCCCCGGAACCCTCGCGATCCTCGGCGAAAGCGCAGCCGGCCGCGGTTTTGAAGGCGTCGTGGCGCCTGGCCAGGTGGTGCGGATCTTCACCGGGGCCGCCGTGCCCGAAGGCTGCGACGCCATCGTTATTCAAGAAGACGCCGCCCGGGACGGCGAGCAACTGACCGTGCCTCAAGCTGTCCCCGGCGAGTGGTTCCGACCCGCCGGCGGAGACTTCAAGGCGGGGCAGACCCTGCTGAAGGCCGGCGTCCGCATCGACCCCTGGCGGCTGTCTCTGGCGGCCGCCGCCGGACGCGGCGAAGTGGCGGTGCGGCGTCGCCCGAAGGTCGCGTTCCTGTCCACCGGCGAGGAGATCGTCGTCCCTCCTGCGTCACCTGGGCCCTACCAGATCTATGACGCCGGCACGCCGGCGCTGATCGCCATGGCCAGGGGCTGGGGCGTGGTGGCCGAGCGTGTCACCGCCGTCCGCGATCGGCTGGAGGACACCATCGAAGCGATCCGCGCGGCCGACGCCGACCTGATCGTCACGATCGGCGGCGCTTCGGTCGGCGACCACGATCTGGTGCGCGCCGCCGCCGAGGCCCTGGGCGCCAGCTTCAAGGTGGGCAGCATCGCGGTTCGCCCCGGCAAGCCGACCTTCTTCGCCACCCTGCCCGATGGCCGCCGTCTCCTGGGCCTGCCTGGCAACCCAGCGTCCTGTTTCGTCTGCGCCGAGCTGTTTCTGCGGCCGATCGCGGCGGCCTATCAGGGCGCCGAGTCCCTGCCGCGCCTGCGCGCGGCGCGGCTTGCCGTCCCCTTGCCGGCCAATGGCCCGCGAGAGCACTGGATGCGCGCGACCCTGGCCGCGGACAATGACGGGGATTTGGTCACGCCCTATCGCGAACAGGATTCATCGTTGATGAGCGTCTTCGCCCTATCGACCGTGCTGCTGGTGCGTCAGGCTGGCGCGCCGGCCGCGGCGGCGGGCGAAAGGGTTTCGGTCTTGCCGCTCGAGCGTTTCTGAAAGCCCTCGGCGCCGCGCTCGGCCATGATCTCGCCGATCACCGAGACGGCGACTTCCCAGGGCGCCTTGCCGCCAATATCCAGGCCGATCGGCGCATGGATCCGCGCGATCTGCGCCTCTGGCACGCCGGCTGCTTGCAGCGGCGCGATCCGATCAGGCAACCGACGCCGCGCGCCCAGGAGCCCGACATAGCCCGCCGATGACGGCACAGCCGCCATGAGCGCCTCGCGATCGACCTCCAGGTCGTGACTGGCGATGGCCACCGCCGTCCAGGCGTCTGCGCCGATGGCGGCCAGGGCCTCAGCGGCGCTATCGCGACGATAGGCAAGGCCAGCGACGGGCGGCGGCGTCGCCGGACCCTTACTGCGCACCAGAGTCGTCTCGATCCCAGCCTGAGCGCCCAGCGTCGCGATAGCGATCGCCGTCGGGTCGCCCCCGATCACGATCAATCGCGTCGCCGGCGCATAGAGCCGGCTGACCGCCGCCTCCGGCCAGGGCGACAGCTCCGCCGCGCAGGCGCGGGTCACGCCATCGCTGACCCAGGTCACCACCTGGCGGCCGTCGTCGGCGTCGAGCAGATTGGCCAGAGCGGGGTCATCGGCTGGCACACGCTCAAGGAAGATCTCCAGCCGCGCGCCGCACAGCAGGCGGATGTCCGGCCAGGGACTGCCCGCGCCATACACCAGTGTCCGGGGCTCTCCGTCCTCCAGGCAGGCGAAGGCATGGTCGGCGATGTCGCTCTCGACGCAACCGCCCGAGAAATAGCCGCTGACCTCTAGAGGCGAGAACACCATCTGCGTGCCCGGCGGCCGCGGGCCACCGCCGTCCAGCGCGATCAAGGTGGCGAGGACAAGGGTCTGGCCGGCGTCTCGGGCGCGGCGGAGCGCGGGGCGCGCATCATCGGACAGGCCGAACATCGGCCACTCGGGAAGGGGGTCTCGCATGGCGAAAACCTTAACGTCCTGGAAAGGTCCTAGATACGCCTTCTTAGGCTTCGTCTGCGCAAGATGCTTCGATCGACAGTTTCGCAACCGCCTCGGCAGCCCCACCGCCCATGCAGCATCTCCTCGCAAAGCTCGGCGTCTCGACTGGCCAGTTCGGCCTGGACGGACAGCCCGCGGCGCGTGGCCGTCCGCGGGACGTCGAGGCCAGAGACATCCTGGCGACGGCCGCCCGCGCCGCCCTGCCCGTGCTCGAAGTCGCCCGGCAGACCAGCCATTGCGAGGCGGTGCTGGGCCAGATCCTGCCGCGCCCAAACCCGTTTCGCCTCACGATCACCACCGTTCGCCCCGACCGCGGCCCCGACTTCGCCGAAGCTGAACTGAAGGCGCAGATGCGCCGCCTGGGCGTCGATACCGTCGAGACGATCCTCGCGCCCTCCGCCACCGACCTCTTCAGTCCGAACGGCCCGGCGCTGTGGGATCGCCTGCGCCGCCTGCGCGACGCTGGACTTTGCCGCCACATCGGCGTTTCGGTCTACGCCTCCGACGACCCCGTAGGTCTGGCCAAGCGCTTCAAGCCCGACATCATCCAGGCGCCGGCCTCGCTCCTCGACCAGCGGCTGCTGGTCAACGGCGCCCTGGCCGAGCTTTGCGACATGGACATTCAGGTCCACCTGCGAGCGATCTTCCTCAACGGCTTGCTGTTTCTGCCGCCGGACCGTGCGCCGACCCATCTCAAGGCGGCCGCCAGCCGGATCTCCCGCGCCCGGCGGCTGATCGCCGAGGGCCGCTCAGACCCGCTTCAGGCGGCGCTCGGCTTCGCCCTGTCGCGTCCGGAAGCCTCCTGCGTGATGGTCGGAGTCGCCACGGCGGCGGAAATGTCGGCGGTGATCGCCGCGGCCATGTCGCCCCCGCCGGATCTCGACTGGGACGAAATGGCCATCGACGACCCCGTCACCCTCGACGCACAGGCCACCTGGGCGGCGGCCTAGGCGCCGACCTTATCGCCGCAGGCGCACGCCCACATAGACCGCCCGTCCCGTCTCGCCGTAGCCGAAAGTCTCCTGGTAGCGCCTGTCGCCCAGGTTCTCGACACGACCCGTGAGCTCAACGCCCTCCGTCACCCGGTAGGCGCCGGCGACATCGGCCACCACGAAGCCTTTGCGGACGACGCGGCTGAAACCATCCAGGTCAGTGTCGATCTGGCGCGATTCGCCCCGCGCCGTGAGCGAACCCGACCAGCGATCCTGGACCCACAACAAAGCCGCGGCGCCTGAGGTCTTGGGGGTCCGCAGCAGAGTGATCCCTGTCGAACCGTCCTCGGCCTCGGTGCGCGCGTAGGCGAGCTTCAACCTGAGCGCAGCGGTCAGGCCCAGCAGGGCCTCGGCTTCCAGGCCCTCGCCACGGGTCCGCGAGACGTTCTCGTAGCGGCCGACGCCTGCGTAAACGATCTGGTCCTTCACCCTCAGCCGGTAGCCCGTGACCGCCGCGGAGTGACGGCCGTCCTCGCTCGTCCAGCCCAGGCGCAGGTCGTAGCCGCGGGCGAATTCAGGCCGCAGCGCGACGGTTGGCGCAAAACAGAAGTCGCAGACGTACTGACTGATCGTCGGGGTCTTGAAGCCCGTGCCCGCCGAGCCCGTCAGGGTGAATCCAGCGCCTAGATCAAGGGCCGCCGCAATCCGGCCCGTCGCTTTCGACCTGAACTGGTCTGGATCATCGATGCGGGCGCTGGCGGTTATTGTCAGCCGTTCCAGCGGCGAGACCCGCGCCACCGCGAAGGCCGCCGTATTCGATAGGTCCTGGCTCGGCCGGCCGTCGAGATCAGCATTCGTGTCGGTGCGTTCGGCGCCGACCACCAAGGTTCGGCCCAGCGCGGCGGTGTAGCGGTACACTTGGCGGTCTGCGGCGTAGCTCGACGCGAAGCCGGAGATGTTGTCGCGTTTGATGTCATAGAGGCTGGCGCTGAGCTGGTGCTCGAAACCCAGCGCCTGGGCCGTCGCCCGCACAAAGCCGGACCAGGTCCGGCTCTTGTTGCGGTCGTCGAGATCGCCCAGCAGATAGGCAGGCGGCGCGTAGCCATCGATATCGATGTCGCTCTCGGCGCGCCGCACTCGGCCGTCGAGGCGCAAGCCGCCCAGCTGGGCTCGGCCGCCGAGGCTCGCCGTATAGGTTTTGAACCCGTCCTTCTCCGCGCCCAAGGCGGCCTTGGAGACCCCGTCGGTGCGAAAGCCGGCGAGCGTTGCGTTCAACGCGTAGGCCTCGCTGGCGACGCCTGCCCCAAGAAATCCGCGCACGGTCTCCATCGATCCGCCCTCGACCTCCGCGCGCAAGCCGGCGAGTTCGCGGGTGGTGAAGGAAATCACGCCGCCAATCGCCTCCGAACCCCAGAGCGAGCTCTGCGGGCCGGACAGGATTTCGATGCGCTCCAGGTCGGCCAGTTGCAGAGAACTGGCGTCAAACGATCCGTTGGGGTCGGCCGCGTCGCCGGCTGGCACGCCGTCGATCAGGACCAGGGTCTTGTCGGCCGTAGCGCCACGGATCTTCAAGGCGGTGACGCCGCCGAAGCCGCCATTGCGTGTGAAGCCGACGCCTGGAACCGTGGACAGAAGGTCGGCGGCGAAGCTCGTCCGCCGCGCTTCGATCTCGGCGCGGTCGATCACCCGGGCGCCGGTGACCAGATCCGGCGTCGTCGGCAGCCGCGTGACGACAAGCTCGCTCACGGGGGTTTGCGCGAAGACAGGTCCGGCCGCGGCCGAGGCGAGAAGGCAAATAATCAGCTGGGAACGCATGGTCGCGGTTCCTCCATAACCGGCCCTCCCCGAAGCCGTCGGGCGGGCCTTGCAGGCGACATGGCGGCCCGACGGCGGGGCCTTGCGATGTCGCTGCAACGAGAGAACGCGTGGCGTCCTGCCGCGCCGATGGCCTGGTCCCGGGCCCCGGTCGAACGACGGAAGACGGCAGGTCTCCTGGCTTGCGGGTCATCGCCCCACGCCCTTGCCTTCCCAGGTCTTGCGACCCAGTGGCCTTCCCTCCGAACGGAGGAATCGGACGCGGCGCTCACCGCCGACAGTTGCGGGCACAGCCGGGGAATTGGCGCATGGCTGCGCCGGACCCCGTTCCCTCTTGGCCTCCTTGCGGAGGACCGCCTTCGTGCGCGCCTTATGGCCTGAGCCGGGGGTCGAGGCAAGTCTGGTCGATGACTGGAACCTGAACAGCGCCGTTCAGCATGGGTTCAAAGCCCAGGTCCTAAAACCTGTCTCAACATCCGGTCTCAGGTGTGGCCGGAGGAGCGACAAGGAGCTTTCAGATGATCAACAAGTTCAGCAAGATCGCCGTCGCCGTCCTCGTGACCGGCGCGGTCGCCCTGCCCGCCGCCAGCGCTTCGGCGGCCAGCAAGACCGAACGCGCCCTGATCGGCGGCCTCATCGGCGCCGTCGCCGGCGCGGCGGTCTCCAATGGCGACGGCGGCGCGACCGCCATCGGCGCGGTGGCCGGGGCCGCGATCGGCGCCTCGACCAAGAACAACAATCGCCGCTACTACCAGTCGAACTATCGCAACGACCGCGGCTACTACAACCAACGCGCCGGCTACTATCAGCGCGACAACCAGGTCCGTTACGACCGCTATGGTCGAGCCTACTACGCCCAGCCCGACTATCGCTACGGCTACCGCTAAGACCTGGAGAGGGCGGCGCAGGCGACTGCGCCGCCCTTCCTGTTTTCAGGACACTGACGACCTCAGGACACAAGCCGACAACCCTTCGCGTCGAACGACGCGGGCGTTGGCGTTGATGGCGCCGGACCGGCGCTTCACATAGGGCCCGGGTCTGCCCGCCTTCCAGGAAAGGGGCTTGGGCAGGATCGCCGCCAGCCTGGCGGCCTGCGCGGGCTTTAGCTGGGCGGCTGGAACGCCGAAGTTCTTCCGTGCCGCGGCCTCCGCGCCATAGACGCCAGGCCCCCACTCGATGGAGTTCAAATAGACCTCCATGATCCTCGGCTTACCCCACATCGCCTCGATCAACACGGTGAACCAGGCCTCAAGGCCTTTGCGCACATAGTCGCGATGCGGCCACAGGAAGACGTTCTTGGCGGTCTGCTGGCTGATGGTCGAGCCGCCGCGCACCTTGCCGCCGCGCTGGTTGGCGGCGAAGGCCTTGCGCATCGCCTCGAAGTCAAAGCCGTGGTGTTCGCAGAACCGCGCGTCCTCGGCGGCGATCACCGCCCGCGTCAGGGTCGGCGAAATGCGCTCCAATGGAACCCAGCGCCGATCGAAGCCGCGCCCCTCGAACACCCGCTGCACCATCAGCCAGGTGAGCGGCGGCGGCACGAAGCGGTAGACGCCGACCACGACGACCGGCCCGACGAGACCCACGATCAACAGACCGATCAGCAGGCCCTTCAAGAGCCTGCGAATCGTTGCGCCCGCGCCTCGCACCTTGGCCATAGGTCGTCTCAGTCCAGTTCGGCCACGCCAGCCTGGCCGTCTTCACAGCCCCAGGCGACGCGGCGGCCGTCGGCGGACATGGCGAGCGCGCTGACAGGCTCGCCCTTGTCGGCCTTCAGGGTCTTCACCGAACTGCCTGAGAGTTCAGCCGCCCAGACGCGGCCGTCGTCGAGGCCGGCGGCGGCGAAGGACTTGCTAGGCGCGGTCGCAACCCACAGGACCACGGCGCTCTCATCATAGCCCACCTCGGCGGCCTGCTTGCCCATCGGCCCGTTGGCGCCGGCGAAGGGCCACGCGACCAGGCCGTTCGCGCCCGACGTCGCCAGCAGCGCGCCCTTCGACAGAAACGCCAGGCTACGGATTTTGGCGGGATAGCCGCCCATCCTCAGGTTCTTCTCGTCGGCGACGCGCCAGCCGTGCAACTGGGCGTCCTGCATGGCGGTGATGATGAACTTGCCGTCAGGGCTCCAGATCACGCCCGTATGGCTGCCGGCCCATTTGAGCACGCCCGGCTTCTGGTCGGCGATCCGCGCGTACCAGAGGTTGACGCCGCCATAGGTGGCCGTGGCGACGCGCCGGCCCTTGGGGTCGAAGGCTATGCCCGACACCGCCCGCGGATGGGCGAAGGTGCGCGAAAAATCGGAATCCTTGGAATCGCGGACATGCAGGTCGCGACCCGAGGCGAAGGCGATCAGGCCGGACTCGTCGGAGGTGGCGACGCACTCGATCCAGCCGCCGCGAATCTCCGCCAAGGTCTCGGCGCCCGAGGCGCGCACCCACATCAGACGCCCATCGTCGCCGCCGGTCACGACGCCGTCTCCGGACGGATGAAGGGCCGCAGCGAGCACCGCGCCGTCGTGAGCCTGGACCTCGGCGCCGCCCTCGAAACACACCCGGCCATCGCCCAGCGCGAAGATCGCCTTGCCGGCGCGATCGAAAAGGGTGGCCGAGACGTAGGCGTCGAGGGTCAGCTGCATGACTTCCAGTTAGAGCCGGCTGGGGCGAAGGCAAACAGTTTTGAGCACGGCGGCGCGGCCCCCGCGCTTCGGGCTTTACAATCCCCATCCGGCTTGCCAATGGTCATCGCGACCAAAGACGGGGCCGGGGCGGCCCCCAGGGAAGGAACTGTAAGCATGGCTGCGAAGCTCGCCAGTGGCGGCGGCTCCAAGTTCGATCTTGGCCAGAACTCCGATATGAACGTGACGCCCTTCGTGGACGTCATGCTGGTGCTCCTCATCATCTTCATGGTGTCCATCCCGGCCGCCACCGTTTCGGTGAAGCTCGACCTGCCGCCGGCCGTTCCGCCGCCGCCGGGCGCGAAGATCGAAGAGCCTGTGCTCATCAACATCCAGCAAGGCGGCACGCTGTTCATCGGCGAGCAGGCCACCAAACTGGACACTCTCTCGGTCGATCTGAGCGGCGTCCTGGCCAAGGAAGACCCGCTGACCCCGGTGAAACAACAGCGCGTCTATATCCGCGCCGACCGCACCGTGCGCTACGGCGAGTTCATGGCCGTCATGAACACCCTGCAAGGCAACGGCTTCTATCAGGTCGCTCTGATCAACGAAGAAATCTGATCCGCCTGATCTGACGCGAATTCGAAAAGCCCGCCGGAGCGATCCGGCGGGCTTTTTGCTGGGCGAGTCTGCAGCCTGGCTAATTCTCGCCCTCCCCTTTGCGAAGGAAGGCCGCGAGCGCCTCTGCGCTCGCCAGCTAGCGCGCGAAGGTCGCTTCGAAGCCCTTGCGCAGGGCGGCTTCATCAAGATTGCGGCCGATGAACACCATCTTGCTCTGGCGCGGGCCCGGCCGCCACTCGCCCTGGAAATCACCTTCGAGGATCATGTGCACCGCCTGGAAAACCAGCCGGCGATCCTCACCCTTCACGTCAATGATGCCCTTCGCCCGCAGGATGTCGGGACCCTGGTTCTGCAGGGTCTCATTCAACCAGGCGGTGATGCGCGGGCCGTCGATCGGCTTGTCCGTCACCAGGGAAATACCGCGGATGCCGGACGCCGCGACATGATCATGCGCGTGGTCGTGGTGATCATGATCATGGTGGTCGTGGCCATGATGATCATGGTGATCGTGCTCGCAATGCTCGTCGTGCACATGGCCTTCCTCGCCATGCGCCGGATTGAGGAAGTCAGGCGCGATATCGGTGATGCGGGCGAGGTCGAAGGAGCCGCGCCCAAGGATCGCCTCCAGCGGTACGTTCGAGCGCTCCGCCCTGTGGATCGGCGCCAGGGGATTGAGCTGGCGGATCGCCCGCTCCACCGCGGCCAGTTCGGCCGGCGTGACGAGGTCGGTCTTGTTCAGCACGATCTGGTCGGCGAAGGCGACCTGCTCGGCCGCTTCGTTGGAGTCGCCCAAACGCTGCAGCAGGTGCTTGGCGTCGACCACCGTCGTCACCGAATCGAGCTCGGTCTTGGCGCGCACGTCTTCGTCGATAAAGAACGTCTGGGCCACGGGCCCCGGATCGGCCAGGCCCGTCGTCTCGACGATGATGGCGTCAAAGCCGCGCCCGGTCTTGGCGTTCTGCCGCTTCATCAGTCCGGAAAGCACGCGGATCAGGTCGCCCCGCACGGTGCAGCAGACGCAGCCGTTGTTCATCTCGAAGACTTCCTCGTCGGCGCCGACGATGAGGTCGTTGTCGATTCCGGCTTCGCCGAACTCGTTGACGATCACGGCGTAGCGCTTGCCGTGATCCTCCGAGAGAATGCGGTTCAAGAGTGTCGTCTTGCCGGCTCCCAGGTAACCGGTCAGCACGGTGACGGGAGTCTTGGCGGCGGATGTCGTTTCGCTCATGGCTCACATGTAGTGCTCAACCGGCGTTCCGCAAAAGCTGAATCCGCTTGCGGTCAGCACGACGTTGAATGTTATACAATAACATCATGAACGCAGCCGTCGCGCCGCCAGTCCCCGAGGAGCTCGACGCCTTCCGTCGCGACCGCACCTACCTGGGCGCCGACCATCACCGGAACGAGCGCCGGATCTGGATCGTCACAGGGATTTGCGTCGTAACACTGGCGGCTCAACTGGTCGGCGGCGCGCTCTTCAAGTCCGTAGCGCTCACCGCCGGCGGCCTGCACATGAGCGCCCATGTGGCTGCTCTTTTGACAGCCGCGGCCGCCTACGCCTTCGCCCGGCGCCACGCCGCCGACCCTCGATTCAGCTTCGGCGTCGGTAAGGTCGGCTACCTGGCCGGCTTCGCCAACGCCGTGGTCCTGGCCATCACCGCCCTGGCCATCGCGACGGAGAGCGTGGAACGCCTGATCCATCCCGAGGCCGTGCGCTATGACGGCGCCCTGCCGCTCGCCGCCGCCGGCCTCGCCGTGAACCTGCTGTGCATCGTCGTCCTGCGGCCGGCCCGGCGGAAGGGGCACACCCATGATCGCGACGGCGACCTGAACATCTCCGCCGCCCACCTGCACCTATCAGCCGACGCCATGGTGTCGGTGCTGACTATCGCCGCCATGGCCTTGGGCGCGGCCCTTCACTGGGACTGGACGGATCCGGCCGCAGGCCTGGCCGGCGCGATCTTGGTCGGCCGGTTCGCCTGGAACCTGGCGCGGCGCGCCAGCGCCACCTTGCTCGACGTCAACCCCTCGAGCGCGCTGACCGAGGAAGTGCGAGCCCGTCTTCAAGTTGACGGCGCCGAGGTCGTCGACCTGCACGTCTGGCGCCTGGGTCCAGGCCACCACGCCGCCGTCGCCGTGGTCGCGGGCCTGCATGTTGACGTCGCGCGCCTTCGACAGGCGCTGGCCGTGATCCCCGAGCTCAGCCACGTCACCATCGAAGTCGCAACGCCCGGCGCGACGCACCAGCCCTGAGCCCAGGTTCCGGCGCTCACGATCAAATGAACTGCGGCCCTGCGCGGCGGGAACCCTAAGCCTGCGCGGCGGGTTCAGGGGCCAACCAAACGGGAGCCCTCCATGAAATCCGCACTCTTCCTTTCCGCCGCTGTCGCCGCCGCGCTTTCGCTGGCCGCTTGCAGCAAGGCCACCACCGACAACGCCCGGGCCGACGCCGCCGCAGCGGTCAACACCGCGCAGGACGCGGCCGCCGGCCCGGTTGGCCAGATGTCCGCCCAGACCATCGGCTCGCACGACACCCCGTCCTTCGTGGCCAACGCCGCCATGAGCGACATGTATGAAGTCGAGGCCGGGAAGATGGCCCAGGCGCGCGGCAAGGCGGCCGACGTGAAGGCCTTCGGTAAGATGATGGCCGACGGCCACACCGCCACCACCGCCGAGATGAAACCTTTGGCCGCGGCCGCCGGCCAGACGCCGCCTGCCGCGCTCGACGAGCGCCGTCAAGGCCTGCTCGACAACCTCAAAGCCGCCAGCGACGCCGACTTCGACCGCGTCTATGTCGACCAACAGGTCGCCGCCCACCAGGAGGCGCTGACGCTGCTCACCGGCTACGCCGCCAACGGCGACAACGCCGGCCTGAAAGGCTTCGCCGCCAAGACCGCGCCCGCCGTTCAGATGCATCTCGACAAGGCCAACGGCATGAAGACGGCCATGAAATAGCCTATGGCGAAAGGGCGCCGGCGGACCGTTACGAACCGGTCCTGAAGCCGGCGCCTCTTCGTTGACTTGGCCGCGACCCTCTGTATAAGTCCGCGCCTCTCGCCCCAGGGGACTCCTCGGGGGCGCATTCCGTTTTGAACTATCAGTCTCTTCAAAGGCGCGAACGATGTACGCGGTGATCAAGACCGGCGGGAAGCAATACCGGGTTCAACCCGGCGACGTGCTGGTCGTCGAAAAGCTGGATGGCGAACCCGGCGCGACCGTCGCGTTCGGCGACGTCCTGATGCTCGGCGACGGCGACGCCGTGACGATCGGTGAGCCGATCGTTGCGGGCGCGAGCGTCTCGGCGACGATGATCGAAACCCGCAAGGGTGAGAAGGTGAAGATCTTCAAGAAGATCCGCCGCCAAGGCTATCGCCGCACCCGTGGCCATCGCCAGACCGAAAGCGTGCTGCGCGTCACCGCGATCGCCGCCGACGGCAAGGAAGCCAAGTGGGACGGCGTGGTCGATCTGACCACCAAGGCCGAGCTGAACGCCCGCTCGCGCAATCTGAAGCTCGACTTCGCGCCGGTCCCGGCCGTCGCGGCCGCGGCTTCGGAAGACGCCCCGAAGGTGAAGCGTTCGACGGTCCGCAAGGCCGCCGCCGCCCAGAACGACGCGGCGCCGGCGACGGACGCTCCCGCGGTCGAAACCAAGGATTCGGGCGCCGAATAAGGCGCCCCGCTAGGATCAGGAGAGCAGCATGGCTCACAAAAAATCAGGCGGCTCCTCGCGCAACGGGCGCGACTCCGCCGGCCAGCGCCTCGGCGTGAAGAAATACGGCGGCGAGAACGTCCTCGCCGGCAATATTCTCGTCCGCCAGCGCGGCACCAAGTTCTGGCCGGGCGACAATGTCGGCCTCGGCCGCGACCACACCCTGTTCGCCACCGCGACCGGCGCTGTGAAATTTACGACCAAGCGCAATGACCGCACCTACGTGTCGATCGTGCCTGCGCCGATGGCCGCCGAGTAAGCGGAACCGCTTTGACCGGTTCCGCCCCGCCTGGGCGAACCGGATGACGAACCTTCAGCGGGGAGTCCGGGTCGCCTGGGCTCCCCGCTTTCGTTTGGGCCGCACGCCGGCTCGGGAGGTTCGAAGATGTGCTCGATCAGGATCACACCGCACATCGTCAGCGACAGGCTGGCGCTGCGCCCATTAAGTCCGCGGGACGCGACCCGCATCGCCGCCCTGGCGAACGACATCGCCGTGGCCGGCATGGTCTCACGTATGCCTCACCCCTACGCGATCGAGGACGCCCAGGCATTTCTGGCGATCGACTTCGATCCTGAGCGCGAGGTGAATTTCGCCATTGATCACCACGACCACGGCCTGATCGGGCTCTTGGGCTTCCACGGCGACGACCGCCGCCAGCCCGAGCTTGGCTACTGGCTGGGGCGCGACTTCTGGGGACAGGGCCTCGCGACCGAGGCGACGGACGCGGCTCTCGTCTGGGCCAGTCGCGAGTGGGGCAAGCGCGCTGTCCAGGCCCGGCACTACGCGGACAACCCGGCCTCGGGCGCCGTCTTGAACAAGGCGGGGTTCCTCTACACTGGGGCGGTCACGCTGGCTCAGTCGCTCGCCCGGGCCGCGCCCGCGCCGTCGCGCCACATGATGTGGCTCGCTTAAGGAAACGGCGCGCCATTTGTGCTAAGCGCCTTGGTTGAAGGTAATTGATCGACCCATGAAGTTTCTCGACGAGTGCAAGATCTTTGTCCGCTCCGGCAACGGCGGCGGCGGCGCGGTCTCATTCCGGCGCGAGAAGTATATCGAGTATGGCGGTCCGGACGGCGGCGACGGCGGCAATGGCGGCGACGTCTGGATCGAGGCGGTCGACGGGCTGAACACCCTGATCGACTTCCGCTACCACCAGCACTTCAAGGCCGAGACCGGCGTCCATGGCATGGGCCGCAATCGCCATGGCCACGCCGGGGCCGACGCGATCCTCAAGGTCCCAGTGGGCACCCAGGTGTTCGAGGAGGACAAAGAGACCCTGATCATCGACATGGACCAGGCCGGCCAACGCTATCTCTTGGCCAAGGGCGGCAATGGCGGCTGGGGCAACGATCGCTTCAAGGGCCCGGTCAACCAGGCGCCGCGGCACGCGAACCCCGGCGCGCCCGGCGAAGAACGCTGGATCTGGCTCCGCCTGAAGTTGATCGCAGACGTAGGCCTCGCAGGGCTGCCCAACGCGGGCAAGTCGACCTTCCTGGCCGCCGCCAGCGCGGCCCGGCCGAAGATCGCCGATTATCCCTTCACCACGCTCGCCCCCAATCTCGGCGTCGTCGACCTTTCGCCCAACGAGCGCTTCGTCATCGCTGACATTCCCGGCCTGATCGAAGGCGCTTCCGAAGGCGCGGGCCTGGGCGTGCGCTTCCTGGGCCACGTCGAGCGGACGGCGACCCTGATTCACCTGGTCGACGGGACTCAAGAGGACGTGGTCGGCGCGTGGCGCACCGTGCGCACCGAGCTCGAAGCCTATGGTGAGGAGTTGGGCCACAAGCACGAGATCCTCGCGCTCAACAAGGTCGACGCCCTCGACCCCGACACCCGCGCCGAAAAGGCCGCCGAGCTGGAGGCCGCGGCAGGCGTCAAGCCGCGCCTCGTGTCCGGGGTGTCCGGCGAGGGCGTCCAGGCCCTGCTGCGCGCGGCCTTCCAGGAGGTCCGCCGCCGCAATGGCGAGCTCGTGGACGACGACGTCGACGAACACGCCACCGCGCCCCAAGGCGAATGGCGCCCATGAACGGACTGGCCGACGCGCGCCGGATCGTCGTCAAGATCGGTTCAGCCCTTCTGGTCGATGAGAACGGCGCCGCGCACCGCGACCGGCTGGCGGCGATCGCCGCCGATATCGCCCGCCTGCGCGGCCGGGGCCAGCAGGTGCTGGTGGTCTCCTCTGGCTCCGTGGCGCTGGGCCGACGGCGCCTTGGCCTTCGTCGTAAGGCGCTCACCCTCCCGGAGAAACAGGCCGCCGCGGCCGCCGGCCAATCGGCCCTGATGCGCGCCTGGGAAGAAGCCCTCGAGCCCCATGACATCGCCTGCGCTCAAATTCTGCTGACCCGCGACGACACCGAGGTGCGCAGGCGCTGGTTGAACGCGCGTGCGACGGTCGACACTCTCTTGTCCCTGGGCGTCGTGCCGGTGGTGAACGAGAACGACACCGTCGTCACCGAAGAGATCCGCTATGGCGATAATGACCGCCTGGCCGCCCGCGTAGCCCAGATGATCGGCGCTGACGTCCTGGTCCTGCTGTCAGACATCGACGGCCTCTACACCTCCGATCCCCGTCGTGATCCGACCGCCGAGCGGCTGCCGCGCATCGCCCGATTGACACCGGAGATCGAGGCCATGGCGGGCGGCGCCAATGCTGGCGCGGGCGTCGGCACCGGCGGCATGGCCACCAAGCTCGCCGCCGCCAAGATCGCCGCCGCCGCCGGTTGCGCAACCGTCATCACCCTGGGCTCGCGGCCCCGCCCGCTGCTCGCCGTCGAGTTGGGCGAGGCCTCGACCATCATCGAGCCGTCGATCAGCCCAGCGGCGGCTTACAAGGCGTGGATCGCCGGCAGCCTGGCGCCCACTGGCTCTCTTGGCGTCGATGCCGGCGCCGCGGCCGCCGTGCGCCGGGGCAAGAGCTTGTTGGCCGCTGGCGTCCGCTCGGTTCAGGGCCGCTTCGACCGCGGCGACGCCGTGCTGATCCACGACGAGGCCGGCCGCGAGATCGCCCGGGGCCTGGTCCGCTACGACGCCGAGGAAGCCAGCCGGATCGTTGGCCTACGCTCCGAAGCCATCGAGGAGACCCTGGGCTTCAGCTTTGGCCCACTGGTCCACGCTGATGACCTGGCCTTGGCCCAGCATACGCAAGACGCGTAAAGACCACGACGGATCAGAGGGTACGACATGGACGGCGAGGCGGGCGGACCCCAGCGGCTTCAGCAGCTCACCCCGGGCATGCCGATCGTCTACGGCGGCGATCGCGTGAGCCTCGTCGACGATCGCCTGGCCGCCGCCTTTCAACCGGGCGACCGGTTGCTGGTCGATCCTGACAGCGGCGCTCTGCTGCATGTTCTCGCCGTCGAGCACCAGATTGCGACCCGCGCCGTCGATCGCGCCCAGGCCGCCTTCGCCCGGATGGGCGGGGTGTCCGACACCCAGATCACCGCCTTCTTCGACGCCTTCGCCGCACGCTTGTCGGATGACGCCGTCTGGGGCCACATCGCCGGGGCCAACGCCGACGACGTGACACGCGCCGCCGCCCGCGGCCGCTCCACCACGCGGCTCAAAGTCTCCGACGCCATGCGGCGCGACATGGTCGACGGCCTGACGGTCTGGCGCGACGCCGAGCCGTCTCGCGGCCGCGTGATCGAGCGCCTTGACCACGCTGGCTGGTCGGTCGAGCAGGTGACCGCCCCCCTCGGCGTCGTCGGCTTCGTCTTCGAGGGCCGGCCCAATGTGTTCGCTGACGCGACCGGCGTGCTGCGCGCGGGCAACACCGTCGTCTTCCGCATCGGTTCCGACGCCCTGGCCACCGCCAAGGCCATCGTCGAGCACGCGCTGGACCCGGCGATCCGCGCCGCCGGTCTCCCCGACGGCGCCGCCGTTCTGATCGAAAGCGCCGCCCATGCCGCTGGATGGGCGATGTTCGCTGATGCACGGCTGGCGCTCGCCGTCGCCCGCGGCTCCGGCCCCGCCGTCGCTCAGCTGGGCGCCATCGCCCGCGCCGCAGGCACGCCGGTCAGCCTGCATGGCACGGGCGGCGCCTGGATGGTCGCTGACGCGAGCGCCAACGCCGACCGGTTCTTCGCCGCCGCCTACCACTCCCTCGACCGCAAGGTGTGCAACACGCTCAACGTTTGTTGCATCGTGCGCGAGCGCGCCGACGACCTGATCCCGGTCTTCCTGGAGGCCCTGGAGCGCGCCGGCGAACGCCGCCGCGGCTGGAAGCTGCATGTGGCCGAGGTCGACCTGCCCCGACTGCCCTCCGAAATCCTGCAGCGGCGCGGCCCCGTGGTCCGCGCGGGGGGCGTTGTCGAGGAGGGCCTCGTCGAACCCATCGCCGACGCAATGCTGGGCCTGGAATGGGAGTGGGAGGAGACCCCTGAGGTCAGCCTCAAGATCGTTGAAAGCATCGACGAGGCCGCCGCCCTGTTCAACGCCTTGAGTCCGCGCTTCTGCGCCGCCCTCATCGCCGAGGACGCCGCCGCCCAGGCGCGATTCTACGAGGCGGTGGATGCGCCCTTCGTCAGCGACGGCTTCACCCGCTGGGTCGATGGCCAGTACGCCCTCAGCCGTCCGGAGCTTGGCCTCTCTAACTGGGAGAACGGCCGCCTCTTCGCCCGCGGCGGCGTCCTGGCCGGCGACGGCGTGTTCAGTGTCCGCACCCGCGTGATCCAGGCCGACCTCGAGCTCGACCGCGGCGGCGCGCCGACGCCCGTCCGCGGCGGCTGAGTCCTGGTGAAGAGCGCTCTCAGCGCAGGCCTGCATCTGGCGCCCGGTATGCGCGTGGGTTTGTTCGGCGGGTCCTTCAATCCGGCTCACGAAGGCCATGCCCATGTAGCGGAGACAGCGCTCAAGCGCCTGGGCCTCGACCAGGTGATCTGGCTGGTGTCGCCGCAGAACCCGCTGAAGTCATCACGCGACACGCAAAGCCTGGCCGACCGCATGAACGGCGCACGGGCGCTCGCGCGGGGCGGCCGGATGATCGTCTCCGACGCCGAAACACGCATGGGCACTCAGTACACAATCGACACCATCCGGGCCCTCAAGCGGCGCTATCCCGCCGTCTGCTTCGTCTGGCTCATGGGGTCGGACAGCCTGGCGAGCTTCCACCACTGGCGTCACTGGCGTCAGATCCTGCGCGAACTGCCCGTCGCCGTGGTCGCCCGTCCGGGCAGCACGATCGCCGCCATGACCTCGCCTGCGGCGCGCGCTTTTCGCGCAGCACGTCGCGCTACCTTGAGCGCGGGGGCCAAGGCGCCGGCCTGGACGTTCCTCAGCGGCCCGCTGCACAGCCAGTCCTCTAGCGCCCTGCGCCGCGCATTGTCCGACGAATGCAAGGCCCCTGACCCTGACGCGGAATTATGCTAGGATAAGGTCTAGGGAGGCAAAAAGGAGTATCCCGCTGAACCCCGACCCTGCGCCGAGCGCGCAAGACGACCAGGCTGAATCCGTCCGGTCATCCTTCGATACCCAGGCGACTACGCCGCAGCACCGCGGTGACATGGGCCCCCTGGAAGACCTGATCCTCGGCCGCCTGGAAGACGACCAGGCCCAGGACGTTGTTTTCATCGACCTGAAGGGCAAGAGCGCCGTTGCAGACGCGCTGATCGTGGCCTCTGGCCGCTCGCATCGCCATGTCGGCGCGATCGCCGATCATTTGCTGCGCGCCTTGAAAGAGAACGGCTACGGCCGCGCACGTGTCGAGGGCATGCCGCACTGCGACTGGGTGTTGATCGACACCGGCGACGTGGTCATCCACCTGTTCCGACCGGAAGTTCGCTCGTTCTATAACATCGAGAAGATCTGGTCCGTCGATAGCCCCGGCCACCGCACGGACGTCAGCCCGACTCTCCGCAGCTGATCCCGACCCGGCGTGAAGATCGCCATTATCGCGGTCGGACGCCTGCCGCGGGGCCCTGAAACCGATCTCGTCAAGCTCTACGCCGAGCGGGCGAGCGCTTCTGGTCGCGCCCTGGCGCTGGGTCCGGTCGAAGTGATCGAGGTGGAGAGCCGTAAGCCGGGCAAAGCCGCCGAGGCCCAGATGTTGACCCCGCACCTGGCCGACAGCCACGTGATCGCCTGCGACGAGCACGGCAAGCCCCGCGCCTCGCGGGCGTTCGCCGCCGAACTCGCTGCGTTGCGCGACCAGGGCGTGCGCCGCCTAGCCCTGGTGATCGGCGGCGCCGACGGCCTCGACCCAGATCTCCTCGCCGCCGCCCAAGGTCAACTTGCCTTCGGACCCCAGACCTGGCCCCATGCCCTGGCCCGCGCGATGCTGGCCGAACAGGTCTATCGCGCGGTCTCCATATTGGGCGGATCGCCCTATCATCGCGACTGATGCCGACGCACCGCCTGATCCTCCCGATTGTCGTCGCGACGACCCTGGCCGCCACCCTGCTGGCGGGAGCGGCCTACGCTGTGGTCAGCGAGCGGCTTGAACGCCTCAATGTGGAACAGGTGGAACTCTCGCGTGAGCAGGCGCTGAACATGAGCCGCATGGCGCGGCTGCTGTCGGTGCTCGAACAGATCCGCCGCGACCCGCCGCCGCCGCTGCTGGTTCGCCCCGAAGACGCCCGCGACGCCGTGCGCGCGGCCATCCTGGTGCGGGCCATGACACCGGAGCTTCGTCGGCAGGCGCAGGTCTACGCCCGCGAGGCCGGCGAGATGATGCGCCAGCGCCGCCTTGCCGCCGTGGAGAGCGAGGCGCTCTTCACAACCGACAGCCTACGCGCCGAAACGGCGCCCCAGGCCGCGTCGGGCGCGCCGCCTTCGCCACAGTCCGCCCCCAGCCGGCCCCCGGAAAGCCTGTTTTGGCCAGTAAGAGGAACAGTATCCCGGCGCTACGGCGACACGTTGAGCGGCGGCGGGAAGTCAAATGGTTTGACGCTTTCGACCACGGGCGTAGCGCAGGTCGTCAGTTCAGGAGCAGGCGTTGTTCAATATGTGGGCCCCGTCCAAGGATGGGGCGTGGTGGTCATTTTAAGACTCGCAGGCGGCTACCATCTGGTGCTTGCTGGACTAGAGCGTTCGTCGGTTGAAGCCGGACAATCCGTCGCGGCGGGACAAGCCGTTGGTGTGATGCCGGATAGTCGACAATCGCTTTCTGAACTCTATCTAGAGGTTAGAGATCAGGGTGCGCCGGTAAATCCGGAAACTTGGTTGGAGAATCGGTCGGGATGATCACAAGCTTGAGCATGAAAGCTTCGCCTTGTGTTCAGCTGAACTGTAAAGTCGATCCGCCCTTGTTCGCGGTTCGGATCATTGGCGGCGGCGCCGCATAGGGAGCCTGTGACAGGCTATGAAGAAGTATCTCCTGATCGGCGCATCGGCCTTCATCCTGGGCGCAGGCAGCATGGCCTATGTGAGTCAGCAAGCGGTCGCCGCGGCGCAGCCGCGCGCCAAAACCTACAAGATGCTCGGCCTGTTCGGTGACGTGCTGGACACTGTCGAGCGGCAATACGTCTCCGACGTCGACGACACAAAGCTGATCCAGTCGGCGATCGACGGGATGCTGACGTCGCTCGACCCGCATTCGGGCTATCTGGACGCCGAGAACTTCGACGAGATGCGCGACCAGACCCGCGGCGAATATGGCGGTCTGGGCATAGAGATCACCAGTGAGGACGGCGTGGTCAAAGTCATCTCGCCGATGGACGGCACGCCTGCCGCGAATGCCGGCGTCAAGGCCGGCGACTACATCACCGCCGTGAACAATGAGAGCGTGCTGGGCCTCTCTGTGAACGACGCCGTCAAGCAGATGCGGGGCAAGCCCGGCGAAGCGGTCACCCTGACCATCGCCCGCGAGAAGTCCGATCCCTTCGACGTCAAGATCGTCCGCGAGGTCATCAAGCCCAAGTCCGCGACCGCGCGGATGGACGGCGAGTTTGGCGTCCTGCGGATCGCCAGCTTCAACGAAAAGACCACGGATGAAGCCCAGGCCGCCTTCGTCGAGCTGCGCGCCAAGAATCCGAAGATGAAGGGCCTTGTGCTCGACCTGCGGAACAACCCCGGCGGCCTGCTCGATCAGGCGGTGGGCGTCTCCGACCTGTTCCTCGAAGGCGGCGAGATCGTCTCCCAACGCGGGCGCGATCCGCGCGACATTGAGCGCTATAACGCCCGCGCGGGCGACATGACCAATGGCCTGCCCGTTGTGGTGGTGATCAATTCGGGCACGGCCTCGGCCGCCGAGATCGTCGCCGGCGCCCTGCAGGACCGCAAGCGCGCCGAGGTCGTGGGTCTGACCAGCTTCGGCAAGGGCTCGGTGCAGACCGTGATCCCGCTGCGCGGCGGCATGGACGGCGCCCTGAAGCTGACCACGGCGCGCTACTACACCCCGTCGGGCCGCTCGATCCAGCGCACGGGGATCGACCCCGACCTGGAGGTCGCCGCCACCCGTGACGAGGCCCAGACCATCGCCAACCGGAGCTATCAGTTCTCGGAAGCCTCTTTCCGCAATGCGCTGAACGCCGATGAAGGCAAGAAGCGCATCGGCGCCCATGAGCCGGCGGAGGCGCCGCCGGAAGCCTTTGACGCCAAGAAGGATTTCCAGATCGCGCGCGCCGAAGACGTGCTGCGCTTCGGCACAGTCGCGGCGACGCCGAAGCTGCCAAAGCCGACCGCGCGCCTCGCCGAACTGCTATCGAAGTCCAAGGTGGCCGAGGTCAAGCCGGCGACGCCCGCCGTCAAGTAGAGCGAACAGAGCTTGCGGAAGCTCTGTCATTCTTCGACAAACCGTCGTGGCCGCTCACGTTAAGTTGTCAGGAGCGCCATGACGGCCAGGGGAGCGTGATGAGCGACGAGAGCCTCGATCAGTACCGACCCAATGTCGGCGTCGTCCTGTTTCACCGCGACGGCCGCGTCTGGTTGGGCCAGCGCGCCAACACGCCTGGCCCGTTCAACTGGCAGTTTCCGCAAGGCGGAGTCGACGACGGTGAAGACCTGGAGACCGCTGCGCGCCGCGAACTGGCGGAAGAAACCGGGGCGATCAGCGTCAGCCTGCTTGGGCGCACCGACGGCTGGATCGCCTATGATTTCCCCGAGAACCACGGCGGGCCGAAAGCCTTCCGCGGCTGGCGCGGGCAAAAGCAGGTGTGGTTCGCCTTCCGCTTCGACGGCGAGGACGCGGAGTTCGACCTCCTCGCCCATGGTGAACCTGAGTTCGACGCCTGGCGTTGGGCCGATCTCGCCGAGGCCCCAAATCTGATCGTGCCGTTCAAACGCCAATCCTATGAAACTGCGGCCGCAAGCTTCGCGGCCTTTGCGCTCACTTCGTTGCGCGATCTGGCGGGCGGACCCACCGCGCGCTAGAACCCTTCCTGACGCTCGCGCCATCTGTTTGCGCCGGGCGCGGGGGATTGATGAAAACCATCGTCATGACGCACGGCGCCTTCTGCGGCGGCTGGGCCTTCGACGGCTTTCGCAAGGCCTTCGAGGCCTCCGGCTGGCAGGTGATTGCTCAGGATCTGCGCGGACACGGCGTCGACGCCGCACCAAGCGCCACCGCCGGCGTCTCCATGGCCGAATACGCCAAGGACCTGGCCGACCTGTGCGCGACCCTGGATCGTCCGCCCGTCCTGCTCGGTCATTCCATGGGCGGGCTCGTCGCCCAGATGGCCGCGCGGCGCGTGAAGCTTGAGGCCCTCGTCCTCCTGGCCCCCAGCGCGCCCTGGGGCGTCGCCGGCTCCAGCCTTGAGGAGGCGGCCAGCGCCGTCGCCATCCAGATGATGGACCCCTTTGGGACCAGCGCGGTCGAGCCAGACCGGACAGTCATGACAACCTACGCCCTGGACCGCCTCGCCGACGAGGAACGCCAACGCATCCTGTCGCGCCTGCGCCCCGAGAGCGCGATGGCCATGCGCCAGACGCTGAGCTGGTGGATGGACCCCTTCATGACCACCAGCGTCGGTCCGGGCCCCCTGGGCGTGCGCGCCCTGGCGATCGCCGGCGAACGCGACATGGTCCATCCTGCCTCGACTGTGCGGCAGACAGCGGCCCGCATTGGCGCAGCCTTCGAGACGGCGCCGGGCATGAGCCATTGGCTTATGGATGGCCCAGGTTCAGACGCCGTGGCCGCGCAGGTGCTGGAATGGCTGGCGCTAGAGGCCCGCGCCGCCGCCTAGCCTCGGCGCTGAGCGGTTTAGCCCCGGGACGGTGCGGGACGCCGACGAGATCGTCCGCGTCCCGCTAGGTCGTCAGAACTTGCGTTCTTGGTAGAACAGCATGCCGGTGTCGTACTTCGCGTTCAGCGGGGTGTCGTCCGGCTTCTTCCAGACCGTGAAGTTGACCGCGGTGGAGTCGCTGGAACCCAGGTGCTCCCACGACTTGCGCGTGCGCTTCACGCCATCGGCGTCGGTGTTCACATAGTTGGCCTGCAGGATCAGCTCCGGATCGTGCAGGAACGACCAGACGTTCAGGCCCGAGACGATCGCCTGGTCGCCGCCCACCGCATAATGGACTTCGGCCTGGCACACCGAGGCGTTCACGGCGCTCATCGGCTGAACCGTGATGGTGTAGGCGCGGTCGCCGCCCAGCGGCATGACGTAGCCGCCGCTCTTGCGGTCCTTCTTCATGCCGGCGGCCGGCGCCAGCTGCTCGAGCTTGCCGCCGCGGACGGCCGGCACGCAGACCTTTTCGAGGAAACTGATGACCGTCGCGCCGTCGCCGGTGGTCGGCAGGGCGGGCGGCGGAGGCGCGGGCTCGGCTGGGACAGCGGCGGGCGCGGCCGGGGCCATCGGCGCAGCTTCCGGCGCAGCGGCCGGGGCCGGCGCGGCTTCGACGGGCGCGGCCGGGGCCGCGGCGTCCGGAGTTTGGGCTTGGGCGGCGGTGGCGAGCCCCGCAGCCAGGATCAGGCTCAGATAAGTCTTCATAGGTATTCCCCTGCAGCGCCCGCGCACGGGCGCCTTGACCAACCGGCCAGGCGAAACGCCGGACCGAACTTAAGCCCTCGGCCTCCCGCCGCCGATCGCTCGGCGCGCATCAAACGTGAGGGCGAGCCGTCACGCAAGAGCGGCCTGAGCGCGCAGGCTTCAGGCCGCCTCGACCGCGTGCTCGGCAAGCACCGTCAGACCGTCCGGCGTCACGTCGGCGAAGCCGCCGCGGATGTCGAACGTGGTGACGCGGCCGGCGTCGTAGACCTTGATCTGGCCTTCCTTCAGCGCCGTCATGAACGGCGCGTGGTGGGCCAGGACGCCGAAGTCGCCTTCAGAGCCGGGGGCGTCCACCTGGTCCACGAGCCCCGAGAAGAGCTCGCGTTCCGGTGAGACGAGAGAGAAGTGCAGCTTATCGGCCATGAGCCCTTACGCTTCCGCCGCCAGCTTCTCAGCCTTGGTGACGGCCTCTTCAATGGCGCCGACCATGTAGAAGGCGGCTTCCGGCAGGTGGTCGTACTCGCCGTCGCAGATCGCCTTGAACGAGCGGATCGTATCGGCCAGTTCGACGAAGGCGCCGGGCGTGTTGGTGAACTGCTCGGCCACGTGGAACGGCTGCGACAGGAAGCGCTGGATCTTCCGGGCGCGGGCCACGGTCAGCTTGTCCTCTTCAGACAGCTCATCCATGCCCAGGATGGCGATGATGTCCTTCAGCTGCTTGTACTGCTGCAGGATTTCCTGGGTCTGGCGGGCGACGTTGTAGTGCTCTTCGCCGATCACCAGCGGGTCCATGATCCGGCTGGTCGAGTCCAGGGGGTCAACGGCCGGGAAGATGGCCTGGGCGGCGATATCGCGCGACAGCACGGTGGTCGCGTCCAGGTGGGCGAAGGAGGCGGCGGGCGCCGGGTCGGTCAGGTCATCGGCGGGCACGTAGATGGCCTGGACCGAGGTGATCGAACCCTTGTTCGTCGAGGTGATGCGCTCCTGCAGGTTGCCCATCTCCGTGGCCAGCGTCGGCTGATAGCCCACGGCCGAGGGGATGCGGCCCAGCAGAGCCGACACTTCAGCGCCGGCCTGGGTGAAGCGGAAGATGTTATCGACGAACAGCAGCACGTCCTTGCCTTCGACGTCGCGGAAATATTCCGCCTGCGTCAGGCCGGTCAGGGCCACGCGGGCGCGGGCGCCCGGAGGCTCGTTCATCTGGCCATAGACCAAGGCGCACTTGGAGCCGACGGTCGAGCCGTCGTTGGCCTTCGGGTCCACGTTCACGTTGGACTCGATCATCTCGTGATAGAGGTCGTTGCCTTCGCGGGTGCGCTCGCCGACGCCGGCCAGCACCGAGTAGCCGCCGTAGGCCTTGGCGATGTTGTTGATCAGCTCCTGCATCGTCACGGTCTTGCCGACGCCGGCGCCGCCGAACAGGCCGATCTTGCCGCCCTTGGTGTAGGGGCACATCAGGTCGATGACCTTAATCCCGGTGACGAGCACTTCCGACGAGGTGGACTGCTCGGCGAAGCTCGGGGCCTCACGGTGGATCGGCGAGCGCAGCTCGGTGCCGATCGGGCCGGCTTCATCGATCGGCTCGCCGATGACGTTCATGATGCGGCCCAGCGTGGCGGGACCGACCGGCACGCGGATGGAGTCGCCGGTGTCGCGCACGGGCTGGCCGCGGGTCAGACCCTCGGTGGTGTCCATGGCGATGGCGCGGACGGTGTTCTCGCCCAGGTGCTGGGCGACTTCCAGCACCAGGCGGAAGGGTTCGCCCGTCCGTTGGTCGGTGTTGGTGGTTTCCAGCGCGTTCATGATCGCCGGCAGGTGGCCGTCGAACTCGACGTCGACAACGGCGCCGATGATCTGCACCAGGCGGCCGGTGGCGGCGCCCAGAGCGACCGCCGGGGCGGCGTCCTTCGCGGCGGCGGCGCGACGCGCGGACTTCTTGATCGGAGCTTCAGAGGCGACTTCAGACATTGGGGCGGTCTCTTTCGGTCTAGACGGCTTCAGCGCCGGAGATGATTTCGATCAGCTCCTTGGTGATCTGCGCCTGGCGTGAACGGTTATATTTCAGAGTGAGCGCGGCGATCATGTCGCCGGCGTTGCGGGTCGCGTTGTCCATCGCCGTCATCTGGGCGGCGAAGAAGCCGGCCTGGTTCTCCAGCATGGCGGAGAACAGCTGAACGGTGACGTTGCGCGGCAGCAGGGTTTCGAGGATCTGGCCCTCGTCCGGCTCATACTCGTAGGCCGCGCCCTTGAGGTCGACCTTCGGCGCCGCCACCGTGGCGTCCACTTCCGCGGGCACCAGCTGGCGGACCGTCGGGGTCTGGGTGACCACCGACTGAAAGCGGCTGTAGATCAGGCTGACGGTGTCGAGCTCGCCGGCTTCATAGAGTTCCAGCACGCGGGCCGCGATCTCGTCGGCGCGGGTCAGGGACGGCGAGCCGCCCACTTCGAAAGAACCCAGGTAGCGGTCGCCATAAAGGCGGCGCAGCTGCTCGGTCGCCTTGCGGCCGACGGTCAGGACGCGGACGTCCTTGCCCTCGTTCACCAGTCGCGCCAGGTGACGCTGCGCCAAGCGGACGATGCCGGAGTTGAAGCCGCCCGCGAGACCGCGGTCGGAGGTCATGACGATCACCAGCTGACGCTGGTCCGAACCCGTGCCCGCCAGGAGCTTCGGCGCGCCATCCCCCGACACGCCGGACGCGAGATTGGCGATCACCGCACCCATGCGCTGAGCGTAGGGGCGCGCGTTCTGCGCGGCTTCCTGCGCACGCTTCAGCTTGGCCGCGGCGACCATCTGCATCGCCTTCGTGATCTTCTGCGTGGCTTTCACGCTTCCGATCCGATTGCGCATCTCCTTGAGGCTGGACATGGCCTTCTAATGCTCCGCTTGCGCTTTGGGCTTAGGCGAAGGAGTCGGCGAAGGCCGTCAGCACGGACTTCAGGCGATCTTCGATCGACTTGATGTCCTTCTCGTTGCGGATGGTGTCCAGGAGGTCCTGGTGCTCGGCGTGCAGGTGCGACAGCAGGTCGGTCTCGAAACGACGGACTTGCGAGGTCGGGATCTTGTCGAGGTAGCCGCGGGTGCCGGCGTAGACCGAAGCGACCTGCTCTTCGACCGTCAGCGGCGAATATTGCGGCTGCTTCAGGAGCTCGGTCAGGCGTTCGCCGCGCGCCAGCTGGCGTTGCGTCGTGACATCGAGGTCAGAACCGAACTTCGCGAAGGCGGCCATTTCCCGGTACTGGGCGAGCTCACCCTTGATCGGGCCAGCGGCCGTCTTCATCGCCTTGATCTGGGCCGAAGAGCCCACGCGGCTGACGCTGATGCCGACGTTCACGGCCGGGCGGATGCCCTGGAAGAACAGGTCCGTTTCCAGGAAGATCTGGCCGTCGGTGATCGAGATCACGTTGGTCGGGATGTAGGCCGACACGTCGTTGGCCTGGGTTTCGATGATCGGCAGAGCCGTCAGCGAGCCATTGCCATTGTCGTCGTTCAGCTTCGCGGCGCGCTCGAGCAGGCGGCTGTGCAGATAGAAGACGTCGCCGGGATAGGCTTCGCGGCCCGGCGGGCGGCGCAGCAGCAGCGACATCTGGCGATAGGCGACGGCCTGCTTGGACAAGTCGTCATAGATGATGACGGCGTGCATGCCATTGTCGCGGAAGAACTCGCCCATGGCGCAGCCGGCGAAGGGCGCCAGGAACTGCAGCGGGGCCGGCTCCGAGGCCGTCGCCGAGACGACGATCGTGTAGTCCAGCGCGCCGCGCTCTTCGAGCGTCTTGACGATCTGAGCCACCGTCGAGCGCTTCTGGCCGATGGCGACGTAGATGCAGAACAGCTTCTCGGAGTCGTCCTTCGCCAGGGCGTTGACCGACTTCTGGTTCAGGATGGTGTCGATCGCCACGGCGGTCTTGCCGGTCTGGCGGTCGCCGATGATCAGTTCGCGCTGACCGCGGCCGACGGGGATCAGGGTGTCGATGGCCTTCAGACCGGTTTGCACCGGCTCGTGAACCGACTTGCGTGGGATGATGCCCGGCGCCTTGACGTCCACGCGGCGGCGCTCGTCCGAGACGATCGGACCCTTGCCGTCGATCGGTTCGCCGAGCGGGTTGACGACGCGGCCCAGGAGGCCCTTGCCAACCGGCACGTCGACGATTTCGCCGAGGCGGCGAACTTCATCGCCTTCGCGGATCGCGCGGTCTTCACCGAAGATCACGATGCCGACGTTGTCGCGCTCCAGGTTCAGAGCCATGCCCTTCACGCCGGCGGAGGGGAACTCCACCATTTCGCCGGCCTGGACCTTGTCGAGACCGAAGACGCGGGCGATGCCGTCGCCGACGCTCAGCACCTGGCCGACGTCGGAGACGTCAGCTTCAGCGCCGAAGTTGGCGATCTGCGACTTGAGAATGGCCGAGATTTCGGCGGCGCGGATATCCATGGGTCTTTACGCTCTCTTGAGGGCGAATTTCAGGGCGTCGAGCTTCGAGCGGAGCGAAGAGTCGAACAGTCGGGAGCCGACACGCACCTTGATCCCGCCAAGGATGGAGGGATCGACGCGCGTTTCGATTTCGGGGTCCTTGCCAAGCGCCTGCCGCAGGGCGGCGGCGACGCCCTTGGCCTGGGCGGCGGTCAGCGCCGTCGCCGTGACGACCTCGGCGGAGACAGCGCCACGCGCCTTGGCGGCGAGCGCTTCAAAGGAAGTGATGATCGACGGCAGAACGGCGGCCCGGCCATTGGCGGCGAGCAGGCCCAGGAACTTCTGCGTGGTGGAATCAAGCCTGGCCGCCGCGGCGATCGCGTTCAGGCCCTTGGCCTTGTCGGCGGCCGAAAAGGCCGGCGAGCGCAGCAGCGTGCGCAGTTCCGCACTCTCAGCCACAGCGGCTTTCAGAGACTTGAGGTCGGCCTCAACCGCCGCGACCTTGTTCTCGTCATTCGCGAGATCGAACAGGGCCAGGGCGTAACGTTCGCCCACATTCGATACCTTGGAGTCGTCCGCCACTATGTCCCGTCCGGTGTGCGCCGCATGTGCAGCGGGCCTGGAATGTCGCAAGCGAGGCCAGACCCCGCCTAAAGGCTTGAATGCGCTAAAAAAAGCACGCGATGAGCAAGTGCTTGAAAAGCCCCCGCTCTAAAGCCGCGCGCCTAGTAGCATGCACCCGCGCCCCCCGCAACCGACGCGCGGGCGCCGCCGGAACTGCGTTCGCCGCATAGGGCGAACACGCGGCCGTTCATCGCCCGTCAATCCGCGCCGGACGAGTGTGCCGCTCCATGCTAATGGACCGCCCGCCGGGGCGGCGACGAACTGACCACGCGAGGACGTGACAACCACATGGCCAATGCGCAACCGCCCGGCCAAGGCGACCAGCCCCCGACTCCGCGGCCTCGCCCCCGCCGCACCGCCGCCCAGGCTTTTCTCTATTGGGGGATGGTGCTGGGCGTCTGGTTCATCATCTTCACCGTGGCCTTCTTTGCGGTCTTCGCCGTCGATCTGCCGGACACGTCAAAGCTCTATGACGTCCAGCGCCAGCCCTCGATTTCCTACCTCGACCGGTCCGGCGCCTTGGTGGCCGTCCGCGGCAGCCAGTACGCAGCGCCCGTCGATCTCGATCGTCTGCCGCCCTACGTGCCCAAGGCCTTCATCGCCATCGAGGACCGCTGGTACTACTGGCACTTCGGCTTCAACCCTTGGGGCATCGCGCGCAGCCAACTCTATAACCTGACGCACAAGGGCGGCCCGCTGCGCGGCGGCTCGACCATCAGCCAACAGCTGGCGCGCAATCTTTTTCTCACGCCCAACCAGACCTATCGGCGCAAGGCCCAGGAGCTGATCCTGGCGGTGTGGCTGGAGGCCAAGTTCTCCAAGAAGCAGATCCTCGAGCTCTATTTGAACCGGGTTTACTTCGGGGCCGGCGCCTATGGCATTGAGGCGGCCTCACAGCGCTACTTCGGCAAGTCGGCCACCGAACTCCAACTGGGCGAAGCCGCGCTGCTGGCGGCCCTGATGAAGGGCCCGTCGCGCTACAGTCCGGTCTCGGCCACCGACCGCGCTGCGCGCCGCGCCACCATCGTCCTGGACGAGATGGTCGAGACCCACGCCATCACGCCGGCCGAGCGCGACGCCGCCTTCGCCCAGCGTGTGCGGGTCAACCCCGTCCTGGCCAATCAGCGAGCGCAATATTTCACCGACTGGGTCGACGAACAGGTCCACAGCCTGGTCGGCGACCCCAAGGAGGACCTGGTGGTCGAGACCACCCTCGACCTGCCCCTACAGACCGCCGCCGAACAGGCCGTGCAACGCGGCGTCGCCGCCGCCGCCAACCAAGGCGTCCAGCAAGGCGCCCTGGTCGCCCTCGACGGCGAGGGCCGCATCCGCGCCTACGTCGGCGGAACCAACTACATTCAAAGCCAGTTCGACCGGGCGACGAGCGCCAGGCGCCAGGCGGGCTCGGCCTTCAAGCCCTTCGTCTATCTCGCCGCCATGGAGGCCGGCCGCACGCCATCCACGCCCGTTGTCGACGAGCCCGTGACGATCAACGGCTGGACGCCGCGTAACTACACCGGCCAGTATCTGGGCCAGATCGACCTGCAGACGGCGCTGGCGCAATCGATCAACACCGTGGCCGCGCGCCTGGCCAGCGAGGTCGGCACCGCGAACGTCGCCGCGGCCGCCCATCGGCTAGGCATCACCTCGAAGATCCAGATCGACCCCTCCATGGCGCTGGGCGCGGTGGAGGTGAGTCCGCTGGAAATGGCGCAGGCCTATGCGCCTTTCGCCAACGGCGGCTTCCTGGCCAAGGGCTACGCCATCGAGCGGATTCGCACCGCCGACGGCCAGGTGCGCTACGACCACAGCGTCGACCGCAGCCCCCGCCCCTCCGTCATCAGCCAGCCGGCCCTGGGCTACATGGTGCAGATGATGCGCGCGGTGATCACCAGCGGCAGCGGCGGCAGAGCCCGCGTGCCGGGCTATGACATCGCCGGCAAGACAGGCACCACCAGCGATTACCGCGACGCCTGGTTCGTCGGCTATACGGGCGGCTTCGTCACCGCCGTCTGGGTCGGCAAGGATGACAACACCCCTATGCGCCGGGTCGCCGGCGGCGCCGCGCCGGCCGGCATCTGGCGCGACTTCATGGCCCAGGCCCTGCCGCGCTTGAAGACGCAAGCCATCCCCGGCGGCGACATCGCCCCGCCCGCGCCTGAGACGGATTCCATCGGCGATGTGCTGAGCGGCGTGTTCGACGGCGTCACCGGCGCCGTCGGCGATCTCGTGGGCGGCCGCAGGGAGGATCCCGAACCTGAGCAGGACGCGCCCTACTAGAGTCCCTGCTGCGCTCCGAAAGCGTGAAGCGCCGCCCCATGGGCGCGCAGCCAGGCGCGATGCGGCCGCTCGTCGCCGACGAGGGCGCGGACATGGGCCCAGAACTTCGGGCCGTGATTGGCCTCCAGCAGATGGGCGCATTCGTGGGCGGCGACGTAGTCGGCCACCGCGAAGGGCGCGAGCGCGAGGCGCCAGGAATAGCGGATCGACCCGGCCCCGCCAGGTCGCGCCGGCGTGCACGAACCCCAGCGCGAGGTGGTGTCGGTCACCGCGACCTTCGGCGTCGCCGCGCCGAGCCGGCCCGCATAATGGGCGCTGCGAGCCTCGAACATGTTGAGCGCCTGCTTGCGGATCAGCAGTTTGACCGCGCGGGCGAACCCCTCGCCCTCGCCCATGGCGCGGATTTCGGTGGGCTGATCGGCCGACGCGGCGATCCAGCGCGCCCGGCCTTCCGCCGACGCCAGCCGCACCGGCTGGCCGAACACTTCGATGACCTGACCAGGGGCGAGCGTCGATGGCTGCGGCAGCTCGGCCATACGCGCGGCGATCCAGGCCGCCCGGGATTTCGCGAAATCAGCGGCCTCGCTGAGCCGGTGCAGGCTAGGGGCGCTGGCCACCACTTCGCGCCGGGCGCGGTCGATGCGCAGCGAGATGCGGCGCGCGCGTCCGTTAACGCGCAGCCTCACAGCGCAGCCCGCCACTTCAAGCCGATCGCCGTCGGCGACCCTTCGCCCCCACAGACTCATGGGGATGAAATCTAGGCTGCGGCGCGGGCCTTGTCGAAGCCGGCTTCGCCCTGGGCGATGAAGGCCCTGACTTTTGGGTAGATCTGCTCGCGGAACCGGCGGCCGTTGAAGACGCCATAGTGGCCGACGTGCGGCTGCACATAGTCTTCCTTGAAGGCGTCCGGCAGGCCCGAGCAAAGGGCGTGCGCGGCCTGCGTCTGGCCGATGCCGGAGATGTCGTCGTTCTCACCCTCGACGGTCAGAAGCCCGATGTCGCGGATCAGGTCCGGCCGGACGAGGCGGCCGCGGTGCATAAGCTCGCCCTTCGGCAGCAGGTAGCTCTGGAAAACCACGTCAATGGTCTGGAGGTAGAACTCCTCCGTCAGGTCGAGCACCGCGAGGTACTCGTCATAGAAGGCCAGATGCTGCTCTGCGCCGTCGCCGTCGCCGTCCATCAATTGATGCAGGTACTTCAGGTGCGCCTCCTGGTGGCGCTCCAGGTTCATGGTCATGAAGCTGGCGAGCTGGACGAACCCCGGATAGACGCGCCGCCCCATCCCCGGATAGGGCGCGGGCACGGTGTCGATCATGTTGTTCTGGAACCAGGTGAAGGGCTTTTCCTCCGCCAGGCGATTGGTCACCGTCGGCGAAAGGCGCGCGTCGATCGGCGAGCCCATGAAGGTCATGGTCATCGGCCTTGAGTCTTCGTTGTCCTCGGCCATCAGGGCCGCCGCCGCCAGCACCGGCGGGCCCGGCTGGCAGACCGCGAGCACGTGCGGCCGCGGGCCCAGCTGGCGCAGCATGATGCGGATATGGTCGATGAAGTCGTGGAAGTCGAAACGGCCTTCGAGCACGGGCACGTCGCGGGCGTTAGCCCAGTCGGTCACATAGACTTCGTGATCCTTCAGGAAGGCCTGCACCGTGCCGCGCAGCAGAGTCGCATAGTGGCCCGACAACGGCGCCACGATCAGGATCGCCGGCTCCAGTTCGCGCCGGCCGGCCTTGCGCATGTCTGACGTCGACCGCGCAAAGTGGATCAGCTTGCCCCAGGGGCTCGACCAGGTCTCGTTGACACGGACGCGGACGTCATGGCCATCAATGTTCACATGATCGATGCCCCACTCCGGCCGGCCATAGCGGCGGGTTAGGGTCGAGAACAGCTCGGCGCCGGCGTAGACCCCGCGGCCGAACTCGCTGTTATGGGCGGGATTGAGCGGCGAGGACCAGGCGTCGCGCGTCAGGCGCGCCGCCATCCGCATGGGCGCTGAGGCGTAGTATCCAGCTTCGTAGAGCGAATAGAGCATGCGTCACCTTTGTTGCGCCGCAACATAATAGCTGAACGTGGCAGTCGGTTCACCCTTTGTGGCGCCGGCCGTGCATTTCAGCAGCTGTCGGCCCTACGCCCCTTGGCCATGGCGGCCTTGATCTTGCCGGCGATCTCATCGGGCGTGGCGGCGTGGGCGATCGGGCAGACGAAGCCGCCGCTGGGGTTCATCAGGTAGGTGATCGCCGTGTGGTCCATGGTGTAGCCCCCGCCCTCCAGGGGCCGCTTGGCGTAGTAGACTTTGTAGGCCTTGGCCGCCGCGGCGATCTGCTCCGGCGTTCCCGTGAGACCGAGCGCCTGCTTCGGAAAGGCGTCGTTGGCCAGATATTCGCCTAGGGCCTTGGGCGTGTCGCGCTCCGGATCGACCGAAACAAAGACCGTCTGCACATCGCGCGCCTGGTCACCCAGGCGGCGTTCAGCCTCGCCCAAGGCGAACAAGGTGGTCGGGCAAACATCGGGACAGTAGGTGAAACCGAAGAAGACCGCGCTCCACTTGCCCTTCAGCAACCCCTGGTCGACCTTGCGGCCGGATTGGTCCACAAGCTGGAACGCACCACCAATGGCGGCGCTTGGCTTTGCGGAGAACAGACCGCGCTGAGAGGCGAAAACGGCGATAGCGACGATGACGACGGCCAGGAGCGCAAGCGGAATGACGGCGCGGCGGGACATGATGGCCTCCTTCAACCGGGCGGAGCCTTGAGCGACTGGTACGCCCAGGACGCGGCAGGGCGCGGCCTCGATAGGACGGCGCAGGAGGGTCTGCAAGCCGCCGACGCGCTGCGCGCCCAACCCTTGCGGCAAAGCCGGCTGCGCGTGCGCACGGTCGTCTCCCTTCGCTGGGCGATCATCGGCGGCGAGTTGCTGCTGCTGTTCGCGGCTTGGGCCTTTGAGCTGAACGTGCCCTTCGGCTGGTGCGTCGCCCTGATCGCCGCCGGCGCCTGGGCGAACCTCCTGACCTCGATCGCCTCGCCCGGCCAGCGGGTGTTCGGCGACACGGAGGGCGCGGCCCAGCTGTCGCTGGATATCCTGCAACTCTCCGGCCTGCTGTTCCTGACCGGCGGACCGGCCAATCCGTTCATTCTCGTTCTGATGGCCCCGGTCACCCTGGCCGCAGCCTCCCTGCCGCGATGGCAGGTCGCCCTGGTGGCGGCGCTGTCAACGGCGATGACGATCTTCCTGACGCTGCATTCCCTGCCGCTGCCGACGGCGCCGGACCAGGAAGCCGTGATCACCCAGCCCTATCGCGTGGCCGTCGCCGCCGCGATTCTCACTGGCACCATGCTGATCGGGGGCTATGTTCGCCAGGCCGCCCTGGAGTCCGGTCGTATGGCCCTGGCGCTCGACGTCACCCAGTCGGTGTTGTCACGCGAACAACGCCTCTCGGCGCTCGGCGCGCTGGCCGCGGCGGCCGCCCACGAGTTGGGCACGCCGTTGGCCACCATCGCCATTGTCGCCAAGGAGATGGCGCGGGAGGCATCCACGCCGCAGGCCAAGGAGGACGCCGAGTTGCTGGTCGCCCAGGCAGCGCGCTGCCGCGACATCTTGCGCCGGCTGACGGACGCGCCCGCAGAGGCCTCCGACGAGGTGCACGAGCGCATGAGCCTGCGCCAGCTGCTGGATGAGGTGGTCAAACCCCATTCCGGCATCAAAGGCGTCCGTGTGGAGGCGATCGTCGCTGGCCAGCCGAACCAGACTCCGCCCACTGTGCGGCGCATGCCCGAAGTGATCCACGCGATCGCTTCCTTTGTGGAGAACGCCGTCGATTTCGCTGCGTCGGAGGTCCTGGTGACGGCGCGTTTTGAGGCCGACGCAATCTCGGTTGAGGTCCGCGACGACGGTCCCGGATTCGCGCCGGAGATCCTCGCCAAGCTCGGCGAGCCCTACGTGACGACACGCCCGGGCGCCGAAGGCTCTCGCACCGGGCATATCGGCATGGGACTCGGTTTCTTCATCGCCAAGACCCTCTTGGAACGGACGGGCGCCGTGGTGAATTTCCAGAACGGCCGGCTCCGCGGCGCCGTCGTCAACGCCCGTTGGGCTCGCGATCGCATCGAAGCTTCGCCAGAATGAGTTGAATCACTTGCGACTTGCCGCAGGTAGCGACAGAATGACGCAGCCAGACCGGACGCCACGCCTCAGATGACCGAACTCACAGAAGACATCGCAGCCTTGCCGGACCGGTCGCTCCTGGTTTTGGACGACGATGCGCCATTGCGAACCCGCCTCGGCCGCGCCCTTGAACAGCGCGGCTTCGAACCCACCCTGGTCGGCAGCGTGAACGACGCCCTGAGCGCAGTGCGCGACAAGGCGCCGGCTTTCGCTGTCCTGGACATGCGCCTGGACGACGGCTCCGGCTTAAAGGTCGTGGAGGCGATCCGCGAGGCGCGCCCCGACGCCCGGATCATCATGCTGACCGGCTATGGCAACATCGCCACCGCCGTGCAGGCGGTGAAGGCCGGCGCCGTCGACTACCTGTCCAAACCCGCTGACGCCGACGATGTCGCCCGCGCCCTGTTGGCAACCGGCGCCACCGCGCCGGAGCCGCCGGAAAACCCGATGAGCGCCGACCGCGTGCGCTGGGAGCATATCCAGCGGGTGTATGAGCTGTGCGGCCACAACGTCTCGGAAACGGCGCGGCGCCTCAACATGCACCGCCGCACCCTCCAGCGGATCCTCGCCAAGCGCGCCCCGCGCTAGGTCAGACGCCTTCCAGGTTGACCGCGGCCACGCCGGCGGAGCGCATCGCCGCGAGCCGCGCGAAGGCGAGAGTCAACGCCTTGCGCCGCGCCCCGGCCAGCGCCGTCGCCGGCGCCTCGCGCAGCACCGCCCCGCCAAAGCCATCGGCGACGATCAACCCAGGCTCATCAGGCAGGATTTCGCGCGGAAACTCCGGCGCTACCGCGAAAGCGAAGGCGTCGCAGTAGGGCTGGTACTCGCGCCATTTCCGATCGGTGCGGAAGTCGGCGATCCCGGACTTCACCTCAATGATCAAGATCTGACCTCTTGGCCCCAGCGCCATGATGTCGGCGCGCCGCCCGTTCGGCAGGCACACCTCCAGCAGCGGCGCATAGCTCAGCGCCGTCATCAAGCGCGCTGCGCCGCGAGTCACGGTCTGGGTGATCTCCGGCCGCGCCGGCGTCACGAGGGTCAGGGAGACGTCCACCGCGGCCATTCTGTTCCGGCTTCGTTCGCGAGGCAAGAGCGCCCAGACTTAGCTGGCCGGAGGAAACTCCAGGCGGGCGGGATCAAAGCCCAATTGGCGAATGCGCTGGATGGCCTGGGCGCGCACCGCGCTCGCCAGCGTCGGGCGCTGGGACATCAGCCATAGATACTTGCCGTTGGCGGTCGCCAGGATCAGCCAGCCCTGCTCGTCCTTGTGCTCAAGCACCACATAGTCCTGGCTGACCATCCCGCCAAAGAAGACCATCTTGAACCGGGCGTTGGAGGATGGATCGGCGACAGTCGCCTTGGCCTTCCATTGGGCGAGCGGCCCGTTAGCCGCGCCCTTGCGGCACGATTGGACGACGGCGAAACCGCCCTGGGCCGGGGTCCATTCAGAGGCGCCGGCCTGGCAATTGCGCTGCAGGGCGTTGGGAGTGCGGGCCACCTCGTACCAGCGGCCCATCATCTGACTGAGCTCAAGGCGCGGAACGGGCCGCAAAGACATGGCCGAGGCGCTCTGTGCGGCCGCCAAGAGAGAGAAGCCGGCCAGGGCGCCGGTCAGAAACTTCGAGAACATTCCCCGCCCGATACCCGCAAACGCTTTACGACGAAACCCCGGCGCACAGCCGCTGGCGAGGCATAAGGACGCGATAAATCAGGCCCCGATGCGACCCGCGGGCGGCGCGCCTCACGCCCCATCGCCGGCTGACGCCTCAATCGCGTGCATCGCTGCGTCGGACAGGCCGAAGTGGTGCCCGATCTCGTGCACCAACACATGGGCGACCAGTTCCTCCAGCGTAATCTCACCATGTGCGGCCCACTCATCGAGGATCGGCCGGCGATAGAGAAACACGCGCGAGGGCTCGGCCGCCGGCCCAAGGCCGCCGCGGGCCGCGAGGTCAACGCCCTGGTAGAGCCCCGTCAGATCGAAGGGGTCTTCGATCTCCAGGTCGTCGAGCACGGTCTGTTCGGCGAAATCGTCGACGCGGAAAATCACCTCGCCTGTGAGCCGGCGGAATTCCGGCGGCAGCGACTCGAACGCGATCTCGGCGATCCGGGCGATGTCGTCCAGCGACGGCGCCAAGCCAATCTCACTCATCGGGCACGATGATGTGCGGGGCCTCAGGCAGGCGCACCTCGAAAAGGCCGATGTCCAGGCCCTGCTGCGGCTTCACCGGTCGCAAAGGCTGGCTGGCGATGGCCTTCAGGGTGTCGGCGGCGATCGCCGCGCCGTCGCGCGCGCGGCGGGCCTTGCGGGCCTGAGGCGCATCTAACGGCCGCTCCGCGGAGCCGATGCGCCAGTAGGAGATCCGCAACCGCCAAACCGTACGCGGCGCCTCCTCCGGCGCCGGCCAACGGCGGCCCTCGGCGAAAATCGGCTCGACCGGTCGGCGCGGTCGCCCATCGATCTGCTCGGCCAGCCGCAGATAGAGGTCTTCACCGGCTGGCGAAATCCGCCGCCCCGGATCGGCGATACGGCCGACATAGGCTGCAAGCGCGGCGGCCTCATCGAGGAAAGCCGGTCCGACGGCCTCGGTGGTGAAGACCACATCGCCGCCGACGGAGCGCGCGGCGTCGCGCTCGCGGGCGGCGCGGCCCAGAGGTTGGCTCAGCGCCTGCTCGGCGTTGGCGGCGATGGGAAAAAGGATGGCGCTCATCTTCGCCCAGCATAGGGCCGAGCGCACGTGCGGCGAAGACGCAACATCCCTACCTTGCAGAGGTGATTCGTCAGAGCCCTCCGGAACCTGGATGACAGCCGCAGAGCCCATCCTCGCCGTGGCCGCCGGCGCCGTGAGTCTGGCGCTCGCCGCCATGCTATGGGCGCTCGCCCAGTCACGCGCCGCCACGACCCGGACTGCAGCCCTGGCCGCTCGTCTGGCGGAGGCCCGCAATGAGAGCGGGCTGGGCGCCCTTGAGCCCTTCGACGCCGCCGTCATCGCCGTTCAGGACGGCCGCGCCCGGCTGGCGGCCGGCGCGGGCGGTCTGGCTCGCGCCGCCGAGGCCCTAGGCGAAACGCGCATCGAACCACAGTCCGTCGTTACCCGTCTGGCGGCGGCGGACCCCGCCCATGCCCGCAAACTCGCGGCCCTGTTCGAACGGGGCGAACCCTGTGCTTTCGAAGCGCAAGGGGCGCAAGGCCTGGTGCGGGTCGAGGGCCGCGCCGCTGGCGCCGTGGCCTGGCTACGCCTCAGTGCGGCGCAACGCGACCAGGCCTTGCCGGCGGCGGCGCGCCTGGCGGACCTGGCCGACGCCCAGCCGACGCCGGCCTGGATCGCCGCGGCCGACGCCACCCCGCTCTGGGCCAACCGCGCCTGGCTCGCCGCGGCCGGCGCAACCGGCCTGGACGACGCCCAGGCCCGCGGTCTCGCCTTCGACCGCGGCGCGGACGCTCTGGTGCGCGAGGCCGCTCGCAGCGGCGCCATGCGCGAAACGTTGCGCTGGTCGACCGTCGATGGCCGCCGGCGCGCCCTGCGCATCGCCGCCCGTCCGCTGGACGGCGGCGGCGTCGGCGTCTGGACCCATGAGGTCACCGAGCTTGAGGATCTGCGCGAGCAGTTGAAGCGCAACATCGAAGCTCACGACGAAACGCTGAACCACATCGCCGACGCCGTGGCGATTTTCGCCGCCGACCGGCGGTTGGCCTTCCACAACACCGCCTTCGCCAGTCTCTGGGACCTTGAGCCCGCCTGGCTCGCCGAACGACCGACCCACGGCGAGGTTCTGGACCGTCTGCGTCAGCGCCGGCGCTTGCCGGAAAGCGCCGACTACGGCCGCTGGAAGGCCGAGGAACTGGCTCAGTACGGCGCGCTCGCTGTCCGGCCGGACGACCTTTGGAGCCTCCCTGACGGGCGCACCCTGCGCGTCGTCCGCCAGCCGCATCCATTGGGCGGCCTTCTGGTGCTTTTCTCCGACATCACCGACGAGCTAAAGCTGAAGGCCCAGTACAACGGTCAGATCCAGGTTCAGCAGGCGACCCTGGACAAGCTCAACGACGCCGTCGCCGTCTTCGGCGCCGATGGCCGGCTACGTTTGCACAACGAGGCCTTCGCCCGCTTCTGGGGCATCGAGCCCCAGGCCCTTGACCAAGCCGGCGACTTCGAAGGCGTCGTCGAGCTGTGCATCCCGCGCCTGCACGACCGCGGCTTCTGGCGGGACCTGAAGGGCCGTGTCGCCGACCCCGATCCGGGCGCGCGGGCGGCGGTGAGCGGCGAAGTGCGGACCGCCGATTCGCGGATCGCCGCCTTTCAGTCTCGCCCCCTCCCCGACGGCGCGACCCTGATCGGCTTCGTCGATGTGACCGACGCCCGCAGTCTGGAAGCCGCGCTCGCCGCCCGCGAAGGGGCGCTGGCCGAAGCCGAGCGGCTGAAGCGCGACTTCGTCGGCAACGTGTCCTACGAACTGCGCACCCCGCTCACCACCATCATCGGCTACGCCGAGCTTCTGGGCCGGGCCGAGGACAACCTGTCCGAACGCGGCCGGGTGCACGCCGCCGCCGTACGCGCCGCCGCGGTTCAACTGGCCCGCTCCATCAGCGATGTCCTCGACATGGCCTTGATCGACGCCGATGAGCTGGCGCTCGATCTGGGAGATGTCGACGTATCCGCCCTTCTGGACGAGGTCGCCGCGACATGCAGCGCCGAAGCGCTCGCCGCGCAGGTGACCCTGCATGTTGACGCGTCAGAAAGCCCCGGCCTCATCCGCGGCGACGGTCGGCGGCTGTCGCAGATTCTGGGACATCTGGTGGAGAACGCCCTCACCCAGACGCCAGCGGGAGGGCGGATCACGCTCTCAGCGCGCAAGGCGCTGGGCGAAGTTCAGCTGAAGGTGGCCGACACCGGACGCGGCATCGCCTTCCACGTCCAGGCGCACATTTTCGACCGTTTCGTCGGGCGTGAGCACGGCGGTCCAGGCTTGAGCCTGGCTCTGGTCAAGGCCCTGACCGAGCTGCATGGCGGATGGGTGGCGCTCGAAAGCGAGCCCGGACAGGGCGCGACCTTCACCTGCCACCTGCCCGAGGATCCGCAAGGCGCGGCCCCCGGTCAGGCGCAGTTGAGCTTCGTGAGGCCTGGCGCGCTGTAGACCAGCGCGCCAGGACCGTCTCTAGCGCTGGCTTTCCGGGAGCCGGACGATCAGGCCGTCCAGCTCGTCGTTGACCTTGATCTGGCACGACAGGCGGCTGTTGGCTTCGCGGTTCTCGGCGAAGTCCAGCATCGAGCCCTCCATCGGGTTCGGCCGGCCGAGCTTTTCCAGCCAGGCTTCGTCGACATAGACGTGGCAGGTCGCGCAGGCGCAGGCGCCGCCGCAATCGGCGTCGATGCCTTCGATGTCGTTCTTGATCGCGCCTTCCATCACGGAGAGGCCGTTCTTGACGTCGACGGTTTGCTCAGTCCCGTCGAATTGGACGTAGGTGATGTTAGCCATTGTTCCCCTCGGCGCCGTTCAGGCGGCGACTTCTTTCATCGAAACGGACAAATCCGCAAGCTTGGCCGGATCGACCGGCTTGCGGCTCAGGATCAGGTTGCGGCCCATCAGGAATTCGGCCGGCGCGTTGATCGCCTCCACCGCCTGGATGAGGTCGCCCTTCAGGTGAAAGACCGCGAAGGCGCCCGACGAGGGCTCGCCGCGCACCAGCACGCTGTCGACCTCGAACGGTACGCCTGCGATCTGCAATTTCAGATCGTACTGATCCGACCAGTTCCACGGCGCTTCGCCCGGCGGGCGGGGCCGCCCAACGATAGCGCAAGCCGCCTGTTTGGCTTGCTCCAGCGCGCTCGGCACGCTTTCCGGTCGGAACATGCGATCGTAAAGCGGCATCGGCCGATGGGTCACGTCGCCGATTGAGAAGACCGAAGGGTCGGAGGTGCGCGCGTCCAGATCGACGACGATCCCGCGTTCGCATTCGATGCCCGACTCCCGAGCCAATTCGTCGTTCGGCGCCGCACCGATGCCCACCAGCGCGATGTCGCAGGGGATCACGCGCCCGTCGGTCAGCTTCACGCCAGTGACCTTGCCATCCTCGCCTTCGAAGGCCGCGGCGCTGGCCGCCAGTTCGAAGGTGACGCCACGGGCTTCATGGTAGGCTTTCAGGAAGTCCGACAACACGTGATAGGCCGAGCGAGCCAGGAGGCGCGGCTCGCGTTCCACCACGACGGCTTCGGCGCCGAGCGCACGCGCCGAGGCCGCCGCTTCCAGGCCGATGTAGCCGCCGCCGATAATCGCCATCCGCTTGCCGGGTTTCAGGGCGTTCTTCAGTTCTTCGGCGTCAGCTGCCGTGCGCAGCGACAACACGCCCTTCAGGTCCGCGCCCGGCACCGGCAGGGCCATGGCGCGCGCGCCCGTGGCGATGACCAGGATGTCATAGGAGACGACTTCGCCATTATCGAGCGTCACAGTCTTCGCGCCGCGATTCAGCGAAACCGCCTTGGTCGAAGGCATGAAGGTGATGTTGTTGTCGCCGTAGTAATGGACTGGGCGCAGGGCCAGCGACTCAGCGTCGGCCTCACCCTTCAGCCAGGCCTTCGAGAGCGGCGGGCGTTGATAGGGGGCGATCGGCTCATCGCCGATCATCACGATGTCGCCTTCGTGCTTATATTGGCGAAGCAGGGCCGCCAGCGTGCCGCCAGCGTGGCCGGCGCCCAGGATCACCACCTTAGACGAAACGCTCATCTGCTTCTCTACCATCCAAATAGCCGCAGCCTGTCGCCGGCGCGTTCCGGCGTCGTCTTATTTTAAGACGGCGCCGCTGGCCAGACCCTGGCCGCTAGAGCCGGCCAGACCTTGGCCGTGACACCATCAGACGACGCGTTCGACCATCATGTTCTTGACCGCGGCGATCGCCTTGGCCGGGTTCAGACCCTTGGGGCAAACCTGGGCGCAGTTCATGATGGTGTGGCAACGATAGAGCTTGAACGGATCTTCCAGGGCGTCGAGACGCTCGCCGGTGGCCTCGTCGCGACTGTCGATCAGCCAGCGGTAGGCGTGCAGCAGCGCGGCCGGGCCCAGGTACTTTTCGCCGTTCCACCAGTAGCTGGGGCACGAGGTCGAGCAGCAGGCGCAGAGGATGCACTCATAGAGGCCGTCGAGCTTCTCGCGGTCTTCCGGCGACTGGCGCCATTCCTTCTGCGGTTCGGGCGTCGTGGTGTGCAGCCAGGGCTCGACGGAAGCGTACTGCGCGTAGAACAGCGTCAGGTCCGGCACCAGGTCCTTTACGACCGGCATGTGCGGCAGGGGGCTGATCGCGCAATCCTTGCCCGGAACCTCTTCCCAGCCGTGCGTGCAGGCGAGCGTGTTGCGGCCGCCGATGTTCATGGCGCAGGAGCCGCAGACCCCTTCGCGACAAGACCGGCGGAAGGCCAGGGTCGGGTCCATCGTGTTCTTGATGTGGATCAGCACATCCAGGACCATCGGGCCGCAGGCGTCGACGTCAACGTCATAGGTGTCCCAGCGCGGGTTCTCCGCGCCTTCCGGGTCATAGCGATAGACGCGGAACGACTTGGTCTTGCCCGCGCCGGCGGGCGCGGCGTGGTGCTTGCCGCGCTGCACGCGGGAGTTCTTCGGAAGGGCGAATTCGACCATCGGATGCTGTCCTAAAGAACCTAGAGCGTGACAGCTTCAAGTGGAAGCCGGTTGAAGCGCCCGTCACGCTCTAAACATATGAATATAGACCCTTTTTATCCGGATCAGGGGCCTGATCCGGAAAGGGTCTAGTAGACCCGCGCCTTGGGCGGGATCGGCGCGATGTCATTGGTCAGGGTGTAGTCGTGCACCGGGCGGTAATCGATCTTCACCTTGCCGGTGGCGTCGTCGAACCAGGTGAGCGAGTGCTTCATCCAGGTCTTGTCGTCGCGGTCGGCGAAGTCCTCGCGGGCGTGGGCCCCGCGGCTTTCCTCGCGGTTGGCGGCGCCGGCGACCGTGACCACCGCCTGGCCGACGAGGTTTTCGAACTCCAGCGTCTCCATCAGGTCGGTGTTCCAGATCATGCCGCGGTCGGAGACCTTTAGGTCGCCGCGCTTGGCGTGGACCGCCTCCAGGCGACGAACGCCGCTCTGCAGGCTGGGGCCTTCGCGGAACACCGCAGCGTCTTCCTGCATGGCGATCTGCATCTCGAGACGCAGCGCCGCTGTCGTCGTGCCGCCATCGGCGTTGCGCAGGCGGTCGAACCGGCCGAGGTGGCCGTCGGTCATCACCGGCTTCAGCTCGGGCTGGGTCGCGCCGGCCTTGATCGTCTCGGCGCAACGCAGCGCAGCGGAGCGGCCAAACACGACCAGATCGATCAGGCTGTTGGAGCCCAGGCGGTTGGCGCCATGGACCGACACGCACGCCGCCTCGCCCACGGCCATGAGGCCGGGGATGACGCTGTTGGTGTCGCCGTCGCGGTTGGTGACGACTTCCGAGTAGAAGTTCGTCGGGATGCCGCCCATGTTGTAGTGTACGGTCGGCACGATCGGGATCGGCTCCTTGGTCACGTCGACGCCGGCGAAGACCTTGGCGCTTTCCGAAATGCCCGGCAGGCGCTGGTGCAGGATCTTCGGATCCAGGTGGTCGAGGTGCAGGTGGATGTGGTCCTTCTTCGGACCCACCCCGCGCCCTTCTCGGATCTCGATGGTCATGGCGCGGCTGACCATGTCGCGCGGCGCCAGGTCCTTCACGGTCGGCGCATAGCGCTCCATGAAGCGTTCGCCTTCCGAATTGGTCAGATAACCGCCTTCGCCGCGGGCGCCCTCGGTGATCAGGCAGCCGGCGCCATAGATGCCGGTCGGATGGAACTGCACGAACTCCATGTCCTGCAGGGGCAGGCCGGCGCGCAGGGCCATGCCGCCGCCGTCGCCGGTGCAGGTGTGGGCGCTGGTGCAGGAGAAATAGGCGCGGCCGTATCCGCCGGTCGCCAGGATCACCTGCTGGGCCTGGAAACGGTGCAGGGTGCCATCGTCCAGCTTCCAGGCGGTGACGCCTCGGCAGACGCCGTCGTCCATGATCAGGTCGAGGGCGAAATACTCGATGAAGAACTCGGTGTCGTTCGCCAGGCTCTGCCCGTACATGGTGTGCAGCATGGCGTGGCCGGTGCGGTCGGCCGCGGCGCAGGTGCGCTGGATCGGCGCTTCGCCATAGTTGCGGGTCATGCCGCCGAAGGCGCGCTGATAGATTTTGCCTTCCTCGGTGCGCGAGAAGGGCACGCCCCAGTGCTCCAGCTCATAGACTGCGGCCGGCGCGTTGCGGCAGAGGTATTCGATGGCGTCCTGGTCGCCCAGCCAGTCCGACCCCTTGACGGTGTCGTACATGTGCCAGCGCCAGTCATCCTCGCCCATATTGCCCAGGCTGGCCGAGATGCCGCCTTGGGCCGCGACTGTGTGCGACCGGGTCGGGAAGACCTTGGTGATGCAGGCGGTCTTCAGGCCCGCCTGCGAGCAGCCGAGCGCCGCGCGCAGGCCGGAGCCGCCGGCGCCGACGACGACGACGTCGAACTTGTGGTCGATAAACTCATAGGCGGCCATCAGAAGGCTCCGGTGAGGGCGGCCTTGAGGATCGCGAAGACGCCCAAGGCGCCGGCGAGGACGCAGATCGAGAAGTTGAGAACCAGGAGCGTGGCCTTCGGCAGGAAGCTCTGGATGTAGTCTTCGATGACCACCTGCATGGCGTGCTTCACATGCACGAGGCCGACGACCAGCAGAAGGCTGAGGAGCACCGCGTTCAGCGGCCGCGACAGCCAGTAGGCCGCTGCGTCAGGGCCGGCGCCGGCCAGGCTGACCGCCGACCAGACGCCCCAGAGCGCCAGGACGGTGAAGATCAGGCCGGAAATACGCTCGACGATGAAGTGGCTGACGCCGTGATGCGCCGCCCCCAGGCCCAGCGCGCGGGAGCGCGCGGTGCGCAGGCTATGCGAAGAGACGCCGCTCATTGGAAGGCTCCCGCGATGATCAGGCCGGCCCAGAGCACGACCGCCGCGACCAAGGCGAAGGCGATGCACGCCCAGCTTGTCGCGTCGGCGATCTTGAGCTCGAAGCCCTTGCCCATGTCCCAGAAGGCCTGGCGGATGTTGTAGGCGAGGTTGAAGAACAGCATCACCGAGACGCCGAACAGGATCAACAAGCCTAGCGGCGAACCGACGACGCCAATGTAGGTGAGGTAGGCCTGCGGGCCCGCCGCCAGCGACAGGGTCCAGGCCGACAGCAGCAGAAGGCCAAAGTAGATGGCGAAGATGCTGGCTCGGTGCAGGATCGAGCAGGCCATGGTGATGTGCCAGCGCCAGATCTGAAGATGTGGCGAAAGCGGGCGCGCGCGAACGACCCTGGCTGCTTCTGGCATTTCGACGACGCCCCTCAAACCCGACCTAAAGCGGTCCGCTTTTAAGCCGGAGGTCTCGACTGTCAACGCAAGGGGCGGGATTGGGCGCGCAAAGGTGGAATCTGTTGATTCTACCTGCGAACAGCTCGCATCTAATGGGATTCAGGTCTCCTGCAGCCAGTCTTCTGAGCGCATTTCCTGCAATCGCGAGGCCGTTCGCTCGAACTCGAAGGCGCCCTCGCCCGCCGGATAGAGCCTGGTCGGCTCCGCGGCGGCCAGGACGATCAACCGGGTGTGGGCCTCATAAAGGGCGTCGACCAGGATAACGAACCGCCGGGCTTCCTCGCGCCGATCCGGAGTCAGGGCCGGCACATCCTCCAGGAACACGGTGTGGAACTGATCGGCCAGGGCCAGGTAGTCGTTGGCGCCCAGCGCCTTGCCGCAAAGACTGACGAAGCTGGCCTTGACCAGGCCGCCGGCGGCGTGCGGCAAGAGGATCTTGCGGCCCAGAACCTCCACGGTCGCGCCAATCTCTTCGGCCGGCCCCAGCATGTCGCGCCACAGGGCTTCGAAGCTGCGGCGGTTGTCCGGGTCGATCGGCGAGAACCACGATCCTGCGGCGCGCAGGCGATCCAGCCGATAGTCGTGCGGGCCGGCGACGCTCACCACCGTCATCCGGTCCTTCAGCAGGCCGATGAAGGGCAGGAAAAGCTGGCGGTTTATGCCGGCCTTGTAGAGCTCATCGGGGACGCGGTTGGAGGTCGCGACCACCGTCACCCCGCGGGCGAACAGGGCCTCGAACAGCCGGCCGAGAATCATGGCGTCGGCGATGTCGGTCACCTGAAATTCATCGAAGCAGAGAAGCCCGGCTTGATCGGCGACCAGGTCGGCGACCGGCGGGATGGGATCGTCGCCCTTGCGCCGGCGCTTGCCGAACCTGGCCTTGCGCGCCGCCGGGTCGCCGCGTCGCCAGGCGTCGATCAACCGGTGGATCTCGCCCATGAAGACGTGGAAGTGGGTGCGCCGCTTCTTCTCGACGGGGGCGGTGTCGAAGAACAGGTCCATCAGCATGGACTTGCCGCGGCCCACCGGCCCCACGAGGTAGACGCCCCGCTGGGCGACCGGCTTGCGAAACAGGCCCGCGAGACCGCCGCCGTCTCCCGCCTGGACAAGATCGGCCTCGAGCCGCGCCAGTTCTTGCAGAGCGGCGGCCTGGGCGGCGTCAGGACGCATTTCGCCTGAAGCCAGGCGCGCGTCATAGGCGGTCAACAAGGCGGACGGCATTTGCCCAGGCCCTAAACCTTGCCGGCCAGGGCATCAATGGCGCGACGCCTAAAGCCCAAGCTCCTTGCGCACGAACCGATAGGTCTCGCGCCTTTCACAGGCGCAGGCGCGCATCTCGCCCTTGGCGTTCCACCAGACCAGCGTCGGATAGGCGAACTTCACGCCATTGTCCTTGAGCAGCGGCGTCAGCTTATCGACCATGTCGCGGCCGGCCTCGACCACCGCCGTGCGCGCCGCATCGCCGTCGGCCGGCGCGATGCCGGGCGCGGTCCAGGCGTCGACGGGCACGGATTCCCAACGTTCCATCAGGGGCCAGGACCGGGTGAGCCACACCTCGGCCACCGTCGCCCTTTCGGCGGGCGTGGACCGCGGCAGCCCATTGCGGTCGCGGCGCGCCACCTCAATCACCCGGGTGTCCACGCCCTTGGCGTGGAGGTCGGGAAACTGCTCGGCCTTGAACCGCAGGCAATCGGGACAGCTACGGAAAGATACCATGTAGATCTTGCCGTTCTTGAGACCCGGCGAGGCCCAGCCGGCGCTCTCCAGGATCTTGACGATCTCGGCCTGGTGCTTGGTGATCGTCTTTGGCCGCCAGCGCAGATCGTAGTTCCAGAAGGCCCAGAGCCCCGCGACCAGGACGACGGCGATCAAGGCGGCGATGGCGATGGCGCGGGTCTTCATGGCGATATCCTCTTCCAGGCCTGAACGCGCTGGAGCGAAGGCGGTTGAAGCGGTCATCCCGCCTGACGCATGTTGCCGCCATGACTCGCGCGCCGCCAAGCCCTGCTGATACGCGCTCAAACGAAACGCACCTCGTCGACCTGCCCGACGAGGCGGCGACCATGGCGCTGGGCCAGGCGCTGGCCCAGGCCGTCGCCCCGGGGCTGGCGGTCTGCCTGAGCGGCCCCCTGGGCGCCGGCAAATCCACCCTGGCCCGCGCCCTCATCCGCGCCCTGACGACGCCCGATGAAGAGGTCCCCAGTCCAACCTTCACCCTGGCGCAGTTTTATGAGCCCGAGAGCTTCGCCCTGGCGCACTTCGATCTCTACCGCCTGGCGTCGCCGGACGAGGCCTATGAAATCGGCCTTGAGGAGGCCCTGGCCGAGGGTTGCGTCCTCATCGAATGGCCAGAACGGCTGGAGGGCGACCTGCCGCTCGACCGACTCGATATAGAGATCAACGCCACCCCCGACGGCGCGGCCCGCACCGCCCGCCTCACCGCTCACGGCGCATTCCGCGGGCTGCTGGAGAGGATCGCCCTTTGAACGCGCGCGACGACATCAAGGCCGACTTCCTGAGCGTCCACGGCTTCGGCGAGGCGGACCGCACGCCGCTCGCCGGCGACGCCTCGACGCGGGCCTATGAGAGGCTGCGCCTGGCCGATGGCTCCACCCGCATTTTCATGGATCAACCCCCCGCCGCCGAGAGCGCGCCCTGCCCGCCGGACGCGACGCCAGAGCAACGCCGCGCCGCCGGCTACAACGCGCTCGCCCGTCTGGCCGCCGGCCGCGTTGACGCCTTCGTCGCCGTGGCGGGCTGGTTGCGCAGCCAGGGGCTGTCGGCGCCTGAGGTGGAAGCGCATGACGCTGAGCAGGGGCTCGCCGTCCTCGAAGACCTGGGCGACGGCCTGTTCGCCCACGAAATCCCCGCCGGCGCCGATGAAGCCGCGCTCTATCGATCCGCCACCGAGGCCCTGGTCGTCATGCACGCCACGACCCCGCCGGCGGTGCTCGAGGCCCAGGGGGCAAGCTGGCCGCTGCTCGCCTTCGACCAGACAGCCCTGGCGACCGCCGACGGCCTGTTTCCCGAATGGCTGCCCAAGCTGAAGCCGCAGCTCGCTTTTGGCGAAGGCGCGCTCGCGGAATGGGAAGCGATCTGGGCGCCGATCCGCGCTCGCGGTGAAGCCGGCGCCGCCGTGTTCTGCCATCGCGACTATCACGCCGAGAACCTCATCTGGCTGCCGGAGCGCGCCGGCGCCGCCCGCGCCGGCCTGATCGACTTCCAGGACGCGGTGCGCGCCCATCCGGCCTGGGACCTCTCCATGCTGCTGCATGACGCCCGCCGCGACGTCGCCGCCGATCTCGAAGCCCAGGTGCTTGCCGACTATTTCGAGCTCAATCCGGCCGCCGACCGCGCCGAGCTGACCCGCGAGTTCCACGCCCTGGGCGCGCTCAACATCGTGCGAATCCTGGGCGTCTTCGCCCGCCTGACCGCCCGCGACGGCAAGCCGCGCTATGCGACATTGATGCCGCGGATGTGGGGTTATCTCGACCGCTGCTTGGCCGATCCGGCATTGGCCCATCTCAAGGCGTGGCTGGATCGCCACGTCCCCCGCGAGGCGCGCCGATGAGCGTCGCCGCCGCGGCCCCCCGCACGGCTATGGTGCTGGCCGCCGGCGTCGGCAGCCGCATGCGGCCGCTGACCGATGACCGCCCCAAGGCGCTGGTCCAGGTGGCCGGCCGCGCCCTGATCGATCGGGTTCTGGACGAACTGGTCGCCGCGGGCGTCAGCCGCGCCGTGGTCAACGTGCACCACTTCGCCGACCAGATGGAGGCCCATCTTGCGGGCCGCCGCGACCTGGAGATCGTCATTTCGGACGAGCGCGCGGGCCTTCTGGATTCCGGGGGCGGCTTGGCCGAGGCCCGGCCCCTCCTTGGCGAGGATCCAATTTTCGTCGCCAATATCGATTCCATCTGGCTGGCGGCGGGCGAGGCGCCGCTGCAGACCCTGGTCCGCGCCTGGCGTCCTGAGGCGATGGACCTCCTCATGCTGCTTGTAGAGCGCGGCCAGGGGATCGGCTTCGACGGACCGGCGGGCTTCTTTAAGGACGACGCCAACCGGCTGACTCATTCGACCGGCGCCGACGCGATCACGCCCTTCGCCAACACCGGCTTCGGCATTCTCAAGCCGCAGATCCTCGACGGCGCGCCCGCGGGCGCCTTCGCCATCCAGCCCATCTGGCGGCGCCTGCAGGCTGAAGGCCGCCTGCACGGCGTGGTGATGGACGCCTTCTGGATGCATGTGGGCGACCCCGCCGCCCGCGACGCCGCCGAGGCCAAGCTCCTGGAAGCGAGCCGGCCTTGAGCCTCTTCTCCGGCCCGTGCTGGTTCAATATCCCCGCCCACCGGCCCTTCGTCGACGATCTCGCCCGTGGCCTGCATGAAGCCCTGAGCCCGTTAGGCCCCGACGCTCTGTCGCAGGCTGTGGTGCTGGTGCCGACCCGCCGGGCGGTTCGCGCCCTGACCGAGGCTTTCCTGGCCGCCGGCGAGGGGCGCGCCGTCCTGCCGCCGCAGATGCGGCCGCTGGGCGACCTTGAGCAGGGCGAGCCGCCCTTCGAACCGGGCGACCTGGCGCTCGACCTGGCGCCCGCCATCGAGCCCCTCAAGCGGCGCTTCGAGCTCATGAGTCTGGTCCAGACGCTCGACGCCTATGTGCCGGGCGGCGTCGCGACCCCGGCTGCGGCGCTGGAGCTGGGCGACGCCCTGGGCGCGCTCCTCGATGGCCTGGCGATTGAGGAAGTCGAGATCATCGACCAGCTGGCCGGGCTGGTGGATGGCGAGCTTGCGGAGCATTGGCAGGTCAGCCGCCGGTTTCTGGAGGAAGCCCTCCGCCTATGGCCCGCCCGCCTCGACGCCCTCGGCGTCTCCGACGTCAGCGCGCGGCGCGTGACCCTGTTGCGCAAGCTCGCCGAGCAATGGACCGACGCTCCGCCTCAGGGCGTGCTGGTGGCCGCCGGCTCGACCGGCACGGCGCCGGCGACGCGGGCCCTGCTGCGCGCCGTGGCGGCCGCCCCCCAGGGATGCGTCGTCCTGCCGGGCCTCGACAGCCATCTTGCCGAGAAGGCCTGGGCCAAGGTCGACGCCCAGCATCCGCAAGGTGCGCTGAAGGTCCTTTTGGAAGAGGGGGGGATCGCCAAGGGCGACGTCGCCATCTGGCCTGCGTCCCGCGCCGCCGACATGGCGGGCCACTGGCGCCGGCGGATCATCAACGAGGCCCTGCGCCCCGCCGAGGAGACGGCCGACTGGCTGCGGGTGATCGACGACCTCAAGAGCCAGGGCGGTGAGGCCGTCGTCGCCGAGGGCCTGGCCCACCTGTCCCTGGTCAGCGCCCGCGACGAGGCCGAGACAGCGACGGTCGCCGCCCTTCTGCTCCGCGAAGCCCTTGAAAGGCCCGACCGCACCGCCGCCCTGGTGACCCCCGACCAGGGCCTCGCCCGCCGGGTCAGCGCCATTCTCGCCCGCTGGGGCGTGATCCCGGATTCCTCCGCCGGGGTCGCCCTGGCCGGTGAAGCCTGCGGCGTTCTGGCGGGCCTGGTCGCCAAGGCCGCCGCCGACCCCCTGTCCCCCGTCAATCTGATGGCCCTCTTGAAGCATCCGTTCAGCCGCCTGGGCGATCCGTCGACGCTGGAGCCGGCGGCCCTTCGCGGCGCCCGCCCGGTTGACTGGACGGCGCTGAGTGCGCGGCTACAGCCTGCCGATGACGCCAAACCCGAACGTATCGCCGAGTTGCACAGCGCCTCGGCCCTGGCCGAACGCCTCGAAGCCGTCCTGGCTCCGCTCTTGGCCGAGGCCCTGTCCCCCGCCGCTTGGGCGCGCCGCCTCGCCGAAGTCATGGAAAGCGTGGCCGCCGATGACGTCGGCGACACCGGCGCCCTGTGGGCCGGACCTGCCGGCGACGCCGTCTCGCGCCTGCTGGCGGGCCTGATCCGCGACGCCGCCGCCTTCCCGCCGGTCAGCGCCCGGCAATTCGCCGACCTCTTCCAACGCCTGATCGACGGTGAGACGGTCCGCGCCGGCGCCGGCGCCCACCCGCGCATCCGTATCCTCGGGGCCATCGAGGCCCGGCTGGTTCGTGCTGACCGCCTGATCCTCGCCGGGCTCGAGGAAGGCGTCTGGCCGGCCGGCGCGGCGCTCGATCCCTTCCTGTCGCGGCCGATGCGCAAAGCGCTCGGCCTGCCCTCGCCTGAGCGCCGCATCGGCCTGGCCGCCCACGACTTCGCCCAGGCCGCCTGCGCGCCGGAGGTCGTCCTGCTGCATAGCGAGCGGCGCGAGGGCTCGCCCAGCGTCAAGTCGCGCTGGCTTTGGCGGCTGGAGACCCTGGCGCGCGGCGCAGACGTCGCCTTGCCGGGCCGTCCGGACGCCACCGCCTGGGCGCGTAGCCTGGACGCCGCCGGGCCCTATCAACCCTGGCCCCGACCGGTCCCAACGCCGCCCGTCGCGGACCGCCCTCGCAGCCTTTTCGTCACCCGCGTCGAAGCCCTGACCCGCGACCCCTACGCCGTCTGGGCGCGCGACATCCTCAAGCTTCGAGTCTGGCGCCGGCCCGACGAGGCGGTCGATGTCCGCGTCCGTGGCACGGCGATCCACGAGGCCTTCGAAGGCTTCCTCATCGCCCACCCCACCAACCTGCCGCCTGACGCCGAGGCGGTCTTCGCCGGTCTCTATCTGACGGCGCTGGCCCGCGAAGGCATGCCGCCGGAAGGCCTGGCGCGAGAGGCGGCGCTCGCCGCCCAGGCCGCGCGCTGGGTGGTCGCCATGGAGGAGGACCGCCGCGCGGACGGCCGCGTCATCCATGTGGAGCAGTCCGGGGCCATCACTTTCGCCACCCGTGGCGGCCCCTTCACCCTCAGCGCCAAGGCCGACCGCATCGAGGCGACGCCGGACGGGCTCGGCCATGTGCTCGACTACAAGACCGGCAAGGCCCCCTCGAAGGAGATGGTGCAGACCGGCTTCTCGCCTCAGCTGACCCTGACTGCGGCCATCCTCGCCCGCGGCGGCTTCCCAAAGATCGGACCCTTGCAGCCCGCGGAGCTGACCTATCTGGAAATCAGCGGCCGCGATCCGCCAGGCCGCATCGAAATCCGCGCCACGCCCGACGGCGATGGCGAGAAGATGCTGATCACCGCGGACGCCGCCGAGTCGGCGCTCGCCGGCCTGATCGCCCTGATCGAGCGCTACGAGGATCCGAAGACCGGCTACGCCTCGCGCACCGCGCCGCAGTTCGTCCACCTCTACCAGTCGGAATACGATCACCTGGCCAGGGTCTTCGAATGGTCGACCAGCGGCGAGACGGAGGACGAATGAGCGTCGACCTGTTCCCGCCCGCCGCCGCTAATGCGGACCTCGAGGCCAATCCGCAACGTCGCGCGGCCGACCCCCAGCTGTCGGCCTTCGTCACCGCCAACGCCGGCTCCGGCAAGACCAAGACCCTGATCGACCGGGTCGCCCGCCTGCTGCTCGCCGGCGCCGAACCCGAGGCGATCCTCTGCGTCACCTACACCAAGGCCGCGGCCTCGGAGATGCAGCGCCGGCTGTACGGCGTCCTGGGCGGATGGTCGGTGGCGAGCGACGCGTCCCTGGCCGAGCAGCTCGCCAGCCTCGACGACCGCGCCTACGCCCCGGCCGAACTGTCTCGGGCGCGCGGCCTCTTCGCCAAGGCGCTCGAGACCCCAGGGGGCCTGAAGATCCAGACCATCCACGCCTTCTGCGAAAAGCTCCTCCGGCGCTTTCCGCTGGAGGCGGAGGTGTCGCCCGGCTTTCGCGTCATGGACGACACCGACGCCTCGGCGATCGCCGCCGCAGCTCGCGGCCTCCTGGCCCGTCACGCCTTGATCCACGAAGACGCGACGGCCGCCGCCTACGCCCGCTTCGCCGTGAAGCTCGACTTCCAGCGCTTCGAGGCGATGTTCGCCGAGTTCGAGGCCCGCCGCGGCGACCTCGATCGCTTCTTCGAGCGCGAAGGCGGCCTTGTCGGCGCGATCGACTGGGTCCAGCGCACCGTCGGCCTCAGCCCTGGAGAAACCGCCGAAATGGTCGCCTCCGCGACCATGGCCAGGCTCGACCGCGCCCAATGGCGGGCCTGCGCAGAGGTCCTCAACGCCGGGAGCGCGACCGATCAAAAGTACGCCGGCCGCATGCGCGCCGTCGCCATCGCGCCGGAGGACCGCTTTGACGAAGCCCTGGGGATCTTCTTCACGGCGGGTGGCCAGGGCACGCCGGCGACCTGGCTGAACACCGCCGCCGTGGTGAAACGCAATACGGCGGTGCAGACCTATCTCTTGCTGGAACAGGCGCGCCTCTACGAAGCCCGCGAGCAGATGCGGGCGGCGGTGATCGCCGAGGAGACCGCCGACGCCCTGCGGTTGGCGGCGGCCTATCTGGCGGCCTACCATGAGGAGAAGCGCGGCGCCGGCGGCCTGGATTTCGCCGACCTGATCAAGCGTACTTGCAAACTGCTGAGCAGTCGACCGGCCGCGGCCTGGGTGCTGTTCAAGCTGGACGGGGGCATCGACCACATCCTGGTCGATGAGGCGCAAGACACCGCCCCCGACCAGTGGCGGATCGTCAATGCGCTGACAGAGGAGTTCTTCGCAGGCGCCGGCGTGCGCGCCGACCGCCGCCTGGCGCGCAACCTGTTCGTCGTGGGCGACGTCAAGCAGTCGATCTATTCCTTCCAAGGCGCGCGCCCTGAGCTTCTGCGCCGCAACTTCGAGTTCCACCGCGACCGCGCGACCGGCGCAGGCCTGCGCTTCGAGCAGATCGATCTCCTGACCTCCTACCGTTCGACGCCGGAGGTTCTGACCTTCGTCGACGCGGTTTTCGCGCCGGCCGGTCTGTCGGCCTTCATCCAGCGCGAGCCGGTCCGGCACCTGCCCCAGCGCCTGGAGCACCCCGGCTGCGTCGACGTGTGGGACCTGGAGGTCGAGGCGCCGAACCTCAAGCGCGACGCCTGGACCGCGCCCCTTGACGAGGCGCAGGAAGGCTCGGCCACGCGCCGGCTGGCGAAACGCATCGCCCGAGAGATCGCCGCCCTTATCCGTCGTGGTGACCGCGTGTTCGACAAGGACGACAAGGTCTGGCGACCCGCTCGTCCCGGCGACGTCCTGATCCTGGTGCGGCGTCGCAAGGCTCTGTTCGAAGAGATCCTCCGGGCCCTCAAGCATGAGGGCGTTCCCGTGGCCGGCGCCGACCGCCTGGCGCTCTCGGCCCATATCGTCTTCGACGACCTGATGGCCGCCGCACGCTTTGCGCTCGCGCCCCGAGACGAGCTCAACCTCGCCGCCCTGTTGAAGTCGCCGTTCTGCAATCTCGACGATGAAGCGCTTTACGCCCTGGCCCACGGGCGCGGCGCGGAGAACCTCTGGTCGCGCCTGGAGCGCCTGGCGGACAGCCGTGACGATTGGCGCGCAGCGCACGCCCTGCTGGCGGACCTCCTGGTCTGGGCCAGCGGCCCACCCTTCGAATTTTACGCCCGCCTGCTGCAAGCGAGCGGCGCCGACGGCCGCTCCATGCGCCAGCGTCTGCTGAACCGCCTGGGCTCTGAGGCCGAAGACGCCATCCAGGAGTTTCTGAACCAGACCTTGGCCGCGGAATCGCGCGGCGCGCGCGACCTGGAGAGCCTGGCCGCCGGCCTCTCAGGCCTCGACATCCTGGTGAAGCGCGAGATGGAGGGCGCGGGCGACGCGGTCCGGGTCATGACCGCCCACGGCGCCAAGGGTTTGGAGGCGCCCATCGTCTTCCTGCCTGAGACGACCATCGCCCGCGGCGCCCAGGGCTCGCGCCTTCTGCCCGTGGAGATTGACGACGACAACCTGGGCTTCCTGTGGAGCAATGCGGCGGCGTTCGATTGCGAAGCGACCAAAGCCGCCCGGGAGGCGCGGGCCGCGCGCGAAGAGGCCGAGACCTTCCGCCTGCTCTACGTCGCCCTGACCCGCGCCCGCGATCGGCTGGTGCTCTGCGGGCGGATCAACGCCAAGGCCAAGGCGGAGAACATTAAAGGTTGGTGGGGCGCCATCCGCGACGCGCTCAACCACGCCGGGATCGAGCCGCGCCTGCGCCAGGTCAGCGGCGAGGCCGGCGCCTTCGCCCGGTTCGGTGACGATCCTCTGCCCATGGCGGCGGCGCCGACCAGACCGGCGCGAACCGACCAGGCGCCCGCATGGACGCGCACCACCGCAGACGCCGAGAGCCGTGGCCGCTTCGCTTCGCCCTCGGTGTTGGACGAGAGCCTGACCGCACGCGCCGCCTCACCTCTGGCGACGGCTGGCGGCATCGGCCGCTTCCGGCGCGGCGACCTGATCCATCGACTCTTGCAGCTGCTCCCGGACCTGCCAGCAGACGCGCGCCCGGCCGCCGCGGCGCGCCTGCTGGCGGTTGAGGCTGATCTGACGGAGGACCAGCGCATGGAGATGGCGCAGGCCGCCCTAGCAGTCTTGTCCGATCCGCAGTTCGCCGAAGTGTTTGGGCCCGGCAGCCGCGCTGAGGTCGCCCTGGCCGGCGGCGCGGCGGCCTTGCCCGAGGGCCTGACCATCGCTGGCCGCGTCGATCGCCTTGTCGTCCTGCCTGACCGCGTCCTCGTCGCCGATTTCAAGACGAACCGGCCCTCGCCGCCGCGCATCGAGGCGGCCGACCCGACCTATCTGCGGCAGATGGCGATCTACGCCGCGGTCCTGGCGGAGATCTTTCCCGATCGACGGGTGGAAGCCGCCATCGTCTGGACCGATGGTCCGAAGCTGATGACGGTCCCAGAAAACTTGCTGGCCGAGACCCTGGCCGCGCTGCGCCGAGCCAGTTGATACGCGGGGCCGGCAGGCCTACATCGCAATCAAAGCTGATCCGCGCCGCGGACGGCGCGATAAGGAGCTTGGCATGAGCACCGTGAAGATCACCGACCAGTCCTTCGACCAGGACGTCCTGCAAGCCGGCAAGCCCGTGCTGGTGGATTTCTGGGCCGAATGGTGCGGGCCCTGCAAGCAGATCGCCCCGGCTCTCGAGCAGATCTCCGAGGAACTGGCTGGCCAGGTGACGATCGCCAAGCTGAACATCGACGACAATCAGATGACCCCGTCGCGCTACGGCGTCCGCGGCATCCCGACCATGATGCTGTTCAAAGACGGCCAGATGACCGCGATGAAGGTCGGCGCCATGCCCAAGGGTAAGATTCTGGAATGGCTGACCGAAGCCGGTGTCTCCGCGGCCTAAGTCGAACGAACGCCTTCTCCCCTGTGGGGAGAAGGACGTTAAAGCCTAGGTTGGCCAGGTCTCGGGGCTGAGCGCCAGGACCTCGCCGGCGAAGTGCAGGCCGCCGCAGACCAGCACGTGGGGCGCAGGTCCCGGCGCAGCGAGCGCGGCCTTCACCCCAGCTTCGACGCTTTCCACCACCACCGCATCAAGCCCCGCAGCCCGCGCCGCCTCGACGATCTCAGCGGGCTGGGCGGCGTTGGGCGAGTCGAACGTCGTCGCATAGACCGTGGGCTTCAGTGCGGCGAACGGCGCGAAGAAGCCGCGGGCGTCTTTTCGGGCGAACATTGCTGAGACCAGCCCCAGCGGCCGCCCGTCGCGGGCCACCAGACGGCCTGCAGCCTCGGCAAGGGCGCGTCCGGCATGCGGATTATGCCCGCCATCAAGCCATAGGTCCGATCCCCGCGCCTCAGCGAGCTTGCCCAGCGGACCCTTTCGCAGGCGCTGGAAGCGGGCCGGCCAGATCGCCCTCGCAACACCGTCAAGAGCCGCCTCATCCAGCTTCGGCGCCGGCAGCGTGGCGATCGTCGCCACCGCCAGACCCGCGTTGTCGAACTGGTGACCACCGAACAGCGAGGGCGCCGGCAGGTCAAACAGCTGGTCCGGCATCTGCACCAGCAGTCGACCGCGCTCCTCCCAGGCGTCGTAGTCGCGGCCCATCATCAGCAGCGGCGCGCCGAGCTTCTCAGCCTCGGCCTCGATCACCTGCGCGACCTCGACCATCTGGCGGGCCGACACCACCGGCCGTCCGGCCTTGATGATCCCGGCCTTCTCCCAGGCGATCTTCTCAATCTCGGGGCCAAGGAACTCCAGGTGGTCATAGTCCACCGGCGTGATGACGCTGACCGCCGGCGCTTCGAAGACATTGGTCGCATCGAACCGGCCGCCCAGGCCCACTTCGATGACGCAGAGATCCGCCGGCGTATCCGCAAATGCCTTGAGCGCCAGGACCGTGGTGATCTCGAAGAAGCTGATCGGCTGGCCGGCGTTGGCCGCCTCGATCTCTTCGGTGAGCGCCTCCAGGCGTTCGTCGGTGATCAGCGTCCCGGCGATGCGGATGCGCTCGGCGAACCGCACGAGGTGCGGAGAGGTCAGCACATGGACTTTGAGGCCCGCTGCTTCGCCGATGGCGCGCAGGTAGGCGGTGGTGGAGCCCTTGCCGTTGGTGCCGGCGACATGGATCACCGGCGGAAGCTTGCGTTCCGGATGATCGAGCGCCGCCAGCAGGCGTTCCGTGCGCCCCGTGGTCAGATCGATGAGCGACGGGTGATTGGCGCGCAGGCGCTGGATCACCGCATCGGATGCGCGGATCGGATCGTACATGCGGGCGGCCCCTGCCCCGAAATTGGAATCAGGCGGCTTTTGCGCGGCCCGCCGTCAGCGTCTTGAGGATCGAACCCAGCACCGCGGGAAGATCAGGCCGGCGCACGACCTTGTCGATCATCCCGCGCTCGATCAGGAACTCCGATTTCTGGAAGCCCGGCGGCAGGGTCTCGCGGATAGTCTGCTCGATCACCCGGCGGCCCGAGAAGCCGATGGTGGCGTTAGGCTCGGCGATATGGACGTCGCCCAGCATGGCGTAGGAGGCCAGTACGCCGCCCGTCGTCGGATCGCTGAGCACGACGATGTAGGGCAGGCCGGCCGCCTTGACCTCGTTCAGCGCCAGGGTCGTGCGCGCCATCTGCATCAGCGACAGGATGCCTTCCTGCATCCGCGCGCCGCCCGAGGCTGTGAAGATGATGAAGGGTACGCCGCGCTTCACAGCGGTCTGGGCCGCGCAGACGAAGGCCTCGCCCGCCGCCATGCCCAGCGACCCGCCCATGAAGGCGAAGTCCTGGACGCAGACCACGGCCGGCTGGCCCTGAATAAGGCCGTAGCCGATGCTGATGGAATCGGGCTCGCCGGTCGCCTTGCGGGCGGCTTTCAGGCGGTCGGGATAGGGCTTGTCGTCGGGGAATTTCAGCGGGTCTTCGGTAACCGAGGGCGAAGCGATGCGCTCATACTTGCCGTCGTCGAAGGTGAACTTCAGGCGGAGTTGCGTGCCGATTCGCATGTGGTGGCCGGACGGCGTCACCCAGAGGGCGCCCTCCAGGTCCGGCCGATAGATCATCTCGCCGGTGTCGGGGCATTTGACCCATAGGTTCTCGGGCGTTTCGCGCTTTGAGAAGGCGCCGCGGACGCCAGGGGCGATCCGCGAGAGCCAGCCGGTGCGCTCACGCGGCGGACGCTTGTCGCCGCCCTTATCGTTTCGTTGGTCAGCCATCGCCATAGGTATTGACCGCCTGATCTAGACCGTCGCCGCGGACCGCGCCGCGCGAACAGCCTGAGCCAAGGAACGCACTTTGGAAAGAACGGCGTTCGTCACGTCTTTGTTCATGTCCACTGCTTCGGCGACTTCGTCCACAAGCGCCGATCCCACCACGACGGCGTCAGCCACGCGGGCGATCTCAGCCGCACGCTCAGGGGTGCGGATGCCGAAGCCCACGGCCACCGGCAGGCCCGACGCACGGCGCACACGTTCGACGTTCGGGGCGACCTGGGCGGTGATGGCTTCCTTGACGCCGGTCACGCCTGCGACCGAGACGTAGTAGACAAAACCCGAGGTCCGCGCGGCGATCACCGCCAGGCGGGCGTCGTCGCTGGTCGGCGTGGCCAGGCGGATCAGGGAGACCTGCGCCGCGTCGAGAGCGTCGGCCAGGGGGCCGGCTTCTTCCGGAGGGGTGTCGACGATGATCATGCCGTCGACGCCGGCCTGGGCCGCGGCGCGGGCGAAGGCTTCGTAGCCCCAGCTTTCGATCAGGTTCGTGTAGCCCATCAGGATGATCGGCGTGGTCTGGTCGACCTCGCGGAACGCCGCGGACAGGGCCAGGGTGTCCTTCAAGGTGAAGCCGCTTCCCAGGGCGCGTTGGGCGGCCCTCTGGATCGGCGGGCCTTCGGCCATCGGATCCGAGAACGGGAAACCCAGCTCGATGATGTCGGCGCCGGCCTCCGGCAGGCCCTTCAGGATGGCGAGCGCAGTGGCCGCATCCGGGTCGCCGGCCATGATGTAGGGCACGAAGGCGGCGCGGTTCTCGACCTTGAGTGCGGCGAAACGGGCGTCGAGGCGGGCGGTGGTCAAATGGTGCGTCCCAGATGCGCGGCGACGGTGGCCACGTCCTTGTCGCCGCGGCCGGAGAGGTTCAGCACGACGATCCCGTCCTTGCCGACGTCGCGGGCGATCTCGCCCACGCGAGCGATCGCGTGGGCCGACTCGATCGCCGGCAGGATGCCCTCCAGCTCGGCCAGGAGCTTGTAGGCGTCCAGAGATTCGAGGTCGGTGGCTGTGAGGTACTGGGCGCGGCCGACGTCATGCAGCCAGCTGTGCTCGGGGCCGATGCCGGGATAGTCCAGGCCCGCCGAGATCGAGTGGGCGTCGAGGATCTGGCCCTCGTCGTTCTGCAGCAGATAGGTGCGGTTGCCATGCAGCACGCCTGAGCGGCCGCCGTTGATGGCGGCGGCGTGCAGGCCGGTCTCCATACCTTCGCCAGCCGCCTCGACGCCGTAGAGCTTGACGCTCTCGTCGCTGAGGAAGGGGTGGAAGATGCCGATGGCGTTCGACCCGCCGCCCACGCAGGCGACCACGGCGTCGGGCAGCCGACCTTCCATCTCCATCACCTGCTGGCGCACCTCGTTGCCGATCACCGACTGGAAGTCGCGGACCATGGCCGGATAGGGGTGCGGCCCCGCCGCCGTGCCGATCAGGTAATAGGTGTCCTCGACATTGGTCACCCAATCCCTGAGCGCCTCATTCATGGCGTCCTTGAGGGTCGCCGACCCGGCCGTCACCGGCCGGACTTCCGCGCCCAGCAGGTTCATGCGGAAGACGTTCGGCTTCTGTCGCTCGACGTCCACCGCGCCCATGTAGACGACGCAGGGCAGGCCGAACCGCGCGCAGACGGTGGCCGTCGCCACGCCATGCTGGCCGGCGCCGGTCTCGGCGATGATGCGGGTCTTGCCCATCCGCATGGCCAGGAGGATCTGGCCCATGCAGTTGTTGATCTTGTGCGAGCCGGTGTGGTTGAGCTCCTCCCGCTTCAGATAGATCTTCGCCCCGCCGAAATGCTCGGTCAGGCGGCTGGCGAAGTAGAGCGGGCTCGGGCGGCCCACATAGTGGGTCAGGAAGCTCGAAAGCTCAGCCTGGAACGCTTCATCGGCCTTGGCGGTCGCATAGGCTTCGCCCAGTTCCAGCACCAGCGGCATCAGGGTTTCCGGCACAAAGCGACCGCCGTAGTCGCCGAAGCGACCGGCGTTGTCGGGGAAGGCGGTGAAGTCGTTGGGGCGCGAGGGCGAGGTCAAGGTCATCAGCTCTTCAGGCGCGGCGCACAGCGTCCAGGAACGCCGTGATCAGGGCGGGGTCCTTTAGGCCGGGTCCGCGCTCTACGCCAGAGGAAACGTCGACCAGCGGGGCGCCCGACAGCGATGCGGCCTCGGTGACGTTCCACGGATCAAGCCCGCCGGCCAGGAACCACGGCCGCTCAAACCGCCGGCCGGACAGAAGACCCCAGTCCATTGTCCGCCCCGATCCGCCAGGCAAAACGGCGTCTATCGGCGGTTTGGCTTCGAACATCAGATGCTCGACGACGGTCTCATAGGCCCGCGCGGCGTCAAGATCGGCGGCGGCGCTTATCGGCACGGCCTTGATGACGCCCACGCCCATGCGCACCCCCAACTCGCGCGCCCGGGCCGGGGTCTCACGCCCGTGCAGTTGGACAAGATCGGGCTTGAGGATCTGGGCGATGCGCTCGGCCTCGGCGTCACTTGGATCGACCATCACGGCGACGATCTTCGCCGGCCCGCCCCTTACGGCCCGCGCAAGCCGCTCAGCAGCCTCCGGCTCCAGGTTGCGCGGACTCTTCGGGAAAAACATGAAGCCCAGCCAGCCTGCGCCGCCCGCCAAGGCGAGTTGAATCGCCTCGGGGGTCGAGACGCCGCAGATCTTCGCTTTCAAAGGCATCGTCGCCACTCACGCCACCCCTGCAAATATAGGGTGTCAGGCCTTCGTCTTCAGGAGGTCGCGGATTTCGGTCAGCAGGATTTCCTCTGTGGTCGGCGCGGGCGGCGCGGCCGGCGCAGGATCTTCGGCCTGCTTGCGACGCATGATGTTCACCGCCTTCACCGCCAGGAAGATCACCCAGGCGACGATGATGAACTTGATGCAGCTGTTGAGGAACAGGCCGTACTGAATCGCCACCAGTTCGCTGTCCGGGGTCGCCGCATCATCGGCTTTCAGCACCCACATCAGCTTGGAGACGTCGACGCCCGACAACAGCAGGCCGATCGGCGGCATCACCACATTGTCGACCAGCGCCTTGACGATGTCATTGAAGGCCGCGCCGATGATCACGCCGACCGCCAGGTCGATGACGTTGCCGCGCGCGATGAACTCGCGGAATTCGGCGAAGATCGAGGTTTTTTCAGCGTCAGCCATGGCGCGTCTCCTTAAACCAAGCCTGGAACATAGTCGATCGACAGGCCATGTCGCCCCCGGTCGATCACTCGCTGAGGTTCAGCCTTTGGCGAAGCTCCTTGCCGCTCTTGAAGAACGGAACGTGCTTGGCCTGCACGTCGACGGGCTCGCCGGTGCGCGGATTGCGGCCGGCGCGTGCGTCGCGTGACCGCACCGACAGCGCGCCGAAGCCCCGCAGTTCCACGCGGCCCCCGTCTTCAAGCGCCTGGATCATCCGCTCCAGCACCACGCCGACCAGACGCTCGATATCCCGCTGCGTCAGGTGCGGGTTTTCCTCCGCCAACCTGGCGATGAGTTCAGACTTTATCATCCCCGCTTACACGTCCCCCGCCCGCGCTGCCGCCTGCATCGATCGAACGCCGGCTTAAGCGGACCAGACCATGGAAGACTCGCGCGGGGGTTTCAAGCGCAGGACACGAAAAAGCCCCGCCCGGCGGACCGGACGGGGCTGTTCGCCGCCTATGGATGCGGAATTATTAGTCTTTCTGGGCCTTTTCGCGCAGGGCCGCACCCAGGATGTCACCGAGCGAGGCGCCGGAGTCCGACGAGCCGAACTGCTCGATGGCTTCCTTTTCCTCGGCCATTTCCAGGGCCTTCACCGACAGGCCGACGCGACGCGCCGCCTTATCGACGTTGGTGATCTGGGCGTCCAGGCGATCGCCGACGGCGAAGCGTTCCGGGCGCTGGTCGGCGCGGTCGCGGGAAAGATCCGACTTGCGGATGAAGGCCGTCATCGGGGCTTCATCTTCGCCGAAGCGCACTTCGATGCCGCCCGAGGTGACTTCCGTCACCGTGACCGTCACCGTCTGGCCCTTGCGGAAGGTGTCGCCTTGCAGCGGGTCGCCGGCCAGTTGCTTGATGCCCAGGCTGATCCGTTCCTTCTCGACATCGACGTCGAGAACGCGGGCCTTGACCTGCTCGCCCTTGGTGTAGCGGGCGATGGCTTCTTCGCCCGGCGCCGCCCAGTCGAGATCCGACAGGTGGACCATGCCGTCGATGTCGTTTTCGAGGCCGATGAACAGGCCGAACTCGGTGGCGTTCTTGACTTCGCCTTCAACGACCGAGCCGATCGGGTTGGCCGCCACGAAAGCGTCCCACGGATTGGCGGTCGCCTGCTTCAGGCCGAGCGAGACGCGACGCTTGGACGGATCGACGTCCAGCACCACGACGTCGACTTCCTGGCTGGTCGAGACGATCTTGCCGGGGTGGACGTTCTTCTTGGTCCAGGACATCTCCGAGACGTGCACCAGGCCCTCGACGCCGGCTTCCAGCTCCACGAAGGCGCCGTAGTCGGTGATGTTGGTGATGCGGCCGGTGAACTTCGCGCCGACCGGATACTTGGCTTCGACGCCGTCCCACGGATCGGACTGCAGCTGCTTCATGCCGAGGCTGATGCGTTGCGTGTCCGGGTTGATCTTGACGATCTGGACCTTCACCGTGTCGCCGACCGCGAGCACCTGGCTCGGGTGGTTGACGCGCTTCCAGCTCATGTCGGTGACGTGCAGCAGGCCGTCGATGCCGCCCAGGTCCACGAACGCGCCGTAGTCAGTGATGTTCTTGACCACGCCTTCGCGAACTTCGCCTTCCTGCAGCTGGCTGACCAGCTCGGTGCGCTGTTCGGCGCGGGCTTCTTCCAGGATGGCGCGACGCGAGACGACGATATTGCCGCGCGGGCGGTCCATCTTGAGGATCGCGAAGGGTTGTTCCTTGCCCATCAGCGGGCCGACGTCGCGCACGGGGCGGATGTCGACCTGGCTGCCCGGCAGGAAGGCCGAGGCGCCGCCGAGATCGACGGTGAAGCCGCCCTTCACGCGGCCGACGATGGCGCCCATCACCGGCTCGTTCTTCTCATAGACGCCTTCAAGACGCGTCCAGGCCTCTTCGCGGCGGGCCTTGTCGCGGCTGATGACCGCTTCGCCCATGGCGTTCTCGACGCGCTCGAGGAAAACCTCGACGTTGTCGCCGACCTTGAGCGTGACCTTGCCGTCTTCGCCGGCGAATTCCTTCACCGAAACCCGGCCTTCGGTCTTCAGACCGACGTCGACGATCGCGAAGTCCTTTTCGATGGCGACCACGATCCCGTGGACAACCTGACCCTCCATGAAGTCGCGGCCGCCCATGGACTCGTCGAGCAGGGCGGAGAAATCGTCGCGGGAGGGATTGAGGCTCATATCGTCAGCCATAGTGTTCTTTCGTTCCGAATGACGTGAGGCCCCGACGGCGCGCCGTCAGGCTGAAACCCACATCGGGTTAGGGGTTGAACCGAAGGCCGAGCCGGAGCTCGAACTCAAAATGAAATCGCCCGCAGCCGTACGAGGGGGAAGGCGCGGTTGGATTTGCGGGCCAGGCCGCCCATCCCTTATCGGGAGGCTTCCCAGCGGGCGCGCGCCGCCTCGACGATGCGGCGGGCCGCATCGGCGGCCTGGTCTATAGTCATTTCCGAGGTGTCCAGCAAGACAGCGTCGGCGGCGGCCCGCATGGGCGCGGCCTCCCGGCCTCCGTCGCGTTCGTCGCGCTTGCGGATGTCGGCCAGGACGTCTTCCAGGCTGACCTGTTCGCCCTGGCCGGTCAGCTGGCGCCAGCGACGCTCAGCACGCACCTCGGGACTCGCCGTCACATAGAGCTTGGCGGGCGCATGGGGCGCGATCACCGTGCCGATGTCCCGGCCGTCGAGGACCGAGCCCTGGTCCTGGCTGGCGAAGGTCTGCTGGAACTCGAGCAGCCGCTCGCGGACCTGGGGATGGGTGGCCACCCGGCTGGCCGCCTCGCCGGCGGCGCGGGTGCGCAGGCCCGGGTCGTCCAGCACGTCGGCGGTGATCATCAGGGCCTGGCAGGCGGCGGCCGGCACATCGTTGAAGTCCTGCCCCGCGCGCTGCATCAGGACGCCGACGGCGCGGTAGAGCAGGCCGGTGTCCAGATAGGGCAGGCCGAGATCGCGGGCGAGGCTCGAGGCCACCGTGCCCTTGCCCGACGCCGCCGGGCCGTCGACAGCCACGACGAAGGGCCCTTTTTCACGCCGGCCCATCAGACCGTCACGCGTCGCCGTCTTCGCCGGTCGCCGGGCCGGTCTCGCCTGCAAGGTCGGCGCCCAGGCCGCGCATCATGGCGACAAAGGTCGGGAAGCTGGTGGCGATCATGCCCGGCTCGTCGACGCTGATCGGCGCCTGGGCGGCCATGCCCAGGACCAGGTGCGACATGGCAATGCGGTGGTCGCCATGGGTGGTGACCGACGCCCCGCCGGCGACCTTGCCGTTGTGCCCGCAGCCCTCGACGATCAGGCCCGCAGGCTCTTCTTCGACGGTGACGCCACAGGCGGCCAGGCCCGCCGCCGTCAGCGCGATGCGGTCACTTTCCTTGACCCGCAGTTCGCCGATGCCGCGCATCACCGTGCGGCCTGAGGCGAAAGCCGCCGCCACGGCCAGGATCGGGTATTCGTCGATCATCGACGGGGCTCGGCCGGGCGGCACCTCGACGCCCACGAGAGCGGAGTATCGGGCAGTGACATCGCCGGTGGTCTCGCCGCCCTCGTCGCGGATGTTGCTGACCGACAGGTCCGCGCCCATCTCACCCAGGGTGTCGAGGAGGCCGATCCGCGAGGGATTCAGAAGCAGGCCTTCGACCGTGACCTCAGACCCCGGAATGATCAGCGCCGCCACCAACGGAAAGGCCGCCGAGGAGGGATCGCCCGGCACATGCACCGGAACGCCCGTCAGCTTCTGACCCGGCGGCAGGATGATGCGGCGGCCCGCGCCTTCTTCGACGACGTCCAGGCTCGCGCCGAAGCCGCGCAGCATCCGCTCGGTATGGTCGCGGGTGGCCTCGGCCTCGAAGACCTCAATGCCGTTGTCTGCGTTCAGGCCGGCCAGCAGCACCGCCGACTTCACCTGGGCCGAGGGCTCCGGCGGCTGATAGGCGATGGTCTTCAGGGCTCCGCCCTGCAACGCCAGCGGCAGTCGGCCGCCTGCCCGCGATCGCCATGACGCGCCCATCAGGCCCAGCGGCTTCAGGATCCGCATCATCGGCCGCCCCCGCAGGGACCTATCCCCCGTGAACAGGCTGACCATGTCGTAACCGGCCGCCGCGCCCATGATCAGGCGGACGCCTGTACCGGAATTGCCGCAATCCACCACATCGTCCGGCTCGGTCAGGCCGCCCTGACCCTCGATACGCCAGTGGCCTTCGCCCAGGCGCTCGACGCCGGCCCCGAAGGCGGCCATGGCCGCCGCCGTACGGCGCACGTCATCGCCTTCCAGCAGGCCCCTGATCTCGGTGGCGCCGGTCGCCAGCGCGCCCAGGATAAGGGCGCGGTGCGAAATGGACTTGTCGCCAGGCGCGCGCACACGGCCGCGCAGCGCGCCGCTTCGGGTCGCGGTAAGGCCGAACACCTCTTCCGCTGTGGTCATGAGCCCCGCCGCCATGGTCGAACGCGCCTTGCAAATCCCGCCTGCCGCCAGCCTCCCGCCAGCGGGGGAATGCTTTTGACAGCCGGTCTGGCGCGTGGCAAGGGACCGCGCTTCCGCGGGCTCGCTCTCGGCGAACGCCGCTCCCAAAGACAACGTCCCTTCCAAGAGGTCCGACCGTTGGCCAATCCCGAACTTGGTTCGAAACAGATCTGTCCGAATTGCCAGGCCAAATTCTACGACCTGGGCCGCCGTCCCGCCCATTGCCCAAAATGCGAAACCGACTTCGATCCTGACGAAGCGGTCCGCAACCGCCGGGTCCGCGCCCGTGCGATCACGCCTGAGCCCGATGAGGCCGAGGATGCGGTCGATCAGGTCAAGGCCCGCGACGAGGACGAGGACGAAGAAGAAGAGGTCGCTACGCCGGAACTCGACGAGGTGGTCGACGAGCCGCCGCTGGTCACCGACGACGAGGACGAGGACGGCGTCGAGCCAGCCGCAGCTGGCGGCGACGACCTGACCGAGTTCAGCGAGGACGACGAAGAAGTCGAGGACGAAGCCGACATGCCCTTCATCGAAGAAGATGAGGACGACGGCTTCGACGAAACCGAGATCGACGGTCTGCCGGAAGAGGGCGACGACGACCGTTAGGCGCCGATAAGACGAGCCCGTCGGATTTTTCCGTCCGGCGGGCTTGATCGCCGCATCCGCTTTGAATAGGTTCCGCGCCTTCCCGGCCCCCCAGCCACACCTGAGGGGCGTACCAGACGGGAATGCCTAGAAATATCTGGGGCTATAGCTCAGCTGGTAGAGCGCTTGAATGGCATTCAAGAGGTCAGCGGTTCGACTCCGCTTAGCTCCACCATGAAGGCCCGCAGCCACCGCTGCGGGCCTTCTCCATTTTGGACGCCCCTCTAGCGCCGGGCTGTGGGAGAGGCTGGTTGCAACCGCCCGTCCCAGTTCCCAAATAATCCTTACCCGGTCCGCCATGCCTCTTGTGGGTGGCGGTCCGGAGAGTCGCTTGAAGCAAGGACTCCTAAGGATGAATCGATCGATCCTCTTCGACAGCCCCTATCTCTTGGGCTTCGAACATACCCGCAGCCTGATCGAGCGCGCCGCCAAGGCCGCCGCTGAAGGCTACCCGCCCTACAATGTCGAAGACCGTGGCGACGGATCTCTGCGGATCACCCTGGCCGTGGCCGGCTTCTCGCCGGCGCAGTTGGATGTGACCGTCGAAGATCGACAGCTGACAGTGGCCGGCCGGCGCGAGCCGTCGACCGCGGCGGCGGGCGAGGATGCTTTTCTGCATCGCGGCATCGCCGCGCGCGGGTTCATCCGCAATTTCGTCCTGGCTGACGGCATGGTGGTCGGGAACGCGACCCTGGAGCACGGACTTCTTCACATCGATCTGTCTCGGCCACAGCCGGAACGGGTGGTGAAGCGGATCCCGATCCAGTCCGCGCGCTGAACAAACCTCAGTCCCGATGCGTTGAGTTTATGGAGGTGGTCATGATGACGCCCGTTTTGACGACAGAAGCTTTCGCCGCCCTGGGCGCGCCCAACCTTGTCTATGTGCGGCCTGTCTCGGCCGCCGAGATCATCGCCAGCGTGCCGTCGACCCAAATCGAGGGGTTTGACCTCAATCCTGACCAGACGCTCTACGCGGTGCATCGCGCCGACGGCGAACGCCTGGCCGTGCTCGGCGACCGGGCCTCGGCCATGGCCGCAGCCCTCGCCCATGAACTGGCGCCCGTCTCGGTTCACTAGCGCTCACCTCGAACGCGCCGCCGTCTTTCCGCGGAAGGGCGGCGGCTGCTAGGACTTCAGCCGCCAACCGGTCCTGAAGATCAGCCGGACGGCGACGATGCAGGCCGCCAGGAAGCCGAGCGTGATGCCCAGGCTCAACCCCACGCCTACGTCTGAGACGCCGTAGAAGCTCCAGCGGAAACCGCTCACCAGGTAGACCACCGGGTTAGCCAAGGCCACCGTGCGCCAGAACGGCGGCAGCATGGTGATTGAATAGAAGCTGCCGCCGAGGAAGGTCAGAGGCGTCAGAATCATCATCGGAATGATCGACAGCTTCTCCCAGCCGTCCGCCCAAATTCCGATGATGAAGCCGAAGAGCGCGAAGGCTACCGAGGTCAGGACGAGAAAGCCCGCCGCCCAGAACGGGTGCGCGATCTCGAAGGGCACAAAGAGTCGCGCCGTCGCCAGGATGATCAATCCCAGGAGGATCGATTTCGACGCCGCCGCGCCCACATAGCCGAGCAACGCCTCGGTGGCCGAAACCGGCGCCGACAACAGCTCATAGATCGTGCCTGAGAATTTCGGCATGTAGATGCCGAAGGACCCGTTCGACACGCTCTCGGTCAGGATCGACAGCATGATCAGGCCGGGCACGATGAAGGCGCCGTAGCTGATGCCATCGACCGAGGCGATCCGGCTGCCGATCGCCGCGCCGAAGACGATGAAATAGAGCGAGGTGGTGATCACCGGCGTCGCGATCGACTGCACCAGGGTGCGGAAGGTCCGCGCCATCTCAAAGCGATAGATCGCCCGCACGGCGTACCAGTTCATGGAGGCGCTCATCTGGCTCATCGGGCGCCCCGCACGAGGTTGACAAATATCTCCTCCAGCGAGGACTGGTCAGTCTTCAGGTCTTTGAAGTCGAGGCCCGCGTCGTGCAGCCGGCGCAGGAGGCCGGCGATGCCCGTCTCCTCGGCGGCGGTGTCGAAGGTGTAGACCAACTCGTGGCCGTCGCCGGCCAGCGCCAGGTTGTAGGCCTCGAGGCCCGCCGGGATCGCTTCCAGCGGCGCCTGCAGCTGCAGGGTCAGCTGCTTCTTGCCGAGCTTGCGCATCAGGACGGCCTTGTCCTCCACCAGCACCAACTCGCCGTGAGTGATCACGCCTATCCGGTCGGCCATTTCCTCGGCCTCTTCGATGTAGTGGGTGGTCAGGATGATGGTCACGCCGCGCTCGCGCAGCCCGCGGACCATCTCCCACATCTCCCGGCGCAGATCGACGTCGACCCCGGCGGTGGGTTCGTCGAGGAACAGGATGTCAGGTTCGTGGCTCAGCGCCTTGGCGATCATCACCCGGCGCTTCATGCCGCCGGAGAGGGCCATGATCTTGGCGTCCTTCTTGTCCCACAGGGACAGGTCGCGCAGCACCTTCTCGCACCAGGCCGGGTTCGGCGGCTTGCCGAACAGGCCGCGGCTGAAGTTGACCGTCGCCCACACCGTCTCAAAGGCGTCGGTCGACAGTTCCTGGGGCACCAGGCCGATCTTCGCGCGCGCCGCGCGATAGTCGCGGACGATGTCATGGCCGTCGGCGAGCACCTGGCCGGTGGTCGGATTGACGATGCCGCAGGTGATGCCGATCAGCGTCGTCTTGCCCGCGCCATTGGGGCCAAGAAGCGCGAAAATCTCGCCGCGCTCGATATCCAGGTTCACCGACTTCAACGCCTGGAACCCGCCCTTGTAGATCTTGGACAGGTTGGTGATCTGGATGATCGGCGCCACGGGCTCTCCAAAGCTTGGCTGCGGGACCGTTACCTAGGGTTTCGCCCACAGGATCGCCAGGGCCTCGCTGGCGTCTTCTGAGCCTCGCGCCATAGCCAGGACCGGCGTATCGGCGGCGAACCGGGCGATGGCCGCCACTGTCTCGATAAAGTCGGGATGGTCAGGCCCGCCGCTCTCGCTCGCGACCACGGCCGCGACGGGCAACCCACGCGCCCGCATCACCTCCAGCGCGGTCAGGGCATGGCTGATCGCACCCAGGTAGCTCCCCGTCACGAGGAAACTCGGCGCGGCCAGCGCCATCATCAGGTCCAGCCCCAGACCATCGTCGGCGATCGGTGACATCAGCCCGCCGACACCTTCGACCAGGGCCAGATCGACCGGCTCCGCCAGAGCGTCGCGGCAGGCCTCGACCATGGGCGCCAAGGGCAGGGTCTGTCCCTCCAGCGCCGCGGCCATCGGTGGGGCCAGCGGGGCGGCGAACCGCCAGGGCGAGATGGTCGCAATGTCCTCCCCCGGTCGCCCGAGCGCGGCCAGCAGTCGGCCGGGATCGCTGCCAGCGTGGTCTTCGGGGTCCAGACCGCTGACAACCGGTTTGAAGGCGCTGACGCTCAAGCCCTGGCGGATCGCCGTGCGGATCAAGGCGCAGGAGAACCATGTCTTGCCCACGTCGGTGTGAGCGCCTGCGACGAAAATCTTCACCGCGAAACCCAAGGCCGCACCGCCTCCGCCAGCCGGTCGATCGCCTCGTCCGGATGACCGGCGCTGAAGGCGAGGCGCAGGCGGGCGGTGCCGGCGGGCACGGTCGGCGGGCGGATCGCCACGGCCAGAAGCCCTTGCGATTCCAGGTCGCGGGCGGCGGCCAGGGCGGTCGCGGACTCGCCCAGCAGGATCGGCACGATGGCGCTCGTCGCCTCCGGCAGGTTGAGCGCGCTGGTGAACCGCCGCGCCTTGGCCAGCGGCCGGGCGACCAGATCGGGGTCGCTCTCGATGATCTCCAGGGCGGCCAGCGCCGCGGCCGCGCTCGCGGGCGGCAGGCCGGTCGTGTAGACGAAGGTTCGGGCGCGGGACTTGATGAGGTCGATCACCGGCTGGGTCGCGCAGACATAGGCGCCGTAGCCGCCGATCGCCTTGGAGAAGGTGCCCATCGCCAGGTCGATGCGCGCCTGGGGAAACAGCCGGCCCACGCCGGCGCCGTCGCCGACGACCCCCAGGCCATGGGCGTCGTCCACCAGCAGCCAGGCGTCGTGGGCCCGGGCCACCGCGCTGATCTCGTCCAGCGGGGCGATGTCGCCGTCCATCGAGAACACGCCATCGGTCGCCACCAGCGCTCGCGTCGCTGACCCCCGATGTTCGGTCAGGAGTTCGGCCAGGTGCTCGGCGTCGTTGTGGCGGAAGGCCAGCGCCTTGGCCCCGGATAGCTTTGCGCCGCTCCAGATGCAGGCGTGCGCGAGCGCATCCACCAGGATCAGGTCGTCCGGCCCGATGATCGTCGGGATGATGCCGGTGTTGGCGAGATAGCCGGACCCGAAGACGCAGGCGGCGTCGGCGCCCTTCAGCGCCGCAAGGCGGGCTTCCAGGGGAGCGAAGATCGGATGGTCGCCGGTCACCAGCCGCGAGGCCCCGGAGCCTGCGCCATAGGCCTCCACCGCGGCGATGGCGGCGGCCTTGACCTTGGGATGGTGCGACAGGTTCAGGTAGTCGTTGCAGGAGAACGAGATCAGCGTCTGGCTGTCGCGCTCGATGAAGATATCGTCGAACCGCCGGCCCGGCTTCAGCCGCCGCAGCAGGCTTCTGGCCTCCAGCTCGTCGATTTTCGCTTGCGCGAATGCAGTCAGGGTGTCGATCACCGGCAGATCAATGCCCCAAGGGCCAAGGAAAGTCATGACCCAGCCCAAATGGCTGATCGAAGGCGCGCCGCATGTCTGGCGGCCCTACAGCCAGATGAAGACCGCCCGCCCGCCGCTCGCCGTCGCCCGCACCGAAGGCCGCCGGCTGATCCTCGAGGACGGCCGCGAACTGGTGGACGGGATCGCGTCCTGGTGGACGGCCTGCCACGGCTACAACCACCCGCACATCCGCGGCGCCGTCGAGGACCAGTTGGCGCGCGCGCCGCACGTCATGTTCGGAGGCCTGGCGCACGAACCGGCCTATCGTCTGGCCAAACGGCTGGCCGACCTGCTGCCGGGCGACCTGAACCACGTCTTCTTCGCCGAAAGCGGCTCGGTCTCCGTCGAGATCGCCATGAAGATGGCGCTGCAATATTGGATCAACCGCGGCGCGGTGGGCCGCACGCGCTTCGCGGCCTTCCTCGGCGGCTATCACGGCGACACCCTGGCCACCATGACGGTTTGCGATCCGGAAGAGGGGATGCACGCCCTGTTCGCCGGCGTCCTGCCCGCCCAGCACGTCGTGCCCCTGCCCGTCGACGATGAGTCCGAGGCCGAGCTGGACGCCTTCTTGGCCGAGCGCGGCGGCGAGATCGCCGCCCTGATCGTCGAGCCTCGCGTCCAGGGCGCCGGCGGCATGCTGTTCCACGACGACGACGTCCTGCGCCGCCTCCGCCGGCTCTGCGACTGGCACGGCCAGCTCCTGATCTTCGATGAGATCTTCGTGGGCTTCGGCCGCACCGGCGACCTCTTCGCCTGCGAAGGTTCCGGCGTGACGCCCGACATCATCACGCTCTCCAAGTCGCTGACCGGCGGCGCCCTGCCCCTGTCGGCGGCCATCGCCAACGACAAGGTGTTCGAGGCCTTCTGGTCGGACGACGCCAGCGCGGCCCTGATGCACGGACCTACCTATATGGGAAATCCTCTGGCCTGCGCCGCGGCCAACGCCTCGCTGGATATCTTCGAGACCGGCGCCTGGCGCGCCCAGGTCGCCCGGATCGAGACCCGGCTGGCGGACGGGCTCACCCCCTGTCGCGCCGCGCCGGGGGTGGTCGATGTGCGGGTGAAGGGTGCGATCGGCGTGGTCGAATTCGCCCAGGCGGTCGACGCTGGCGCGCTCTGCGATCGCTTCGCCCAGGAGGGCGTCTGGATCCGCCCCATGGGCAAGGTGGTCTATCTCACGCCGGCCTTCACCATCACCAACGCCGAGCTCGACCAGCTGACCAGCGCGATCTGTCGCGTGGTGACGGGCTGATGTGGCGCGCCATGCGCGATGCCGACCTCGCCGGCGTGGTCCGGGTCGCCGCGGCGTCCTTTCCTGACCATTTCGAGAGTCTCGCCTGTTTCGCCGAGCGTCTCGCGCTTAGCCCCGACCTTTGCTTCGCGCTGGAGCTGGAGGGCGCGGTCGAGGGCTATCTGATCGCCTACCCCTGGCAGCTGGGTCAAATCCCGCCGCTGAACAGCCTCCTGGGCGGCCTGCCGGCCGACCGCGAGAACGTCTACCTGCACGACCTGGCGCTCGCGCCGGCGGCTCGCGGCGGCGGCCACACCCGCACGGTGGTCGAGGCGCTCGCGCGCGCGGCGCACAGCCTGGGGGCCGCGACGCTTAGCTTGGTCTCGGTGAACGACTCCCAGGCCTTCTGGCGGGGCATGGGATTTCGCGTTGAACAGAGCGACGCCCTGGCCGTGAAGCTCGCCAGCTACGGCCCGGACGCCCGCTACATGGTCCGGCCGCTCTAGAGCGTCGCCGAGGCCATGGTCATCGGCCGCATCCCGAGGTCGGCCAGCAGCAGCTCATCCGTCGACTTTTCCGGGTTGCCCGCGGTCAGCAGTTTCGAGCCGACGAAGATCGAATTGGCCCCGGCCATGAAGGCGAGCGCCTGCAGTTCGCGGCTCATGGTCTCGCGACCGGCCGACAGACGCACGACCGACTTCGGGCAGACCAGGCGGGCGACCGCGATCATCCGGACAAACTCCAGGCCGTCGACCGGCGGGGCGTCGCCCAGCGGCGTGCCGGGGATGGGGATCAGGTCATTGATCGGCAGGCTGTCGGGGTGGGCCGGTAGGGTCGCCAGCTGGTGCAGCAGGCCGGCGCGGTCGCGGCGCGTCTCGCCCATGCCGACGATGCCGCCGCAGCAGGTGCTAATGCCGGCGTCGCGCACGGCCTCCAGGGTGTCCAGACGGTCCTGGTAGGTCCGGGTGGTGACGACCTTGTCGTAGTAGTCCGGGCCGGTGTCGAGGTTGTGGTTGTAGTAGTCGAGGCCGGCGTCCTTCAGGGCGGTCGCCTGGTGCGGCGTCAGCATGCCCAGCGTCGCGCAGGTCTCGAGACCCAGCGCCTTCACCCCGGCGATCATGGCCGAGACCTTCGGCAGATCGCGGTCCTTCAGGTCGCGCCAGGCGGCGCCCATGCAGAAGCGCTGCGCGCCGCCAGCCTTGGCCTCCATGGCCTGGACGATGACGTTCTGCACCTCCATCAGCTTCGACGCCGGCACTCCGGTTTCGAAGGCCGCCGATTGGCTGCAGTAGCCGCAGTTCTCGGCGCAACCGCCGGTCTTCACCGAAAGCAGTTGCGAAAGTTGCACTTCCGTCGGATCGAACCAGCGCCGATGAATTTCCGCGGCGCGGAAGACCAGTTCGGTGAACGGTATGTCGAACAGCGCCTCGACCTCGTCCAAGGTCCAGTCGTGGCGCGGTTCAGCGGGATCCAGGCGGATGGCGGCATTGAGGACAGGCGCGTTCATGGAACCCTCCGGCGACGGATCAGCATGCCATAGCGCGGCCCGTGCGCGAACCGCAACCACATGAGCAAGCGTGCGCCACCGTCAGAGCCCGAAGAAGTCGAACTGAAGCTCCTGCTCGATCCCGCGGACGTCGAGACGATCCTGGCGGCCGCGCCGGCCGGCGAAGAGGTGACCCGCGAGCTCGTCTCCGTATATTTCGACACCGCCGATCGGGTCCTGCAGCAGGCCGGCGTCTCACTGCGCGTGCGCGATGGCACGGGCCGCCACGTCCAGACCCTGAAGCGCGGCTTTGGCGTCGCGAGGCAGGAATATGAGGTCGAGACCCCGACCTTCGCCCCCGATCCGCGCATGCCGGTGCTGCGTCGGCTCCTGAAGCAGGCCGCCGACCCCACCTTGCGGCCGCTGTTCAGCGTGGCCGTCACCCGCCGTCAGCGGACCTTGAGCTTCGCCGGCGCCACAATCGAACTGGCCCTCGACGAAGGAGAGCTGCGCGCTGGCCGGGTGACGCGGCCAATCCACGAGCTGGAGCTCGAATTGAAGGCGGGTCCCCGGGCGGCGCTCTTTGCGCTCGCCCAGGCCGTCGGCGAAGCCGCCCCGCTTTACCTGTCCTTCGACACCAAGGCCGCGCGCGGCCAGGCGCTCGCGGCTGGAGAGGACGACGTCACGCCGCCCGTCGTGCGGCTGGACGCCGGCGCAAGCGCCCTGACCGCCTTTCAGGCGATCGCCGGGCGTAATCTGGGCCGCCTGGCCTCCGCCGCCAACCAATTCCGTGTCACGCCGCTGGCGGCCCGACCCGTCCATCAGCTGCGCGTCGCGGTCCGCACTCTGCGGAGCGCGCTCGACGCCTACGCCGCGATCCTGGGCGATGGCGAGGACATTAGGCTGGATGGCGAGCTCAAATGGCTGGCTAAGTCCTGCGACCGTCTCCGTGACCTCGACGTCTTCCTGACTGAAACAGTCGAGCCGGCCAGGCCAGGTGACGCCGCCCTGGCGGAGCTTACCGAGCTCGTCCTCGCCGCCCGGCAAGCCGCCGCCGCCCAGTTGCTGGACGCGGTCAGCGGTCCGCGCTTCAGGACCCTCGTCATCGATTTCGCCCGATGGCTCGAGACCGGCGCCTGGCTGGAGGATTCAGCCCGCGCCGGAATGCGCGACCGCCCAGCCCAGGCCTTCGCCGCCAAGATCCTGGCGAAAGGCCGAAGGCGCCTGCTGAAGAAATCGAAGGGCCTGGCCAAGCTGGCGCCGGACGATCGGCATCGCGCCCGGATCGCCGCCAAGAAGCTCCGCTATGCGGCGGAGGGCGCGGCCGCGCTCTATCCGAAGCGCAAAACCAAGGGCTTGATCGAGGCGTTGAAGGCGATGCAGGCGGCCCTGGGTTCGCTGAATGACATCTCGGCCGCACGGAGGTTGGTGCAGTCCCTCGCGCCATCACCGGCGGCGGCCGAGGCTGCGCTACGATTGATCGAGACCCAGGCCCAGGATGAGGGCGTGCTGCTCGCCCAGGCGGCCAAGGGGCTGAAAGCCGTCCGCCGCGCCCGTCTTCCGGGATGATATAAGGAAGTCTTTATGTCTCGGTTGCGCCGTGGGCGCGCCGCCGGTATAGACCGCCTCAAAGCTCGCCCGTGCTGTCCGCCGGGCGCCCTCGCCGCAAGGACAAGACATGACCGACTATATCGTGAAGGATCTCTCGCTCGCCGACTGGGGCCGCAAGGAACTGGATATCGCCGAGACCGAGATGCCCGGCCTGATGGCGGTGCGCGCCGAGTTCGCCAAGGACCAGCCGCTGAAGGGCGCCCGGATCGCGGGCTCCTTGCACATGACGATCCAGACCGGTGTCCTGATCGAGACCCTCCAGGCCCTCGGCGCCGATGTGCGCTGGGCCTCGTGCAACATCTTTTCGACCCAGGACCACGCCGCCGCCGCCATCGCGGTGAAGGGCACCCCGGTCTTCGCCATCAAGGGCGAGACCCTGATCGAGTACTGGGAATACGCCCACAAGATCTTCGAATGGTCGGACGGCGGCTATCCGAACCTGATCCTCGACGACGGCGGCGACGCGACGCTGCTTTGCGTGCTGGGTCCCAAGGCCGAGAAGGATCCGACGATCCTCAACAAGCCGACCAACGAGGAAGAAGAAGCGCTCTTCACCGTTATGAAGCGCTACCTCAAGGAGAAGCCCGGCTTCTATTCGGCGATCCGCGACGCCTGCAAGGGCGTGTCGGAAGAGACCACCACGGGCGTTCACCGCCTCTACCAGATGGCCGAGCGCGGCGAGCTGCCGTTCCCGGCGATCAACGTCAACGACAGCGTCACCAAGTCGAAGTTCGACAATCTCTACGGCTGCCGCGAGAGCCTGGTCGACGCCATCCGTCGCGGCACCGACGTGATGCTGGCCGGCAAGGTCGCCGTGGTCCTGGGCTATGGCGACGTGGGCAAGGGCTCGGCGGCCTCGCTGCGCAACGGCGGCGCGCGCGTCATCGTCACCGAGATCGACCCGATCTGCGCCCTGCAGGCGGCCATGGAGGGCTATGAGGTCCAGACCATGGACGACGTCGCCGACAAGGCTGACATCTTCGTCACGGCGACGGGCAACAAGGACGTGCTGACCGTCGACCACATGCGGCGGATGAAGAACAACGCCATCGTCGCCAACATCGGCCACTTCGATTCCGAGATCCAGGTCGCGGGCCTGAAGAACTTCAAGTGGGACAAGATCAAGGATCAGGTCCACCACGTCGAATTCCCCGACGGCAAGAAGATCATCCTGCTGTCGGAAGGCCGCCTGGTGAACCTGGGCAACGCCACGGGCCACCCAAGCTTCGTGATGAGCGCCTCCTTCACCAACCAGACCCTGGCGCAGATCGAGCTGTGGGTGAACGGCGCCCAGTACGAGACCAAGGTCTACACCCTGCCCAAGCACCTCGATGAAAAGGTCGCCATGCTGCACCTGGGCAAGCTGGGCGCGAAGCTTACCAAGCTGTCGAAGGACCAGGCTGACTATATCGGCGTGACCGTCGAGGGCCCGTTCAAGCCCGAGCACTACCGCTACTAGGACCATGGCCGAGATCCACGGACACGCCGACCCGCGGTTCCACGCCGTGCGCGAGGCCTTCGCCCAGTCTTTCGACTCGGGCGAGGAGCTGGGCGCGCGGTTCTCGGCGGTGCTGGAGGGCGAGGTCGTCATCGACCTCTTGGGCGGCCATGCTGATCGCGCCCAGACCGAGCCGTTCGGCGAGCGGACGCTGACGACGCTGTTCTCGTCGACCAAGGCGCTGGCGGCGCTGATGGTGGCGCGGCTCGTCGACCAGGGCCGGCTGTCCTATGAGCAGCGCGTCGCCGAGGTCTGGCCGGAGTTTGGCCAGATGGGCAAGGAGGCGCTGACCGTCGGCCAGGTGATGTCGCACCAGGGCGGGCTGTCGGGCTTTCCCGAGGAGATGGACCCGGCCGAGTACTTCGACTGGGACGCCATCTGCGCCAAGCTGGCGGCCATGGCGCCCCTGTGGCCGCCGGGCACGGCCAGCGGCTATCACCCGATCACCTTCGGCTATCTGGCGGGCGAGATCTTCCGGCGGGTGGATGGACGGACCCTGGGGACGGCGCTGCGGCAGGACCTGTGCGAGCCGCTGGGCCTCGACATCTGGATCGGGCTGCCGGACGCCGAGTTCGACCGGGTCGCCGAGATGGACAAGCCACGGGCCCTGCCGCGGTTCGGCGAGATCAATCCGGCCACCAAGGCGGCGTTCCTGACGCCGTGGTCGCAGCCGGCGTCGAAGAACGCGCGGGCGTGGCGGAAGATGGAGATCCCCTCGGCCAACGGGCACGCCACGGCGATCGCGCTGGCGCGGCTGTTCGGGGCGGTGGCGGGCGATGGCTGGCTGGACGGGGTGCAGGTGCTGTCGCCGCACGCGCGGGACGAGGCGGCGCGCAGCCGCATCCGCGGGCAGGACCTGGTGCTGCCGTTCGAGATGAGCTGGGGCGCGGGCTTCATGCGCAATGAGGCGGTGCACCCCTGGGGGCCGGGGAACCAGAGCTTCGGGCATTCGGGATGGGGCGGCAGCTGCGTGTTCGCCGATCCAGAGATCAAGCTGGCCTGCGGCTATGTGATGAACCGCCAGACCGCCGAACTGCTGGGCGACGCCAGGCCCAAGCGGCTGATCGAGGCGCTCTACGCGGCGCTGTGAGCCCGGCGGCTGGCCCGCCAGGCGCCGTAGGCGAAGACCGCGGCGCCGGTCCAGATGAAGATGAAGGACACGCCGCGCAGGGCGCTGAACGCCTCGCCCTGGGCGATGCCGATCACGAAGGTGATGCAGGGCGCGATGAACTGCAGGAAGCCCATCATCGACAGCGGCAACCGGCGCGCCGCCCAGGCGAACAGCGCCAGCGGCAGGGCGGTCAGTGGCCCGCAGATCAGCAGCAGGCCGGCGAGCGCCGGCGAATGCAGGAAGTGGCCCTCCCCGCTCGCCTCCAGCCAGATGGCGTAGGGCAGGGCGAAGACGATGAGGATCAGGCACTCGATCGCCAGGCCCGTCTGGCCGTCGACGGCGACGCGCTTGCGCACGATTCCATAGACCAGGAACGAGAAGGCCAGGAACAGCGACATCAGCGGCAGGTGGCCGAGCGCCACGGTCTGCAGGGTGACGCCGACGGCGGCCAGGGCCACGGCGGCGTACTGCAGCCGGCCCAAACGCTCGCGGAACAGGATCGCGCCGGCCGCCATGTTGAGCATCGGCAGGATGTAGTAGCCGAGGCTGGTCTCCAGCACGTGGCCGTTGTTGACCGACCAGATGAAGCCGATCCAGTTCAGTGAAATTAGGGTCGCCGACAGCACCAGCAAAGCCATGGTCCGCGGCTGGCGCAACGCCGCCTTCAGCTCCGGCCCCTGCTTGGCCATCAGCACCATGACCAGGGCGGCGGGCAGGCCCCAGACCACGCGGTGGACCAGGATCTCCCAGGCGCCGGCGCCCAGGCGTCCCGCCAGCTGGAAGGCCAGCGGGATCAGACCCCACATGGTGTAGGTGATGACCGCCGCGACCAGCGCCTGGCGCGATGAGCCAGACGTGGTCGGCGACGTCATGGCCCTAGAAACGGGAATATGCAGACGCGAGCGTCTGAATATTCCCGTTTCGGGATTCTAAAGTTGAGCGCGGTCTGATCGCAAAACCGGCTTCCACTTTTGCGGACCGCGCTCAGGCCGGGGCCTTGGTCTTGATCAGGCCGCGCTCGTGCAGGAGCTCGGCGATCTGGACGGCGTTGAGGGCCGCGCCCTTGCGCAGGTTGTCGGCGACGACCCACAGGTTCAGGCCGTGCTCGACGGTCGGATCGTTGCGGATCCGCGAGACGAACACCGGGAACTCGCCCTGGGCTTCTTTCGGCGTGATGTAGCCGGTCTCGTCGCGCTTATCGATCACCACCAGGCCCGGCGATTCCCGCAGGAGGTCGCGCGCCTCGTCCTCGTCCAGGGCCTCGTGGAACTCGATGTTCACGGCCTCGGAGTGACCGACCATCACCGGCACCCGCACGCAGGTGACGGTAAGCTTGATGTCGGCGTCGATGATCTTGTGGGTCTCGTTCCACATCTTGTGCTCTTCGTCGGTGTAGCCGTCGTCCTTGAAGGCGCCGATGAAGGGGATGACGTTGAACGCGATCTGCTTGGGGAACTTCTTGGGCGGGGTGGCGCCCAGGACGAAGACGTTCTTCGTCTGGTCGAACAGCTCGTCCATGCCTTCCTTGCCCGCGCCGGAGACCGACTGGTAGGTCGAGACCACCACGCGCTTGATCTTGGCGCGGTCGTGCAGCGGCTTCAGCGCCACGACCAGCTGGGCGGTGGAGCAGTTGGGGTTGGCGATGATGTTCTTGCGGCCCGCATAGCTGACGGCGTCAGGGTTCACCTCCGGCACGATCAGCGGCACGTCGGGGTCCATGCGGAACGCCGAGGAGTTGTCGATGACGATGGGGCCGGCGGCGCCGATCTTGGGCGACCACTCCTTGGAGAAGGCCCCGGAGACGCTCATCAGCACGAGGTCGACGGTGGAGAAGTCGAACTTCTCGACGTCTTCGCAAGGCACGATCTTCTCGCCGAAGGAGACTTGCACGCCAATGGATTTGCGCGAGGCGATCGCGTGAATTTTCTCCACGGGGAAGTTCACTTCCTCGAGGATGTTCAGCATTTCACGGCCCACGTTGCCCGTGGCGCCGACGACGGCGACCCGGTAACCCATTGGAGATCTCCTAGCCTAGATAAGGGAGCGTTCCCGTACGCTCTCGACGCACGGGATGCAAATGGAACCCCGAATTTGACCGTCATAGCCGGGCTTGTCCCGGTAATGACGACCTAGATTATTTACAGCGCGGCCAGCACCGCGTCGGTCATCTGGGTGGTGCCCATCTCACCGCCGAGGTCGCGGGTGCGCGCGCCGCCCTCGAGGGCCTTCTCGACGGCGGCCTTCAGCCGGTCGGCGTCGGCGGCGCGGTCGAGCGACCAGCGCAGCGCCATCTCGAAGGACAGGATCGCCGCCAGCGGATTGGCCAGGCCCTGGCCCGCGATATCCGGCGCCGAGCCGTGGATCGGCTCATAGAGGCCGGGCTTGCCGGGATCGCCGAGCGCCGCCGAGGGCAACATGCCGAGCGAGCCGGTCAGCTGGGCGGAGATGTCGGAGAGGATGTCGCCGAACAGGTTGTCCATGACCATGACGTCGAACTGCTGGGGATTGCGCACGATCTGCATGGCGGCGTTGTCGGCCAGGATGTGGGTCAGCTCGACATCGGCGTAGTCGCGCTTGTGCAGGGCCTCGACCACCTCGCGCCAGAGCAGGCCGGACTCCATGACGTTGGACTTCTCAGCGCTGGCCACCTTGTTGCGGCGGCCGCGGGCCAGCTCGAAGGCGACGCGGGCGACGCGCTCGATCTCGCTGGTCGTATAGACCTGGGTGTCGAAGCCGCGCTGCTGGCCATTGGCGAGCGTCTCGATGCCGCGCGGCTGGCCGAAATAGACCCCGCCGGTCAGCTCGCGCACGATCATCAGGTCCAGGCCCTCGACCACCTCGCGCTTCAGCGACGAGGCGTCGGCCAGCGGGCCGAAGCACAGGGCTGGCCTAAGGTTCGCATAGACCTTCATCTCCGAGCGCAGGCGCAGCAACGCCGCCTCCGGCCGCTTGTCGCGCGGCGCGGACGCCCATTGCGGGCCGCCGACGGCGCCCATGAGCACCGCCTTCGAGGCCATGGCGGCGCTAAGCGTAGCGTCCGAGATCGGCGCGCCCTCGGTGTCATAGGCGATGCCGCCGAACAGCCCCTCGTCCAGCGTCAGGTCCGGCGTCAAGGCTGCGGCCACGCGCTTCACCTCAGCGATCACCTCGGGGCCGATGCCGTCGCCGGGCAGGAGGAACAGGTCGGTCATGGGGGGCTCCCGAAGGGGGTGGAGGTTTGCGTCAGCTTCCTAAGGGAAGACGGCCATGCCCGCAAACCAGCCCCGCAAACCCTGGGCAGCAACCCTGGGCCGCAAACTCGCCTCATGAGGTGTTGGGCGACGCGGCGTTCAGCCCCTCGGCCGCCTTCGCGGCGCGGACGGCCTCTCGCCGAACGGGCCCCTGCGCCAGGTCCTGCGCCAAGGCCTGCGCCACCCTCGCGGCGGCGAGCGCCTCGATCAGGTGGGGCGGAACCTCATCCGCCGCGAGCAACTGCTTCTCGGTGTCCAGGCGCGCGGCGAAGGCCTTGGCCTTGGCGATTTCGGTCTTCTCGTCCCAATCGTCCGCTTCCCGCTCGCGCCACGTCCGGGCGACGGGGTTCGGCGAGGGGTCATCCCAGTCCGGCCAGGCCCCCTCATAGGGCACGGACACGATCTTGGGTCGCGGCGGCCGCTCCACCGCCTTCTCCGCCTCATGAACCCGCGCCTCATCACGCTCCGCCCGTGCGAACTTCGCCTCCAGCGCCACCGACATCCGCACCGAGCGCGACACCCGATGGAAGGCCTGGCTCATCCGATCCAGATCCTCCGCCCCCGTCGCCGCCATGGCCTCCGCCTGGACCCGCTCCGCCAACGCCAAGCCGAGCTCCGTCAGGCGCGCAAGAACGGCGCCGTGACGGAGGGACATTTCGGAGGGGGGAGGTGTCGCCATTTGGAACAAATATAGAACAAAATGTCCGTCGCAGCAAGTTGGCATGCGCGCTGAGGGGGTTTGTCGGATCTGCAATGGGCCAATGCGGACACTGTCATGCCGCGCGGCATGGACCTCCCGGCTACAGTTGGCGGGCGAACATTGAATGCGCCGCCGACGACTCATTCGTCGGTTCCGTCCTCCGCATCCACATCAGTCGCGAACTTGAAACCGAATAGCCCGCCCCTTTCAGAGTCGTCGAGTTCAGGCTTCACAACGAAGTTGCGGAAGGACGTTTGGCCCTCTCGTTCGGCTTTCTCGAGATCGTCAGAATTTATCGTGATGATGTACTGCCCGCCCACGGCCGCCAGGCGATCATGCGCCGTGTGAAGCGCAGTCGCGACTTGGCGGCCGTCAACCCCATCGAAGATGTGGCTGTCATGGATGAGGAAGCCGGGCCATTCACCCCGCTCTGAACAGACGGTCGCGAGCATTAGGTCAAAGGTGAAGATCTGCATCTTACCAACGCCATCGCTGGCAATGTCCGGCCGATGGATGAATACGCCTAGCCCGTCGGCGGTGGCCTTGATCTCCAAGCTCGCGGGCTGGTCGTAAAGGTTGCCGGAAATCTCATCGAAGATAGTGATTGCACGGTCCACCGCCGGTGCGCGTTCTGCCAGATCGTGGGTGATTTTGCGCTCGGCCTCAGCCCGCTTGACCTTCAGATCGGAGCGCAAAAGGTCGATCTTGCTGTGGAGCTCAAGCTGAGCTGTGAGCTGCTGATGTTTGGAGCGCAGCTGTATAAGCTGAGCGTCCATCTGGCGGTAATGCGATAGGGCCCCACCGCTGTTAATAGTCGTCAGCAGTTCATTCCGACGGCGCTGGGCGACGGCGATCGTTTGGCGCCTCTGAATAGACCGCGCCCTCGCATCATCCAGTTCCGCCTGGAGGTGGAGGTGCCTGTTTCTCAGGATCGCTCGGTGAAATTCTTCGACCTTTTCGTACTTTGCCAAGCTGATGCCGGGTAATACGACGCCCGCCTCGGCGTAAACCCGCTGGAGATCGGTAAGCTCCGGCGCTCGCTCGTCGGCTAGTGCGCGTTCGAGATTCGAGATGATCTCCTGATCCAGAAAATTCGCATTTGTGAGATCTTCGATCTCTGCTTGGAGGCGGTTAGCCTCTGAGACTAACTCGTCGTATGCAGAGACGATTTGAAATCCTTCCAGATCTTCTTCCAGTTTTTCGATCTGGCGGGCGATCCGCGCAGCTCTAGTGCGCAGCCTGCTGGGTGTTCCGAGGCTTTCTTGGATGAGGTTCGACTTCAGCAGCCGAGTGAGATTGGCCTTCTCTCGCTCGGCGTCCTTGACCTTGTGTAGCTCGACAATACCTTCACGATCCAGTCCGAGCAGAAACGCCAGTGGCACTTGCCAGCCAACTGCTCGTTGGCTGCCGACGTTCTTACGCCAGTCTATATAGCCGTCGTTACGCTGCCGACGGGCGAAGTACGGGAAGCATGATCTGAAGCTAAGCCAAGCCGCGCGCTCTTGCGAGACTGGCGGCAAGCCGAAGCTCATCCGACCTAGCAAGTCCTTCCAGCCGTCATCAGAGATTGTAACAGTGCCATCCTCAGCAACGTCAGGTTGAATTGGCCAACGCTTGAAGTCCCCGGCGAGATCAATCGTCCCGGGCGTGGCTAGCGATCGGGTGGCGCTGATCGAGTGATCGCCGAGAACAAGGTCGAGGGCAAAAGAGGCATCGGCGAGTTCCGCCGCAGATAGCGGTGAGCTTGACTCCTTCGAACCACCCAGGACGAAGTGGATCACGTCCAACAGGCTGGACTTGCCTGCACCGTTCCGCTTCCCGCTTGCGCCAGCGGCCGTGGTCCGATTGACAAGCACGATGTTGAGCCCGGGCCCAAACCGGAGATTTTTAAAGCTTGGGATCGTTGGGCTTCGAACGCCGGTGATCATTGCGTCGATCTTCGAACCACGCCCCGATTGAGCGAGACCGCACCCATCATGAACAAGAGGTCTAGGGCAAGGATGAACCAGTCGTAGCTGATCGGCGCGCGAGGGTCATCGGTCTCTCGTTGTGCTCTCACGGCGTCCCAGAGACTGGACACCGTTTGGGGCGCGGCCAGCTGTTCGAGCAGGTGTCCACCGACCGAAAGGAGGGCGCGTTCCGCCGAAAGATGCTTCGCAGGAAGGATCATTGGATTGTTGGCGCGTCGTCGAAAATGTCGCAGCGTTCGAACAGGTAGGAGAGCACGGCCAGTCCAGCGGCCTGCTGCTGCGGAGTGCCGGACGTCCCAACGAGCCGATGCAAATAGCCAAAGATTATGTCGGGCGGGAGGCTCAGCGCCTTCAATTCCGCGTATTTTTCACGGAATGTTTGCGCGATCCGTTCCCCTTGCTGAGGATTGAGTTGGCTGTCGATAAATGACTCAACGAGCCGTTCCTTGCGCCGACCGGCGCGGAGTAGGTCGGCGGCCTCAACGGACAGACGGTTATGCTCAAGCTTAGTCGGAGACGGAGCTCTCGGTTCTATTCCGATGTCCGGCTGCCCGAGGGCGATAGCGTCGATGACTGGCTGAAGATCACTGTAGCTCAATCGCTCAAAGATCATCGCCGTTGGCGCGGGGCCGAATAACGCGGCTGCGTGGGTGCGGCTTAACAGCGGCACGAGCGCTAGCAACTCTGGCTCGGACCATGGAGTGAGGTTGACCGCGGGGTTGGCCGTCCGCAGCGTCTGAAACAGGTTCGTCACCTGAGGGGGCAGTCCGTCCCCGTCGTTGTGGACGAAGTGCCACACCTGCATCTTCGGCCAGTGCTTTACGGCACCCGCAAAGTCGGCGTTGACCTTTTGCAACGCTTCCGATGCGGTCATGTCGCGAGGCGCGTAACACTGGAAAACACTGCCCGTGCTAATCCGCCAGCCATCACATTTCCAGTCGCCTACATTGCCGTATGGACGAACTTCTTCGAAGTCGTCGCCCCATGCGTAGCCGGCAAGCTTGACGAACCAATCTTGAAACTCAGTGCCGCGCTTCTCGAGGAAGTTGATGCGGAAGATCGCACCGTACCAGAGACGCTCCAATTCATCCACTTCGCGCGATCCCCTGACGTCTATCAGGTGGAGCGTATAGGACTAATCCCTGCCACCTCAATATGGCTCGCGAAAGGGATGGTCCGGACAACTGCAATGAGTCGTAAGCCGAACTACGCTTCTGCACACTCAAATCACGCCTACCTCACTCTACCGCGGGCCCTGCCCCTGGCGCGCCGGCTCGAGCGCCAGAACGCAATCGTCCGTTCATCTGGGACGGACGTCATCGAGACCCAAGAGCCTGAAGAAATCGCCCTGGCGTAGTAGGTCAGCTTGCCGCCGGGGCACTCGTAGCCGGGGCAGGTGGGATGCTGGCCCCACCAGATCGCGTCGGGGCCTTGGGCGCGGATCATGGCCGGGAGGCTGACGCGGAGCTGCACCTTGCAGCGGTTGCAGTCGGCCCGAAGCTCCCAGCGCCTCACGTGCATTTCAGCCAGGGTCGGCGCCGTCATGGGGCTGGGCGGGGAGACGACGCGGTCGGGGTCTTTGGCTCCCATGGGGCGCACTTAGCGCGCCTTGTGTGGGGGGAACACGGCAAGAACGCTGGGGGCGGCTGATGGGCCGTGGTGGCGCCGTGCGGCGGCCCTGGGGCCCGGATAGCCGCTGCGCGGCTAACTGGGGTGTGGCGTTGGCTGCATGCCCCGTCCTCAGGCGAGGAACACCAGATAGACGGGGATGCTCAACACGACGCCGACGGCGCCGAAGAGGCGCACCTTCTCTCGGAACGAGATCTGACCGCCGGTTTTGAGCACATAGGCTAGGCGGACGACCCAATAGGCGGTCACAACGACGAGCGCGACGATGAAAGGCGCAACGGAAGGCATGTCAGACGTTAAGCTTGGGAGCGGCCGGGGCTCGAGGTAACTTGGTTGGATAGGGCTGGTGCTGGCCCCTCCCACACCCCTCCGTGAACGGGGCGGGAGGGGGCCCTGGAGGCGGTGGTCAGGCTTGTTCCAGCCAGGGCTGCCCCAGCGCCATCTTGCTCTCAAACACGTCGATGGAACTCTCGGCCGTGAGGGTCTCGCCGATGGCGTCGAGGCCTTTCAGCATCTTTTCCTTGCGGCTGGCGTCGATGGCGAAGGTGAACGTGCGGCCGCTGGGCGAGACGACGGTCTGGGACTCGAGGTCGACGGTGACCAGGTGGTTGCCGCCCTTGGCCTCCTCCATCAGGTCCTGGACCTGCTCGGCGGTGAGGACGACGGGCAGGAGGCCGTTCTGGAAGCAGTTGTTGTAGAAGATGTCGGCGAAGCTGGTCGAGATGACGCAGCGGATGCCGTAGTCCATGAGCGCCCAGGGGGCGTGCTCGCGGCTGGAGCCACAGCCGAAGTTGTCGCCGGCGACGAGGACCTGGGCGTTCGCATAGTCCGGCTTGTTCAGCACGAACTCGGGGCGCGGCTGGCCCTGGTCGTCGAAGCGCATGGAGAAGAACAGGCCCTTGCCAAGGCCCTTGCGCTCCACGGTCTTGAGAAACTGGGCCGGGATGATCTGGTCGGTGTCGATGTTGGCGTTGGGCAGGGGCGCGATCTTGGCGTCCAGGCGGGTGAAGGCCTGCATGATCAGAGGTACTCCCTGACGTCGGCCAGGTGGCCGGCGATGGCGGCGGCGGCGGCCATGGCGGGGCTGACCAGGTGGGTGCGGCCGCCGCGGCCCTGGCGGCCCTCGAAGTTGCGGTTGGAGGTGGAGGCGCAGCGCTGGCCGGGGGGCACCTTGTCCGGGTTCATGGCCAGGCACATGGAGCAGCCGGGCTCGCGCCAGTCGAAGCCGGCGTCGCGGAAGATGACGTCGAGGCCCTCGTCCTCGGCCTGGGCCTTGATGAGGCCCGAGCCGGGGACGACCATGGCGCGGACGCCCGGCGCGACGCGCATGCCGCGGGCCAGGGCCTTGGCGGCGATGTCGGCGGCGGCGCGCAGATCCTCGATGCGGCTGTTGGTGCACGAGCCGATGAAGACCACGTCGATCCTGGCGTCGCTGATCGGCTGGCCGGCGGTGAGGCCCATGTATTCCAGGCTGCGGGCGGCGGCGGCGCGCTTGTCCGGCGTGGCGAAGCTGGCCGGGTCAGGGACGATGTCGGTGATGGCGATGACGTCTTCCGGCGAGGTGCCCCAGGTGACGAGGGGGGCGATCTGGCTGGCGTCGATGCGGATCTCGCGGTCGAAGACGGCGTCGTCGTCGGAGAAGAAGGTCTTCCAGTAGGCGAGCGCCATCTCCCAGGCCGCGCCCTTCGGCGTGGCGGGGCGGCCCATGAGGTACTGGAAGGTGGTTTCGTCCGGGGCGACCAGGCCGGCGCGGGCGCCGCCTTCGATGGTCAGGTTGCAGAGCGTCATGCGCCCTTCCATGGAGAGCGCGCGGATCGCGTCGCCGGCGTATTCGATGACCGAGCCGGTGCCGCCGGCGGTGCCGATGGCGCCGATGACGGCCAGCGCATAGTCCTTGGCGCCGACGCCGGGGCCGGGCGTGCCCTCGATCAGGACGCGGAAGTTCCTGGCCTTCTTTTGGCGGAGCGTCTGGGTGGCGAGCACATGCTCGACCTCCGAGGTGCCGATGCCGTGGGCCAGCGCCCCGAAGGCGCCGTGGGTGGAGGTGTGGCTGTCGCCGCAGACGATGGTCATGCCGGGCTGGGTGCGGCCCTGCTCGGGGCCAACCACGTGGACGATGCCGTTGCGGATATCGCCCATGGGGAAATATTCAATGCCGTATTCGGCGACGTTGCGGCCCAGCGTCTGCAGCTGGAGGCGGGCCTCATCGTCGGCGACGGCGTCGACGCCGAGGCTCTGGCCCTCGGTGGGGACGTTGTGGTCGGCCACCGCCAGGGTGCGGTCCGGACGGCGCACGGGGCGGCCGGCCTCGCGCAGGCCTGCGAAGGCCTGGGGCGTCGTCACCTCGTGGATCAGGTGCAGGTCGATGTAGAGGATCGCCTCGCCGTCGGGCGTTTCGTCGACGACGTGGGCGTCCCAGATTTTGTCATAGAGTGTCTTGCCGGGCATGGAGCGCATCTAGGAGCGTGACCCTTGTCGCGTCTAGTGCCCGGACGCCTCAGACCTTAAGGTTCGCATCATGACCGATCAGATTTTTGAAGGCGGCTGCATCTGCGGCGCCGTGCGTTACCGCGCCGAGGGCCAGCCCCTGAACGTGCGGCTGTGCCATTGCCGGATCTGCCAGCAGGTGACGGGCCAGCCGTTCAACGCGCGGGCGCAGTACCGGGCCGAGGCCGTGGAGGTCTCGGGCGCGGTGACCTGGTGGAACAGCTCTGACGCCGTCGAGCGCGGGTTCTGTCCGGCCTGCGGCGTGACGATCTTTGGCCGGCGGGCGGCGGCGGGGCTGGTGGGGTTCACGCTCGCCTCGATGGATGCGCCGGCGACGTTCGAACCGGCCGACCACATCTGGACGCAGAGCGCCCTGCCCTGGGTGAAGGCCTGGCTGGACGAGACCGGCGCCGTGCAGTTTCCGCAGGCGCCGGCCTAGGTTTCAGGCCGCGGTGGGGCGGAGCGCCTCGTCGCGGACCAGCAGGGCGTGGATGGCGTCGGCGGTGCGGGCGTGGCGCAGCTGCTCGCGCAGCTTGGGCTGGCGCAGCAGGCGCGAGACGCGGGCGAGCGCGCGCAGGTGCAGGGCGCCGGCGTCCTTCGGCGCGAAGAGGGCGAACATCAGGTCGACCGGCTGGTCGTCGACGGCGCCGAACTCGACCGGCTGCTCGACGCGGACGAAGACGCCGCGCAGGCGGTCGAGGCCCGGCAGGCGGGCGTGGGGCACGGCGACGCCATGGCCGACGCCGGTGGAGCCGGCCTGTTCGCGCTCGCTGAGCGCGTCGAGGATTTCAGAGGCGTCGACGCCCAGGCTGCGGGCGGCGATCTCGGCGACCACCGCCAGGGCCTGGCGCTTGTTTTCCGCGCTCACGCGCAGGGCGATCGCGTTGCGATCCAGCAGTTCGCCGATGTCCATCAACTCAACAGTCCGTGCTCCGGGAGGCCTTAGTAGCCCCCCGATATGACGGTTGCCTGAACGGACTACGGCAAGGCCGGTTCCGTCACGCCGCCGCGTCGTTTGCCGACCGAGTCCGCTCCGGATCGATCCACCCGATGTTTCCATCGGGGCGGCGATATACCACCGATAATCCGCCGTGCGCAGCGTTGCGGAACACGATTGTCTGAGATTCGGTCAGGTCCAGTTCCATGACCGCCATGGAGACGGTCATGTTGCGGACCTGCTTCTCGGTTTCGGCGATCACGACCGGCTCGTCGCCGAGATCCACGCCTTCGGCGTCGTCGAAATCCTCATCGACGTCGTCGTCGCTGGGGGCCTGGATGACGAAATAGGCCGCGGTCTCGGCCTGTTTGGCGAGCGCCTGGCCGTGGTGGTCCTTCAGGCGGTTTTTATACCGCTGGATCCGTTTCTGCAGCTTGCCCAGCGCTGCGTCAAAGGCGAGGTGGGCGTCCCCGCCGAGGCCGTGGGCCTCGAGTTGCTGCCCGGAGGCGAGCGTTACGGCGCAATCGACCTTGAAGGCGTGGCCTTCGCGACTGACGACCACGTCGGCGCCATGGCCGTCGCGATCGAAGTACTTGCCGATGCTTGTGGAGATTTCGTCCGAGACCCGCAAACGCAGGGCCTCTCCGACGTCGACATGCTTGCCGGTGACTTGGACTTGCATGACAGAAAGAACGCGCCTTCAGCGACTTGGTGTCAAGCGCCTGCGAAGTTCGTGAGCACGTGGCTGACGGCCTGGCTGATCAGGCGGAAGGCGAAGATCAAAAGGCCCATGCTGGCGCCCACCGCGCCATAGCCGGCGATGGCCAGCAGGCCGTCGCGCTGGACCACCGCCAGCGACAGGATCGTCACCGCGAGGGCCGGGACCAGGTTGCCGAGCGGGATCGGCAGGATGATGACGATGGCCAGCAGGGTGCAGATCATCCCGATCAGCCGCTGGCCGAAGGGGGCGAAAAGGAACCGCAGGCGGGGCCTGGAGATCGCCTCCAGCCGCCGCAGCCACGGCAGCGCCCGCGGCAGGGCGCGGCGCAGGTCGGCGGTGGCGATGGAGTGGGTGCGGACCCGCCGGGGCAGCCACGGCGCGGCCTTGCCGATCATCATCTGCGGGGCGAGCAGCAGGAGCGGCGCGCCCAGGATGGTGGTGGCGCCCGGCGGCAGCGGCAGGGCGCAGAACAGGCCGAAGATCAGCAGCATGCCGCCCAGCGCGCGGCCGCCGAACATGTGCATCAGCTGGTCGACGGTGACGCGCTCGTCGGAGCCTTCGAGGATATCGACCAGCAGTTGCGACAGCGGCAGGCTGGTTTCGTCGCCGGGCGCGCCAGGTCGATCGTCGTCCTGCGCCGTCTCGGGCTTATCCTGGGTGACCTGCGACATGTGCGCCTCAATTGGGCCCGCCGCGACGGCGAGACCAGAGGCATTACGCAAAAGTCCGCGCGTTGTTGCGCCGGAGGCTCAGCTGTAGCGGTCGCCCAGATAGACGCGCCGCACTTCCGGGTCGTCGACGATCTCGGCGGGGGTGCCTTCGCGCAGCAGCTGGCCCTCGTGGATGATCGAGGCGCGGTCGATGATGTCCAGGGTCTCGCGGACATTGTGGTCGGTGATCAGGATGCCGATGCCGCGCTTCTTCAGGTAGCTGATGACGTCGCGGATGTCGGCGATGGCGAGCGGATCGATGCCGGCGAAGGGCTCGTCCAGCAGCATGAAGGAGGGCTCGGACGCCAGCGCCCGGGCGATCTCGACGCGGCGGCGCTCGCCGCCGGACAGGGCGACGGCTGGCGAGTGGCGCAGGCGCTCGATGTGCAGCTCCTCGAGCAGGGCGGTGACGGTGGCCCGCGCCTTGGCCGGATCGCGCTGGCGCAGCTCGACCACGGCCATGACGTTCTGCTCGACGGTCATGCCGCGGAAGATCGAGGTCTCCTGCGGCAGGTAGCCCAGGCCCATGCGGGCGCGCTGGTACATGGGCTGGTTGGTGATGTCCTCGCCGTCCAGGCGGATCGAACCGTAGTCGGCGGCGATCAGGCCGGTGATCATGTAGAAGCAGGTCGTCTTGCCGGCGCCGTTGGCGCCGAGCAGGCCCGCCACCTCGCCGCGCTTCAGGCTGAGCGACACGCCGCGCACCACGGGGCGGCCGCGGAACGACTTGCCGATATTGTCGACGACCAGGCCCTCGCCCGACAGGTCGGGCGCCGTGGCGCTGTGCGCGGCGGCGTCGGGATGGGCGGCGTCCAGGTGTTGCGAACTCACGTCGGAAGGCACGGGGTGATCCGTTCTACTGCGCCGCGGGCTTCGTCTGCTGCGACTGATCCTTGAAATAGAAGACGCCGCGGACCCGACCGGGCTTGTTGCGGCCCTTCACGTCGGACTGCATGACGCCCTTGCCGGTCTCGGTGTTGATGGTCATCCGCGACCCGCGGAGCACGTTCTGGCCCTGGGCCGCGACCACGTCGCCGGTCATGGTGATGGTCTCGCTCGCCGCCTGGTAGGTGGCGGCGTTGCTGCGGACCCGCTGCTGGGGGCTGACGTAGTAGACCGAACCCTCGGCTTCCATGCGGTCCATGGCGCCGCAGCTGGCCTGGCCGCCGGCCTTGGCCGGGCCCTTCTTGTTGTAGATGCGCAGCACGTCGGCGCGCAGGCGCGACGTATCCTGCAGGGCCTCGGCGTTGCCGCGCCAGATGGCCGAGCAGTCGCCGTTCACCACCTCGAGCTCGTCGGCCGTGATGTCGACCGGCGCGTTGGAGCTGGGCGCGATCTGCGCCATCGCCAGCCCTGGAGCGGCGGCCGCGAACAGGGTCAGCGCCGCGAGGTTTAGAAGCGTCTTCATGCCGTCAGGCCGCCTATTGCTGTTCCATGCGGGTATGCACCCCGCCCTTGAAAATGATGCGGTCGCCTTTGCCATACACGCCATAGGACTTCGCACTGATTTCTCCAAGGGACCCCTGGCCGTGAATGGGGCCTGAACCGACCAGTTCGCCGGTCTTCGTGTCGAACAGCGAGGCCGCCGTGGCGAAGGCCGCCCGGGCGCCGGCGATGCGCACGCCGCCGTTCAGCTCCAGCTTGCGATCGCCCTCGTGATAGACGCCGGTGGCGCTGCCCAGGCGCAGGGCGTCGGGGCCGGTCTCGTCCAGCACCAGGGCCGGACCTTCCAGCAGCACGCGCTGGTAGTCGTCCTTGTCGCGCACGGCGCTGGCTGCGGTGAGGATGAAGGCGCGGCCCTTGTCGTCGCGGCCGGCGAAGCGCGGATTGACCAGGCGGATCGGCGCGGCGCCCTCCTCGGGTTCCGCGGCGCGGCTGACGACCGCGTTATAGCCGACCATGCCGCCCAGGCTGAGGAAGACGCCGCCGATCGCCGCCGGCAGGACCAGGCGCAGCAGCCGGATCGTCCGCGAACGCCGGCGCCAGCGGACGATGTCGCTTCGCCGCCGCGCGTGGTCTGTCGAAAAGGCGGGCGCCGTCATTCAGGCTCAGCTATGGGCGAAGATGTCGATGTCTTCCCATCCGCGCACGTCGAGGATCGCCCGGTGCGGCAGGAAGTCGAAACAGGCCTTGGCCATCTCCATCCGATCTTCGCGCACCAGCATGGCGTCGAGCCGGGTGCGCAGGGCGTGCAGGTGCAGGACGTCGGAGGCGGCGTAGGCGACCTGATCGTCGGAGAGCTTTTCAGCGCCCCAGTCGGAGCTTTGCTGAGCCTTCGACAGGTCGGTCCCGACCAACTCGCGGGTCACGTCCTTGAGGCCATGGCGGTCGGTGTAGGTGCGCGCTAGCTTGGACGCGATCTTGGTGCAGTAGACCGGCGCGGTGACGACGCCGAGATGCAGATAGAACATGGCGATGTCGAAGCGGCCGAAATGGAACAGCTTGGTCACGTTCGGATCGGTCAGCAGGCGCTTGAGGTTCGGCGCGTCATAGGTCGACCGGTCCAACTGGACGATGTGGGCGTCGCCGTCGCCGGCGGAGAGTTGCACGACGCACAACGGATCGCGGCCGAGCCTCAAGCCCATGGTCTCGGAATCGATGGCGACGGCGGTCGCGCCGACGAGCGCGTCGGCCGGCAGGTCGCCCTTATGCAGGAAGGCGGTCATCGAGGGCTCAGGCTCCGGCTTTGTCGCGCCCGATATAAGGCGGATGGCGAGGCGCGGTAAGGCCCGCGCTTGCGCGCCTGTGGTCGGCCATCGGATATGCGGAGAATCGCGCGCCGACGGGTGGTGCCCAGGAAAGGACTCGAACCTTCACGGCCGTTAAGCCACTGGCACCTGAAGCCAGCGCGTCTACCAATTCCGCCACCTGGGCCCGACCCGTCGGATCGCGCGAGGCGCTGTCTCTAGTGCGCGCAGATCGGTCGGTCAATGGGATGCTTTGCGCACAACGACCACGGAGCGTTGCGGCGTCCGGCGGCATCGTCTATCGGCAGGGCCGGCACGTCTCTCCCTCCAGAACTTCCCTCCAAGTTGGGGCCCTTCGGCAGATGCAGAACCTCGTCACGGTCTTCGGCGGCTCCGGCTTCATCGGCGCGCAGGTGGTTCGCGGACTGGCCAAGGCCGGCTTCCGCATCCGCGTGGCCGTGCGCCAGCCGAACCTCGCCTACGCCATGCGACTGCGCGGCGACGTCGGCCAGATCGACGTTGTGCAGGCCAACATCCGCAACGAAGCTTCGGTGCGCCGCGCACTGGAAGGGGCGAGCATCGCCATCAACCTGGTCGGCGTCCTCTATGAAGCCGGCCGGCAGACATTCGACGACGTTCACACCGACGGGACGCACACGATCGCCGAGGTCGCCAAGGCCATGGGCGTCGAGAAGCTGATCCAGATGTCGGCCCTTGGCGCGGACGCCCAATCACCCTCGCACTATGCGCGGAGCAAGGCCGCGGGCGAAGCTGCGGTGCTGGCCGTCTACCCCGACGCCGTGATCGTACGGCCCTCGGTCGTGTTCGGCGTCGACGACAAGTTCTTCAACAAGTTCGCCGCCATGGCCGCGATCAGCCCGGTCCTGCCGCTGGTGGGCGGCGGCCACACCAGGTTCCAGCCGGTGTTTGTCGGCGACGTGGCCCAGGCGATCACGGCGCTCGCCGGCGATTCAGCGGCGCGCGGCGTCTATGAGCTGGGCGGCCGCCAGACCCTGACCTTCAAGGAACTGCTGGAGCTGATGCTGGCCGAGACCGATCGGCGCCGGCTGCTCCTGCCCCTGCCCTTCGCCGCGGCCAAGGTGATCGGCGCGGTCGGCGATATGGTGGCCAGCGTCATCGCCCCGCCGCTCACCTCTGACCAGGTCGAACTGCTGCGGACCGACAATGTGGTGAGCGGCGCCTATCCCGGCCTGCCGGAACTGGGGATCACGGCGGCGACCCTGCAGGCGGTCCTGCCGACGTACCTCTACCGGTACCGCAAGGGCGGCCAGTACGCCGACCAGGAAGACCGCGAGATGGCCGCGCTCTAGGCGGAGCCGCGCACGGGTTGATCTCCAAAGTCCTTCTCTCTCAAGGGAGAAGGGGCACGGATTTGGTCGTCGATGAGAGGTTCGGTCTCAGCGCAGGCTGAGGATCGCCAAGCCGGCGGCGCCGACGAGGATGCGCCACCAGCCGAAGGGCGCGTAGCCGCGGCGGCTGACGAAGGCGAGCATGGCCTTGATGACCACCAGCGCCACGGCGAAGGACACCACGAAGCCGACAGCGATGATCCAGGCGTGGTCCAGGTCGATCTGGTCGCGGCTCCGCCAGGCGTCGACGGCGAAGGCGCCGGCCATGGTGGGGATCGCCAGGAAGAACGAGAACTCCGCCGCGGCGCGCTTCTCGACGCCCAGCAGCATGGAGCCGACGATGGTCGCGCCGGAGCGCGAGACGCCGGGGATCATCGCCAGGCACTGGAAGAGACCGATGCCGAAGGCGGTCTTCCAGGGCAGGTCCATGGCCTCGGTCTGCTTGGGGGCCGGGGCGAACCGGTCGATGCCGATCAGGATGACGCCGCCGACGATCAGGGAGATGCAGATCACGATCGGGCTCTCGAACAGCACCGCCTTGATCACGTCGTGCAACGCCAGGCCCAGAACGGCGGCAGGCAGGAACGCCGCCAGCACGCTGAAGGTGAAGCGCCGCGCCGCGGGGCTGGAGCCCAGGCCGGTCGCCACGGCCCAGAGGCGGGTGAAGTAGAGCGCCGCCACCGCCAGGATCGCGCCCAGCTGGATCAGCACGCAAAAGGTGTCCCAGAAGCCGCCGGGCAGGCCCAGCGCCTGCTTAGCCAGCAGGAGGTGACCGGTCGATGAGACCGGGATGAACTCTGTCAGTCCTTCGACGACGCCCAGGATGAGGGCGTAGATCCAGTCCGGCACGGAGGCCTCCTTGTGGCGCAGACCCTCCACTGCGCCCGGAAGGTGAAAAGATGATGGACGCAGATGGCCCCATTCTTCGGCGTCAAACCTCAGGGGTTGGGCCAACGTAGCGGGCGCGGGGGCGGATCAAGGTGTCGCCTTGGCCCTGTTCGATCGCGTGGGCGATCCAGCCGGCGGTGCGGGCGACGGCGAAGAGGCCGAAGATCGCATCGGTGGGCAGGCGCAGGGCGCGGCCGATGGCGGCCAGGGCGAAATCGACGTTCGGGGCGAGCCCGGCTAGCCGGGCGACCGCCGCCTCAAGCGCCTGGCCGCGCTGGGCTGGTGGGAGCCGGTCCAGCAGGGCGTCTGCGCGCGGGTCGCGGTGCGGGTAGAGCGTATGCCCGAAGCCGGGGATCGTCCGGCCCTCCGCCAGGCGGTTGGCGACGGCGGCCGGCGGGCCCAGGCGTTCGGCCTCATCCCAGAACAGACCCACGGCGTCGGCCGCCGTGCCGTGCCGCGGCCCGGAGAGCGCCCCCAGGCCGGAAAGGGCCGAGGCCGCCAGCGAAGCGCCGGTCGCCGCCGCCACCCGCGCGGCGAAGGCGGAGGCGTTCAACTCATGGTCGGCGATCAGCACCAGCGCCCGGCGGATCAGGTCCGCGCCCGCCCCGCCCGGCCCCTGCCCCCAGGCCATGGCGAGGCGGATATGGATAGCGCCGCTGGCGACTTGGCCGCAGACCGCGTCGGCGACGACATCGAGGAGGGTCGCGGCTTCCACGGCCAGGACATGCGGCGAGCGGCCCAAGGCCGGCGGATCGCCAGCGGCGCGCGCAGCGAGCGCGGCGAACAGCCGGCCTCGCAAGGCGTCCCCCGTCGGCGGCCGGGGACGGTCATCACGTTTAAGGGCGACGCCATCGCCGCCGCGCAGAAGGCGCGCGACCGACTCCAGGGTCTCCGTCTCAGCCAAACGAATGGCGTCACGGCCCCGATAGTAGAGCCGGCCGCGGATCACGGCGGTGATCTGCGATTCAAGGACCGGCTCGCCCCAGGCGATCGCGCCGGCCGCCACCTCACTGACCTTGCGGCTGCGCGACCTGCGCGCGCTGAGCGCCTCAAGATCGCCGACGCGATAGAGGCTTCGACGCGGATCGATCGGATCTGCGCGAGCGGCGAGGCGGCCGCGGCTGACGTAGGCGTAGAGGGTCTGCGGCCTGATCCCCAACCGTTCGCAGGCGCCCGCCGCGTCGATCCACTCGCCGTCCATATATTGATTATATTGATCAAGATTGACGATCGCAATCGAGACGACGACGACGGCGAAACGATCCACGAAAGGCCCCCGCCATGCCCCACATCTCCGATGGTCTCGAAGACATCGTCGTCGCCCAAACCATCCTTTCCGACGTCGATGGCCAGGCTGGCCGCCTGGTGATCCGTGGCCGGTCCCTGGACGAGCTCGCGGGCCGTGCGCGGTTTGAGGACCTGGCGAACCTGCTGTTTGACGGTTTCTTCGACGATCTCCCGGCGGACCTGACGGCGTCCCTCGCCGCGACCCGCGCCGAGGTCTTCAAGGTCATGCCGCCGCTGGACGAGGCCCTCCTGGCGCTGAGCCCTTTCGACGCGGTGCGCGCCCTGGTCGCGCGACTGGCCGACGGCGACGATCTGGCGACGGCGTTGCGCCTGTTGGCGGGGCCGGCGGTGTTCCTGCCGGCGGTGTTGCGCGCCCAGGCCGGCAAGGCCCCCCTGGCCCCGACGCCCGGCCTCGGCCACGCCGCCGACCTCCTGGCGATGCTGCACGGTCGCAAGCCCAGCGCCGCCGAGGCCGCGGCGCTGGACACCTATCTGGTCACCGTCAGCGACCATGGACTGAACGCCTCGACCTTCACCGCACGGGTGATCGCCGCGACGCGCGCGGGCCTGGTCTCCTGCGGCCTAGGCGGGCTGTCAGCGCTGAAGGGGCCGCTGCACGGCGGCGCGCCGGGGCCTGTGATCGAGATGCTGGACGACATCGGCGAGCCCGCCAACGCCCGCGCCTGGCTGGAGGCCGCCATTGACCGCGGCGACCGCCTGATGGGCTTCGGCCACCGCATTTACCGCGTGCGCGATCCCCGCGCCGACGCCCTGAAGGCCGCTGTGCGCAACCTGGCCAGCCAGGGCGGCATGGCGCCGGGACGGCTGGCGTTCGCCGAGGCCGTCGAGGCCGCGGCGCTGGCGGTGCTCAAGGAGAAAAAGCCCAACCGGCCGCTCGACACCAATGTTGAATTCTACACGGCCCTGCTGTTGGAGGCCCTGGGCCTGCCGCCGGCGGCTTTCACCTGCGTCTTCGGCGTCGGCCGGATGGCCGGCTACATCGCCCATGCCCGCGAGCAGCAGGCCACCGGTCGGCTGATCCGACCGCTGTCGACCTACGTCGGCCCGGCGCCGCGGATCGCCGCCTAGTCGATTTTTTGCGGGGCTGGCGGGATGGCCGATCACGGCTAGACTTTGCGGATGGCCAAGACCGCCGCCCCATCTTCCCCGTCGTCTCTTTCCCCAACAGAGGCCCGCGCCCTGTCGCGTCGGGTCACACTCTTGTCGATGTCCGCCGCGTGTCTGCTGGTGGCGATCAAGGCGGGCGCCTGGGCGGCGTCGGGCTCGTTGGCGCTGCTGGCCTCGTTGACCGATTCCGGCCTCGATCTCCTGGCCTCGTGCGCCACGTTTTACGCCGTGCGATACGCCGCTAGTCCGCCGGACGCAGAACATCGCTTTGGACATGGCAAGGCCGAGGCCTTCGCCAGCCTCTTGCAGGCGGGCCTGGTTTTCGCCTCCGCAGCCCTGATCGGCCAGGAAGCGATCCGCGGCCTGATTACGCCGCGGCCCGTGGCGGCCGGCGGCTGGGCGATCGTGGTGATGGTCATCTCGACCATCGTGACCCTGGGCGTCGTCTCAGCCCAAACCTACGTCCTGAGGCGCACAGCCTCGATCGCGGTGGCCGGCGACCGGGCGCACTACGCCGTCGACCTGGCGTCAAATCTCGCCGCCCTGGTCGGCATCGCCGGCGGCGCCTGGCTGGGAATGCACGCCCTGGATGGCGCCGCCGCCCTGGTCGTCACCGGGCTTCTGCTTTGGGGCGCGATCGGCGTGTTCCGCGAGGCCTCGGAGCAACTGCTCGACCACGAGATCAGCGAGCACGATCGCGCGGCGGCCGTCGCCGCCGTCCTGGAGGACCCGCAGATCAGCGACGTCCACCAGCTGCGCACCCGCGCGTCAGGTCCCTGGCTGCACATGCAGATGCATCTGGAGCTCGATCCGGACCTGACCCTGGACGCGGCGCACAAGGTGATGGTGGCCGCCGAGGCCCGGGTCCTGGCGCGCTTCCCAAGCGCCGACATCCTCATGCACGCCGACCCACGCGGGCGGGCCGAGGCGCATGGCGGCGTGTTCGGCGAAGGCTCTGCTGGGTTGGACAAGCAGGTGCGCGACGCCTTATGACGATCGTTCGCGGTCGAACCAGGCCGAAGTCCACGAAAAAGACGCGATGAACGTCGAACGCATCCTCCACCACTTCCCGCTCGATCCGGCGTCGCGCCAGGCGAGGCTGGCTCTCGGCGAAAAGCGCCTCGCCTTCACCGAGACGGTGGTCCGCTACTGGGAGCGGCCGGAGACCTTGACCGCGCTCAATCCATCGGGGTTCACGCCGGTCCTGGTCGAAGGCGACCTGGTGCTGTGCGAGGCTTCGGCGATTCTGGGCTACCTTGAGGAGGTTCATGCCGAGCCGCCGCTGATGCCGCAGACGCCGGCCGATCGGGCCGAGACGCGCCGGCTGATCAACTGGTTCGATCGCAAGTTCGCCTTCGAGGCGGGAGACCTGCTGCTGCACGAGAAGATGGAGAAGCGGCTGCACCGGCTGGGGGCGCCGGACCTCGCCAACCTGCGTCAGGGCCGGGAGGGTCTGCGGGCGCACCTGGCCTATATCGAAACGCTTTTGGCCGAGCGCGACTGGCTGGCGGGCCGGCGGCTGACGCTCGCTGATCTGGCGGCGGCGGCGCACCTGTCGGTCATCGACTACCTGGGCGACGTGCCCTGGGCGGCGTTTCCCGGCGCCAAGACCTGGTACATGAAGCTGAAGTCCCGGCCGTCCTTCCGGCCGCTGCTGGCCGACCGCTGGCCGGGCATTCCGCCGGCGCGCCACTATGACGACCTCGACTTCTGAGGCCGCCCGCGACGCGATCCGGACCGAGGCCCTGAGGCTCGGCTTCGACCTCTGCCGTTTCACCGACATCCCGGAAAGCTGGGCGGCGTCCGAGCGGCTACGCGCCTTCATTGCGGCCGGCCGCCACGGCGAGATGGCCTGGATGGAGACCACCGTCGAACGCCGCGCCCATCCGCGCGCCATGTGGGCCGATGCGCGATCGGCCGTGGTGCTGGGGGTGAACTATGGGCCGGACACAGACCCCCTCCTGGACCGGCCGTCCGGCGCCGGCGCGATCAGCGTCTACGCCCAGGGCGACGACTACCACGAGGTGATCAAGGTCCGGCTGAAGCAGCTCGCCGGCTGGATGGCGCATCGGTTCGGCTCGGACGTGAAGGTCTTCGTCGACACCGCGCCGCTGCTGGAGAAGCCCCTCGCCGAGCGGGCCGGGCTCGGGTGGCAGGGCCGGCACACCAACCTGGTCAGCCGCGAATTCGGCTCCTGGCTGTTCATCGGCTCGATCCTGACGACCCTGGAGCTCGCGCCCGACGCCGCCGAGGCGATGAACTGCGGAACCTGCCGGGCCTGCCTGGACGCCTGCCCCACCGACGCCTTTCCGGCGCCTTTCCAGCTCGATGCGCGGCGCTGCATTTCCTATCTGACCATCGAGTTGGCCGGGCCGATCCCGGCGGAGTTTCGCGAGAAGCTGGGCGACCGGATCTATGGTTGCGACGACTGCCTGGCGGTCTGCCCCTGGAACAAGTTCGCGGCCGTGGCGCGCGAGCAGAAGCTCGTCGCACGCGATGAGTTGAAGGCGCCGGGGTTGGCCGAGCTCTCGCGGCTCGACGACGCGGAGTTCCGGGCGCTCTTTCGCAAGAACCCTGTGAAGCGGATCGGCCGCGACCGGTTCATCCGCAATGTGCTCTACGCGATCGGAAACACCGGCGATGCGGCGCTGGCGTCGGAGGCGGAGCGGTTGCTGGGCGATCCGTCGCCGCTCGTGCGCGGCGCAGCGGTGTGGGCGCTGGGGCGACTGGGCGTGGACCTGGAGACGTTGCGGGACCGGCGCGCAGACGAGATGGACGAGGCCGTTCTGGCGGAATGGTCGCTCACGGCGCCGCGATAAACTCCGCCATCTCCTCGGTCCCGGAGAGCCTCTGCGAGGCTTCCGGGATGGCAGATGAATTAGCGGCTCAGCCCGGCGTGAAGTCGACGGCGGGGAGGTCCCTCAGGCGCGGCAGGATCTTATCCTTGTCCGACGTGATCACCGCATCGAGGTCGACCGGCCAGTCGATGGCGAGGTCCGGGTCGCTCCACAGCAGGCCGCCTTCGCACTGCGGCGCATAGAGGCCGTCGACCTTGTAAGCGATCTCGGCGTCGTCGGTGATGGTGCAGTAGGCGTGGGCGAAGCCGCGCGGGACGAACAGCTGTTCGCCGACCTCGGCGGTCAGGGTCGCGGCCACCCACTGGCCGTAGGTGGACGAGCCCTGGCGGATATCGACGGCAACGTCATAGATCGCGCCGCGCAGACAGCGGACGAGCTTGGCCTGCGGATGCGGGCCCTTCTGGAAGTGCAGGCCGCGGATCGTGCCTTTCTGGGCGTTGAAGGCCTGGTTGTCCTGGATGAACACCGGCTCGATGCCCGCGCCGTCAAGCAGGGCCTTGCGGCTCCAGGTCTCGGCGAACCAGCCGCGCGCATCGCCATGCCGCTTGGGCGTGATAAGCAGCACGTCGGGGATCGCCAGCGGGGTGATCGTGGTCATGGTCAGGCCTTGGCAGGAGCGGTGAAGAGCTTTCGGGATGGCGCAGGCGGCGGCGAATAACAAGCCTAAGGTCACTGTCGTCCTGGTGACCTATGAGAGCGGCCCGACCCTTGGGCGATGCCTGGCGGCGTTGCGCGCCCAGAGCTTCACGGATTTCGAGCTGGTGCTGGTCGACAACGCCTCGCGCGACGGCGCGGGCGTCGCCGCGGCGGCGGCCGACCCGGCGATCCGGCTGATCGCCAATGACGCGAACCTCGGCTTTGCGGCGGCCGTGAACCAGGGTGTGGCGGCGGCCAGCGGCCGGTGGATCGCGCTGCTCAATCCCGACGCCTACGCCGCAGCGGACTGGCTGGCCGAACTGATGGCGGCGACGGAGACCTTTCCGCATGTACGGTCCTTCGGATCGCGGCAGACCATGGCGGGCGACCCGGGCCGGCTCGACGGTCTCGGCGACGCCATGTCGATCACCGGCTTTCCCTTCCGTGGCGGCTATCGCGGCGTGGACCCGGGACCCTTGCCGCCGTTCGAGTGCTTTTCCGCCTGCGGCGGGGCGATGCTGATCGACCGGATGTTGTTCCTGGAGATGGGCGGGCTGGACGAGCGGCTCTTTTGTTACAATGAGGATGTCGACCTGGGATACCGGCTGCGCCTGATCGGCGAGGCGACCGTCATCGTGCCCTCCGCCGTCGTCGCCCACGAGGGTTCGGCCTCGTCCGGCGGCCCGCGGTCGGACTTCGCGGTCTTCCACGGCACGCGCAACAGGTTGTGGGTGTTCGTGAAGGACACCCCGCCGATCCTCTTCTGGCTCACCCTGCCGCTGCACCTGATCGCCACGGCCACGCTCTTCGCCCGGCACGCGACGCGGGGCGAGTTGGCCGCGCCCTGGCGAGGCTTCTTAGCAGGGCTCGCCGGCCTGCCGATGGTGTGGCGATGGCGGCGCGAGGCGCAGGGCCACCGCCGCGCCAGCTCCGTCGAGGTCGCCCGCGCCATGACCTTCAGCGCCCGAGATCTCCTGCTGCGGCGGGTGGTGCGCAAGCCGATCGCGCCGGCGCGCTAGCGGTCCGCCAGCCGGTTGAACAGCGGCAGGAGAATTCGCTCACGCTGCGGCGATGGATATGCTATTGAAGTCTATCGAATTTCGTTTTCGGTTCGGATGCTCTCCCCGCTGGATCCCTGGATCGAGCCCGAGCCCACCTCGACCCATTCCGACCTTTTGATCTTCCGCCCTAACCAGGGTGCGCTGAACTCTGCATTCAATGGTGATGATTATGACGACTGGTGTTGTGAAGTGGTTCAACCCGACCAAGGGCTTCGGCTTTATCCAACCTGACGACGGCGGCCCCGATGTGTTCGTGCACATCTCCGCCGTGGAACGTTCGGCTCTGGGTTCGATCGAAGAAGGCCAGAAGCTGAGCTACGAGATGGAGAAGGATCAGCGCAGCGGTAAGATGTCCGCTGGTCAGCTCCAAGCGGCGTAAAGCCGAGCCGGCGGCGACCCCGCCAGCGCGTTAGAAGGCGGCGAGCTGGACTCGCCGCCTTTTTATTTCCCCCGCTTTTGATTTGGAGAGGGACGATGAGCACTACGATTGAACGCGCCTACGCCCTGGCGCGATCGGGCCGATATACGAGCGTCGCACAGCTGCATTCCCAGCTGAAGCAGGACGGCTGCCGCGCCGTTGATGCGCTGCTCGCGCCCCGCTCGATCAAGAGTCACCTGGAAGCGATCTGCGCCGCGGCCTCGCGGTCGCCCGGCGTGCTTGAAGCCCGTGTCGACGACGCCGCGGACAGAAAGTCCGACGATCATGGCGCGTAAGCCCAATTATCAGTTCGAGCGCACCGAGCGCGACCGCGCGAAGGCCATCAAGGCGGCGGAAAAGGCGGCGGCCAAGCAGCAGGAGCGCGACCGCGCGAGCCCCGCTGGCGCAAACGCGCCGCCCGTAGACGAGAGTTGATCGAACATGGCGTCCACAGCCTATAGCCACCAGACGGTGGCCCTCGACGGACAGACGTTCGTCGATTGCGAATTCAACGCCTGCCGGCTGGTCTACGCCGGCGGCGAGCCGCCCCGCTTCGACGGCTGCCGCTTTGACGACTGCGACTGGAGGCTCGAAGGCGCCGCCAGCGACACGCTCGCCTATCTCAAGGTGATGTGGGCGGCCGGCGCGAAGACCCGGGTGCAGGCGATCATCAAGGACGTGACCGTCCTGGCGCGATAGCGCTACCCCGCCACGATCGTCCCCGGTCCGGGCAGGACATCGATCAGTTCGATGCGGAAGACCAGGGCGCTGCCCGGCGGGATCTGACCGGCCGGCTCGTCGCCGTACCCCAGGGCCGGCGGCACATAGAGCGTCCATTCATCGCCCGGACGCATCAACTGCAAGGCCTCGCGCCAGCCTGGGATCAGGGCGCGCAGCGGCATGGCGGCGGGCTGGCCGCGCTCATAGGAGCTGTCGAACACGGTCCCATCGACCAGCTTGCCCTCGTAGTGGACCTTGACCTCATCGCCGAGCTTGGGCCGCAGGCCCGTGGCCGGGCCCTCGCGGACGACCTTGAACTGCAGGCCGCTAGGCAAGGTCTTTACGCCGGGCTCCTTGGCGTTCTTCGCCATGAAGGTCTTGGACGCCTCGCCCTGGTTGGGGAGAGACTTGTGGCAGCCGGCGAGCGCCAGCGCGGCCACGGCCATGGCGATGAGGATGCGGCGCATGGTCAGACGACCCGCGGCGGGTAGCCGCTCTCGCGAAGGGCGTTCATGATTTCCTGGGTGTGCTGGGCGTCACGGGTCTCGATCATCACATCGAACTCGGCGCCCTTGGCCGGAACGTCCAGCGCCAGGCGGTTGTGGGCGACCTCGATGATGTTGGCGCCCATTTCGCCGATGAGCTTGGAGACGGTGGCCAAGAGGCCCGGTCGGTCGTCGCCGATGATCCGCAGGGACACCAGGCGATGGTCGCGGACCAGTTCGCGGTTCAGCACCGAGGCCAGGAGGCGGGTGTCGATATTGCCGCCGGTCAGGACCAGGCCGGCCTTCTTGCCGCGGAACTTTTCCGGGAAGGCCAGGAGCGAAGCGAGCGAAGCCGCGCCCGCGCCCTCGGCCACCGTCTTCTCGACATTGCAGTAGAGGGCGACGGCGCGCTCGAAGAAGGGCTCTTCGATCAACACCACCTCGTCGATCAGGGGCCGGGCGACGGCGTAGCTCAGGTCGCCGACCTGTTTGACGGCGATCCCCTCGGCGATCGTCGCGCCGCCGACCATGCCGACGGTGTTCACGCCGCGCATGCGCGAGGTGAAGGAGGGATACATCGCCGGTTCGACCCCGATGATGCTGACATGGGGGTTGGCGTGCTTGGCCGCCGTGGCCATGCCGGCGATAAGGCCGCCGCCGCCGATGGGGATCGGCAGGATTTCAAGATCCGGCTGGTCCTGCAGCATCTCCAGCGCCACCGTGCCCTGGCCGGCCATGATGTCGAGGTCGTTGAAGGGGTGCACGAACACCAGGCCGCGCTGCTCGCAGACCATCCGCGCGTGGGCCGAGGCCTCGTCGAAGCCGTCGCCCTCGATCACCACCTCGGCCCCGAAGGCCCGGGTCTGCTGCACCTTCACGAAGGGTGTCGAGCGCGGCATGACGATGGTGACGGGGATGTTCAGGCGCGCGGCGTGATAGGCCAGACCCTGGCTGTGATTGCCGGCCGAGGCGGCGATGACGCCGGTCCTGCGCTCGGCCTCGGTCAACTGCAGCAGCTTGTTGAGGGCCCCGCGCTCCTTGTAGGCGGCGGTGAACTGCAGGTTTTCGAACTTCACCCAGACCTCGGCGCCGGTGATCTCCGACAGGGTCCGCGACCGGCGCAACGGCGTGCGTTCGATGTGCCCCTTCAACCGCTCTTCGGCGGCGAGGATGGCGTCATAGGTCAGGGTCATGTCGGCGGAGCCAGGCTGGAAAAGGCGCGCAACCTAACGGGGCGGAGCCTTCGGAGCAATCAGGGGGCGGATGGGGCGACGAACGGGCCGAAGCTACCGGCGGGTCCGGGGAAGACGACGGGGCTCTCCCAGCCGTCGGCGGAGACGGCGCTGAGGCCGAAGAACCAGTCGTCGATGACCACGTCCCTGAGCATGACGGACCCGGAGACGCCGGCCGGGCGACTGTAGCGCCACTGCGGCTCGGTGGTCGCGCGCCACCAGACGCGGTGCTGGGCGGCGTCGGCGCGGGGTGTCCAGGTGAGCGTGGTGTCGGCGGAGACCGCGCCCAAGATCGTCACGCCCGTGGGTGGCGCCGGCGCCATGGCCAGGCCGGCCATGGCCACGACGTTCAGCCGGGTCACCTTGGCAAGGTAGGCGAAGTTCACGCCGTCGAGGGTGTCGCCATAGGTGCGGCCGGCCTCGACGCGCAGGTCCTGGTGCTGGCGATCGTAGTTCTCCGCGGCCTCGGTGACGCGGACGGCCGGGAAGCCCGCCGCCAGCATCTGGGTGTGGTCGCCGCCGCGTCCGAAGCGATCGGTGCGGTAGACCATGACCACGTCGAGGTCGGCGACATAGGTCTCGGCCAACCGGTCGATGTAGCGGGCGAGATTTCGCGAGGGGCTGTCGACCTCGCCGCCGTTGTAGCGCCGGCGGGTCGCCTCCTCAGGCGTCTCGACGGCCTTGGTCCCTTCGGCGAAGACGCGGACGTGGGCGTCGTCGACGGCGCCGTTCTGGCCGCGGGTGTTGCCGACGATGTCGTTGTTGAGGTTGGCCTCGACCCGCCAGCCCTGGGCCAGCGCGTAGTCGGCCAGCACCTTGCCGCCGTTCAGCCCCTGCTCCTCGCCGGTCAGGGCGGCGAAGACCAGGGTGGCGGGAAACTTGTGGCGCGACAGGATGCGCGCGGCTTCGATCAAGGCCGCGACGCCGGAGGCGTCGTCATTGGCGCCGGGCGCATCAGCCGTGGCGTTCATCACGTCGCTGACCCGGCTGTCGAGATGTCCGGTGATGACGATCACCCGGTCAGGGTCGGTGGTCCCGCGCTGGATGGCGAGGACGTCGACGACGGCGGTCGGCGTCGGGATGCGCGGCCCGGTGAAGACCTGCGAGGGGGTCTCGATGACCAGGCAGCCGCCGCAGGCGCGGCTGATGGCGGCGAACTCGCCGGCGACCCAGCGACGGGCGGCCCCGACGCCGCGGACGGGCGAGGCGGTGTCCGACAGGGTATGGCGGGTCCCGAAACCGACCATTCTGGCGACATCGGCCTGCAGCCGCGCCGGATCCACCTGACCGGCGAGGTCATGGAGCAGCGGCTGTTCGACCGGCTGGGCGTGCGCTGCGCCAGCCAGGCCCGCAAACGCCAGAGCAACCGCCAAAAGCCGCATCAGAGCGGATCGAACTCGGAGACCAGGTGGCCGGGCGCCACCTCCAGCAGGTCCGGCGGCAGGATCGGCGCCATGGGATCGACCGGCAGCCGCGAGGGCATGAACCGCAGGGCCGAGCGCGGGTCCATGGGGCTGGGCGGCTCGCCGACGATCTTCAGGCGCTTGCGGTGGCGCTCGGTCACGGGGTCAGGGATCGGCGCGGCCGACAGCAGCGCCTGGGTGTAGGGATGTCGCGGCGCGGCGTAGAGCTGCTCGCGGTCGGCCAGCTCCATCACGCGGCCGAGATAGAGCACAAGGACGCGGTGGCTGATCTCGCGCACGACGGCCAGGTCGTGGCTGATGAAGATCATCGCCAAGCCCATCTCTCGCTGCAGGTTGATCAGGAGGTCGATAATCTGGGCGCGGATGGAGACGTCGAGCGCCGAGACCGCCTCGTCGCAGATGACGAGCCTGGGCTTGAGGATCATGGCGCGGGCGATGCCGACGCGCTGGTTCTGCCCGCCGGACAGCTCGTGCGGGTAGCGGTTGATCAGGGCCGGGTTGAGCTCGACCTTGGCCATCATCGCGGCGACCTCGGTGTCGCGAGCCGCGCGATCCAAGCCGGGTTTGAAGACCTGCAGGGGCTCGGCGATGGAGTCGCCGATCGTCATGCGCGGATCGAGGCTGGCCAGCGGGTCCTGGAAGACGATCTGCATGTCGGCGCGGGCCTTGCGCAGGCTCTCACGGTCGGCGTGGGTGATGTCGCGGCCGAGCAGCGTCACCGCCCCGCCGGTGGGGGGGATCAGGTTCAGGACGGCGCGGGCCAAGGTCGACTTGCCGGAGCCGCTTTCGCCGACGACGCCAAGGGTTTCGCCCTGGCGCACCTGGAAGCTGACGCCATCGACGGCGCGGAGCGTCTTGGGCTTGGCGAAGGCGCCGTCGTGGATCGGGAACCAGACCTTCACATCCTTGCCCTCGACGATGACAGGCGCGTCCGCGGCCGCGGGCTGGATCGTCGGCCGGCCGCCGCGATCGTCGCGGTCGAGCCGCGGAATCGCGGCCAGCAGGGCCTGGGTGTAGGCGGTCTCGGGCGCGGCGAAGATCGTCTCGACCGGGCCTTCCTCAACGTAGGCGCCGTCCTTCATCACGCAGACGCGGTCAGCCAGGCGGGCGATGACGCCCATGTCGTGGGTGATCAGCACCATGGCCGTGCCCGTCTCGCGGGTCAGCTCGGCCATGAGGTCGAGGATCTCGGCCTGAACGGTGACATCCAACGCTGTCGTCGGCTCGTCGGCGATCAGCAGCTGCGGCCCGCCGGCCATGGCCGCGGCGATCATCACGCGCTGGCGCATGCCGCCGGACAGCTCGTGCGGATACTGGCGCAGCCGGCGGCCTGCGTCGGGGATGCGGACCTTCTCCAGCCACAGCTTGGCGTGGGCGGTGGCCGCCTTGTCGCTCATGCCGGCGTGCAGGCGCAGGGGCTCGGCGATCTGCTCGCCGATACGCACATGCGGGGTCAGCGCGGTCAGCGGGTCCTGGAAGATCATGGTCATCTTCGAGCCGCGGATCTCGTTGAGCTGGCGGGGCTTGAGGCCCAGCAGCTCCTTCCCGAGGAACCTGGCCGAGCCGGAGGCCATGCCGTTGCGGGCCAGGAGGCCCATCACCGCCATGAAGGTCTGGCTCTTGCCCGAGCCGCTCTCGCCGACGACGCCCAGGGTCTCGCCGCGCTGGACCGCCAGGGACACGCCCCGCACGGCGCGAATGACGCCATCGTGGGTGGCGAAATCGACCTTAAGGTCGTCGATCGAGAGCACGGGGTCTGACATTTTTTGAGCTTAGACCCCGAATGGGGCGTTTTGAAATCCACGGCGACCACGCGACCCGCTAGTTTGTCAGGCGTGACCGATCTGCGCCCCGCCATTTTCCTCGACCGCGACGGCGTCCTCAACGAGGACCCGGGCTATGTCCATCGCTGGGAGGACTTCCGCTGGATCCCTGGCGCGCGGGAAGCGATCTGCGCGTTCAACGCCGCCGGCTGGCTGGTGATCGTGGTGACCAACCAGTCCGGGATCGGCCGCGGCTACTACGCGGAGGCCGACATGCACGCCCTGCACACGGCCATGGCGGGGGATCTGGAGACGCTCGGCGGCTGGATCGACGCCATCTACTACGCGCCGCTCCTCCCGGAGGCGCGGCTGGAAGCCTTCCGCCTCCCGGACCCGCCGGACCGCAAGCCCAATCCCGGCATGATCCTGCGCGCGCTCGCCGACTGGCCGATCGACCAGGCGCGATCTTTGCTGGTCGGCGACAAGGCGTCCGACCTCGAGGCGGCGAAACGCGCTGACATCCGCGGCCTGCTGTTCCCCGGCGGCGACCTGCTGGAGTTCCTGCGCGGCCAAGGTCTGCCGCACTAACAGGGCTTTGACCCGAAGAGGCAGACCGGCTGGAAGCTTAAGCCGCCGCACTGAGCAGCGGGCCTGCGAAGTAGAGGACCTCGGGGAACTCGCGGCGGAAGATGTCGGCGATCAGGGTCGTCGGCTCCTCCAGCCAGCGGAGGAACTCGGCGGGCTCCAGGAGAAAGAATCCCTCGCCCTTGCCGGTTTCGACCACCAGCTCCGCCAGGGTGAAGTCGACTTGCGCGAAATAGACGTCGTTGAACTGATGGTCGTAGTAGCCCGCGTGCACGGTGATGTCGTTGCGGTGCGAAAACAGAAAGACCAACTGGCCGGGCGCCAGCCTCAGGCCCGTCTCCTCGAAGGTCTCGCGGATCGCCGCCACCTGGCTGGGCTCGCCCGCGTCCACGTGGCCGCCGGTGGAGGGCGACAGGTAGGCCGGCATGTGGTCGACATCGGTCCCGCGCCGCTGGATCAGCACCCGGCCCTCAGCGTCGAACAGCCAGACGTGGATCGCGCGGTGGACAAGACCGTCGGCATGGACCTCAGCGCGCGATCGCGGCGGGCCTTGGCGAAAGCCGCTCTCGTCGAGGACGTCGAACAGCTCCGCCATCAACGATTGCCGCCGATCATGTCGCCCAGCGTCCCAAGCGCCGAGCCTTCGCCACGATTCTGGCCGCCCATGGCGGCGGCGGCGAGCATGCGGCCGGCCAGCCGCGAGAACGGCAAGGACTGGATCCAGACTTTCCCAGGGCCGGTCAGGCGGGCGAAGAACAGGCCCTCGCCGCCGAAGAACACCGAGCGGACGCCGCCGGCGGCCACCAGGTCGAAGTCGATCGTGGGGGTGAAGGCGGCCACGCAACCGGTGTCGACATGGATGCTTTCGCCGACCGCCAGTTCGCGCTCGACCAGGGCCCCGCCCATCTGCACGAAGACCCAGCCGTCGCCGTCCAGGCGTTGCATGATGAAGCCTTCGCCGCCGAACAGGCCGGTCATGATCCGCCGCTGGAATTGGATGCCGATGGAGACGCCGCGGGCGGCGGCCAGGAAGCTGTCTTTCTGGCAGATCAGGGTTCCGCCATATTCGGCGAGGTTGAGCGGCAGGATGACGCCCGGCGTCGGCGCGGCGAAGGCGACCCGGGCCTTGCCCGTCCCGTTGTGGGTGAAGACGGTGGTGAAGAGGCTCTCGCCGCTGATCAGGCGTTTGCCAGCGCCGAGCAGCTTGCCCATGAAACCCGAGCCCTGGCCGCCGGAGCCGTCTCCGAAGACGGTAGTCATGCCGACGGCGGCGTCTTTCCAGACCAGGGCGCCGGCCTCGGCGACGGCGCTTTCACCGGGATCGAGCTCGATCTCCAGGAACTGCAGTTCCTGGCCCTTGATCTCGAAATCGATGTCATCGGTGACGGACGCGCTACGTTGATGGCTCCACGGGCCCTGGGACATGAGACGTCTCCTCTTGCTGGCCGGCAATATGGCGGCGAAGCTGCGCTTGCGCGAGAGATGAGGAAGCCCATGGCCGGATCGCACTGGCTCGTGAAATCCGAGCCCAATACCTACGGCTTCGCCCAGCTGGAGAAGGACGGGCGCACGGTGTGGGATGGCGTTCGTAACAACGCCGCCGCCCTGCACCTGAAGGCCATGGCCGAGGGCGATGAGGTCTTGTTCTACCATTCGCAGGAGGGCCTGGCGGTCGTCGGGATCGCCAAGGTGGTGCGGACCGCGTTTCCCGATGAAAGCGATCCTGCCGGACGGTTCGTGGCGGTGGAGCTGGCCCCGGTGCGGGAACTGAAGCGCCCGGTGACCCTGGCCGAGATGAAGGCTGAACCGACGCTCGCCGAGATGGCGATGATCCGCCAGAGCCGGCTCTCGGTGTCGCCGGTGACCGATGGGGAGTGGGCGACGATCCTGCGGCTGGCGGAGGGCTAACCTCCTACGCCTCCATCTGCGCCAGCAGGCGCTCCAAGACCTCAAGCTCGTCGGCCTCGCCGGCGGGCTTGTCCCAGCGAATGCGATTGATGCGGGGGAAGCGCATGGCGACGCCGGACTTGTGGCGGGTGGAGCGCTGCAAGCCTTCGAAGGCGACCTCGAACACGAGCCCATGCTGCGGCTCGGCGCGGACCGAGCGGACGGGGCCGAAGCGTTCGAGGGTGTTGTCGCGGACGAACTTGTCGATCTGCTTCAGTTCCTCATCGGTGAAGCCGAAGTAGGCTTTGCCGACGGGTGTGAGGACCCGCTCGCCGACGGCGCCTTCCGTCCAGACGCCGAAGGTGTAGTCGGAATAGAAGCTCGAGCGCTTGCCGTGGCCGCGCTGGGCGTACATCAGGACCGCGTCCACCAGGAACGGATCGCGCTTCCACTTGAACCACGGACCCTTGGGCCGGCCCGCCTCGTAGACGGAATCCCGGCGCTTCAGCATCAGGCCCTCGGCGACGCGGGGATCCCCTTCAGGGGGCTCGGCGCGAAGGGCGGCAAGGTCGGACCAGGTTTGGAAAGGCTGGACCCGCGACAGATCCAGGCGATCGCTGGCCTGGCGCGCGACGAAGGCCTCCAGCCGCGCCCGGCGCTCCGTGAACGTCAGGCCGCGCAGATCTTCGGCGCCCTCGGCGAGGATATCGTAGGCGCGGATCGCGGCCGGATAGGCGGCCATGGCCTTGGCGTCGACGCTCTTGCGGTTGAGGCGCTGCTGCAGGTCGGCGAAGGAGGCCGCCTTGCCCTCGCGCATGACGAGCAGTTCGCCATCGATGACGCCCTCTTCGCTCAGGGCCCCAAGCACGTCTGGAAAGCTCGCGGAGATGTCGTCGCCGGTGCGCGTGTAGAGCCGGCGGACCCCGCCCTCGTGGGCGGCCTGGATGCGGATGCCGTCCCACTTCCATTCGGCGCTGTAGTCGGCGGGGTCCAGCTTGGCGAAGTCGACGGCCTCGTCGATGGCCTGGGCCAGCATGACCGGGCGAAAGCGCGCCGGATGGTCGGCGGTGGGCCGATCGGCCCGGCCCTCCAGCCAGGCGAAGAGATCGGCGTAAGGCGCCTCGATGGCGTGCCAGATCTCGACCACGTCGGAGACATCGACGGGCTCCAGGTCGGCGGGCCGCATGTCGGCCACCGCCTGCTTGGCGAGCCGCGCGGACAGGCCGACGCGCAAGCCCCCGGTCATCAACTTCAACAGCGCCCATCGGCCGGTGGGCGCGAGCGCGTCCAGCCAGGTCTCGATCAGACGCTGGACCTCGGCGCGACTGGCCCCACGAAGCGCGTCGACGACTTCGGAGAGGTCGGGCTCGCGATTGGCCCCCGGCTTCCTCGGCCAGACCAGGGCGACCGTCTCGGCCAGGTCCCCGACATAGTCGTACGACCAGGCGAAGAGTTGGGCGTCCATCCGGGCCTCGACCGCCTTGCGGATGAACGCGGGCTTGGCGGCGTCGAAGGATAGGTCGCCCGTGAGGGCCGCGAGCGCCCAGCCGCGGTCGGGATCCGGCGCATTGCGCAGATAGTCGCGCACCAAGGTCAGCTTGGCGTTGCGGGACGCCGTCAGCGAGAGCCGGTCAAGGAGTTCGGCGAAGGCGCGCATGGCGCGATCCTAGCTGAGCGCGGCCCGCCGTCAGCCTTCGCCGATCATGCCGCCCTCGCCGTCGCCGGAGTCGCCCTCCGGCTCGATCTCGGGTTGAGGCGCGTCCGGGCGTTCGACCTCCGAATCGGCGTCGCCGATCACCGCGTCGCCGGGCTGGTCCTTTTCAGGGAGGGGATCGGCGTCTGGCTGCGGCGGATCGATCGGCTGTTCGTGCGGTTCGGACATGGCGCCAGAACGCGCCGCCGCCTCCGCCTGTTCCTCACGCGCTCGCGCGGGCTGCTGTGCGGGCTACTGGGCGGCCTGCAGGCGGCTGAGCAGTGTCGGATGCAGATCGAGATTTGCGGCGCAGACCGTGCCGCTCGCCAGGATCTCGTCGCCGCCATTCATGTCGGTGACCTTGCCGCCGGCCTCCGTCACCAGAAGGATGCCCGCCGCCAGGTCCCAGGGCTTCAGCGTGCGCTCCCAGAAGCCGTCCATGCGGCCGGCGGCGACCCAGGCCATGTCGAGGGCCGCAGCGCCAAACCGGCGGACGCCGGCGACACGCTGGCTGATCTGGTGGAGCTCCTTCAGGAACTGGCCGTGCTGGCCGTGACCCATGAAGGGGATTCCGGTGCCGATGACCGACTCGTCCAGGCGGTTGCGGGCGGCGACGCGCAGGCGCTTGTCGTTGACGAAGCAGCCCTTGCCCTTCTCGGCCCAGAACATCTCGTTGGTGACGGGGTTGTGGGTGACGGCGGCGACGACCACGCCCTCGCGCTCCAGCGCGATGTTCACCGCGAAATGCGGGATGGCGTGCAGGAAGTTCGTCGTGCCGTCGAGAGGATCGACGATCCAGGTGTGGGTCTTGTCGGTGCCTTCGATCAGGCCGCGCTCTTCACCCAGGAACCCGTATCCGGGGCGGGCCTTGCTGAGCGCCTCGTAGATGACCTGTTCGGACTTGATGTCGGCGGCGCTGACGAAGTCGGCCGGGGCCTTCTTGGCGACCTGCAGTTCGGCCAGTTCGCCGAAATCACGGTTGAGTCCCCGGGCGGCCGCACGGGCCGCGTTGGACATGACCGTCAGAAGTGCGGATTGGGTGGACATCAAAAGTCTTCGTGGGGATTGGGCGCGGAACCTAGAGGCGCGGAGGCCTCTAGGCAAGGAAGGCGACTAGGCTGCGCGTTCGGCGAGGCCCTGGGCGATGGCGGCGTTGAGGCCGGCCACCGCCGCGCCGGGGCCTTCCGGGTGCGCCCAGACCCCGCCCGAGACCGCCAGGAAGTCCGCGCCGGCGGCGGCCAGGCCGGCGGCGTTGTCGGCGGTGATCCCGCCGATGGCGACGCAGGGAATCTGCATGGTCTCCTGCCAGATGGTCAGGATCTCCGGCTCGGCGCGGGTCGAGGCGTCCTTGGTGGTTGTGTCAAAGAAGGCGCCGAAGGCCACGTAGTCGGCGCCGGCCTCGGCGGCCTCCATGGCGAGGTGGCGGCTGTCGTGGCAGGTGATCCCGATCATGGCGTCCTTGCCCATCAGCTTGCGGGCCTCGGCGTAGGGCGCATCCGTCTGGCCGACATGAACGCCGTCGCAGCCCAGCCGGGCGGCGAGGTCGGGGCGGTCGTTGAGGATGACGGGCACACCCCGGGCGTGGGCGATCGGGGTGAGGGCCTGCACCGCGGCCTCGATGATCGTATCGTCCACGTCCTTGAGGCGGATCTGCAGAGCGGCGACGTCGCCCCCGTCAAGGGCCTCGGCCAGGGCGCGGCCATAGGCGGCCAGGTCGTCGAGGCGCGGCGGGGTGATCAGGTAAAGGCGGCAGAGGGGTAGGGCCATGACGCCCTCATAGCAGGCTCTTCAGGCCCTAGGCCACCAGGGCTGTCGAGAGCGATCCTACGACCGCCGGCCCGAAGAAGGCCCGGGGCGAAGGTGGCGATCAGCGAGCCCGCGGCGAAGCCGATCGTCCAAAGACGTTTGCCTATCCGGCGGCCACGCAGACTCGAAGGAAACGCCGCGCAGCGCCAGGGCCAGGCCAGCCAGCGAAAAGGTTCTGCGTCGCACCCTATGCGAATGACTTGCAGGTGCGTTCGCAGCCGCTATATTGGCCGCAGGAACCCCTGAGGGCTTCATGTACGTCTGTAACTGCAACGGTATCCGGGAACGCGAAGTCCGCGCGGCCATCGAGGCCGGCGCGTCGCGTCCTGCGCAGATCTTCAGGGCGTGCGGATCGCAGCCGCAATGCGCGCGCTGCGTCTGCGACATGCGCCAGATGCTCGACGAATCCCAGGAAGTGCTGAAGTACGCGGCGGAGTGAGCCGGCCGGTGCTGTTCGCGGCGGCGTTCAAGTAATAGCCAACGACGCTCAATATGTTTTGAGCATTCGCGAGAATGCCTCGCACTATAGTCGCTAACGTTTCTCAACAGCCTGGTTTCGCGTGACGCAACCTTGCGCCGGGGTTATGCGTCTCTTCGGTTATCGACAAGGAGACGAACCGTGCAAGGCGACAAGGCGATCATTCAAACGCTGAACGCGGTGCTCACCAACGAGCTCACCTCGATCAACCAGTACTACCTGCACGCCCGGATTTACGACAACTGGGGTCTGCGTCGCCTGGGCAAGGTGATCTACGAAGAGTCGATGGGCGAGATGAAGCACGCCGACAAGCTGATCAAGCGCATCCTGTTCCTGGACGGCCTGCCGAATCTCCAGGACCTGCACAAGCTGGGCATCGGCGAAACGGTCGGCGAAGGCCTCGCCTCGGACCTCCGCCTGGAAACCAACGGCCGCGCGACCCTGATCGGCGGCATCCGCCAGTGCGAAGAAGCCGCCGACTACGCGACCCGCACCCTGTTGCGCGAAATCCTGGTCGACACCGAGGAGCACATCGACTTCCTCGAAACCCAGATCGGCCTGCTGCGGCAACTGGGCGAACACAACTATCTGCAAAGCGCCATGGGCGAACTTCCCGACAGCTGACGGGGCATCGCACGGACGCCCTTCTCCGGCCCAAAAGGTCGGCCTAAGCTCCGTAGGAACCGCCGTGAAGCCCGCGCGCTTCCTGCCAGGGCCGAGGAATTGGGAGGACGTCCGTGTCGAATCTGCTGCGCCGCGCCGTGGATGAAGTGGCCAACAGCGAGGGCCGCACCAACCGGCACATCATGACGGGCCTCGTCATCACCGCGACCGCCGTGGCCATTTCAGCCCTGATTGCGCGCACCAACGCGCCCACGCCTGAGAATCCGGAAGTCTACTCCGACTACGAAGAGCTGGTTCAGCCGGAGATCAAGCCTCCGCCGAAGCTGTTCGCCGCCATCTGGCCGCCGCTGTTCATGGCGCTGACCCTGTCGGGCCTGCGGATCTGGAACGCGCCGCGCAGCGCCGCGCGCCTCCAGGCCCTGACGCTCTGGGGTGCGATCCAGGGCCTGAACGCGGTGTGGATGGCGCTGGGACCCAGGCGTCTTAGCGGTCAGCTGGCGGCCGCGGTCCTGTCGCTCGGAACCTCGGCGGCCTACGCCTGGCGCGCCCGCCGCGTTGATCCGCCGTCGGCCAACATGGTCGCGCCCTATCTCGGCTGGATGGCCTTCGCCAATGTCCTGACCGAAGAGCTGTGGCGCAAGAACCCCCAGGCCCGTACCCTGCGCTCGTCGCAAAACTAGCGGTTACCCGTCCGGCCGCTCCGGCCTAAGCTCGAGCCAGGACGGGGGGCAGGATGACCGAAGCAAGCGCGGCGACACCTGGGAGGCGCAACCGCCTCGTGATTCTCGGCGCCTCGGCGGGCACGGTCTTCGAGTGGTACGACTTCTACCTCTACGGCTCGCTGGCGAGCTTCATCACCGTCCACTACTTTTCCGGCGTCAACGAGACGACAGGCTATATCTTCGCCCTCCTGGCCTTCGCGGCGGGATTTGCGGTGCGGCCGCTGGGCGCGCTCGTCTTTGGGCGGATGGGCGATCTCTGGGGTCGCAAGAACACCTTCCTTGTCACCATGCTGCTGATGGGGCTCTCGACCTTCGTGGTCGGCCTCCTGCCAGGCTATGACCAGATCGGCGTCCTGGCGCCGATCGGCCTGATCCTGATGCGGCTTCTGCAGGGCCTGGCGCTCGGCGGCGAGTATGGCGGGGCGGCGACCTATGTCGCCGAGCACGCACCGCCGGGCAAACGCGGCCTCTACACCAGCTGGATCCAGACCACGGCGACGCTGGGCCTGTTCCTCAGCCTGATGGTCATCCTGGGCGTGCGCACCGGCATCGGCGAGGAGGCCTTCAAGGCCTGGGGCTGGCGCATCCCCTTCCTGGTCTCGGCGCTGCTGCTCGGGCTGTCCTTGTGGATCCGCCTCAAGCTGAACGAGAGCCCGGTCTTCCAGAAGATGGTGGACGAGGGCTCGACATCGAAGGCGCCGCTGAAGGAGGCCTTCGCCAACCGCGCGAACCTGAAGCTCGTGGTCTTCGCGCTCGCCGGGCTCACCGCGGGCCAGGCGGTGGTCTGGTACACCGGCCAGTTCTACGCCCTGTTCTTCCTGGAGAAGACGCTGAAGGTCGACGGGGTCTCGTCCAACACCCTGGTGGCGCTGGCGCTTCTTTTGGGCACGCCGTTCTTCGTGGTGTTCGGCTGGCTCTCGGACAAGGTGGGCCGCAAGCCGATCATCCTGGCGGGATGCCTGGCCGCCGCGCTGACCTACTTCCCGATCTTCAAGGCCCTGACCGGCGCGGCCAACCCCGCCCTGGCGGCGGCCAGCGCGGCGGCGCCGGTGACCGTGATCGCCGATCCGGTCCAGTGTCACTTCCAATTCGACCCGGTGGGCAAGGCGCGGTTCGCCTCAGGCTGCGACATCGCCCGCGCCGCCCTGGCCGGGGCTGGCGTCGGTTATGAGATGCGCGACGCCCTCACAGGCGATGAGACGCGGGTGATGGTCGGCGCCGCCGAGCTCACAAGCTATTCCACCGCACCGGAATCCCTCGCCAGCGCCAAGAGCGACTTCAACGCCAAATTGGGCGCGGAGCTGGCGGCGGCCGGCTATCCCGCCCGGGCCGACCCGGCGCAGATCAACCGGCCGCTGGTGACGGGCCTGCTGTGGCTGCTCGTGCTCTATGTGACCATGGTCTACGGGCCGATCGCCGCGGCGCTCGTCGAGATGTTCCCGGCGCGCATCCGCTACACCTCGATGAGCCTGCCCTACCACCTGGGCAACGGCTGGTTCGGCGGCTTCCTGCCGACCACCGCCTTCGCCATGGTGGCGGCGACCGGAAACCCCTACTTCGGGCTCTGGTATCCGGTGACGGTGGCGGCGGTCACCGTCGTCGTCGGCGCGATCTTCGTGCGCGAGATGAACGGCGCGCGTATCGAGGACTGACCTGCAGGGCCGGGCCTGAACGCAAAGAGGGCCGGTCGCCCCCCGACGACCGGCCCCCCGCAGCCTTCGAGAAGGCCTCGCGCCTATTCGGCGGCGATCTTGGCCGTGGTGAACTTCGGCGAAAGCTCCCCCGCGGCGTAGCGTTTGGCCATGACCGATTGCGGCAGCGGCGTGATCTTGCTGCCCCAGCCGGCGGCGCCGAATTCTTCGAAGCGCTGCGTGCAGACCACCCGCATGGCGTCCATGGCGGGCTTCAGATACTTGCGCGGGTCGAACTCGCCCGGGTTCTCGGCGAAGATCTTGCGGATCGCGCCGGTCATGGCCATCCGGTTGTCGGTGTCGATGTTGATCTTGCGCACGCCGTGCTTGATGCCGCGCTGAATCTCTTCGACCGGCACGCCCCAGGTCTGGGGCATCTCGCCGCCGTACTGGTTGATGATGTCCTGCAGGTCCTGCGGCACGGAGGACGAGCCGTGCATCACCAGGTGGGTGTTGGGCAGGCGGCGGTGGATCTCTTCGATCACGTTCATCGCCAGGACTTCGCCGTCCGGCTTGCGGCTGAACTTATAGGCGCCATGGCTGGTGCCCATGGCGATGGCCAGCGCGTCGACCTCAGTGGCCTTCACGAAGTCGACCGCCTGGTCGGGATCGGTCAGCAGCTGGCTGTGGTCGAGTTTGCCCTCGAAGCCGTGGCCGTCTTCCTTCTCGCCTTCGCCGGTCTCCAGGCTGCCCAGGATGCCGAGCTCGCCCTCGACCGAGGCGCCGACCCAATGGGCCATGTCGACCACGTTCTTGGTGACCTTGACGTTGTAGTCGTAGTCGGCGGGCGACTTGCCGTCGGCCTTCAGCGAGCCGTCCATCATCACGCTGGTGAAGCCGTACTGGATCGCCGTGGCGCAGGTGGCTTCGCTGTTGCCGTGGTCCTGGTGCATGCAGATCGGGATCGCCGGGTACATCTCGGCGAGCGCGTCGATCAGGTGCTTCAGCACGATGTCATTGGCGTAGGAGCGCGCGCCGCGGCTCGCCTGGATGATCACCGGTGCGTCGACCTTGGCGGCCGCCTCCATGATCGCGAGGCCCTGCTCCATGTTGTTGATGTTGAAGGCCGGCAGGCCGTAGTCGTGCTCGGCTGCGTGGTCGAGAAGTTGTCGAAGCGTGATCCGCGCCATGGCTGTCCCCTTTGGCCCTCGTTTACCGGCTAAGAGCCGCCACCCCCGGCAGCTCCTTGCCTTCCATCCATTCCAGGAACGCCCCTCCGGCGGTCGAGACGAAGGTGAAGTCGCCCGTCACGCCGGCGGCGTTCAAGGCCGCCACCGTATCACCACCACCGGCGACCGCCACCAGCTTGCCGTCCTTGGCCAGGGCGGCGGCATGTCGCGCCGCGTCCATGGTGCCCTTGTCGAAGGGCGGAACCTCGAACACGCCCAGCGGACCGTTCCAGATCAGGGTCTTGGAGTTGCCCATGGCGCGGCACAGACGCTCCACGGTTTCCGGGCCGGCGTCGAGAATGCGTTCGTCGTCGTCGATGGAGCCGGCCATGCGGACATGAGCCGGCGCGCCAGGGGCGATCTTCTCGGCCACCACGATGTCGAGCGGCAGGAAAAGCTTGCAGTTGTTCTGGCCGGCCAGGCGGATGATGTCGCGCGCGGTGTCGGCCAGGTCCTTCTCGCAGTAGGAGGCGCCGACGTCGTGCCCCTGGGCGTAAAGGAAGGTGTTGGCCATGCCGCCGCCGATGGCCAGCTTGTCGAGCTTGGTCACCAGATTGCGCAGCAGGTCGAGCTTGGTCGAGACCTTCGATCCGCCGACGATGCCCAGCACCGGCCGTTGCGGGTTGCCCAGGGCCGCGTCCAGCGCGTTCAGCTCCAGGCGCATCTGCTCGCCGGCGTAGGCGGGCAGGACGCGGGCCAGACCCTCGGTCGAGGCGTGGGCGCGGTGGGCGGCCGAAAAGGCGTCATTGACGTAGAGGTCGCCGTTGGCGGCCAGGGCCTTGGCGAACTCCGGATCGTTGGCTTCCTCGCCCGGATGGAAGCGGACATTCTCCAGAAGCAGAACCTCGCCGTTCGAGAGCGCGTCCACCGCCGCCTTGGCCGACGGCCCGACGCAGTCGTCGGCGAAGGCGACCGGAGCGCCCAGGACCTTCGAGAGCGCCTCGGCGATCGGCTTCAGGCTCATGGCGTCGACCCGCTTGCCCTTCGGCCGGTCGAAGTGCGCCAGCAGGACGATCTTGGCGCCGCCGGCCTTCAGCTTGTCGATGGTCGGCTTGGCGGCCCGCAGGCGGGTGTCGTCGCTGACGGCGCCATCAGCCATCGGCACGTTGAAGTCGACGCGGACCAAGGCCCGTTTTCCAGAGAGATCCGCGTCGTCGAGGGTCTTGAAGGTCATGGGTCTGATCGGGCTCTTCGGCGCTTAGATCAGTTTGGCGAAGTGGACAGCGGTGTCGCTCATCCGCGTCGAGAAGCCCCACTCGTTGTCGTACCAGGACAGCACCCGGCCGAGCGTGCCCTCGATCACCTGGGTCTGCGGCAGGGCCGCGGTCGAGGAGAACGACGAGTGGTTGAAGTCGATGGAGACGAGCGGGTCGTTCGTGACGCCGAGAACGCCCTTGAGCGCGCCTTCCGAGGCCGCCTTGAGCGCCTCGTTGATCTCTTCGACGGTGACCGTGCGGCCGGCGACGAAGGTCAGGTCGACCACCGAGACGTTGGGGGTCGGCACGCGGATCGAGGAGCCGTCGAGCTTGCCCTTCAGTTCCGGGATCACCAGACCCAGCGCCTTGGCGGCGCCGGTCGAGGTCGGGATCATCGACATGGCCGCGGCGCGGCCGCGGTAGAGATCCTTGTGCAGCGTATCCAGCGTCGGCTGGTCGCCGGTGTAGGAGTGGATCGTCGTCATGTAACCGCGCTCGATGCCGCAGAGCTGCTGCAATACCTGGGCCACCGGCGCCAGGCAGTTGGTGGTGCACGAGGCGTTGGAGATGACGAGGTCTTCGGCGGTCAGAGTGTCGTGGTTCACGCCATAGACGATGGTCTTGTCGGCGTTGTCGCAGGGCGCCGAGACGATGACGCGCTTGGCGCCGGCGGCCAGGTGGGCGGCGGCCTTGTCGCGGGTCGTGAAGATGCCGGTGCATTCCAAGGCGATGTCGACGCCCAGTTCGGCGTGCGGCAGCTTGGAGGGATCGCGTTCGGCGGTCACCTTGATCTTGCCGAAGCCCACGTCGATGGTGTCGCCGTCGACGGTGACCGTGCCGGGGAACCGGCCGTGGACGCTGTCGTAGCGGAACAGGTGGGCGTTGGTCTCCACGGGACCCAGGTCGTTGATGGCGACGACCTCGATGTCGCGACGCGCATGTTCGGCGATCGAGCGCAGGACGTTCCTGCCGATGCGGCCGAAGCCATTGATGGCGACGCGGACGGTCATGTGGAGAGCTCCTTGTTGATTGAAGGATCGTTGGTTTTCGCCGGGCGTTGTTCAGGTCCGCAAAGGGTGAGTCAAGCCCCGGGAACCCCTTAGCATCGCTATGTAAAGGGGGCGTTGCGGTATCAGGCAGCCGGACTTCACCACGGGAGCATGCGATTTGATCCGTCCCCAGGACCTGCTTTGTCCGAAGCCGGAGGGTCTCTATTGCCCGCCGGGCGATTTCTACATCGACCCGGTGCAGCCAGTGGCCCGCGCCGTCATCACCCACGGACATTCCGACCATGCGCGCGCCGGACACGGCGCGGTCCTGGCGACGGCGGAGACCCTGGACATCATGGCTGAGCGCTATGGCGCAGCCTTCGCCGAGGGTCGCCAGGCTGCGGCCTATGGCGAAGCCGTGATGCGCGACTGCGTCGAGGTGAGCCTGGCGCCGGCTGGGCATGTGCTGGGTTCGGCCCAGGCCGTCGTGCGGTGGAAGGGCCTCACCATGGTGGTCAGCGGCGACTACAAGCGCCGTCGCGACCCGACCTGCCCGGCCTTCGAGCCTGTGCCCTGCGACGTCTTCATCACCGAGGCGACCTTCGGCCTGCCGGTCTTCCGCCACCCGGATGACGCCGGCGAAATCGCCCGACTGCTGCGTTCGGTCGCACAGTTCCCGGAGCGGACGCACATGATCGGCGCCTACGCTTTAGGCAAGGCGCAGCGGATCATCCGCCTGCTGCGCGAGGCCGGCTGGGAGCGAACGATCTATGTCCACGGCGCGCTGGAGCGGCTGAACGCGCTTTATGAGCGTCATGGCGTGGAGCTGGGGCCGCTCGCGCCGGCCACCATCGACAAGGCCGCCGGCAAGGCTGGTTTCGCCGGCGAGATCGTCATCGCCCCACCGTCCGCCCTCGCCGACCGCTGGAGCCGGCGGTTTCCCGAGCCCGTCGCCGCCTTCGCCTCGGGCTGGATGCAGGTGCGCGCCCGCGCCCGTCAGCGTGGCGTCGAACTGCCGCTGGTGATCTCAGACCACGCCGACTGGGATGAACTGACCGCCACGGTCGATGAGTTACGCCCGGGCGAGCTGTGGATCACCCACGGCCGCGAAGAGGCGCTGGCCCGCTGGGCGGAGCTGCACGGCGTGACCGCCCGCGCGCTGGCGCTGGTCGGCTATGAGGAAGAGGACGAGGACTAAGTCCTAGTAGGACTTGCAGACGCGTTTGCCGTTCGCGTTCGTCCAGGGATAGGTCCCGACGCGGCACGGCCTGGGCGTGGCGGACCCTCCGGCGAGCGAGCCGCCGAAGCTGCGGCACACCTTATTCCCGCTCGCGCTTAAGGCCGGGTACTTGCCCAGGGGGCAGGCGCCGCCTGGAGGCGGCATTGAGGATTTTGGCTCGCTGACGAAGCGCCGGCAATGGGACTTGCCCCATTGGTCCATCACGCTGTAGGCCCCGCTAGGGCACTCACGCGCCTCGGCGCGCCAGGCGACGCCCGAAGCCAGGGCCCCCAGGGCCAGAGCGATCATCAACCCTGCCTTCATCGCCGGCCCCTTTGACCCCTCAGTCGCTGTCGAACTGCAGCGCCGCCAGTCTCGCATAGAGACCGCCTTTGGCCACGAGTTCGGCGTGCGGACCTTCCTCGACCACGCGGCCTTCGTCCATCACCACGATCCGGTCGGCCTTCAGCACGGTCGCCAGGCGGTGGGCGATGACCAGGGTGGTGCGGCCAGCCATGGCGGCGTCGAGCGCGGTCTGGACCAGCCGCTCGTTCTCGGCGTCGAGCGCGCTGGTCGCCTCGTCCAGCAGGAGGATCGGCGCCTTGCGGACCAGGGCCCGGGCGATCGCGAGGCGTTGGCGCTGGCCGCCGGAGAGGCTGCGGGCGCGTTCGCCGACGGAGGTGTCCAGGCCCTGCGGCAAGGCGTCGAGGAAGCCCTCGGCCTGGGCGGCGCGGATGGCCGCGCGGATGTCATCGGGCGCGGCATCGGTGCGGCCGAAGGCGACGTTCTCCGCCGCCGAGCCGGAAAACAGCGCTGCGTCCTGAGCGACCAGCGCCATGCGGGCGCGAACCTCGGCCGGATCGGCGTCGCGCAGATCGACACCGTCCACGCGCACCGCGCCGGAGGTGGGATCGTAGAAGCGCAGCAGCAGGCGGAAGACCGTGCTCTTGCCCGAGCCCGAGGGGCCGACAAGGGCCACGGTCTCGCCAGGACGCACATTCAGACGAAAGCCGTCCAGCGCGAGCCGGTCGGGGCGCGAGGGATAGGCGAAGGCGACGTTCTCGAAGGCGATCTCGCCACGGCCAGGCTGCGGCAGCGGCACGGGATGGGCCGGCTTGGCGATGGTGGGCCGCGCGTCCAGCAGGTCGCCGATCCGCTCCATGGCGCCGGCGGCCTTCTGGACATCACCCCAGACTTCGCCGAGCGCGCCGACCGAGCTGCCCGCGGTCACGGCCAGCAGGGCGAACTGGACAAGCGCCCCCCAGGTCATCTCGCCGCGCAGGCCCGCGCGGACCGCCAGCCAGAAGGTCAGCAGCACCGCGCCGAACACCAGGGCGATGACCAGAGTGGTCATGAGAGCGCGAGCGCGCATCCGGGACAGGGATGTCGCGAAGGACTGCTCCACCGCCCGCCCGAAGCGTTCGGCCGCCGCGCCCTCGCGACCGAAGGCCTGCACGGTCTCAAGCGCGTCAAGGCTCTCGCCGGCAAGGCCGACCGCGGCGGCGAACTGGTCCTGCGTGGCGGTGGTGAGCTGGCGCACCCGCTTGCCGAAGACGAACAGGGGCACGATCACCACCGGGAAGATCAACACGACCAGGCCGGTCAACGACGGGCTGACGATCACCAGGAGCGCGAGCGCGCCGACGAACATCAAGGTGTTGCGCAGCGCGACGGAGACGGAGGTCGCCAGCAGGCTCTCGACAATCTGGATATCGGTGGTGAGCCTGGACAGCACCTCGCCGGTGCGGGTGGCGATGAAGAAGGCGGGGTCCAGCGTCAGGATGCGCCCGTAGGCGTCCTTACGCAGGTCGGCGACCACGCGCTCGCCCAGCTTGGTGACGAAGAAGTAGCGAAGGCCGCTGCCCAGCGCCAAGGCCAGGGTGACTGCGCCCAGCAGGGCGAACCAAGGGCCGACGGACGCGGCCGTGGGGCCCTGAGCGGTCAGGTGGTTGACCAGCAGCCGCGCCGCGCCGGACAGGCCGAGCGTGGCGGCCGTGGTGACCAGCAGGAAGACGAAGGCCAGGCCTGCGTCCGTCGAATGGCGGCGGGCGTAAGGGATCAGGCGGGTCAGCGCGCGGACGTTGCGGCTCTTTTCACGATGGGCGGCGGCGGTCTTCAGGCTCTGGGACAGGGACTGGCCTGCCCCCACACGGCCTTCGGCGGCCTCGACTTCGGCGGGGGCGCCTTGCGCCGGCTCGCTCATCCGCGTTCGCACCTTGCACTGACGCGGGCGTTTCCTGTATACGCCCGGCTTCCCTTTTTCGGGGTGGGCCAACCGGCCGACTCCGATGGCCGCTCCTTTACGTCAGGCGTTCGCGCTATGAAACAAGACATCCACCCGGACTACCACTTCATCAATGTGGTGATGACCGACGGCACGACCTATCAGACGCGCTCGACCTATCAGGCCGAAGGCGCGACCCTGAACCTGGACATCGATCCGAAGACGCACCCGGCGTGGACCGGCGGCAACCAGCAGCTGCTGGACCGTGGCGGCCGCGTTTCGCGCTTCAACGCCAAGTTCGGCGCCTTCACCCGCAAGTAAGACGGCCTCGCCGGCGATGCGCCCGGCGGTCCGGAAAGACGAACGCCGCGGAGGCTGGTCCTCCGCGGCGTTTTTGTCGTTTCCGTCTGCAGATTCTTTGCGGGGCGTCAGCCCGCCGGTTTCGAGAACAGAGCGTCGGCCGCGGCGCGCCCTGATTGTTTGCGTACGATCTGCGCCTCGACCCGGGCGATCTCGGCCTGCAGGACCTCGCGGCGTTCCTTCAGCTCCTCCACGGCATAGAGATCGAGATCTTCACGCATGGCCTCGGCCAGTCGCTGGCCGCGGCCGAAACGCACATCCGCCGGTTCATCCATCACGTCACGCGCCTCCTGTTCGGACGCTTATCCAACCTCCGACCGGGCCCGCCTGCAACCAGGGACATTGTCAGCAAGGCCGCACGGCGCTTGACGCCTTGGCCGGACAACGCGTTATCCAGGCGACCTCGCACCCGGAGCCCTTCACCATGACCGCCCTGCCCGAAACCATGACCGCCATTGAGATCGAGGGCGGCAAGGGTCCCGCCGCCGCGCTGAGAGCCGTCCAGGTTCCCTTGCCCGCGGTGCGCGAGGGTGAGGTGCTGATAAAGGCGGCCGGCGCCGGCCTGAACGGCGCGGACCTGGCGCAACGCCGCGGCCTTTATCCGCCGCCGGCGGGGTCTTCGCCCCATATGGGCCTGGAGGTCTCAGGCGAGGTCGTGGTCGCTGCTGGTCCCTGGAAGGTCGGCGACCGGGTCTGCGCCCTGCTGGGCGGCGGCGGCTATGCGGAGTACGTCGCGGTCGACGCGCGCCACGTCCTGCCCGTGCCCGACCATGTCGATCTGGTGGAGGCCGGCGGCCTGCCGGAGACTGTGCTGACGGTGTTCGCCAACGTCTTCGAGGCCGCGGCGCTAAAGCCGGGCGAGACCCTCCTGGTCCACGGCGCAGCGTCGGGCATCGGGTCCAGCGCCATACAGATGGGCAAGGCCTTCGGCTGCACCGTCATCGCCACGGCGCGCGGCGCGGAAAAATGCGCCAAGGCCCTGGAGTTCGGCGCCGACCGGGCGATCGACACCACGGTCGAGGATTTCGGCGCGCTGCTGGAGGGCCAGGTCGATGTGGTCATGGAGCTGGTCGGCGGCGACTTCTTCGCCAAGGACCTGCAGGCCATCCGCATCGGCGGGCGCATCACGTTCATCTCGGTGCTGGGCGGTGCGGACGTGCAGCTGCCCTTGCGCACGCTGATGGCCAAGCGCGCCGCGGTGATGGGCTCGACCCTGCGCAACCGGCCGGCCGACGAAAAGGCGCGCCTGATCGCCCACGCCGCCGAGGTCGCCTGGCCCTGGGTTCAGACGGGCAAGGTCAAGCCGGTGGTCGACAGCCTTGTGCCGCTGGCCGACGCCGCCGAGGCCCATGCGCGGATGGAAAGCTCGCACATCGGCAAGATCATCCTGAAGGCCTGAGCCCTCAGCGCAGGGCGCCGGCGTCCCTGGCGGGGTTGGTGACGCCGGCGCGGGTCAGGCGCTCGACGAGGTCAGCGCCGCGGTAGCCCAGGCGGTAGGCGTTCAGCCAGGCCACGCGGGCGGCGGCGGCGTCGCTGGCGCGGTAGGCCAGGTCGCCCAGGACGATGAAAGCCAGGTCGTTGGGGGCCTGGTCGTTGGCGGCGCGCGCGTCGGCGGCCGCGCCCGTGGCGTCGCCCAGCTCGAACCGGGTCCGCGCCCGGCCGGCGAGGGCGAAGGCCGAGGGCTGCAGGCGCACCGCCTGATCGAAGCGCGCCAGGGCCTCGGGCCCGCGGCCGGCCAACAGCAGGCGGAAGGCGAGCGCGGCATGGGCGTTGGGCTCGGGCGGATAGAGCGCCACGGCGATCTCGCTGTCCTCCAGCGCCTGGTCGAGGTCGCCTTGAGCGGTCCAGGCCGCGGCGCGCAGGCCGAGGATCTCGGCGCGGACGCCGACATTGGGCTCGGACAGGAAGGCGGCCGTACAGTCGCCGACCAATCCTGCGGCGTCCGCCGGGGCGGCCCGGCAGCGGGCGAGTGCGTCCGGCGCGGGGCCGCGGGCGCTGGCCAGGGCCAGACGGCGCGACAGAACCTGGTGGCCGGCGGTGACAGCGGGGTCGCGATCGGCCGCGACGAGGGCCAGGTCGGCGCGGACCTGGGCGAAATCGCCAGTCCACAGGGCCGCGGCGGCGCGGCCGAGCCGAGCGCGGGCGTCGTCCGGCGACAGGGCGACAACGCGATCCCATTCGCGGCGAGCCTGGGCCAGATCGCCCAGCCGGGCGTGGGCGAAGGCGCGCTCCTGCGCCACCCGGGGGCTGTCGGGCAGGAGTTTCTCTTCGGCGTCGAGCTCGACGAGGGCCTCGTCATAGCGACCGAGCGCATTGAGGGCGAAGGCCCGCTCATGGCGCACAAAGGCGCTCTGGGCGCTGATGCGCAGGGCCGAATCAAGGTCGGCGAGGGCCTCGACGTAGCGCTGCTGGCGAATCTGGGCGTAGCCGCGGGCCACGATCAGGTCGAAGCGGGCCTCCGGCGTCGCGGCGACAAGCGCCGCCTCGCAGGCTGCGGCGACGGCCACGGGGTCGGTGTCATTGTCGACCTGACAGCGCGCGCGTACAGGCGCGAGTGGAGCGGCCGGCGCCTGCGCGCCCGCCGGGACGGCGAGCGCGAGCCAGAGCGTGCCGGCGCAGAGCGCGCCGGCGCTTCGATGGAAGTTCAAGCGCCCCCGCCCCCTTCAGATGTCGGCTATTTGCGCATCCAGCCAGCGCCCGCCGGACGATAGAATTCGCCGGGCTTCATGCGGGTCTGGACGACCTGGGTGTAGGCCGAGGCGCCGGCGGCTTCGGCGGTGACGCCGGTCTTGGCGGCGGCCTCGCGGTAGATCTGGGCGCGACCGGCGTTGATCTCAGCGACGGCGGCCTTGACGGCCGGATCGGCGGCGCCGGTCACGAGACCGAGGAAGCCGTCGGCCTGTTCGCCGACGACCCCGGCGGCCTTGGCGGAATCGACAGTGGCCTTGGCCTGCGCCGTCTGGGCGACGGCGGCGGGGGCGACGGTCAGGGCGAGCAGGGTGGCGGTGGCCACGCCGGCGGTGAGAGCGAAGAATGCGGTGCGGGTCATAGGGCCCTCCTTAGAAGAGGTTCGGGTTTTGCTGGATGAGGGATTTCACTTCCTCGTCCAGCTGCAGCCGGACGTTCGCGTCCAGCTTGGCGTAGATGGTGATCGGCTCGACGGCCACGCGAATGGTCGGCGTACAGGCGGCCAGGGTCAGGGCGAAACCGCCGATGGCCAGAAGGGGGATGCGCATCGCCATCCGGGATGAGGCGCGGAGCGGCTCGGTCATGTGGTGGTCTCCATCATTGCGGCCGACCCTAAGAGCCTAGGGCTGAACATCGCCTGAATAGCGCAGCTTTTGATATTCGCCGAAGTCGCTCAACAGATCGTCCAGGTTCAGCGTCGTATCAAGGGTGAGGTTCACCTGGGTGCCGGACGGCAGGGGCAGGGGCTTGGTCATGAACCTGCGGCTGATGATGTCGCCGAGGCTGAGCTTGATGCTCTGCTTCTGAGGCGGATCGTGGCGGCCGCGGAGGTGGAAGAGGATTCCGAGCTTACCGGCCGGCAGGGAGTCCAAAGTCGCGTCGAGCTCGTCGAAGGCGAGGTTCTCCATCGCCTGGTAGGCGAAGTCGGCGACGGGCGTGGACATGGCCGCCGCGCCCGCCGCCAAACCCGGAACCGGGACCGGCGCAGCGGCCAGCGCCTGAGCGCCGGCGGCGCTGACGCCGGTCAGGGCCGTGCGGTCGATCGACAGGCGGCCGGGCTCGATGGCGCGGAAGGCGCCCTTGCGCACGCGGACATGACCGTCCTGGGTCTCGAAGGGGATGCGGCCGCTAACGCGGGCGGACAGGTCCACCTTGTCGCCGAAGGGCGAGGCCTCGACGATATCGTGCAACTGGACGCCTTCCAGCTCGACGACGCCGCGGATCTGGGCGGCGGGGGTCAACGGAATCTCCACGTCCTCAAGCCGCACCTGGCCCCCGCCGACCGTCGCGCGCAGGGCAGCGAGCTTCAGGGTCTGGTCGGCGATGACAAATTGGGCGTCGATGTCGCTCAAGGGGGCGACGCCGCCGACATTGGCGACCTTCATGGACTGGCCGGGCGCGGTGGCGAGCGGCGCAAGGCTGGTGAAGAGCACCGTTCCGGAGAGCCCTTGAACAGCGCCCGCCGGGCTGACGAAATCGAGGCTGGGGACGGCCAGTTCACCCTGGCTGGTGACGCCGTCCGCCGTCCAGGCGAAGGCGCCGTGGAAACGCGCCGAGCCGACGGCCGGCGAGCCGATCGCCGCCGCCATCGGCGATAGCGCCAACGGCTGCAGCCCGCCTTCGGCGAAGGTGAGCAGGCCGGTGTCGATGAGCGCCTCGCCGCGGCCGGCGGCGAGATCCTGGCGCAGATCGACGCGGCCGATGCCGAAGCCGCCGACCCGACCGGTGAGCGCGCTGGTGAAGGCCTCGCCGGCCAGTCTGGCCGAGCCGTCGATCTGAACGGCGTGGAAGCGCGCCTGGGGTGCGCGGTCGGCCACGCGGGCGGCGATGCTGGTGATGTTGACCTCAAGCGTGCGGCCGCCGCGCGCGGACAGGGTGGCCGCGCCATCGGACAGGCCGAGCTGGAAGGCGGGCGCGGCGCCAGAGAGCCCCTTGGCCTGGGCGGAAGCCCGCCAGCCGGCGCCGTCGGCGACGAGCATCGGTGCGGTCGTTGGGCAAAGGTCGCCCTTGATGGCGGTCAGGCTGTTCTCGCCGAAGTTGAGCTTCTCCGCGGCCAGGCTGACGCAGCGCGAGGCGATGAAGCGGGTTCCGCCCGCGCCCGCCTGCAGCGTCCCGGCGGCCTTCACCGCCCCACCATCGACCGGGCCGAAATCGCCGGTGGCGTCGATCTCGCCGGTCAGACGCGCGCCGTCGGCGGAGAACGCGGCCTGGCGGACGTGAGCGTCGACGCTCGGCAAGCCGCCGCCGGCGACCTTCAGCCGGTAGCCCTGGCCCACGCCAGCAAGGCTGGCGACCGCGCCGCTGCGCGCGCTGATGCGGATCGGCATGGGCAGGCCAAGCTGCGGCGCGCCGTTCTCCAGGCCGAGGCGGACGCCGGGGGCGGCGATCACGAAGTTCGCCGCCGCGCGCTTCACGGCCGCCATGGAGGGCGCATCGGCGGCGGTGACAGGCCCCAGGCCGCCATAGGCGCCCTGGGCCAGCAGGCTGCCGGCGAGGGATGCCGAGACGCCGTCGGCGCCGAAGGCCGCCGGGCCCTGGACAGTCGCCGAGGCCTGGGTGAGCACGAGGTCGCCGGTCGACAGCTGATCGGCGCGCGCCGTGAGCCCCAGCCGGGCTGAGACAGCGTCGCCGCCCTGGCGGGTCCACAGCATGTCGTCGCCCGTCGCCGCGATCGTCAGGGCCGTGGCGCGCGCAGGTCCGGCCCCGAAGTCCTTGGCCGTGAGGTTCGCCGTGGCGGCGCCCTTGACCATCAGGTCGGTGATCCAACCGGTGACATCGCCGGTGAAGCCCGCGTCGAAGGCGGCCTCGGTCAGCGTCTGATCGCCGAGGCGGAGGCGGGCCGCGCGACCCTTCAGGCTGACGACGACGCGCCCGTCGCCGCGCTTCCTGATGAGGTCGGGATAGGGCCCGGCGAGGTCGAGGGTGACGAGGCCCGCGTCGGCGCTGAAGGGCGCGGCGGCCGGCGTCGCAAACCTGGCGAACGGGAGCGTCGCCGTCACGTGCGTGCGGCCGGCGGCCGTGGCCAGATTCAAGCGGCCCGTTCCCAGCTGTGCGGCGAAGGCCGGCCCGGAGAGGGTCGCAGGCGCGCTCCTGCCGGCCAGGGCGATCAGCTTGCCGTCTTCCAGCCGGCCGTCGCCGATGAGGGTGACGGGACCGTAGTCGGTGGCGAGGAACAGCGTGCCGGCATGGAACTGGACCTTCGGCATGGCGGCGTCGGGCTGGACCGGCCGGCGCATGAAGGCCTGAACCACCGGGTCGAGCGTGCCCAGGCTGAGCACGCCGTTACGGAGGCTGGCGCGGATGATCGGCCGTTCGACGGTCACACTGGTGACCGCCAGGCCGAAAGGCTGGCCCGACCAAGGCCCGGCAAGGCCGTAACGCACGTCGATCACCGGCGCGTCGACATCAAGCCGCCCGGCTGGACCGGCGCGCAGGGCGCCGCGGAACCGGGTGAGGGTCAGGCCGGTCACCTCGGCCTCGGCCGGCACGCCCTGGCGCTGCAGCCAGCCGACCAGGAAATAGCGCGCCGCGGGCTTGCGGGCGCCGACCACCAGAACCACAGCGACCGCAGCCACGCCCAAGGCGATCGCCACGGACCTTGTGGCCCGGCTGGAACGCTTCGCCCTTGTCGTCCGCGGTTCGCTCAAGACGCCTCAATGGCTAGGGGTGGCGGTGGCGGGCCAGAGAGCCCTATGTTCGATCCAACGTCAGAAAGACGATATGCTGACGCTTCGCTCAAGGGAGAACGCCTGAACCATGGCCAAGATCAATGCGGTGACGGATCTTTCCTATGACGGCGACATCGCGGTCATCACCCTCGACTCTCCGCCGGTGAACGCCCTCTCGCCGGATGTGCAGGACGGCCTCTATGAGGGTTTCGCCGCCGCCGCGGCCAGCGAGGCCAGGGCGATCGTGCTGACCTGCGCGGGCCGCACCTTCATCGCCGGCGCCGACATCGCCTCCATCGGCCGATCTGGCGACCACACCCTGGCTGATGTGCTGGCCCTTCTGGACACCCTGGAGAAGCCCACGGTGGCGGCGCTCTTCGGAACGACGCTGGGCGGCGGGCTGGAGGTGGCGCTGGCCTGCCACTACCGCGTCGCGGTCCCCTCGGCGCAGCTCGGCCTGCCGGAGGTCAAGCTCGGTCTGCTGCCCGGCGGCGGCGGCACCCAGCGCCTGCCACGCCTGATCGGCGTGGAAGCCGCCCTCGACATCGCCGTCTCCGGCCGCAACGTCCGCGGCCCCGAGGCCCTGAAGGTCGGCTTGATCGACGCCCTGACGACAGAGGGCGCGCTTGTTTCTGAGGCCATCGCCTTCGCTCGGAAACTGGTGGCCGACGCCGCCCCCATCCGCCGGGTCAGCGCCATGACCGACAAGATCGAGGCCGCCCGGGGCAAGCCCGAACTGTTCGAGGCCTTCCGCAAAGCCAATGCGCGACGCATGCGCGGCATGGAGGCCCCGGAGGCGGTGATCAGCGCCATCCAGGCAGCGGTCGACCTGCCCTTCGAGGAGGGTCTCGCGGCCGAGCGCAAGCTGTTCATCGAACGCATGATGAGCCCGCAGTCGGCCGCCCTGCGCTATGTCTTCTTCGCCGAGCGGGCGATCAGCAAGATCCCCGACATCCCGGCCGACACCCCCACCGTCGACATCAAGACTGTGGGCGTCCTGGGCGCCGGCACCATGGGCGGCGGCATCGCCATGACCTTGCTGAACGCCGGCTTGCCGGTGACCATCGTCGAGGCCCGCCAGGAGAACCTGGACCGTGGCCTGGCCACGATCCGCAAGAACTACGAAAGCACAGTCAAGCGCGGCTCGCTGACCGAGGCCGAGATGGAATCCCGCCTGGCGCGGCTGACCCCGTCGCTGGACATGGCCAGCGCCTTCGCCCAGGTCGACCTGGTCATCGAGGCGGTGTTCGAGCGGCTGGACGTCAAGCAGGCGGTGTTCAAGGACCTGGACCGGGTCTGCAGGCCGGACGCGATCCTGGCGTCCAACACCTCTTTCCTCGACATCGACCAGATCGCCTCGGTGGTGAGCCGGCCGGAACAGGTGATCGGCCTGCACTTCTTCGCGCCTGCCAACATCATGAAGTTGTTGGAGATCGTCCGCGGCACGAAGACCGCGAAGTCGGTGGTGGCGACCGCCATCAAGCTTTCGCGGGCGCTCGGCAAGTCGGGCGTGGTCGTCCGCACCTGCCCGGGCTTCATCGCCAACCGGATCATGCGCCGGCGGGCCGAACAGGCCCAGGCGTTGTTGCTGGAGGGGGCTGATCCGGCCGTGATGGACAAGGTCATCTTCGACTACGGCTTCCCCATGGGATCGCTGGCGACCATGGACCTGTCGGGCCTCGACATCATCCCTGACGAGCCGGGCAAGCCCACCGTGCGCATCGCGCTGGCCGAGGCCGGCCGGCTGGGCCAGAAGAACGGCAAGGGCTTCTTCGACTACGACGAGGCGCGCAATCCGAGCCCCTCGCCGGAGGCGGCCCAGGTGGTCGCGGCCTTCGCCGAGAAGATGGGGATCGCGCGGCGCGAGATCAGCGAACAAGAGATCCTGGAGCGCAATCTCTACGTCGTGGTCAACGAGGCGGCGCACGCCTTGGAGGAGGGCGTCGTGGTCCGCGCCTCGGACGTCGATATCGCCGCCATCTATGGCTACGGCTGGCCGCCCTATCGCGGCGGGCCGATGTTCTGGGCCGATAGCGTCGGCCTGGCCAAGGTGGTCGAGGCGCTGGAGCGCTACCACGCCCAGACCGGCGATCCGATGTTCGCGCCGGCGCCCCTGCTGAAGCGGCTCGCCGCCGAGGGCAAGACCTTCCAGAGCTACCAGCCGGCATGAGGGCGGGCCTCGCCCTGGCCGTCGCGCTCCTGGGCCTGGCGGCCTGCCAGCGGCAGGCGGCGACCCGCGCGCCCTGTCCGGCGGGCGAGGTCTGCCTGGAGTACGGCGTCAGCTCCGAGCCCTTCACCCTGGATCCGCAGAAGGCCAACCTGGTCGAGGAGTCCAACATCATCGCCGACCTGATCGTCGGCCTGACGACGGACGGTCCCGATGGCCAGCCCGTCCCCGGCATGGCGACCTCGTGGGAGACCAGCGCCGACGGCCTGACCTGGACGTTTCACCTGCGCGAGGCCCAGTGGTCGGACGGCGTCCCGGTGACGGCGAACGACTATGTCTATGGCCTGCAGCGGATTCTCGATCCGAAGACCGCATCGATCTATGGCTACATGGCCTATCTGCTGAAGAACGGCCGCCAGGTCGGCGAGGGTGAACTGCCGCCGAGCGCGCTGGGCGTGCGCGCCCTGGACGACCGGACCCTGGAGTTCAGGCTGGAACACCCAGCGCCCTATCTGGCGCAACTCACCAAGCACCAGAGCTTCTTTCCGGCGCCCCGCCATGTGGTCGAAAAGTACGGCGACGCCTGGGTCCGGCCCGAGCACTACGTCGGCAACGGCCCCTTCAAGCTGACGGCGTGGCGCCTTGGCGACCGTATCCAGGTTGAGAAGAACCCGCGGTTCTATGACGCCCAGAGGGTCTGCGTGAACCGCATCAACTACTACCCGACGGCGGACTCGGTCACCGGAGAGCGCCGCGTCCAGCGCGGCGAACTCGATATCTCGAACCGCTTTTCCTCTAACCGGATCGGCCGCCTGCGCGAAACCATGCCGGCCTACGTCCGCACCCACGTGTCGCTGGCCACCAGCTACCTGTCGTTCAACACGCGTAATGTGCCGGCGCTGCGCGACATCCGGGTGCGGCGCGCATTGTCGATGACCGTCGACCGCGAGTTCATCACCGGCAAGCTGATGCGCGCCGGCGAGTTGCCCGCCTACAGCTTCACGCCGCCGATCACCGCCGGCTCGACCACAACGCCCGCGCGGCTGCGTTGGGCTGGGATGAGCTTCCCGGCTCGGCAGGCCGAGGCCAAACGCCTCCTGGCTGAGGCCGGCTACGGTCCCGGCCATCCACTGAAGCTCGAGATCAAGGCGGCCAACAGCCTTGATACGCTGCTGCTGATGGAGGCGATCCAGGCCGACTGGCGGCTGATCGGCGTTGAGGTGTCGCTGGTGCAGAACGAGGGCCAGGTGGTGTTCGCCGCCTACCGCGCCCGCGACTTCCAGATCGGCTCGATGTCCTGGTACGCCGACTTCAACGACCCGGTGACTTTCCTTGGCCTGATGCGATCGGACACCGGGGCGCAGAACTACGGCGACTACGACAACCCGGCCTATGACGCCCTGATGGACGCCGCCGATCGCGAACCGGACATGATCAGGCGCGCCGAACTGCTCAGGCAGGCCGAGCAACTGATGCTCGACGATGAGGCGACGATCCCGATCATGTTTACGGTCAACCGCAACCTGGTCAGTCCGAAGATTTCAGGTTGGATCGACAACGCCGAGAACCGGCACCGCGCGCGATGGCTGTGCGTGGCGAAATAATCCTGCTCGGAGATTCTAATCCTGGAACGGGTCGCGCATGAGGATGGTGTCGTCGCGCTCGGGACTGGTGGAGAGCAACACGACCGGGGCGCCGATCAGCTCCTCGACGCGGCGGACATATTTCACCGCCGCGGCCGGCAGGTCCTTCCAGGTGCGGGCGCCCTGGGTCGATTCCGACCAGCCGTCCATCTCTTCATAGACAGGCTCCAGCGCGGCCTGGGCCTTCAGGCCGGCCGGCAGGTAGCCGATGTCGCGGCCGTCGAGGCGGTAACCCGTGCAGATCTTCAGCGTCTGCAGCCCGTCAAGAACGTCGAGCTTGGTCAGGGCCACGCCAGCGATCCCGCTCAGCGCCACCGACTGGCGGACCAGGGCGGCGTCGAACCAGCCACAGCGGCGGGCGCGGCCGGTCACGGTGCCGAACTCGCGGCCGACCGTACCCAGGTGCTGGCCGACCTCGTCGAACAGCTCGGTCGGGAACGGGCCTTCGCCGACACGGGTGGTGTAGGCCTTGACGATGCCCAGCACGAAGCCGGCGCTGCGCGGGCCGAGGCCCGAGCCGGCGGCGGCCTGGCCGGCGACCGTGTTGGACGAGGTGACGTAGGGGTAGGTGCCGTGGTCGACGTCGAGCAGCGCGCCTTGCGCGCCTTCGAAGAGGATCCGGCGGCCGGATTTCGCCACCTCGTCGAGGGTCAGCCATGCCGGCTTGGCGTAGGCGAGAATCTTGGGCGCGATGGCTTCCAACTCGGCCAGCAGGGCGTCGCCATCGGCCGGCGGCAGGCCGAGGCCCGCGCGCAGCGGTGTGTGATGGGCGAGCAGGCGGTCGATCTTGGCGACCAGCGCCTCGCGGTCCTCAAGGTCGGCGACGCGGATGGCCCGGCGGCCGACCTTGTCCTCATAGGCAGGTCCAATGCCGCGGCCGGTGGTGCCGATCTTCTTGGTGGCGGCGGCCTCGCGGGCCTGGTCGAGATCGCGATGGAGCGGCAGGATCAGGCAGGCGTTGTCAGCCAGGACCAGGAGGTCCGGGGTAATGACAATGCCTTGGCCGGCGATCTTCTCGATCTCGGACAGGAGATGCCAGGGGTCGACGGCGACCCCGTTGCCGATCACCGACAGCTTGCCTTGGACCACGCCGGAGGGCAGCAGCGAGAGCTTGTAAGTCTGGTCGCCGACAACCAGGGTGTGGCCGGCGTTGTGCCCGCCCTGGAAGCGCACGACCACGTCGGCGCGGTTGGACAACCAATCGACAAGCTTGCCCTTGCCCTCGTCGCCCCACTGGGCGCCGATCACGGTCACATTAGCCATGTTGGATACGATCTCCCGACCTGCCCGGCGAACCTCAACCGACCTTCGACAGGTGCTCGTCGGCTGGGCTTTGGATCGAATTAGCGGGCGCGGTTTAGACGATGCGGACCTTCGCCTCAACCCTGAACGGTTCTATCCTGACCACTATGACCCTCGCTGTGACATTCGCCGATATCGAAGCCGCCGCCGCCCGCCTGGCCGGCCACGCCGTCACGACCCCGCTGATCGAGAGCCCGGCGCTGAACGATCGCGTCGGCGGCCGGGTGCTGATCAAACCTGAAACCCTGCAAAGGGTCGGCGCCTTCAAGTTCCGCGGCGCTTTCAATCGACTGTCGCAGATCCCGGCCGAGCGCAAAGGCGCCGGCGTCGTCGCCTTCTCGTCGGGCAACCACGCCCAGGGCGTGGCGCTGGCCGCACGACTGCTGGGCATGCCGGCGGTGATCGTCATGCCGGCCGACGCGCCCCGGGTGAAGCTGGAGGCGACTCGCGGCTATGGCGCCGAGATCCTCCTTTACGACCGGCTGACGGAGGACCGCGAGGCGATCTCGCGGCAGATCGCGGCCGAACGCGGCGCCGTTGTCGTGCCGGCCTTCGACGACGCTGACATCATCGCCGGCCAGGGCACGGCAGGGCTGGAACTCGCGCGGCAGGCGGACGCCCTGGACCTGGTGATCTGCCCGGTGGGCGGCGGCGGATTGATCAGCGGCGTCGCCATCGCGTTGAAGGCGCTGCAGCCGCAGGTGGAGATCTATGGGGCTGAGCCCCTGGCCTATGACGATGCGCGGCGGTCCCTCGCGGCCGGCGAGCGGATCGGCGTGAAGCCTGCCGTCCGCACCCTTTGCGACGCGCTGGAATCACCAATGCTGGGCGACCTGACCTGGCCGATCGTCCAGGCGAACCTCTCAGGCGTCGCCGCCCTCAGCGATCCCGCCGTCGCCGAGGCCGTGCGCTATGCGGCCCAGACCCTGAAGCTGGTCGTCGAGCCCGGCGGCGCGGTGGGGCTGGCGGCCCTCCTGACCGGCGCGATCCAGCCCAAGGGCCGGACCGTCGGCCTGATCCTCTCCGGCGGGAACATCGACCCCATCCTGTTTGGCCGGATCCTGGCCGGGGAATTCTGACGCCCTTCTCCGCTAGGGAGAAGGGAACCACGAGCCTGTCAGCGCGACCAGGGCAGTCGGAAGCCGCGGCGGCGTTCGACCAGCGGGGCGCCGGAGGTCACAACCGGAGCGGTCGCAGCGACCGTGGGGTCGGGCGCGTCGCGTGGTGTCATGAACCGCGCGAACTTCGGCCTCAGCCACATCTCGAAGTCGTCGGCGATCTCATAGACGACCGGCACGAGGACCAGGGACAGCACCGTCGAGGTGATCAGGCCGCCGATCACCGCCACCGCCATGGGCTGGCGGAATTCCGAGCCCTTCTCGAAGGCGAGCGCTGTGGGCAGCATGCCGGCGGCCATGGCCACAGTGGTCATGACGATCGGCCGCGCCCGTTCGCGGCAGGCCTCGATGAGGGCCTCGCGCTGGCTGACGCCGCTGCGCTCCTGCTCGATGGCGTACTCGACGAGCAGGATGGAGTTCTTGGCGGCGAGGCCCAGCAGCATCAGGAAGCCGATGAGCGACGGCAGCGACAACATCTGGCGGGTGATGAGGAGTCCCAGGAAGGCCCCGCCCACGGCCAGCGGCAGGGCCGACAGGATGACCGCCGGCTTGAAGAAGGAGCGGAACAGCAGGACCAGCACGCCATAGATCATGGCCACGCCGGCGAAGATCGCCGTACCGAACACGCCGAACATCTCAGCCATGGCCTCGGCGTCGCCTAGAGCCGCGGGTTGCACGCCCGCCGGCAGGTTCTTCATGATCGGCAGATCGTTCACCGCCTTCGTCGCCTGACCCAGAGTCGCGCCGCTCAGTTCGGCGTTCACCGTCATCTGGCGGGCCCGGTTCAGCCGGTCGATCCGCGCGGGACCCGCCTTGAACTCGATGTCGGCGACAGCGCCCAGGGTCGTGACGCCGCCGCTGCCGGTCGGGATGCGCAAGCCCTGGATACGCTCGATGTCGCTCCGGTCGCCAACCGGCAGGCGCACGCGGATCGGCACCCGCCGCTCGCCGTCGGTCAGCTTCGCCACATTGGCGTCGATGTCGCCGACCGTGGCGACGCGGGCCGTCTGGGCGATCGCCGCTGCGGAGACGCCCAGGCGGGCCGCCTCGTCAGCCCGCGGCGTGATGACGATCTCCGGGCCCACCGGCGGGCGGGCCGGCCGGGGATCGGAAATCATCGGCAAGGTGCGCATCTGCTGTTCGAGCTGCAACGCGGCCCGCTCGAGGTTCGCCGGGTTGGTCCCGGACAGCACCTGTTGGAATCCGGCCGCGCCGAAAGAATCCAGGAAGCTGACGCGGGCGTCGGGGATCAGCAGCAGCTTCTCGCGCAGGCGGTCGCGGATCTGGTCGCCTGTCGTGTGACGGTCGCCGTTCAGGATCACCGTCACGGTGCCTTCGCGCATATCGCCCCCGCCGCCCCCGCCGCCGCCCGGACCGCCGGTGTCCGCCGACGAACCGATCTGGGCGAAAATGTCCTTCACCTCCGGCTGGCCGACGAACACGCGGCTGACCCGCTGCACCGTCTGCTCCATCGACTGCAGGGTCGCGCCCGGCGGGCCCTGCACCTTGACGAAGAGGTAGTCGGGATCACCGGGAGGCTGGAAGCCGGTGGGAATGAACGGCACGATGCCCAGCGAGGCGAAGAACAGCAGCCCGCCGACGATGCAGGCGATGATGCGGTGATCGAGCGCCCAATCCAGGGCGCGCCGATATCGGCCATCGAAGGGCTTGCGCGGGTGCGGCGCCTTGGACGGCGCCAGGATATAGGCCGCTAGAAGCGGGGTCAGCAGGCGGGCGACGACCAGCGAAAAGAGCACCGCCACCGAGACGCAGATGCCGAAGGGTTTGAAGAACTGGCCGAAGATGCCGGGCATGAAGCTGACCGGAGTGAACACCACGACGATCGACATCGTGGTCGCGATGACCGCCAGGCCGATGGAATCGGCGCCCACCAGGGCCGCGTAATAGGGCCGCTCGCCGCGCTCGATGCGCTTCTCGATATTCTCGATCTCGACGATGGCGTCGTCGACCAGGATGCCGATGACCAGGGTCAGCGCCAGCATGGTGATCAGGTCGATGGAGAAACCGAACAACTTCATGACGAAGAAGGTCGGGATCAGCGACATGGGCATGGCGATGGCGGTGATCAGCGTGGATCGCCAGTCGCGCAGGAAGAAGAAGACGACGATGGCGGCGAGCGCCATCCCCTCCAGCAGCACGCGGATGGTCGCGTGGTAGCTGGCGCGGGTCTCATCGACGGATGCGAAGATTCGGGTGAAGGAGACGCCGGGGTGTTCCTTCTCGAGCTTGGCCAGCGCCTTGACCACCAGGTCGTCGACCCAGACATCGGAGCCGTCGCGGGTGCGCATGACCTGGAAGCCGACGACCGGCCGGCCGTTCAGTCGGGCGAAGCCGCGCGGCTCCGAGGCGCCGTCGCCGATGTCGGCCACATCGCCCAGGCGAACGAAGCGGCCGTTGGTCGCGGCGACCGTGAGGTCGCGCAGCTCCGCCACGGTGCGGACCGAGCCCAGGACCCGCAGAGTCTGCTCGCGGCCGCCGACCGAGACCCGGCCGCCCGGGGCGTCGAGGTTCACGGCGGCCAGGGCCGTCGAGACCTGCGCCGCCGTGACGCCGGCGCTGGCCAGCCGTTCCGGATCGACGACGACGTTGATCTCGCGCTCGACGCCACCGACACGGGCGACCTGGGCGACGCCCTTCTGCGCCTGCAGGGTGCGCGCGATCGTGTCGTCGACGAACCAGGAGAGCTCGGTGTCCGACATCTCCGGCGCCGAGACGGCGTAGGTGACGATCGGGGCGGAATCGATCTCGACGCGGGTGACGGTAGGTTCGTCGATGTCGCGCGGCAGGAGGGCGCGCGTGGAATCCATCCGCGACCGGACCTCGTCGGTCTTCTTCTGCAGGTCTTCGCCGAACTCGAATTCAATGCTGGTCGTCGAGGCGCCCTGGGTGACCACGGACTGGATGTTCTTGACGCCTGACAGGCCCGCCATGGCGTCTTCCACCGGGCGGGTGACCTGCGTCTCGAGTTCGCCGGGGGCGGCGCCGTTCTGCGTCACCGTCACCGTGACCAACGGGAAGCTGATGTTCGGGAACTGCTTGATCGGCAGGGTGACGTAGGAAATCAGCCCCGCCAGGATGAGGGCGATAAACAGCACCGCCACGGGGATGGGGTTCTTAATCGCCCAGGCCGAGATGGCGAACCTTGGCGCCGGCGCCACATGGGGAGAAGGCGCGTCGCTCATTGGCTGGTCTCGACGGGCCGGATCATGTCGCCGTCCAGCATCAACGAGCTGGCGCTACGGACGATGAGGGTCCCAGCGGGCGGGCCCTTCACCAGCTGCACGAAGCCCGCGCCCCGCGCGCCGGTCTGCACCGGCACGCGCTTGACGCGATTACTGGCGTCCACCGCCATGACGCTGGCGCCGTCGGCGTCGAAGCGCACGGCGGTTTCCGGCGCGGTCAGGCCGCTGGCGACCGAGCCGCCGAAGGTCGCCCGCGCAAAACCGCCCGCGCGGATATCCGAGCGGACGGGCAGGCTGAGGCGGACGAAGCCGAGCTTGGTCGTCGGATCGACCTGCGGGCTGATCAGGCGGATGCGGCCGGTGACCACGCCGCCGCCGGGCAGGCTGACCTGAGCGGTCTGGCCGATACGGACCTCGGCGAGCTGGGTCTCCGACAGCTGGGCCTGCAGTTCGACCTGACTGTCGCGGGCGATCCGGAACCACGGTTCGCCCGTCCCGGCGGTCAAGTCGCCCGGCCGAACCGTACGCGACAGCACGAGGCCTGAGACCGGCGAGGTGATCGTGGTGCGGCTCTTCGCGTCGCGCAGCACGGCGGCCTGGGCCTGGGCCGCGGCGCGCATGGCGCGGGCCTGGGCCCGGCGCTGGTCAATGGCTTCCTGCGAGAGCACGCCCTGCCCGTCGAGGCCGGCGACGCGTCTGGCCTCGCCCTCGGCCTGCACAGCCTGAGCCTCGGCCTGGGCGACCAGCGCCTGTTGCTGGGCGATCTGGGCCTGGACAAGGCCTGGGTCGAGTTCGACCAGCACCTGGCCCTGGCGGACGGTCTGGCCGACATCGGTGAGGACGCGGGAAACGCGATAGCCCGCGCCGGTCGGCGCGACGGCGGCTTCCTCGCGGGCGACGAGGTCGCCCGCCGCCGCCAGGCCGCCGGTGATCGCCTGATCGGTGATACGCACGACGCTGACCGCCCGCGCCTGCCTGGCGGGATCGGGCCTGGCCTCAGGCTTCTTGCCGCAGGCCGACAGCGCCAGGACGGCGGCCATCGCGACGAGGGGCGCGACGAGGGGGAATGCTGTTGCTCTCATGCCGGTCTATCGGGCCTGGTTCTGGGCTGAAGTCGGGGTCTTGATCGTGGCGAGTTTCGGCGGCGCGTAGGATGAGGCCGGCCATCCGCCGCCGACGGCCTGGAAGGCCTGGACCGAGCGCTGCAGCGCCTGGACCTGCGACGAGGTGAGCGCCGTGCGCGCCGCGCGCCACGCGCGTTCGGCGTCCAGCGTCGTCTGGAGATCGGTCAGGCCGCGGTCATAACCCAGCTTTGAGGCGCGATAGGCGCGACCGGCCCGGGCTTCGCCTTCGGTCAGCAGAGCAACACGCCGGCGATCGGCGTCGAGGCGGACAAGCGAGGATTCGGCCTCGCTGAACGCGGTTTGCACGGTCTTCTCATAGGCGATGAGCGCCTGTTCGGTGCGGGCCTTCTCGGCCTTCAGATCGGCGAGCAGCCTGGGGATCGACAGCACCGGTTGCAGGACGTTGCCCGCCAGGGTCCAGCTCTGGCTCTCTGTGAAGAAACCGGGCTGCTCGACGCGCGACCATCCCACGCCCGGCGTGAAGGTGATGGTGGGCAGGAGCGCCAGGCCCGCCACGTCGCGACGACCCGCGGCCGAGGCGACGCCGGCTTCGGCCTCGCGCACATCCGGGCGGCGCATCAACAGGTCGCTGGGCAGGACGAGAGGGACCTGCGGGATCACGCCGACGACGGGGGTGACGGCGATGTTGGCGGTCGGTTCGACGATCCGGCCGGCGAGGATCAGGATCGCCCGGCGCTGCACCTGCAGGTCCGCTTCCAGCCCCTGGACCTGGGCCTTGGCCTGGGCGAGGTCTCCGGCGACGCGGTCGGCCTCGGAGGTCGCGACAATGCCGATCTGGGCGCGGCGAGAGACCACCGTGTAGAGCGCGCTCTGGATCCGCTCGGTCTCGCGCGCGTCGCCCAGCTGGATCGCCAGGCCGCGCGCCTGGAAATAGGCGCTGGCGGTCTGGGCGGCGATCGCGGCGCGCGCACCCTCCAGGTTGAAGCGCGCCGCCGCCAGGTCGCCCTTGGCCGCGCGATCAGCGGCGAAGATGCGGCCGAAGAGGTCGACCTCCCAGCTGACATTGAAATTGGCCGCGTAGTTCTCGGCCACGCCGGAGGTGTTGAACCCCGGAATGCTGACGGCGGTGCCGTCGAGCTGTTCGGTTCGCACGCGCCGGGCCGAGCCCGTGGCGTCGCCCTGCGGCAGGAACGAGAACAGCGCGCTCTGGCGAAGCGCTGAAACCTCACGAAGCCGCGCCGTGGCGCTGCGCACATCGGGATTGGCGATGAGCGCCTGATCGATCAGGCCGGTAAGCTGCGGGTCGCCATAGGCCTCCCACCAGCGGTCCAGCACCGCGACATCCGCCGCCGGCGCGCCGGCCGGCGCTTCGAAGGCGAGAGGCAGCCGCGTGTCGGCCGGCCGCGTCGCGCAGCCGGAAACCATCAGGACAGCCAGAAGGGCGGGGAGGACGCGAGGCATGGAACCCCTAATTGCTCTGGAAACCGTGACTGGCCAGTTACAACGCGGAAAGCTTCGTCGGACTGACACCTCTAAGGACGGGCGAGATCGACGCCCCCCGACAGACTTGGGTGACGCCGGAGTCGATTTCACGCCTATACCGCGCGCAGCGTTCGATCTAGCCGTTTCAGCCTCTGCGGCCTAGGATCAGAAGTCGTTCAGCCCCCACACGAGCGGATAGATGAAAAAAATTCTCGCCGGCGCCGCCATCTTCAGCCTGCTTGCCGGCGCGGCCGGCGCCGATCCCAGGCTGGACGAGACACGGCTGGCCCAGCATATCCGCATCCTTTCCGCCGACGACTTCGAGGGCCGGGGACCAGCGACCCCGGCGGAAGCCAAGACCGTCGACTATCTGGTGAAGGCGCTCAGCCAGGCGGGCGCGCAGCCCGGCGGCTCGCCCCTGCCCAGCGGCGGCCGCGGGTGGACTCAGGACGTCCCCCTGGCGCGTTTCGAGATCAAGGGCCCGGTCGCGGTGTCCGCGAAGGTCGGGCCTGAGACCCTGACCTGGGCGCAGGGCGATCAGGTCGCCCTCCGCGCGCCGCAGACCAACATCGACCACCTGACGGTCAAGGACGCGCCGCTGGTCTTCCTGGGCTACGGCGTCAAGGCGCCGGAGCGCAGCTGGGACGACTTCAAGGGCGTCGACCTGAAGGGCAAGATCGGCCTGGTCCTCGTCAACGATCCCGATTTCGAAACTGGCGAAGGCGACTTCGGCGGCAAGGCCATGACCTACTATGGCCGCTGGACCTACAAATACGAGGAGGCCGCGCGGCAGGGCGCGCTGGGTCTCCTGGTCATCCATGAGACGGCGCCGGCCGCCTACGGCTGGGCGACGGTGAAGAACTCCAACACCATCTCGATCTTCGACATCATCCGCGACGACCCCACAAAGGCCCATCCGCCGCTGGAGGGGTGGATCCAGCGCGACGCGACCATCGACCTCTTCAAGCGGGCCGGGCTCGACTTCGAGGCGCTGAAAGCTGTGGCGCGCACCCGCGACTTCAAGCCGGTGGCGCTCAACGGGGTCAGCCTGTCGGCCGATTTCGCCGTCGATGCCCAGAAGGTGATCTCGAAGAACGTCGCCGCCGTCGTGACCGGCGCCAAGCGCCCGGACGAATATGTCGTCTACACCGCCCACTGGGATCACCTGGGCGTCGGCCCGGCCGACGCCAAAGGCGACACGATCTATAATGGCGCAGTCGATAACGCCGCCGGGGTCTCCGGCCTTATCGAACTGGCCCGCGCCTTCGCCAAGGGTCCGAAGCCTGAGCGTTCGGTGCTGTTCCTGGCGGTGACCGCCGAGGAGAAAGGCCTGCTGGGCTCCGAATACTATGCGGACAATCCGCTCTATCCGCTGGGCAAGACCGTGGCCGACATCAACATGGACGGCGCCGGCGTCAACGGCCCGGCGCGCGACATCTCCACGTCGGGCGATGCGCCCCTGACGCTGCAGGACGACCTGATCGCGCTGGCCAAGTCCCGTGGGCGGAGCTTCACGCCGGACGCGCGCCCTGAGGCCGGCAGCTTCTACCGATCCGACCACTTCCCTCTCGCCAAACGCGGCCTGCCGGCGATCTCGTTCAAGTCCGGCCAGGACCTGGAAAGCGGCGGCGTCGCGGCGGGCAAGGCCGCGGCCGACGCCTACACCCGTGACCGCTACCACCAGCCGGCCGATGAGTTTAATCCGGCCTGGAAGTTCGACGGGATGAGCAACGACCTGGGTCTGCTGCTCGACCTCGGCCAGCAACTCGCCAATTCGCGGGCCTGGCCTGAGTGGAAGGCCGGTTCTGAGTTCAAGGCGGTGCGCGACCAGTCGGCGGCGATGCGCCAGTGAGCGCCGACGTGGGACCGATCCGCACCGGCATCGGCGGCTGGACCTTCGAGCCCTGGCGCGGGGTGTTCTATCCCGACGGCCTGCGTCAGGCCGATGAACTCGCCTATGCGGCCTCGAAGCTGAAGACCATCGAGATCAATGGGACCTACTACTCGACCTTCAAGCCCGAGAGCTGGGCCAAGTGGGCGGCCCAGACGCCGGCGGACTTCAAGTTCGCCGTGAAGGCTTCGCGCTTCTCCACCAACCGCAAGGTCCTGGCCGAGGGCGGAGAAAGCATCGACCGGTTCCTAGGCCAGGGCCTCGTCGAACTGGGCGAACGGCTGGGGCCGATCCTCTGGCAATTCATGGCGACCAAGAAATTCGACCCAGGCGATTTCGAGGGCTTCCTGAAGCTGTTGCCGACGACGCGCGACGGCGTGGCCCTGCGGCACGTGCTGGAAGTGCGCCACCCGAGCTTTGTCTGTGCTGAATTCGTCGAGCTGGCGCGCAAGCATGGCGCAGCGATCTGCCTGGCCGACCACGCGACCTTTCCCTTGATCTGCGATGTCACCGCCGACCTTGTCTACGCGCGGCTGCAAACCGGCGCCGACGACGTCGCCACAGCCTACGGCGAGGCCGATCTCGGCCTCTGGGCCCAGCGCCTGAAGGCCTATGCGGAGGGCGACGCGCCCGACGACCTGCCGGTGCTGGCGGCCCCGCCGGCGAAGGCCCCGCGCGAGGTCTACGCCTTCATCATCCACGAGGGAAAGGTGCGCGCGCCCGCCGGCGCCATGGCCCTGCAGTCCCTTATCGACGCCTGATCTGTGCGTCGCCGGGCGCTCTTTGATGGCCAAGATGCCGCAGGGGCGTAACGCTGATCGGCTGATAATGGATGACACCCGTCATCTTTTGAGTGCCCCATGTCCGAGGCCATCCAGTCTTTTGAAGCATCGTCCGTCCGGTTCGCCGGCGGCAAGCGCGAACTGACCAAGCAGCTGAACCGCCGGTCGATTCTGGACGCCGCGCGCGAGGTTTTCGGTGAGCTGGGGTACGAGACCGCCACCGTGCGCGACATCATCCGCCGCACCGGCCTGGCCGCCGGCACCTTCTATAATTACTACCGCTCCAAGGAGGAGGTGTTCGCCGCCCTCTCCGACGAGGGCGCGCGGCGGTTCGCGCCGATCCTCAAGGCGCGGCGCGCCGAATCCGTGGACTTTGAAGGCTTCGTACGCGGCGCGATCACCGCCTATTTCGAGTTCTGCGCCGACGAGCACGAGAACTGGGCGGCCAAGCGGCCCGCCCATGAGCACCAACCCATCCTGCAGGGTGAGACGCCTGAGCGCGCCGCGGTCTTCGCCGAGGTCCGCGAGGCGATCCTGTCCGCCATTGCCGACCGTGGCCCGACCAACCCCGACGCCGACTACATGGCCGCGGCCTGCATCGCGATCGCCCGCGAGATCGGCGAGCGGATGCTGCGTCGCCGGCCGGTCGACACCAAGGCCGCAGCCGACTTCGCCGTCACCATGATCCTGCATGGCCTAGGCGGCCTTTCCGTGTCCCCAGGATTCGGACGCGCCAATTGATGCCGGCGCGCGCCGTCAGACGGCGACTGTTCCGCATCTTCATGTCCCTGCCGCCGCCGATCCTGCGGCTTCTGTCAGGCGGCGCAGGCGTGCATAGCGCTGGCCGCACCCTCGATCCGCGACTGCAATACCTGAACGGCCTGGATGGCCTCGGCGACGACGCGGGTCTTCCCGATCCCGACCCCAGCGTCGCCCGCGAGCGCCTGACCATCGATATCCCGACGGGACAGGCGGCCGCGACGGCGCTGCGCCCATTGCGACAGGACAGCGATCTGCCCGTCTTGGTCTTCGCGGCCGCCAGCGGCCCGGCAAGCCACGCCGACGGCTGTGAGGCGCTGTGCGCCATGATTGCGCGCGAGGCGCGCAGCGTCGTGCTGTGCGTCGACGCTGCGCCCAGGTCTTTGTCGCCGGACGACGCCGTGACGCGGGTGCGGGCCATCTATGACTGGACACGGCGCAACGGCGAGCGGTTCGGCGCGCCGGCTGACGACGCCGCGATCGGTGGCGCGGGCCTGGGCGGCGCCATCGCCGCGCGCATCACCCTTGAGCTGAAGATCCAGGGCGAGCCGCAGCCGGCGCTGCAGTTCCTGCTGTCGCCCGATTTTACAGAAACGGATTTCACCGGGGTCGAGGGCGCGGGCCTGGCGCCCGCCGTCATCGCCACCACGGGCTTCGACGCCGCCGCTGACAGCGCCGAGGCCTACGCCCGCGCCCTGCGCAGCGCCGGAGTCTCCTGCCATTTCAGACGCTATGACAGCCTTACGGAGGCCTTCGTCGCCTTCACCGGCGTCGTTCCGGCCGCAGCCCGAGCCGCCCGCGAGATCGCCAGCTTGACCGCCCACGCCCTGCAAAGCCGCTATGCCCCGTCCGACGCAGCGGCCAGACTCATGCGCGAGGCCGTGTCCGAAACCCCCACCATCGTTGACAGGCGCGAGGCCTTCAACTAAGCACCGCCGCTCGATTTTTGATCCGGAGCCTTCCCCGTGAAGCGCACTTTCCAACCGTCCCGTCTTGTGCGCGCCCGCCGTCACGGCTTCCGCCTGCGCATGTCCACCAAGAACGGCCAGAAGATCCTGGCCCGTCGTCGCGCCAAGGGCCGTAAGCGCCTCAGCGCCTAATCGCCGGCCTGACCGCCAAGGCGCCCGATGACGGACGCCGTCCTTAAGCCGGACCGCCCGAAGCTTGAGCGTCTCAAGAAGCGCGCGGATTTCCTGGCCTGCGCCAAGGGCGCGGTCTGCGCGCGCGGCGCGTTGCTCGTCCAGGCCCGCGCCCGCTCTGACGGATCCAGCCTCGTGCGCGCCGGTTTCACCGCCACCCGCCGGGTCGGCGGCGCCGTCGTCCGCAACCGCGCCAAGCGGCGCATGCGCGAAGCCGCCCGCGCGCTTCTGCCCGATCTGGCGCGCCCTGGTTTCGACTATGTCTTCATCGCCAGAGGCGGCGCGCCCACTCGGCCGTGGCCGCGTTTGCTTGACGATATGAAAAGCGCGCTGATAAGGCTCGCCGCCGATCCTGGCGCAGACTTAAATCCCCCCGCCGATGCGTCGCGCCCCCGGTCCGCCGACCCCGCGCCCGATCCAAACGCCTAGAACCGAGCCCGCGCCCCCCATGAAAGACGAAACACGCAACACGATCATCTTCATGGTCTGCGCGGTCATCCTGTTCGTCGGCTACAACTTCTTTGTCCTGGAGCCAGCCGCCAAACGCCGCGAAGCCGCCGCCGCCCAGGCCCAGCGGGCCGCCGCCGCGCCCGCCGCCGTTCCTGGCCAGGTGGGCGCGCCGATGCGCCCCGGCATGCAACAGCCTGTCGTCCAGATCACACGCGCCCAGGCGCTGGCCGCCGCGCCGCGAGCGCCGATCTCGACCCCGGCGCTGAGGGGCTCCCTGTCCCTGCGCGGAGCGCGGATCGACGACCTGTTCCTCACCCAGTACCGCGAGACGGTGAAGTCGGATTCCCCGCCGGTGGAGCTCCTGCGCCCCGAAGGCGTCCAGCAGGCCTGGTTCGCTGAGTTCGGCTGGGTCGGCGCGAACGTCCCCGGTCTGCCCGGCGCCGCCACCACGTGGACGCTGGCGCAGGGCGACACCCTGTCGCCCGGCCGGCCGCTGATGCTGCGCTATGAGAACGGCCAGGGACTGATCTTCACCCGTAAGATCGAGGTCGACGACGCCTTCATGTTTACGGTCACCGACGCGGTGACCAACGCCACGGCCCAGGCGATCACCCTGGCGCCCTACGGCGCCGTACAGCGCTACGGCCTGCCGACCACGCGCGAAAACCAGATCGTCCACGAAGGCGCTGTCGGCGCTCTGGGCGGCGACTCGCCCAAGCTGAAGCTCGTCAAGTTCAAGAAGTGGGCCAAGGACGGCGGCGGCCCGGAGGTTAGCTCGAAGGGCGGCTGGGTCGGCATCACCGACAAGTACTGGCTGGCGGCCATGATCCCCAACCAGGGGGAAACCATCACCGGCCAGTTCCGCGACACCAAGACCACAGGCACGGACGTCTTCGACGCCAACTTCGTCGGCGCGCCGCGCGCCGTGCCGGCCGGCGGCCAGAGCGTCAACGTCACCCATTTCTTCGCTGGTGCGAAAACGGTGCCCGTCCTCAAGGACTACCAGGCCAAGCTGGGCATCCCGAGGTTCGACGACGCCGTCGACTGGGGCATGTTCTGGTTCTTCACCCGTCCGCTGTTCGAGCTGCTGAACGTCTTCTTCCATTGGTTCGGCAACTTCGGCTTCGCCATCCTGGCGCTGACCGTCGCCGTTCGCCTCGTCTTCTTCCCGCTTGCCAACAAGCAGTACGAGTCGATGACCAAGATGAAGAAGGTGCAGCCGCAGATGGAGGAGCTGCGCAAGAAATACAAAGACGATCCCACCAAGCAGCAGACCGAGCTCATGGAGCTCTACAAGCGCGAGAAGGTGAACCCGGTCGCCGGCTGCCTGCCCATGGTCTTCCAGATCCCGGTGTTCTACGCCCTCTACAAGGTCCTGACCGTCACCATCGAGATGCGCCACGCGCCGTTCCTGGGCTGGATCCGCGACCTGTCGGACCGGGACCCGACGACCATCTGGAACCTGTTCGGCCTCATTCCCTTCGCCCCCGCCAGCGCGCCTCTGGTCGGCGGCCTGCTCGACACCAGCCTGCATCTGGGCATCCTGCCGCTGCTCTACGGCCTGACCATGTGGCTCTCGATGTCCATGAGCCCGCCGGCGCCGGATCCCGTGCAGCAGCGGGTCTTCCAGTTCATGCCGCTGATCTTCACCTTCATCATGGCGCCCTTCGCCGTAGGCCTGCTGATCTACTGGACCTGGTCGAACTGCCTGACGATCCTGCAGCAGTACGTGATCATGCGGCGCTTCAAGGTCGACAACCCGATCGACCGGATCATCCGCAAGGTGACCGGCAAGCCGGACCCGGTGACGTGACGGACGAGGCCGCCGCCAGCGCCATGGCGAATGTGCAGGGCGCGGTCTTCGACGACGAGACGATCGAGGCCGCACGGATCGCCTTCGCCCGCGAAGCCCGCTTCACCCTGGGCGCGGTGCAGATGGCGGGCTTGCCCGACACCGACCTGCCCGAAGTCGCCTTCGCCGGCCGCTCCAACGTCGGCAAGTCGTCGCTGATCAACGCCCTGGTTGGCCAGCACCGCCTGGCGCGCGCCTCCAATGCGCCGGGGCGCACGCGGGAGATCAACTTCTTCGTCGTGGACGACGTCCTGCGTCTGGTCGACCTGCCGGGCTACGGCTTCGCCCGCGCCGCCCGCAGCGAGGTCAAGAAGTTCCAGAACCTCGGTCGCGACTACCTGCGCGGCCGACCCAACTTGAAGCGCGCCTATCTGCTGATCGACGCCCGCCATGGCCTCAAGGACGTCGACAAGGAGGCCTTGGACGCCTTCGATGTCTCCGCCGTTTCCTACCAGGTGGTGCTGACCAAGGCCGACAAGATCACAGCGCCCCAGGCCCAGAAGCTGGTCGAGCAGACGCTGAAGCTGATCTCGCGCCGACCGGCCGCCTTCCCCCGGGTGATCGCCACCTCGGCGGAGAAGGGCGCCGGCATGCCGCAGTTGCGGGCCGAGATCATGCTGGCCTGCGGCCTCGCGCATGAGGCCGTTGTCGCCAAGACGTGATGACAGCGGCGGGCCTGTCCGCTATCCGGGCGATCCGATCCGACGGGAGCCCGACGTGACCGCCCAAACGACTTCCTCCACGACCGATATCGAAGCTCAGGGCTGGGCCACCGCCAAGACCCTGGCCGAGGCCCTGCCCTATATCCAGACCTATGACCGCAAGACCGTCGTCATCAAATACGGCGGCCACGCCATGGGCGAAGAGGCGGTCGCACGCCTGTTCGCGGCCGACGCTGTTCTGCTGAAGATGCTGGGCGTCCATCCGGTGGTGGTGCACGGCGGCGGGCCGCAGATTTCGGCCATGCTGCAGAAGGCCGGCGTGAAGTCGACCTTCATCGACGGCCTGCGGGTGACCGACGAGGCCACCATGGAGGTCGCCGAGATGGTGCTGTCCGGCGCCATCAACAAAGAGATCGCCAACATGATCACTCAGGCCGGCGCCGAGGCGGACGTGCGCGGCGTGGGCCTGTCGGGCAAGGACGCCGGCCTGATCACGGTCGAGAAGGTCACCCGGACCCGAAAAGACCCGGACTCCGACGTGGAGCAGATGGTCGACCTGGGCTTTGTCGGCGAGCCCAAGCGCATCGACCCCAAGATCCTTCACGCCCTGATGTTCGCCGACGAGGACTACATCCCCGTCGTCGCGCCGATCGGGGTCTCGGACGCGGGCGAGACCTACAACATCAACGCCGACACCGTAGCGGGCGCGTTGGCCGGCGCGCTCGGCGCCAAGCGCATGCTGCTGCTGACCGACGTGCGCGGCGTGCTGGACGCCAACGGCCAGCTGATCCGTGAACTGACCATCGCCGAGGCGCGCGCCGCCATCGCCGACGGCGTGGCCACCGGCGGCATGATTCCCAAGCTGGAAACGGCCATCGCCGCGGTTGAGGCCGGCGTCGACGCCGTGGTCATCATGGACGGCCGCCGGCCCCACGCCATGCTGGTGGAACTGTTCACCGAGCACGGCTCCGGGACCCTGGTTACGCGATGAGCGTCACCGAAGGCGTTGATCTGAGCGGCGTCGACGCCTGGCTCTTCGACCTCGACAACACGCTCTATCCTGTCGAGTCCGGCTTCCTTGACGAAGCCGTGTCGCGGATGACCACCTATGTGCAGAAAGTCACCGGCCTGCCGCGCGATGAAGCCTTCGCCTTGCAGAAACGCTACCTGCGGGAACATGGCCTGACGCTGCGCGGCATGATGCTGGACTGGGGGGTCGACCCGGACGACTACCACGCCATGTTCCACGACCTGTCGCTGGAGGCCCTCGCCCATGACCCGGCCCTGCTGGCGGCGATCGAGCGCCTGCCGGGGAAGCGGCTGATCTTCACCAACGCCGACGCGGTCTCTGCTGAGCGGGTGCTGAAGCGACTGGGCCTGGCGCATCTCTTCGAGGATGTCTTCCACATCGCCTCGGCTGAATTCCTGCCGAAACCCGCGCCGGAGACTTTCGACAAGATCGTCTGGGCCCACAACCTGGATGCGACGCGCACCTGCTTCTTCGAGGACACCGAGCGCAACTTGCAGCCAGCGCACAAGCTTGGCATGACGACCGTCCTGGTCGGCGCCCATGCGGCCGCCTCCACCGCGGCCTTTGTCGACCATCGCACCGATTCCCTCGCGGCCTTCCTCGCCGCGGCCCGCCTGAAAGAGACGCTCTAAGATGTCCAAGCTGACCGTCGCCGACCTGAAGACCGAGATCGAAGCCGCCTGGGAAGCCCGCGACGGCGTCAACATCTCCACCCGCGGCCCGGTGCGCACCGCCGTGGAGGAGACCATCACCCTGCTGGATTCCGGCGAACTGCGGGTCGCTGAACGCGGCCTTGATGGCGATTGGACGGTCAACCAGTGGATGAAGCAGGCGATCCTGCTGTCCTTCCGGCTGCGGCCGAACGAGCTGATGCGCGCCCCCGCGCCCGGCCCCTACTTCGACAAGGTGCCCTCGAAGTTTGAAACCTGGTCGGAGAAGGACTTCCAGGCCGCCGGCTTCCGCGCCGTGCCGGGCGCCGTCGTGCGCCGCGGCGCGCACATCGCCAAGAACGTCGTGATCATGCCGTCCTTCACCAACATCGGCGCCTATGTCGGCGAGGGCACGATGATCGACACCTGGGCGACCGTCGGCTCCTGCGCCCAGGTCGGCAAGAACTGCCACATCTCGGGCGGCGCGGGCCTCGGCGGCGTGCTTGAGCCGCTGCAGGCCAACCCCACGATCATCGAGGACAACTGCTTCATCGGCGCGCGTTCGGAAGTGGCCGAGGGCGTCATCGTCCGCGAAGGCTCAGTGCTGTCGATGGGCGTTTTCATCACCTCGACCACGCCGATCATCGACCGGCGCACAGGCGTCACCATCTACGGCGAAGTGCCAGCTTTCTCAGTCGTCGTGCCCGGCACGCGGCCGGCGCGCGAGGCTGGCGGCCCCGCCACCTACGCTGCGGTGATCATGAAGACGGTGGACGAGGGCACCCGCGCCAAGACCTCGGTCAACGAGCTGCTGCGGGACTGACGACCCAGACGACCGCGCGGATCGGCGGCGGCCGCGCGCCCTAGTGGCCGTGGCTGCCTTCGTAGACGCCCGGCGCGGCCTGTTCGTTCTCCGGGCCTTCCGAGCCGGCCGGCAGGACGAACCGGCGATCGCAATAGGGGCATTCGACGAAGTCGGCGCCGCCCATCTCCAGCCAGACCCGCGGATGACCCAGGGCGCCGCCGACGCCATCACAGGCGATCCGGCCCGAACGCACCGTCACCACTTCGGGCGCCGAAAGGTCTCGCACGAGGGCGGCCGGCGCCGGCTGCGGCTCGACCTGGGTCTGGGCCTCGGCGCCCTTCGGCAGGGCGGGGGATGTGGAGCGGATGGGGGAGCGGATCGGGCTGGCCATGAGTTCAGAACCTCTTTGCGCGCCTAGGTATCTGAGCGGGGCTTTCGACGTCAACGACGACGCGGCCGACCCATGCTAGGAAACGCTACGATGACCCAGCCCGATTCACTTCCCGATTTCGCCATCCGCGCCCAGGGCCTGACGAAGACCTATCCGGGTACGAAGACCACGGCGCCGATGCACGCCCTGCGCGGCCTGGACCTGGCGATCCCGCGGGGGTCGATCTTCGGCCTGCTGGGACCTAACGGCGCCGGCAAGTCGACCTTCATCAACATCCTGGCCGGCATCTGTCGCAAGACCTCCGGCACGGTGGAGATCTGGGGCCGCGACATCGATGAGCGCCCGCGCGACGCCCGCGCCGCCATCGGCGTGGTGCCGCAGGAAATCGCCGCTGACCCCTTCTTCACGCCGCGCGAAGCGCTGGACGTCGCGGCCGGCATGTACGCCGTGCCCAAGTCCGAGCGGCGCACCGATGCGCTGCTGGCGGCGCTCGGCCTCTCCGACAAGGCCAACGCCTACGTCCGCCAGCTGTCCGGCGGCATGAAGCGCCGGGTGATGGTCGCCAAGGCCATGGTGCACAATCCGCCGGTGCTGATCCTTGACGAGCCGACCGCCGGGGTCGATGTCGAGCTGCGCCGGCAACTGTGGAACTACGTCGTCGAGCTGAACCGGGCGGGCGTGACCATCGTGCTGACCACCCACTACCTGGAGGAAGCCCAGGAGCTCTGCGACCAGATCGCCATCATCAATCGCGGGATGGTCGTGGCCTGCGAACCGACCCCTAAGCTGCTATCCCGAATGGACACCCGTCTGGTGCTTGTGACTCCGGAGGAGCCGGTGACAAGCGCGCCGGTGCTGGCCGGTTTTGAGACCGCCCTCCTGCCCGCCGGCGGCTTCTCGGTCGCCTACCGCACCGGCCAGTCGAGCGTCGAGCAGGTGCTGGCGGCCGTCCGTGCGGCCGGCCTGCACATCCGCGACATCGCCACCCAGGATCCGGACCTGGAAGACGTGTTCGTCGCCCTTACGACGTCGAAGCCGGAGACCGCGGCGGCCTGAGCCGCACGCCCAGGGGCGTGGCGGGTTCCGTCGGCGAGTTCCGCGCATAGAAGAAGGCCGCGAAGTCTTCAGGCGACAGGGCCTTGGCGTAGAGCCAGCCTTGCGCGAACTGTACCCCGGCGGCGCGGACGAGCGACTCCTGCTCGACCGTCTCGACCCCCTCGGCGACGATGTCGAACTTCAGGCTGTGGGCCATCTCGATGATGTGCGGCGTCACCACGCTCGTCGCGGTCTCGCGGCCGAAGGTGGCGATGAAGGACCTGTCGATCTTGAGCGCGTCGAGCGGCAGGCTCTCCAGGAGGGACAGGCTGGAGTAGCCGGTTCCGAAATCATCGATGGCGACCATGTAGCCGGCGGCCCGCGCGCGATCGAGGACGTCGCGGGCGGCGGCCGCGTTGATGAAGCCACGTTCGGTCGCCTCCAGCCAGATCTGCGACGGCAGCACCCCCGTGCGCGCCAGGGTTTGCGCAAGCACAGGCAGGAAACGGCCGGTCTCAATGTCGCTTACCGACAGGTTGATCGCCACATGGACCTCATGCTCGCCGCCGAACATGGCGTCGAGATCGCCGACCACCCGCTCGATCATCAGGTCGGTCAGGGCGTCGATCAAGCCGCTCTCTTCGGCCAGGGGAATGAACTGGTCCGGCGATGCCCACGAGCCGTCCGGCAGACGCCAGCGGCAGAGCGCCTCGGCGCCGACGCAGCGGCCAGTGGCGAGGTCGATGATCGGCTGGTAGTGCGCGACAATAGCCCGGGCGCTAAGGGCTTCCTCCAGCGCCGCGCGCGGTGATAGCCGCTGGCGCAACAGCCAGACCACCACGGCGATCAGCGTCGCCGAGATCAAAAGGGCGAGCGGTACGAACACCAGCAGCTCGCGATAGAAGCGACCCTTCACCGCCGCCCGGCCGATCACGGCGAAGGCGGTCAGGTCGCGGCCAGCGGCGGATACGAACACGTGCTGATCGTCCAGGCCGCGGAGCGGCCCCTGGCTCAGGCGGGCGATCAGATCTGGATCCGCCTGGCCGGACAGGACGATGACCCGGCCCTGCCGCGTCGCGACGCCGAGGACCATGGCCGTGTCGAGGATCACGTCGACGAGCTGCTGCGGATTGATCAGGACGTTATGGTCGCCAGAGGTCAGCACGACCATTTCGTGCGCCTTGCTAACCTTCGGCCTGACGCCCGTGAAAAGGCCGTAGCCGCCGGCCAGCACCTGATCCGGCGCGCCGCGCGGAACTCGTCCGGCGACCGGTCCCCAACTGGTGCAGGTCAGAAGACCGCGCTGATAGTAGCCCATCTCCTCGATGATGCGGTTCTCGATGGTCAGTTGCCGCATCCGAGTGACGTGCGCTGCCGTGCAGCCGCGGAGGCCCTGGGACTCGATCACTTGCAACGCCGCCTTGGCGCCCGTGAGGGTCAGGTCGGCCCGTTGCAGCGTCGCGCGGGCGTAGCCGTTCAGGTGGGCGTATTCGGCGTCGACTGCGCGCTGGTGGGCGATCAACGTCATGAGCGTCAGGGGCGCGACAAGGGCCAGTATCGCCAAGCCGACGGCGACGCCCACAATCCTCCGTCGACCCATGCACGCTTCCCCAAGGGACGCAGTAGAGCGCAAATACTAGCTCAGCCTAAGGCTCCATGCACCCTCGACGGATGACGGCGCAGCACGCCTTCGTTAACCTTCGCCGGTGAACGTTCCATCGATTCTTGCCGACGCGGCCGTGACCCAGGACGCACTGGGCGCCTCCCCGGTCATGACGCAGTTCTTCGAAGCCAAGTCGCGCCAGCCGGACGCGCTGGTCTTCTTCCGCATGGGCGACTTCTACGAACTGTTCTTCGACGACGCGGAAAAGGCCTCGGCGGCGCTCGGCATCACGCTCACCGCCCGGGGCCAGCACGCCGGGGCGCCGATCCCGATGTGCGGCGTGCCGGTGCACGCGGCGGAAGCCTATCTCGCCAAGCTGATCCGCTCCGGCTTCAAGGTCGCCGTCTGCGAGCAGATGGAGAACCCGGCCGAGGCCCGCAAACGCGGCTCGAAGTCGGTCGTGCGCCGCGATGTCGTCCGTGTCGTCACGCCGGGCACCCTGACCGAGGACGGCCTGCTGGACGCCCGCGGCGCCAACCGGCTGGCGGCCATCGCCGTGCGCGCCGGTCAGGCCGCCGTGGCCAGCGTCGAGCTCTCCACCGGCGAGGTGGAATGCCAGGCGACGACGATCGCGGGGCTCGCCGCGGCGCTGGCGGCGCTGGCGCCCTCTGAGATCCTGGCGCCCGACCGCCTGTTCGCCGACGAGGCGGTGAACGCCGCCCTGAAGTCGGCCGGCGGTTTCGTCCAGCCGCTGGCCCAGGCGCTGGCCGAGCCTTCCGCCGCCGAGGCCCGTCTGAAGCGCCTCTATGGAGTCGACACCCTGGATGGGTTTGGGGCGCTCTCCGGCGCGGAGATCTCGGCGCTGGGACTGATCGCCGCGCACCTGGAGATCACCCAAGCCGGTCGCGCACCCGCCTTGACCGCACCGAAGCGGGCCGGCGAGGCCGACGTCATGTCGATCGATCCGGCGACGCGGGCCAGCCTCGAGATCGAGAAGTCGACGTCGGGCGCCCGCGAGGGATCGCTGCTCGCGGCCATCGACCGCACGGTCACCGCCCCTGGCGCGCGCCTGCTGGCGGCCAGACTCGCCCGGCCCCTACTCGACCCCGCCGCCATCGACGACCGGCTGGACGCCGTCGCCTGGTTCTGCGGCCACCGCAATCAACGCAGCGCGCTCCGCGACGCCCTGAAGGCCATGGGAGACATGGCGCGCGCGCTCGCGCGCCTGACGCTCGGTCGCGGCGGTCCGCGCGACCTGGGCTGCCTGCGCGATGGCCTGGCGGTCGGCGAGGCGGTCGGCGGCCTGTTCGCCCGGCTCGACGATCCGCTGGCCCAGCCGCCGGTCGAGATCGCCCAAGCCTTGGCGGCGCTGACGCCTATGGCCGAGGGCGAGTTGGCGGCCTTCCGCGACCTGCTGGACCGTGGGCTCTCGACCGACCTGCCAGCGCTGGCTCGGGACGGCGGCTTCGTCGCCGAGGGCGTGCGGCCCGAGCTCGACCAGGCGCGGTCCCTGCGCGACGATTCGCGTCGCGTGATCGCCCAGCTGGAAGCGCGGCTGGCCGGCGAAAGCGGTGTCGCGCTGAAGATCCGCCACAACGCGGTCCTGGGCTATTTCGTCGAGACCAGCGCCAAGGCGGCCGAGCCCCTGATGGCCGCGCCGCTGAACGCAACCTTCATCCATCGCCAGACCCTGGCCAACCAGGTCCGCTTCACCACGGTGGAGTTGGCCGAGTTGGACGCCAAGATCGCCCAGGCGGCGGAGCGCGCCTTGGCCATCGAGCTCGACACCTTCGAGGCCTGGCGCGAGGCCGCCGGCCGCGCCGCCCGCCCGATCCAGGCCGCCGCCGCAGCCGCCGCCCGCCTAGACGTCGCCGCGGCCAACGCCGAATGGGCCGACGATGTGGGCGCCGCCCGGCCGCTGGTGGATCGCTCCGCGGTCTTCGAGGCTGAAGCGGCCCGCCACCCCGTAGTCGAAAACGCCGTGCGCCGCGCCGGCGAGGCCTTCACGCCCAATGATTGCCGCCTGGATGGCGCCGGCGTTGCGGGTCCCAGGCTCGCTCTGGTGACCGGGCCGAACATGGCCGGCAAATCGACCTTCCTGCGGCAGAACGCGTTGCTCGCGGTGCTCGCCCAGGCCGGCTGTTTCGTGCCGGCTCGATCCTTGCGCCTGGGCGTCGTCGATCGCCTGTTCAGCCGCGTCGGCGCCGGCGACGACCTGGCGCGCGGCCGCTCGACCTTCATGGCCGAGATGGTCGAGACCGCCGCGATCCTGTCACAGGCGACGCCCAGGTCCCTGGTCATCCTCGATGAGATCGGCCGTGGCACGGCGACCTACGACGGCCTGGCGATCGCCTGGGCCTGCGCCGAGGCCCTGCACGAGACCAACCGATGCCGCGGCCTCTTCGCCACGCACTATCACGAGCTTGCGGTGCTCGAGGATCGGCTGGCCTATGTCGCGAACCTGTCCTTGCGGGCCAAGGAGTTCAACGGCGACCTGATCTTCCTGCATGAGGCGGGCCCAGGGCCCGCCGACCGATCCTACGGCGTCCAGGTCGCCAAGCTGGCGGGCATCCCGCCCGCCGTCGTCGCCCGCGCCCGCGACGTGCTGGAGCGCCTGGAGCGCGAAGCCGGCGCGCCCGCGCATCTGGCCGACCTGCCGCTGTTCGCAGCGTCGGCGCCTATGACCCCGTCGCTGGGGCCTAGCGTCGCCGAAGAAGCGCTCAAGGCCCTCGACCTCGACGGCATGAGCCCCCGCGAGGCCATGGAGGCGCTCTACCGCCTGAAGGGACTGCTGTGACGCTCAAGGCCCTGATGGTGGATGTCGATGGCGTCCTGATCGTCCATCCGCCAGGTCAGAGATGGGACGACCATCTGCATCGCGATCTTGGCCTCGAACGCGACGCCCTCGGACGAGCGTTCTTCGCGGTCCATTGGCCGGACGTCGAGTTGGGCCGCGCCGACCTCTACGACCGGTTGCGCCCGGTGCTGGCGACCATCGCCCCTCATCTGCCGGCGGAAACGCTCACGGCCTACTGGTTCGAGAAAGACGCAGCGCTCGACCACGATCTGCTGGCCGACCTGAAAGCCGCGCGCGAGACCGGCCTGGTCCTACATCTGGCGACGGTTCAGGAGCATCATCGCGCCCGCTATCTGTGGGACACGCTGGGGTTCCGCGACCGCTTCGACGCCATCCACTACTCCGCCGATGTGCGCTCAAAGAAGCCTCAACCCGAATTCTACGACGAGGTCGCCCGACGCACCGGCTTCGCGTCGCACGAGATACGCCTGATCGACGACCGCCTCGCCAACGTAGACGCCGCCGTCGCCGCCGGCTGGTCGGGTTTCCATTGGAAGCGCGGATCGAGGCTGGCGGAAGCGCTCAGCTGACGGACTGTGGGCGAGACAAATAAACTGGCCTATATCGTTCCTACGCCATGCCGCCCCGCCTTCGCCCGACCCGCCTGGAATATGTCGTCGACGGCCTGAAGCTGCGCGCGCAGTTGTCGACGGCGGCGCTGGAGCTTGTCGGGGACGAGCGCGGCCAGCGGGCGGCGGCGCTGGACATCCTCAAGGGCGCCCTGTTCCGCGGTCGGATGATCGCCAAGGAGCGCCTGGAGAACGGCGCAGGCGGCATCGAGACCTCGCGGCTCCTCTCCGGCGTCACCGACGAGGTGATCACCGCGCTCTGGGACTTCACCACCACCCATATCTTCCGCGCCCGCAATCCCACCGAAGGCGAGCGGCTGGCCCTGATGGCGGTGGGCGGCTACGGGCGCGGCACGCTGGCGCCCTTTTCCGACATCGATCTGCTGTTCGTGCGGCCCTACAAGGCCACCGCCCATACCGAGAGCGTGATCGAATATATGCTCTACGCCCTATGGGACCTGGGCTTCAAAGTCGGCCACGCCTCGCGGACGGTCGAGGAGTGCGTGAAGCTCTCCCGCGAGGACTTCACGATCCGCACCTCGATCCTGGAGGCGCGGCGTCTGGCCGGCGACGAGGCCCTGGCCGCCGACCTGCTCCGCCGCTTCGCCAACGAGGTCGTGAAAGGCACGGGCGCCGAGTTCGTCGCCGCCAAGCTGAAGGAACGCGACGAACGCCATAAGCGCGCCGGCGCCACCCGCTATCTGGTCGAGCCCAACGTCAAGGAGGGCAAGGGCGCCCTTCGCGACCTCAACACGCTGTTCTGGATCGCCCAGTACCTGCATCCCGGCGAGCCGATCGAACGGGTGATGCAGCTGGACATGTTCAACGGCCGTGAGGTGCGCACCTTCATTCGCGCCTTCGACTTCCTGTGGGCGGTGCGCAGCCATCTGCACTTCGCCACAGGACGGCCGGAAGAGCGCCTGACCTTCGACCTGCAGCCGGAGATCGCCCGGCGAATGGGCTATGGCGACCGCCCGGACAACCCTGCGGTCGAGCGCTTCATGCGGCGCTACTTCCTGATGGCCAAGGAAGTCGGTGCGCTGACGCGGGTGTTCGCCGCCAAGCTGGAAGCCGACGAGGTCAAGGTCGAGCCGCGCGGAATCTCGCGCTTGCTGCCGGCGCGCAGGCCCAGGCGCAAACCGCTGGACGAACCGGGCTTCATCGAAGTCGGCGGGCGCATCGACGTCGAGGGGCCCGAGACCTTCGAGCGCGACCCGATCAACCTGTTGCGGCTGTTCAAGATCGCCGACGAGCGCAACCTCGACCTGCACCCCGACGCCTTCACCGCCGCCGTGCGGTGCGCGCCCCTGATCACCGCCGCCGTGCGGCGCGACCGGCACGCGGCCAAGGTGTTCCTGGACGTCCTGGCCCGCGGCAAGGATCCCTACCGCACGTTGAGCCTGATGACGGAATCCGGCGTGCTGGGCCGCTACATGCCTGAGTTCGGCCGCATCGTCGCGCAGATGCAGTTCAACATGTACCACTCCTATACGGTGGACGAGCACACCCTGCGGGCCGTGGGCGTGATCGCCGGCATCGCGGACGGGCGGTTCGCAGAGGACCACCCCCTCTCCACGACGATCATGCCGCTGATCGGCGATCGCGAGGCGCTGTTCCTGGCCATGTTGCTGCACGACACCGGCAAGGGCGGGGTCGGCGGGCAGGAGCTGGCCGGCGCGCGGGCGGCGCGGCAGGCCTGCGAGCGGCTGGGCCTTGATCGGTCTAAGATCGAGCTGGTCGCCTGGCTGGTCGAGCACCACCTGGTGATGAGCGACTTCGCCCAGAAACGCGACGTCGCCGACCCGCGCACCGTCTCCGATTTCGCCCGCATCGTGCAGAACCCTGAGCGGCTGCGACTGCTGCTGGTGCTGACCACCGCCGACATTCGCGCCGTGGGGCCGGGCGTCTGGAACGGCTGGAAGGGCCAGTTGATGCGCGAGCTCTACAGCGCCACCGAGGCGGTGTTCCGCGGCGGGCGCGGCTCCGACGCCGCCGCCGCGCTCCGGCGCTATCATCAGAACGCGGCGTACGACGCGCGGGTCTCGCTCGCCAAGGCGTCGCCGGGCGCAGAGGCCTGGGGCGACGCCATGGAGGACGCCTACTTCACGGCCTTCAGCACCGAAGAGGTCCAGGCTCACGCGCGCCTGGCGGCCAGAGCGGCCGGCGGGGGCGCAGGCGCGGCCGCGGAGGGCCGGATCGTCGCCGCCCGCAACGCCGCCGAGGTGGTGGTCGCCGCCACCGACCGCCAGCGTCTGTTCGTCGATCTGGCCGAAGCGATTACGGCCGCAGGCGGCAATGTGGTGGGCGCACGGGTGTTCACGTCCCGGGCCGGCCAGGCGCTCGACGTCTTCTATGTGCAGGACGCCACGGGGCGGCCCTATGGCGGCGAGAACGACCGGGTGCTGAGCCGCTTGGCCGACGATCTGGAGGCCGCCGCGCGCGGCCAGCCCAACGCCCGGGAAACCCGCCGCGGCGGCGACGCCAGCCGCACAGCGGCCTTCTCGATCACGCCGACCGCCATGCTCGACAACGACGCCTCGGAGACCGCCACGGTGGTCGAGGCCTCCGGCCGTGACCGTTCCGGCCTGCTGGCGGCCCTGGCTCACGTCATCGCCGACGCCGGCCTGTCCATCGTCTCCGCCCACATCGACGGCTACGGCGAGCGCGCTGTCGACGCCTTTTACGTGACCGAACCGGACGGCCAGAAGGTCAATGACGCAAAGAAGCGCCAGGCCCTGCGCCAGGCGCTGCTGGGCGCGCTGAACGCCGAGGACGCGCCGCGCGGCAATCTGCAGCGCGCCCGCGCCAGCATCGCGCGCTGATGTCGGAGAAGGCGGCGCGCGGCGGCGGGATGATCCGCTCGTCGATGATCTTTTCCGGCCTGACCCTTGTCAGCCGGTTCATGGGCCTGGCCCGCGACCTGGTGATCACCGCGCGCCTGGGCGCCAGCCAGACCATCGCAGCGGACGCCTACTATACGGCGCTGGCCTTCCCGAACCTGTTCCGCCGCATCTTCGCCGAAGGCGCCTTCGCCGCAGCCTTCGTGCCGGCCTATGCGCGCAAGCTGGCGGACGACGCCGGAGAAGTCGACGCCGACCGGTTCGCCGCCGATGCGCTGGCCACGGTGGCGGCCGCCACCGTGGCGCTCACCGTCGTCATCCAACTGGCCATGCCCTGGCTGATGTACGCCATCAACCCGGGCTTCGTGGACGACCCGGCCAAGTTCAAGCTGGCGATCCTGCTGACCCAGATCACCATGCCCTACCTGCCCTGCATGGCGATCGCGTCGCTGTTCTCCGGCGTGCTCACGGCGCGAGGCCGGTTCATCATCTACGGCGCCTATCCGACGGTGCTGAACATCGTGATGCTGGCGATCGTCCTGCCGCAGCATGAGCCCGTGGCCGCAGCCTACGCGGCCTCGATCGGCGTCATCATCGCCGGCGTGGGTCAGGCGGCCCTGTGCGGATGGGGCGCGCATCGTTCCGGCGCCAGAATCCGACTCGTACGACCCAGCCTGACGCCGGACATCAGGGCGCTGATCACGCTCGCCATCCCAGCGGCGATCGCCAATAGCGCGACCCAGATCAATATCTTCATCTCAGGCATCCTGGCGAGCCAGGTCGCCGGCATGCGGGTCTGGATGAACGTGGCTGACCGCCTTTACCAGCTGCCCATGAGCCTGGTGGGCGTGGCCATCGGCGTCGCGCTCTTGCCGCGTCTTTCGAAAGCCCTGCAGGCCGACGACCAGGCCGACGCCCAGGCCTCCATGGACCAGGGGATCGTCTTCGCCCTGGCCTTCAGCCTCCCTGCCGCGGCGGCGCTGCTGGCCATGCCGACCTATCTGATCGACGCGCTGTTCACCCGCGGCGCCTTCACCGGATCGGACGCCGCGGCGACGGGGGCGTTGCTCTTTCACTACGGGTGGGGCGTGCCGGCCTTCGTCCTGCTGCGGATCCTGCAGCCCGCCTTCTTCGCGCGGCAGGACACGAAGACGCCGATGCGCTTCTCGCTGATCTCAGTGGCCGTGAACATCGCCTTAGGGGTCGCCCTCTTCTACGCCATCGGCTTCCCCGGCATCGCCATGGCCACCTCGATCGCGGCCTGGATCACCGTCTGCCAGATGAGCGCGAGCCTCATGCGGCGCGGCGTCTACCGTCCCTCGGCGCGCGCCTGGTCGAAGATCGCGCGCATCGCCGGCGCGAGCGCCGTCCTCGGAGGCGGCCTGGCGCTGGCGGCCCACTTCCGCGGCGCGATTGAGGACGTCATCCCGGCAAAGGAAATCGGGGTGCTGCTGATCTGTACGGCGGGCGGGGCGCTGTATCCGGTCCTGCTGTTCGCCTCAGGCGGCCTGACCTTCGCCGAGGCCAAGGCGGCGCTGCGTCGGCGCGGCGGGGCCGCCTTGCCATGATCGGGCCGGGCTTCTAGTTTACCCGCGATGGCGCAACGACCGACTTCGGCTCTCGCGAATGGGCGATGGCGATAAACGCCCACGACCCTGCTTGTGCGGGCGCACGCCCGCGCGCTTTCGCATAGCCATCGCCACCCTGCCTTAAAGAGCCTCTCCCATGACCGAAGAGTCCCCTGTCCTGTATCAGGGTCCCAAACGCGTGCTGTCCGGCGTCCAGCCGTCCGGCGACCTGCATCTTGGCAACTACCTCGGCGCGCTCGCAAAGTTCGCCCGCATGCAGCACGAGACCGACACCTTCATCTTCGTCGCCGATCTGCACGCCATCACGGTCTGGCAGGACCCGGCCAAGCTGAAGGATCAGGTCCGCGAAATCGCCGCAGCCTACCTGGCCACCGGCCTGGACCCCAAGATCGCCACCATCTTCCCGCAGTCGGCGGTGCCCGAACACGCTGAACTCGCCTGGATCTTCAATTGCGTCGCCCGCCTCGGCTGGCTCGACCGCATGACCCAGTTCAAGGAGAAAAGCGGCAAGCACAAGGAGCGCGCGAGCGTCGGGCTCTACACCTATCCGGTGCTCCAGGCGGCCGACATCCTGATCTACAAGGCCACCCATGTGCCGGTGGGCGAGGACCAGCGCCAGCATCTCGAATTGACCCGCGACATCGCCGCCAAGTTCAACCACGACTTCGACGCGCCGGGCTTCTTCCCCCTGCCCGATCCGGTGACGCAAGGGCCGGGCGCGCGGATCATGTCGCTGCGAGACGGGACGGCGAAGATGTCGAAGTCCGATCCATCGGATAATTCGCGGATCAACCTGACCGACGACGCCGACGCCATCGCCCAGAAGATCCGCAAGGCCAAGACCGACGCCGAGCCCCTGCCGGAGACCATGGATGGGCTGGCCGAACGGCCGGAGGCCCGCAACCTGATCGGCGTCTATGCTGCCCTGGACAGCCGCAGCGACCAGGACGTGTTGACCGAGTTCGCCGGCCAGGGTTTCGGCGCCTTCAAACCGAAACTCGCCGACCTGGCGGTCGCCAAACTTGCGCCGATCGGCCTGCAGATGCGCAGCCTCTTGGCGGACAAGGCGCAGATCGACGCCATCCTGGCCGACGGCGCCTATCGCGCCCGCAACGCCGCAGCCCCGACCCTGGCGGAAGTGAAGGCCAAGGTGGGCTACTGGGCGGGCTGAACGGGCGGGCTGAACGGGCGGGCTGAACTCGATCCGCTTCTAGAATTGCTGCGAGGGCCGAAGCTTGCGCCATGGCTCTCGCGGCGCCACATCTGCGACATGTTCATCCAGACCGAACCGACGCCGAACCCGGAAGTCCTGAAGTTCCTGCCTGGCCGCGAGGTCATGGGCGAGGGCGCGCGCGATTTCCGCGACAGCCTGGACGCCGAGGACTCGCCCCTGGCGACCGACATCTTCCAGATCACCGGGGTCGAGCGGGTCTATTTCGGGCCTGAGTTCCTGACGGTGGAAAAGCAGCCCGCCGCCGACTGGAGCCATCTGAAGGCGCCGGTCCTGGCCGCGATCATGGACCACTTCACCTCCGGCCGGCCCCTGTTCACCACCGAACAGGCCGACGCCCAGCACGAGGGCGGCGACTATGAAGGCGACGCCGCGCAGATCGTCGCCGAGATCAAGGACCTGCTGGACAGCCGGATCCGCCCGGCGGTGGCCCAGGACGGCGGCGACATCCTGTTCTCCCGCTTCGAGCCGGACACCGGCGTGGTCTGGCTGAACATGCGCGGCGCCTGTTCGGGCTGCCCGTCATCGACGGCGACCCTGAAGGCCGGCGTCGAGGGCATGTTGAAGCACTATGTGCCCGAAGTGACCCGCGTCGAGCAGACGCTCTGACGTCACCAGGCCTGATCGCGCTGGGCGTCGACACCTGTCTCGGCGCCTGTTCGGTCGCCCTGGCGCAGGGCGACCGCATCCTTAGCCATCGCATCGAGCCGATGGAGCGCGGCCACCAGGAGCGCCTGGCGCTGATCGCCCAGGCCGTCGTCGCCGAGGCGGGCGTCGATTTCGCCGAGATCGCTCGGGTGGGCGCGACCGTCGGGCCCGGCTCCTTCACCGGACTTCGCGTCGGCGTCGCCTTCGCCAAGGGTCTGGCGTCGGCCCTGAGCGCAGAAACCGTGGGCGTCAGCGTCTTCGAGGCGCTGGCCGCCGACCGCGAAGGCCTGGTCTTCGCCGCCATCGACGCCCGGCGCGACCAGATCTACCTGCAGGGCTTCAATGATGGGCAGGCGCTCGATCCGCCACGGGCCGCATCCCTTGAGGCCGCTGTTCTGACGATCCGCGCCGCCGGTCGCGCCGTGACCGTCATCGGCTCCGGCGCCCCGGCCCTGGCCGCACAGCTGCCGGGCGTTCACCTTGTCGAGGCGGCCTGGGCCGACCCTCGGGTCGTCGCGCGCCTCGCGGCCCGACGCGCGGCATCTCCCTTGAAGCCGCTGTACCTGCGCGCGCCCGACGCACGGCTTCCGGGCGGCCTGCCCGGCCCGCACGCAGACGCCCTGTGAAGCTCTCCATGGTGACCCCTGACGAGGCCGACGACCTGGCGGCGGTGCACGCCCAGGCGTTCGCCAAACCCTGGGACGCCGAGGCCTTCGCCGAACTGCTGGCCGGCCCAGGGGTGTTCGGCTTCGTGGCGGCGAAAGACGCGCCCCAGGGGCTGATCCTGTGCCGCGCAGCGGCCGACGAGCTGGAGATCCTGACCGTCGCGGTGGCGCCCGACGCCCGACGCCGCGGGGTCGCGAAGGCCTTGATGACGGCGGCGATAGCGGCGGCGCGGGCCGCGGGCTCGTCGCAGGCCTTCCTGGAGGTGGCGGTCGACAACATGGAGGCCGTCGGGCTCTACGCGGGCCTCGGCTTCCGCCGCTCAGGCGTTCGCAGGGCCTACTATGACCGCGGGCCGGACGGCCAAATCGACGCGCTTGTGATGCGGCTCGACCTTGCGGCTTCGAACGCCTAAAATCGCAACACCATGCAACCGGCGAGAGCAACTGTGGCGGACCGTATCGAAAAGCTCTGCATCGAAAAGGGCATGCGGATGACCGAACAGCGTCGCGTCATCGCGCGCGTGCTGTCCGCCGCCGACGATCACCCCGACGTCGAGGAACTGCACCGTCGCGCCCACCAGGTCGACCCGCACATCTCGATCGCGACCGTCTACCGGACCGTGCGCCTGTTCGAAGAGGCGGGCATCATCACCCGCCATGACTTCCGCGACGGGCGCTCGCGCTACGAAGAGCACCAGGACACGCATCACGATCACCTGATCAACATGAAGACGGGCGAGGTGGTCGAATTCGTCGACGCCGAGATCGAGGCCCTGCAAGAGGCCATCGCCCGCAAGCTCGGCTTCAAGTTGATCGACCACCGCCTTGAACTCTACGGCGTGCCGGTTGAAGGCTGACCCCGTCACGATGGCTGAGACCCCTGCGCCGAAGAAGCTCTTCATCAAGAGCTACGGCTGCCAGATGAACGTCTACGACAGCGAGCGCATGGCCGATGTGCTGGCCCCGCTGGGCTATGTGACGACCGACCAGCCGGACGGCGCCGACATCGTCATCCTCAACACCTGCCACATCCGTGAGAAGGCCACCGAGAAGGTCTATTCCGAGCTCGGCAAGATTCGCGAGATGAAGGAGGCCATGGCCCAGGATGGCCGTGGCGCCATGACCATCGCCGTCGCCGGTTGCGTCGCCCAGGCTGAAGGCGCCGAGATCATGCGCCGGCAATCGGCCGTTGACCTGGTCATCGGCCCGCAAGCCTACCACCAGCTGCCCGAGTTGATCGCCCGCACCCACCGCGCCCGCGGCGAACGGCTGGCGGCGGACTTCGCGCCCGAAGAGAAGTTCGACGCCCTGGCGCAGACGCCACGGCGGCCGGGCGGCGTCACCGCCTTCCTGACCGTGCAGGAAGGCTGCGACAAGTTCTGCACCTTCTGTGTCGTGCCCTACACCCGCGGCGGTGAGTGGTCTCGGCCGGTGGAGGACATCCTGACTGAGGCCCGCGCCCTGGCCGCCCAAGGCGTTCGCGAAGTCACCCTGCTGGGCCAGAATGTGAACGCCTACGCGGGCGAACACGGATTGGCGAACCTGGCGGGGCGGCTCGCCGAGATTCCGGGCCTCGAGCGGATCCGCTACACCACCAGCCACCCCCGTGACATGGCCGAAGACCTGATCGCCGCCCACGGCGAGATGTCCGCCCTGATGCCCTATCTTCATCTGCCGGTGCAGTCGGGGTCGGACCGGATCCTGCGCGCCATGAACCGCGGCCATTCGGCGAAGGCCTATATCGACCTTGTCGGCCGCATCCGGGGCGCGCGGCCGGACATGGCGCTCTCCAGCGACTTTATCGTCGGCTTTCCGGGCGAGACGGAGGCCGACTTCGAGGCGACCCTCGAACTGGTCCGCCAGGTCGAATACGCCTCTGCCTTCACCTTCAAATACTCGCGCCGTCCCGGCACCCCGGCCGCCACGCTCGCGGGCCAGGTCGACGAGGCGGTGAAGGATGAGCGGCTGGCACGATTGAACGCCTTGCTCGACAACCAGCAGCGCGCCTTCAACGCTTCCAAGATCGGCCAGACCCTGCCCGTACTGGTGGAGCGCCCAGGCCGCCATCCAGGCCAGGTGATTGGCCGCAGCCCTTATCTGCAGTCGGTTCATTTCGAGGCCGCTGAAAGCCTGATCGGCCAGATCGTTCCTGTCCGTATCGAGGCCGCCGCCAAGATGAGCCTGGCCGGCGTCCTGTCGAACGCCGCGGCCGTTCCGGAGCCCGCGTGAGCCGCACCACCGAGTTTGTCAGCCTGTCGGACGTCGCCCTGCGGGCCGTGTCCGGTCCCAACAGTCGCCACGCCGCCCTGATCGAAGACGCCTTCGACGTGCTGCTGGAAACGCCGGGCGGGGGTGTCGCCGTCACCGGCGACACAGGCGGGCGCGCCATGGCCAAACGCACAGTCGAGTCGGTCGCAGGCCGCGCCGACAGCGCCCTTGAAGTCTCTGAGGCCGATATTCGCGTGGCCATCGGCGAAGCGCGGGGCGGCCGTACGCCGCGAACCGGCGGCCAGGCGGCCCAGGCCGCCCGCGCGGGCGCCGCTGGCCGCGGCGGTTCCCTGCCGGTCGGCCGGCGTGGGCAGGTCGCACCGAAAACCGCGACCCAGGCGCGCTATCTGTCGGCGCTGGCGGAGTCCGAGCTGGTGTTCGGCCTGGGTCCGGCCGGGACCGGCAAGACCTTCCTGGCCGTCGCCCATGGCGCCGGCCTGCTGCTGCGCGGCGAGGTCGAGCGGCTGGTGGTCAGCCGCCCCGCGGTCGAGGCCGGCGAGCGTCTGGGCTTCCTGCCAGGCGACCTGAACGAAAAGGTCGATCCCTATATGGCGCCCGTCTGGGAGGCGCTGACCGACATCATGGGGGCCGACCAGCTTCGCCGTCGCCGCGAGAAGGGCGAGATCGAAGTCGCGCCGATCGCCTTCCTGCGCGGCCGCACGCTGAGCCACGCCTTCGTCATCGTCGATGAGGCGCAGAACGCCACCCGGCTGCAAATGAAGATGGTGCTCACCCGCCTGGGCGAAGGCTCGCGCATGGCGGTGACCGGCGACCCCAGTCAGATCGACCTGGTCAACTCCCGCGATTCCGGCTTGTCGCACGCCGTCGGTCTGCTGGAAGGCGTCAAGGGCATCGGCGTGGTCCGCTTCTCCGGCGAGGACGTGGTGCGCCACCCGCTGGTCGAGCGGATCGTGCGCGCCTACGACGGCGAGACGGCTCAAGCCTCGCGGCTGGCTTGATCGACATCGAGATCGAAGATGAGGCCTGGGCGCGCGTCCAGGTCGACGCGCGCGGCCTGGTCCAGGCGGCGGCCCTCGCCGTCCTGGCGCGCCACAGGCGCGCCGACGCTGGACTATGCGTGTTGCTGGCTGATGACGAGGCCGTCGCCGAACTGAACCAGCAGTTCAGGGGCAAGTCCGGACCGACGAACGTCCTGTCCTTTCCCGCCGGCGATAACCCTGAGGGATCGCTCGGCGATATTGCGCTGGCTTACGGCGTCTGCGTGCGCGAGGCGGCTGAGCAGGGCAAGACGCTGGCGAGCCACCTGCAGCACCTGACGGCCCATGGCGTGCTGCATCTTTTGGGGTATGACCATATCGACGACGGCGAGGCCGAGATCATGGAAGATCTCGAGCGCGCCATCCTGGCTGATCTGGGGATTTCCGACCCCTACGCAGCCGTCGAGGGAGACCATGACTGACCCGGACTCTCGTCGCGACGCCGCTTCCGGCCCGAAAGGCCGGCGCGGCGTAAGGGCCCTGTTGGACCTGTTCCGCAAACCCGCGCCGCCGGGCGGACCCGCGGAGAGCGACGCTTCTCAGGCGCAGATCGCGACCAATGAAACCCTTGTCCTTCAGGCCCGGGCCTTCCAGGACCTGCGCGTCCACGACGTCATGAAGCCGCGCGCGGATATCGTTGCGGTCGAACGGGGCTGCCCGTTCTCCGAGCTGGTGGACCGTTTCGTCGTCGCCGAACACTCGCGCATGCCGGTCTACCGCGACACCCTCGACGAGCCGGTGGGCGTGGTCCACGTCAAGGACGTCTTCCGCCTCATGGCCCGAAAGACGCGGCGGCCCAAGCCGGAGGACCAGCTGTTGCAGGGCCGGCACAATCTGGTGCGCAAGGTGCTCTATGTGCCGCCGTTCATGCGCGCGTCAGAGCTGATGTCGATGATGCGCGCGCGGCGCAGCCACATGGCCCTGGTCATCGACGAGTTCGGCGGCGTCGACGGTTTGGTGACGCTTGAGGATCTGCTGGAGGCCCTGGTCGGCGACATCGCCGACGAGCACGACGAGGACGGGGATGGCGTGGCCCCCATCGCCGAGGACAAGCATGGCTGGCTGGTGGATGGCCGCCAGCCCCTGGACGACCTGGAGGCGGTGCTGTCGCTGGGCGTCCTCTCGCCGCCCGATCTGGACGAAGAGATCGACACAGTCGCGGGCCTCCTGAACACCCTGGCCGGCCACGTCCCTCAGCGTGGCGAGAAGATCGAACACGCCTCGGGCCTGGTGTTCGAGGTCATGTCGGCTGACCCCAGACGGGTCAAGCGCGTGCGGATCCGGCCCGCGCCGACCCCGATCGCCCACTCGATTCTCGACGAGCCCACTGGAAAATGACCTGGCTGAACTCGCCCTGGACCGTTCGCGCCTTGTGCCTGCTGGCGGGCGCCGCGGCGGGCCTGGCCCATCCGCCGTTCGGCGCGACGCTGGGCCTGCTGGGCTATGCGCTCCTGATGTCGCGGCTGGACGTGGCCGCGTCCTGGCGCTCGGCCCTGTTCCGCGGCTGGCTGGCCGGCCTGGGCTATTTCGCGGTGGGTGTCTGGTGGATCGTCGAGCCCTTCATGGTCGACGCGAAAAACCAGGGTTGGATGGCCCCCTTCGCCCTGGTCCTGATGGCCGCGGGGCTCGCCCTGTTCTGGGGTCTGGGCGGCCTGATTTATCGCCTGGCGCGGCCGCAAGGCCTGTGGCGCGCCGTGGTGTTTGCTGGCGCCTTCGCCGGCGCCGAATGGTTGCGCGGGCACCTCTTCACCGGCTTCCCCTGGAACCTACCGGGCGAGACCTGGCGCGCCGGGTCGGCGCCGTCGCAGATCGCCTCGTTGATCGGCGCCTATGGGTTGACCTGGGTGACCTTGGCCTTGGCGGCGGCGCCGGCGGTCCTGTTCGACGCCAGCGCGCGGCGTGGACGGTTGATCGCCGCCGGCGTCATGGCGGCGGCCCTGGCCGGGCTCTACGGTTATGGCGAGGTTCGCCTCGCCCAGGCGCCGGAACCGGCGTTGTCGGCGCCGCTTGTGCGCATCGTCCAGGCCAATATCGACCAGAAGGACAAGTGGCGGCCTGAGAACCTGGACCTGATCGTCCGCACCTACGCTGATCTCTCACGCCGCCCGGGCGCCCCGAAGGTGGTGATCTGGCCGGAAGGCGCGTTGCCTGCGGTCCTGCAGGACCTGACGGCGCCGGAAAGCCCTTACGGCCCGCGGCTCGCCCAGGCGATCCGGCCGGACGGCGTCCTGCTCATGGGGGCCAATCGCGCGGGCGTGAGGCCCGACGGGCGCGTCGACTACTTCAACAGCCTGGTCGCCCTGCGCCGCGCCGGCGGATCCGTCCGCATCGAGGCGGCCTACGACAAGCGTCGGCTTGTCCCCTTCGGCGAGTTCCTGCCGACGAGGGACTTCGCCACCCAGATCGGCCTGCGAAGCCTGGTCCACATGCCCGAGGACTTCACCGCCGGGCCGCCGCCCACCCCTATGGCGCTGGCGGGGCTGGCCCCGTTCCAACCGCTCATCTGTTACGAGGCGCTCTTCCCCGGCTTCGCCCGCGATGCGGCGATCCGCGGCGAAACGCGTCCGGCTTTCCTGCTCAACGTCTCCAACGACGCCTGGTTCGGCGCCACCAGCGGGCCCCTGCAGCACCTCAACATCGCCAGCTATCGGGCGATCGAGGAAGGCCTGCCGCTGATCCGCGCAACACCGACCGGCGTTTCCGGGATTATCGACGCCCATGGCCGGATCAACGCCGCTCTGGGCCTCGGAGATCTGGGCGTGATCGATGCGCCGTTGCCGCCGGCGCTGCCAAGCACAGTCTACGGTCGGGTAGGCGACCTTATATTTTCAGTTTTCCTGACGCTGTCCCTAGGCTTGGCCGCGCATAGTCGGCTGCGCCGACCCGCGATTGCTTGACGCACCCCCCAGCTATTCCACCTTCGCCAAGCTTTCGCTATTTGAAGGACCATGGACAAGCTTGCGGGTACGGACACCGGCCCCAATCCCATCGATCGCCACGTGGGTCTGCGGATCAGAATGAGACGCAAAGAACTTGGCGTGAGCCAGGAGAAGCTGGCCGAGAGCATCGGGCTGACATTCCAACAGATCCAGAAGTACGAGCGCGCCGCCAACCGGGTCAGCGCCTCCAAGCTGTTTGAAGTTTCACAGGCCCTAAATACTTCCGTCGCCTATTTCTACGAAGGCCTGCATGACGCCGCCTCTAACAGCACGGCGAGCGCTGGCCGCAGTGACGCCGTTCAGGATTTCCTGCTGACCAGCGAAGGCATGGAGCTGGCCTCCGCCTTCCCGCGGATCAAACAGGGCCGTGTCCGCCGCAAGGTTCTCGATCTGGTCCGAACCCTGAGCGAGGAACCCTCCGCGGTCTGACCACCGACACTCCATATAAGGCGATCCTTATGCGCCTTGGCGGCTCAGCCACATCGCTCTATAGGCATGGGTCCGTGCGTTCAGACCGATCAGGAGCGACCCGTTGAGCCGTTCGAGCTACATCTTCACGAGCGAAAGCGTGTCCGAGGGCCATCCGGACAAGGTCGCCGACCGGATCTCCGACACCGTCGTCGACGCCTTCCTGAGCGTTGAGCCCCAGGCCCGCGTGGCCTGCGAGACCCTGGTCACCACGAACCGGATCGTGCTGGCTGGCGAAGTGCGCGCCGGTCGGCCGGGCGCGTCCAAGGCCGAGAACAAGGCTTTGAACAAAGAGATCATCAATGGCCTTGAGGACCAGATCCGCGCCGCGGTGCGCGAGATCGGCTACGAGCAGAAGGGCTTCCACTGGGCCAAGGCCAAGTACGCCTGCCACCTGCACCCGCAGTCCGACCATATCGCCCAGGGCGTGGACGCCTCGGGCAACAAGGACGAGGGCGCGGGCGACCAGGGCATCATGTTCGGCTTCGCGTGCGACGAGACGCCGAACCTCATGCCGGCGACCCTGCAGTACAGCCACGACATCCTGCGCAAGCTGGCCGAGGTGCGTCACTCCGGCGAATGCCCGGTGCTGGAACCCGACGCCAAGAGCCAGGTCACCCTGCGCTATGAGAACGGCCGCCCCGTCGAGGTGCTGCAGATCGTCGTCTCGACCCAGCACAAGAAGCGCGTCGGCCTGCACATCGCCACGCCCAAGCGCATCGAACAGGTGATCCGGCCCTATGTGGAGGGCGTCTTCCCTGAAGGCCTGCTCACCAAGAACACCCAGTGGCACGTCAATCCGACCGGCCGCTTCGAGATCGGCGGGCCTGACGGCGACGCCGGCCTGACGGGCCGCAAGATCATCGTCGACACCTACGGCGGCGCCTCGCCGCACGGCGGCGGCGCGTTCTCAGGCAAGGACCCGACCAAGGTCGACCGCTCGGCGGCCTACGCCTGCCGTTACCTGGCTAAGAACGTGGTGGCCGCCGGCCTCGCGCGGCGCTGCACGATCCAGATCAGCTATGCGATCGGCGTCGCCCAGCCGCTGTCCTTCTATGTCGATCTGCATGACACGGGCCTCGTCGATCCCACCAAGCTGGAGATGATCCTGCCCGAACTGATCGGCGGGGCGACCCCGCGGGCGATCCGCGAGCACCTGGGCCTCAATCGGCCGATCTATGCGCGCACGGCGGCCTATGGCCATTTTGGCCGGACACCGGACGCCGAAGGCGGCTTCTCCTGGGAGAAAACCGACCTCGCCGACCAGCTGCGCCAGCTGCTTTAGCGCAAGTGTCAGGCTCTGGGGCGGACCATCCGCCCATGCGCTCCTTCGGCCGCATCAAGTCGCGGCCGATCAAGCCCCGGCAGGCGGCGCTGATGGACACGCTGCTGCCGAGGCTGCGCGTGCCGCAAGGCGCCGTGGATCCGGCCGCCCTCGCACCCGAAGCGAAGGAAGTCTGGCTCGAGATCGGCTTCGGCGGCGGCGAGCACATGGCCGCCCAGGCCAAGGCGCATCCCGACGTCATGATCATCGGGGCCGAGCCGTTCCAGAACGGCGTCGCCAGCGCCCTTCGCCACATCGATGAAGGCAGGCTCGACAATGTGCGCCTGTACGACGGCGATGTCCGCGAGCTGCTGTCGCGGCTCCCGAACGCCTGCCTGAGCCGCGTCTTCATCCTGTTTCCTGACCCCTGGCCGAAAGCCCGCCACCACAAGCGCCGGCTGATCCAGGCCGAGCTCGCCGGCGACCTAGCGCGGCTGCTCAGACCTGGCGGGGCGCTGCGCTTCGCCAGCGACTGGGCCGACTACGTCGACTGGACGCTCGCCATCCTTAGGGCCGAACCCGCCTTCGCCTGGACCGCCGAGGCGGCGGACGACTGGCGTCTGCCCCCGGCCGACCACGTCACCACGCGCTACGAGGAAAAGCAGCTGGGCGACTGTCGTCCTGTTTTTCTGGACTTCCGCCGCGTCTGAAGCGCTCGACGCAGGCCTGAGGCCCTGTAAGCTTGGCTCTGAAGTCGCGTCAGGCGACGATCACAGAACACACTTTGGGAGAGACCCGATGCAGACGCGCCGCATCGCCCGGACCGACCTTGACGTCAGCGTCATCGGCCTCGGCTGCAACAATTTCGGCCGGATCGACCAGGCCGCCACCCAGGCCGTCGTCGACGCCAGCCTGAACGCCGGAATCAACTTCTTCGACACCGCCGACATGTACGGCGACGGCCTGTCGGAACAGTACCTCGGCAAGGCGCTCGGAGAACGCCGCAAGGATGTGATCATCCTGACCAAGTTCGGCGCGCGCACCGGCGGCGCCCGCGACAATGTCATGTCGTGCGTCGAGGCGAGCCTGCAACGCCTCGGGACCGACTATATCGACCTCTACATGCTGCATTTTCCAGACGCCAAGACGCCCATCCTGGAGACCCTGCAGGCGCTGAACGACCTGATCGCGGCGGGCAAGGTCCGCCACATCGCCTGTTCGAACTTCTCGACGGCCCAGCTCGAGGAAGCTGACCGCGTCGCCAAGGACGCCGGCCTCGTCGGCTTCGCCTCCACCGAAGAGGACTATTCGATCCTCAAGCGGGACATCGAGGCCGAGGTCCTGCCGACCATCGGCAAGCTGGAGCTCAGCCTGCTGCCCTATTTCCCGCTCGCCTCGGGCCTGCTGACCGGCAAGTACAGGCGCGGCGAGGCGCCCGCGGAAGGCACACGTTACGCCGGCAACATGGAACGCTTCGGCAAGGCGTTGTCGGATGAGAACTTCGACCGAATCGAACGCCTGACCGCCTGGGCGGAGGCTCGCGGCCATTCGATCCTCGAGCTCGCGTTCGCCTGGCTGCTGGCCGACCCCAAGATCCCGTCCGTGATCGCCGGCGCCACAAAGCCCGAACAGGTCAAGGCCAACGCCGCGGCCGGCGACTGGATCCTGACGCTCGCCGAGCAGGACGAGGTTCGCCAGCTGGCGCTCTGAGCCGGGCCATGGCCGACCTCGTCCCCGCGGACGATCGCGGATTCACCCTCGGCGACGGGCTGTTCGAGACCGTGCTGGCAGTCGACGGCGACATGCCTCGGCTGGCGGCGCACCTCGCACGCATGGCCGCCGGCTGCGCGATCCTGGGCCTGCCAGCCCCAAACGCGCGGGCGATACGCGAAGCGGCCCTGCAGGCGCTGGGCGCGGCGAGTCTCATGGCTGGCCGTGCGGCCGTGCGGCTGACCTACACTGCCGGCTCCGGGGGCCGTGGCCTCGATAGGCCGGCCGCGCTAGCGCCCCGACTGGTCGCCACCGCAGCGCCTTCGCCTAAACCGCTCGCGCCGGCGCGCCTCGCCGTCGCCAGCATCCGTCGAAACGACCGCTCGCCAGCCAGTCGGCTGAAGACGCTGGCCTACCTCGACAACGTCCTGGCGCGCGAAGAGGCCCGGGCCGCCGGCGCCGACGAGGCGATCCTGCTGAACACCCTTGACGAAGTGGCCTGCGCGGGCGCGGCCAACCTTTTCTGGATCGAGGGGAAGGCCATGGTCACGCCGGCGCTCGCCTGCGGCGTGCTGGGCGGGATCATGCGCGCGAGCGTGCTGGCCGCAGCGCCCGCGCTCGATATTGAGGTTGTCGAGGTCCGCGCCGGCCTGGACCGTTTGCTGGCCGCCGACGCCGTTCTTCTGAGCAACAGCCTGATCGGCCTGCGGCCCGTCGCCAGCATCGACGGCCGAGCTTACGACCCCTGGCCTAAGCTTGCCGTGATCGAGGCGTCATCTTTCGCAGTTGAGCTATAGCCGCGCCGCAACCAGAGGTGGTACGCACCTTGTAACGAGTAAAATGAACCTGATTCACCTCATCAGCTTCCTGGCTTTTCCCGCGCTGACGATCGTCGCGGCGCTCTATGACGCGACAAGCTACCGAATTCCCAACTGGATCTCGCTTGCGATCCTGGCGCTGTTCGCCATCGCCGCGACGACCTCCGGCGTCAACCTGCCAACGATCGGCCTGTGCGTGGCCACGGGCGCCGCGATCCTGGTGATGGGCTTCGGGCTCTTCGCCCTGCGCGCGCTGGGCGGCGGCGACGCCAAGCTGCTCGCTGTGAGCGCGCTTTGGTTCGGCTGGCCGCAGATCAGCGTTTTCCTGCTGTGCACCGTGCTGGCCGGCGCCATCCTGGCGGTGGTGCTGGTGGTCATCCGATCGGATGCGGTCCGGCCGCACCTGCAGAATGGGCCGGCCTGGATCGCGCGAATATCGTCGACGGGCCGCGAGATGCCCTACGGCATCGCCATCGCCTGCGGCGCCCTGGGCGCGCTGCCGGCCTCGCCCCTGGCCTAGGTCGCGCCTGTTGCGGCCCGCCGCGATGCGGGGTCTGATGCGTTGGTGAAGATTTCCCGGGACGCCGAAGCATGACCGACCCCATCCTCGATACCGCCGACAGCGCCACGCCGATCCACGCCATCGGCCCGGACAAGCTGGAGGCGGCGCTTGGCGCCTTGCATCCCCTGGCCCGCGCCATGGCGACCCAGGCCAAGTTCGAGGCCAAGGCCGGCCAGGCCTTGGCCATCCCCGGCGAGGACGGCGGCGTTGATCGCATCCTGTTCGGCCTGGGCGCCAAGGCCGACCCCTGGAGCTTCCGCGGCCTGCCGACCAAGCTTTCGTCCGGCGCCTATAGGATCGCAGAGGCGCCGGCCGATCTGGATACGCGCAAGGCGGCGCTGGCCTTTGCGCTCGGGACCTATCGGTTCGGCCGCTACAAGCAGGCGCAGCCTGGCGACGGCCCCAGCCTGCTGGTCGAGGACGCCGCCATGGCGACGGCGGTGCGGAGCATCGCGCACGCCTGCGCGCTGGCCCGCGACATGGTCAACACCCCGGCCAACGACATGGGGCCCCTGCAGCTTGAGGCCATCGCCCGCGAGATCGCCCAGCAGTATGGCGCGACCCTGACCACCGTCGTCGGCGACGCCCTTCTGGAAGAGAACTATCCCGCGGTTCACGCCGTCGGCCGCGCCGCGGTCGAGGCGCGCAGCCCGCGCATGCTGGAGATCGCCTGGGGCGATCCCACCCATCCGCTCGTCGTCATCGTCGGCAAGGGTGTGGTGTTCGACACCGGCGGCCTGGACATCAAACCCTCCGCGGGCATGCGCCAGATGAAGAAGGACATGGGCGGCGCGGCCCATGCCCTGGCCCTGGGCCGGATGATCATGGCGGCGCGCCTGGCCGTACGCCTCGTGGTTATCACACCCGTCGTCGAGAACGCCATCTCCGGCGACGCCATGCGGCCGGGCGACGTTCTGGCGTCGCGCAAGGGCCTGTCCATCGAGGTCGGCAACACCGACGCCGAAGGCCGACTGATCCTAGCCGACGCCCTGACTCGCGCCGCCGAACTGGACCCGGTGCTGACGATCGACCTGGCCACCCTGACGGGCGCGGCGCGGGCCGCGCTCGGCCCGCAGTTGCCGCCCTTCTACACAGATGACGACGGCCTGGCGGCGGACCTCGCGCGCCATGCGGAGGACCAGGCCGACCATCTGTGGCGCATGCCCCTTTGGAAGGGCTACGAGGACGCGCTCGATTCCGACATCGCCGACCTGAAGAACGATCCGGACGGTTGGGCGCAGGCGGGCTCGGTGACGGCGGCCCTGTTCCTCAAGCGCTTTGCGCCGACCACCGGAGCCTGGATCCATTTCGACATCTTCGCCTGGAATCCGCGGGCGCGGCCGGGCTACCTCGCGGGCGGCGAGGCCCAGGCGATCCGCGCCCTCTTCGCCCTGCTGTCCGAGCGCTACGGATGATCGTCGACCCGCGGCTGACGCCGGTCCGCGACGGGATCGCCAGTCGCACACTGGAGGGAATCACTCCGGCCGAAGTCTATCTGGAGCCGCGGGCGATGGTCTGCGTGACACCGGCGACGGCGATCCGTGCTACCCCTGACGCGAGCGGCGAACAGGTCGACCAGCTTCTGTTCGGCGAGACCTTCTCGAGTGTCGAACAAGACGGCCTGTTCCTGTGGGGCCAGGCCGGCCGTGACGGCTATGTCGGCTTCGTCGCCATGGAGGACCTGGCCGCCGAAGGGGCCCCGCCGACCCATCGGATCAGCGCGCTGCGCACCTACGCCTTCGAGGCCCCAAGCATCAAGACGCGGGCGCGAGGCCCCTATTCGCTCGGGTCGCTGGTGCGGGTGACCGAGACCGAGGGCCGCCTCTCCCATGTCGACCGCGCAGGCTGGATCGCCACGGGTCATCTCGCCCCGATCGGCCTGGCCTTCGAGTCCGACGCCGCCGCGGTGGCCGAGCGGTTTCTGGGGGCGCCCTACTTGTGGGGCGGCCGCGAGAGCCTGGGGCTCGACTGCTCCGGCCTCGTCCAGCAGTCCCGCTTCGCCTGCGGCCAGGCCTGTCCCCGCGACACCGACATGCAGGCCGCCACTGGCCACGACGTCTCCGCCGAAGACCTTCGGCGCGGCGACCTCGTCTTCTGGCGCGGCCACGTGGCCATGATGCTGGACGCCTCACGCATCATCCACGCTAACGCCTGGCACATGGCCGTCGCGATAGAGCCTCTGGCGGAAGCCATCGCCCGAATTGGCGAACCGGCGGCGTTACGCAGGGTCTGAGAGCCCGCAAAAACCAAAAAGGCCCGCCGATCTCCCGGCAGGCCTTCCTGTTTCGTTGTGATCGCGCTTAGTGCGGTGCGGCGGCCGTGCCGCCCGGAGTCGCCGGCGCGGCCGCGGCCGGAACCGTCGTCGGCGCGCCCGCCGTGGGGGCAGCGCCGGGGGCGGCGCCCTCGGCCGGAGCGGCGCCTTCGGCCGGAGCCGCCGCAGCGGCCGGGTTCGGCGCCGGGATCGCAAAACCGGTCGATCCCTGGGTCCGCAGATAGGCGATCAGGTTGATGCGCTCGTCCTGCTTCTTCAGGCCGACGAAGGTCATCTTGGTGCCGCCGATGTACTTCTGCGGCGCCTTCACGAATTCATAGACGTGCTCGTAGTCCCAGACCGGCTGCTTGCCGCCGAACTCGGTCATGGCCGGCGAATAGGCGAAGCCGGCGTGGCCGCCGGGCTTGCGGCCCAGCAGGCCCCAAAGGTTCGGGCCGATCCCGTTCGGGCCGCCGCTGGAATCGGTGTGGCAGGCCTTGCACTTGGCGAAGACGGCTTCGCCGGCCTTCACGTCGGCGGTCGGCAGGACCGTGCCCCAATCGGGCGGGACCTCGGCCACGGCGCCGGTGGAGGCCTCTTCGACCACCTCGACCATGTAGCCGGGCTTCTCGACCTTTTGTTGGTCGAACAGCCCGCCGGAAACTTCACGCAGGCCGACGATCGCCAGGCCGACAGCCAGCACCGCGCCGGCGACTTTATTGAACGTAAGGTCGCTCATAGTCCTAAAATCGGCCCTCTCGCATCCGGCCGCAGACGGCCGGTTACAGGCGGGAATCCCCGCCCCCTGTATTGCGCCCGGCTCTCTTACACGCTACCGGCGCGGGCGCAACCGGCCAGTTGGGTCGTAGCAAAACCTCCTCGGGCCTGGGTCACGAATGTCCGCGATCGTCCTCATTCCTGCCCGCCTGGCGGCGACCCGCCTGCCCGGAAAACCGCTCGCCGAGATCGGCGGCGTGCCGATGATCGTCCGAGTCTGGCGCCAGGCCGTCGCCGCGGGCGTCGGACCCGTGGCCGTCGCCGCCGGTGACGCCGAGATCGTCCGGGCCGTGGAGGCCGGCGGCGGTCGCGCGGTGCTGACCGACCCCGCCCTTCCCTCCGGCTCCGACCGCATCCTGGCGGCCCTGGCCGAGCTCGATCCCAGGGGCGAGTACGAGGCGGTCATAAATCTGCAGGGCGACATGCCCTTCGTCGAACCCGCGATCGTCGGCGCCTGCGCACGGCTCTTGGCCGAAACGCCCTGCGATATCGCCACGCTTGTCGCGCCCGAGGCGAGCCCCGCCGACCGAACCAATCCGGACGTGGTCAAGGCGGTGCTGGCGATGAGGGACGCGCGCCGCGGCCAGGCGCTCTATTTCACGCGCTCGACGCTCTATGGCGACCAGCCGGTGTGGCGCCACATCGGCGTCTATGGCTACCGCCTGGAGGCTCTGAAGCGTTTCAACGCCGCTGCGCCGTCGCCGCTGGAACAGCGCGAGAAGCTTGAGCAGCTGCGGGCCATGGAGCTTGGTCTTTCCATCTGGGCGGAGGTCGCCGAGGCCGCCCCCATTTCCGTGGACACGCCGGCTGATCTGGCGCAAGCCCGCGCCCACGCTGAAACGACCGGTCGCTAGAGGAGGAGGGTCAACCATGAGCAAGGGACGGATCGCCTTCCAGGGCGAATTGGGCGCCAACAGCCACGAAGCCTGCACCACCCTCTATCCTGGGTGGGAGCCCGTGCCCCACGGGACCTTCGAGGACGCCTTCGAGGCGGTGAAGTCTGGTGACTGCGGCCTGGGGATGATCCCGGTCGAGAATTCCACCGCCGGCCGGGTGGCCGATGTGCACCACCTGTTGCCGTCGTCGGGGCTGAAGATCATCGGCGAACACTTCAAGCCGATCCATTTTCAGCTGATGGCCCAGAAGGGCGTGACGCTGGAGGAACTGACAACCGTAACCTCCATGCCGATCGCGCTCCACCAGTGCCGCAAGACGGTGAAGGCGCTCGGGCTTGAGGGCCGCGCGGCGGGCGACACCGCCGGCGCCGCGCGCATCGTCGCAGAAGGCGCGGACCGGACGGTGGCGGCGCTCGCGCCGGCGCTCGCCGCCGAGATCTACGGCCTGGACATCCTGGCGCGCGACGTCGAGGACGAGCACCACAACACCACCCGCTTCCTGATCATGACGGCGGAGACGAACCCGCCGGCGCCGGCCTTCACCGCCCCCTGCATCACCAGCGTGGTCTTTCGCGTGCGCAACATCCCGGCGGCGCTCTACAAGGCCATGGGCGGCTTCGCCACCAACGGCGTCAACGTCTCCAAGCTCGAGAGCTACATGGAAGACGGAGCCTGGTCGGCGACCTTCTTCTACGCCGAGGTCGACGGCCGACCCGAGGACCGCAATCTGGCCCGGGCCTTCGAAGAACTGCAATTCTTCTCCGAAAAGTTCGAGATCCTAGGGGTTTACCCAGCCGACCCTTTCCGCAGCTGAGGCCGAAGCTCTGGCGCCCAAGGCTGCGGCCGGCGGCGGCGGCATGACGCCGGGCGCCGCAACCATGATCGGCGCGACAGCGGGTAGGGGCTGGCCGATCGGCGCGGGCGCGCCCGATGGCTGCACGACCAAACCTGAGGCGGAGGACGGATCGGCCCGCCGCTGCTGGAACAGCCAAGTGCGCCAGCCCACCGACTGAGCCATGTCCGGCGGCAGCCGGTGGTCCATCCCGCGATAGACCGTCATCAGCGGATGGCCGCCGGCGCGGGCCAAGGCGCCCGCCCAGGCGAGGTCCGGACCGATCTCGGTGATGGTGTCGGCATCGCCGTGAATCAGCATCATCGGGGTGTCGGCGACGTAAGCGGCCAGCGATCGATCAGGTGGAATGGCGGAGAAGGCGACGACGCCGGCGAACATCTGCGGCCGCGCCAGCAGCGCCTGCAGGGCCGTGCCCGCGCCCATGGAGAAGCCGTTGAGATAGATCCGAGACCGGTCGATCGGCAGGGTTCGGACAAGCTCGTCGATCAAAGCCAGAATGTCGTCGAGGATCGGCGCGGGCTTGCTGGCGCGCTGGCCGTCCGTGCCCACCTCATAGTTGATCGTGCGGATCGCGCTCTGCGGCAGCAGCACATAGGCGGGCAACTGCTGGATCATCGCCGGGTCGGCCCAGGCCGTGCTGAACGGGCTGAGCTGGGCCAGGTTGTCGCGGCCCATCGGCGGGCCGGAGCTGTGCAGCACGATCACCAGCGGGAAGGTCTGGCCCGGGGCTGGAGGCGCGCCGGGAGCCAAGAGCCGATAGGGCAGGTCGCCGACACGACCCTTGAAGACGAAGGGTTTGAACGGGTCGACATAGGTCACCGTCGGGGTCAGGTCGGTGACGTAGGGCTGGGTCACCAGGGCCACGCCGTCTGGCGCGCGCCAGGTCGGCGGGGCGAAGACCGGCGGCGGCCGGGTGGTGGGCGTGAGCACGGCCGGCGGCGCGGCGGCGGCCGGCAGGGCCAGCAGCAGCACCGCAAGCGCGACCGCCATCTGCATTATGTCGCGCCTCAAGCTTCGTCGGCTCCGTTCTCGTGCGCCGCATCTTCATAGGCCCAGGCGTGCAGCAACTGGGCGGCGATAGCGATACGGTTCGGGGTCCGCAGGCCCTCGATGCGACCTTCCAGCAGGTCGCGCGCCTCGGCGCGGGTGAACCAGCGCACCTCTGAAAGTTCGGTCTGATCCGGCGTTCCCTCATCGTCCTCGACCTCGGCGATCAGGCCGATCATCAGGTTGGCGGGGAACGGCCAGGGCTGGCTGGAATGGTAGCGGACGCTGACAGCGCGCAAGCCCGCCTCCTCGAAAAGTTCGCGCGCGCAAGCCTCCTCGATGGATTCGCCCGGCTCCATGAACCCGGCCAGGGCTGAGAATTGCCCGGCGGGCCAGGACTCCTGGCGGCCCAGCATGACCCGCTCGCCGTGGCAGGCCAGCATGATAACAACGGGATCGGTGCGCGGGAAATGCTGCGTCGCGCAGGCTTCGCAGACCCGCTTCCAGCCGCCGTCGGCCTGGCGGCTTGCGTGGCCGCAGGCGGCGCAGAAGCGGTGGCGCCGACGCCATTCGAACATCGCCCGCGTCGCCGCCGCCATGGCGGCGTCCTCCGGGGACAGCCGCGCGGCCAACGGCCGCAGCTCCTCGAAAACACCAAGGCCAGCGAGAGGTCCGGCCGTCGGGTCATCGGACCCGTCCAGCTCCAGCGCGAAAACGGCCGCCGCGTCGCGAAGGCCCAGGAACAGCAGCGCCTCCGGACCGCCGGCGATCGCCTGGGCCATCGCGCCGTCGATCCAGGCGATCGCATCGCCCTCGACCAGGAATTTTCCGCTCCAGACCGCCATCACCTGGGCGGCGGGTTCGACCAGCTTGGTTGCGAGCCAGGCTGCGTCACCGCGCCGGTCGCTGGCGCGGTCCAGCGGGCTGCCGGCGAAGGTATTGCGGAAGGCGGAAAGGACCATAGCTCATATCTATTCGCGGCAAGGCTTGCACGCACCCCCTCAGAACGCGATATTAGGGGCGGAGATCGGCGACGGGCGGACGCCTCGCCAACCTGGTCAGGGCCGGAAGGCAGCAGCCACAACGAGTTTCGCTCCGGGTCGTCGTTCGGTCTCCACCCTCACTTTCAAGGCGCGCGCGCCAACAAGGTTCGGCCCAGCAAGGTTCGGGATGTCAGAAGACTTCACGCTCGAACCTGAACCGCCGGAACGTGATCACGCCGCCGCCGACATGTTCGGCCAGGCGGTGGCCCCGGTTCCCGAAGCCAGCGCCGCCTACACCGTCATCGCCCGCAAGTACCGGCCGCGGACGTTTGAAGACCTCTATGGCCAGGAGGCGATGGTGCGCACCCTGCGCAACGCCTTCGCCACCGGCCGGATCGCCCATGCCTTCATGCTCACCGGCGTACGCGGGGTCGGCAAGACGACCACGGCGCGCCTGCTGGCCCGCGCCCTGAACTACGAAAGCGCCACGATTCACGCTCCCAGCCTCGATCTGAGCGTCGACGGCGTGCACTGCCGCGCCATCATCGAGGGGCGGCACATGGATGTGCTGGAGCTCGACGCCGCCAGCCGCACCAAGGTCGATGAGATGCGGGAGCTGCTCGACGGGGTGCGCTATGCGCCGGTCGACGCGCGCTACAAGGTCTACATCATCGACGAAGTGCATATGCTGTCGACGGCGGCGTTCAACGCGCTCCTGAAGACGCTGGAAGAGCCGCCGCCCCACGCCAAGTTCATCTTCGCCACCACCGAGATCCGCAAGGTGCCGGTGACGATCCTGTCGCGCACCCAGCGGTTCGACCTGCGGCGCGTCGAGCCGGACGTGATCGTCAAGAACCTGGAGATGATCGCCGGCGCCGAGGGCGCCCGCGTCGAGGCTGAGGGCCTGATGCTGATCGCCCGCGCGGCGGAAGGCTCGGTCCGCGACGCTCAGTCGATGCTGGACCAGGCGATCGTCCAGGCCGAGGCCGGCCAGACGGTGACCGCCGCCTCCATCCGCGACATGCTGGGCCTGGCCGACAGGGCCCAGACCATCACCCTGTTCGAGCAGGTCATGCGCGGCGAGGCTGGCCCAGCCATCGAGACCTTCCGCACCCTCTATGGCTTCGGCGCCAATCCCGACCAGGTGGTGCTGGACCTGCTGGACCATAGCCACGGCGCGTCGGTCGCCAAGGCCATCGGCCCGCAGGCCCTGATCATGCCCAAGGAGCAGGCCCAGCGCCTGGCCGCCATCGGTTCGGCCGTCTCGGCCGGCGCCTTGTCGAGAATCTGGCAATTGCTGCTGAAGGCCTATGACGAAGTCCGCCGCGCGCCGGACGCCGCCTCCGCCGTCGACATGGCCCTGATCCGCCTGGCCTACGCCGCCGACCTGCCAGGCCCGGAAGAGGCGCTGAAGCGCCTGCAGGCCGGAGAGCCCCTTGCCGGCGGCCCTGTCGCGCCCCCCAGCGGCGGCGGGGCGAACCTGTCTGGCGGCGGCGCAGCCCGGGCCTACGCCCAGCCGCAGCAACAGACGGTCCCCGCTCAGGCGCCCGCCGGCCCCGTACTGCAAAGCTTCGCGGACGTGCTGGCGTTGATCGAGCAACGCCGCGATATCGGCCTGAAGCTAGACGTCGAGCGGTTCGTGCGGCCGATCAGCTTTCGGCCCGGCGCTATCGAATATGAGCCCGCCCCCGGCGCGCCGCGCGACCTGGCGCAGCGCCTGGTCGGCCGCCTCAAGGAATGGACCGGCGAGCGCTGGCTGATCGTACAGGGCGGCGGCGGCGGCGAGAGCCAGTGGGAGCGCGAACGCCGCGAAGCCCGCGAGGCCCGCGCCGAAGTCGAGCAGAACCCCTTCGTGAAACAGGTGATGGCCGCCTTCCCCGGCGCCGAGATCGTGGGGTTGCGCAGCCTGCCGGCTCCCGAACTCGCGGCCGAGACGGCGGCGCCCGATGAAACTGAGGACGAGGACGAGACCCCGTGAAGGATTTTGGCGCGATCATGAAGCAGGCCCAGGCCATGCAGCAGAAGCTGGCCGACGCCCAGGCGAAGATCGCTGAATTGACCGCCGAGGGTACGTCCGGCGGCGGCATGGTCACCGTGGTGCTGAAGGGCGGCGGCGACCTCGCCTCCGTCACCTTCGACGAGAGCCTGATCGCGCCGGGCGAGGGCGAGGTCATCGCCGACCTCGTGGTGGCCGCGCACGCCGACGCCAAGCGCAAACTGGACGCGGCGCAAGCCGAGCTGATGCGCGAAGCGACCGGCGGTCTGGCCGGCATGCCCGGCCTGCCGAAGTTCTGACTTGGCCGCTTCCGCCGGCCCCGAGATTGAGCGGCTGATCGGCCTGCTCGCCAAGCTGCCGGGGCTAGGCCAGCGCTCCGCCCGGCGCAGCGCGCTGGCGCTCCTGAAGCGGCGCGACCAGCTCCTGATCCCCCTCGCCGAGGCCATGGCGGAAGCCGCCGCCAAGGTGAAGACGTGCAATGTCTGCGGCGCGCTCGACACCCGCGATCCCTGCGCCATCTGTTCGGACCCGACCCGCGACGCCTCTTTGATCTGCGTGGTGGAGGAGGCCGGCGGCCTGTGGGCCATGGAACGGGCCAGCGCCTTCCGCGGCCGCTACCATGTGTTGGGCGGCCTGCTCTCGGCCATCGACGGGGTGGGACCTGAGGCGCTGCGGGTGTCAGGCCTTGTCGAGCGGGCGGCGTCGCTGGATGTCGCCGAGGTGGTCCTGGCGCTGCCCGCGACCGTCGACGGTCAGACCACCGCCCATTATCTAACCGACCGGCTCGCCGCCGCCGATGTGGTGGTCACCTCGCTGGCCCGCGGGGTGCCTGTCGGCGGCGAACTCGACTGGCTCGATGATGGCACAATCGCCCAGGCGCTGAGAGCGCGGCGTTAGGCGCGCCGGGCTCAGGGCTTCCGGCGACTCAGAGCCTGAGCTAAGAACAGACTATGAACGGCTTGGTTTTCGCCCTCGTCCTTGCGGGTTTCGTCGCCGCCGGTTGCGCCGTCTGGGCGCTTCGCGAGCGCGCGCGTGCGGGCCTCGCGGTCCAGCGGTTGAAGATGGTTGAGGCGCAGGCGGTCGAGCATGCCGAGTTCCTGAAGGCCCAGGCCGCCCAGTCGGCCAGCGCGGTGGCCGAAGCCCTCGTGCGGCAGACAGAAGAAACCTTCCGCAATCGGGAGATGCTGGCCCAGGCCCGGATCGAGGCGCAGTTGAAGCCCGTCGCCGACACTCTGCAGAAGTTTCAGGAACAGGTGACCGCGGCCGAAAAAGCGCGCGCCGAGGAGTCCGGCGGCCTGAAAGCCCAGATCGAACAGATGCTGCGCGCTTCCGTCGCGACTCAGGACGAAGCCCGTAAACTCTCGGCCGCGCTGCGGCGCGGAGCCGGGGTCCAGGGGCGCTGGGGCGAGCAGACCCTGCGCAATGTGCTGGAGGCCGCCGGCCTCGCCCATCGTTACGACTTCGATGAACAGACCTCCACCGACACCGATGAGGGCCGGCGGCGGCCGGACGTGACGGTGAAGATGCCCGGTGGGGGCCTCTTCGTGATCGACGCCAAATGTTCCTTGAACGCCTTCCTGGAACTTCAGGAGGCCGTCGACGACGTGGGCCGCGACACCCTCGGCGCGCGACACGTCGCCAGCGTACGGGCCCACATCTCCGGCCTGTCAGCCAAGGCCTACTGGGACCAGTTCGAGGCGTCGCCGGACTTCGTCGCCATGTTCGTGCCGCTCGATTCGGCGCTGGTCGCGGCCTTGGACCGCGCACCGGACCTGATGACCGAGGCGATGGATCGCCGCGTCGTGATCGTCACCCCGTCCACCCTGTTCGCGCTCTGCAAGGCTGTCGCCTACGGCTGGCGGGTTGAGGAACAGGCGACCAATGCGCGGCGCATCGCCGAGCTCGGCCGCGAACTCTACAAGCGGATCGCCGTCATGGGCGGGCACGCCGGTTCCGTGGGGAAGGCGCTTGAAGCCGCCGTCAGCCGCTACAACCAGTTCGTCGGCTCGCTGGAAAGCCAGGTGCTGAGCCAGGCCCGGCGGTTCGAGGACCTGAAGGTCGATCATGAGGGAAAATCGGTGGAGCCCCTCGAGGCCATCGAAGCCGCCGTGCGTCCCTTGACCAAGCTGACCGTGACCGATCCCGGCCCGGTGCGCCTGGTGTCCGGCGACGAGGCCTGAGCGCCACGCCGCTTGACGCCCGGCGCCTGCGCTCCTACCTCGCAAACATGGCGCTGCGCGAAATCCTCACCGTTCCCCATCCTGTGCTCAAACAGGTCTCCACCCCCGTCGAGGGCGTGGACGACGACCTGCGCGCGCTGATGGATGACATGCTTGAGACCATGTACGCCGCACCGGGCATCGGCCTGGCCGCCGTGCAGGTGGGCGTGCCCAAACGCGTCATCGTCATGGACCTGGCGCGGGAAGGCGAAGACCCTCAGCCGCGCCACTATGTGAACCCTGAGATCCTGTGGCGTTCGGAAGAGACAGCCCCTTACGAAGAGGGTTGCCTGTCAGTGCCTGAGATCTACGACGAGGTCGAACGCCCGGCGCGGGTGAGCCTGCGTTACCTGAATTACCAGGGCGAGCTGGTCGAGGAGGAGGCCGACGGCCTCTTTGCGGTCTGCATCCAGCACGAGATGGACCATCTGGAAGGCGTGCTCTTCATCGACCACCTATCTCGGCTAAAGCGCGAGCAGGCGATCAAGAAAGTCCGCAAGCGGGCGGCTTAGACCAGCCGCACGGCGTCATTTCTCTTCAGGCGCGCGGCCGTCCAGGCGCGCATCAGCGCGCTCGGCCGTGGCCTTCGCGCCTTCCTTGATCTCGGCGCCAGCCGCCTTGAGCTTATCGCCCGCTTCGCTGGCGGCGGCCTTCACCTCGCCTGCGGCGTCTTTCGCGCCGGCTTTGATGTCAGCGCCCAGTTCCTTGACCTCGGCGCTGTCGGCGACGTCCTGCGCGGCGATGGTGACGTCGGAGGCGGCGGCATTCACATCTTCGGCGGCGCTCTGCTGGGTGCGCTCCGAACAGCCTGCGAGGCCGGCGGCCAGCGTGAGTGCGGCGATGGAAATGGCGATCTTGCGCATGGCTTTGTCTCCCCGGAGATACCGTCATTCAACGGCCAAGCTTCGCCGCCGGTTCCGCCCGGCGCGCTCTGGGGCTAAAGCCTAGGCCATGCGCCTCGCCTTCCTGGGAACTCCCGATCTCGCCGTCGCAACCCTCGCCGCCCTCGTCGAGGCCGGTCACGAGATCGCCTGCGTCTATTCGCAGCCCCTGGCCAAACGTGGTCGTGGCCAGGCGCTGAAGCCTTCGCCGGTCCACGCCTTCGCCGAAAGCCACGGGCTGACAGTGCGCACGCCGGAGTCGATGCGCGACCCAGCGGTCATCGCCGATTTCGTGGCGCTGGAGCTTGACGCGGCCGTCGTCGTCGCCTTCGGCCAGATCCTGCCGGCCGCAGTGCTCGATGCGCCGCGTTTGGGATCGTTCAATCTGCACGGGTCGCTGCTGCCGCGTTGGCGCGGCGCTGCGCCCATCCAGCGGGCGATCATGGCGGGTGATCCAGAGACGGGCGTCCAGGTCATGCGCATGACGGAGGGCCTGGATGAAGGCCCGGTGATCGCCACCGCGCGCCTTCCAATCGCCGATGACGAGACCGCTGGCTCTCTGCACGACCGCATGGCCGCGGCCGGCGCAGCCCTGATGATCGCGGCCCTCGCGGACATCGACGCCGGGCGGGCGGTCGAGACCGCCCAGGCCGAGGAAGGCGCGACCTACGCCAAGAAGCTGCGACCCCGGGAGACCCGCATCGACTGGACGAAACCCGCCGCCGAAGTCGACCGCAAGATCCGCGGCCTGTCGCCCTTTCCCGGCGCCTGGTTCCAGTTGGGCGAGCATCGCGTGAAGGCGCTGCTGTCCACCCTGGCGGAGGGCGCAGGCGCGCCCGGCGAAGTGCTGGATGAGGCCTTGGCGGTGGCCTGCGGCGAAGGCGCGATCCGCCTTTTGCGCGTCCAGCGCGAAGGCAAGGGCGCGCAGCAGGCCGACGTCTTTCTGCGGGGCGCGCCGATCGCGACGGGAACACGGCTGCTCTGATGCCGCGCTATCGCCTGACGATCGAGTATGACGGATCGGCCTACAACGGCTTCCAAGCCCAGGCGAACCAACCGTCTGTGCAAGCCGCGATCGAGGCCGCGGTCCTGGCCTTCAGCAGCGAGACGCGCCGCATCCAGGCGGCCGGCCGCACCGACAGCGGCGTGCACGCCACCGGTCAGGTCGTCCATGTGGATCTGGAGCGCGAGTGGCCGGCCGACGTGGTGCGCAGGGCGTTGAACGCCCACCTGCGCGCCGAGCAGATCGTGGTCCTTGAGGCGGCGGCGGTGTCGGACGACTGGAGCGCACGGTTCTCAGCCACGGGGCGACGCTACCTCTATCGGATCCTGAACCGTCGCGACGCGCCCGCGCTGGAACGCGCCCTGGTCTGGCACGTCGCCAAGCCGCTGGACGCCGACGCCATGCATGAGGCCGCTCAGGCTTTGACCGGGACACACGACTTCACCACATTCCGCGACGCCGCCTGCCAGGCGAAATCGCCCGTGAAGTCGCTGGATCTGGCGACGGTCAGCCGGTCGGGCGACGAGGTGTCCCTGGTCTTCGCCGCGCGCTCCTTCCTCCACCGCCAAGTGCGGTCGATGACCGGGTCACTGGTGGAGGTCGGGCTGGGCCGCTGGAGCGTCGCCGACGTCAAGGCGGCCCTCGATGCGGCTGACCGCCGGGCCTGCGGGCCTGTGGCCCCGCCGCACGGGCTCTACCTGACCGGCGTGACCTACCCGGAATAGAAAAGGCGGACGCCTCGCGGCGCCCGCCCCTCCCTTCGCTTTCGCGCGGACCTAGAGCAGGTAGCTGCGGAGCGCCTCGATGTATTCGTCAGGGCATTCCCACATCGGCCAGTGGCCGACGTCCTTGAACTCGTAGAACTTCGCACCGATCAGATCGGCGCAATATTCGCCGTAGTCCGGGCCACGCTGCGGGTTGTAGGTGCCGTACACCACGAGCGTGTCCTTTACGGTCCACTTCGCCTTGACCTCTTCCTCGCTGTAGAGCTTCGGGGTCGGACGGGGGACGTCGATCGAGAACACGTTGCGGAGCGACTTGTTGATCTCCGGCTCCGACCAGACTTTCATCCGCAGCCGAACCATTTCGTCGTCCATGGAATCGTTGTCATGGACCAGCCACCACAGGCGCTTCTGAACGTTTTCGTAGGACGGATCTAGGACAGCGGCCTGGCTGAGCTCCCAGAGGTCGCCCTTCCAGGGCTGCTCCTTGAAGTCCTTGCGCTTGGTGTCGACCGCGCCGAAGCCGTTGAGCACCAGTTTGGTGACGGTCTCAGGATAGCTCATGCCGATCTCGAAGCCGATCCCGGCACCCATCGACTCCCCTTCATAGATCGCCTTCTCGTACCCGAGGGCATGAAGCAGATCGACATAGGCCGCGGCCTGCATCTTGGTGCGGTTCTCGTTGTCGAAGGGCTCCTTCGACGACATGCCGTGGTAGAGCGCATCGACTGCGAACACGCGGAAGTCGCGAGCGAACGCCGGCAGGACGCGGGCGTAGGGTTCGCCGTAGCCGCCGACCCCATGGTAGAGGAACAGCGGCGGGGCTTCCTTGTCGCCCATTTCGATGACGCGATGCTTCCAGCGCTCGCCCTGGATCATGCGAATTTCGCAACCGAACAGTTCGGTGGCGATCGAACCCCACGCCGAGCGCGGACGTTCGTTGACGGGATTCTTCAGCTTGAGATGTTCGGCCATCTGGACCTCCCCTGTTATCGACGCGCTGGTTGAGCCGCGCATCGTCTGAGGTCCGATCTATTACAGATCAAGGCCGTTTGGTCAGCCCAAAATAGGATTTCTTCTTAGATGAATACTGTATTCATCCAACGGATATGATCTCATCCGTCGCCGTTATAGCGCCTGTGACGGCGAGAGCGGGCGGCCGAAGCCGCCCGTCTGACCGGGCTTAGCGGTAGCGGTACTCGTAGTGGCACCGCTTCTTGCCGCCGCTCTTGGCGATCTCGCGACCGGCCAAGGCGCCCGCGCCGGCGCCGAGCAGGGTGCCGCCCGTGCCGCCATTGCTGACGGCGTTGCCGAGCAGGCCGCCGCCAAGGGCGCCGACGACCGTACCGGTGGTCTTGCGCGACTTTGACGCCTTGCAGACCAGCACGCGTTCGCGCGACTGAGCTTCAGCGATGGCGGGGACGGCGGCGACCGACAGGGCCGAACCGAACAGGGTGGCCGCGATAAGCAGCTTCTTCATGGGATTCTCCTAAGCTTCTTCACGACACGCCGGGCAATAACGCCGCGCGAGCAGGGCTGTTCCGAGCGGCGGTCCCGCGGCTATGGTCTGGCGCCTGTGGAGAACCCCGATGCTGCTTCGTCGCCTGACGGTCGGACTGTGCCTCTTGACCCTCGGCTTCGCCGGGCAAGCCGCCGCCGACACCATCTCGGTGGCGGTCGCAGCCAACTTCGCCGAGCCGGCCCAGCAGATCGCCCAGGCCTTCAAGGCTTCGACAGGGCATGAGGCGAGGATCAGCCCCGGCGCGTCGGGCCAGCTCCTGACGCAGATCGCCCATGGAGCGCCCTATGCGGTGTTCCTGTCGGCCGACGCCGAGCGGCCGCGGAGGGCCGAGACCGACGGCTTGGGTGTGGCCGGCACGCGGTTCACCTATGCCGTGGGGCGACTTGCGCTCTATTCGCCGCGCCCGGGGTTCGCCAGCGCCGGGACGCTCGCGGAAGACCGCTTCGGCAAGCTCGCCATCGCCGATCCCGCCGTCGCGCCCTATGGCGCAGCCGCCCTGGAGACCCTGGCCGTCATGGGCCTTAAGGACCGCCTGCAAGGTCGCGTGGTGCTCGGGAGCTCCATCGCCCAGGCCCACCAGTTCGTCGCCTCCGGCGCGGCTGGCCTCGGGTTCGTCGCCCTGTCGCAGGTCATCGGCGAGCCACAGACGACCTACTGGATCGTGCCCGCCAATCGGCACAAGCCGATCGCCCAGCAAGCGATCCTGCTGAAAGCCGGCGCCGACGAGCCCACAGCGCGCGCCTTCCTGACCTTCCTCAAGGGGCCGCAGGCCCGCGCCATCATTCGCCGCTATGGCTATGCGGCGCCGTCCCGGTGAGGGTGCGTTGAACCCCGGCGGCCCCTTCGACCTGCTGATCGTCGCGCTCACCACCCTGCGGCTGGCCGGCCTGACGACCATCCTCTTGCTCTTGGTCGCCACGCCGCTCGCGTGGTGGCTGGCCCGGTCCAACGCCGGGTGGAAGGAGGCGGTGGCGGCGATCACCGCATTGCCCTTGGTGCTGCCCCCTTCCGTGCTGGGGTTCTACCTGCTGTTGGCGCTCGCCCCCACCAGCCCGCTCATGGCGCTGGCAGCGCCGTTCGGTGTCTCAGGACTGGCCTTCACCTTCCCCGGCCTCGTGGTCGGCTCGATGGTCTATTCCCTGCCTTTCGCCGTGCAACCGATCAGAAACGCCTTCCAGGCCCTGGGAGACGACCCCTGGGATTCGGCCGCGACGCTTGGCGCGCCGCCGCTGGCGGCCTTCCTCCGGGTGATCGCGCCGGCCGCGCGCCGCGGCTTCCTGACGGCCGCAGTCCTGGTCTTCGCCCACACCGTCGGCGAGTTCGGCGTGATTCTGATGATCGGCGGCGCGATTCCGGGGGAGACCGAGGTGCTGTCGGTGCGGATGTACCGGCTGGTGGAGTCCTTACGGTTCGGCGAGGCCCACCTGATCGCCGCGGCCATGGTCGCCTTCGCCTTCGCCGTGCTCACCTGCGTCTTCCTGCTCGACCGACGCGCCGCCCGCGACCGGGACTAAGCCGCCCTCGCGCAGGCGGCGTTTTCGCCGTAAAGCCCGGCGATGTCCCTTGCCCACGGTCGCGCGGCCACCGCCTTCATCCTGGTCACCGCGTTGCTGGACATCCTGGCGATGGGCCTGGTGATCCCTGTCCTGCCCGCCCTGATACGCGCGTACTCGGGCACAGAGGCGCACGCCGGCGTCTGGAACGGGGTGCTGATCGCGCTTTGGGCCAGCATGCAGTTCGTCGCCTCGCCGATCATCGGCGCCCTGTCCGACCGCTACGGCCGCCGACCCGTGATTCTGGTCTCGGTGGCCGGGATGACCATCGACTGGGTCCTGATGGCGCTGGCGCCGGACCTCTGGTGGCTGGCGGCGGGCCGCATGATCGGCGGAATCACCTCGTCCAGCTTCACTACGGTCTACGCCTATGTGGCCGACGTGACCGCGCCGGAGGGCCGGGCCCGGGCCTATGGCTTCATCGGCGCCGCCTTCTCGGCGGGGTTCGTCGCCGGCCCGGCGCTGGGCGGCTTCCTGGGCGAGATTTCGCCGCGCGCGCCCTTTTGGGCGGCGGCGGCGATGAGCGGAATCGCCTTCCTCTACGGGGCGTTCGTTCTGCCGGAGTCCCTGGCGCGCGAGAACCGCACGGCGTTCGCGTGGTCGCGGGCCAACCCGTTCGGCGCGCTCAAGCTCCTCGGATCACAGCCGATCCTGACCCGGCTGGCCGGCGTCAATTTCCTGCTCTACTTCGCCCACCACGTCTTTTCGATCTTCGTGCTCTACGCTAGCGCCCGCTACGGTTGGAGCGCGCTGCAAGTTGGTGTGCTGTTCGCCTTCGTGGGCCTCCTGGACGTCGGCGTGCAGGCGGGTCTCGTGGGCCCCGTGGTCAAGCGGCTGGGCGAGAAGCGCACGGTTGTCGTGGGTCTCGCGTTCGGAGCCCTCGGCCTGGCGTCCATGGGGCTCGCGCCCAACGGCCTTTGGTTTATCGCCGCGATGATTCCCAACAGCCTGTGGGGCGTGGCCATGCCGCCTCTGCAGTCGCTGATGACCCAGCAGGTTTCCGAAAGCGAACAAGGTCAACTGCAGGGCGCCAACAACAGCGTCTCGGCGATCGCGGGCGTCGCCTCCCCCCTGGTCTTCGGATTCGTCTACGCCGCGACCGCCGGGCCCGGCGCATCGGCCCCCTTCATCGGCGCATCCTTCGTCGCCGCGGCCGTGGTGCTGGCGGCCGCGTCCGGGGTCGCCGCCACGGCGGCGGCGCCCAGGGTGTCGGCGCCCAGGGCCGCCCCCGCCGATTGATTCACGGGCGTCAACTTGCAAGCCACTTGCAAGTAGAATTCTAAGATATATCTTAGGTGCGATGAAGCCTCGCCGTCCTGACCATGACCCTGACGAACCCGCCTTCGACGGCCGTCACCGGCGGCGGCAGTTCGACCGCGATGGCGTGCGCCTTCTGCTGCTGCGGCTGATCGCCGACGAGCCGCGCCACGGCTACGACCTGATCCGCGCCGTCGAGACCCTGAGCGGCGGCGCCTATGCGCCCAGTCCTGGCGTCGTCTATCCGATCCTCACCCTGCTGGCCGACATGGGCCTGGTGGAAGAGGGCGTCGGCCCAGAGCAGAGCCAGCGCCGGACCTTCCACGCCACGGCCGATGGTCTGCGCGCCCTGGAAACCCAGGCGGCTGAAACAGCAATCGCGCTTGAGCGCCTGCAGTCGCTGGCGACACGCGAGGAGCACCCCGTCCGCGCGGCCTTCCATCGTCTGCGCGAGGTCGCCCGCGGCAGACTGCACGACGACCCGGACAACACCGAGCTGGCCCAATGCATCATCGCGATTCTCGACGAGACCGCCGAACGCGTCGCCGGCCTAAAATCCAAGGAGACCTGACCATGAGCGAAACCCTCCTCAAGCGCCCCAGCCCCGAGATGGTCGACGCCATGCGCCGCCGCGGCATGGCCGAGCGCGTCCTGACCGTGCAAAGTTCGACCCGCGTGACGCCGAACATGCAGCGTGTGGTCGTGACCCAGGAAGGCGAAGGCGCCTTCGACCTCAAGCCTGGCCAGGACCTCGTGCTGATGCTGCCCGACCAGGAGGGCGGCCTGGGCCGCCGGCACTACACCGTGCGCCGTTATGACGCCGCGACCGGCTGCATCGACCTCGACGTCGTCCTGCACGGCGATGACAACCCAGGCCCGCGCTGGGCTCTGAACGCCAGGGCCGGCGATCAGGTGGTGTGCTTCGGCCCGCGCGGCCATATCCATCTGCGCTCCGGCGCCGAGTGGCGCGTGTTCTTCGGCGACGAGACCTGCCTGCCTGCGATCCTGGCGATGATCGAGGCCCTGCCGGAAGGCGCGCCTGCGACCGCTTACATCGAGATCGAGGCAGAGGCCGACGCCCAGGCCGTCGAGACTCAGGGTGACGTCCGGGTCGAGTGGCTGGTCCGGGCTGGTCCGGCGCAGCCGATGAGCCGGCTGCTTAACGCCGAGGTCGCGGCATTCCAGCCCCCTGCCGGCCAAGGCCACATCTACCTCATCGGCGAGACCAGCAGCGTACGCTGGCAGCGCCAGAGCCTGATCGCCCGCGGCGTTCCCGCCGACCAGATCATCGCTGAGGGCTTCTGGCGTCCCGGCCGCCTGGGCGGCCATGATCACGTGCGGGACTAGCTCGTCTAAGGCCGAGGCGGTCACGGGCCCCCGCGACGCTTGCCTCGGCAAGGTCCGGCGCCTATTGCCTGCCGGGCCCCGTGTCATGAGGGCCGAACCGGGGGAAGCACATGGATCTTGAGCTCAAGGGCAAGCGCGCGATCGTCACCGGCGGCAGCCGCGGGATCGGCAAGCAGATCGCCGCCCAGTTGGCCGCTGAAGGCGCGAGCGTGGCCATCGTCGCCCGCGGCGCCGAGGCCCTGCAAGCCACGGCGGCGGAGCTCAGCGGGCGCGGCGGCGGCGAGGTCATCGGCCTGACCGTAGACGTCGGCGACCGCACGTCCGTCGACGCCATGGTGGCGCAAGCCGTCGCCCGGCTGGGCGGCGTCGAAATCCTGGTCAACTGCGCCGCGTCTGTAGGCGGCGGCGGCGGTCGCAACATCGCCGACCTCCGGGAGGAGGCGATCCTCGCCGACCTCAACGTCAAGCTGATGGGCTACATGCGGATGGCGCGCGCGGTCGCTCCGCATATGATCGCCGCCCGCTGGGGCAGGGTGATCAACATCGGCGGCCACGCCATGCGGGTGACCGGCAATTACTCGGCCGCCCTGCGCAACGCCGCAATCACCGCCTGGAGCAGCAACCTAGCGGGCGAGCTGGGACCGCAGGGCATCAGCGTCAACACCGTCCACCCCAACTTCACCTTCACCGAACGGCGCAGCGATAATCTTGGCGCCCGCGCGATTGAAGCCAACAATTCCGGCCGTGTGCCTGAGGCGACCGACATCGCCTATGTCGTCGCCATGCTGGCCTCGCCGCGCGGCTGGGTGATCAACGGCGAGTCGATCATGGCCAGCGGCGGGTTGCAGGGTCTGATCAACTACTAGGCGCAGCCTCGCCACGGCCCGCGGCGGCGTCACGCTCGCCGCCCTTGACGTTTGGGAGCGCCACGCGGCCTTCTTGGCCCATGCAAGCCGCTGAACAGATGATCGACCGCTATGTCGCTGCGGTCCTCGCCAAGGACGTGGCGGGGCTGGCGGCGCTCTACAGCCCCGACGTCGTCGTCTTCGACGCCTGGGCCGCCTGGCGCTACGACGGCCTCCTCGCCTGGCGGCCGGCCTTGGAGCGATGGCTGGGCGGGCTCGGCGACGAACGTGTCATCGTCACCTTCGACGGCGTCCAGGCCCACAGCGTCGGAGAAGCTGTCGTCGTCTCGGCGATCGTCCGCTATGCGGGCGTCTCACCCACGGGCGCGGCGCTCAGAGCCATCGAGAACCGCCTCACCTGGCTTCTGATCGGGGACCACGCCGAGTGGCGGATCGCCCACGAGCACACCTCCAGCCCGCTGCACGCCGACACAGCCGCACCGATGTTCGAGCGATCCACCGGCTGAGTCAGGCCCGCCTCCGCATGAGCGGGTTATCAGGCCTGGGATGTCAGGAAAAATTTGGCGCGCCCGGAACGATTCGAACGTCCGACCCTCAGATTCGTAGTCTGATGCTCTATCCAGCTGAGCTACGGGCGCGCACTGCCTTGCGGCAAGGGGCGGGTATCTAGCGCGGCGCGGGGCAAGGTTCAACCCGCTTCGATCATGGCGCGTGCAACGCATTGTTCCGCTTGCCTGCGCGGCTATGGTGGCGCGGTCCCGTCGCCTTGCCTGAAAGCCTGATCCGAATGTTCGTCGCCGCGCGCCTGAAGTCCGCCTCCGCCCTCGCCGTCGCCGCGCTGCTGGCCGCCTGCGCTACGATGGAAACCCCGCCGTCCGCCCCGCCGGCGCCCGTCGCCGAAGCGGCTCTGCCCGCGCCGCATGGCATGGTGGCCGCGGCCAATCCGCTGGCGGCGGAGGCCGGGCTGGCGGTCTTGAAGCGCGGCGGGTCGGCGGTGGACGCCGCCATCGCGATCCAGGCGGTGCTGGGCCTGGTCGAGCCGCAGAGCTCCGGCCTGGGCGGCGGCGCATTCATGACCTTCCATGACGCCAAAACCGGCAAGACCCTGGCCTATGACGGCCGCGAGACCGCGCCCGCCGGCGCGTCGCCCGCCATGTTTCTCGGCGCCGACGGCAAGCCGCTGGATTTCGGGGACGCCATCCTCTCGGGTCGCTCCACCGGCGCGCCAGGCGCCATCGCCATGCTGAAGATGGCCCACGAGGCCCACGGCAAGCTAGACTGGTCATCGCTGTTCGCGGACGGCGAGCGCCTGGCCGACGGCGGCTTCAGCGTCAGCCCGCGCATGGCCTACATGATGCGCGGGTCGTTCCCACAGAACGGCGCGCCGGACGTAAAGGCCTATTTCACCAAGGCCAACGGCAAGCTCTACGACGCCGGCGACACGCTGAAGAACCCGGCCTACGCCGCCACCCTGCGCAAAATCGCCGCCGAGGGCCCCAAGGCGATCCTGGAGGGCCCGGTCGCCGCGGCCATCGTCAAGCGCCTGCACGAGGGCCCCAATCCGGGCTCGATGACGCTGGCCGACCTTGCTGGCTACCGGCCAAAGGTCTCCGACGCCTTCTGCCGGCCCTATCGGGTGTATGTGGTGTGCACGCCGCCCCTGCCCTCGGGTGGGCCGGCCCTGCAGCTGGGGCTGGGCCTGCTGGCGCACACCGACATCGACCAGCACCCAAACGACGTCCAGGGGTGGTACCTGTTTTCGCAGGCCAGCCGCCTGATGTACGCCGACCGCGACCGCTACATGGGCGACCCGGCCTTCGTCGATGTGCCGGTCGAGGGCCTGTTCGACCCGAGCTACCTCGCCGCCCGCGCCGCCCTGATCGGTCCCATGGCCGGCCCCGCGCCCAAGCCCGGCGCGCCCAAGGGCGCTGGTGTCCGCAGCCCAGACCGTACGCTGGAGCCCGGCGGCACCAGCCACATCGTCATCGTCGACGGCGACGGGAACGTCCTCTCCATGACCACGACCGTGGAGAGCATCTATGGGTCGGGCCGCATGGTCGGGGGTTTCTTCCTGAATAACCAGCTCACCGACTTCTCGCTGTCGCCTACCGATCCCGACGGCGCGCCCGCGGCCAACGCCGTGGCGCCTGGCAAGCGCCCACGCTCCTCCATGGCGCCGGCGATCGTCTTCGACGGGGCCGGCAAGTTCGTGGTCACCGTCGGCTCGCCCGGCGGCTCGGCGATCCTGGCCTATAACCTGAAGACGCTGGTGGGGGTGCTGGACTGGAGACTCTCAGTCGATGACGCCCTCGAGCTGCCCAATCTGATCGCTCGCGGCGGCGCTTACGGCGCGGAAGTCGACAAGTTCACGCCCACCGTCGCGGCGGGGCTGGCCGCCAAGGGGGTCAAGCTGGGCTCAGGCGGCGGGGCCGAAGGCTCCGGCATCCAGGGCATTGAGATGACGCCGGAGGGCCTGCGCGGCGGCGCGGATTCCCGGCGCGAAGGCGTGGTTCTTACGTTCTAGGCGCGTCCGGCAAACGGAGTTCGAAGGCGGCGCCCTCAGGGCCCGTCTCGGCGAGGGTGAGGTCACCGCCGTGGCCCGCGGCCAGCTCCCGGGCGATGGCCAGACCAAGGCCAGCGCCGCCCTGCCGCGTCGAACCGGCGAAGGGCTGGAACAGGCGAGGCAACGATCGCTCCGGCACGCCCGGGCCATTGTCGGCGATGCGGATGGTGCTGGCCTGGCCGTCATGGGTCAGGCTGACCTCGATGCGGCCCGGCGCCGCGCGCTTATCCTGAGCCTCAATCGCCTGACGGGCGTTGCGCAACAGGTTGGCGAGCATCCGGTGCAACTGTTCGGGATCGGCGTCGACCTTGTCGGCCCGACCGATTTTGGAGACCAGGCGCACGCCGTCGGGCGAAAGCCGCGCCTCTTCGGCGGCGTCGGCGAGCGCCGGGGCCAGCTTGACGCTGCGCACCAGCGGCGCTTGTTCTTCGGTCTTGCCATAGGTCAGGACGTCGGTGGCCAGCTTCACCGCCCGGTCGAGCGCGCGCTCCAACCGGGGCATGGCCTGGCGGACCTTGGGATCATCGAGCTGCGACAGCCGCTCCGAGGCGATCTGGGCGCTGGTCAGCATGTTGCGCAGGTCGTGGTTGATCTTGGCCACCGCCTCGCCAAGCGCCGCCAGCCGAGCGCGCGAGCTGAGCGCCGCACGCAGGTCGGCCTGCATGCGCTCCAGCTCGGCCTCCGCGCGGCCGATCTCGTCCTGGCGGCCAGACAGGTCGACGCGCGCGGCCGGATCGTCCGGGTTCGCGCGGAACCGCTCCATGGCGTGGGTGATCCGCTGCATCGGCCGGACGAGAAAAAGGTTGAGCGACAGGTAGACCAGCACGCCGGCCACCGCCGCGACGAAGGCGATCACCAGCACCAGGCGGCCGAGATAGATCAGCAGCGCCGCCTTCAGGCCGGCGTCTGGGGCGACGATCTCGATGAATTCGGCCTCGCGCAGGGACGGGGCGGCGACGACGCGGACACGGCGGTCCTGGCCGCCGAACAGGGTGCGGAACGGCGCGGCGAGCCAGGGCATGACCGCCTGCGAGCGCAGATCGACCAGATAAGGCGTCCTGGGCGGCGTCGGGCCACGCAGGACCAGGCGGCGCATGCCGTCCGTCTGGATCGCCACCCATTCGACGCCGGCGCCGCGCAGCAACTGGGCCGACAGTTGCTCGGTCACCACCCGGTCCGGCGCGACGTCGGGCGCGAGCGAGGCCAGTTCGGCGGCCCGCACGCGGTCCAGCAGCCATTGCCGCTCGAAGGCCGCCATGGCCGGCGGCAAGGCGAGCGCCGCGCCCAGGGTGACAAAGAGGATGGTGAGCGTGAGCAGACGCGCCGAAAGCCCGCCCGGCCAGTAGAAGCGAGGCCGGTCGCGGCCTTCCGGCGTCGAAGGAGACGACGCGGTCAGCTCATCCTTGGGCGTGGGCTCGTCAGCCATCCCTCTCCCGTTAATCCAGCCCGTCCCGGCGAGGAAGGGGCTAGCTCGCCCCGACCGCTTCGGAAACCGACCTGAAGCCGTCGGCGCGCAGCCGTTGGGCGAGGTCTCGCTTGATCCGGGTCACCAGGCCCGGACCCTCAAACACCAAGGCCGAGTAAAGCTGCACCGCAGAGGCGCCAGCGCGGATTTTGGCGTAGGCGTCCGCGCCCGAGGCGACGCCGCCGACGCCGACCAGGGCCAGCCGGCCAGCCGCCGCCTGGGCGAACTGGCGCAGCATCTCGGTCGAGGGCGCGAGCAGCGGCGCGCCGGAAAGGCCGCCCATCTGCGTCGCGTGCGGCGACGCCAGCGCCGGTCGGGCGACGGTGGTGTTGGAGACGATGATCCCGGAGACGCCGAAGGTCAGGCAGGTCTCGACGATCGCCTCCGGTTCGCCGGCCTCGAGGTCGGGCGCGACCTTGAGGAAGATCGGCACGCGACCGGACATCGGCAGGGCGTCACGCGCCTCGGCGAGGCGGCCGAGCAGATCCTCCAGCGCAGCCTTGGTCTGGAGCGCCCGCAGACCTGGGGTGTTGGGCGAGGACACGTTGATGGTGAAGTAATCGCAAAGGCCCCACAGCCGCTGCAGGCCCTTCACATAGTCCAGGGCCTGATCCGTGGTGGTCTTGTTGGCGCCGATGTTGGCGCCGACCACACCAGTTCCGCGGCGGCTAAGCCGGGCCGCGAAGATCTCGAGGCCTTCGTTATTGAATCCCATCCGATTGATAACGGCGCGGTCTTCGCTCAATCGGAACAGCCTGGGTCGCGGGTTGCCGACTTGCGGCTCCGGCGTCACCGAGCCGCATTCGGCGAAGCCAAAGCCGGCGCGCAGCATAGGGGCGAAGGCCTCGGCGTTCTTGTCGAATCCCGCGGCAAGCCCCACTGGATTGGGCAAGGCGAGACCCACCAGGCTCGTGGCCAAGATCGCATCGTCCGCGGCGCCGACGGGCCCCAGGCCAGCCATCAGCCCCTTGATCGCCAGGCCGTGGGCCGTTTCGGCGTCGAGCTTGCGGAGCGCCGCCGTCGCGAGATCGTGCAGGGTCATGAGCCGAGTCCCAGTTGCGGCGCGCCGGCGGCGTCCAGCGGCGCGGGCGTGACACCCCGCACCAGGGCCGGATCAAGCGGCGCATAAAGGTGGGGAAAGAGGTCGCCCCCGCGGGAGGGCTCCCAGACGAGGTCGAGATCGTCGCCTTCAACCTCAAGGACGACGAGGTCGGGCTGGCCGGTGAAATGTTTGCGCGCCGTCTCCTGGGCCTGGGCCGCGGTGGAGAAGTGGATGTAGCCATCGGCGAGATCGACCCCGGAGCCCACGAAGGCGCCAGCCGCAAGCGCGGCGTCCCACTCCGCGCGGGTCAGAATCTTGTAGATCCTCACCCGCGGGCCTCGCCCAAAATGACCGCCTCGACGGTGGTCGTGCCGTCGGGGTTAAGCCGGAAGACCGCGGCGGTCGAGGTGGGAAAGCCAGAGACCAGGCGCGCGGCGGCCGCCGCCGGCGTAGGGTCCTTCACCAGCAGTCGCATCGCCGCGTCGTGGATGCCAGGGTTATGGCCCACGACCATGACGCAGGCGGCCTCGGCGGCTTCGGCTGCGTCGAGCACGGTCTCAGCGTCGGCGTTGTAGAGCGCGGCCTCGAACTCAACCTTGGCGCCAGGGAAGGCGGGCTGGGCGGCGGTCCACGTCTCGCGCGTGCGCTGGGCGCTGGAGACCAGCACACGATCCGGCGCGTAGCCGGCGTCGGCGAGCTGATGAGCCGTCTCGGCCGCAGCGCCGGCGCCGATCGCCGTCAATCGGCGCGCGCTGTCACCACCCGTCGCACGGTTCTCGGCCTGGCCGTGGCGCATGAGGATCAGCCGGTTCATCTCGCTTCCGTCGCGGCCCGCACCGTAGGGGTCCACCTCCATAGCGACGCCCGCGCGCCCTGCGAAGCCCCGCCTCATGGGAAACCCCGCCTTGCGAAACCATTGACAGGGAATGGGCTTGGCGGTCCAAGGCGGCATGGTCGCGACCTCCGCTGCAATCGCCACGCCCGCTCTCGGCGGCGGGACGATGCGTTTCCCAGATTCCGAGGGTCTGAAGCTGGACTCCGGGGCGGTGCTTGCGCCGCTGGAGATCGCCTACCAGACCTATGGAACGCTGAACGAAGACCGCTCAAACGCCGTCCTCGTCTGCCACGCCCTGACCGGCGACCAGCACCTGGCCTCGACCCACCCGATCACCGGCAAGCCCGGATGGTGGACCCGCGTGGTCGGCGAAGGCCTGCCGCTCGACCCTGCCCGCTATTTCATCATCTGCGCCAATGTCATCGGCGGCTGCATGGGCTCGTCAGGGCCAGCTTCCATCAACGCCGCCACCGGCGAGGTCTATGGCCTGGCCTTCCCGGTGATCACCATCGCCGACATGGTCCGCGCCCAGGCCCGGCTGATCGAGGCCCTCGGCATCGACACGCTGTTCGCCGTGATCGGCGGGTCCATGGGCGGCATGCAGGTGCTGCAGTGGGCGGCGGACTATCCTGAGAAGCTGTTCAGCGCGGTGTGCATCGCCGCGGCGGCGCGGCATTCCGCGCAGAACATCGCCTTCCATGAGGTCGGCCGCCAGGCGATCATGGCTGATCCAGACTGGCGCGCGGGCGCCTATGTCCGCGAGGGGGTACGGCCGGAGAAGGGTCTGGCCGTCGCCCGCATGGCCGCCCACATCACCTATCTGTCGGAGCCCGCGCTGCAGCGGAAGTTCGGCCGCGAACTGCAGCGCGACGGCCTGTCGTGGGGCTTCGACGCCGACTTTCAGGTGGAGAGCTACCTGCGCCACCAGGGCGCGAGCTTCGTCGATCGTTTCGACGCCAACTCGTATCTCTATATCACCCGCGCGCTGGACTATTTCGACCTTGCGGGCGGCCATGGCGGCGTGTTGGCGCAAGCCTTCCTGAAGGCCCGCCACGTACGCTTCTGCGTGCTCTCCTTTTCCTCGGACTGGCTCTATTCCACCGCCGAGAGCCGCGACATCGTACGGGCGCTGAACGCCGCCGGCTGCCGCGCCAGCTTCGTCGAAATCGAGACCGACAAGGGCCACGACGCCTTCTTCCTCGATGAGCCGCAGTTGGACCGGACCTTGCGCGGATTCCTGGCCTCGACCGCCCAGGCGCGTGGGTTGTCTGGGGGTCTGGCATGAGCGGAATCCGCGAGGACTTCCAGGAGATCCTGCGCCTGGTGCGGCCGGGCGCGCGCGTTCTCGATGTCGGCTGCGGCGAGGGCGAACTTCTCGAGCTGCTCAGCCAGGAAAAGAACGTCGACGGCCAGGGCCTGGAAATCAGCCCCTCCGGCGTCTCGGCCTGCCTGGCCCGCGGCCTGGCGGTGGTCCAGGGCGACGGCGACCGCGATCTGGACCACTTCCCGACCCGGGCTTTCGACTACGCAATCTTGTCCAAGACCCTGCAGCAGATGCGCGAGCCCAAGCACGTCCTGTCAGAACTGTTGCGGATAGCCGACCAGGCGGTGGTCTCAGTGCCGAACTTCGGCCATTGGCGAATGCGCTGGTCGCTGCTGTCGACCGGCCGCATGCCGGAGACCCGGGCCTTGCCCGACCCGTGGTGGTCGACGCCGAACATCCACCTGTGCACCCTGCGCGACTTCATCATGTTGGCTCGCGATCTCGACCTCAGGGTGGACGCCTGCGCAGCGCTTACCGCAGGAAAGCCGGCGCGGGCGATCAATCCGGAGAAGGCCTGGGAGAACTGGCGTTGCGAGTCAGCGCTCTTCCTGCTCAGCCGCCGCGCGGAGCCGCAGATCGCAAGCGCGCCGGCGGCGAGAGGCTCTGCGCCGGCGGCGACGGACCTCTTCGGCGAGACCCCGGCGGCCCCTCGCAGGCGATAACGCCCCTAGTTGGCGATCGCCTCGGCGTCACGTTCGCCCGTGCGGATGCGCAGGGCCTGTTCGAGGTCCAGGACAAACACCTTGCCGTCGCCGATCTTGCCCGTGTTGGCCGAGCGCTGGACGGCCTCGATCACCGTATCGGCGACGTCGGACGGCACCGCGATTTCCAGCTTCACCTTCGGCAGCAGTTTCACCTCGTACTCGGCGCCGCGGTAGACTTCAGTCTTGCCGCGCTGGCGGCCATAGCCGCGCACTTCGGTGACAGTCAGGCCGGACGCCCCGGCCTCGGTCACCGCGTCCAGGACCGCATCGAGGCGGCTGGGTTTAATGATCGCGATGATCATCTTCATCGGGCGGCTCCCAGATTTTTCATGGGTCCCTGGGAAATCAGGGACTTCGCCCTAGGCTAAGCCCTTCCCGGCCGCTCTCCAAGAGCATGGGCGACTTGGGCCATCGGTTGAGCCGACCCGCGACGCCGGCGCGATCGGCTGGGGCGACAGCAGGGGCGGGGCGATGCGCGCGCGGGCCCGGACCCCACGCGGCTTAACGGCGAAGGTCTGCTTGACCGCCTCCATCAGGACAAGGCCCGCGAACGCCGGCCACAGGCGCGAGCCAGCCTGCTCAAAGCTATCGGCCCAGCCCGCTAGCCAGCGGACCGGCGGGACGTAAAGCGCCCGGGTCCATCCTGAAGGCTCCAGGTCAGCCTCGCGCAGCAACTCCGCGAGCTGGTGGCGACTGTAGGGCCGGCCGTGACCGAAGGGCGTGCTCTCGGCGTCGGCCCAGGGGCCGTTGCGCGAGGCGACGACCGCAATGATCCGTCCGGACGGCGCGAGCACCCGCCAGACTTCTCTCAACAGGGCGGCGGCGTCCGGGCTCTCCTCCAGGGCATGGACCAGGAGGATTCGATCGAACAGGGCGTTGGGGAACGGCAGGCGGTCTTCATCGGTCAGGACGGAGAGGTTGCGCCCGCCGGCGCCGGACCAGATCTCGACCCCTTGCTGCCCAGGCATGGCCGCCACCGACCGGCGCGCCGTCAGCGCCTGGGTCTGGCTGATGAACGGCGTGGCGTAGCCCAGGGCCAGAACGTCCAGGCCGCGGACCTCGCCCCACGCCTCGTCCACCTTGCGGCCGACCATCGCTCGCGCCGCACGACCAAGCTCGCCCGCATAGAATTGCCGCAGTTCGAGAACATCGCGCCGCATGGCCCGGCTAAGCTCGACGCGTGGGTCGCGTGCGCCTACATGCGAGGCGACAAGTTTCAGTTCCGGAGGCGGCCATGTCCATCACTGTGCACCAGTTTCCCTGCCGAACCGACAATTATGGCTTCCTGGTCCGCGACGACACGACAGGGCTCGCCGCCTGCATCGACACCCCCGAGGTCGCCCCGATCATGCGCGAGCTTGAGTCCCTGGGGTGGCGCCTGGCCTATATCTTCAACACCCACTGGCATGGGGACCACACCGGCGGCAACGCCGAGATCCAGGCTGCGACCGGTTGCGAGATCATAGGGCCCGCGGAAGTTCGCAAGAACGCCCCCCTGGATCGCGAGGTCTCAGGCGGCGAGCGCATCATGCTCGGCGACACGCCCTTCGACGTCATGGCGGTGGGTGGCCACACACTGCAGCACGTCGCCTACAACCTGCCGAACGACCACGCAGCCTTCGTCGGCGACACCATGTTCGCCCTGGGTTGCGGACGGTTGACCGAGGGCGACGCGCCGCAGATGTGGACGAGCCTGCAACGCCTGGCCGCCCTGCCTGACGACACCCTGATCTATTGCGCCCACGAGTACACGGCCTCCAACGCCCGCTTCGCCCTGACGGTGGACGACGCCGAGGCCCTGAAGCAACGCGCCCTGGAAACCTTCGCCGCCCGTGAGCGCGGCGAGCCCACCGTGCCCAGTCGCCTGGGACTGGAGAAGGCCACCAATCCCTTCCTGCGCGCGCCCCTGTTGGCCGCCTCGGTCGGGGCGGCCGGCCTCAGCGACGTCGAAGCCTTCGCCGCCATGCGCAAGGCCAAGGACGTATTCGCGGGTTAGGCGCTCCCTAGCGCTTCTTCGCCGCCGCGACGATGCGGTTCGACGACGGTCGGCCGGCGAGGCCCTGGGCGGGGGCGACCGTGAGGATCATCGCCCCGCGGTCGAACTGAACCTGCGCCTTGCCGCCTTCGACCAGCCGAACCCGGCCGATCTGCGAAATGGCCTTGGTCTCGCCCTTGCGGGACATGCGGACGACGGCCTCGCTCGCCACCATGGCGGCGTCGGCGATCAGCGCAGCCGAGCCGGGGGTCGCCTCGGCGTCGAAGGGGATCAGCCGGCGCGCGGCGCGGCTGGCCCGGGCGCTGGCTTGGCCTAACCGCTCGAGCAGCATCTGCGGACCGGAACTGGCCAACCGAAGCGCCGCCCCCGGCCCGGCGAGGGCGGCGGCCGAACCGCCGGGCCGGTCGCTAGTGAAGACGGTGACGCCCCCGAGGCGCGTGGCGCGCAAAACCGGTTCGCCCAGGTCATTCTTGTAAATCACGTCACCGCGCGGCGCGGGGTAGGGCGAAAGCGCGAAAACTTCCGGACTGTTGTCGAACTTGAGCAGCGGCCGCGGCACGCTGCGATCGAGGATGAATCCGTCGCCGTCAGCGCTGACGTAACGAGCGACCGGCGGGCCCATGTTTTGGCGGCCATCGGCCGGCTTCGGGCCGAACAGGCCCTCCCGCAGACTTTCCGGCGCGGCCGCGGCGCGGCCTGGCAGACACAGTCCCGCCGCGCCCAGCACAGTCGCCGCGAGCGCGGCGACAACACGGGTGCTGGACGTGGCTTGGGCCGTCATGACTGTGCGGCTTCTAACCCGTGACTGGGGCGCTTTTGGGACGCGCAGCACCCCAAACCGGCCGATCAGGCCATGAACTGGCCGCCGTTCAGCGACAGTGTCGATCCGGTCACATAGCCGGCGCGCTCGCCCGCCAGGAAGGCCACCATGTCGGCGATCTCCTCGCCGGTGCCGAGGCGGCCGACCGGGATCTGGGCGATGATGCCCTTCAGAACCTGCTCGGGCACGGAGGCCACCATGTCGGTGTCGATATAGCCCGGGGCGATGCAGTTCACCGTTACGCCCTTGCGCGCGTTCTCCAGCGCCAGCGCCTTGGTGAAGCCGATCATCCCGGCCTTGGCGGCCGAATAGTTGGTCTGGCCGATCTGGCCTTTCTGGCCGTTGATCGACGAGATGTTGACGATCCGGCCCCACTCGCGCTCGCGCATGCCCTCGATGACCTGGCGCGTCATGTTGAACAGGGAGTCCATATTGACGCGGATCACGTCGCTCCACTGTTCAGAGGTCATGCGGTGGAAGACGCCGTCGCGGGTGATGCCGGCGTTGTTGACCAGCACGTCGATGGGACCGAGCGCCTCGGTGACCTTCTCCACCGCCTGCTGGCAGTCGGCGAAGCTGCCGACGTTGCCCTTGACCACAAGCACGCCAAGCTCTTCGGCGCAGGCCTGGGCGGCAGCGTCGTTGCCGGAGTAACCGGCCGCCACCTGCATTCCATCGGCCTTCAGCCGCTCGACAATGGCGCGTCCGATTCCGCGCGTGCCACCCGTGACAAAGGCAACTCTAGGCATTCCGTCTCCCTGACTTTCTCGCCGATCTGAAGTGCGCCTCACGATCAGCCACCGGCTGCACCAAACTAAGGCGCCTCTGTGTCAGCAACACATCGGCCGTGTGGACGATGCGTTGCTGACTGCCGGCTTATTAGGCGTCGATGGTCTCGACGCACATGGCGATACCCATGCCGCCGCCGATGCAAGCCATGGCGATGCCACGGTTCGCCGAACTCCGGTGCAACTCAAACAGCAGAGTGCTGAGGATCCGGGCGCCCGAGGCGCCGATCGGGTGGCCGAGCGCGATGGCGCCGCCGTTGATGTTCAGCTTCGCTGGGTCGAGGTCGAGCTCGCGCTGCACGGCGATCGCCTGAGCGGCGAAGGCCTCGTTGGACTCGATGAGATCGACGTCGGCCCAGGTCCAGCCCGCCAGGTCCAGCGCCTTCTGCGCCGCCGGGATCGGCCCCAGACCCATATAGGCCGGATCGACGCCGGCTTGGGCCCACGACAGGATGCGGCCGATGCCCGCCAGACGGCGGACCTTGGCGAGGTCCTCCTTCATGATGACCATGGCCGCGGCGCCGTCATTCAAGCCCGACGCATTGCCGGCAGTGACCGTGCCGTCCTTCGAGAAGGCCGGGCGCAGCTTGGCGAGCTGCTCATAGGTGGCGCCATGGCGGATATATTCGTCATGCTCGACGATCGTGTCGCCCTTGCGGCCCTTCACCGTGACGGGAACGATCTCGGCCTTGAAGAACCCCTGCTTCTGCGACTCCTCAGCCTTGTTTTGCGAGGCGACCGAGAACTTGTCCTGGTCTTCACGGGTGATGCCGTAACGCGCAGCAATGTTCTCGGCGGTCTGGCCCATGTGGTAGCCGTTGAAGGCGTCCCACAGGCCGTCCTTGATCATGGTGTCGACCATGGCCAGGTCACCCATCTTCTGACCGGAGCGCAGGTAGGCCGCATGCGGCGCCTGGCTCATGCTTTCCATGCCGCCGGCCACCAGGAAGTGGGCGCTGCCGTCGCGGACCTGCTGGGCGGCGAGCGCGATCGCGCGCATGCCCGACCCGCACAGCTGGTTGATCGTCATGGCGGTGGCCTCGACCGGAACGCCTGCGGCCATCGCCGCCTGGCGCGCCGGGTTCTGGCCCGTGGCCGCTGTCAGCACCTGGCCCATGATCACTTCATCGACTTCGATCGGGTTCACCTCGGCGCGGTGCAGCGCCTCGGCGATGGCGATCGCGCCCAGTTCATGCGCCGACAGGCTCGCAAGGGCGCCGTTAAAGGCGCCGATCGGCGTGCGGGCGGTCGAAGCGATGACGACGCTGTCTCTGGGATTAAGCATTGCGGGTTCCTGGATTGGGAAATCTTGTGCGACGCATCTGGATGAAGAACGCCTGTTCGAGCAAGGCGCAATCGCCGCAAACTGCGCCGCTGATTGCCATTCGGCCGGCAAAGGCGATAGTGCGAAGGTTGGATGGATCTGGCGGCCAAACGCCGGACCGAAAAGGGCTGAAGATGGTCGAGACCCCCAAGACGGCGTCTGGCGACGCCGGCGCCACTAAGCCGTCCGAGCGGGTCGTCATCAAGAAGTACGCCAATCGCCGGCTCTACAACACCGCCTCGTCCAGCTACGTGACCCTGGATCACCTGGCGGACATGGTGAAGAGCGGCGTCGATTTCGTCGTCTATGACGCCAAGACCAGCGAGGACATCACCCGCACGGTCCTGACCCAGATTATCTTCGAAGAAGAAAGCCAGGGCCAAAGCCTCTTGCCGATCCAGTTCCTGCGACAGCTGATCGGCTTCTACGGCAATTCGATGCAGGGCCTGGTGCCCAGCTACCTTGAGCTTTCGCTGTCGAGCTTCGCCGCCCAGCAGGAACGGATGCGCGACCAGATCGCCTCGATCAGCAAGACCGGCATCGGCGCCGGCCTCGCTCCAGGAATCGGCGTCTACGACGAACAGATCCGCCAGAACATCGCCCTGTTCGACCAGGCGATGAAGATGTTCACGCCCTTCGCCTACACCGGCGCCAAGGCCGAAGGCGAGGCTGCTCCCGCCGCGCCGGCCCCGGCGCAGCCCACGCCAGCCGATGACGGTCTGGCGGACTTGCGCAAGCGGATGGAGGAGATGCAGGCGCAGATCGAGAAGCTGGCCTCGAAGGGCTAGCTCTCCTCGACCTTCCCTGGCTGGCGCAGGCGGCCCTGAAGCCACATCACCCCGGCGAGGTCCGACACCGACGCCCAGAGCCGGCCCAGGTTTGTGTATTTCGACCGCCCGCTCATCCGGTGGCGATGGTTCACCGGCTGGAACGCCGTCTGATAGCCTTCTCGCAGCATCAAGGCCGGCAGGTAGCGATGGATGTGATCGAAATAGGGAAGCCGCAGGAAGGCCTCGCGGCGGAACGCCTTCAACCCGCAGCCCGTGTCGCGGGCGGTGTCGCGCAGCATCCGCCGCCGTACGCCATTGCCCAGCCGTGACGCCCACTTCTTCGCCGCCGAATCCTGGCGCTTGACCCGTTCGCCGCCGACCAGAGCGAGGTCTGCAGGCCCGTTCAGCAGGGCGTCGACGAGGCCAGGGCCATCGGCGGGATCGTTCTGTCCATCGCCGTCGAGGGTGACGATGATCGCGCCGCGGGCGGCCAGCACGCCGGTGCGCACCGCCCGGCTCTGCCCGGCGTTGGCCGCATGGGAGAGGACGCGCAGCGTCGGGATATCGGCCTTCACGGCCTGTAGCGCCGCGCGGGTGCCGTCACGGCTGGCGTCGTCGACAAAGATGATCTCGACGGCGCGGCCGGCGAAGGCCGTGGCGATCTCGCGCGCCAGGTCGGGTGCGGCGCCTTCCTCGTCGAAGACGGGGACGACCACGGAAATCTGAGGCGCTGTGGGTTCAGCCATGGCCCTCCATAGAGCGTGACAGCTTCAAGTGGAATCCGGTTGGAGCGCCCGTCACGCTCTAAACCATAGAAGATAGACCCGTTTTATCCGGATCAGGCGAGCCCGCCCGATCCGGAAAGGGTCTCGGCGAAAAGCTGGCGCGGGAAAGGATCGTGCTATGACGCCCTCATGAGCCTGGAAGGTCTTATTGCGCGCTTCGCCGGCGGATGGCGGGGCCCGGCGATCGCCGCGCTGATCGCCTTCATCGCCGGCGCGCCCGGGGTCTTCGCCGCGCCGCCGCTGGATCGCGACGAGTCGCGGTTCGCCCAGGCCACGGCCCAGATGCTTGAGACCGGCGATTTCGTCGTCATCCGCTACCAGGACCAGCCGCGATTCAAGAAGCCGGTCGGGATCCACTGGCTGCAGGCGGCCAGCGTCGAGGCCCTCTCGAGCCCTGAGGCCCGCGCCATCTGGGCTTACCGCATCCCTTCGTTGCTAGGCGCCATGCTGGCGGCGGCGGCCTGCGCCTGGGGGGCGGCGGCCTTCTTCGGCGGACCCACCGGCCTGGTCGCGGGCGGGCTTCTAGGGTCCAGCCTGCTGCTCTCCACCGAGGCCCTGATCGCCAAGACCGATGCCGCGCTCTGCGGCTTCACGACGCTGGCCATGGCGGCGCTGGCCCGGTTCTACGCCGCGGGCCGGGAGGCCCAACCGGGACGCTGGACCTGGTTCGCCTTCTGGTTCGGCCTCGCGGCGGCGACCCTGATCAAGGGGCCAGTCGGGCCGCTGGTCGTGGGCCTGGCCTTCGCGACCCTGGCGATCTGCGACCGCCGGCTTGGCTGGGCCGCGGCCCTGCGGCCCTACTGGGGGCTATTGCTCGTGGCCGCCGTCGTCGGCCCCTGGGCGTTCGCCGTCACCGTCGCCACGGACGGAGCTTTCTGGAGCGCGGCGATCGTTGGCGATCTCGCGCCAAAACTGGCCGGCGGCCAGGAGACCCATGGCGCGCCGCCTGGATACCACACGCTGCTGGCGCCTCTGCTGACCTTCCCGATGACCCTGCTGCTGCCCGCCGCAGCGGTCGGCGCCTGGCGCGGGCGTGCGGAGCCTGGGGTGCGGTTCGCCCTGTGCTGGCTGGTCCCCGGCTTCCTGGTCTTTGAACTCACCCCGACCAAGCTCGTGCACTATCCCCTACCGGTCTACGGCGCCGTGGCCTGGCTGGCGGCGGCGGCGCTGTTCGCGCCGATCGGGCGCGTCGCCCGGAGGGGCGGCGCCGTCCTCGCGGGCCTGGTCGGCGTGGCCCTTGCGGCGGCCGTCGCCAGCCTGGCGACGACCTACGGCGATCCGACCGACGCGCCAGCCGCGATCATCGCCGCAGGCCTGCTGGCGGCGGCGGGGCTTGTCGGCGCCTATATGTTGTGGCGCGGCGCGGCGCTTGGGGCGACGACCTGGGCGACGGGGCTTACGGTCCTGGGCCATGCGGTCCTGATCGCCGGCTTGGCGCCGCGGCTGGAACCGCTGTGGCTGTCGCAGCGGACGGAGGCGGTGATGGCCCGCGCGAAACTTCTTCCCCGACAAGGCCTGGCCGATGCGCCGGTCGCCGTCGCCGGCTACGCCGAACCCAGTCTGGTCTTCGCGCTTGGCTCCGACACCCAGCTCGACGACGCCGACGAGGCGGCCGCGGCGATCGCCGACCGGCGGCCGGCTGTGGTCGAGGCAAGGCAGGCGGCGGCGTTCAAGGCCGCCCTGGCCAGGCGCGGCGTCACGGCCGTCGAGGTCGGCCGGGTGGCGGGGGTCGACTACTCCAACGGCGACGACATGCGCCTGTCGATCTATCGGGCCGCGCCATGAGCAAGGTGGAGATCGTCGAGGTGGGCCCCCGCGACGGCCTGCAGAACGAGGCGGTGGCGCTGAGCGTCGAACAGCGGCTGGAGCTGATCGCCCGACTTGAGGCGGCAGGCGCCCAACGGATCGAGACCGTCTCATTCGTCAATCCCAAGCGCGTGCCGCAGATGGCCGGCGCCGAGGAGATCAGCGCCGCCCTGCCGCATGCGGACGGCCGCTCGCGCATCGGCCTGGTCCTGAACGTGCGCGGCTGGGAACGCTGCGTGGCGGCCGGCTGCGACGAAGCCAATGTGGTGATCTGCGCCACCGACGGCTTTGGCCGGGCGAACCAGGGGACGGGCGTCGAGGCGCAGATGGACGCCCTGGCCGAGATCGTCGCCCTGAAGGCCGCCAACGGCGGGCCGCCGATCAGCGTGACCATATCGGTGGCCTTCGGCTGCCCCTTTGACGGCGAAGTCTCGGACGAACAGGTGGCGCGGATCGTGCGCGCGGCGGCCGGTCTGAAGGTCGCCGAGATCGCGCTCGCCGACACTATCGGCGTGGCCGATCCGTGGGTCGTCCGCAGGCGGACGGAACAGGCGAAAACCCTGGCGCCGGACGCCAGGCTGCGGATGCATTTCCACGATACCCGCAACACCGGCCTGGCCAACGCCGCCGCCAGCCTGGAGGCCGGCGCCGACGTTCTAGACGCCAGTGTCGGCGGCCTGGGCGGCTGTCCGTTTGCTCCGGCGGCGACCGGCAATATCGGGACTGAAGACCTGGTCTATATGCTCGAGCGCGGCGGGTTCGAGACCGGCTTCGACCTTAGCGCCCTCATTCAGACCGGCCGGTGGGCGGCCGGCTTGCTGGGGAAGGCCGCCCCGGCCTCTTCAGTCGGCCGGGCTGGCGGCTTCCCGGCGTAGCACGGCGACCGCCTGGCCTTGGGCGGAGGCGTCCGAGCCCACCACCGCCTCCAGCCGCCAGTGCGCGCCGGCGCGCTGGGCGAATCCGGCGTCGGTGAAATAGGCGGACAGCAGATTGCCGCCCTCGGCGCCCTCACGGCGGACGCCGAAGCCGGCTTCGGCCAGGCCCTTTACGGCGCCGGCCGTGGGCAGTCGGTCATCCAGAAAGGTCAGGAGCGCCAGACCGCCGGGCGCCGTGACCCGGGCCAGCTCGGCGAACCAGGCCCGCGCGTTGGCCTCGTGCATGTGGGTGAAGACCGAAAGCGCATAGACCAGATCGAAGGCCGCGTCGGCGTAGGGCAGGGGCGGGGCGAGTTCGGTCAGCCGGAAGTCGCCCGCGAGGTTGGCCTGGCACCAGGCGATGAGCTTGGGATTGATGTCGCAACCCGTGAACCGGGCCTGGGTCCCATCAATCACCCAGCGGGCGACGCGGCCTGACCCACAGCCGAACTCCAACACGCGGGTCTCGGGGCCGATCGGCGCGGTGTGGGCTTTCGCCAGAGCCATGAACTCAGCTGCGGCGGCGCGGCCCTGCTGGACGAAGACCTCGGCGTCGGCGCTACCGGCGGTCAGCACGCGCAGATAGGCCGGCGGCAGTTTCGGATCGACGGAGGCGGACCTGGCGCCGACGGCCTGGAGGCGCTGATAGAGCCTGAAAGCGGGTTCGCCGAGCCCCACCCGATCCAGCAGGTCGGCCGCCTGACGCAACAAGCCGGGCATCAGGCGCGGTGGTAGCCGAGCAGCGGGCGAGCCACCGCGGCCCCGATCACCAGGGGGGTGAGGAGCAGGGCTGCGAGCTTCTGCGGCGCGGTGCGGGCGCGCTTGCGGAAGAAGCGCACCAGGCCGCGGCCCTTGTGGAACTCCACCCGCAGGGGGCTGGTCTGACTGGTATGGCCCAGGTGGACCACCTCGGCCTTGGGATGGAACAGCACCTCGCCGCCGGCCTGCCTCACACGCCAGCACAGGTCGACGTCCTCGACGTGGAGGAAGTAGCCCTCGTCGAAGCCTTGCACGGCGTCGAAGTCGGCGCGGCGCATGCAGAAGCAGGCGCCGGAGATGGTCGGCACCGCGGTGACGTCCGCCGGCGCGGCCTCGGCCTCCCAATGGATATCGAAGCGCGACAGGCCGGGCGCAAAGCGCGACAGGCGCCCCAACGAGACGATCGCCGTCATCGGCGTGATGTCGCCACGGCGCGCGCCGCGCTGTTCGGTGCGGTCGGCGTTCAGCACCCGGCCGCCGACGATGGACGGCACGGGTCGGTGCGCGATCTCGTTGGCCAGCATCGCCAGGCAGCCCGGCTGCAGGAAGGCGTCAGGATTAAGAAAGACGAAGGTGTCGCTGGTCGCGGCCCTCGCGCCCAGGTTGGCGCCGCGCGCAAAGCCCACATTGCCGTGGCCGGTGATGAGCTTCACCCGCGGCTCACGCGCGGCGAGCTCGGCCAGCCGACTGACGTCGGCCGGCTTGGAGCCGTTGTCGACGATGATGAATTCGTCGACCAAGGGGTCGGCCAAAACGCAGCTAAGGCTCTGCTTCAGCGCCTCGCCGGTCATATAGACGACCATGATCACCGAGACGCCGGCCCTCGACCTCGGCCGCACGTCAAAGCTTGACGATGCGGATTCGATGGCGAGGATCGGCGTGCTGACGTCGTTCATCCAGCTTCCTTGGCTGCGCCCATCCCCAGACTCGCCTCTTCGGTCACTGGGGCAAGATCAGGCGGCAGGGCCTGCGTGGCAAGCAACTTCACCGCCGCGCCGAGGTCGAGGACCTCCTGGCCGTCCGAACCAAAACGGCGCAGCGCCACCTGGCCCAGCTCGGCCTCCCGTCGACCGACCACGGCGATGACGGGAACCTTGGCGAGGCTGTGTTCACGGACCTTGTAGTTGATCTTCTCGTTGCGCAGATCCGTCTCAACGCGAAGGCCCGCGCTGCGTAGTTGCTGGGCGACCTGCGTCGCATAGCCGTCGGCGTCCGAGGTGATCGTCGCCACGACCACCTGCGTCGGCGCGAGCCACATCGGGAAGGCGCCGGCGAAGTTCTCGATCATGATGCCGATAAATCGCTCAAAGGATCCCAGGATCGCCCGGTGCAACATGACCGGCCGCTGGCGCGAACCGTCCTCGGCGACATATTCGGCGTCAAGGCGCTCGGGCAGCACGTAGTCGAGCTGGATCGTGCCGCACGTCCATTCGCGGCCGATCGCATCCTTGACGATGAAGTCGAGCTTGGGCGCGTAAAAGGCGCCGTCGCCTGCGGCGATGATCGGCTCAACGCCGGCGGCGCGAGCCGCCTGCAGCAGCATGTCCTCGGCCTTGTCCCAGAATTCATCGGAACCGGCCCGCACCTCCGGCCGCGTGGCCAGATTGATGTAGGCCGTCGTCATGCCGAGGTCTGAGTGGACCAGCTGGGCCAGCTTCACGAAGCGGGCCGTCTCGTCGATGATCTGATCTTCACGGCAGAAGATGTGGGCGTCGTCCTGGGTGAAGCCGCGCACCCGCATCAGCCCGTGCAGCGAGCCGGACGGCTCATAGCGGTGGCAGGCGCCGAACTCCGCCATGCGCATCGGCAGTTCACGGTATGACCTGAGGCCCACTTTGAAGATCTGCACGTGGCCGGGGCAGTTCATCGGCTTTAGAGACAGCGTCTCGCCCTCGACCGTCTCGCAGACAAACATGTTGGGGCGGTACTTCTCCCAGTGGCCGGAGGCTTCCCAGAAGGCGCGGTCCAGCACCTGGGGCGTCTTTACCTCTTCATAGCCGCCGGCGTCGAGCCTGCGGCGCATATAGGCCTCCAGCGTGCGCCAGAGCTGCCAGCCCTTGGCGTGCCAGAAGACCATGCCGCGGCCTTCTTCCTGCATGTGGAAGAGGCCCATCTGCTTGCCGATGCGCCGGTGGTCGCGCTTCTCGGCTTCTTCCAGGCGCGTGATGTAGGCCTCGAGGTCGGCCTCATTGGCCCAGGCCGTGCCGTAGATGCGCTGCAGCTGGGCGTTGCGGTGGTCGCCGCGCCAATAGGCGCCGGCCAGCTTCGTCAGCTTGAAGGCCTTGCCGGCGTGCTTCGTCGATGGCAGGTGCGGCCCGCGGCACAGGTCCTTCCAGGCGCCCTGGCGGTAGACGCTGACCGCCTCGCCGGCGGGGATCGCCTCAATCAGTTCAGCCTTGTAGGCCTCGCCGATGGACAGGAAGTGGGCGACGGCCTCGTCGCGATCCCACTCCTCGCGGACGATCGGCTCGTCGCGGTCGACGATCTCCTTCATCCGCGCCTCAATGGCGGCCAGGTCGTCGAGGCTGAACGGCGTGTCGCGGGCGAAGTCGTAGTAGAAGCCGTCCTCGATGGCCGGGCCGATCGTCACCTGGGTGCCGGGAAACAGCTCCTGCACCGCCTCGGCCATGATGTGGCTGACGTCGTGGCGGATCGTCTCCAGCGCCTCGGGCGCGTCGCGCGTCAGGATCTCGAAACGGCCGCCGCTTTCCAGCGGACGGTCGAGGTCGAGCAGGGCGCCGTCCAGCTTGATCAGCACGGCGCGCTTCTCAAGGGATTTGGCGATGCCGGCGGCGACGGCGCGGCCCGTCACGCCGGGCTCAAACTGACGGACGGAGCCGTCGGGGAAAATCAGGTCGATCATGTCTCTTCACACGTCCTGGCCGCGCGCACCGTTGTGCGGGTCGGCGGGGGCGGCGGGTCATAACCCGATCCGCCCCAGGGATGACAACGGCAGAGTCTGCGGCCGGCGAGCCAGGCGCCCCGCCACGGACCCTGCCCGATCAGCACTTCCGCCGCATACTCCGAACAGGTCGGAAGGAAGCGGCATTGGCGTCCGATCAGCGGGGAAAGCGTCAGCTTGTAGACGCGAAGGGCGCCCCTGACGCAGGTTTCGTAAAGGCTCATGCCGGCTGCGGCCGCGGGTCAGATGAGATGCGATCGGCCCCCAAGCGGGGCCCGATCAAACCGCGCCGGCGGGACTAGTTCGCGCGCCTGAAGCCTCGACAGCCTGACGGACAGCCGCGGTCACAGCCTCGAACGCGAGCAGCGTCGAAGTGTGGCGGGCGGGATAGTCCTTCACCGGGGCGAGCATCGAGAGGTCCGAGAAACGTCCGTCGGGCGCAGGTCCGCCCGCCTTCAACATAGCACGGAACTGCTCGCGCGCCACGTCGAGCTCCTGCAGGCTGGCGCCGATGACGTTGGCGCCCAGCACCGCGGCCGAGGCCTGGCCGAGCGCGCAGGCCTTCACGTCCTGGGCGAAGTCGGCGACGCGGTCGCCGTCAACCGCCACATCGACGATGATCCGGCTGCCGCACAGCTTGGAGACCTTTTCCGCGCTGGCGTCGGGCGCAGCCAGCCGTCCGGCCCGCGGCATGTTGGCCGCGAGCTTGAGCAGCTTGGCCGAATAGAGGTCGTCGATCATCCTGTTGAATAGGTGGGTCTTTGGCCGGCCGGAGTCAAACCCTTGCGCGCCGCTGAGCCAGCGGGATGCGGTCCCGCTTGGATCGCCCCACGCGGCCCTATCTTTGCGCTTAGCGCACGAGCACGGGAGGCGACATGGCGACGGGTTGGGCCCACGAGGGCGCGGTTCTGGAGCAGATCGAGGACACCATCACCGATGGCGTGCTGACAGCGCGCGCCCGCCTGCCGACAGGCGAGGGCTCAGAGCACTGCGTCGAATGCGGCGAAGAGATTCCGGCGGCGCGCCGCCTGGCCCTGCCCGGCGCGCGCACCTGCGTCGGGTGTCAGTCCGGCCGCGACAGCCGGATCGTCCTGGTCGGCATCAACCGCCGAGGCAGCAAGGACAGCCAGCTGCGCTGACATCACCAGGCGACGGAACCCCTCTGCGCCGAGCGGCTTTGGGACAGTTCCTGACGGAGGCTTTCCCATGACGACCAGATCGACGTCGACGCTTGCACTCGCCGCCGCGACGGGACTTGCGCTCGGACTGCTTTTGCCACCCGCGCGCAAAGCCCTGATGCAGGCGCCCAGCCTCGCGGCGCAGGACTGGATCGCCGGCCTGACCGCCGAACATCGCATCGTTCAGCACGCCTTCCAGGCCCTGCTGCTGACTGACAGCGACGATGTGCGCAGGCGCAAGCTGCTGCTGGCCAAGATCGCCTACGCCCTGACCAAGCACGGCGTCGAGGAAGAGAACACGATCTATCCGGCGCTGTTCGCTGTGCAGCCGACCGAGGCCAAGCGGTTGTCGGACGACCATGTCGGCGTAAAGCGCGCCATCTACGCCCTTCGCCGGATGCCGGCGGACGACGCGGATTGGCTGCCGACGGCTGAGGCGTTCAGCCACGAGGTCGACCACCACATCCACGAGGAAGAAGACGAAATCTTCCCGCGCCTGCGCGACGCCTTGACGGCCGAGGAAAACAGAAAGCTGGCGGCCATGCTGAACTGGGAAGGGTTCAAAGCCGCCTAGTCGCGTCAGACCACGCCGTCCACAGGCGGCCGCGTCGCGTCGCGCTTCAGGTCGGCCCAACTGGCGGCGGACATCCAGTCGGCCCAGGCGCGATAGAGCCAGAGCTGGGCGTGTTCATTGATCGGCGTGTCGATGTAGGAGACGTCGCCGGCGCGTTTGATCTCGCCGTGGCCCAGGCCCATCTGGAAGTTCAGCGGATAGCGCCGGGCGATCGGGCCGCGCATGGCCCGCGTCGACTGGTCCCAATTCTCGCCGTCTTCCTGCTCGAGCATGCCGGCCGGGCCGAAGACGTGGTTGGCCGACTGGACGCGCTTGGCGCGGCCCTCGTCCGACAGGCTGGTGTCCATGAAGGTGAACCACCAGATCTCGGTCGAGAACGGTCCGCGGGGCAGGCGCAGGCACAGCTGGCCGCCGCTGATCCACAGATTTGGGAAGACGTTCGGATGGCCGCGGAATTCGATGGCCACCGGCCCCAAGGCTTCTGCGACGCCCGGGCGGTTGCGCCAGCTGTGGTCGTGCATCGAGGCTTCGATATTGGGGTCGGGCTGCATCAGGGCCAGTTGGTCCGGCCGCAGGCGGTGGCCGCCCAGGGCATGGCCGTAGTCGCCCAGGATCACCTTGTGGTTCATCGGATCCAGCGGCGCCACGACCTTCTTTTCATCGACGCGACTGAAGTTCGACATCATCGCCGAGGCGTGGCTGATGCCCACGTGGTAGTAGTCGAACAGGTTATCCACCGCCAGTTTCCAATTGCAGTGGATGAGGTTCTTCTGAACGCCCTCGACGATCATGATGTCGCCGCGTGTCGTCAGAATATCCATGCCCATCCGGCCGACCGGCCCGAGGAATTCTTCCAGGTCCGGGGCTTCCGGATCCATGGTGGCGAAGACGAAGCCCTTGTAGCTGGCGACCTTGCCGGCCTTCACCAGGCCCCATTGGCTCTTGTCGAGCTGCTCGTGGTAGAAATCCTTGTAGCCGGGGACGCCGATCAGCGATCCGTCCAGGCCGTAGGTCCAGCCGTGGTAGGTGCAGAGGAACGAGCGGGCGTTGCCCTGCTCAGCCCGGCAGACCGCGTTGCCGCGGTGCCGGCAGCTGTTCAGCAGGACCTGCAATTGGCCCTTCTTGTCCCGCGTGGCGATGACGCTCTCTTCGCCGATGAACGATAGGAAGAAGTCTCCCGGCTTCGGGATCTGGCTCTCGTGGCACATGAAATTCCACGACCGCGCGAAGATACGCTCCAGTTCCGTCTCGTAGATGGACTGATCGGAAAAGATGGTGCGGTCGACGACGCCGTTGTCGACGTCGACATAACCCTTGAAGTCGAAGTTATGGGCGACTTTCATGCGCAGCTTCCCCGCTGTCTATCCGAGCAGGTCGGAATTTATGCTGCGCCGGCGACCGCCCCACAAGGCCATCCATTGGGACATCTCGGCCTAGGGTGGGCCACGCGTCACGCCGGGACGTAGGTCAGCCTGATCACCTTGCCGATCACCTCGCTGGCCACAAGCCGCAGCGGCGGGCGCGGGCCGGTGAAGAACGGCGCGCCCCCGCCCAGCACGACCGGGTGGATGTAGAGCCGGTACTCGTCGATGAGATCGAGCTCAGTAAGGCTGCCCGCCAGACCTGGACCGGCGACTTCGATCTCGCCGTCGGTCTCGGCCTTCAGCTTCAGCATCGAGGCCTTGAGGTCGCCCTCGCCGAGGGTGGCGTTGGGCCCAACCGAGGTCAGGGTGCGTGAGACGACCCATTTGCGCTGAGCGCGCCAGGCCGCCGCGTAGTCTCGCTCGGCCTGTTCCCAACCTTCCTGATCCTCGTCCCAGTAGCGCATGATCTCATACATCTTGCGGCCATAGACCACGGCGGACACACATCGCTGGTCTTCGATGAAATGCTGGAAGAGTTCCGCGTCGGGCGCGAAGGCCTCATGGTCGACATAGCCGTCGAGAGATTGGTTCAATGCGTAAACGAGCTTCGCCATAGTTCTTTCTCCGCCGGGAAGACTCAAAGACTAGCGGTGGCCAGCGGCTCGTCCACCGAGGGGGCGGGCGTCGGCAGGTCGAAGACGAGCAGGCCGGGCGCCTCGAGCGGCAGCTGAGCGACCACCTCACCGTTCGGATCCAGGACGGCGGTCGGGCCCCACGCAACCTGGTCATCGCGCGCGCCAGTGACATCGGCGGACATCAACCAGAGACCGGTTTCGCAGCATCGCTCGCCACGCACCTCATTGTGCCGATCCCTCCACGTCACGGCCGCCTCATGCGGCAGCATATTATTGGCGGGACAGACGAGCAGCGACGCGCCCTTCTGCGCCACAGCGAGCGCCAACTCGGCGAAGTTGGTGTCAGAGCAGATGTTGATCCCAAACCGCAGCCCGCCGATCTCGAAGATCGGCGTCTCCTCGCCCGCGCGAAAGCAGCGCTCGCTGCGCAGCAGCCGTTGCTTGCGGTAACGTCCGACCACGCACCGGCCAAAAATGACCACCGCGGTGTTGTAAAGATCCGCCCCATCGGCCTCGATCATGCCGACGACGGTCATCGGCGCGGGATCCGGCAACTGGCTCAGAAGATCGACGAATTGAGGCGAACCCAGATCGAGCGCGTTACGCCGCGCAATCTCCGTATCGGTCAGGTAACCTTGCAGGAAGCCCTCAGGGAAACACAGAAGCGATACCCCCTGGTTGTGGGCCTGGCCCATCACTTGCGCCAGATAAGCCATCGCCGCCGGCGTATCTTCACGAAATTCCGGCGTCTGAGCCGCGGCGATGCGCATGAAATCCTCAGGAAGCCGCCAGGCCTTCGACCCACCCGCGCGTGGCGTGGCAAGTCGCCATCGCCTGCTGGTAGCCCGGGCGGGCGCTGGTGCGGGCGATATAGGCCAGCTCGACCTCGCCCAGGGGGTAGCCGACCGTGCGCTGCGCCAGTTGCAAAGCGTAGGTCACCGAGATGTCCGCAGCGGTGAAGATTTCACCCGCCATGTAGGGGGCGTTAGCGAGCCGGGCCGTCACCAGGGTGAGACGGGTCCGAAATACGTAGAGCGCCTGGCGCGCGCTCCAGTTATCCCGTTCGGCCTCGGGCGCGATGTTGCGAGCGCCGTTGACGAAATAGATCGAGGCGGCGAGGCCCGCTTCGCCAAGGTGGAGGAATTGCTGGTACGCGGGGAAGTCGCGATCCTTTGGCGCGGGCGCCAGTGTCGTCGCCGCGCCGTAGCGCGCCAACAGGTATTCCATGATGGCGATCGACTCGACCATGACGACCTCGCCGTCCTGGATCGCCGGGATGAAACCCGCCGGATTGATGGCCAGAAACTCAGCGTCGTCCTTGACGCCCGCCAGGAGGTCCACAGGCCTGAGGCGATAGGCCAGGCCCAGCTCCTCCAGGAGCCAGACCACCCGAAAGCCGCGACCTTCGCCGAAGACCGTGATCATGCCCGCCGGCCGACCGTGGAGAGTTCGTGCAACGTACGCGCCAGTTCAGACTGGCGGAACGGCTTGGTGAGGATCGGCAGGTCGGCGGAGAGACTTTCCGCCTCGGCGAAGCCGGAGATCAACAGGACGATTCTGCCTGGCCACCTCGCGCGAACCTGGATGGCAAGATCGGCGCCCGACAGGCCCGGCATCAGATGGTCGGTCAGCACCAGATCGAAAGCCTGACCGCGCTCCATCATGGCCAGCGCTTCCTCGGCGGAGGCGGCTTCCACCACCTGATAGCCCAGGTCGATCAGCATGTCGGCGGTGCTCGCGCGCACCACCTCCTCATCATCCACAAGAAGCACGCGGCCCGCCCAGATCCCTTCGCCGATGTCTGGCGCGACTTCCGCCGGGGCCGGGGCCTCATCCGCCACCGGCAACCAAAGCTCGACGCGCGTGCCCGCCTGCGGCGCGCTGGCGATGGCGAGCACGCCGCCAAGCTGCGAGGCCAGGCCGTGGACCATCGACAGCCCAAGCCCAGTGCCCTTGCCCACGCCCTTGGTCGAGAAGAATGGCTCGGTGGCGCGGCGCAGCGTTTCCTGATCCATCCCCACGCCGGTGTCAGCGATGCAGAGGCGAAGGAAGCGACCTGGCGCGAGGCTCTCCGGCCGCGCCGCCAATTGGCCGGGCTCATCGGCCGAGATGGTCAGGACGCCGCCTGTTGGCATGGCGTCGCGCGCATTCACCGCCAGGTTCAGCACGGCCATTTCGAGCTGGTTGGGGTCGGCCTTGGCCGCGGGCAGCACCGGGTGAATGTCGGCCCTCACCTGCACGTTCGGGCCAGAGGTGCTGACGATCAGATCACTCATGCCGCGCACCAGCGCGCCGACATCGACGGCGGTCGGCTGCAACGGCTGACGACGGGCGAAGGCCAGGAGGCGCTGGACCAAGGTCTTGGCGCGTTCCGCCGACTGCAGAGCGCCGCCGATCAGCCTTTGCTCTCGGGCGCCGCCGACGCTGTGGCGCTGAAGCATGTCCAGCGAGCCAATGATCGGGGTCAGCAGATTGTTGAAGTCGTGGGCCACACCACCGGTGAGCTGGCCCATCGCCTCCATCTTCTGGGATTCGCGGAGCGCGGCCCGCGCGGCGGTGAGCTGCGCCTCGCGCGCCTTGGCCTCGCTGATGTCGCGTCCGTTGGCGATGAAGTTGACCCCGTCGCTCTCCGGCGTCACCACCCACTCGATCCAGCGCCAGCCGCCGTCAGCGGTGGCGATGCGGTTCTCGAAGCGCGTCGGCTGACCGCTCGCGCCCATGCGCGCCAGAGCGTCCAGGGTCGGGCCCTCGTCCTCCGGATGCATGAAGGTGGCGTAGCCGCGCGACAGCAATTCCTGCTCGCTCCACCCCAGCACGTGCGACCAGGCCGGATTGACCGATATCATCATGCCGGTGAAATCCGCCCGCGCCAGCATGTCCTGCGACAGCGCCCAAAGCTGGTCTCGCTCGGCCAACCGTTCGGCCGCGCGGGTCTCCAACTGGGCGTTCAGATTGAGCATCGCGGTTTCCGCCGCCCGCCGCTCGGTAATGTCGTTGAAGAGGATGGCGACGCGGTTCTGCCCGGGCTCTCCCGCAGGGAAGGCGTGGACGTCGTACCAGCGCCCGAAGGGAATCGCCTGGTTCTCGAACCGCACGGCCTCGCCCGTGCGCGCCACCCGGCCGTAGGTCTCAAACCAATGCCGTTCGAGGCCTGGCGCAACCTCGCTGACCCAACCGCCCGCCGCGCCGTGGAGGCCTGTCTGCCGCTCAAAGGCGGGGTTGATTTCGACCAGTCGATAGTCGATCGGCGAGCCGGTCTCATCGAACTTCATTTCGACGACGCAGAAGCCGACATCCACCGCCTCGAAGAGGGTGCGATAGCGGGTCTCGCTCGCGCGCAGAGCGGCGCTGCTTCGATAGCGCTCGACGGCGGCGAAGGTCCGCTCCGCCACGTCGCGGATCAGTGACAGCTCGTCGGCGCCCCAATCGCGGACCGTGCCATGATTGACAAACAGCACCGCCACCAACCGGCCGCGCTCCACCACCGGCACATTCACGAAGGATCGCGCGCTCCGCCCCTCCAGCGCTGCGGCCGAGGCGGCGGTGCGCGGGTCCTCACGCACGTCGCAGATGGCGATGAACTCGTTGCGCCGCAGACTTTCGATGAACGAGCCATAGTCGCGCAGCCGCGTGACGCCAGCGAGGGAGTCGACGCCCGGCGCCGTCCAATCCCGGTCAACGTGCAGCGTCTCCGCCTCATCGTCGATGACGCCATAGCCGACTCGGTCGACGCCTAGATTCCGGCCCAGGATCTCGCAGACCGCGTGGGGCAGGGCGGCGGGATCGTCGAGCTCGCGCAGGATGTCGCTCAGCTCGGCCAGGGCGGCCAGGCGCTGCTGCGCCTGCACGGCGGCCGTCACATCATAGCCCCCGACAAAGACGCCGGTCACCGCGCCGGCGGAGTCGCGCAGCGCCTGGTACAGGAAATCGACATGGCGTGGAGCGACGTGGGACCCCATGCGGACCGGCCTGGCCAGGGCGTTGAAGGGTTGGCCCGTCTGGAAAACCTGATCGAGCAGGTCGAAATAGCCCTGGCCCTCCAGCTCAGGGAAGACTTCGCGGACCGGTCGGCCGATAAGGTCGCGGTCACCCGTCAAAGCGAGGTAGGCGTCGTTGACATACTCGAACCGGTGGTCAGGCCCAGCCAGGACCGCGACGAACCCCGGCATCTGCTGGAGCGCTGTCAGGGCTCGGCCGGCATCGGCCGCCTTTGGGTCGAACGGCGTCAAGGGCAAGGCGCGGCGTGGTCCATCATCGCTGAACGCGTCAGGCCGGGGTCAGGATCAAGCGGCCACGAAGGCCTTGCGACCCGCGTGCGGGCGACCTGTCGGATTGATCCTGACTTTCGGTCTTCATGTGGCCTCCGGGCGCCGGCCAGGATGTCGATTTGAGGCGGGGGACGCAACATCGGCGGGGCGTGCTACACGCGCCTGGCGTCGAATCGGGAGACAGCGGTGGATCTGAAACTGAACGGAAAGCGGGCGATCGTCACCGGCGCGAGCCGCGGGATCGGCAAGGTCGTCGCTCGCCTGCTGGCCGAGGAGGGTTGCAGCGTCGTCATCGTCGGTCGCCAGCAGCCGCCGCTGGACGCCGCAGCGGCCGAGCTCAGTCAGCGCGGCGGCGGGCCAGTCCATGCGGTGGTCGCCGATGTCGGCGAGGATGGGTCGGTGAGCGCGCTGGTCGGCCAAGCCGTCTCCCTGATGGGCGGGGTCGATATCCTCGTCAACTGCGCAGCGGCGTGGACGCCGGGCGGCCCCGGGATCGGCGGCGCGTCCATGGCCGGCCTCGCCGCCAATCTGAACATCAAGCTTCTTGGCTACATGCGCATGGCCCAGGCCGTCGCGCCCCTGATGGTCGGGGCCGGCTGGGGCCGCATCATCAATATCGGCGGCGCCTCGACGCGCAGCGCGGGCAGCTATCCCGCCACGATCCGCAACGCCGCGATCACCGGGCTGACGGGCAACCTGGCGGATGAACTGGGCGCCAGCGGCGTGACCGTGAACGTCGTCCATCCCGGCCCGACCGTGACCGAGGAACGGGAGCCGGAAGCCGGCGACGGCGCGCGGCTGAACAACATCGGCCGCATGCCCACGGCCGAAGAGGTAGCCTACGTCGTCACCATGCTCGCCTCGCCGTTGAGCACGGCGGTCAACGGCGAATCCATCCTGGCCAGCGGCGGGCTGCGCGGCGCGATCGCCTACTAGGGGGACGGCGCGGCCGCTACAGGATGATCGTATCCGCCTCTTCCGTCAGACGGTCGCATAGCTTGAACTCCCGGCGCCGGAACGCGGCCGCGGCCGCGGCGCGCAGCAGGCGGTGGGCGGCGGCGGGGAAACGGCGGCGCAGTTGCGCGGCCCAGAGCTCGGCCTGCGCCGGGTCGATGTCGAGATCATCGGGACGCGCCGCGATCATGCGGGCCGCCTCCGCCAGCGCCGGCCACGCCATGAGAAAGCCGAGGCCCCGCTCGAAATCGGTATGGGCTGCGGCGTAGGCGAAGGCGCGGCCTTCCGCCTCGACGTCGTCGAAGTCGGCCAGCCTGGTGGTGAAGGACCGAGCGCGGTCGACATCGAGGGTGCGTTCGAAGGAGGCCCAACGGACGTCCTGCGCCGCCGCGGTCTCGCCAGCCTGGTCCAGATAGTCGATCCAGGCGCTTTCCCATGCGAAGTCCGGCGGCGGCAGGCGGCCGCTTGGGCCTGTCGGCTGTGGCGCGGCGGCGCGCAGAATCTCGCCGGCCTCGCCCACGCGGCCCGCCGCCAGGAACTGCGGGGCCAGGGCGGCGGCGACCGACGGATTGGCGAGCGCCTGCAGGCTCCAGGAGCCACGCAGGGCGTCGAGGTCGCCCGCGGCCTGCGCCAGCGCGCGCACGACCGCGAGGGATGGCGCTGCGCCGCCCAGCCGCCCCCGGGCCGCCTTCAGGGCGACGGCGGCCATGGCGGCCGAACTTTCCCGTAGGGTTTCAGGCGCCCAGACAGCCCAGGGCTCCGGATCGGCTGCAACGGCGTCGATCAGGGCGTTGGCCGCCAGATGCGGGTCTTGATCGGCCAGCAAGCGGCCAAGATCGGCGGCCGCGCGCACATAGGCCGCCGCCACCGCCCCGTCACGGTCACGGTCACGGAAGCGGCGGGCCACCGGCTGGGCGGTCTGCAAAAACAGCCACAGGCGATCGAGCGCCGCGGCGGGATCGAGCTCGGTCAATCGCTCGGCGATCAGCCGGCGCAGCGCATCGAGGTCGCGCACGAAGGCCGGCTTCTGCCGCCAGACGACGTGGCCGCGGCTGGTCTGCAGCGAGCCCAGGCGCTTGTCGATCTCCGCGGCGAGATGCTCAGGACCCTGGTTGGCGGCCAGCTCCATCCGCAGACGGCGCTTCAGATCGGGTCGGGTCTCGGCGACGCTCACCAGGAGCTCGGCGAGGCGCTCGACCCCCAGGCTCGCGAGGTTCTCCGGCGTCACCTTCTTCAGGCTGGCGACGGTCGGCCCCTTGGCGGCCCCTTTGGCCATCTAGCGAACCTTCAACGCCAGCACCACCAGCAGGGCCGAGAGCCCCAGGTGGACCAGCATGAAGCGCACCAACACCTGGCTGTTCGACCAGCCGAGCGCCTTGCGGCAATGATCGTGCAGGGGAAAACGCACCCCGGCCAGCACCCTCAACCGGAAGAAACGCATCAGGGCGACCTTCACCAGGCCGGTCGCGCCATTCAACAGCAGCATCGATCCGACCAGCACCAGGAACAGCGGGTTATGGGTGGCGACCACCAGCATGCCGATCATCAGGCCGATCGGCCGCGAGCCGGCGTCGCCCATCAGCACCTGGCTAGGCGGGGCGTTGTACCAGAGGTAGCCGGCGATCGCGCCGACCATCAGGAAGGCCATGACCGCCCAGTCCGGGCCATCGGCCACGAAGGGGATGCGCAGGTAGATCGCCACCTGCTCATTGCCGAGCACGGCATAGAGCAGGCCGCCCAAAAGCATGATGGCCGTGGCGCTCAGGCTGCCGGAGACTCCGTCGACCCCGTCGGAGCAATTGGTGGCGTTGATCGCCAGCCAGATCACGCCGGTGGCCACCAAGGTGGCGAGCCAAGGGGCGAGCACGATGACCTGCGACCAGCCCGGCAGCCAGATGGTGGTCGGTTGCCAGCCATAGATCACCAGGGCCGCGCCCAGCGCGATGACGAGGTCGAGGACCGCCAGGAGATATTCGCTGAAGCCGCCGCCGCGACGGTCGTCGAGATAACCCACCGCCATCGCAGCCAGCACGAAAGGCAGGGTGAGGAGCGCACGAGCGTCAAAGGGCATGAAGACCAGGGCGGCCACACAGAACAGGCTGATGAAGACCAGGCCGGCGCTCACCGGCTTGCCCACGCTCTTGGCGGCGTCGATGGCGAAGGCCCGGCCCCGGTCCGTCGGCAGCCGCCCCCAGACTCTGGGCAAGACGATCCAGGTCGCCAGGGCGCAGACTGAGAAGCCCGTGGCCGCCAGGAAGAAGAACGAATTGAAGAGCCGCAACGGTCCGAAGTTGGGACCCAGGGTCTCATAGAGCCAGGCGAGCATCGGCGGGGTCCCAGGGCGAGGTTGACGCCCGTTCTCGGGCAAGGCGGGAGGTCTGTCGACGGTTGTTGGGGCGTTAGAGCGACAGCCAGCGGCGAGGCCATTTCCAGCCGAGCGAGCGGACCTCGGCGGGCTTGAGCGCCAGGCTGGCGGCGTTGGCGGGCGTAAGCTCGGAGATCATGTGCACGGGCTCCAGCCCGCCGATGGGGCTTTCGGCGACCTCGCCCAGGAGCATCGCCTTGTCGATCGCCGTCCACTCGGCCTTGGCGCGTTCGTCGTGACCTACGGCGAAGAAATGGCGCAGGTGCCTGGGCTCGCCCGCCGGCCGCACCATCACCCCGATCATCCAGCCCGCCGCCATGGGGCTGGCTAACACGTCGCGGGCGCGCCGGCATGCTCATAGACGCCTGACAATCGCTTGAGCCCAGGCGCCTTTCAGGCTCAGATGGCTCAACAATAAGACTGGAAGGGCGGGCATGCGACTGATTTTGCTGGGCATTGTGACAATGGGCGCGGCGCTGGGCCCGATCGTGGCGGCGGCGCAGTCAGTCCCCGATCTGCCTGCGGCGATGCGGCCGGCAGTGAAAACTCCGGAGGCGGTCGGCCTGGATGGCCGCGAATTCTTTCCCCCGCCAACCTCGCCGGCCGCCAAGGCGGTGCTGGACGCGAACCTGGCGGCCACGACCCTCGATTTCATCCGCGCGCCGGATGACGCGCAGCGCATCCTCTGGCTCGGCCGGCGGCTGGGCTATATGGCGCGCTTCCAGGACGCAATCGTCGTCTTCTCACGCGGTGCTGAGAAATTCCCTGACGACGCGCGGTTCCTGCGCCACCGCGGCCACCGATATGTGAGCACGCGGCAGTTCGACAAGGCGATCGCCGATTTCCAACGCGCCGCCGCCCTGATGGCGAACCGGCCGGACGAGGAGGAAGCTGTGGGCAGCGCGTCGGCGACGCGCTCGGGAACGCTGAAGTTCAACATCTACTACCACATGGGCCTGGCCTACTTCCTGAAGGGCGACTTCGAGCAGGCTCTGAGCGCCTACCGCGAGTGCATGAAGTATCGCAGCGACGAAGAGTCCCTCGTGGCGATCAGCGACTGGACCTACATGACGCTGCGTCGGCTAGGTCGGGATACTGAGGCCAAGGCGTTCTTGAAGCCGATTGTCCCGGGCATGGCGATTAAGGATAATATCTCGTATTATCAGAGACTTCTGATGTACAAGGGCCTGTTGAAGCCCGAGCAGGTGTTGGCGGCCGACGAGACCGATCCCGTGCAGATCGCCACCCAGGGCTATGGGGTCGGCAATTTCTACCTCGTCAAAGGCGACACGGCGAAGGCGACGGAGATCTTCCGCCGCGTCGTCGCCGGGTCAGAATGGGGCGCGTTCGGATTCATCGCGGCGGAAGCCGATCTCGCCCGGATGAAGTAGCCGGCGGAAGGGATCAGATGCGCCAGGGTTCATGCCTCTGCGGCAAGGTCACGTTCAAGGTCGAGGGTCAGCTCGCCCCGCCGGACGCCTGCCATTGCACGGCGTGCCGCAAACAATCGGGCCACGTCTTCGCCTCGACCGACGCGTCGAAGGCGTCGCTTTCGGTGCGCGGCGAGGCGCATGTGACCTGGTACCAGTCGTCGGCGAAGGTGCGACGCGGGTTCTGTTCGTCCTGCGGCTCAACCCTGTTCTGGGATCCGGTGGAGCGCGACTGGATCGCCATCGCCATGGGCGCCTTCGACGGCTCCACGGGCGTCGCGCTGAAGGCTCACATCTTCACCGCCGACAAGGGCGATTACTATGAGATCGCCGACGGCCTGCCGCAGAACCCGCAGTAGACGCGGTCGACCTAGATCCGGCCGCCGGCTTCGGGCGGCATGGCGTGGTCGGCCTTGAGCGCCGCCCAGCTTTCGGCGTCCATCCAGTCGGCCCAGGCGCGGTAGGTCCACAGCTGATTGTGCTCGCTGACGTGGGTGTCGACGTAGGTCAGACCCAGGTCGGAGCCCTGCACCTCGCCCAGGCCCAGGTTCATGCTGAAGTTCAGCGGGTAGCGCCGGGCGACGACGCCCTTCATGGCGCGCGTCGACTGGTCCCAGTTCTCGCCGTCTTCCTGCTCGAGGAGGCCGGCCGCGCCGAAGTGGTGGATGGCGCGCATCCGCACCGCTTCGCTCTGCGCCTCGGTGAATTCTTCCGGCTCGATGGTGAACCACCAGATCTCGCAGACGTCCGGCCCTTTCGGCAGGCGCAGGCAAATCTGGCTCGTGCTGGAGGGCACCCACAGATTGGGGAAGATCAGCCGGTGGCCCTTGGTGTCGATCTGGTCGCCGAGCATCTCGGCGTTTTCCGGCGTGCGGCGCCATTGCTCGATCTGCAGCGGATCGACCGCGCCCTCGGCGGCCTTCTTGTCGACCACCGCCCAGGTTTCTTCCGTCAGGCGCGGACCACCGATCCCGTGGCCGTATTCGCCGAACAGGTTGCGGTGCTCCATCTGCCGCTTCTTGTGGTCGCCGGCGCTGCGGTCGATGAAGTTGTTCATGACCGCCGAGGCGTGGCTGATGTCGGGGTGGTAGTAGTCAAACAGGTTGTCGTTCGCGAGCTTCCAGTTGCAGCCGATCTGGTTCTTCTGGACGCCCTGGACGATCCGGATCGTGCCGCGACCCGCCGTCAGATCGAGCGCCAGACGACCGACCGGACCCAGGTAGTCTTCCAGGTCGGGCGCTTCCGGATCCATGGTCGCGAAGACGAAGCCCTTGTAGCTGGCGACCTTGCCGGCCTTCACCAGGCCCCATTGGCTCTTGTCCAACTGTTCGTGGTAGAAATCCTTGTAGCCGGGAACGCCGATCAGCGATCCGTCCAGGCCGTAGGTCCAGCCGTGGTAGGTGCACAGGAACGAGCGCGCATTGCCCTCCTCCGCTCGACACACCGCGTTGCCGCGGTGGCGGCAGGAGTTCAGCAGGACCTGAAGCTGGCCCTTCTTGTCGCGGGTGGCGATGACGCTCTCTTCACCGATGAACGACAGGAAGAAGTCGCCGGCCTTCGGAATCTGCGTCTCATGGCACATGAAGTTCCACGCGCGGGCGAATATGCGCTCCAGCTCCAGCTGGTAGATGGCTTCGTCCGTGAAGATCTGGCGATCGACCGTGCCCGCCTCGGCGTCGACCATCGATCGAAACGGCGTCGTGATTTCGTGAAGCATAGCTGCGCTCCTCCAACCGCTTTTGGGGCTCTGTTCGGCCTGACTGTTCATCAAGACAGCTTGCCTTTAGCGTATCACCGGACTTTCAGATTTGTCACGAGGCGCCCTCGATGACCGAGCTCGTCAGGCAGCTCGCCGCCTACGCCGCCTATCACCGCGATCGACGCAATGTGGCGACCCATATGGTCGGCATTCCGGTCATCGTGCTCGCCATGCAGGTCCTGACTTCGCGGCCGATGCTCGACGCCGGCGGCTGGACCGTCACCACCGCAGTGGCCCTCTCAGCAGCGGCGGCGCTTTATTACCTGCGACTCGACCTGGGCTTCGGGGCGGCGATGGCGGCCCTAATGACGTTAGGCTGCGGGCTTGGCGCGATGATCGCCAGCATGCCGACCGCCGCATGGCTGGCGATCGGCGCAGGCGGCTTCATCGGCGGCTGGGCGCTGCAATTCATCGGTCACCACTATGAGGGGCGCAAACCCGCGTTCTTCGACAACCTGCTGGGTCTGCTGATCGGCCCTTTGTTTATCGTCGCGGATATCGCCTTCGCCCTGGGTCTGCGGCGCGCCGTGCGCACGGCCGTTCATCACGACCCTTCCGCAACCTGACCCTTACGCTGTAGGCATGCAGTCCCGCCCGCGGCACCGGAAGCGCACGCCCATATGACGACCTCGCCCAGCGCCCGGGCGCGCCCATCGGTCCCGCCGACACCCTGGGGCCTTGTCGCCCTTCTGGGATCGCTGACGGCGTTCGGCTCCATGTCGATCGACCTCTACCTGCCGGCGCTGCCGCAGATCGCCCGCGAGTTGCACACGCGCCCCGGCCAGGTCGAGGCTACGGTGGCGGTGTTCGTAGCCGGCATGGCGATCGGCCAGGTCATCTACGGTCCGGCGTCAGACCGCTTCGGCCGGCGAGCGCCGATCCTGGCGGGGATCGCCATCTATATCGCCGCCTCGATCGTCTGCGCGCTCGCGCCATCGATCGAGGTGCTGACGCCAGCGCGCTTCATCCAGGCGCTCGGCGGGTGCGCCGGGATGGTGGTCGCCCGCGCCGCTGTCCGGGATCACTTCGACCACACCGAAACGGCGCGGATGCTGTCGTTCATGCAGCTGATCTCGGGCATAGCGCCGATCGTAGCGCCCGTGCTCGGGGGGCTGATCGCCACTTGGCTGGGCTGGCGCGCGACCTTCTGGACGCTGTTGCTGTTCGGCCTTGGAACGTGGACGGCGGCCTTCCTGTGGTTGAAGGAATCGCGTTCGGCGGCGACCCTCGCGCAGGCTCGCCTGGAGGGCCCGTTCCGCGCCTTCGCCGCCCTTCTGCGACAGCGGCGGCTGTTGGGCTATGCGCTGGCGGGCGCCCTGAACGGCGCATGCCTGTTCTCGTACGTCGCCGCCGCCCCCGTCGTGATCATCGACGTCTATGGCGTCTCGCCCGCCATGTTCGGCTGGGCCTTCGCGCTCAATGGATCGGGTCTGGTGCTGGGCGGCCAGATGAACCGCTACCTGCTGCGCCGCTGGAGCCCGGACTTCCTGCTGGCCCGGGTGGGTCTCATCGCCCTGGCGTTCGGCGCGTTGCTGGCGACCGCGACTTGGACCGGCGTTGGCGGCCCGTGGTGCGTCTTCCCCCTGCTGTTCTGCACGATCACCAGCTACGGCCTGATGCAGGGTAACACCACCGCCGGGGCCCTGAGCGTCGATCCCATCCGCTCGGGCTCAACCTCGGCCTTGCTGGGCGCCTGCTCGTTCGGGACGGGCGCGGCGGCGGGCGCCGTGACCGGCCTGCTGTATGACGGCTCGGCCAGGCCGATGGCGACGGTGATGGCCCTGGCTCTGGCTGGATCTGTGGCCGCGCTCTACGGCTTGGCGTTCAAGCGATCCGGCCATCCAGGCGGCTGATCGCGGCGCTGCGCATCCACGCGGCATCTGCCCTTGGGATGCGCAACGACGGCCGCGCCACCGGCCTTCAAACCGATGATCCTCCCCAGTCGCGCCTTCAGGCTGTAGGCGACGGCTCCAGTTCGCGTAGTCCGAAGGTCGAGCCTCTCATGACCCATCCGCCAGCCGCCCCGGCGCCGGAGCCCGTCGCGCCGACCCCATGGAAGCTGGTCATCCTGCTCGGGTCCCTGACCGCCTTCGGCACCATGTCGATCGACCTGTACCTTCCGGCGTTGCCGGAGATCGCGCGCGCGCTCCACAGCCGGCCTGGCCAGGTGGAATCCACCGTGGCCGTGTTCGTCGCCGGCATGGCGATCGGACAGATGATCTATGGGCCGGCTTCCGACCGGTTCGGACGGCGCGTCCCGATCCTGGCCGGCATCGCAATCTACACCCTGGCCTCTGTCGTGTGCGCGCTTGCCCCGACCATCGAGGCGCTGATGGCGGCGCGTTTCATCCAGGCGCTGGGCGGCTGCGCCGGCATGGTCATCGCCCGCGCCGCAGTGCGCGACCACTTCAACCATACCGAGACAGCGCGGATGTTGTCGCTGATGCAGCTGATCTCTGGCATGGGGCCGATCGTGGCGCCGGTGCTGGGCGGGCTGATCGCCACCTGGCTAGGTTGGCGAGCGACCTTCTGGACGCTCTTGATCTTCGGCCTGGGGACGTGGCTCGCGGCCTTTTTCTGGCTCAGCGAATCCCGGTCCGCGGAGACCCTGGCGCAGGCGAGGCGCGAGGGGCCTTTCCGCGCCTTCGCCGCCTTGTTGCGACAGCGCCGAGTGGTCGGTTACTGCCTGGCCGGCGCGCTGAACGGCGCCTGCATTTTCTCCTATGTGGCCGCAGCCCCCCTGGTGATCATCGACGTCTATGGCATGTCGCCGGCGATGTTCGGCTGGATGTTCGGCCTGAACGGCGTGGGCTTGCTGCTGGGCGGGCAGGTGAACCGCTACCTGCTGCGCCGCTGGACGCCCGACTTCCTGCTCGCCCGCCTGGGCCTTGTCTCTCTGGCGTTCGGCGTGCTGCTGACGCTTGCGACCTTCACCGGCATTGGCGGCCGCGGGGGCGTATTCGCCCTCTTGTTCTGCACCATCACCAGCTACGGGCTAATGCAGGGCAACACGACGGCGGGCGCCCTGAGCGTCGACTCCGTAAGATCAGGCTCGACCTCCGCCCTGCTCGGCGCATTTTCGTTCGGCGCGGGGGCTGCGGCGGGGACCCTCACCGGCATGCTGTACGACGGGTCGGCAAAGCCAATGGCGCTCGTCATGACCCTGTCGCTGGCCGGCTCGATCGCCGCGCTTTACGCTCTGGCCTTCCGGCGACGCCCGGCGTTACCATAGGCCTAGGACGCAGGTGCGGGGGAGCACGACATGGTGGCCATCGCGGATCGGTTTCCGCAGCCCGCGGGGCGGGATGACGGCTTTTTCCTAGGCGGCGCGCTCGCCATGACCGCGGTGACCATCGCGGGATTTTCGCTGCAACTGGGCATGGGCCGGTCGAGCTTCGGGGCCCCGCCGCTCGTGCACGCTCACGCCGTCGTCTTCATGGGCTGGGTGGCGATCTACCTGCTGCAGACGACGCTCGCGGCCACCGGGCGGATCGATCTGCACCGCAAGCTTGGCTGGCTGGCCGCCGCCTGGATCGTGCCGATGATCGTCCTCGGCGTCGCCATCACCGTGATGTCGGTGCGCGTCGGCCGAGCGCCATTCTTCTTCCGGCCGGCGCAGTTCCTGATTTTCAACCCGCTGTCGCTCTTCACCTTCGCCGGCCTGACGGCGGCGGCGATCGTCATGCGGCGGCGGACAGACTGGCACCGCCGGTTGCATTTCAGCGGCATGGCGCTGCTCCTCGGCCCCGGCTTCGGACGGCTGCTGCCCATGCCCCTCCTGATCCCCTGGGCCTGGGAAGCGACGGCCGCGGTTTGCCTGCTCTTTCCCATCGCAGGCATGGCCGCCGATCTGCGGCGGACCGGGCGTGTGCATCCCGCCTGGACCGTTGGCGTCGGCGTGACGCTGGCCTTGATCGCCGCGATCGAAGCGCTGACGTTCAGCCCTCTGGGTCCGGCGCTCTATCAGGCCGTCACGCGTGACACCCCCGGGGCCGCAATCGCCCCGCTGGCCTTCGCGCACCCGCCAGGACCGCCACCTTAGCGCTCAGTTCAGCGCGTGCTGCGCCGATCGTTCAGCAACACCTTGCGGGTCTGGGGCCGCGGCGCGCCGGTGGAGCGCGCATCATGGAGGTCGCGCCGGCTCGGCGCGGTCGAGGGTTGGGTTTTCATGGGAAGGCCTTTCCGGCCAGGTCCAGCGCAGAGGCTCCGCACCTAGGACGCTCTCAACCTAGCATGTTCCCGGCGACGCCCCGCGCCCATTCTGCGATGCTATTTGCGCGGCGCAGGCGGCACGCTTTCGGCGGTGAAGAACTCGATCGCCGTCGCCTCCGCCACAGGCCGGACGCCATGCACGAACCGTCGCGTCCCGCCAAAGTAGATCAGCATCCGGCCGTTCGGCGCGAGCTGATAGGCCTCGAACATATAGCGAATGAGGACGGCGCCGGCGTTGTCCATCTGGGCGATCAGGATCGGCATCGTCAGGACCGGGAAGACGCTATGCAGCGCGTTGGCCCTGCGCGACTCCGGATTGGCCACCTCGCCCGCGGCCGCGCGATAGGCGTCCTCGGCGCCGGGACGTGACAAGCGCGCCATCATGGCGTCGACCTGGGCGTCGGTGGCGTAGAGGCAGGCGGCGTCGCCGGCGTGCATCTCCATGTCCTCCTTCAGGTGCTCGCGGCTCGGCGGCTTGAAATTGGCGATGAAGTTCGGGGCCTCGATATTCATGCCCGGCGCGTCGAGAAGGACCAGGCGACGAACAAGGCCAGGATGGTCGCGCGCCGTCAGGCAGGCGATCCAGCCGCCGACCGAGTAGCCGAACACATCCATCTCTGTGATGCCCAGGGCGTCGGCGAAGCCTTTGAGCGTATCTGCCCAGGCCTGGAAGGTGGGCTCAGGCAAGGGATCGGACAGCCCCCAGCCGGGGATGTCCAGGCAGATGACCCGGGAAATCGCCGCGAACGCGTCCAGATGCGGTAGCCACATATCGGCGGAGAGGGAAAACCCCACGCCGTGCAGGCAGACCAACGCTCTGCCCTCGCCCTTCTCGATGTAGCGGATCTTGCGCCCGGCGACCTCGACGTAGCGATCTGCGATGTGAGGATCGAGCGACACGAAACACCTCCCGGCAGCGCCATGGTTGATGGATCCGGCGCGTTGGGCGGGAGGCTAGCGCAGCTGACCTAGGCTTCGCCATCGTCACTTTGGGCCATCGGCGGCACGCCTCTGGCAATAGCGCCTCGCGATCCCCATCTAACGACAAGCGCCATCGGGCGCGTGCCGCCACCGAAGCGGTCGAACCTGCCCGATGTGGCGTCCTTGAGACCTTCCATGATCATCCTGGTGTTTGCGTCCGCGCTTTGCGTGCTGGTCGCGCTGTCGCTGCCGCCGCTGTTCAAGCTCCTTGGCTGGTCGCGGCCGTGATCGCCCCGGCGGACCAGGCTCTGTTGCGCGAGAACGCCTATTTGAAGGCGCGCAACGCCCAACTGCAGGACGAGGTCCTGGCCCTGACGGCGGAGTCTTCAAGGCTGCAGCAGTCGCTGGAACGACTGCATGGCCGCAAGGCCGACGTGCGGGCGCCCAACCCGCTGGGTGGCGGCCAATGATCGCCGCGGAGAAGCGAACGGCGCGGGCCATCGAATGCCGCCGGCTGGCGGCCTTGTCGACGGAGCTGGCCGAGGCGAGCACCCTGGACCACGTCCGCGAGAAGCATGAGGCCGCGGCCGCGCGCTGGCTGGCCTTGGCCGAGGCGGATGAGACACTGGGTGAAGCGCGCCTGACCCAGGCCGCCGAACTGCAACAGACGACGGAGTTCTAGGTGCGGCTGCAGACCGGCTTTGCAATCACCTATGAGCTGCCCGCGCCGACCCCGATCCTCTTGATGTTGAGCGTCCACCCGTCGCGCCGGGACGACCTGGAAAATCCCGACACGCTGCGCACGGACCCGCAGGTGGCCGTGCGTCAGTACGCCGACAGCTACGGAAACATCTGCAGCCGCCTGACCGCACCGGCCGGGCGCATCACCCTGGCGACGGACTTCGTGATCCGCGACAGCGGGCTGATCGACCCCTACGTTCCCGAGGCCGCGCAGCATGCGGTGGAGGACCTGCCCGACGAGGCGATCCTCTACCTCCTGGGCAGCCGCTATTGCGAAACCGACCGGCTGAGCGCGATCGCCTGGTCGCTGTTCCAGGCCACGCCGCCAGGCTGGGCGCGGGTTCAGGCGATCTGCGACTACGTGCACAATCACATCGTCTTCAACTACGCCAACGCGCGTCCGGACAAGACAGCCCACGACGTCTGGGTCGAGGCCACCGGCGTCTGCCGGGACTACGCCCACCTGGCCATCGCCTTCTGCCGGAGCATGAATATCCCGGCGCGTTACTGCACCGGCTACCTCGGCGACATTGGCGTCCCGGTCGTCGGCGTCATGGATTTCAGCGCTTGGTTCGAGGTTTACCTGGGCGGCGAATGGCGCACCTTCGATGCGCGCAACAACATGCCGCGCATGGCCCGCGTCTTGATCGCCCGCGGCCGCGACGCCGTCGACGTGCCGATCGCCCAGACCTTCGGGAACGCCGCCCTCGTCGGGTTCGAAGTCACGAGTCTGGAAGCCCCGCCTGCGCCCTAGGCCGACTGGCCCCGGAACATCGCCGCGCGCCGGGCGGTTTGGCCCTCAGTGGGTGAGAGATGAGGGAACGGTTCATGACCGTTTACACCGGGACCAACGGCGACGACATGAGCGTCCGTATCGACGGCTTCAAGATCAACTTCCATTCAAGCGACTTCGTGCTGTGACAGCGCGGCGGTCCCTTCGTCAGCAGACGCTCGCGCGACCGCGCGGGGATCAATCACCCTGCGGCTTGGCCCAGTCCGCCTCAGCGCGGATTTTCAGCGCCTCGTTCATCGCCGCGAAGCCCTGCTTGTAGAACCCGCCGGTCTGGCTGGCCGCCGTCTTGCCCAGAAAGCCGCCAATGATCGCCCCGACGGCGACGATGCAGCCGACCTCGGCCAGGCTGTCGATTTCGACATAGTGAATCGTGCGCACGAGACCGCGATTGCTGGAGACCCGCCAGTGCAGCTGCTCGCGCGGGACCCATTCCAGCACCGTCCCATCGATCCGCTTGGTTCCGCCGTTGGGCAGCGCCAGGTCGATGTTGAGCGCACCGCCCAGGCGGATCTGGCCGTCGGCGCGGAGAAAGAACGGGTTCCATTGCGGCCAGGTCGCGGTGTCGTAGATCAGGTTCCAGATGGTCTCGGCCGGCGCCTGGATGCCGACGCGCGATTCCAGCCGGACGCCCTTCGGGCCGACTGGCGCCGGCGGCTTCTTCAGGCCCCCGCCGGGCTGGGCGGCGACGCCGCGAGACCCGAAGATTCCGGCCTTAAGCTGGGGGGTCGGACTGATCGGCATGTCAGGCCTGCTCCTTGATCCGCCAGGACGCGCCGGAAGCGGCGTCCATCACCTCGACATTCAACGCGGCCAGCTCGTCGCGGATGCGATCGGCGGCGGCCCAGTCCTTGGCGGCGCGCGCGGCGGCGCGGTCGGCCAACAGAGCCTCGACCCTGGCCTTGAAGCCATCGTCGGCGCCCATCTGGAACCAGGCCTGCGGGTCGGCCTCCAGAAAGCCCATCAGCCGGCCGCCGGTCAGCAGGCAGTCTCGGGCGTCGAGAGCGGCGTCGCGGTCCTTGGACATCAACGCAGCGCGCAGGGCGTCGGCCAGTTGGAACAACGCGGCGAAGGCGCCGGGGGAATTGAGGTCGTCAAGCAGGGCTTCACCCACCGGGCCGAGATCGTCCTCCTCGCGGACCACCTTGTCGGCCAGGATGCGGTTGGCGTCATCGAGCACGCGGTAGAGTCGGTCGAGCGCGCTGCGCGCCTGGTCGAGCACCGATCCCGTCCACTCCAGGGGTTGGCGGTAATGCCCTGAGAGCAGCGCCCAGCGCAGCGCTTCGCCCGGGTGGGACTTCAGAAGATCATGGGCGAGCGCGACGTTGCCGACGCTCTTGGACATCTTCTCTTCGCCCATGTTGAGGAAGCCATTGTGCATCCAGACCCCGGCGTACTCGCCGTGCCCGTGGCCGGCGCAGACACCCTGGGCCAACTCGTTCTCATGGTGCGGGAAGACCAGGTCGATCCCGCCCCCATGGATGTCGATGGGCAGGCCGAGGATCTTCTCGATCATCGCGGTGCATTCGATGTGCCAGCCCGGTCGTCCTTGGCCCCAGGGACTGTCCCAGAGCGGTTCGTCCGGCTTGGAGGGCTTCCACAGGACGAAGTCGGCGGGATGGCGCTTGTAAGGTGCGACATCGACCCGGGCGCCCGCGATCATGTCGTCCAGCGGCCGGCCCGACAGCTTGCCGTAGTCCGGGAAGGCCTGGGTGTCGAAGAGCACATGGCCCTCAGCCGCATAGGCCGCGCCGCGGTCGACGAGGTCTCCGATCATGGCGACGATGGCGTCCATGGTCTCGGTCACGCGGGGTTGGAAGGTCGGGCTGAGGGCGCCGAGCGCCTTTGCGTCGGCGTTATAGGCGGCGAGAAAGCGGTCGGCTACGACGCCGATCTCGACACCCTCTTCGGCGGCCTTCCTGTTGATCTTGTCATCGACGTCGGTGACGTTGGCGGCGTAGATCACTGCGTCGGGTCCATACAGCCGCCGCAGCAAGCGGAACAGCAGGTCGAACACCACGACCGGGCGGAAATTGCCGATGTGGGCGTAGTTGTAGACCGTCGGCCCGCAGACGTAGAGCGTCACGCGGTCCGGATTCGTCGGATTGAAGGGCCGCTTTGAGCGGGCCATCGTATCGTACAGTGTAAGTTTCATCGAGCCGGGATCTGTCATGGAGTTGCCGGGGAGGCCATTGGCCCCATATACAGGCCGCCCACGGGGGAAGCCACGGCGCCCGTAAGACCCTGCCAGATAGACTTTGCTAGATCGGAACTCCTATGGACGCTCCCGCCCGGGCACCCGCCCCCCACGCCAGCCTCGACCTGGACGCCGTGCGCCGGCCGACCCGCGAAGAAGCGATGGAAGCGGTCCGCACCCTGATCGCCTGGGCCGGCGACGACCCGCGCCGCGAAGGCGTGCTGGATACGCCCAAGCGCGTGGTGGACGCCTATGGGGATTGGTTCGAGGGCTATCGCGCCGATCCGGCCAAGGAACTGTCGCGCACCTTCGAGGACGTCCAGGGCTACGACGACATCGTGATGTTGCGCGACATCGAGGTGGAGAGCCACTGCGAGCACCACATGGCGCCGTTCCTGGGCAAGGCCTACGTCGCCTATATGCCGACGAACCGCGTGGTCGGCATCTCCAAGCTGGCCAAGGTCGTCGAGATCTTCGCCCGGCGCCTGCAGACGCAGGAAACCATGACCCAGCAGATCGCCGACGCCATAACCGACAGCCTGCGCCCCGCCGGCGTCGCCGTGCTGATCGACGCGGCCCACCAGTGCATGACCACCCGCGGCGTCCACCACCGGCACGTCACGACCATCACCACCCAATTCACCGGTGTCTTCAAGACGGACCCGACCCTGCGCCAGCGCTTCCTGGATTTTGCAAACCGGAAGTGAGGACGCCGCTTGCCGCGCATCCCCCTTAGCTAAGCGGGTTCGTGGCCGCGCCTTGACCGGGGGAACGTGGCCTGTGGACGATCGTCACCAGGACGAAGCTCAGCATCATCAGCAGATACCAGGCGCCGAGTTTGGCCGGCGAGACGAGGGTCCAGCCGGCCCGCTGACTGGGATAGGTCCAGGCCCCGGCGAACGTCGCGATGTTCTCGGCGAGCCAGACGAACAGCGCGACAAGGGCGAAGCCTGCGAGCATGGGCATCCGGCGTGGGATGCGGCCCGGCGTAAAGACGAACCAGGCGCGGCCGAACAGCACCGCCGACAGAGCGTAGAGACCGATGCGGATGTCGGGAAGGTAGTGGTGGGCGAAGAAGTTGGCGTAGGCCAGGATCGCCAGCAGCCACGGCCCCCAGAGCGGCGGATAGCGGATGAAACGTAAGTCCATCAGCCGCCAGGCGCGGGCGATATAGGAGCCGACCGACGCATACATGAAGCCGGCGAACAGCGGCGCGCCGCCGATGCGGAAGATCGCAGCTTCCGGATAGGTCCAGGAGCCATGGGCGGTTTTGAAGACCTCCATGGCTGTGCCAACGAGGTGAAAGACACAGATCACCGCCGCCTCGTCCCAGCGCTCCAGCCGAGTCGCCAGCAACAGGCCCTGCAGCGCGAAGGCGCCGAGGAATAAGGCGTCGTAGCGGGCGAGGACCGCGTCGGCGGGCCAGAACAGATTGGTTGCGACAAGCATGGCCAGCATCGTCGCGCCGAACAAAGAAGCCCACGCCTGCTTCAGGCCGAACAGCAGGAATTCGTAGGCGTAGCCGCGCAAAGGGCTCTTCGCGGCCCACGGCCGAGCGGCGGCGTCGAAGGCCAGAACACGGGCCTTGATGCGGTCCTTCAGACTCATGGCCCTGGGTAGCGCAGCGCGGGTTATCGGCGCCATAAGACGTCCATGACCACCTATCCTACCGCCCTCGACAAATACGCCCTGGAGCACGGCGCGGAGATCGCGCCGCAATTCGATGACAACGGCCTGATCGCCGCGGTCGCCACCCATGCCGAGACCGGCGAGATCCTGATGTTCGCCTGGATGAACGCCGACGCCCTGTCGCTGACCTTGGCCACGGGCGAGGCCCACTATTGGAGTCGCTCGCGGGGTGAGCTTTGGCGCAAGGGCGAGACCAGCGGCCAGATCCAGCGGGTCGTCGAGACGCGGATCGACTGCGACCAGGACTGCGTCTGGATCAAGGTGCTGCCGCAGGGCGACGGCGGCGCCTGCCACACGGGCGCGCGATCCTGCTTCTACCGCGTGGTGGAGAATGGCGCCTTGATCGAACGGGCCTGAGGCCCAAGAGCTTGACCTTGCGTTATGCTGCGAACGCCAGAGTGGGAGATTTTTGATGGCCAGTGAGACCCTGCACGTTCCGCGCGAGAAGCTGAGCGCCAAGACTTTGAACATGCACTACGCGATCACCTCGCTGATGGAGGAGTTCGAGGCCGTCGACTGGTACCGCCAGCGCGCCGACGACTGCGACGATCCGAGCCTCAAGGCCATCCTGCTGCACAACGCCAGGGAGGAGCTCGAACACGCGGCCATGGTGCTGGAGTGGATCCGCCGCAACGATGAGGAGACCGACGCGCAGCTGCGCGAGTATCTGTTCAAGGCAGGCTCCATCACGGGCCACGAGGAAGAAGCCACCGAGAAGAATGGCCTCTGAAGGTCCCGATATCGAAGAGGACGACGCCGGCGAGTTTCTGACCATTGCGGTTGGGGCCGGGGACGCCGGCGGACGCCTGGACAAGACCTTGGCCGGCCTGACCGAGGCGCTCTCGCGCGCGCGCATCCAGGCGCTGATCGCCGAGGGCAAGGTCGGCTTGGGTGAGGCGGTGCTGACCGATCCTTCGGCCAAGGCGGCGGCGGGCGACTACCGGATCACCGTGCCGCCGCCGGCGCCGGCGGAACCCTTATCGGAGCCCATCGCACTCGACGTCCTGTTCGAGGACGAGTTCCTGATCGTCGTGAACAAGCCCGCAGGCATGGCCGTTCACCCCGCCCCGGGCAGCACCTCCGGCACCCTGGTCAACGCCTTGCTTCACCACTGCGGATCCAGTCTCTCCGGCGTCGGCGGCGTGGCGCGGCCCGGGATCGTCCACCGGATCGACAAGGACACCTCGGGCGTGCTGGTCGTCGCCAAGACCGACGCCGCCCACCAGGGGCTGTCGAAGCTGTTCGCCGCCCACGACATCGACCGCGCTTACATGGCCCTGACCCGAGGCGCGCCGCATCCGGCCCGCGGCGTAATCGAGGGCGCGATCGCCCGGTCGGCCAGCGACCGAAAGAAGATGGCGATGGTGAAGACCGGCGGTCGGCACGCCATCACCCATTATGCTGTAGAGCGCCAGTTCGGCCCCGAGGCCCGGCCCACAGCCGCCCAGGTGGCGCTGACGCTCGAAACCGGCCGGACCCATCAGATCCGCGTACACCTGGCGTCGAAGGGAACCCCCTGCCTGGGGGACCAGACCTACGGGTCTGGCCCGCCGGCCGAACCGGTCAGGGCGGCCATGACCGCGGCCGGCCTGGCCCGTCAGGCGCTGCATGCCCGCGTGCTGGGCTTCGTTCACCCGGTGACTTGGGAGCCCATGAGGTTCGAAGCCGAACCACCCGCCGACATGGCTGAGCTCATAGTCCTTCTGGAAGCCTTATAAGAAACCCGGCCTTGATGGCACCGCACTCGAAGTCCATAAATCCCGACAATGGCAGTCGGATATTGAGCCCGCCACCCAGCTCCACCGTGGCCTTTCGCAATCGCAACTGAATACCCATCTGGTCAGTTGTGGGGGGCGGAGGCCACGCGAGGGGGCTCGCGACGGCTCGATGCATCCGGGAATTTGAAGGGGTAAACCATGGCCGCGAACGCGCTTGCCGTGATGACGCCGGAAGGCGGTCTGAGCCGGTATCTATCTGAAATCCGTAAGTTTCCGATGCTGACCAAGGACCAGGAGTTCATGTTCGCCAAGGCGTGGCAGGAACATGAAGACTCCGAATCCGCCCACAAGCTGGTCACCAGCCACCTGCGTCTCGTGGCCAAGATCGCCATGGGCTATCGCGGCTACGGCTTGCCGATCGGCGAGGTGATCTCCGAAGGCAACGTCGGCCTGATGCAGGCCGTAAAGAAGTTCGATCCCGATCGAGGCTTCCGCCTGGCGACCTACGCCATGTGGTGGATCCGCGCCTCGATCCAGGAGTACATCCTGCGCTCGTGGAGCCTCGTTAAGATGGGCACGACCGCCGCCCAGAAGAAGCTGTTCTTCAACCTGCGGAAGGCCAAGTCCGAAATCTCGGCCTTGCAGGAGGGCGACCTGCGCCCCGACCAGGTCGAGTTCATCGCCACCAAGCTAGGCGTGCAGAACGACGAGGTCATTTCGATGAACCGTCGGCTTTCGGGCGGCGACTCTTCGCTGAACTCGCCGATGCGCGCCGATTCCGAGAGCGAATGGCAAGATTGGCTGGTCGATGACAAGACGCCGAGCCAGGAGACTGTGGTCGCCGATAACCAGGAGACGGACCTACGCCGCACCCTACTGGAAGCGGCGATGACTGAGCTGACGGATCGGGAGAAGCACATCCTGACCGAGCGCCGCCTGAAGGACGACCCAACCACTCTGGAAGAGCTCGCCTCGCAATACGGCGTCAGCCGCGAGCGCGTCCGCCAAATCGAGGTGCGGGCCTTTGAAAAGCTGCAGAAGTCGATGCGGGCGGCGGCGGAAGCCAGGAACCTGATCGACGCTTAGGCCATCACACCAGACGTCATTGCCGGACTTGTTCCGGCAACCCGTGAACATTGAAGATTGCCAGGAAGGCGCGGCGGCGACGCTCGCGCCTTCTTCTTTCGGCGCGGAGATCATGGGTCACCGGGACAAGCCCGGTGATGACGATCGTTTAGGCGAACGCCACGTAATACCGCTGGATGATCGTGCGGTAGACCTGCTCCAGCGCGCGGATCTCGGCGACCGGAGCCTGTTCGTTCACCGCATGCAGGGTCTTGCCCACCAGGCCCAGCTCCACCACCGGACAGAGCGAGCGGATGAAGCGCGCATCCGAGGTGCCGCCGGAGGTCGAAAGCTCCGCGTCACGGCCGGACACAGCCTTGAAGGCCCCGGCGACCAGGGCGGTGAAGTCGCCTGGCGCCGTGAGGAACGCCTCGCCGCTGATGGTCGGCGTCACCGTGACCGTTCCGGAGAACCCCGCGCCCGCCGCCGCGGCCTCAGAAGCAATCCACTCGGCCAGCGATTGGCCGGTATGGCCGGGGTTGAAGCGAATGTTGATCCGACCCTTCGCCCGCGCGGGAATGACGTTGGTCGCGGTGTTGCCCGTGTCGATCGTGGTGATCTCAAGGTTCGAAGGCTGGAACCCCAGGAACCCGTCGTCGAGCTTGCGCGCCGTCAGCCGGCCGAGAATGTCCACCAGGATCGGCAGGGGGTTCGCCGCCTTGTCGGGATAGGCGACGTGGCCCTGCCTGCCCTCGACCAGGATCTCGGCGTTGATCGAGCCGCGCCGACCTATCTTGATCATGTCGCCGAAGGTCTCCGCCGAGGTCGGCTCGCCGACGACGCAGTGATCGACCCGTTCGCCTTCGGCGATCAGAGCCTCCACCACCTTCTTGGTCCCGTCGACCGAGGGGCCTTCCTCGTCGCCGGTGATCAGCAGCGAGATGGAGCCGGTGATCTCGCCAGCTTCCACGGCGGCCACGGCCGACGTCACAAAGGCGGCGATTGCGCTCTTCATGTCGCACGCGCCGCGGGCCACCAGAACCCCATCCTCGATCGCTGCGGCGAACGGATCGACCCGCCAGTCTGAGAGGTCGCCCACCGGCACGACATCGGTATGGCCGGCGAAGCAGAGGTTCGGCCCCTCGGTCCCGTAGCGCGCATAGAGGTTCTCGATGACGCCGTACTTCATGCGCCGGCAGACGAAGCCGGCGCGCGCCAGTTCAGCCTCGACAAGGTCCATCGCGCCCTCGTCGGCAGGCGTCACCGACGGCCGCCGGATCAGCGTCCGCGTGAACTCAACAACGTCGAGCATGAAGGATCAGACCCGGAGCGGCATCAGGATATAGCGGACGTCAGCGTCGGCTGGGTCCAGCACCAGGGCCGGATCGTTCGGCCCGCCGAAACGCATCTCGATGGTCTCGCCGGAGATCTGGTCGGTGATATCCATCAGGTAGCGGGCGTTGAACGACAGTTCGAAGGCGTCGCCGTCGTAGTCGATCTCCAACTCCTCGACGGCCTGGCCGGCCTCCATGTTGCGCACCGTCAGCACGCACTTGCCGGACTCGATGGCCATGCGCACCGAACGGCTCTTCTCGGCCGAGATGGTGGCGACGCGGTCGATCGCCTGGGCCAGCAGCTTGGCGTCAGCCATCACGATACGGGTGTTGTCGCGGGGGATCACCCGGCCATAGTCGGGGAAGTTGCCGTCGATCACCTTGGAGGTCAGCGCGGCGCCGGCGAATTCGAAGCGGACCTTCTGGGGACTGATGCGCAGCTCGACGCTCTCGCCGGCGTCATCCAGCAGGCGCCGCGCCTCGGCGATGGTCTTGCGGGGGATAATGATCCCCGGCGAGCCCGCCGCGCCTTCGGGCGCTAGCATCTCGGCCAACGCCAGGCGGCTGCCGTCAGTGGCCACGGCGCGCAGCTTCTGCACGCCGTCCTCGACCACCGTGTGCAAGTAGAGGCCGTTCAGATAATAGCGCGTCTCCTCCGCCGAGATGGCGAAGCGGGTCTTGTCGATGAGGCGCAGAAGGTCGGTCACATCGACGGTGACCCGGCCCGAAAGGCCATCCGACGACATCACAGGGAAGTCGCCGGCCGGCAGGACCGGCAGGTTGAACCGCGAGCGCCCGGCCTGGATCGTCAGGCGCGGATCCTCCCCGGTGAAGCTCAGAGAGACATCGGCGCCTTCGGGCAGCTTGCGGACGATCTCATAGAGGGTGTGCGCGGGCGCGGTGATCTGGCCGGGCTGGTCCACCTGGGCGAAGGCCTCGTCGATGATCTCCATGTCGAGATCGGTCGCCGAAAACGTCAGGCGCTCACGCTCGGCTGAGAGCAGCACGTTCGACAAGATCGGAATCGTATTGCGACGCTCTACGGCGCTCTGCACATGGCCCAGCGCCTTCAAGAGGGCGGCCCGTTCGATCGTCAGCTTCATATCGCGTCCCGACTGGCGAAAGGGCGCGGCGAATCACGCCTTTCCGCCCTATCCCCCGGCTGAAAAGGACTGCCGAGATTAACCAAAAAACCCGGGCTTGCTAGAGCGCGTCGCGTATCCCGCCACGCTTCTGTGGACGATCAGTGGGCGGTCGGCTCAGCCGGGGCCTTGGCGGCGACAACGACCATGGCCGGGCGGACCAAACGACCCAGCAGTTCGTAGCCTGCCTGCAAGGTGGCTATGACCGAACCGGGAGCCACGTCGTCGGCCGGCTGCTCCATCATCGCCTGGTGCTGGTGGGGGTCGAACTTCTCGCCCTTGCCCGGCGAGAGGCGCTTCAGGCCGTTCTTGTCGAAGGCCGACAACAGCTCCTTTTCGGTCATCTCGACGCCGACGATGAAGTTCTTCACGGCGGGGTCTTCGACGGTCGGCGGCATGGCCATGGCGCGAGACAGATTGTCCGCGACGCCCAGCAGGTCGCGCGCGAACTTCTGGATCGCATAGGCGCGGGCGTCATTGGCCTCACGCTCGGTGCGCCGCTTGGTGTTCTCGGCGTCGGCGGCGACGCGGAGGATCTGCTCCTTCAGCGCGGCGACTTCCGCGCGGAGCGCCAGCACCTCGTCGGCCGTGGCCTCCAGGCCGTCTTCGATTTCGGCGATTTCTTCGGCAGGGGTGTGTTCTTCACTCATCGCTAACCTGAATTCTCACTCCAAGACCTGGCTCAGCACGCGGGCGGTGTAGTCCACCAACGGGATGACCCGGGCGTAGTTCAACCGCGCAGGCCCGATCACGCCGATGGCGCCGAGCACGCGCTGGCCGCCCGTCATATAGGGTGCGGCGATCACAGCGGAACCCGAAAGCGAAAAGAGACGGGTTTCCGCGCCAATGAAGATGCGCACGCCCTCGCCGTCACGCACCCCGTCGAGCAATTGGATCAGTTGGCCCTTCTGCTCCAGGTCGTCGAACAACAGGCGCACGCGCTCCAGATCCTGAGCCGCCTCGGCGTCGTCCAGCAGGTTCGCCCGGCCACGAACAATCAGGGCGCGCTCATCGGCCTCACCGCCGCCCCAGGCGGCCATGCCGTCCTCGACCAGCCGCGCGGCGGTCTCGTCCAGTTCGCGCCGCGCCCGCTTCAGTTCGGCGTCGAGATCGACCCGTGCTTCATTGAGGGTGCGGCCGCGCAGGCGGCTGTTGAGGAAGTTAGAGGCTTCCTGCAGGTCAGCCGGCGTGACTCCGGCGGCGAAGCGCACCAGGCGGTTCTCCACCGACCCATCGGCGAAGACCATGACCGCCAGCATGCGGTCGCCGCCCAGGGCTACGAACTCCACGTGCTTAACGCCGGCCTCTCGGACCGGGGTCACCACCACGCCCGCGCCGCCGGCGAGGCCGGACAGGATCGCGGTGGCCTCATTCATGGCGTCCTCGTAGTTGCGGCCGTGGGCCTGCAGCCGCGCGTCAATGGCGCGGCGGTCCTCGGCGGCGATGTCGCCCACCTCGAGCAGGCCGTCGACGAACAGGCGCAGACCCGCATGTGTCGGAAGTCGGCCGGCGCTGACGTGCGGCGCGCCGAGCAGGCCCAGCTGAGTCAGATCCTGCATGGTGTTGCGGATCGAAGCCGGCGACAGGTGCAGGCCGCTCCGCGCCAGGGTGCGTGAGCCGACGGGCTCGCCCGTCTCCAGATAGCCCTCGACGATACGGCGGAAGATGTCCCGCGCACGGCTGTCGAGCTCGCCCAGGGAAGGGCCGGTGGAGAACAGGGGTGTCGTCACGTCGCTTCTAGGATAAGCCGCAGCCTCGCCGGTTCAAGCGCCGGCCGTGTTGGAGAGCTTGAAATGCGTCCCTCAGACCGTTCCCCTGACATTCTGCGCGCCGTCACCATCGAGACGGGCGTCAATCGCTACGCCGAAGGCTCGTGCCTGGTCAGCTTCGGCCACACCAAGGTTCTGGTGACCGCCAGCCTGGAGGACGGCGTGCCGCCCTTCCTGCGTGGCAAGGGTCAAGGCTGGGTCACCGCCGAGTACGGCATGCTGCCCCGGGCCACCCACACCCGCGGCCGGCGCGAGGCCGCCGCCGGGAAGCAATCGGGCCGCACCCAGGAGATCCAGCGGCTGATCGGCCGCTCCATGCGCGCGGTGATCGACCTGAAGGCGTTGGGCGAACGCCAAATCTCCATCGACTGCGACGTGGTTCAAGCCGACGGCGGCACGCGCACCGCAGCGATCACCGGCGCCTGGGTGGCGCTGAGGCTGGCGACCCGCAAATTGGTCGACGCTGGCTCCGTCGCCAGTGATCCGGTGATTGACCAGGTGGCGGCGGTCAGCTGCGGCATCTTCAAGGGCACGCCCGTGCTCGATCTCGACTACGACGAGGATTCAAACGCCGAGGCCGACTCCAATTTCGTCCTGACCGGGACCGGCGACATCGTTGAGATCCAGGCGACCGGCGAAAAGCGGGGCTTCAGCCAAGCCGAATTCGAGGCGCTGTTCTCCCTGGCCCGCAAAGGCATCGGCGAACTCTGCGAACTGCAGCGCGCCGCGGTGGCGGCCTAACCCTCCTCGAACGGCTCCTCCGGCCCCGGCTCGTAGGCAAGCAGATCACCGGGCTGGCAGTCGAGCTCACGGCAGAGAGAGGACAGGGTCGCAAAGCGCAGGGCGCGGGCCTGACCGGTCTTGAGGATTGCCAGGTTGGCGCTGGTCACGCCGACGCGGTCGGCCAGCTCGGCCAGCGACATGCGCCGTTCCAGGAGCACGCGATCGAGGTGGATGCGGACAGGCATGGTTCCTCAGATCGTCAGTTCGGCTTCACGGCGGAGGCGGGCGCCTTCGCGGAAGACCTCGGCCAGGACGAAAACCACAAGCACGGAGAACCAGGCGGTCAGGCTGAAGTTCGGTTCCACGGCGCGCACGCCGGGCAACCAGGCGCCCACCATCCAAAACGCGTAACGGCCAATCTCCAACCCCGCCAGGATAAGACCGATCAGGCGCAGGCGCGCGACGTTGTCCGGATGGAAGGGATCACCCGCCGTGAGCGTGGCGAAGATGCGCCGAAGCGTGCCGACAATCACCAGGACGCCGGCCATGTAGACACCGGCTGCGGCCAGGCCCGCCGCCCAGACCGGCCCTCGCCGGACCATCTCGCCGGCCTCGGCGCTGACCATCACGTCCGGCATCAGGTCCGGGTTGAAGCTCAGCAGCACGGCGGCGGCGGTGATGCCCAGAACCACGACCACACCGACCCACAGGCCGATATAGACGACGTCCAGGATCACCTTCAGGAAACTGGACACCGAACCTGGACCGAGCGCGCGCATCCGCCTCCCTCTTCTGTGCCTGATCATCCCTCTGCAGGGCTGCATCTCAAGTGAATATCAGGCAATGGACGGCGTTGGGCGCGCACAGGAGTTGAATTCGCATGGTCTTGAAGCTCGAGAGCGGCGCGCGCCTGGTGGTGGCGACGCATAATCCTGGCAAGGCGCGTGAGCTCGCCGAGATCCTCGACGGCCGTTTCCAGCTGGTCACCGCCGGCGAACTGAAGCTGGTCGAGCCCGAGGAAACCGAGACGACCTTCGTCGGCAACGCCCTCCTAAAGGCCCGAGCAGCGGCGGCGTCCTCCGGCCTGATCGCCATCGCCGATGACTCCGGCCTTTCGGTCACCGCCCTTGGCGGCGATCCCGGGGTCTATTCCGCCCGCTGGGCCGGCGCCGACAAGGATTTCGCGCGCGCCATGCAACGGGTCGCCAACCGGCTGGGCGAAGAGGACGCGCTCGATTTCTCCGCCTGGTTCACCTGCGCCCTGGCCGTCGCCTGGCCGGACGGCCCGGCGGTGGTGGTCGAGGGCCGCGTCGATGGCACACTGGCCTTTCCGCCGCGTGGAACCCGCGGCTTCGGCTATGATCCGATCTTCCAGCCCTATGGCCACGCCGAGACCTTTGGCGAGATGGACCCCGTCCAGAAAGACGCCATCAGCCACCGCGCCCGGGCCTTCGCCAAACTCAAGGCCGCGCTCTTGTGAGCGCCGCCGAGCTGGGGATCTACGTCCACTGGCCTTATTGCGCGCGCATCTGTCCCTACTGCGATTTCAACGTGGTGCGCGATCGCCGCCAGCCTGAACAGGCGAGCCTCGCGGCTGCGATCCTCACCGACCTCGCCAGCCAGCGCGCCCTGACCGGCGAACGCAGCCTCGTCTCGATCTTCCTCGGCGGCGGAACGCCTTCCCTCATGGATCCTGCCTGGGCGGCGCAGATCATCGAGACAGCGCGCGCCCTGTGGACACCGACCGACGACCTGGAAATCACCCTTGAGGCCAATCCCACGGACGCAGAGACCGCCCGGTTCGCCGCCTTCGCGGCCGCGGGCGTGAACCGCCTGTCCCTGGGGCTCCAGGCGTTGGACGATCAGGCCCTCAGGTTTCTCGGCCGCGATCACGACGCCGGCCAGGGCTTGAGAGCGGTGAAGGCGGCGCGGGTGTTTCCGCGGTTGTCGCTCGACGCGATCTACGCCCTGCCCCATCAGACGCCACACGCCTGGACCGAGGCGCTGCGGCGGATCGTCGATCTCGGCCCCGAGCACATTTCACCCTACCAGCTGACGATCGAACCCGGGACCGCCTTTGGGCGCGCCGTCGCCCGCGGGGCCTGGAGCACGCCAGACGAGGCGATGGGCGAGGCGCTCTATGCCGCGACCCAGGACACCCTCGAGGCCGAGGGATTCGAAGCTTACGAGGTTTCCAACCACGCCCGCGGCGAGGCCGCGCGGTCGCGGCACAACCTCGTCTACTGGCGCGGCGTCGATTACGTCGGCGTCGGCCCCGGCGCCCATGGCCGCATCCGCCAGGCCGACACCCGGCGGGCGACGGAGGCCGAGCGGAAACCTGGCGACTACATCGCCCGCGTGGGTGAGACAGGACTGGGCTTCGCCAGCGTCGAAGCCCTGGACCCCGCCCAGATCGCCGAGGAGCGTCTGCTCAGCGGGCTGAGGATCAAGGACGGCGTGGCCTTCGCCGAGCTTTCGGCGCTGGGGCTGACCCCAGCGGCGGTTTTGCCCTTCATTGAGCTGGGCCTCGTGGCCGAAGATCCAGAACGCCTGCGCGCCACGCCAGCCGGGCGGCTGGTCCTCGACCGACTGACCTTCGAACTGGCCCAGGCCGGAACTCCTCCCCGTTAAGCGGGCTTGCGTTGCGTGGCCACAGGCGCGAAGCCTCGGCGATGGCCCGCGACCTTCCCACGCCCGTGTTCGACGACGCCCCGCTGGCGGCGGGCCTCTATGTCGTGGCGACTCCGATCGGTAATCTGCGCGACATCACCCTGCGAGCCCTGGACGTGCTCAATGCGGCCGATCTGGTGCTGGCCGAGGACACGCGGGTGACGGGCAAGCTGCTCGCCGCCTACGGAATCTCCGCCAAGATGATGCGGCACGACGATCACGTCGCGGAAGAGGCCCGACCACGGATCATGGCGGCGCTCGCGATGGGCCAACGGGTGGCGCTGGTCTCGGACGCTGGCACGCCGCTGGTCTCCGACCCTGGCTACAGGCTGGTGCGCGAGGCCGCGCAGGCGGGATTACCCGTCTTCGCCATTCCCGGCGCTTCGGCGTTGCTGGCGGGACTCGCATCGGCCGGCCTGCCCAGCGACCGCTTCTTGTTCGCCGGCTTCCCGCCGCCCAAGTCCGCGGCCCGGCGGAGCTTCCTCGAAGGCCTGCTGAGCGTGCGCGCGACGCTGATCTTCTATGAGGGCGGCTCGCGCCTGGCGGCGAGCCTTGCCGACATGGCTGCAGTGCTTGGCGACCGCGAGGCGGTGGTCGGCCGCGAGCTGACCAAGATGTACGAGACACTCTATCGCGGCAGGCTGGGCGATCTGGCTGCCGACCCGCGTCTGGATGCGCCGAAGGGTGAGATCGTCATCCTGGTTGGCCCTGGGGAAGAACTCGCGGCTGCGCCGGAGGACGCCGACGCCGCGCTGGCCGCCGCGCTGATCCGGCTGAAACCCGCCGACGCCGCCGCCGAGGTGGCGAAGGCGTTGGGTCTGAACCGCCGCGACCTCTATCGCCGCGCTTTGGAGTTACAGGGGCGGTGAACCAGGTCCGCGCCCGCCGCGGACTGGAAGCGCGCCGACGCGGGCGCGCTGGGGAATGGCGCGCAGCGCTTTGGCTGATGGCCAAGGGCTATCGCATCCTGGGATTTCGCCTGAAGGCGGCGCAGGCCGAGATCGACCTTCTGGCGATCCGTGGGCGGACACTCTGCATTGTTGAGGTCAAGCACCGCGCCGACATCGCTCAGGCGCTGGAGGCCGTCAGCGCTGACCAACGTGATCGCTTGAGGCGCGCCGGCCTCGCCGTGGCGCAGGGTCGGCCGTCCCTACGCACGGCGGTCGTGCGGCTGGACCTGATCGCACTCGCACCCGGTCGGCTTCCCATGCATATTCCCGACGCATGGAAGGGCGCCTGAGCGCCGGCGATTCGAAGAATTCCGTTGAAGCGTATGGACCGCAAAGAGGCCGAGACGGCGCTCAGCGAGGCCGGCGAGGCCCAGGACGGCGACTTCCCCCTGCTGGAAGCGGCGATCGCCTGCGCCATCCACGAAGACCCCCGCCGCGATCCGCAGACGGCCCGCGACCTGGCCGGCGTCGGTGTCGAACGCCTGAGACTGCGACTACAGTCGGAGGGACCGGAAGAGGCCCTGGCCGAGGCCATGGCCGGCGATCTGCGCCTGAACGGCGATCTTCTGTCGAGCGATTCCCCCGCCAATTCCGACATCCTGTCGGCCAGCGAACGGCGCAAAGGCTTGGCCGTGACCCTGGGCGTCTTCTACCTGCACGCCGCCCGGGCCTGCGGACTGAAGGTGCAGGGCGTCGATTTTCCCGGGCACTTCCTGCTGCGCATCGAGACCGACGAGGGACCGCTGGCGCTGGACCCCTTCAGCGAAGGCCGCGTCGTCCTTCCGTCCGAACTGACGCGGCGCGCCCTGCACGCCGGGCTGACGCCCAACGTCGCAGATCGTCTGGATCGACTGATGGAGCCCGTCAGCGACCGGGCTGTGCTGCTACGCTTGCAGAACACCGTCTACGCCCAGGCGACCTTGATCGGCGACTACGCCTGCGCCGAACGCGCCGCCCTGCGCCGGGCCTTGATCGACCCCGCCGACCACCGGCCCTGGCTGGACGTCGCCGCCGCGCGTGAGGGCCAGGGCGCCCTGGCCGGCGCGCTTGAGGCCCTGGCTCGCGCCACGGTGCTGGACGGCGGGGCGGCAGTGACCGCGCGCGCCCAGCGCGAACGCGTGCGGTTGCGCCTGAACTAGCGTCACCGTCTGGCCATCCGGCCGGCTTGCGCCTATTTGCAGACGCACGTTTCGGGGGAGCAGACCATGCCGTTGAACATCGCCGTCCAGATGGACCCGATCGAGCACATCAACATCGAAGGCGACACCACCTTCCTGATGATGGAGACGGCCCAGGCCCGCGGCCATTCGCTCTTCGTCTACACCACCGATACTTTGGCCATGGAGGATAGTCGGGTCTCGGCCCGGGGGCGCCAGGTGAACGTGCAGCGCCGCAAGGGCGACCACGTCACCCTCGGCGAGTTCACCCGCGTCGACCTGTCCACCTTCGACGTGATCCTGCTGCGGCAGGACCCGCCCTTTGACATGAACTACATCGACTCGACCTTCTTCCTCGAGACGGTGCACCCCAAGACGCTTGTCGTGAACAACCCCGTCGAGGTTCGCAACGCGCCCGAAAAACTGTTCGTCACCAAGTTCCCCGGCGTCCAGCCGCCGACCCTCATCACCGCTGATCGCGCCGCGATCGCCGACTTCCGCCAGCGTCACGGCGACGTTGTGCTGAAGCCCCTGAACGGCCGCGGCGGTTCGGGCGTGACGCGCCACCTGAAGGACGATCCGAACCTGGACTCCCTCCTCGAGATCCACGCGTTGCTCTCGAACGAGCCGGTCATCCTGCAGAAGTTTCTGCCCAGCGTGACCAAGGGCGACAAGCGCATCCTGCTGATCGACGGCGAAGCCGTAGGCGCGATCAATCGCGTGCCGTCCAAGGGCCAGATTCGCTCGAACCTGGCCGTCGGCGGCAAGGCCGAGCCGGTCGAGCTGACCGCCCGAGACCTGGAAATCTGCGGCATCATCGGCCCCGAGCTGAAGGCCCGCGGCCTGATGTTCGTCGGCATCGATGTGATCGGCGACTACATGACGGAGATCAACGTGACCTCGCCGACCGGTGCTGTGGCGCTCAAGGCCTTCACCGGCATCGACGCGACTGAGATCATGTGGAAGCGTATCGAGAACATCCGCGCCGCCGGCTAGCGACTAGACGTAGCTCTGGAAGTTTCTGCGGTAAGTGACGGTATTGTCTCGATTTCCGCTTAAGTTCTCTTTCTGTTCTTGATCTGGTCCCCGCAACATGCTGAGGTTTGTGGATAAGTCAGATCTAGACACAAGGTATTGAGGGCATGGCGGCGCGGGTGACGACGGTCGCGTTCCGGGGCGTGGACGCTGTGCGCGTCGATGTCGAGGTCCAGTTCACCAGCGGCGAGCAGAAGTTCATTCTGGTCGGCCTTGGCGACAAGGCCGTCGCCGAAAGCCGCGAGCGCGTCCGCGCCGCCTTCGCCGGTCTGGGGCTGGCGCTTCCCGGCAAGCGGATCATCGCCAGCCTGGCGCCCGCCGATCTGCCTAAGGAAGGCAGCCACTACGACCTGCCCATCGCGCTCGCTGTCATGGCCGCCATGGGGGTGATCCCGCCGGACACGCTCACCGAATGGGCGGCGGTAGGGGAGCTGTCGCTGGACGGCCGGATCGCGCCGGTGTCCGGCGTTCTGCCGGCGGCGATCGCCGCTTCCGGTATGGACTTGGGCCTGATCTGCCCTGCGGCCTGCGGGCCGGAAGCGGCCTGGGCCGGCGACCTGAAGATCCTGGCCGCGCCCTCCCTCGTGGCCGTGGTCAACCACCTCCGCGGGACCCAACTCCTGGCCCAGCCGTCGCGTGGCGAGCTGGCGGAGGGACCGGCCGTCCCGGACCTACGCGAGGTGAAAGGCCAGGAGCAGGCCAAACGCGCCCTGGAGATCGCCGCAGCCGGCGGCCACAACCTGCTCTTCTGCGGCCCGCCCGGGTCTGGCAAGTCGATGATGGCCCAGCGCCTGCCGGGCATTCTGCCGCCGCTTTCGGCTCAGGAGTTGCTCGAGACATCCATGGTTCACTCCATGGCCGGCCTGATCTCTCGCGGCGAGATCACCCGCGCCCGGCCGTTCCGCAGCCCGCACCATTCGGCCAGCATGGCGGCCCTCACCGGCGGCGGGCCGAAGGCCAAGCCCGGCGAGGTCAGCCTGGCGCACAACGGCGTTCTCTTCCTCGATGAGCTGCCGGAGTTCTCCGCCCAGGCGCTCGACAGCCTGCGCCAGCCGTTGGAGACCGGCGAGGTGATGGTGGCCCGCGCCGCCGCTCACGTACGATATCCGGCGCGCATCCAGCTGGTGGCGGCGATGAACCCCTGCCGCTGCGGGTCCGGTGGTCCCGGCCGCGGCGCCTGCGGACGCGCCCCGCGCTGCCAGACCGACTACCAGAACCGCATCTCCGGCCCCCTGATGGACCGCATCGACCTGCAGGTGGACGTGCCGCCCGTGACCGCCGCCGACATGGCCCTGCCGCCGCCCGCTGAAGGCTCAGCCGAGGTCGCGGCCCGCGTCTCCGCCGCGCGCGACGTGCAATTGGAACGCTCCGGCGTGCTCAACGCCGTGCTCGGCGGCGAGGGCCTGGAGAAGGCCGCGGGCCTCGACGATCCCGCCCGCGCCCTCCTCGCCAAGGCCGCCGGCGGTGGAACCATGACCGCCCGCGGATGGACCCGCGCGGTGCGCCTGGCCCGCACCATCGCCGACCTGGAAGGCTCCGACGTGGTCCGGCGGACGCACCTGGCCGAAGCGCTGATTTACCGGCGGGCCCTGGGGTCGATGGGGCAGGCGCTCGGCGCCGGTGCGACGGCGTAGGAAGCCCTCGACCCGACGATGGACGGCCCGGTCAAGGCAAGGCAAGGTCTGCTGTTTACGGCGGGGGACCCATGACGGCCGAGCAGGACGTTACGGATAGGCGCAGCATTGGGCGGGCGCTGGCGATCTTTCTACAGCGCCGGTCCCTGGCGATGCTGGGCTTGGGCTTCGCATCCGGCCTGCCCTACATGCTGATCTTCGACACCCTGTCGGTTTGGCTGCGCGATGCGGGCCTGTCGCTGGCGGTCATCGGCTTCTTCAGCCTGGCCACCCTGTCTTTCTCGTTCAAGTTCCTCTGGGCGCCGCTGGTCGACCGGCTGCGGCTGCCGCTTCTGGGGCGCATGCTGGGGCAGCGTCGGTCTTGGATGCTGGTCTGCCAGCTGGTGACCATGGTCGGGCTGTGGCTGGTCTCCGGCCTCAATCCAGCGGCGAACCTCGGGCTGATGGCGGCCCTGGCCGTGCTGGTCGGCTTCTCGACCGCCACCCACGACATCGCCATCGACGCCTGGCGCATCGAGATCGGCGGGACAGAGGGCCAGGGGCCGCTGGCCGCCGCCGTGCAGTGGGGCTACCGGGTCGCCATGGTGGTGGCCGGCGCCGCGCCCCTCCTGCTGGCTGACAGCCTGGGGTGGAATGCGTCCTACGCCATCATGGCCGCGGTGATGATCGTCGGTGTGATCGCCACGCTCGCCGCGCCGCGCGAAACCGAGGCGAGCCTGCGCCCGGTTCCCGGCGCCGAGACGGCGCAGCCTGCGGCCCTGCAGACCCTGGAGTGGGCCGCGCGGTTCGCCCTGCTGCTGCTGGGCGCGCTGTTGCTGGGCTCGGGCCTTTCGGGCGATGCGAGCCTGATGTCGAAGGTCGCCGGCGGCGAAGCCCTGGCCGAGGCCTGGAGCGACAAGCAGACCGGGGTCTGGCTGCAGCTGATCGGCGTGGCCGCCGGCCTGGCGGTGGTGGCCCTGGCCGCTTGGCCGATCCCGCGCCTGCGGACGAAGCCGGGCGCCTATCTGGCCGAAGCCCTTGGCGCGCCGCTAGCGGAGTTCCTGCGCCGCCATCGTGGCGTCGCCGGCCTGATCCTGGCGACCATCTGCCTCTACCGCGTGGCCGACTTCGTGCTGAACATCATGAACCCCTTTTATCGGGACCTGGGCTTCTCGCTCACCGAGATCGCCGAGGTGCGCAAGGTGTTCGGGGTGATCGCCTCGATGCTCGGCGTCGCCTTGGGCGGGTTCCTGGTGGCCAGGCTCGGCCTGATGCGGACCCTGGTGGTCGGCGCCTTCGCCGGCCCCTTGAGCAACCTGGTGTTCATCGGGCTCGCAGCCCAGGGCCACTCCATCCCGGCCCTGTTCGCCGCGATCGGCCTCGACAACCTGGCGGGCGGCGTCGCGGGCACCGCACTCATCGTCTACATGTCGAGCCTCACCTCGGCAGGGTTCACCGCAACCCAGTACGCCATGTTCACCTCGCTCTACGCCCTGCCTGGCAAGCTGATCGCCTCGCAGTCGGGCCGCCTCGTGGAATGGGCGGCTCACGCCGCGGACGCCGGCGGCCCGTTCGCCGGGCTGAAGGCCCTGTTCGTCCGCACCACGCCGGAGAGCTATGTCGAGGCGGCCGGCAAACTTGGCGTCACGCCCCATGCCCTGGGCGTCGGCTACGCGGCATTCTTCTTCTACTCCACCGCCATCGGCGTCGCCGCGATCGGCCTCAGCATCGCCGTGGCGGTCAGGACCAGCGCCACCTCCTCCCGTTCACGGGGAAAGGACGCTCAAGTCCGCTCCAGGCACACTACCTGAGCGACGCGTAGGGACCGGCGCAGGTCGTCGGCGATGCGGCCGTAGTTCTCCGGCGTGATCGGTTCGACCGCCACCGCAGTCTGTGGTCGCCGCGCCGTCATGCGTAGAGTGTCGGTCACCATTTCAGGCGCCGTGGTGTAGATGCGGCCGCGCCGCGGCGCCTCGGCGATGGTCACGCCGACGACGCGGCCGGCGGCGTCCAGGGCTGGCGCGCCGGAGAGGCCGGCGAGCGTGCCTTCGAGGCCCTCGGTCCGGCCCGTCTCGGCCCAGACCAGCACCGGCTCGGATCGCGCGCCGCGACCGCGCACCACTAGAGTCTCACGACCCAGCAGGCGCGAGGTCGCCTCGCCTGGCTCGGCCTGGGGGAAGCCGGGGTGGAAGGCGCGCATGCCGCGCTTCAGGGGCTCGGTCAGCGCCGTCGGCAGGGCGTCGGCGCCGCCGCTGGTGACCAGCAGGGCCGCCTCGCTGCGCGAATCGATTTCAACCTTGGCGGCGATGCCGCGGCCCGGCGCCACGATGACGGCGGCACGGGCGCAGCCGTCGACCACGTGCCGCGCCGTGAGCCACACGCCGCTCTGGTCCACAGAGAAGGCGGTGCCGGACGACGGCCCGGCGCTCTCCGCCGCCTCGACGGTCACCTCGGGGTCAAGCGCCGAGGCCGAGCCCAGGGCCTCCTCCCCTTCGATCTGCGGTGGCGGGGGCGGAGCATCGGCGCGCTCCCGACGACCGAGGGCGGCGAACAACAGGGCGGCCACCACCGCGACATAGACCAGCCAGTCGGGAAGCCGCGGAAAGTGCAAGGGCTTAGCCGGCGACGGCCGCGGCGAGAATCAGGGCGGTGGCGATCTTCACGCCCGCCAAGGCGATGGCGGCGGCGATCTCACCGTCCTGGATGCGTTTGGGCAGGTTGTGCAGCACGAGGTCGGCCAGCCGGAAAATCAGCAGCTGCACCATCACCGTCGAGACGCCCCAGAGCGCAACCTCCGCCAAGGTCGTCGAGGCGTGCATCGAGATCGCCAGGGGAATGGACAGGCCGACAAGCACGGCGGCGAGCGACGTCCCCGCCGCGGCGTTGCCCTGGCGGATCAGGGCGATCTCCTTGTGCGGCGTCAGCAGGATATAGAGACCGGCGCCGGCCAGCAGGATCGCCATGGTCACCGCCACATGCAGCAGGGTGACGGGGAAGCCGGTGGCGAAGGCCTGAAGTTCTGGGGTCTGGGTCGGCATCGCTATTCGGTGTCGTCTTCAGCCGTGTCGACGACCACATAGGCCGGCGCGCCCTGCTCCAGCCTGCGCCGCTCGCTGGCGCGCATCTTCTCGCTCTCGCTCTTCAACTGGCCGCACGCCGCCAGGATGTCGCGTCCGCGTGGTGTCCGGATCGGCGAGGCGTAGCCGGCCCGGTTGAGGATCGCGGCGAAGGCCTCAATCGTCGACCAGCTGGAGCACTCATAGATGCTGCCCGGCCACGGGTTGAACGGGATCAGGTTGATCTTGGCGGGGATGCCCTTGAGCAGCTGGACCAGGGCGCGGGCCTCGGCCGGGCTGTCATTGACGTCCTTCAGCATGACGTATTCGAAGGTCACCCGACGGGTGTTGGCGATACCCGGATAGGCGCGGATGCCGGCCATCAGGGCCGCAATGTCGTACTTCTTGTTCAGGGGCACCAATTCGTCGCGAAGCGCGTCGTTGGTGGCGTGCAGCGAGATCGCCAGCATCGCCTGGGTGCGCTCCCCCAGCGGCTTCAGCTCCGGCACGACGCCCGAGGTCGAGACCGTGATGCGTCGCCGCGAGATCGCGATGCCCTCGCCGTCCGAGATGATGTCGATGGCGTCGGCGACATTGTCGAGATTGTAGAGCGGCTCGCCCATGCCCATGAAGACGATGTTGGAGAGCCGGCGGTCCTCCTTGGGCGAGGGCCATTCCGCGAGGTCGTCGCGGGCCACCTGCACCTGGGCGACGATCTCGGCGGCGGTGAGATTGCGCACCAAAGCCTGGGTGCCCGTATGGCAGAAGGTGCAGTTGAGCGTGCAACCGACCTGGCTGGAGACGCAAAGCGCGCCGGAGCGGCCAACGTCGGGGATGTAGACGGTCTCGACCTCGATGCCCGGAGCCATCCTGATCAGCCACTTGCGGGTGCCGTCCTTGGAGACCTGGCGCTCGACGATCTCCGGGCGGGCCAGGGTGAAGTGCTGGGCGAGCGCGCCTCGCGTCTCCTTGGCCACGTCCGTCATGTTCGCGAAGTCGGTGACGCCATAGTGGTGCATCCACCGCCAGAGCTGGGTCGCCCGCATCTTGGCCTTTTCCGGCCGCACGACGTCCGCCGCGACCAAGGCCTGGGCGAGACCCGCCCGGGTCAGGCCCGTCAGGTTGGCAAGCTTCGGCGCGTGGGCGGTGGCCGCGGGGGCGGCCCGCGTCAGGTCGAGGGAGACGCTCAAACGAAAAATTCCTGGTTGGAGGCCGGCAATATAGGGAAAACCGCGCAGTTCCGCAAAAGCGGCGCAGACGCGGAGACGACGCTCGATGAAAGCCCTGCTGAACAAGGCCGTAGGCCGACCTGAAGACCTGGTGCTGGAGGAGACCGCCGACCTGATCGCCACGCCCGGCCACGTGGTCATCGATGTCGCGGCCTGCGGGGTGAACTTCCCCGACGCCCTGATCCTCGAGGACAAATACCAGGTGAAGCCGGAGCGACCCTTCTCGCCCGGCTGCGAGGTCTCAGGCGTCGTCCGGGCCGTCGGTGAGGGCGTGACCCACGTGGCGGTCGGCGACCGTGTGCTGGCCGGCGGCTCCTACGGCGGCATGGCCGAGCAAGCGATGATGAAGGCGACCCGCACCTTCAAGATCCCCGACGCCATGCCCTTCGACGAGGCGGCGGCCTTCATGATGACCTTCGGCACCAGCTGGTACGCCCTGCACGACCGCGGCCAGCTGAAGGCCGGCGACACGCTTCTGATCCTGGGCGCGGCCGGCGGGGTCGGCGCGGCCGCCATCGCGCTGGGCAAGATCGCCGGCGCCCGGGTGATCGCGGCGGTCTCCACCGAGGAGAAGGCCGCCTTCTGCAAGAGCCTGGGGGCGGACGAGGCGATCGTCTATCCGCGCGCGCCCTTCGACAGCCGCGCGCTCGCCACCCAGTTCAAGGCCGCCGTGGGCGAGGCCGGCGCCGACGTAATCTACGACGCCATCGGCGACGACTACGCCGAACCGGCGCTCCGTTCGATCGCCTGGGGCGGACGCTACCTGGTGGTGGGCTTCGCCGCCGGTCAGATCCCGAAGATCCCGCTCAACCTGCCGCTTCTGAAGAACTGCCAGATCGTCGGCGCCTGGTGGGGCGGCTGGCTCCTGCGCGATCCGCAAGCCTTCGCCGAGAGCGGCCGGGCGCTGTTTGAGCTCTACAGCGACGGCAAGATCCGGCCGCACATCTCCGCACGCTTCCCCCTGGAGCGCGGCGCCGAGGCGATCCGCAAACTGGCCGACCGGCGGGTGCTGGGGTAAGTTATCGTCGAGGTCCGATAAGGCCGCTCAGCCCCGCAGCTTGCCGATCACGGCCTTCGCCGCATCGCGGTGCCTGGCCGTCACATGGCGGCCGATGAGAGCCAGCAGCGCGGCGAAGACCGCGGCGTCGTCGGTGTAGCCGAGCCCGGCGATCAGGTCGGGCACGGCGTCAGCCGGCATCACGAAATAGGCGAGCGCCGCCATGGCCATGGCCTTGGCGCGGAACGGGGTCTCCGCGTCGCGGGCGCAGAACCAGACGGCCAGCGCATCGGAGGCGAAGGGCACGCGGCTGAGGGTCTGGCGCATCTTCGGCCAGAAGCCGCGCGACACCCGCTGCTCGTTGACGCGGACGACCGCCGGGACAAGGGCGCGGGACGGGTCTAGCGGATTATCGGTCACCGGCGCCTCCTCATGCCCCCCAGCACGCCTCGAATGATCTCGCGGCCGATCTGGTTGCCGATGGTGCGCAGCATAGACTTGGCGAAGGCTTCGCCCATGCCCTGGCGGTTGGACGCCCTCGGCGCCGCTCTCGGGGCGGAGCTCGGCGCGCCTCTGGGGGCCGGACGGGGTTCAACGCGCGGCGCCGGACGATCGAGCTCCGGCTCAGGCGCATCTTCACGGCGCGCGCGGGCCTGAAGCATTTCGTAGGCCGACTCCCGATCCTTTGGCGTGTCGTAGAGGCCGCGCACGGGGCTCTGCGCCATCACCTGGGCGCGCTCGACGGGCAGGGCGGGGCCCAGGCGCGAGGCCGGCGGCCGGACCAGGGTGCGGGCGACGACGGTCGGCGCGCCCTTCTCATCCAGCACCGAGACCAGGGCTTCACCGACGCCCAGGCCCTGGATCGCCTCGGCGGTGTCGAAGGCCGGGTTGGGCCGGAAGCTCTGGGCGGCGGCCCTCAACCCGCGTTGGTCGGCAGGTGTGTAGGCGCGCAGCGCGTGCTGGATGCGGTTCCCCAGCTGGCCGAGCACCGTGTCGGGAATGTCAGCCGGGTTTTGGGTGATGAAATAGATGCCCACGCCCTTGGAGCGGATCAGCCGCACCACCTGCTCGACTTTCTGCAGCAGCGCCGGCGGGGCGTCGCGGAACAGTAGGTGGGCTTCGTCGAAGAAGAAGGCCAGACGAGGCTTTTCCGGGTCGCCGACTTCCGGAAGCTCTTCGAACAATTCGCTCATCAGCCACAGCAGGAAGGTAGCGTAGAGCCGCGGACTGGCGACCAGCCGGTCGGCGGCGAGCACATTCACATAGCCGCGGCCCGAGCCGTCGGCGCGCATCAAGTCGGACAGCTGCAGCGCTGGCTCGCCGAACAGGTTGGCGCCGCCCTGGTCCTCCAGGACCAGCAGCTTTCGCTGGATGGTGGCGAGCGTAGCGGGCGACACCTTGCCATAGCGCCCGCTCAGGTCCGTCGCGTGGTCAGCCGCGTAGGCCAGCGCGGCCTGCAGGTCCTTGAGATCCAGCAGCAGCAGGCCCTCGTCGTCGGCGGCGCGAAAGACCACCGACAACACGCCTTCCTGCACCTCGTTGAGCTCGAGCATGCGGGCGATCAGCAAGGGCCCCATCTCGGAGATGGTCGCGCGGATGGGATGCCCCTGCTCGCCGAACAGGTCCCAGAAGACGACCGGGGCGGCGGCGTTATGGAGCTCCAGGTTCATGCCCTGCGCCCGGGCGAGCATCTTCTCACTGGGCGCGCCAACCTGCGAGATGCCGGAGAGATCGCCTTTGACGTCAGCGCAGAACACCGGGACGCCCGCATCCGAGAGTCCCTGGGCGAGGATCTGCAGGGTCACCGTCTTGCCAGTGCCGGTGGCGCCCGCGACCAGGCCGTGGCGATTGGCGCGGTCGAGCCGCAGCGCCTCGGGCTTGTCCGAGAAACCGATCAGAACGCCATCATCGCCCATGCGCACACTCCTTGAAGCGCGCAGGCTAGCTGTCCCGTCGCGTCAGCGCCACAGGCGGCGTGCGTGTGCGGAACGCACGGTCAAGCTAGGCATTGACGAGGCAGAGACGGACTTCGACAGTCGCTTCCCATCTGCAAAGGCCGCCATGCCCGTCACCTCCGCCCCGCTGAAGTCCGACGCGGTGACCCGCACAGCCGTGGTCATTCTGGCGGTGATCGCCGGCGGCGCGGCGCTCCGCTGGCTGGCCGACATCCTGACCCCGCTCGCGCTGGCGGCCTTCCTGGCGGTGATGATCGACGGCTTCGCCCGCGTCCTGCGCCAGCGCTTGCCCTTGCCGCCGCGCGCGGCCCTCCCGCTGGCGGTCATCCTGTCCCTGATCCTCTTCGGCGGCACCGCGGTGTTCATCGCCGACAACGCCGCGGCCTTCGCCAGCCAGGTCTCCGGCTACATGCCGCGGATGAACCAGGTGCTGGCGCGCGTCGCTGGTCTGGTCGGCGTCGACGTCCCGCCGACAGTCAACCAGTTGGTCCACATGCTGGACCCGGCCCGCTCCTTCGGCATGATCGCAAGCTGGCTGCAAAGCTTCACCTCCACCGCCGCCTTCACGCTGGTCTATCTGGGCTTCATCCTGGCCGCACGCGCCGGCTGGAAGCGCAAGATGATCGGCATGTTCCCTGAGAAGGCTCGCCGGCACGAAGCGGTAGAGACCTTCGCGCGCATCCGCGACGGGGTGGAGCGCTATCTCTGGGTGCAGACGGTCACCGGACTGATGATCACCGGGGTCTCCTACCTTGTGATGCTGGCGGTCGGCCTCGACAACGCCGCCTTCTGGGCCTTCCTGATCTTCATCGCCTCCTACATCCCGGTGATCGGCGGCGTGATAGGCGTGGCGGCGCCGCCGCTCTTCGCCCTCCTGCAGTTCCCGACCTACTGGCAGGCCTTCACCCTTCTGGCGGTGCTCTACGGCGTCACCACCGTCGTCGGGAACATCATCTATCCGCGCATGCAAGGCCGCAGCCTGAACATGGACCCGGTGGCCGTGCTGCTGGCCCTGGCCTTCTGGGGCGCCATCTGGGGGGTGACCGGCGCCTTTCTTTCGACGCCTCTCGCCGTCATGGTGATGGTGATCCTGGCGCAGTTCGAAGGAACCCGCTGGATCGCCGTGCTGCTCTCCGCGGACGGCGAGCCGAACCAGCTGAAAAGCCGGGCCGGTCTTACGCCGCCGGGGCACGAACCGCCGGAAAGCGAGACCAAGCCAAAGGCGACGAGCAGAACCCTGCGGCCCCGCCAGACGAACGCAGGCAAGACAACTGCAGAAAAATAAACGCCGAACGGCCGAGTCGTATCGGGAGGGACTTAAACTTGAGCATGGGCTTCCTATCTAAATCTGGTCGGGCGGCATCGCCCGGCCGGCGCGCCCCCGACGCCCCCGATCGGGCGCAGCGAGCACCCCAGGTTCCGGTCGTCCCCCCCGCCGGAACAGCCCGTCGTTGGTCGCTCTCCACCAACGACGCCCTCGCATCCGGCGCGGGAGACCGTCCATGACGAAATCCTCCCGCGCCGGAACCGAGCGCCTTCAGGCCGAGCTCGCCAAACAGATTCTTGCAGCCACTAAGGACGCCTCCGAGGCGGCCAAGAGCTTCGCCAAACAAGCCAGCGCCGATTCCCGCGCCGACGAACTGCCCGAGCTGACGACCGAGGAGATCGCGGCGAACCTCGCCGACTTCTGGGCCTTCGGGGCTCGCCGGCGCGGTCGCAGCCCGCACGTGCGCGTGGAGCCGGTGATCGGCGATCAGTCGGCCGGCCTCGACCGGCTGGAGATCGTGCAGGACGACTGCCCCTTCCTGGTGGACAGCGTCATGGGCGAGATCGCCGACCAGGGTCTGTCGGTCCGCGCCATGGTCCACCCCATTGTCGACATCGCGCGCGACAGCGCCGGCGTCCGCGGCGAAGGCCAGCCACGCCGCGAATCCATGATCCACGTGATCCTGGATCCCGTCGGCGTCGACCGCGAGGCCGCCCTGCAGGCCGGTGTGATGCAGACTCTGGGTGAGGTGCGCGCCGCCGTCGACGACTTCCAGGAAATGCTGGCCCTGCTAGGCCGCACGCTCGCGGAGTTGAAAACCACCGCGCCCGTCGGCAAGGTCAGCGACGAAGAGATCGCCTTCCTGTCCTGGCTGCAGGCTGAGCAGTTCGTCTTCCTGGGCGCCCGGACCTATGAGTATCCGATCGGCAAGGATGGCGACTACATCGCCGAGGAACCGCTCTATAAGGCCACCGACGGGCTGGGCGTGTTGCGTGACACTGATCGCCAGGTGCTGCGTCGCGCCAATGAGCCGGCCATCCTGACCGGCGAAGTCCAGGCGCGCCTGCGGACAGATCCGGCGGTGATGGTCGCCAAGTCGAACCTTCGCAGCCGCGTCCATCGGCGCGGCTACATGGATTACGTCGGGGTGAAGCGCTACGGCGCCGACGGCCGCGCCACCGGCGAGGTCCGCTTCGTGGGCCTGTTCACCGCGGCGGCTTATGACCAGCCCGCCGCAGCTGTCCCCCTGATCCGCGCCAAGGTCGCCCGCGTGCTGGAACGCGCCGCCGCCGCGCCGGGCAGTCATAACGAAAAGCGCCTGAAGAACATCGTCGAGAACCAGCCGCGCGACGAGCTTTTCCAGATGACGGAAGATGAGCTCCTGGCCCAGTCGCTGGGGGTGCTGCACCTCTACGATCGCCCAAAGGTGAAACTGTTCGAACGCCGCGACCCGTTGGATAGGTTCGCCTCGGTGCTGCTGTTTCTGCCGCGCGACCAGTTCGATTCAGATGTGGCCGACCGCGCTGGCGCCATTCTTGCAGACGCCTACAGGGGGCGCATTTCGGCGCTCTACCCGACCTTTTCCGACGCGCCGCTGGCGCGGGTTCACTACATCATCGGCTTCACGCCGGGCGCCGGGGTCAAGCCCGATCTGAAAGTGTTGGAAGGCGTGATCGCCGAAGCCGCGCGGTCGTGGGAGGATCATTTCGACGCCGCGGTGCGTGCAAGCGGCCGCGAGCCTGAGGCTGTGGTCGACACCCTGGAGAAGTGGCGCGGCGCCTTCCCGGCTGGTTACCGCGACCGGTTCACGGTGCAGCAGGCGCTCTCCGACATCGCCGTCATCGAAGGCATCGAACGCGGCGAGGGCGTCGAGGTCCGCGCCTATCGCACGGAGGCCGATTCCACCTTCCAGTTCCGGTTCAAGCTCTACAGCCCGGGCCAGCCGGCCGCGCTGTCGGACGTGCTGCCCATCCTCGACAACATGAGCCTGAAGGCGCTTGCCGAGGCCGGCTTCCCCGTCACGCCGAAGGGTGGCGAGACGACCTGGGTCCACGATTTCGAGATGGAGGACCCGCGCGGCGACCGACTGGTCTTCGCCGAGATCAAGCCGGTGTTCCAGGACGCCGTGGCCGCCGTCTGGCGTGGCGAGGCCGAGAATGACGGCTTCAACCGCCTGGTGATGGAGCTGTCGCTGACCTGGCGCGAGGCGTCCCTCGTTCGGGCGCTGGCGCGCTATCGCTCGCAGAGCGGGCTTGATCCGACCCAGCGGGTGCAGGAGCAGGCTCTGGCCGCCCATGGCGACGTCACGTCCCTGATCTTGAGGCTGTTCCACACCCGGTTCGACCCGGCGCTGGGCCTGTCCCTGGACGAGCGACAGGCCCAGGGCGAGGCGCTGATGGCGGACATCATCGAGGCCCTGCAGGCCGTCGCCAGCCTGGACGACGACCGGGTGCTGCGCCGCATGGCCCTGCTGGTTGCGTCCTCTCAGCGGACCAACTTCTATCAGGTCGGCGAGGACGGAAGCCCAAAGCCATACATCAGCTTCAAGGTCGCGAGCGGCGAGCTCGCCGACCTGCCTGCGCCCAAGCCGTTCCGCGAGATCTTCGTCTGCGCGATCAATGTCGAGGGCGTGCACCTGCGCTTCGGCCCCGTGGCGCGCGGCGGCCTGCGGTGGTCCGACCGGCGCGATGATTTCCGCACGGAAGTCCTCGGCCTGGTGAAGGCTCAGCAGGTCAAAAACGCCGTCATCGTGCCTGTCGGCTCCAAGGGCGGCTTCTATGCGAAGCAGGCGCCGAAATCCGGCGGGCCCGAAGCAATCCGCGCCGCTGGCGTCCGCGCCTACCAGACCTTCCTGAAGGGCCTGCTCGACATCACCGACAACCTCGACGCCGAGGGCAGGGTGGTGCGGCCGCAAAACGTCATCGCCCATGACGGCGACGATCCCTATCTGGTGGTCGCCGCCGACAAGGGCACCGCGACCTTCTCCGACATCGCCAACGGCGTGGCCGAGGACTACGGCTTCTGGCTGGGCGACGCCTTCGCCTCCGGCGGCTCGGCCGGCTACGACCACAAGGCCATGGGCATAACCGCCCGCGGGGCCTGGGAGGCGGTGAAGCGCCACTTCCGCGAGCTGGGCAAGGACATCCAGACCGAGCCCTTCACCGTCATCGGCGTCGGCGACATGTCTGGCGACGTGTTCGGCAACGGCATGCTGTTGTCCAGGCAGACGAAGCTGACCGCGGCCTTCGACCATCGCCACATCTTCCTCGACCCTGACCCCGATCCGAAAGCTTCCTTCGCCGAGCGCCAGCGCATGTTCGCCCTGCCGCGCTCATCGTGGGATGACTACGACCGCAAGGTGATCTCCAAAGGCGGCGGCGTGTTCGCCCGCTCTCTGAAGTCCGTGCCGCTGTCGGCGGAGGCGCGGGCGCTTCTGGGCGTGTCCGCTGAAACCCTGTCGCCGGCCGAGCTGATGACGGCGATCCTCAAGTCGCCGGCCGAGCTGCTCTACCTCGGCGGCATCGGCACCTATGTGAAGGCGAGCCGCGAGGCCAACGCCGATGTCGGCGACAAGGCCAATGACGCCATCCGCATCGATGCGTCCGATCTCCGCGTGAAGGTCGTTGGCGAGGGCGCGAACCTGGGCGTGACGCAGGCCGCGCGGATCGAGTACGCGACGCTCGGCGGGCGTATCGAAACCGACGCCATCGACAACTCGGCGGGCGTGGACACCTCCGACCACGAGGTGAACATCAAGATTCTGACCGGCATGCTGGAGCGCAGCGGAGAGCTGACCCGCAAGAGGCGCGACACGGTCCTGGCCTCGATGACCGACGAGATCGCCAGCCACGTGCTTGCGCACAACTACAGCCAGACGCTCGCCCTCTCGCTGATGGAGATGGATGCAGCAGGCGAGCTGGAGCCTCATGCCGAGTTCATGGCCGCCCTGGAAGCCGAAGGGCGGCTGGACCGCAAAGTCGAAGGCCTGCCGTCGTCGGCGCAGATTCTCGAGCGCAAACAGGCCGGCCGTGGCCTCACCCGGCCCGAGCTGTCCGTCCTGCTGGCCTATGGCAAGCTGGAGCTGAAGCGCGAGATGGCGGGCAATCCGGCGCCGGACGATCCCTGGTTCGAGGCGGCGCTGATCGATTACTTCCCCAAGGCCATGCACAAGTGGCGCGAGCCGATGCTGCGCCACCGGCTGCGGCGCGACATCATCGCCACGGTCCTGGCCAACGACATTATCGACCGTTGCGGGCCGAGCTTCCCAGCTCGTCTGATGGCGGCGGCGGCCTGTGACCTCACCGGCTTCGTCGCAGCCTATGAAGCGGCCAAGGCCTTGATTGGCCTGGAGACTTTGTGGGCCAGGGTCGCAAGTCTCGACGGCAAGGCGCCGGCTGCGGCGCAGATGGCCCTGTTCCGGCGGATTGGCGCGGCCCTGCGCGGCGCGACCTTCTGGCTGGCCCGGCGGGCGGGTCGCGAGAGCCTGTCGGTGGGCCAGCTGAACGCGCGTTATGGCGATGGCTTCAAAGCCGTTCAGCGGTTGCTGCCCGACGCCCTGTCGCCGGCCGACCACGCCGCCGTGGCCGCCCGACGCGACGAACTGACCGCCCTGGGCGCGCCGGAGGACCTGGCGATGGCCGCGGCGATCCTGCAGCCTTTGACCCTGGCGGCGGACCTGGTTGACCTGGCGGAGGCCTCGAGTTGGCCCACGGCGAATGTCGCCAGGCTCTACCATGCAGCCGGCGCAGCGTTCGGCTTCGACAAGCTGCGGGAAGCGGCCGGAAGCTTCGCCGCCGGAGACGCCTTCGAGCGGGTGGCGCTGCGCCGCCTGATCGAGGACATGCTGGCCGAGCAGGCCCAGGTCACCCAGATGGTCATGGCGTTCTGCGCCGCCTCACAGGCGGGGGCCCAGGCCGGCGAGCGGGCCAAGACCGCCGCCGACGCGGTCTCGTCCTGGGCCGCGCTGCAGGGCGAACGGGCCCGCGGGCCCGCCAAGGCGCTGGAGGACATCGCCGCCGGCGGCGGCGACTGGACCTTCGCCAAGCTGACCATCGCCAACGCCGCGATGCGCGAACTGGCGACGCCGCCTCCGCCGACGACGGCGAAGCGGCGGCGGTGAAGTCTTAGTGCCTGAACACCCGCACGCCGGTGAAGACCATGGCGAGCCCGCGTGCGTTGGCGGCGTCGATCACCGCCTTGTCGCCCATCGAGCCGCCGGGCTGGATCACCGCCGTGCAGCCGGCGTCGGCCGCCTGGATCAAGCCGTCCGGGAACGGGAAGAAAGCCTCGGACGCGCAGGCTGAGCCCGTGAGGTCCAGGCCGAAGTCAGCAGCGCGCAAGGCGGCGATGCGGGCCGAATCCTTGCGGTTCATCTGGCCCGCGCCGATGCCCAGCGTCTGGCCGGCCTTGCCGTAGACGACGGCGTTAGACTTCACATGCTTGGCCACCGTGAAGGCGAACAGCATGTCGGCGATCTCTTCCTCGGTCGGTGCGCGCTCCGTCACCACCTTGAGGTCGGCCGCGGTCAGGCGCGCGTCGTCGCGACTCTGCATCAGGAAGCCGCCAGCCACCGACTTGTAGGTGAACCCGGGCGATAACGGATCGGGCAGGCCGCCGGTCTCCAGCAGCCGCACGTTCTTCTTCTTGGCGAAGAGGGCGGCGGCCTCCGGATCGATCGAGGGGGCGATCACGACCTCGGTCAGGAGCTTGAGGATCTCGACGGCGGTCGCCGCGTCGAGCTTCTGATTCAGGGCGACAATGCCGCCGAAGGCGCTGGTCGGGTCGCAGGCCAGCGCCCGGTCATAGGCGTCCTTCATGGTCGCACCGACGGCCACGCCGCAAGGATTGGCGTGCTTGATGATGGCGCAGGCGGGACCGTTCGCCGGGTCAAACTCGGCGATCAGTTCGAAAGCCGCGTCGGTGTCGTTGATGTTGTTGTAGCTGAGCTCCTTGCCCTGCAGCTGGCGAGCCGTCGCCACGCCGGGCCGTGCTTCGCTGGTGCGATAGAAGGCCGCCTTCTGATGCGGGTTTTCGCCATAGCGCATGGTTTGCACCAGCTCCCCCGCGATGCTGCGCCGAGCGGGCGCTTCAACGCCGAGCTCGCTTGCGAACCAGCCGGAGATCGCCGCGTCATAGGCCGCAGTGCGCGCATAGGCCCGCGCCGCCAAGGACTTGCGCAGGGCCAGCGGCGTCGCGCCGCCATTGGCCGCCATGGCCTCCAGCACCTCAGCCACGTCGGAGGGCTCGGTGCAGACGGCGACATAACCATGGTTCTTGGCCGCCGAGCGGATCATCGCCGGACCGCCGATGTCGATGTTCTCGACGGCGGTGGCGTAGTCGGCGCCGCCGGCCACGGTCTTCTCGAAGGGGTAGAGATTCACATAGACGAGATCTATGCCGCCGATGCCGTGGTCGGCCATGGCCTTGGCGTGCTCCGGCGCGTCGCGCACGCCCAGCAGGCCGCCGTGGACGATGGGGTGCAGGGTCTTCACCCGGCCGTCCATCATCTCGGGGAAACTGGTCAGCTCGGAAATGTCCTTCACCGGCAGGCCGGCCGCGGCGATGGCCGCGCGCGTTCCCCCGGTCGAGACCAGCTCGACGCCGTGGTCAACGAGGACCTTGGCGGCCTCCACCAGCCCCGTCTTGTCGGAAACCGAGATCAGGGCGCGGCGGATGGGGTTGAGGTCGGGGGCGGCGGGAAAATCGGGCGCGGCGGGCATGGCGGCTCTCCAGGGGGGGGTGAGGTCATGCCCAGGCGAGCGGCGGCTATGGACCCTCACGCTCCCCGATGGTCGCCCATCTTGTTTCGCCAGTCACGCGAGGTCGACGCGGAATTAAGGCGGCGCCGCCTCAGCGTCAACGTTGCGGTTCCGCCGGCGAAAGCTTCCAGCGCACGCGCGCGCCCTGTTCGACGCGAACCTGCCCGCGCAGGACAATCTGCTGGCTGCGGCGAACCTCCCCTGCGCCGAGGAATCGAAGCGACGGCTCCAGATGGACGTCCTGGGCGTCGGTGCGCAGGAGCCAGGCCTGTTCCTGCCCCTCGGCCTTGATCAGCACGCTCTTGCCGTCACGGGCGGCGAGCGCGCTTACCCCCGGGTGCAGATGGAAGCGGATCGCATAGGGGATGAAGTGGCCCGCAACGCGGCGACGCCCGCCCAAGGCGGTGAACCGGTCCTCGGCGCGCAGCTCCTCAGCGGCCGGGTCGAGGTAGAGGCGGCGCTCGCAACGCAGCGCCAGCCGCTGGGCCCAGCCGTCGTGGGTCATGTCGAGCCACACGGCGCCGTCCGCCTCTCGGCGCTCGGCGCGCACATCGTAGCGCGCATCGTCCAGGCGCGGGCCCAGCGCCGCCGCGGCGAACCCGCTGAGCGGTCCGCCGCATCCTTCGTCGCCCAGCGCCAGGGTGGAGGCGGCCTCGACCATGCGCAGGGCCTGGGGTCCGCGCCCGCCGGGCGACCAACCCTGGCCGCCGATCAGCGGCCGACCCCCAGCCAAAATCTCCAGCGCCAGGGGCTGAGCGCAGGCCGTAACGCTCCAGGCGCCGGCGGCGGCGGGCGCAGCGTCGGCGAAGATCTCAAGGCCCTTGAGCCCGCCCATCCGATGAAAGCCGCCGAGGCCGTTCGGCGCGGGCCGATCAGCCCACTCGTCCTCCGCCCGCGCAGCCGCGACCACCGCGGCGGTCATGGCCTCGCCGCCCTGCATCGCCGGCAACCGGCCGTCGCTGAGGGTGAAGAACCGCACAGCGCCCAGCAACCGGTCGATCGCCTGCATCATGGCCGGCGGCGCGGCTTGGCCCCGCTCCGTCAGCGACTCGTCGAGGGTCAGGAGGTCGAACAGGAGATCGAGCCCAGCCTGCGGACTACGGCTGGCGTGACCGCCATCGGCCAACACCGTCTGCGGCAAGGCCCGCGCCAGACGCGCCAGCGCCCGGGCTTTCAGCCCCTCAACGCGCTTGCCCGACAGGGCCGAAGCCGCGACAGCGGCGGCGGCGCAGCGTTCGGCGGCGCGCGGCCGCCCGTCATCGAGCGTCAACAGCCGCCGCGCCTGGGCCAGCAAGCTCCGAGCGAGGGCCGCGGTTTCAGCTTCCGAGGCGCCGGCGCAGACGATCCGCAGGCTGCAGGCGAGGTTGAAGACCCGACGCTCCAACACGTCCGGCGTCCAGGCGAATCCGCCAGGACGGCCGAAGCCGCGGCGCCAATCCAGCAGGAGGCGCAAGGCCTCGACAGCGCCCGGCCTGCCGGCGGACAGGAGGTCGCGGAGCCAGTCCATCCGGTGCAGCGCGACCGCGAAGGCGTAGCTGGGGCTGGGCCGGTCCCACGGGTCGCCGCGCGAGCCAGTCTCGAACGGCAGCCCCGCCAGGCGGAAATCTCCCTTCAGGAGGCGCTGCCCGGCCTTTACGTCTGCGGGACGCAGGTCGCGCGGCGAGCCGCTGAGGCCTGTGTCAGACGGCGCAGGAAGCCAGTTGTCCGGGCTCAGGCCCGCCCATTCCGCGGCCAGCCGCCGTCGCGCGGCGACGGCGACCGCCAGCGGCAGGTGGCGGCCAGGCAGTCTTGGAAGGACGACCGGCGCCATGGCGCTTCGTCAGTCGCCGCGCAGGGCGGCGATGTTGGCGGCGTAGGCCTCTGGCCCGCCCCGGAAAACGGCGGTCCCGGCGACCAGGGCGGTAGCGCCGGCGGCGCGGCACAGCGGCGCGGTCTCCGGCGTAACCCCACCGTCGACCTCAAGCTCGATCTGGCGGCCCGAGGCGTCGATCATCGCCCGCAGCCTCTCGATCTTGCGTAGCTGGGAGGTCATGAACTTCTGACCGCCGAAGCCTGGATTGATCGACATCACCAGGATTAGATCCACCTCATCCATCATCCACTCGATCACAGACGGATCGGTGGACGGGTTGAACACCACCCCAGCCTTGGCGCCGAGCTCGCGAATGCGCTTGAGGGTCCGGTTGAGGTGCGGACCAGCCTCCGGATGGACGCTGATCAGGTCGGCGCCGGCGGCACGGAACGCCTCGAGGTAGGGATCGGCGGGCGCGATCATCAGATGGACGTCGAAGGGGATGGTCGCGTGCGGCCGCAGCGCCTTCACCACGTCCGGGCCGATCGTGATGTTGGGCACGAAGTGGCCGTCCATGACGTCGACATGCACCCAGTCAGCGCCCGCCGCCGCAATGGCGCGGACTTCCTGACCGAGGCTGGCGAAGTCAGCGGACAGAATGGAGGGGGCGATGATCGTGCGTTCGGCCATGACCCCGCTTAACAGCGCAGCGCCTCAGCCGCAAACCAGCCCGACTGACCTAGGGCTTGCGGAAACGCGCGATGAAGAAGCCGTCGGTCCCCCCGGCGAGATGGTGCGGCAAGATGCGGGCGGTTCCATCCGGCCGCAGGCTGGCCTCCGGCGTTCCACCTTCACCGGGCGCGATCGGATCAAGCGTCAGCTCGGCGTTGCGCGCCAGGAGGGCCGCCACCTGGCCTTCGCCTTCTTCCGGCTCGAGCGAGCAGACGCAATAGACCAGCCGGCCGCCGGGGCGGACTCGCTTGGCTGCGGCGTCGAGCAGGCGGGATTGCACGGCGGCGAGGCTGGCGATGTCGGAGGGCTTGGCCGCCCACAGGACATCGGGGTGGCGGCGGAACGTTCCCGTGGCGCTGCAGGGCGCATCCAGCAGGATGGCGTCAAAGTCGCGCGGATCCTTCCAGACCGCGGCGTCGATTTCGACAATCTCGGCGGTGAGCCCTGTGCGGGCGAGATTTTCGCTGACCCGGCGCAGGCGTGGCCCTGAACGATCGACAGCAACCACCTCCCCGCCAGCGGCGGCCAGCTGCAGGGTCTTGCCGCCCGGCGCGGCGCACAGATCGAGGACGGCCTCGCCTGGCTGGATCGCCAGCAGGCGTGCGGGGATGGCGGCGGAGAAATCCTGCACCCACCAGGCGCCGGCCTCGAAGCCCGGCCACGTGGCCACATCGCCGCGACGCTCGGTCCGCAGCGAGCCGCCGGGCAGAACCTCAGCCGGCAATTCGGCCGGCAGGGTCTCGTTGGGGACGGCCTTCAGCGACAGGTCGGTGGCCGGCTCTTGCGCGATGACCGCGGCGATGTTGCGCGCTTCCTCAGGACCGAAGGCGGACCGCCAACGGGCGTAGAGCCAGGGCGGGGCCAGGCGTTCGGGGTCAGCGACCTCGGCCGGCTCGCGGACCAGGCCGCGCAGGACGGCGTTGACCAGACCTTTGAAGCTTTGGCTCCACGGATGGGCGCCCGCGAGATCGACCGAGGCCGCCACCGCGGCGTGCGGCGGAGTCTTCAGGACGAGCAACTGAGCCGCGCCCAACCTGAGGATCTGCACCACCCGATCCGGGGGCGCACGCTTGACCCGCTCCTGCAGCAGTTGATCGATAGGTCCAAGATGACGCAGCGTCGCCATGACGGCGGCGCGCGCGAAGGCGCGGTCGCGCGGGCTCAGCGCCGTCAACGACGCGTGCCCCAGGCCCTCGTCGACGCCGCCCCGGCCGGAGAGGGCCGCAGTCAGCAGGTTCAGCGCCGCGGCGCGGGCCGGCACGCCGGCGATATCGTTCTGTTCTTCGCTCACCAGAGCCCGGTGCCCGTTCACACGGGCCAGCGCAAGCGCCGAAGGCCTGGCGCAGCCCGGCGCGCGAGCTTAAAATCAGCATATGGACGTCGCCGATCTCCCCAACGCCGCGCCTGGAAAGGTGCTTTCGCCCGCCGCGTGTCGCGCCCTGGAGGAGGCCGCCGCCCGTCATGCCGCCGAGGCCGAGGCCATCGAGAAGGCGCGCGAGCAGGGCGGGCCGGCGGGCCTGGAGCCCACCCGATTCGGCGATTGGGAGCGCAAGGGTCTGGCCGTCGACTTCTAAGGTTTACGCCGTCTCGACGAGGGGCCTTCCCGTCGGTTCAACCTGAGCTATTATTATATCCTTTCGGGGCCCAACCTCCCCTGGGCGCCCTTCCGCACATTTGAAATCTGGAGCCCCACCATGGCGATTAGAGCCTATGGCGCGCTTGCCGCCGACAAGCCCCTTCAAGCCATCGACATAGAGCGTCGCGCCGTGGGCGCCGACGACGTGCAAATCGCCATCGCCTATTGCGGCGTCTGTCACTCTGACCTGCACACCGCCCGCTCAGAGTGGGCCGGCACCCTCTACCCGTGCGTGCCTGGCCACGAAATCGTCGGCCATGTGACAGCGGTCGGTCCTGCGGTGACCAAGTTCAAGGTCGGCGACACGGTCGGCGTCGGCTGCATGGTCGGCAGCTGCCTGACCTGCGAGGCCTGCGAGGAGGGCCTGGAACAATATTGCGAGTGCGGCCTGATCGGGACCTACAACGGCGAGACCGCCGACGCGCCAGGCCATACGCTCGGCGGCTATTCCGAACAGATCGTCGTCAAGGATCGCTTCGTCCTGAAGATCACCCATGACGAGAGCCAGCTGGCCGCGGTCGCGCCGCTGCTGTGCGCAGGCATCACCACCTATTCGCCGCTGCGCCACTGGAAGGTCGGGCCGGGCAAGAAGGTCGGCGTCGTCGGCATCGGCGGACTCGGCCACATGGGGGTCAAAATCGCCCACGCCATGGGCGCCAAGGTCGTGGCCTTTACGACTTCGGAATCCAAGCGCCAGGCCGCGCTGGACCTGGGCGCCGACGAGGTCGTCGTCTCGCGCAACGCCGATGAGATGGCCAAGCACGCCGACAGTTTCGACTTCATCCTGAACACGGTGGCCGCCAGCCACGACCTCGACCCGTTCATGGACTTGATCAAGCGCGACGGCGCCATGTGCCTGGTCGGGGTGCCGGAACATAAGCACCCGGCGCTCAATGTGGCCCCGATGATCTTCTCGCGAAAGACACTCGCCGGCTCGCTGATCGGCGGCATCCCCGAGACGCAGGAGATGCTCGACTTCTGCGCCGAGCACGGGATCGTCTCCGATATCGAGACCATCAAGGCCGACGACATCAACGAGGCCTACGAACGCATGCTGAAGAGCGACGTGAAGTACCGCTTCGTCATCGATGCGGCGACGTTGGCGGCGTGATCTCACCAGAGACGTCGTTACCGGGACAAGCTCGGTAATGACGATCAGGAGGCCGGAACCGCCGCCATCTCGGCGACGATGGCCAGCGCCGCGGCCTTGGGGTCGGCGGCGGCGCTGATCGGGCGGCCGCAGACCAGGTGGCTCGCGCCGGCGCGCAGGGCGTCGGCGGGCGTCGCGGCCCTGGCCTGGTCGTTCAGGTCGGCGCCCGCAGGACGGACGCCCGGGGTCACCACCAGGAAATCCGGTCCGCCGATCTCGCGGGCGAGGCTCGCCTCGTGCGGCGAGGCGACGACGCCATCCATGCCGGCCTCGAGCGCCTGGCGCACTCGACGCTCGACCAACTGGCGGGCCGTGAAGCCGTAGCCCAGAGCCTTCAAGTCGTCTTCCGAGAGGCTGGTCAGCACCGTCACGCCCAGCAGCTTCAAGGCCGAAGCTCCACGACCTTTGACCGCGGCGGCCATCACCTGCGGCTCGGCATGGACTGTCAGCAGGTCGCAGCCCGAACCGGCGAGGGCGGTGGTGGCCCGCTCCACCGTTGCTCCGATGTCATGCAGCTTCCAGTCGAGGAAGACCTGCTTGTCCAGGGCCTTCAGCTCGCGGGCGAGCGCCATGCCGTCGGTGGCGAAGAGTTCGAGACCGATCTTGTAGAAGCTGACCGCCTCGGCCAGGGTCTCGGTCAGTCGGCGTGCGTCGGCGGCGGTCGGCGCGTCGAGAGGCACGATGAGACGCCCGTCCGCCATCTGGGGATCGGCCATTCGCAGGCTCCTGGATTCAATTTTTCAGCTAAGGTTCTCGGATGAACCAGGCCGACTTCGCGGTCAACTTCTTCATCGCGCTCTTCGCGCTGATCGATCCGATCGGCAACGTGCCCGTGTTCGCGGCGGCCACCGCCGGCGCGCGCCCGAAGGAACGCGCCCTGCTGGCGCTGTATGTCTCGCTGTTCGTCACCGGTTTTCTCATCTTCTTCTACTTCACCGGCCTTAGCCTGCTGGAGTTCTTCGGCATCTCCCTGCCGGCCTTCCGCATCGCCGGCGGGGTGATCCTGTTCATGCTGGGCCTGACCATGGCCCGCGACGACTTCACCGCCGAGTTCGCCGACAAGGCCGACGCCGCGGAGACCACTGAGAGCACTCGGGCCTATGTGCGCCGCCGACTGGAGCGGATGATCGTGCCCTTCGCCATGCCGCTGCTGATCGGGCCGGGCGCGATCTCGACCGTGGTCATCTACGCCAGTCAGGCCCGCGCCTTCGGGCTGTCGGGGGCGGCCACGGGCGTCGGCGTCATCGCAGGCGTCGCGGCCACAACCCTGCTCTCATTTCTGGCGACGCCGATCCTGTCGCGGATCCTCGGCAAGATCGGCCTGACGATCATCGTCCGAGTCCTGGGGCTGATCCTTTGCGCCATGGCTGTGCAATTCATCCTGGCGGGCCTCGCGGATTCTACGCTCGGCTTCATCGACCCTAAGGCGGCCAGCCCCTACGGGCGCTGAACTCGAGCCTAGGCTTTGCGAAACTTGCCGCCGTGCTGAGCGGTGAGCGCCAAGGCCCAATCGTCTGGCAGGGCATGGGCGAGGGCGGCGATCGCCTTGTTCGGCGCGCCGGGCACGCAGATCGGTCGATTGGCCTCCATCGCCTCATAACCTGCGGCGGCCACCTCGTCGGCGCCCATCCACATCCACGGCGGCACGGCCTCGTTCACCCGCTCGCGCTGGCCGTTGACGTCATGGAATTCCGAGAACGTGAAGCCCGGGCAGAGCGCCGTCACATGAACGCCCTTGCCGACGGTCTCCAGGTGCAGGCCCTGGCTGAAGCGGACGAGGAAAGCCTTGCTGGGCCCATAGAGCGTGTGGCCCGCGGCGCCCGGGATCAGCCCGGCCAGCGACGCGACGTTGACGATTCGGCCGAACCTGCGCGCCAGCATGCCCGGCAGGACGCGATGGGCGAGCTCAGCCGGCGCCTGCAACATGACCCGCAGAAAGGTCTCGTGCGCCGTCCAGTCGGTGGCCGCATACGTGCCCGGCGTCGAATAGCCGGCATTGTTGACCAACACATCGACATCCCGGCCATGGGCGGCCAGATGGTCGAGAATCTGCGCCGGCGCCTGGGGCTCGGCGAGGTCGGCGACGATGGTCAGGGTCTCAGCCGCAAAACGCAGGTTGAGTTCATCAGCCAGCTTTTCCAGCCGGTCGCCGCGCCGCGCGGTGAGCGCCAAATCATAACCGTGACTGGCCAGGATGCGGGCCATAGCGGCGCCGATGCCGGCCGAAGCGCCGGTGACGAGCGCCAATCTGCGATCCATGAGAAGTCTCCCGCCAGGCTGCGGAACCTAGCCGCGGTCCGGCCGCATTCAAATCACGAAACCGCCCCGCCATTGTGCGCTGCGGGGATTGGGTGTATCGCGCCGGCCGCGAGACGGCATGGCGCCGCCAGAATGGGTCCCGGCTTGGGGCCCGGAGAACTCGATGGCTGATCCAGCCAACGCCGCAGTCGCCCATCCGCACCAAGAGAAATTCCACGCCCTTATGCTAGGGGCGATCGGAGTGGTGTTCGGCGATATCGGGACCAGCCCGCTCTACGCCATGCGCGAGGCGCTTCACCACGCGAGGGGCGGCGGCGCCTCCGAAGCCGCAGTTCTGGGGGTCGTCTCCCTGGTGATCTGGGCGCTTATCCTGATCGTTACGATCAAGTACGTCGTCTTCCTGATGCGCGCCGACAACAAGGGAGAGGGCGGGACGCTGGCGCTGATGGCCTTGGCCCAGCGGTTTGTCGCTCACCGCTCGGCGTGGGTCCTGTTCCTCGGAATGCTCGGCGCGGCGCTGTTCTACGGCGACGGCATCATCACGCCGGCGGTCTCCGTCCTCTCGGCGGTTGAGGGGCTGAAAGACGCGCCCGTCGTCGGCGACCGCCTGACGCCCTATGTCCTGCCGATCTCGGCGACGATCCTCATCGGCCTGTTCATGGTCCAGTCGCGCGGCACCGCCAAGGTGGCCAGCGCCTTCGGCCCAATCACAGCGATCTGGTTCCTGACGCTCGCGGGACTGGGCCTCGTCCACATCAGCGACGACCTGTCGATCTTTCGCGCGCTCGCGCCGCACTACGGCGTGCTGTTCCTGATCGATAACGGCTTCCTGGGCTTCATCATCCTGGGCAGCGTCTTCCTAGCGGTAACCGGGGCCGAGGCGCTCTACGCCGACATGGGCCACTTCGGTCGCGCCCCGATCCGGGCGGCCTGGCTCGGTCTGTGCCTGCCGGCGCTGATCCTGAACTATCTGGGCCAAGGCGCTCTCGTGCTCGCCCACCCAGAGGCCGTCGACAATCCCTTCTTCCGGATGATTCCGGAAATCGCCTACTGGCCGGTCATGCTGCTGGCGACCGCGGCCACCGTCATCGCCAGCCAGGCCGTGATCACCGGCGCCTTCTCGATGACCCAGCAGGCGGTGCAGCTCGGTCTCTTCCCGCGCATCGACATCCGCCGCACCAGCGAAACCCAGGCCGGCCAGATCTTCGTGCCGCAGGTGAACACCTTCCTGATGATCGGCGTGTTGATCCTGCTGTTCACCTTCCGCAATTCGTCGAACCTGGCGGCCGCCTACGGCATCGCCGTCACCGGCTCGATGTTCATCGACACCCTGCTATTCTACGTGATCCTCAAGCACATGTGGAAACGGCCGACCTGGCAGGCGGCCGGCCTCGCCGGGTTCTTCGGCCTGCTGGACGTTGTGTTTATCTCGTCCAACCTCCTGAAGATCCCGCAAGGCGCCTGGCTGCCCCTGGTGCTGGGCGCGATCCTCGTCCTGATCATGTGGACCTGGACCAAGGGCGCGCAGATTCTTTCCGAGAAGACGCGCCGCGACAGCGTGCCCCTGGTGGAACTGACCGAGATCCTGCGAGCCCGCGCGCCCTATCGCGCGCCCGGCACCGCGGTGTTCCTGACCTCGGACCCGGCGATCGCCCCGGTCGCCCTGATGCACAACCTCAAGCACAACAAGGTGCTGCACGAGAAGAACATCGTCCTGACCGTCGTCACCGCCGAAACGCCGCGCGTTCGCGAAGACGACCGGATTCGGATGGAGCCGATCGACGACGACTTCAAGAAGGTGGTGATCTCCTACGGCTTCATGGAGAGCCCCAACGTTCCGCGCGCGCTGGGCCAGATCCGCAAGCAGGGCGTAAAGTTCGACATCATGGCGACGAGCTTCTTCCTCGGCCGCCGCTCGCTGGTGCCTTCGGCGCAATCGGGCATGCCGCTCTGGCAGGACAAGCTGTTCATCTTCCTGATGAAGAACTCGGCCAACCCGACAGACTTCTACAAGATCCCGCCGGGCCGGGTGGTGGAGCTCGGCACCCAGGTTACGATCTGAGCCATGACGCTCCTGGCCTATATTGGCGACGCCTTCTGGATCATCGCGCTTGCCTGGATGGCCGGCGCGGCCCGCGACGCCAGCCGCAAGCTCGAGGCGGATGTGAAGTTCCCCTTGCTCTATCGCAAGGGCCAGCCGGTCCAGCGGACGAGCAAGGGATGGGCGCTGTCGGCCTACCCGATGATGGCGCTGGGGTTCTCGCTGATCCTGATGGTGGAGTCGCGGCGACCCGACCTTTCCGTGAACGGCGCCTGGCTGCTGTTCGGCGCCCGCATGGCCGCGGCGCCATTGGCGCTTCGCCTGCACCGGGTCTGGCTGAATGGGGCCATGGACATGCTGAAGGCCGAGGGCGCGGTTAAGTCTTGAAGGCGGGGCCTGTCCGGCCTTAAAGGCGGCGTCCCCTTCGCCATCCAACCGGACGCCTGAACGCCATGGCTGCAAACACCGTCAAGAAGGTCGTCCTCGCCTATTCAGGCGGTCTCGACACCTCGATCATCCTGAAGTGGCTGCAAACCGAATACGGCGCGGAGGTCGTGACCTTCACGGCCGACCTCGGCCAAGGCGAAGAGATTGAGCCTGCGCGCGCCAAGGCGCTGGCTGCTGGCGTGAAGCCGGAAAACATCTTCATCGAGGACGTGCGCGAGGAGTTCGTCCGCGATTTCGTCTTTCCGATGTTCCGCGCCAACACCGTCTATGAGGGCCAATACCTGCTCGGCACCTCGATCGCCCGGCCGCTGATCGCCAAGCGCCAGATCGAGATCGCCCGCATGGTCGGGGCCGACGCCGTCAGCCATGGCGCGACGGGCAAGGGCAACGACCAGGTCCGCTTCGAGCTCGGCTACTATGCGCTCGAGCCCGACATCAAGGTGATCGCGCCCTGGCGCGAATGGGATTTCAAGAGTCGGGAATCCCTGTTGGAGTTCGCCGAGCAGCATCAGATCCAGATCACCAAGGACAAACGCGGCGAGGCGCCGTTCAGCGTCGATGCGAATCTCTTGCACTCCTCCTCGGAAGGTAAGGTCCTCGAAGATCCTGCCGTTGAAGCGCCCGAGTTCGTGCACATGCGCACTATCGCCCCAGAGGACGCGCCCGATCAGCCGCAGGTGTTCACCCTGGACTTCGAGAAGGGCGACCCCGTCGCCATCGACGGCGAACGCCTGTCGCCGGCCGCCTTGCTCACCAGGCTCAATCAGCTGGGCCACGACAACGGCGTCGGTCGCCTGGACCTGGTGGAGAATCGCTTCGTCGGCATGAAGTCGCGGGGCGTCTATGAGACTCCCGGCGGGACGATCCTGCTCGCCGCCCACCGCGGTATCGAAAGCATCACGCTGGACCGTGGCTCGATGCACCTGAAGGACGAGCTGATGCCGAAGTACGCGTCGCTCATCTACAACGGCTTCTGGTTTTCACCTGAGCGCGAGATGCTGCAGGCCGCCATCGACCACAGCCAGGCGATGGTCAGCGGCCAGGTGCGGGTGAAGCTCTACAAGGGCAATGTGTCGATCATCGGCCGCACCAGCCCCTATTCGCTCTACGACCAGGAACTGGTGACCTTCGAGGAGGGCGCCGTCGCCTACGATCACCGCGACGCGGCCGGCTTCATCAAGCTGAACGCGCTTCGCCTGCGCGTCGCGGCGAACCGCGACAAGCGGATGAAGGGCTAAGCGCCACCCTTCCCGCCTTGCGGGCAGGACCTAGTGCTCGACGCGGTTGAATGGATAGCAGTCGCGGATTTCAGCCTGGAAGAACCGGCCCTTCGAGTCGGCTTCCAGGAACGAGCGGTGCACTTCCGCCGGGACACCCACGTAGACGTAGTGTTCGCCGCTGGTGAATTCGACTTGCAGTTTGGCGCGCCCCTCGTCGTAGTCGATGGCGCGGATGGCGGTGGAATCGACGTCCATGGGCCCACTCCTTGGACAGGTTGTATTGCTAAACATGTCAGGGCCGCCCGTTGGTTCCGTGGACATGCCGAAACCTTAATTCAGGTGGTGGTATCGTCGTCCGATCAGCCTACATTTGCTGAAGGGACGGCAACCACGTCCTTGACCTGCGTGTTACGCGGGCAGGGAAATGTTTTCGGAACGGATGACAAAAATGCCCAAGATAACCGTCGCCCTCGCCGCCGTGGCCTTGGCGGCGGGGCTCGCGTCCTGCGCGACGCCCACCCCCTACCAGCCGAACGTCCCCGGCCAGCAGACCTCGGGCGGCTATTCGGACATGCAGATCGAAGCCAACCGCTATCGCGTAAACTTCGCCGGCAACAGCTTGACGAGCCGCGAGACCGTGGAGGGCTACCTGCTGTTCCGCGCCGCCGAGCTGACTGTGCAGACCGGCAACGACTGGTTCGCTATCGCCGACCGGCAGACCAGCCAGAGCACGCAAACCTACGTTCAGCCTGACCCGCTATATTCACCCTGGTACGGTCCGAGCTACGGCCTCTGGCGTCCCTCGTGGCGTTATTACGGCGGCGGCTACGGTTGGCGCACATGGGATCCCTTCATGGGTGGTCCGTTCTGGGCTGATCGGATGGATATCCGGACGGTTCAGAAGTACGAGGCCAGCGCCGAGATCGTCATGCACAAGGGCGCAAAGCCCGCGAGCGATTCGCGCGCCTTCGACGCCCGGCAGGTGATCGATAATCTGCGACCGCGAATTCAGTACCCAGAAGCCCGCGGCTAGGGCTCAACGCCCGCCTTCCGGAGGCCGCCTAGAACGGCGGCTCTTCGGTGGGCGGCGTCACCGTCTCAATCATATCGCCGAGCTTATCCGGCGCAGTCGTGACCGGGGGCGGAGCGACCTTCGGCGCAGCCGCAGCTTGGGCGGCCGCGTCCATCATCGCCTGATGTGCGGCGGCCTCTTCGCGCGCCTTCTTCTCGGCCTCCAGCTTGGCCACTTCTTCGGGCGTCAGTTCCACAGGTTCCGGCGCGCCTTCGATACGATCGTCCGCCAGGGGCACCGCATCGGCGATATTCGCGCCGGTTGGACCGAGCAAAATCGCCGCCGGCTGTTCGCCTGGCAGGCGTCCGCGCGGGGCTGCGGTCATCACGCCGCTTAGGAAGGCGCCGATCGCCACGAGGGCGAGGATCGCGGCGACGATCTGCAGCATCGGGCGGGGCATGGACCAGCTCATGGCGCGACCCTAGCGCGCGCGACGGCGCGAAGGAATCGCCCCGCGGCAAAAAAGCCGGCGTTTCATCCGGCTTGATTGGGTAAACGCGCCTTAACCGTCTTATCCTTAGGATCGCGTCTGATGTCGAAGATGGGCCCATCTTCGACGGCGAAGGGCTGCAGAGAGCATGGCGAGAACGGCGCGGAAGACGGGACTGGCCCTTGTGGCGCACGTCGTCCAGCTCGTGTGGGCGCATCCGGCCACGGCGCGGGCGCGCGGCGTCGCCGTGGCGGCGATCGGCGTGTGTCTGGCGGCCGCCTGCGCCACCTATGCGCCGACCGATCCCAGCCTGAATGCGGCCTCCGCCGCGTCCGTCAGCAATATCCTGGGTCCCGTCGGCGCAGTCGTCGCTGACCTTGGCGTCCAATCACTGGGCCTCGGCGCAGGGGTCGCCGCCGTCTTGATGGTGGTGCTCGGTCTAACGCGCCTGGCGACGCGCCAACCGGATAGCGGGCGCGGTCATCTGCGCGCGCGGGGCCTAGCGGGGGCTGCGGGCGTGCTGGCGCTCAGCGGCGCCCTTGCGCTGCCGGCGCCGCCGATCGCCTGGCCGCTCGCGAAGGGCCTGGGAGGCTTCGCCGGCGACGGCCTGCTGGAGGGCTTGGCGGCGCTCGCCCGGCTGGCGCACATTCCCGCGCCCTTCGCCGTCGCCGCCGCCGTTTTGGCCGTCCTGGCGGCGGGCCTCGCCGGCTATGGCTTCGGCCTGGGCCCCGCCGACCTGAGGGCCGCCGGTCGCTGGATCGCCGGCGCGCTCAAGCGCAAACCCAAGGCCGCCAGGCCCGCCGCCTGGTCGGCGATGGACGCCCCGTTTGCGCTCCAGGACGAGGATGAGGACACGCCGCCGATCGCTCCCCTGGCGCCCGCCGGCCGCAACGGCCGAGCGATCGCACCCGAACCGGAAGCGGAGACGGCGCAGGACTCCGGCCCCAAGCTGAACGTCAAGCCACCCAAACCGGTCCGCCGCGAAAGCGTCCGCGAGGTCAACGAGGCCCAAGCCACCTTCGAGTTCGTGCGGCCGACAAGCGGCTTTGCGATGCCGGAGCTCGCCATGCTGGCCAAACCCAAGCCACGGGCCGCCCAGTTCGACGAAGGCTCGCTGCGCCAGAACGCCCAGCTGCTGGAGAACGTCCTGGCCGAGTTCGGCGTGCGCGGTCAGGTCGACCAGATTCGCCCCGGTCCCGTTGTCACCCTCTATGAACTGGTGCCGGCCGCGGGCGTGAAATCCGCCCGGGTCGTGGCCCTTTCCGACGACATCGCCCGCTCGATGAGCGTGGCCGCCTGCCGCGTCTCGGTGGTGCCGGGCCGCAACGCGATCGGCATCGAGCTGCCCAACCAGAAGCGCGAGACGGTCTACCTGCGCGACCTGCTGGCCTCGCCGGAATATGAGCGCGGGACGCAGACCCTGCCCATGGCGCTGGGCGAGACCATCGGCGGCGAGCCCTATATCGCCGACCTGGCGAAGATGCCCCACCTCCTGATCGCCGGCACCACGGGCTCGGGCAAGTCGGTCGGCGTCAACGCCATGATCCTGTCGATCCTCTACCGGATGTCGCCGGACCAGTGCCGGATGATCATGATTGACCCGAAAATGCTGGAGCTGTCGGTTTATGACGGCATCCCGCACTTGCTCGCGCCCGTCGTCACCGATCCGAAGAAGGCCATCGTCGCGCTGAAGTGGGCCGTTCGCGAGATGGAGGGCCGCTACCGCCTGATGTCGAAGATCGGCGTGCGGAACGTCGCCTCCTATAACGAGCGCGCCAAGGAGGCGATCGCCAAGGGTGAGCACTTCGAGCGCACCGTCCAGACCGGCTTCGACGACAACGGCCGTCCGATGTACGAGAGCGAGAAGATCGTTCCCGAACCCATGCCCTACCTGGTCGTCATCATCGACGAGGTCGCCGACCTGATGATGGTCGCCGGCAAGGACATTGAAGGCGCCGTCCAGCGCCTGGCGCAGATGGCCCGGGCCGCCGGCATCCATGTGATCATGGCGACGCAGCGCCCGTCGGTGGATGTGATCACCGGCACCATCAAGGCTAACTTCCCGACACGGATCTCCTTCCAGGTCACCTCCAAGATCGATAGCCGCACTATCCTGGGCGAGCAGGGCGCCGAGCAGCTGCTGGGGCAGGGCGACCAACTGTTCATGGCCGGCGGCGGCCGCGTCACCCGCCTGCACGGGCCTTTCGTCTCCGACGGCGAGGTCGAGGCCGTGGCGAGGTTCCTGCGCGAACAGGGCCAGCCGCAGTATCTGGAAGAAGTCACCGCGGTCCCGGAAGGCGACGACGAGGAGGGTCCTAACCTCGGCTTCGGCGGCGACACCGGCGACTCCAACGATCTCTACGACCGCGCCGTCGCCATCGTCACCCGCGACGGCAAAGCCTCCACCAGCTACATCCAGCGCCGCCTGCAGATCGGCTACAACCGCGCCGCCTCGATCATGGAGCGGATGGAGAACGAGGGCGTCGTCGGCCCTGCGAACCACGCCGGCAAGCGCGAGATCCTGGCGCACGCCGCCCCGTGAGGGGGCTGGCCGGCATTCTGTTCGGCGCGTCGGCGATCCTCAGCGCTAGCCCGGCGTTGGCGGCAAACTGCCGGCCGCCGCACGACCTGCAGCCGGCCGCCGCCTATACGCCCCCGGCGCAGGAGGTCGTCCGCACCCCGACCGCCTACCATCTGCTGGCCGTCGCCTGGGGGCCTGAGTGGCGAAGGACGCAAGGCCAGATCCCCGCAACTGCGCAGACACTGGACGACGCGGGCGCCAGGGGCTTCTTCCTGCATGGACTTTGGCCGAACGGCGTAGCGCCGCCCTATCCGCGGTATTGCCGGCCCGTGGCGTCCCTTCCTCTCTATACGGTACGCTCGATGTATTGCCGCACGCCCTCGGCGGAGCTGCTGCAGCATGAATGGCAGGCCCATGGCGCCTGCGGCTGGCGTAATCCGCGCGACTACTTCGCCGACGCCGCGCGCCTTTATGACCAGCTGCGCACGCCTAGGCTGAAGGCGAAAGAGATGACCGCGGGCGATATCCGCCGCGCCTTCCTGCGGCTGAACCCAGCCCTGCGCGCGGACCAGATTATCGTCGCTCACCGCGACGGCCACTTCTCGGAGGTGCGGATCTGCTACAGCATGACCTATCGGCCCCGCGCCTGCCCCGCAGGGCAGGGCGCCGCTGAACAGACGCGGCTGAAGATCACGGCGCCGATCAAACATTGAACCTGGCGCCTACTGCGCCGCATCTGCGTTGACGACAGCGCGTTCATCTTCGCGTCAGGCCGGCTCGGTCATGGTGACGCCTCAAGCTGCAATCAGGATTTCGTTGATGACCCTTTCCCGCCGAAGCCTCCTCGCCGCCACGACCCTTGCGCTGGTCCCCGCCGGCGTCTGGGCCCAGGTGGGCAAGCCCCTGTCCGCGGCGGACCAGGCCCTGGTCGATCGTGCAACGGAATATCTGCAGGGCCTGACCGAAGCCAAGGCGCGCTTCATCCAGACCGACGCCCGCGGCGGCCAGACGCAGGGCACCCTGTTCCTCAGCCGCCCCGGCCGGGCGCGCTTCGACTATGACGCACCCTCGGGCCTGCTGGTGGTCGCCGACGGGACGAACGTCTCGGTGCAGGACAGCCGGCTGAAGACCTTCGAGCGCTTCCCGCTGGGCTCGACGCCGCTGTCGATCTTCCTCGCCAAGACCATCCGCTTCGACCGGACCGTCACAGTGGGCGCCGTGATGCGCACCGAAGAGGGTTTCACCATCGCCGCACGCGATCGCCGCCGCCGCATCCCGGGCGCCATCGCCCTCAGCTTCGCCGACAATCCGCTGCGGCTCACCGGCTGGACCGTCACCGATGCGCAGAACCGCGCCACCCGGGTCCGCCTCGCCAACCTGGCCGCTGTCCGTAGCGACCCGGCGCTCTATGTTCTCAAGGACACCCGCCGCGGCTCGTCCGACATGCGGCCGCGCATGTGACATTATCGTAACAATCAAGCCCTCGTGCTGGTTCGGCTTGACTTTATTTTCTACTGTGGGAATATTGCAACCACTCGGAAGCGATTGAGTTCGCCTCCTGCCGCGCCGGACTATCCCCTCCCGGCGCTGGCGGCTAAATCACTTGCGCCCGGTGGCCGATGCCGCCGGGCGTAATTTTTTGCCCGATCAGCATCTTCGCTCGCCATCTGGATCGCCATGCGCCTTCGCCTTGTCACCTGGAACGTCAACTCCGTCCGCCTGCGGGCCGAACAGGCCGCGCGCTTCGTCGCCGAGCAGCAGCCGGACGTCCTGTGCCTGCAGGAGATCAAGTGCCAGGAGGGCGAGTTCCCCAGTCAGGCCTTCATCGACATGGGCCTGCCGCACATCAAGATCTCGGGCCAGAAGGGCTGGCACGGCGTGGCCATCGCCTCGCGCTATCCTCTAGAGCCGATCGCGCCGCTGAACGCCTGCCGCGAGGGCCACGCCCGATGCGTCGGCGCGAACGTCCAGGGTGTCGAGATCCACAACTTCTACATTCCCGCCGGCGGCGACGTGCCCGACCGGACGCTGAACCCCAAGTTCGACCACAAGCTCGATTTCTACGAGACCCTGACGCGGGAAATGGCCGCCCGTGATCCGAAGGCGCCGCTGGCCATTGTCGGAGATCTCAACGTGGCGCCCGGCGAATTCGACGTTTGGAACCACAAGTACATGTCGAAGATCGTCAGCCACACGCCGATCGAGGTCGAGGCCATGGCCGCCCTGGTGGCGTCGGCGAATTTCACCGACCTGATCCGTCAGCACCGGCCTGACCCCGAAAAGCTCGCCTCCTGGTGGAGCTACCGCGCCGCCGATTTCCGGCAGTCCAACCGCGGCCTCAGGCTCGATCACATCCTGGCGACGCCGGGCCTCGCCCCACACGCCCGCGCGAGCCGCATCCACGACGACGTCCGCGCCTGGGAACGCCCAAGCGATCACGCGCCGGTCAGCGCCGACTTCGAACTCTGACTAGGGCGCCAGCCTGTAGCCGCCGGTCTCGGTGATCAGCAGCCGAGCGTTGGCGGGGTCAGGCTCGATCTTCTGCCGCAGGCGATAGACGTGGGTCTCCAGCGTGTGGGTGGTGACGCCGGCGTTGTAGCCCCAGACCTCGGCCAGCAGCTCCTCGCGCGACACGGCCTTGCCGCCGGCGCGATAGAGGTACTTCAGGATGTTGGTCTCCTTCTCCGTCAGCCGGGTCTTCTTGCCGGCGTCGTCGAGGAGCATCTTTGCCGAAGGTCGGAATTCGTAGGGCCCAAGACGGTAGATCGCCCCTTCCGACTGCGCGTGGCTGCGCAGCTGGGCGCGGATACGGGCCAGCAGCACGGCGAAGCGATAGGGCTTGGTCACATAGTCATTGGCGCCGGACTCCAGGCCAAGGATCGCGTCCTCATCGGCGGCGGCGGCCGTCAGCATGATCACGGGCGCAGCGACGCCCGCCTCGCGCATCTTCCGGCAGGCCTCCCGGCCATCCATGTCGGGCAAATCGACATCCAGCAGAATCAGATCAGGCCGTTGCTCGGAGGCCAGGCGGATGCCTTCGCCTGCGGTCGGCGCCTCGAGCGTGGTGAAGTCCTCGGCCCGCAGCTGTTCAGCGACGGCGCCGCGCAGATCCTCGTCATCATCGACGACGAGCAGGGTCATACGTTGAGGCATGGGCCGAAGCATGCCCGTATGCGCGCTGCGGAGCAACCTGCGGCTGGATTTCATGATTTTCGAAGCGCGCGACGGCGCCGTGATCCTGCCAGATGGCCGGAGCTTCCGCTGCGTCATCGGCAAGGGCGGACTGAAGCGCGCGTCGGAGAAGCGCGAAGGCGACGGCGCGAGCCCCATCGGCGCCTGGCCCCTACGTCGTGTGCTTTACCGGCCTGATCGAGGACCCGCCCCGCTGACCGCCTTGCCCGTGGCTGAGATCGCGCCCGACGACGGCTGGTGCGACGCCGCCGGCGATGCGGCCTACAACCGGCCTGTGACCCTGCCATACCCGGCCAGCGCTGAGCGGATGTGGCGCGACGACGGCCTCTACGACATCGTCGTCGTCCTCGGACACAACGACGATCCGGTGGTCCCGGGCATGGGCTCGGCGATCTTCCTGCACCTGGCGCGGCCCGAATACGGGCCAACGGAGGGATGCGTGGCGGTCTCCCGCGCCGACCTGGAGGCGCTTCTGGCGCAGGCCGCCCCTGGCGACATCCTGCGGATCGCCTAGAGGTTCGCGCGCTCGCCGAACACGGCCGAACCCACGCGGACGCTGGTGGCGCCGAAGCGAATGGCGGTCTCGAAGTCGCCGCTCATTCCCATCGACAGCTTTGAGAGGCCATTGCGTTCGGCGATCTTGGCGAGCAGGGCGAAGTGTGGCCCCGCGGGCTCCCCGGCGGGCGGGATGCACATCAGACCCTCCACGGTCAGGCCGTAGCAATTGCGGCAGCGGCCGATGAAGGCGTCGGCGTCCGCCGGAGTCACCCCGGCTTTCTGCGGCTCCTCGCCGGTGTTGACCTGGACGTAAAGGCGGGGCCTGCGGCCCTGCTTGGCCATCTGGTCGGCGATGGCCTTGGCCAAGCGTTCGCGATCCAGGGTCTCGATGACATCAAAGAAGGCCACCGCGTCTTCGGCCTTGTTCGTCTGCAGCGGCCCGATCAGGTGCAGGGTCAGGTTTTCGGTCAGACCCCCCCAGCGCGACATGGCTTCCTGCACGCGGTTTTCACCGAAGACGCGCTGGCCCGCCGCCAGAACCGGCTCGATCGCCTCCCACGGCTGCATCTTGGACACGGCGACCAACTGAATATCATCGGCGTCCCTGCCACAGGCTTGCGCCGCGGCGCAGATCCGAGCGAGGACGTCGGCATAGCCGCTGGCGCGGTGTAGAAGTTCGACCATGTTCTGGACCCTCGCGCGGACAGCGCTCGTTTTAAATCGCCGAAGCCGGCTGGAGAAGACGCTGCCGGCGCTGTTGTTCTTCACCGATCCCGAGCGCACCCGCGATATCGAAGCCGCCGCCGTGCGCCTGCCGCCCGGCGCGGCGATCGTCCTCAGAACCTTCGGCGCCGTGGACAGCGAGGACATGGCGCGGCGACTGGTGCGGATCGCCCGCCGGCGCGGCCTGCGCCTCCTGATCGGCGCAGACGCCTCCTTGGCGGCCCGGGTCGGTGCCGACGGGGTCCACTTGCCCGAGCGACTGGCGCACTTGGCCGGGCCCTTGCGGCGTCGCCACCCGACCTGGATCGTGACGGCGGCGGCGCACGGTCTTCGCGCCGCGCGCCGGCCAGGCGCACAGGCCGCTGTGGTGTCCGCAATCTTCCCCAGCCGCAGCCCGTCGGCGGGCGCACCGATAGGCGCACTGCGGCTGGCCAGGATCGCGCGCACCGCCAGGCGGCCGATCTACGCTTTAGGTGGGGTGAATTCAGTGACCGCCAAACGCCTATTGGGCGTCAAGCTGGCCGGGCTTGCGGCTGTAGAGGCGCTTAGAACTTGAAGGCGGTCTCGAGACGAACCCGCGGCTGGCCGTCGTCGACGCCCAGGCGGTTGGCGCCCGGCTTGACGACCTGTTCGCCCAGGGCGACCGCGCCGCCGACCCGCAGCGACGGCGTGACGCGATAATAGGCGCCGGCCTGAACGTCATTCAAAGTCGAGGGCCGCGCGTCGGGTTCATCGAGGTTCAAGGTCACGCCCCATCGGCCCTTTGCGGCGTCCCACTTCAACGACTTGGCGCCGAGAGGCTGCAGGGCGGAAGGGTCGGTGCGGAGAGTCAGGTTAAGGGGCGCCTTGGCCTTGTCCTCGGCATGCGCGCCGCCAGCCACCGCGCCAAACAGCGCAGCGGTTGCGAGCAACACGGTCATACGGCGAGCCGTCATAACCACCAGATAAGCCCCATCAGCCCGGACGCAACCGCCACTGGTCACACCGTCACAGTCGATTAACGAGCCAGCGCGCGAATGGTCAACGAGACTCCGGTCCGTAGGCCGACGATTTTCGCAGATGCCTTGAATATGTGGCGGCAGGGCCACGCGATTCCTGTTTGGCGCGCGGGGCGGCGTTGTTATAGAGGCTTGGGCGTGGGCGGCGCCGTGGCGGGCGACCGCTGCGAAGGACTTCACTTGGAGCGGAATTCTATGCCGTTTGTGCGCGGACGCCTGATGCGTGTGTCCCTGATCGCCCTGGCCTGCGTGGCCACCAGCGCCCTAGGCGCGTGCGGAACCTTCGGTGGCGGCGGCCGCAAGGCCGAGGCGTCCCAGCCGGCGATCGGCGTGAACGGCTACCTGTGGCGCGCCACCCTCGACACTCTGTCGTTCATGCCGCTGGCCTCGGCCGACCCCTACGGCGGCGTGGTCATCACCGACTGGTACTCGAACCCCGAAAAGCCGAACGAGCGCTTCAAGGCGACCGTCTATATTCTGGACTCGCGCCTGCGCGCCGACGGCCTGAACGTGACGATCTTCAAGCAGGCGCAGAACGCCGCCGGCGCCTGGGTCGAATCCCCCACGACCGACCAGACCGAAACCGACATCGAAAACTCGATCCTTACCCGTGCGCGCCAGCTTCGACTGGCGAACATCCGCAGCTGATCCGGCGCCCGAACTGAACCCAGGCGGGCGCCGCTCCACATAGGGCCGGCGCCCGTTTCATTTCTGCAGACCTGAAAAACCCTCATGGCCCGCTACAACCCCAAAGAGACCGAACCCAAGTGGCGCCAGAAGTGGGACGCCGCCCAGTCGTTCCGCGCCGAGATCGATCACAGCCGGCCCAAGTACTATGTGCTGGAGATGTTCCCCTATCCGTCGGGGCGGCTGCACATGGGCCATGTGCGCAACTATGCGCTGGGCGATGTGATCGCCCGCTTCAAGCGCGCCCGGGGCTTCTCGGTGCTGCATCCCATGGGCTGGGACGCCTTCGGCCTGCCCGCCGAGAACGCGGCCATGGAGCGCGGCGTCGATCCCAGAGCCTGGACCTACGACAACATCGCCCGGATGCGCGGCGAACTGAAGGAGCTCGGCCTCTCCATCGACTGGAGCCGCGAGTTCGCGACCTGCGACCTGGCCTATTACGGCCAGCAGCAGGCCTGGTTCCTGGACCTGTTCAAGCGCGGCCTGGTCTATCGCAAGGAAGGCGTCGTCAACTGGGATCCGGTCGATCAGACGGTGCTGGCCAACGAACAGGTGGTTGACGGCCGCGGCTGGCGCTCGGGCGCCGTCGTCGAGAAGCGCAAGCTGAACCAGTGGTTCATGCGCATCACCGACTACGCCGACCAGCTGGCCGACGACCTGTCCCAGCTGGAGCGCTGGCCCGACAAGGTGCGCCTGATGCAGGAGAACTGGATCGGCCGGTCCAAGGGTCTGCGCTTCAGCTTCGCGTTCGCCGGCGATAAGCCCGCCGGCCATGAGGGGCTGGAGGTCTACTCCTCCCGCCCCGACACCCTGTTCGGCGCGAGCTTCGTCGGCGTCGCCGCCGACCATCCCCTGGCCGAGCAGATCGCCGCCCAGAACCCGCAAGCGGCGGCCTTCATCACCGAGTGCAAGAAGGGCGGGGCCAGCCAGGCCGAAATCGACACCGCCGAGAAGATCGGCTTCGACACCGGCCTGAAGGTCAAGCACCCCTTCGATCCCAGCCTGGAGTTGCCGGTCTGGATCGCCAACTTCATCCTGATGGACTACGGGACCGGCGCGATCTTCGCCTGTCCGGCGCACGACCAGCGCGACCTGGACTTCGCCCGCAAATACCACCTGCCGGTCAAGCCGGTGGTCCGGCCGCAGGGCGCGGAGGCGATCGAGATCACGGACGAGGCCTACACCGGCCCCGGCGTGATCTTCAATTCCGACTTCCTGGACGGCCTGGACATCGAAGCCGCCAAGGCCGCCGCCATCGCCCGCATCGAGGCGCAGGGCGCCGGCGAGGGCGCGACGGTCTTCCGCCTGCGCGACTGGGGCGTCGCCCGCCAGCGCGGCTGGGGCTGCCCGATCCCGGTGGTCCATTGCGCGGCCTGCGGCGTCGCACCGTTGGCCGCCGCCGACCTGCCGGTGGCGCTTCCCGATGACCTGGAATTTGGCAAACCGGGCAACGCGCTCGACCGGCACCCGACCTTCAAGCATACGACCTGCCCCACGTGCGGCGGCGCGGCGACCCGCGAGACCGACACCCTGGACACCTTCGTCGACAGCTCCTGGTACTTCGCCCGCTTCACCAATCCGACGTCGCCCTCGCCCATCGACAAGGCCGCGGCCGACTACTGGATGCCGGTCGACCAGTACGTCGGCGGGATCGAGCATGCGGTCCTGCACCTGCTCTACGCCCGCTTCGTCACCAAGGCCCTGGCCGACGGCGACATGCTGTCGGTGCGCGAGCCCTTCGCCGGCCTCTTCACCCAAGGCATGGTCACCCACGAGACCTTCCGGCGGCAAGACGGCGAATGGCTGGAGCCTGGCGACGTCGAGATCATCGCTCAGGGCAATATCCGCTCGGCCAAGCTGATCGCCACAGGGGAGCCGGTGACCATCGGTGACGTCGAGAAGATGTCGAAGTCCAAGCGCAACACGGTCGCGCCCAGCGAAATCTTTGAGACCTTCGGCGTCGACGCCGCGCGCCTTTTCGTCCTTTCCGACAGCCCGCCTGAGCGCGACACCCAATGGTCGACATCCGGCGTCCAGGGCTCATGGCGCTTCGTCAACCGGGTGTGGGATGAGTTTGACCAGGACGGCGCGGACACGCCCGACGACGAGGCCGCGCAGGCCCTGCGGCGCGCGACCCACCGCCTGACGCGCCAGGTGACCGAAACGATCGAAGCGTTCCGCTTCAATTCCGGCATCGCCCGCCTCTATGAGTTCCTGAACCTCCTGAAAGCCAACCCGGCCAATACGCCCGCGCGGCGCGAGGCGCTGTCGGCCTTCGCCCGATTGATCGCCCCCTTTACGCCGCACCTCGCGGAAGAGTGCTGGGCGCGGATCGGCGGGACAGGCATGGTGGTGGAAGCCGCTTGGCCAGAGTTCGATCCCAGCCTGACTGAAGACGCCGTGCGCATCCTGCCGGTTCAGGTGAACGGCAAGCGCCGTGGTGAGATTTCTGCGCCCGCCGGGGCCGAGCCGGCCGATGTGGAGAAGATCGTGCTTGACGATCCTGAGATCGCACGGCGCCTAGAGGGCCTGACCATTCGCAAGGTGATCGTGGTGAAAGATCGCATCGTCAACATCGTGGCCGCCTGATGCGTATCCTCGCCGGTGCGCTCGCCGTGGTGGTCCTGGTCGGCTTGGCCGGCTGCGGCTTCACCCCGCTCTACGCCCAACCTGGCGTGACCCCGGCGCTCGCGGGCGTGCAGATCACCGCGCCCGAGGGCCGCACCGGTTATCTGCTGCGCGAGCAGCTGGAGGAACAGCTCAGCTACAGCGCCAGCGCCGCGCCGACCTACCGGATGGCGCTGCAGCTGGCCGAGGAGCGCTATCCTCGGGGCGTGCGGATCGACAACGTCGCCACCCGCTACGAGTATGTGCTGACCACCTACTATGTCCTGACCAGCGCGGCCTCCGGCGCCGAGGTCAAGCGCGGCCAGGTGCGGATCCAGCTGACCTATGATTCCGCCGACCAGCCCTACGCCTCCATCGCCGCCCAACAGGAAGCCCAGGAGCGCGCCGCGGACCAGGCCGCCCGCCGGATCCAGGTGGAGCTCGCCGCCTGGCTCGCCGCCGGGGCGCGTAGCTAGAACCTTGAGCCGCCCGGCATGATCCTCAGCCGCCGGCCTGACATTGAACGCTTCCTCCGAAGCCCGGACCCGCAGATCCGCGCCGTGCTGATCTACGGGCGTGACCTGGGCGTGGTCCGCGAGCGCGGCCGCGAGCTGGCGAAAAGGCTTGTTCCGAACACGGACGATCCCTTCGACGTGGCCCAATTGACCGACGGCGACCTGAAGGATGACGCCGCCCGCCTTGAGGCCGAGTTGTCGGCCCAGTCGTTGATGGGGGGCCGCCGACTGGTGCGCCTGCGCCTCGAGGCTGAGAAGGGCGCGATCGATAAGCTGGTCGCCGAGGCGCTGGAGCGGCACGCCGCCGGCGCGCTGAATCCCGACGCCATGCTGCTGATCGAGGCGGGCGGCCTGGGCCGCGAATCTCTCGCCCGCAAAGCTGCCGAGAAGCAGGCCGCCGCCGCCGCCATCCCCTGCTACGAGGACGAAGCGGGCGATATCGCTCGGATGGTCCGCGACGCCCTGGCCGCCGATAACGTCAGCATGAACGCCGACGCCCTGGCGCTCTTCGTCGCCCGCATGCCCAAGGAGCGCGGCGTCGCCCGCCAGGAGATCGAACGACTGGCGCTGTACCTCGAGCCCGGCAGCGGCGTGGTGGCGACGCCGTCCGATCTCGAAGCGTTCCTCGGCGTGGAGCCCGAGGCGTCCCTGTCCGACGCCGCCGCCGACGCCTTCGGCGGCCGCTTGGCTGAAGCCCAGGCCGCTTTGCGCCGCGCCGCACAGGAGGGTGAAGGCGGCCCAGCCGCTGTGCGGGCCATCGGCATGCATCTCGGCCGCCTACGCCGCATCCTGACTCTCGTGAAAGCAGGCGCCGGCGCTCAGGAGGCCGCCAAGGCCGCCGGTGTCTTCTGGAAACAGGAGCGTGAGATGCTGCGGCAGGTCCGCGCCTGGAAGCTGGAAGACCTCGACCGGATCCAGCCCGACGTCCTGGCCGCCGACCGCGCCTGCAAAACCGCCGGCGCGCCGGATCAGTTGCTGGCGGAGCGTCTGGCCTTGACCGTCGCCGGCCGCGCCAAGCGCCTGGGGCTCTAGCGCCGCGTCAGTCGGCGGCAAAGCTCGTCGAGCTGTTCCAGACTGTCGTAGCGGATCGTCAGCGCGCCAGCGCCGCCGCGGTCGACGATGTCGACACCCATGCCGAGCGCGTCCTCGAGGTCGGCTTCAAGGGCCGCGGTGTCGGCGTCCTTGTTGGCCTTGCGCGGACCAGAGGTCTTCTTCGGGCCGGCGGCGCGGGCGCGGACGAGGGCCTCGGCGTCCCGCACTGAGAGACCCTTGGCGACGATCTGATCGGCCAGGCGCTCCTGATCGTCAGCGGTCAGGATCGCGCGCGCGTGGCCGGCGCTCAGGCGGCCGTAGAGAACGTGATCCTGCACTGCCGCCGGCAATTGCAGCAGGCGAAGCGTATTGGCGACATGGCTGCGGCTCTTCCCCAGAACCTGGCCGGCCTTGTCCTGGGTGTAGCCCGCCCGGCCTATAAGGCTTTGATAAGCCTGGGCTTCTTCCATCGCGTTGAGATCTTCGCGCTGGATGTTCTCGATGATCGCCACCTCGAAGGCGCGTTCATCCGTCAGTTCCCGCACCAGGGCGGGGATGGCGTGGTGGCCGGCGGCCTGGGTCGCGCGCCAACGGCGTTCGCCGGCGACGATCTCGAACATGCCTGGCTTGCTCGGCGACGGCCGCAACAGGATCGGCTGCAGTACGCCGCTCTCACGGATGGACTGGGCGAGCTCCGCCAGTTCGGTCTCTGCGAAATGGCGGCGCGGCTGATCCGGATTGGCCTCGATCAGCTCGATCGGGATCTCGCGCGCGCCCGACGCAGGCGGCGTCGCCGCCCCGGTCGTCTGGCCCTCTTCCTCGTTCAACAGGGCCGACAGCCCGCGGCCAAGACCTCTCGCCATGGAGCCTCCTCAGGCCGGCACGGCGCGACGGGCGCGCTCGCGCAGAACGACTTCTCGGGCCAGCCGCAGATAGGCCTGGCTGCCCGCGCATTTCAGATCATAGACCAGCACCGGCTGGCCGAAGGACGGGGCCTCGGAGACGCGCACGTTCCGCGGGATGACCGACTGGTAGACCGTGTCGCCGAAGTGTGCGCGGACATCGCCGGCCACCTGCTCCGACAGGCTGTTGCGCTTGTCGTACATGGTCAGCACGACGCCCTGGATTTCCAGCCTCGGGTTGAGATTCCCCCGCACGAGGTCGACCGTCCGCATCAGCTGGCTGAGGCCCTCCAGGGCGAAGAACTCGCACTGCAACGGCACCAGCACCGCATCGGCGGCGGCCATGGCGTTGACGGTCAGAAGGTTTAGCGACGGCGGGCAGTCGATCAGCACATAGCTGTAGGCGCCGCTGGACCGCAGGGGCTCCAGCGCGTCGCGCAGCCGGAAGGAGCGGCGCGCCTCATGACCCAGCTCCAGCTCGACGCCCGACAGGTCCGGATCAGCGGGGATCAGGTCCAGGCCCGGCACGGCGGTCTTGACCGTGGCGCTGAGCGCCGGCTTCTCACCCATGATCACATCGTAAAGCGTGCTGGACCGCTGAGCCCTACCAACCCCGACGCCCGTAGAGGCGTTGCCTTGCGGATCCGAATCGATCAGCAGCACCCGCTCGCCAACGGCGGCCAGGGCCGTGCCTAGGTTGATCGCCGTCGTCGTCTTGCCGACGCCGCCCTTCTGGTTGGCGACCACCAGCACCCGCATCGCGTCACCGGCCACGGCCTAGCCTCCCGATTCTGACGATACGGCCCCGCACATCGCTGCGGGAAGGAATGATCTCAGCGTCAAAGTCCCAAGATTTGGTAGCATCGTCCATATCGGATACCACATCTTGGCCTTTTAGGAAAAGTCCGACCGCGCCATCCCGCAGGTATGGCCGGGCGTAGCTCAACAGGCGCGAGAGCGGGGCGCAAGCCCGCGCCGTCACGATGTCCACAGACAGGGTGAAGTTTTCCGCCCGTGTTTGATGGACGGTCGCCGGCAGATTCAGTGTCTCAACCACCAGGTTGAGGAACCGGCAACGCTTGGCCATGCTTTCAACGAGATGGATGTGGAAACCGTCGCGGCCCTTACCCATGGCGGACAGAACGACGCCGGGCAGGCCGGCGCCAGCGCCCAGGTCGGCCCAGACCAGGGCCTCCGGCGCGAGCTCGAGCAGCTGGGCGGAGTCCCAGGCGTGGCGCGACCAGAAGCTGACTTCGGTCGCGGGACCGATCAGATTCATTCGGCTGTTCCAGTCGATCAGCAGAGCGCGGTAGGCCTCGAGATCGGCCATGACCTGGGCGTCGGCGCCGGTCAGTCGCGCGAAAGCCTCGGCGTCCGGCACGTCGACGACCGCAAGGTCCTCAGGCGGCGCGGCGACGGACATGGGCCAGCAGGGCGGTCAGGGCGCCAGGGGTGACGCCTTCGATGCGGGCGGCCTGACCCAGGGTGACCGGGCGCACGGCCGCGAGCTTCTGACGCACTTCGTTGGAGAGCCCGCCGACCGCGGCGTAGTCTAGGCTGGCGTCAAGGTGCAGGTTCTCGTCGCGACGGAAGGCGGCGGCGTCTGCGGCCTGGCGGTCAAGGTAGCCCGCATAGCCTGCGTCGATCTCGATCTGCTCGCGAACGGCCGGGCTCCAGTCGCCGATCTGCGGCCAGATCCGCGCAAGGTCTTCAAAGCCGATCGTCGGATAGGCTAAAAGCTGGCTGATATCGCGGCGTACGCCATCAGCTTTCACCGGCAGGCCGGCGCGCTGCGCCTCCTGAGGCGTCAGGCGCAGTTCCGCGGCGATCGTCCGCGCGGTCGCCAGTTCCCCTGCCTTGGCTCGCCAGGCGGCCGCCCGAGCGCCCCCGACGAGGCCCAGGTCGATTCCTCGATCGGTCAGGCGTTGGTCGGCGTTGTCCGCCCGCAGAGTCAGGCGGAACTCCGCTCGGCTGGTGAACATGCGGTAGGGCTCAGTCACACCACGGGTGACAAGGTCGTCGATCATCACGCCGATATAGGCTTCGTCACGGCCAAACAAAGCCGCCTCAACCCCATTGGCTGAGCGCGCCGCGTTGAGCCCAGCCACCAGGCCTTGCGCGGCGGCTTCCTCGTAGCCCGTGGTCCCGTTGATCTGGCCGGCCAGGTACAGGCCAGGCAGGCGCTCGACCTCCAAGTCAGGCGTCAGATCGCGCGGATCAACGTAGTCATACTCGATCGCATAGCCGTATCGCTTAACCTCCACCGCCTCGAGGCCCGGGATGGTGCGCAAGAACATCAGCTGGGTCTCAGCCGAAACGGAGGTCGAGACGCCGTTCGGATAGACCGTGTCGTCATCCAGCCCTTCCGGCTCCAGGAAGATCTGGTGGCTGGTCTTGTCGGCGAAGCGGACGACCTTATCCTCGATCGACGGGCAGTAGCGCGGGCCGATGCCCGTCGCGCGGCCGCCGTAGACCGCGGATTCCGTCAGCCGCTCGGCGATAATGCGGTGCGTCTCCGGCGTCGTCGCCGTCACCCCGCAGGCGATCTGCGGCACGTCGATACGGGCGTTCAGGAAGGAGAACGGCGTCGGCGTCTCGTCGGCCGCCTGCATCTCCAGGCGCTCCCAGGCGATCGTCTTGCCGTCCAGGCGCGCCGGCGTACCGGTTTTCAGCCGGCCCATCGGCAGGCCAAGCGCGTAGAGCCGGTCGCTCAGGCCGATCGACGGCGCCTCGCCCACCCGGCCGGCGGGCGTGCGCACTTCACCCTGGTGGATTACGCCCTTCAGGAAGGTGCCTGTGGTCAGCACGACCGAAGGCGCGCGGTAGGATTGCCCCCGAGCATCGATCGCGCCTGCCACGCGGCCGCCCTCAACGATCAGGTCTTCTACCGCAGCGGCGGCGATGGTCAGGTTCGGTGTGGCCGCGAGTTCGGCCTGCATGGCTTCGCGGTAGAGCCGCCGGTCAATCTGCGCCCGGGGACCGCGCACCGCGGCGCCCTTTGACAGGTTCAGCATGCGAAACTGGATGCCGGCCTTGTCGGCGATCCGACCCATGACACCGTCCAGGGCGTCGATCTCGCGGACTAGGTGGCCCTTGCCCAACCCGCCGATCGCGGGATTGCAGCTCATCTCGCCGATGGTTTCGAGCTTGTGCGTCAGGAGCAGCGTGCGCGCGCCAAACCGCGCGGCCGCCGCAGCGGCTTCACAGCCGGCGTGCCCGCCGCCGATGACAATAACGTCCCAGGATTGTCCGCGCGTTCCCACGCCCGGCATATAGCGCACAGCCGGCGATGTTTCACGTGAAACGCTACTTGCCGACGCAGAAGGTCGTGAAGATCCGGCCCAGCACGGCGTCTGGGTCGATACGACCCGTGATTTGATCGAGGGCGCGGGCCGCCAGTCGGACGTCTTCCGCCGCCAACTCCAGCGCCTCGTCCTGCACCAGAGCCGCTTCCAGGCGCGTGACCGCTTCGAGTAGAAGCCCGCGGTGGCGCAGACGCGTCGCCGTCGGCGGCTCGGCGCCGGCCAAGCGATCGACGACAGCCTCGGTCAAGGTGTCACGCAGCCAGGCCATATCATTGGGACTGCGGGCGGTGATCTCCATCACCGCCAGTTCAAGGTCGCCGGCGTGCTGAGCGGCGCACGCGCCAGCTTCTCCTGGCCGGAGGTCCCGCTTAGCGATGAGGCAGAGGTCACCCGCCTTAAGTTCGGCGGGCGGCGAGGCCCCGCCCTCCGCCGCGCCATCAACCACCCAGAGCCGCAGGTCGGCGTTGCTCGCCCAGGCCTGAGCCCGGCGCACGCCTTCGGCCTCTATCTCATCTTCAGTTTCCCGCAGGCCTGCGGTGTCCGCCAGCAGGACCTTGTAGCCGCCCAACAGGACCGGGACCTCGATCACATCGCGCGTCGTCCCGGGTTGAGCGGTGACGATTGACGCCTCCCGATCGGCCAGCACGTTCAGGAGCGTGCTCTTACCGGCATTGGGCGCGCCAATCAGGGCGATGCGAAAGCCGCTGCGAACCCGCTCGCCGCGTTCGGCGTCAGCCGCGGCCGCGCTGATCTCTGTGATCAGCGCCTTGAGCACCGGCCGCGCCCGCTCGGCGACATTCTCCGGCAATTCCTCGTCGGGAAAGTCCACGGCCGCCTCGAACATCGCGAGAGCCTGGACCAAAGCGTCGGCCCATCGCGCCTGGATCTGGCTCAAACGGCCGCCCAATTGGTCCAGGGCCTGGCGCCTTTGGGCGGCGGTCTCTGCGTCGATCAGATCGGCGACGCCCTCCGCCTGGGCGAGGTCCAGCTTGCCGTGTTCAAACGCCCTGCGAGTGAACTCGCCTGGGTCCGCCAGCCTAAGTCCAAGATGCGCCAAGGCTTCAACGGCCGCCGCCATCACCGCCTGACCGCCATGCAGGTGCAATTCGGCGCTATCTTCCCCGGTATAGCTGCCCGGTGCGGGAAACCAGAGGACCAGCGCCTCGTCGATCAGACCGCCATCGACATTTCTCACGCGGCGCAACGACGCTAGTCGTGGTCGCGGCAGGCGTCCCACCAGAGCGATGACCGCGCGCTTGGTCTCAGGGCCAGAGATCCGCACCACCGCGACGGCTGCCCGGCCCGCCGCCGTGGCCGGCGCGAAGATCGTGTCGGTCATTTCGTGAAGTTGGCGGCGTTCCGGGCGCTGGCTTCCATGATCTGGCGGAATTGATCCTGTGCGCCCTGGCCGAAGGCCATCCAGCTCTTCATCAGTTCCTCGGCGGGCAAGCCCTTCAGGTTCCCCTCCATCCGCAACTTCACCTGTTCGAGAAAGTGGTCGTTAAGGGCCGTCACATCCGGCAGGCCCATGTAACGGCGAGCCTCTTCAGGCGTGCAGTCGACCTCGATCGTCACCTTCATGGCGGGCCTTTCGGAACTGTTCGCGATTAAGTTATGGCGGCGTTGCGAACGCTCAAGCTACCTACCACGTTGCACTGCAAACGGGACCGGAGAGAAGGCTAAATCATGGGCGAGTACATCACGATCACGACGGCGGACGGCGACTTCAGCGCTTATCTGGCCAAGCCGCAAGCCGAGGGCCCCGCGCCGGCTGTGGTGGTGATCCAGGAGATCTTTGGTGTGAACGCCGTGATGCGGGACATCACCGACGGACTTGCCGGTCAGGGCTACCTAGCGATCTGCCCTGACCTGTTTTGGCGGATCGAACCCAACATCGACATCACTGACAAGACTGAGGCCGAGATGGCCCGCGCCTTCGAGCTTTTCGGCCTATTTGACGTCGACAAGGGCGTCGACGACATTCAGGCGACAATCACCGTGATCCGGAGTGATCCTGGCTGCAGCGACAAGGTCGGCGCCGTGGGCTTCTGCCTCGGCGGCCTGCTGGCGTTCCTCACCGCGGCCCGCACGGACGCCGACGCCTCCGTGTCCTATTATGGCGTGGGTCTTGAGGGCCGCATCGCCGAGACCGACAAGCTCGCGCGGCCTCTCCTGCTGCACATCGCCGAGGAAGACGGCTTTGTGCCGAAGACCGCCCAGGAGGTCATCATTGCGGCGCTTAAGGACCATCCGGAAGTCGAAATACACACCTACCCGGGCCGTGACCATGCCTTCGCACGGCCCGGCGGCGACAACTACAATGAGGCTGACGCCCAGATCGCCGGCCGGCGCTCCTTGGCCTTCTTCGCCAAGGCCTTGACCTGATGCGCGCGGTTCGCATCACCAAAACGGGCGGCCCTGAAGTCCTGGCCGTCACCGATGTGGACACGCCTAAGCCGGCGGCCGGTGAAATCCTGCTGCGGCACGAAGCGATCGGCCTGAACTTCATCGACACCTACCAACGCAGCGGCCTCTACCCGATCCCCCTGCCCTCAGGCCTGGGGACGGAAGCGGCGGGCGTCGTCGCCGCGGTCGGCCCTGGCGTGACGCGCTTCGCGGTTGGCGAACGCGCGGCCTATGTGACGAGAACGCTCGGCGCCTATGCAGAGCTCTCGACTGTCAGCGCCAACGAGGCGGTGAAGCTCCCCGCTGGGATCGATTCACGCATTGCGGCTGCGGCTCTGCTGAAGGGCCTGACGGCGGAGGCTCTGCTGCGACGCACCCATAATGTCGGCCCGAATGACCGGGTGCTGATCCATGCCGCAGCCGGCGGCGTCGGCCAGATCATGGTGCAGTGGGCCAAGAGGCTGGGTGCTGAAGTTATCGCGACGGTCGGCTCCGAGGCCAAGGCGGATCAGGCCCGGAAGCTCGGCGCCGATCATGTCATCCTCTACCGCGACGCCGATGTCGCCGCGGCGGTGATGAAGATCACCGGCGGCAAGGGTGTCACCGTCGCCTACGACTCCGTGGGCAAAGACACCTTCGAGGGCACGCTTGGAAGCCTCGCGACCCGGGGCCTATTTGTAAGCTACGGCAATGCGTCAGGCCCGCCGCCGCCTATGCTCTCGAGTCAGTTCGCGCGCGGGTCGTTCTTCTTCACCCGCCCGTCAGTCTATCATTACATCGCCACGCCGGAGGAGCTCGACACCAGCGCGGCGGCGTTGTTCGATGTGATCGGTACAGGCGTGGTGTCGGTGGAGGTCGGCCAGACCTATCCGCTGGAGGATGTGCGACTGGCCCATGAGGCCATGGCGTCCCGCACCACCTTAGGCGCGAGCCTGCTGATCCCTTGAAGGAGCGGCCTGTTTCACGTGAAACAGGCCGCCCTCGATCAGGTGTTCATCGACTGGAAGAAGTCGTCGTTCGTTTTCGAATTACGCAGCTTATCCAGCAGGAATTCGATCGCATCCTGCGCGCCCATTGGATTCAGGATTCGCCGCAGAATGTAGGTCTTCTGCAGATAGCCCTTGTCGGTGATGAGCTCTTCCTTGCGGGTCCCGGACTTCAGCACATCGATCGCCGGGAAGATGCGCTTGTCGGCCACCTTGCGGTCGAGGACGATTTCCGAGTTACCGGTGCCCTTGAACTCTTCGAAGATGACTTCGTCCATCCGGCTGCCGGTGTCGATCAGGGCCGTGGCGATAATGGTCAGCGAGCCGCCTTCCTCGATGTTCCGCGCCGCGCCGAAGAAGCGCTTGGGGCGCTGCAGGGCGTTGGCGTCGACGCCGCCGGTCAGCACCTTGCCGGACGACGGCACCACGGTGTTGTAGGCGCGGCCCAGGCGGGTGACAGAGTCCAACAAGATCACCACGTCGCGCTTGTGCTCGACCAGGCGCTTGGCCTTTTCGATAACCATTTCAGCGACTTGCACGTGCCGCGTGGCCGGCTCGTCGAAGGTCGAGGCGACAACCTCGCCCTTAACCGTGCGCTGCATGTCGGTGACCTCTTCCGGCCGTTCGTCGATCAGGAGGACGATCAGGTAGCACTCGGGGTGGTTCGCCTCGATCGACTTGGCGATGTTTTGCAGCATCACCGTCTTGCCGACCCGTGGCGGCGCGACGATCAGGCAGCGCTGGCCCTTGCCGAGCGGGGCAACGATGTCGATGACGCGGCCAGAACGATCCTTCACCGTCGGGTCTTCCAGCTCCATCTTGATGCGCTGGTCGGGGTAGAGCGGCGTCAGGTTGTCGAACAGCACCTTGTGCCGGACGTTCTCCGGGCTTTCGAAATTGATCAGATCGACCTGGACCAGGGCGAAATAGCGTTCGCCTTCGCGCGGCGCGCGGATCAGGCCGTCGACGCTGTCCCCGGTGCGCAGGCCGAACTTCCGGATCTGCGAGGGGCTGACATAGATGTCGTCGGGGCCGGGCAAATAGTTGGCTTCCGGCGAGCGCAGGAAGCCAAAGCCATCCTGCACCACTTCCAGGGTGCCTGAGCCCGAGATCTCCACGCCTTCTTCGGCGAGAGTCTTCAGGATCGCGAACATCATGTCCTGCTTGCGCATGGAATTGGCGTTCTCGACCTCGAGGGTCTCGGCGATGGCCAGGAGGTCCACCGGCGGCTTGTCCTTCAGCTCCTGAAGGCTCATCCGCGTGAGACCCATCGCGGCGATCGCCTGGGCGACCTCGGAGGGACCTTCCGGCTCGGACTGCGCCTCCTCGGCGGCGGCCGCATCGGCCTCATCCTGGGCGGCGATGTTCCGCTCTTCCGCCTGTTCGGCGCTCAGATCTTCGGTGACGCCTTCGGTGACGTCGTCGGCGGTGGTGTTTTCGTCTTGCATGGTGTCGCTCATCACGCGCCCCCGACCGGGCCGGGCGGCGCTTCCTTGTATTTGAGGACGCGGGGTCGGCTCTTGAGGCCTGGCGCGTCGTTGAAAGTCGTCTTCGTCTCGTCGTGGGGGTCCGACCAGGGGCGCATCATCATGGACGCGCGGTCGGAAAAGGCGGGGCGCCCCGGCGATGAACCGATGCGTACCCTATGCGGAACCACATGGGGCTCGTTGGGTCAAGCGCGGCTGCAGAATCAGCGGGCGCCGAACTCGGTGGTCACGGCGATGACCATGACGATGGCCGCCAGGAACGGAAGCTCGTTGGTCATGCGCCAGAACTTATTGGACTTGGTGTTGGTCCCGGCCGTGAACGCCCTGCGCGCCCGTCCCAGATAGAGATGCCACCCGGTCAGGAAAAGGACCCCGGCCAGTTTTGTCGACATCCAGGGTTCGCCCAGAAAGCCCCAGCCCTGGCTGCGCCGATGGGCGTCGATCCAGATCAGCAGGCCGCCGAACACCCAGGCCGCCATCATCGCCGGGTTCATGATGATCCGGTAGAGCTTGGCCTCCATCACCGTGAAGGTCTCGGCCTTGTCCGAGCCCGGCTCGGAATTAGCGTGATAGGCGAACAGGCGCGGCAGATAGAGCAGCCCCGCCATCCAGGCGATCACCGCCAGGATGTGCAGGCCGCGGACCAGGTCATAGGCGCTGTCGAAGGTCATGCCGCCGCTCGCATTCCACATTTTCCCAGGGTTTTCGGACAGCGCCAGTCGCCGTAGGGCGCCGCCCCGCTCGCACGGCCGAGGGCGCCAAGCGCGGCCGCCGCCAGATCGGTGATGAAAGCCTCGCGCACGCTGGCCGTAGGGCTGCGCAGGTACGGCGCGCATCCGGCGGCCTCCGCCGCATGGGCGTAGTCGATGTCCAGCTCGACCAGCGTTTCGACGTGCTCGGAGACGAAGGCGATCGGGCAGATCAGCACGCCCTTGCCGTCCTGCGCGGCGCCCCGAATCTCGCTCTCGGTGTCGGGCGTCAGCCATTTCATTGGCCCGACCCGGCTCTGGAAACAGACCCGCCAATCGGCGAACTGCGGCAGAAGCGCCGCCGTGGCCGCCGCCGTGGCCTCGATCTGGGCGCGGTAGGGATCGCCGCCATCGACCACCTTCTGCGGCAGGCCGTGGGCCGAGAAGAGCAGGCGCACGGCCGCCGGCGATCCGGCGGCCGCCCAGGTCTCAGCGATCGCCTCGGCGTTGGCGCGGGCCAGGCCGCCAGCCGTCGGATAGCAGCAGATCGCCCGCGCCCGGCCCGGGCCCTTGTAGGCCTTGGCCCATTCTTCAAGCGATGAGGCCGTCGTGGTCGTCGAATACTGCGGATAGAGCGGCAGCAGCACGATCTCATCCGGCGCGAACGCCGCGACGGCGGCGGCCGTCTCCTGGGCGAAGGGCTTCCAGTAGCGCATGGCGATGAAGACCTCGGCCTCGACGCCGTCACCCGACAAGCGCGCCTGCAAGGCCGCCGCCTGGGCCCGGGTCTCAGCCAGCAGAGGCGAAGCCCCGCCCATCTTGTCGTAGTTGGCCTGGGCCGTCTTAGCGCGCCGCGCGGCGATCAGCTGCGCCAACGGCAACCGCACAATCGCCGGCAGGCCGATGATGGCCGGGTCCGAGAACAGATTGGCCAGGAACGGCCGCACGGCTTTGGGCCCATCCGGTCCACCGAGGTTGAAGAGGACGACGGCCAGTCTCAAGGCGCTGTCGGCGAGGTGTTCGCGGCCTTCTTGCCCGTCACCTGTTCAATCACCTGGGCGATGTGGGCGATCGGGGTGTCCGGCATCACCCCGTGGCCGAGATTGAAAATGTAGGGGCCTGATCGCCATTGCTCAAGCAAGGCGTCCACCCGTCTTGGCAAGGCCGCCCCGCCCAGCAGCAGCAGGTGGTTGTCCAGCGCCCCCTGGATCGCCTGGCCGCCCGCCTGGATACGTTGGCCCATGACCGCGCTCGCCTGAGTGTCCAAGGCCACGGCCTGGACGGGAACCTGGGCGGCGTAGGATTCCACCAGTGCGCCCGCGCCCCGCGGGAAGCCGATGAACGGCGTGTCGACGCCGGCGGCGCGCACCTGGGCGATGATCGCTCTGTGCGGCTCGACGACGATCCGCTGGAAGACATCCTCGGCGAGACCTTCGGACCAGGACTCAAACAGCTTCAACACCTGGGCGCCGGATCGAGCCTGCATCACCAGATAACGCGCTGTCGCGTCGACCAGGATCTCCAGCAGGCGGTCCAGCGCTTCAGGGTTCGCATAGGCGTAGGCCCGCGCGCCGCTGCGATCCGAGCCCCGGCCTTCGATCATATAGGTGGCCACCGTCCAGGGCCCGCCGGCGAAACCAATCAGCGCCCGATCAGATTCGAGTTCGTCGCGCACCCGCTGAAGCGTCTCACCGATCGAGGCCAGGCGGCCGGTGGAGGCCTCGATCTGGTCGGCCAATTGTTCGAGGGGCGGCAGGGCGCCCAGCCTCGGCCCCTCACCGGCTGCGAACCAGACCTCCTGACCAAGCGCGCGGGGGATCAGCAGGATGTCGGCGAAGACAATGGCGGCGTCTAAGGGGAAACGCCGCATCGGCTGCAGCGTCGCCTCGGCCGCCATCTCCGGATTGTAGCAGAAGGCGATGAAGTCGGCGGCCTTCGTGCGTAACGCCCGGTACTCCGGCAGAGACCGGCCCGCCTGGCGCATGAACCAGACCGGCGGTCGCTCCAACGCCTCTCCGGCCAAAACCCGCAACAGGCGCGGCTGGTCCGAAGAACGCGCGGCGCCAGCCGGCGGAAAAGAAAGCTCGCTCATGACCGGGTTAAACCGCCTTCCGACCCGCGGCTCAAGCCCGCTCGGAAAACCCGTCGCCGAGCCTTCTTCCTTCTTCAGAAAGTAAGCTTCGTAGAAGCGTTGAAGATGAGGTGACAGGCCCTGTCGATGAGGTGGACAAGCCGCGCGCAGCAGCGTCCATACCCGCCTTGTCCCCAGGCCGTCCAAGCCTTGCGGAAAGTTTCATACCGGGCTGTGGATCAGGGGGACCGATCGGCAAGCCGCCTGAACCCCTTAAGGATTGATTAACCATTGCGGCGGAGATCGCCGGCGCCGATCCCAGATCGAGACTGGTGATCCTCAGACGGCCTCAAGACGGTTCAACGTCGCCGAGGCCAGTGGATTAACCAAGGGTTAACGCCCCCTTCTATCCCGGCCTTTCTTCGCAGCGATGGCTTGACCGTCTGTCAGCGCCGCCTATCCCCAATTCGCCCGGGCTTCGCTAAAAGGTATCCACACCTTCCGCCCCCAGGAATCTCGAGGCGGGGATCCGATAGAGGCGAGGCGCGACGCTTTCATGACCAATCAGAACCGGCTCGCCACCTATTTCCACGTGCATCTTGTGTCGGACTCCACTGGCGAGACCCTGAACGCCATGGCCCGCGCGGTCTGCGCCCGCTTCGATGAGGTCCTGCCCATCGAGCATATCTACGCTCTGGTCCGCTCTCAGCGACAACTCGACCGGGCCCTGCGCGACATTGAAGAATCCCCGGGCATCGTCATCCACACCATCGTTGACAGCACGCTCCGAAGCGCCCTGGAGGAAGGCTGCCGGCGGATGGACATGCCTTGCATGGCCGCCCTCGACCCGCTGGTCTCGGCGGTCTCCCGCTACCTCGGCGCCTCGACCACGACGCGGGTGGGCGCGCACCTGCGGCTGGACAACGATTACTTCAACCGCATGGACGCCCTGAACTACGCCATCGGCCACGATGACGGCCAGGGCGGCCAGGATCTCGACCGGGCCGATGTCGTATTGGTCGGCGTGTCGCGGACCTCGAAGACGCCCACCAGCATCTACCTGGCGCACCGCGGCGTGCGCGCCGCCAATGTGCCCCTGGTGCGCGGCAGCGAGCCGCCGGAGAAATTGTTCACTCTGCGGAACGCGCTCGTGGTCGGCTTGACGGTCTCCCCTGACCGGCTGCTGTCGATCCGTCGCAACCGGTTGCTCAGCCTGAATGAGGATCGGGAGTCGACCTACATCGACACCGACGCTGTCCGCGAAGAGATCATTCAGGCCCGCCGCCTGTTCGAACGCCACGGCTGGCCGGTGATCGACGTGACCCGCCGCTCGGTCGAAGAAACCGCCGCAGCTGTCATGAACCTCCTGAGCCAGGGCCATGGCCAGGTCGAGGTGCTCGGGTGACCGGCTTGGTGCTCGCGTCGAAGAGCATGGCGCGCCGGGCGGTGCTCGACGGCGCGCGCGTGCCCTTCCAGGTCGATGTCGCCGGGGTCGATGAAGAGGCTGTGAAGGCCGAGCGCCTTGCCGCTGGCGAAGGCCCGCGCGAAATCGCCGAGGCGCTCGCCGAACTGAAGGCGGTCAAGATTTCGCAGACCCGCCCCGACTACGTGATCGGCGCCGACCAGACTCTGGATCTCGACGGCGTGCTCTATGACAAGGCCGAGACGCTGGAGGCCGCACGCATACGTCTTCATACACTCCGCGGCCGCACCCATTTGCTGCATTCTGCGGTCTGCGTGGCCAAGGATGGGATGGTGCTTTGGCGCAGGACCTCGGAAGCGCGGTTGACTATGCGAAACTTCTCCGACGCCTTTCTGGACGACTATCTGGCGCGCGAAGGCCAGGCCGCCCTGGGCTCGGTCGGTTGCTATCGGTTGGAGGACCTGGGCGCTCAGCTCTTCTCCAGCATCGAAGGCGACTATTTCGCCATCCTGGGCCTGCCGCTGCTGGAGCTGATGACCTTCCTGCGCGGCGAGAAGGTTCTGGCGGCATGAAGGCGGCGGTTGTCGGTAATCCTATCGCCCACTCCCTGAGCCCCTTGATCCACGGCGCATGGTTGAAGGCCGGAGCGCTGGACGGGACCTACGAGCGCGTATTGATCCCGCTCGGCGCCTTTCCTGCCGAAATCCATCGCCTGCAGGCGCAGGGTCTGAGCGGGGTCAACGTCACCCTGCCGTTCAAAGAAGAGGCCTTGGCCCTTGCGGACGAGCCTAGCCCACGTGCGGTTCTGGCGGGGGCCGCTAACCTGCTTGTCTTCGGCGCTGATGGCCGAATTTGCGCTGACAACACCGATGGTGAAGGGATGCTGGGCGCAGTGGCGGCTCAGGCCCCTGGCTTTGACCTCACCGCGGCGCCGGTCCTGATGTTCGGCGCCGGCGGGGCTGCGCGGGGGGCCGCCGCCGCCCTGGTCGCCGCTGGCGCGCCAAGCGTTGTCATCGTCAACCGCACCTTGGCTCGCGCCGAGGCCATCGCTGCGGAGCTTGGCCCCAAGGTGCGGGCCTTTAGCCTGGGCGAGGCCGCAGCCCTGATCAGCGACGCGGGCCTGATCGTCAACGCCACCTCCGCCGGACTGGCGGGACAGCCTGGCTTTGACTTTCCGCTCGACCGCGCGCCCCGCGCCGCCGTCGCTATGGACATGGTCTACAAGCCGCTGATCACCCCGTTCCTCGCGCAGGCGGCCGACCTTGGTCTGCGGACTGTCGATGGCCTTGAGATGCTGATCCGCCAGGCTGTCCCTTCTTTCGCGGCATTCTTCGGCCAGGCGCCGGACCTTTCGGTCGATGTCCGCGGCCTTTGCCTGGCGGCGCTGGAGCCGGCCAGTTGATCAGACTGGGCCTGACCGGCTCCATCGGTATGGGCAAGTCGGCCACGGCGACGATGTTCCGCGACGAGGGCGTCCCGGTCCATGACTCGGACGCAGCCGTCCACGCGCTCTACGCAAAAGGCGGTGCGGCGGTCGAACCGGTGGGCGCGGCCTTTCCCGGTGTTGTGAAGCAAGGCGCCATCGACCGGCCGACACTCAGCGCCCAGGTGCTTGGCGATCCGGCGGCGCTCGGGCGGCTGAACGCCATAGTGCACCCCCTCGTGGCGGCCGATCGCCAGGCCTTCGTCGAGAATGTGGGCGCCGTCCCCTTGGTGGTGTTCGACATTCCGCTGCTGTTCGAGACTGGCGGCGAGAGCGATGTCGACAAGATCCTGGTCGTCACCGCGCCGGCGGAGGTCCAGCGCCACCGCGTCCTCACCCGACCGGGCATGACTCCCGAGCGCTTTGCGGCGATCCTGGCCCGACAGGTCCCAGACGCCGAGAAGCAGGCCCGCGCCGACTATGTCATCGACACGGGCCATGGGTTCGGCGCGGCCCGGCGCGCGGTGCGCGAGATCGTCGCGACGCTCCGCAGCGACGCTTGAAGCGGCCTACGAACCACGGCATCAAAGGCCATGGCCCGCGAGATCGTCCTCGATACTGAGACCACCGGCTTTGAGCCGCAGCACGGCCACCGCCTGGTGGAAATCGCCTGCCTCGAAATCGAGGACTTCATCCCGACGGGTCGCAGCTTCCACACCTATGTGGACCCTTGCCGGGATATGCCGATCGAGGCCGAGCGAGTGCATGGTCTGTCGGCGGCCTTCCTGACCGGCAAGCCGCGCTTCGAACACCCGGACGTCGCGGACGCCTTTCTCGAGTTCGTCGGAGACGCACCGATCATCGCCCACAACGCGGCCTTTGACCGGACCTTTGTCAATTTCGAGTTGGAGCTTTGCAAACGCATCGCCCTGCCCGAACGGCGGTGGATCGATACGCTCGGTCTGGCCAAGCAGCGCTTCCCAGGGATGCACAATTCTCTCGACGCGCTTTGCAAGCGATTCAAAATCTCGCTGAGCGAACGGGAGAAGCACGGCGCTCTGGTCGACGCTAAGTTGCTGGCGGCCGTCTATCTGGAACTGAAGGGCGGCCGCGAGCGCCGACTGGAGCTCACCACGGCGGCGGTGTCCAACGCCATGGCGGCGTCCGCCCAGACCATCTACGGCCAGCGCCCCATGCCGTTGGCGCCCCGATCAACGCCGGAAGAACGCGCAGCGCACGCCGCTTTCATCCGCGATGTCGTCAAGGCCGACAGCCTCTGGGCGCCGCACGGGCTGGATTGAACCTTTAGGACGCACAGCTAAGGTCGCGCCCCTCAAGCGGAGTGATGACGATGGCGAACGCGATCCAGATGCAGGCCTACGGCGGACCGGAGGTTTTGGCCTATTCTGCGGTCGAACTCGCGCCGCTCGGACCACAAGAGGTCCGGATCCAGACCCTGGCGGCGGCGCTCAATCACACTGATCTCGACATCCGCGCGGGCTACCGCCCGATCCTCAATCCGGCGCCCTTTCCATACACGCCCGGCGTGGAGGTTGTCGGCGTCCTATCGGAGGTCGGCTCCGCCGTGACCGGCTGGGCGGTCGGTGATCTCGTGGTGACCATGATGCAGGGCCTGGGCGGCGTGGCTGCGCGCCGGCCCGGCGGCTACGCCGACTTCGTGACTGTTGACGCGATCTGTCTCGCCGCGGTTCCGCCGGTGTTCAGCGCCGTGGAGATGGCGGCCATCGGCTTGGGCGCAGCCACCGCCTATGAGGGGTTGGCCCGCATCGGCGATCTCGCGGGAAAGCGTGTGCTGGTGAACGGTGCGGCTGGCGGCGTCGGCTCCTCCGCCGTCGCAATCGCCAAGGCCAAGGGCGCAAGCGTGCTGGCCCTCGTCACCCGCGACGAGCACCGCGACTATGTTGAGAGCCTGGGCGCGGACGAGGTTTTGGTAGCGCCCCGCGGCGCGGCGCCACAAATCCCCACGGGCAGCGTCGACGGGGTGCTGGACTCGGTGGGCGGCGTGCAGTTCGGCCCCTGTGTCGCGGCGCTTCGCCGACATGGCGTCCTGTCCCTGGTGGGCGCCATGGGCGGCGGCGAAGTGGCGTTCAACGCCTGGGAGTTGCTCAAGCCGCTCATCGTCACCGGCTATGCGTCCGAAGAGCTCGACGGCCCACGCCTGCAGGAAATCGTGGCCGACCTGGGCGTCCTTGCCGCTGAGAAGGGCCTGAGGGCCCCTGATGTCCAAACCATGCCGATCGGCGCGGCGCGCGAAGCCCACGCCCTGCTAGGCGCGGGCGGCGTCAAGGGCCGCATCGTTCTGGTTCCAGACTGACCCGCCTCGCAGGCGAGCCCGCCGGGTCCCGCTTTAGGCGTTGCCCATGATCGTGCTGCCGGTTTCGATGCCGGCCTCTGCCTTGCGCGAGGCGTAGACCCCGGCGAAGTCGATCGGGTCCAGCATGAAGGGCGGGAAGCCGCCGTCCGAGGTGACGTCAGCGATCATCCGGCGGGCGAAGGGGAAGAGAAAGCGCGGGCACTCGACCAGTAAGACCATTTCCATATCGGCTTCCGGGATACCGGAGATTTCGAAGACGCCCCCGTACAGCAACTCGACAACGAAGACGGCGCCCTCCGGCCGGTTGGCTTTGGCCGACAGCTTCAGGTCGACTTCGAACAGGCCATCTTCACGGCCTTTGGCGTTCATCTCGACGCCGATGTCGATCTGCGGCTGGCCTGCGCCGGCGCGCAGTGAGTCCGGAGCGCGGGGGTTCTCGAAAGAGAAGTCGCGGACAAACTGCGCCAGGATGCGGATGCTGGGCGCAGCATCCAGGGTGGCTTCGATCGCGGGGTCGATGTCGGTCATGGCGTGGAGGTCCGTGTTCGGCCGTAGATGGGGCGCGGGGCGGAGGCGAATTTCGCGCCCGACAGGCCGGTTCGGCTAACATGAGCCCCAGGTCGATGCAACGCCGCCCCGGCGCCCGGCGGTCCTGGAGCGTTGAGGCTCTGACGCAGAGGCCCCTGACGCGACGGCCCTGGCGCCCTATATAGGTAGGTTCGAAGGCCCGATATCTGAACAGAGCGGGCCGAGTTGTGAAGGACATGACTTGCAAGCCTTGGAGCTGATCATTTTCGCGGGCCTCGCCGGCGTCGTGCTCTACCAGCTCTACGCCGTGCTCGGTCGTCGGGTCGGTCGCCAGCCGGAAGACCAGGCCGCCGCCGATCAAGAGTCTGCGCCCAGCGCTAGCCGCGCGCCCGAACGCCCGCAGGATGAAGGCGCGGCCGTCGCCGCGGCGACCCTGACCGGCGTGGCCGCCGTGAAGGCCCGCGATCCAGGCTTCGACGCGGGCCATTTCCTCTATGGCGCCAAGCAGGCCTACGAGATGATCGTGCGCGCCTTCGCCGAGGGCGACCGCGCCCAGCTTCGCAACCTGTTGTCGCCACAGATGATGGACGGCTTCGAGGCCGCCATCACAGAGCGCGAACGCGAAGAGCGTACTGAACGCGTTGAATTCCTGCATCCGCCGCGGGCCGACCTGGAGAAGGCGGAAGTCGCCTCCGGCGACGTCGCCCGTCTGACCGTGCGCTTCCTTGCCGAGTTCCGCAGCCGCTCAAAAGGGCCTGAGGGCGAGGCGGTCGACGATCGCCGCACAGCCGAGCTCTGGACCTTCGAGCGTCCGCTGAAGGTCCGCGATCCCAACTGGACCCTGGTCCACGTCGCCGCCGCAGAGGCCTAAAATCCCCTTGGTCAGGCGTCCGATCTATTGGGCGCTCGCCGTCCTGCTCCTGCTCGCCGCCTGCGCGAGCCCGCGCGAAGCGCCGCGGCCAGCGCCAGTTCCTGTTCCCGCGCCAAGCCCGACGCCTTCGCCCGCGCCTGCGCCAATTCCCCCGCCGGCGGAGCCTGACCTTGGCCGGGTACTGCCGCTCGAGGCCCTGAAGGGCTGGGCCGAAGAAGATCATGCTGAGGCTCTGCGCGCCTTCGCCGAAACTTGCAGCGTGTCCCGAGAGCCTGGAATGGCGCCGGTCTGCCGCGAGGCGCGAGCGCTCAGCCCGTTGGAAGACCGCGACGCCAAGGCCTTCCTGGAAAGCCGTCTTCGCGCGCGTCGCCTAGCTGGTGAAGGGGTGCTGACCGCCTATTTCGCGCCAGAATATGAGGCGCGGCTTACGCCGAACGCCGAGTTCTCAGCCGCCGTACGCCCCAAGCCCCTGGACCTGAAGGTCGCCGACGGGGTGGTCAGCCGGATTGGCCGGGGCGGGACGCTCTCGCCCTATCCCGAGCGCGCCGCCATCGAGGCCTCGCCACTGGTGGAGCCGCCGGTCGCCTGGATGCGCCCTGAGGAGTTGTTCTTCCTGCAGATCCAAGGCTCAGGGGTGCTGACCTTCGCGGACGGTCACCGGATGAAGGCGCTTTACGCCGCCAACAACGGCCGTCCCTTTGTGGGGGTCGCCAACGCCATGCGTGATCGCGGCCTGCTGGACCGCGACAACACCTCCGGCGAGGCGATCCGGGCGTGGCTCGCGGCCCATCGCGGGCCCGACGCTGACGCGATCATGCGGCTCAATCCACGCTACGCCTTCTTCAGCCTTGCGCCGGACGACGGCCGTCAGCCGGCGGGCGCCGCGGGCGTGCCCTTGCCCACCGGCCGCGCTGTGGCGGTGGATCTGTCGTTGCACACGCTGGGTGAAGTCTTCTGGATCGACGCGGAGGCGCCGATTCTCGCAGGTGCGTTTCCGGCCTACCGGCGGATGGTGACGGGGCTCGACACCGGCGGGGCGATCAAGGGCGAGGTGCGCGCCGATCTCTACCTGGGACAGGGCGCGGCGGCAGGACTTGAGGCTGGCCGGGTGCGCCACACCCTGCGGATGTACCGCCTGGTTCCGGCGGCGACCGCGACCTGGCCATGAAGCGCCCGCTGAAGCCCGACGAGGTCAAGGTCTGGGGGCTGGTCGCCTCCACCGTCCGCGCCCTGCCCGGCCGAAGCGTCCCCAAGACCGAAAGCGTCGAACCGCCCCCGCTGATCGACCCTCACGCGCCTGCCGCGCGCGTGCCGCCGACCAAGGCCAAGACCGCGAAGGCTAAGCCGAAGTCGCGGACCGTCCTGGACGACATCGAACCCAACCGCCGACACCGCATCGCCCGCGAGCGCGATCCCGTGACCGCCAAGCTCGATCTGCATGGTCTGGATCAATACCGCGCCCAGCAGGTGCTGGAGACCTTCATCCTGCGCGCCTGGGCGGACGGGTCGCGGGCGGTCCTGGTGATCACGGGCAAGGGCGTGCAGGGCGATGGGATCCTGCGCCGCCGCGCGCCGGAATGGCTCGCGGCGGCGCACCTGGTCCATGTCGTCGCCGGCGTCAGCCACGCCGCCCGACACCACGGGGGCGAAGGCGCGCTTTACGTCGCGTTGAAACGGCGGCCGGCGAAGTAGGCGGACCAGGGCCCTAGGTGGCGCGCGAGGCTTTCTCGGCCAGTCCCGAAGTCCCTTCGCGGGCTTCCAGCTTGGCGGCCACGGCGTCCAGGCTTACGCCGGAGGCGGCCAGCGCGACCAGCCAGTGGTAGATCAGGTCGGCGCTCTCGGCGGCGATGGCGTCGGAGTCGGCCAGGGCGATCGCGATCACCGTTTCGACGGCTTCTTCGCCGAGCTTTTTGGCCGCCCTCGTAGGGTCGGCCAGCAGTTGCGCGGTGTAGGACGCCGACGCGTCAGCGCCCTTGCGGGCTTCGATCGTCGCGGCCAATCGCGCCAGCACATCTGGGAGCCCGCTCATGCCGCGACCCTTGCGCCCTGGCGCACCGGGATGCCGGCGGCGGCCATTACGGCCTTGGCCCCATCAATGGTGATCTCGCCGAAGTGGAAGATCGAGGCGGCCAGCACCGCATCGGCGCCGCCCTTCGTCACCGCATCGGCCATGTGTTGGGCGTTGCCCGCGCCGCCCGAGGCGATCACTGGCACATGCACCGCCGAAGTCACCGCCCGCAGCAGAGCGGTGTCGTAGCCGATCTTGGCGCCGTCGCGGTCCATGGAGGTCAGCAGGATCTCACCGGCGCCCTTCGCGACCGCTTCGGCCGCGTAGTCGATGACGTCGAGTCCCGTATCGTTGCGCCCGCCATAGGTGAAGACGCGCCAGTGGTCGCCCACGCGTTTGGCGTCAATGGCGACGACGGTGGCCTGGGCCCCGAAGGCGTCGGCGCAAGCGGAGATCAGGTCGCGATTTTCCACCGCCGCGGTGTTGATCGAGATTTTGTCGGCGCCGGCCAGCAACAGCCGGCGCGCGTCCTCGACCTTGCGTATGCCGCCGCCCACCGAGACTGGCATGAAGCAGACCTCGGCCGTGCGGGCGACGACATCGAGGATTGTGCCGCGGTTCTCATGGGAAGCGGTGATGTCGAGAAACATCAGTTCGTCGGCGCCGGCGGCGTCATAGGCGCGAGCCTGCTCCACTGGATCGCCGGCGTCGCGTAGGGCTACGAAGTTCACACCCTTCACCACGCGGCCGTCCTTGACGTCCAGGCAGGGGATGACGCGAACCCGCAGCATCAGGCGGCGACCTTCAGCGCCTCGGCCGGAATGATCGCGCCGTTGTAGAGCGCCCGACCCAGAACCGCGCCCTCGATCGGCACGCCCTTGCGGGCCCGCAGGCGCACGATATCGTCGACCGTGGCCAGGCCGCCGGCGGCGATGACTGGGATCGAGACCGCGTCGGCGATGGCGCCGAAGGCCTCAACGTTGAAGCCCATGACCGTACCGTCGCGGTCGATATCGGTGATGATCAAGGCGGCGACACCAACGTCTTCGAAGCGCTTCGCCACAGTCACGGCGTCGAGATCGGAGGATTCCGTCCAGCCTTGGGTCGCGACCTTGCCGGCGCGCACGTCGACGCTGACCGCAATCTGTTCAGGGTAGGCCTTGGCTGCGGCGCGGACAATCTCAGGCTGGGTCACGGCCACGGTGCCCAGGATCACGCGGCTGACACCGGCTTCGATCCAGCGCTCGATATCAGCCAGGGTCCGGATTCCGCCGCCCAGCTGCACCGGCACCGAAACCGACGCCAGGATGGCTTCGACCGCATCGGCGTTGACGGCGCGCCCGGAGACGGCGCCGTTCAGGTCGACCACATGGATCCAGTGGAACCCGGAGTCGGCGAAGGTTTTCGCCTGGTCCGCCGGAGAATTGTTGAACACCGTCGCAGTGTCGAGGTCGCCGTGCAGGACGCGCACGCACTGGCCGTCCTTCAAGTCGATCGCGGGGTAGAGGATCACGGGCGCCACTCCAGGAAACGCGCCAAAAGGGACAGGCCGGCGGCCTGGGATTTCTCCGGGTGGAACTGCACGCCAGCGACGTTGCCGCGCGCAACGGCCGCCGGGAACCGGCCGCCGTGGTCCACATAGGCGCTCACATCGGCTTCGTCCTCCGGAAAGAAAGCGAAGGAGTGGGTGAAGTAGACTGGGTCGCCTGCGATCAGAGGCGCGACGATCGGCTGCTCGGCGGATACATCGACAAGATTGTTCCAGCCCATGTGCGGCACCTTGGCCGCCGGGTCGGCGCTCTCCAGCTTGCGCACCTCGCCGGGAATCCATCCCAGGCCCTCGGTCACGCCGAACTCCAGGCCGCGGGACGCTAGGAGCTGCATGCCGACGCAGACGCCAAGAAAGGGCGCGCCGCGGGTCTCAACCGCCTCGGTCATGGCCTCGATCAGCCCGTCGCGGGCGGCCAGTGCATCCATACAGGACTTGAATGCGCCGACGCCGGGCAGCACGACCCGATCGGCCGTCGCCACGGTTTGCGGGTCCGCCGTGGCGACGATGCGCACGCGGCCGTCCGCCGCCTTCACCAGGGCCTTTTCGGCTGAGCGCAGGTTGCCCGACCCGTAGTCGATCAGGGCTAGGGTCTGGATCGACACGGCTTAGAGCACGCCCTTCGTCGACGGCGCCTGGCCGCCGGTCTTCGGGTCGATCTCCACGGCCTGGCGCAGGGCGCGGGCGAGCGCCTTGAACCCGCTCTCGGCGATGTGGTGCGAGTTGGCCCCGTAGAGGGTCTCAAGGTGCACGCAGGCGCCGCAGTTCATGGCGAAGGCGTGGTGGAACTCCTTGAACAGCTCGGTATCCATGTCCCCGACCTTGGGGGTCTTATACTCGACCTTCCAAATCAGATAGGCGCGGTTCGACAGGTCGAGCGCGCAGCGCGTCAAGGTCTCGTCCATCGGGATGTAGGCGTGACCGAACCGACGCACGCCCTTGAAACCATCCAGCGCCTTGTTGAACGCCTGGCCGATGACGATGCCGGTGTCCTCCACCGTGTGGTGCATGTCGATGTGCAGATCGCCTTTGGTTTCGACCGTCATGTCGAAGCCGCCGTGCCGGGCGAAGCTTTCGAGCATGTGGTCGAAGAAGCCGATCCCGGTCGAGATCGTCGAGACGCCGGTCCCGTCCAGATCGACGACGACGCGGATCTGGGTCTCTTTGGTGTTGCGAGCGACTTCCGCGGAACGGGTCATATCAAGCCTTTCGCCGCGGCCAGATCCTTCAGGGAGACCTGGGGTCGCGGGCCGTAGTGCGAGATCACCTCGGCCGCCGCCAGCGAGCCGAGCCGGCCGCAGTCGGCCAGAGGACGGTCGGTGGCGAGACCGAACATGAATCCCGCCGCGTATTGGTCGCCGGCGCCGGTCGTGTCCACGATTTTCTCCACGGGGAAGGCCGGCACAGCCCAACGCTCGGCCCCCCGGATCACCACCGAGCCCTTTTCGCTGCGGGTGACAGCGCAAAGCTTAGCGCTCTTGGCGATCTCAGCGGCGGCCAGATCGAAGTCATCGGTCTCGAACAGGGCCTTCAGTTCGGCCTCATTGGCGAACAGCAGGTCGACCTGGGTCTCAATAAAGCCCAGCAGGCCGGCGCGATGGCGCTCCACTACGAAGCTGTCGGACAAGGTGAGCGCGATCATCCGGCCGGCGCCATGGGCGAGCGCCGCCGCCTTGGCGAAGGCGCGGCGGGCGGCCTCGGCGTCAAACAGATAGCCTTCCAGATAGACGATGCGCGCCGCCTCGACGGTGGCGATATCCACGTCGTCGTCGGTGAACTCCACCGAGGCGCCGAGATAGGTGCACATGGTCCGCTGGGCGTCCGGCGTCACATTGATCATCGACACTGCGGTCGAGGGGCCGTCCAACAGCGGGGCGTTCTCGAAGCGGGCGCCGATGGCGGCCATGTCGCGAGCAAAGGTCTTGCCCAGGTCGTCGTCAGCCACCTTGCCCATGAAGGCGCCGCGGCCGCCGAAGCTGGCGAGGCCAGCGATGGTGTTGGCGGCCGAGCCCCCCGAGGCCTCGATCTCCGGCGTCATACGGCCGTAGAGCGCGGCGCTCTGCTCCGGATCCACCAGCATCATGGCGCCTTTGGTCAGGCCGTTTTCAGCGAGGAAGGCCTCGCTGGCGGAGCCAATCACATCGACGATGGCGTTGCCGATGGCGGCGACGTCATAGAGCTCCGGCATGGATCAGGCTTTCCCGCGACTTCTGCCGCGGGCCTGTAGCAGGGATCGCTTCAGGAGGCGAGAAACGCCATGACGGCGAGCGCCGCGGGAGCGACCAGGATGATGGCCACCGATACGGCGAGGCCGGCGCCGCGCAGGATGTCGAAGTCGCGGTCTTCGTGGCTGGCTGTGGGTTCAAGGCAAAGGGCGGTCATGGCGCGTCTCCGGCGTTCGATTGCGCCGGGATGCGCTTGAAGCACGACTCTTGCAAAGGAGAACGCGGCCGCTTGGGTGAGCTCAGATCACCTGAAAATCAGAGCGACCGCGGGAGGTCGTCGGCCACCACTTCGGCGATCAGCCAGTCACGGAAGCGCCGGACCTTCGGATCGTCTCGTCGCTCGGGCAGAGTGATGATCCAGTTCCGATACGGGCTGGAGGTCGCCGTCTCGAACAGCCGCACCAGCCGACCGGTGCGCAGCTCCTCGACGACCCAGGCCTCCAGGCTCAACACCACGCCTTGGCCGGCCAGCGCCGCCTCTATGCCGAGATAGGTGTTGGAGAAGGCCAGGCCCCGGCTGAAATCGATGTCCGGCACACCTGCGGCCGCCAGCCATTCCGCCCAGCTGGGCTCGCCCGATGCGCGGTTGGCGTCGACGATCAGGCGTGTGTGTGCGAGGTCGCTGGGCGTCTCCAGGCGTGTGGTCTCCAGCAACCGCGGGCTGCACACCGGAAACATGTTCGAGTCCATCAAGAGCGTCGCATCCAGATTGGCGTAGGGCCCGCGGCCATAGCGGATCGCCATGTCCACCCGGTCGCGCACCAGGTCCATCGCCTGATCGGTCGCCGCCACGTGAACCTGGATGTCGGGGTGCCGCGCCTGGAACCGGTGAAGCCGCGGCGCCAGCCAGCGGGCGGCGAGCGTATGCAGGGTCGTAACCACGAGTGGTGCGTCGCGGGCTGAGCGCACATCCTCGACCGCGGCCTCCATGATCGACAGCCCGCGGGCGATCCCGGCGGCGAGGCGCTCACCCTCCGGCGTCAGGCGCACGGCGCGGTTCAGCCGCTCGAACAGACGGACCCGCAGATCGGTCTCCAACGCCTTGATCTGGCGGCTGACCGCGCCCGGCGTCACCGCCAGCTCTTCAGCCGCCTTGAGGAAGCTCTGCTGGCGGGCGGCGGTCTCGAAGACTCGCAAGGAAGTAAGGGGAAGGCGGCTCACGCGCCGGCCGGAATGAACAGATGCCGCGACGGGCAAAGATCGGCGACCGGACAGATCTCGCACTTCGGCCGCCGCGCGACGCAGACATAGCGGCCGTGCAGGATCAGCCAGTGGTGGGCCCGCGTCAGCCCCGCCTCCGGCACGACCCGCATCAGCTCGGCCTCGACCTTGTCCGGCGTCTTGCCCGTGGACAGGCCCAGGCGATGGGCGACGCGGAAGACGTGAGTGTCCACGGCGATCGCCGGTTCGATCCGCAGCTCGTTCAGCACCACCGAGGCCGTCTTGCGCCCGACGCCGGGCAGGGCCTGCAGGGCGATCCGGTCCAGCGGCACCTCGCCGCCGTACTGATTGATCAGGATGGCCGCCATGGCGATGACGTTCTTGGCCTTGGTGTTGTAGAGGCCGATCGAGGAGATGAAGGGCTTCAGACCCTCTTCGCCCAGCGCCAGCATCTTCTGCGGCGTGTCGACGACGGCGAATAACTTGGCCGTCGCCTTGTTCACGGAGACGTCCGTCGCCTGGGCCGACAGGGCGACGGCGACCACCAGCTCATAGGGGCTGGCGTAGTTGAGCTCCGTACGCGGATCGCTCTCCTCGGCTTCAAACCGTGCGAAGATCTCGGCGATGCGCGCCTGTTCGGCGGGCGCCGGCTTGCGGGTCCGGGATTTTGCAGAAGGCTTCGCCATGGACCGCAAGATGCTGGTCCAACCCGCCTCAATGCAAGGATGACATCGGCAGCGCTTACGCTATCGTCCGCTCGCCATGAGCTTCGCCACCTACATGGACGCCGTGATCACGCCCAACCGCTCGCTGTCCGAGCGGGGGTTCATTGTGCTCATTTCGGCGGTGACGATCTTCAACGGCATCTCCGCGGCGGTCTTCTACTATATGGGCGCGGTCTTCGTGCCCCTGTTCCTGGGGCTGGATGTCCTGGCCGTGGTCGTGGCCTTCGCCGCGAGCTACGCCGCGGCCCAGCGGGTTGAACGCGTCCAGGTCACCAGCCACGCTGTCCGAGTGATTCATGAGACGCCGAAGTGGACCCGGCTGGTCTGGGAATCGCCCACCACGTTCACGCGTGTCGACCGAGAGATGGACGACGAGCGGGTCGTGGCCGTGCATCTTGCGCTGTCGGGCAAGCAGGTCCCGGTGGCGGGCGCGCTCAGCCCGGGCGAACGCGCCCAGTTCGCTCGCGCCCTCGAAGACGCGATCTGGAATGCGCGCCGCGGGCGCTGAGCGGCGCTAGAGGATAAACCGGCTCAGGTCGGTGTCGCGGGCCAAGGCGCCGATGCGCGCATTCACGTAGGCCGCGTCCACGACGATCGTCTCGCCGAAGCGATCCGCAGCCCCGAAGCTCACCTCTTCCAGGACCTTCTCCAAGATCGTCTGCAGTCGCCGCGCGCCGATGTTCTCGACCGAGCTGTTCACCGCCACCGCGGCGTCGGCCATGGCGTCGATGGCGTCCTCGGTGAAGGTCAGTGTCACGCCTTCCGTCGCCAGGAGCGCCTGGTGCTGGCGCAAGAGGTTCGTCTCCGGCTCGGTCAGGATGCGGCGCAGGTCGTCGCGGGTCAGGCCCTTCAGCTCGACGCGGATCGGCAGGCGGCCCTGCAGCTCAGGCAGGAGGTCCGAAGGCTTGGCGACGTGGAAGGCGCCGGACGCGATGAAGAGAATGTGGTCGGTCTTGACCGGCCCGTGCTTGGTCGAGACGGTGGTTCCTTCGATCAGCGGCAGCAGGTCGCGCTGCACGCCCTCGCGGGAGACATCCGCGCCGCTGCGTTGGGCCGAGCTGGCGACCTTGTCGATCTCGTCCAGGAAGACGATGCCCTGGTTCTCCGCCAGCGATACGGCCTCGGCGGTCAGGGCTTCCTGATCGACGAGCTTGTCGCTTTCCTCGGCGATCAGCGGCGGCCAGGCCCTGGCCACCGTCGTCTTCTGCGTCTTGGTGCGCCCGCTGAAGGCCTTGCCGAACATGTCGCCGAGATTGAGCATGCCCATCGATGCGCCTGGCTGGCCGGGAATTTCCATTGCGCCGAAGGGCGAGGAAGCGTCGGCCAGCTGCAGCTCGATCTCCTTGTCGTCCAATTCGCCGGCGCGGAGCTTCTTGCGGAAGGATTCACGCGCCGCCGTCGAACCAGGCCCGGTCAGGGCGTCTAGGATGCGTTCTTCGGCGGCGGCTTCGGCGCGGGCGCGCACGCCGGTGCGGCGCTGGTCGCGAACCATGGCGATGGCGTTCTCCACCAGGTCGCGGACGATCTGGTCGACGTCGCGGCCGACATAGCCGACCTCGGTGAACTTGGTCGCCTCGACCTTGAGGAACGGCGCCTGGGCGAGCCTGGCCAATCGGCGGGCGATCTCGGTCTTGCCGACGCCAGTGGGGCCGATCATCAGAATGTTCTTCGGTGTCACCTCGTCGATCAGATCGGCCGGCAGCCTCCGACGGCGCCAGCGATTGCGCAACGCCACGGCGACGGCGCGCTTGGCCTCCTGATGGCCGACGATGAAGCGGTCGAGCTCAGAGACGATCTCGCGGGGCGAAAATTCACTCATCAGAGAACCTGGTCGTAGACGATGCGCCAGCCGTCAGGGCCGCGGCGCCAGATGCGCACATAGTGTTTCGAGGCGTCGATCGCCGCGATCCCATAGGTCCAGGCGAGGTCGCCGGCCTGCGAGGCCTCGCCGCCCAGGCGCGCGAAGGCCGCGGTCGGGCCGCGGGTGGCGATCTCGGCTTTGACCGCGTCGGGCGAGGCGGCTGGAACGCCTGGCGAGCCCTGGACGTGGGCGTCCGGCGCCAGGGCCGCGCGGTAGGCGGCGGCTTGATCGGTCAGCGCGGCCTTCGCGAGCGCCGTCTCGGCGGCTTCCACCTCGGCGAACGATCCGCCGCCCTGGCCGGGCGAGAGGCTTGAGACGGGTGCGCCCGGGCCAGGATCGTGGGAGGCATCGTTCTGGACGCCGCCGTCGTAGACCCACTTCCAGCCGCCATCGGCCTGGCGCTTCCAGACGGTGAAGTAGTGCGTGAACCGCTTGCCGTCCGCCTCAGCGGGGCCGGTGGTGAAGCCGAGGTCGCCCGAGGCCGCGAGACCGGCGAAGGTCGGCCACCAGGTCAGCAACGTCCCGCCGTCCTTCGGCGCCTTGCCTGGCGGGCGGCCCGTGAAGAAGGTCTTGGCGTTCATCGCGTCCGGCGAAAAGACGACCGCGTCGTCAGCCATGTGCGCCAGGAAACCGTCGCGAACGCCCCGGTCGCCGACGGACTTGGCGAAGGCGTGTTCGGCGGCCACCACTGGCGCGGGATCGGCCGCGAAGGCCGGCGCGCTCACCGCCATGATCGCGGCGGCCAGCAGACTAGAGCGTCTCAACGGTCAGGCTCCCGTTGGTGTAGACGCAGATTTCCGCCGCGATCCCCATGGCGCGCCGCGCGATGTCCTCGGCGCCGAAGTCGGTGTCCATCAGGGCGCGGGCCGCGGCCAAGGCGTAGTTGCCGCCCGAGCCGATGGCGGCCACGGCGTGGGTCGGCTCCAGCACGTCGCCCATACCGGTAACGGTGTAGATGGCGGTGGAATCGGCGACCAGCAGCATGGCCTCCAGGCGGCGCAGATAGCGGTCGGTCCGCCAATCCTTGGCGAGATCCACGCAGGCCCGCGCCAGCTGGTCGGGATACTGCTCCAGCTTGGCTTCCAGCCGCTCGATCAGGGTGAAGGCGTCGGCCGTCGCCCCGGCGAAGCCCGCGATCACCTTGCCGCCGGCCAGCGTGCGGACCTTGCGGGCGTTGCCCTTGACGATGGTCTGGCCCATGGACACCTGACCGTCGCCGGCGATCACTGTGCGGCCGTCCTTGCGAACAGCCAGGATGGTGGTGCCGTGCCAGGACGGTAGGGTTTCAGCGTCAGCCATGGTCTGCGATGTGGCCAGCGGCTGTGGCGAGGTCAAGACGCATGGATTTCACCGACGAGGAAGTCGACCGCTATGCGCGCCACCTGGTGCTGCGAGAGGTCGGCGGTCCGGGTCAGCAGAAGCTGAAGGCCGCAAGCGTCCTCATCGTCGGCGCAGGCGGCCTGGGCGCCCCGGCCGCGCTCTATCTCGCCGCCGCCGGGGTGGGCACGATCATGCTGGCCGATCCTGATGTGGTTGATCGCTCGAACCTGCAGCGCCAGGTGATCTTCGCCGATGAAGATGTCGGCCGTTCCAAGGTCGAGGCCGCGGCGGACCGGCTGCATGGCCTCAACCCTCACGTATTCGTCGCCGGCTATAAGGGCCGGTTCGACGCGGCAAGCGCCGCAGAACTCGTCTCCGACGTCGACCTAGTGCTCGACGGCACCGACGACTTCGCCACGCGCTTCTGTGTCAGCGACGCCTGCGTGGCCCATGGCAAGACCCTGGTCACCGGCGCCATCGGCCGCTGGACCGGGCAGGTCGGCGTGTTCTCGGGAAGGCCTTGTTACCGTTGTTTGACGCCCGACATCCCGCCGGACGCCGAAACCTGCGTCGCTGTCGGCGTGGTCGGCGCGCTCGCCGGCGTCATCGGTTCGATAATGGCGCTGGAGACGATCAAGCTGCTCACCGGCGCGGGCGACCCGCTGACCGGCCGCCTGCTGATCTACGACGGCCTCGGCGGTCAGTCTCGGACGGTCAAGGTCGGCGCCGACCCGTCCTGTCCGGTTTGCGGGGTCTGATCACGGGTTAGAGCATGCTCGGCAGCACCCGGTCGGGCGGGCGGTGGCCGTCCATCCAGGTGCGGATGTTGATGATCACCTTTTCGCCCATCGCGATGCGGCCCTCGACCGTGGCCGAGCCCAGGTGCGGCAAGGCCACCACGTTGCGCAGGCTGAGCAGCTTCGGATTGATCTGCGGCTCGAACTCGAAGACGTCGAGCCCGGCGCCGGCGATGGCCCCAGAGGCCAACATTTCCGCCAGCGCGTCTTCGTTGATGATCTCGCCGCGCGCGGTGTTCACCACGATGGCGTGTGGCTGCAGCAGCTTCAGGCGGCGGGCTGACAGCAGGTGGTAGGTCGCTGGCGTGTGTGGCGAATGCACCGTGACGATGTCCACCCGCGCCAGCATCTGGTCCAGGCTGTCCCAGTAGGTGGCGTCCAGTTCCTGGGCGATGCGCGGGCTGACGGGGCGGCGGTTATGGTAGTGGATCTGCAGGCCGAAGGCCTTGGCGCGCTTAGCGACGGCCTGGCCGATCCGGCCCATGCCGATAATGCCCAAACGCTTGCCGGTGATCCGGCGCCCCAGCATCCAGGTCGGCGCCCAGCCCTTGAACCCGCCGGCGCGGGCGACGTCCGCCCCTTCGACGATGCGTCGCGACACGGCCATGATCAGGGCCATGGTCAGGTCGGCGGTGTCTTCGGTCAGCACGCCCGGCGTATTGGTCACGGCGATGCCTCGGCTGGTGGCGGCCTCCACGTCGATGTGATCGACGCCGGCGCCGAAATTCGCGATCAGCTTGAGCTGCGGGCCGGCCTTTTCCAGCAAGGCGCTATCGATGCGGTCCGTGATGGTGCAGGCCAGGACCTCGGCGCGTCCTATGGCCTCCGCCAGCTCCGTCTGGCTCCGGGCGGCGTCCGTCAGGTTGAGCTCTGTGTCGAACAGCTCGCGCATCCGCGTCTCCACAGGATCCGGGAGTTTGCGGGTGACGATGACTTTCGGCTTGCGGACGGCCATTTACCACATGAAACAGGGTGGATCAGGTGAAGGGCGATCCTTTGCGCCGCTTCGGCTCTTCTATGTTCAGAACCTCTAGCAAAGCCACAGGGCACGGCCAAGGCGATGCGAGCCATCTCTTGCGCGCCGCGCGCAGAACGCTGCTTGCCGTGGCGGTGTGCCTCGCAGGCGTCGGCATAAGCGCGGCTGCGAAGCGCGAGACGCCGTCGGGCCTCGCTGTGCCGCGCTATGTTGTCCTGAAGTTCGACCGGGTGAACGCGCGCGCCGGTCCAGGTGATGATCACCGCCTTGTGTGGGTCTACCGCGCCAAAGGCCTGCCGGTTCAGGTGGTGGCCGAGACCGTCGAGTGGCGTCGGGTCTGTGACCCGCAAGGCAACCTCGCCTGGATCCACCGGCGCACGACAGACGGTCGGCGCGCGGTCATGAACATGTCGCCGGCGCCGATCCCGCTGCTCGGCAAACCCAAGACCAGCTCCACGCCGAACGCCTATCTGGCCAGGCGCGCCATCGCCGATCTCGACCGCTGCGAGGCCGGCTGGTGCCGCGTGAAGGTCGCCGGCGTGCGCGGCTGGGCGCCCGAAAGGCTGTTCTGGGGCGTCTCGGACCGACCGCAATGCCGTTGAGCCAGCCTCGCGCAACGTGATAGGGCCTTGGCCCTCAATTTCCGGAGGCTCCGCAAAGCCCCATGACTGACACCATTGTCCGCCCGTCCAGCTACGATCTGGAAGCCCTGCTCGCCTGCGGGCGCGGCGAGATGTTCGGCCCCGGCAACGCCCAGCTGCCGGCGCCGCCGATGCTGATGTTCGACCGGATCACCCAGATCACCGCCGATGGCGGCTCGGCCGGCAAGGGCCATGTCGAGGCCGAACTCGATATCTCCCCGGATCTCTGGTTCTTCGCCTGCCACTTCATTGGCGACCCAGTGATGCCGGGCTGCCTGGGCCTGGATGCGATGTGGCAACTGGTCGGCTTCTTTCTAGGTTGGTCAGGCGCGCCGGGCCGCGGCCGCGCTCTGGGCGTCGGCGAAGTCAAGTTCACGGGGCAGGTCACGCCGGCTGTCACAAAGCTGGTTTATAAGATCGACTTGAAGCGCGTGATCATGCGCAAGCTGGTCATGGGCGTCGGCGATGGGGTTCTTTTGGCCGACGGCAAGCCCATCTATGAAGCTAAGGATCTCCGCGTCGGCTTGTTCGCCGCGGAAGATCTGGTCTGAAGTTTCGAAACGAAGGCTCGGAGGGCTCACCGATGCGCCGCGTGGTCGTCACCGGGATGGGCGTTGTCTCATCCATCGGCAACAACACAGAAGAGGTCCTGGCCTCGCTGCGTGAGGCGCGTTCCGGCGTCGTCGCCGCGCCAAAGTACACGGAGCTGGGCTTCCGCTGCCAAGTCCACGCGCCGCCGATCATCGACTGGGAAAGTCTGGTCGACCGGCGCGCCGCCCGCTTCTTGTCGCCGGGCCTCGCCTACGCCCACGTGGCTATGGAGCAGGCGATCGCTGATGCTGGTCTTGAAGCCAGCGACATCAGCAACGACCGCACCGGCCTGATCGTCGGCGCGGGCGGTCCTTCGACCTCTGTTATCGTCCAGGCCGCCGAGACCACCCTGACCAAAGGCCCGAAACGCATTGGCCCGTTCGCCGTGCCCAAGGCGATGTCGTCAGGCCCGTCAGCGGTGTTGTCGACCTGGTTTGAAATCCGCGGCGTCAACTATTCCATCGCCTCGGCCTGCACGACCGGCCTGCACTGCATGGGCGCGGCCGCCGAACAGATCCAATTCGGCAAGCAGGACGTGATGTTCGCCGGTGGTTGTGAAGAGCTCGACTGGACCTTGTCGAACCTGTTCGACGCCATGGGCGCCATGTCCTCCAACTTCAACGACCGGCCGGCCGTGGCCAGCCGCGCCTATGACAAGGACCGCGACGGCTTCGTCATCTCCGGCGGCGCGGGCATCGTCGTGCTGGAAGAGTTCGAACGCGCCAAGGCGCGCGGCGCGAAGATCTACGGCGAGATCGTGGGCTATGCCGCCAATTCCGACGGTCACGACATGGTCGCGCCCTCCGGCGAAGGCGCCGAGCGGGCCATGCGCATCGCCTGGGACCAGGCCGGCGGCCGCAAGATCGACTATCTGAACCCGCACGGCACCTCGACCCCGGTGGGCGACGAGCGCGAGATGGGCGCGGTTCGCAAAGTCTTCGGCGACACAGCCCCGATGATCTCGTCGACCAAGTCGCTGACCGGCCACAGCCTCGGCGCGGCCGGCGCACAGGAGGCGATCTACAGCCTCCTGATGCTCAACAACGACTTCGCCGCCATGAGCGCCCACATCGAGAACCTCGACCCGCAATTCGAAGGCTTGCCGATCCTGCGCCAGCGCTTCGATGGATCGATGGAGACGGTGATGTCCAACAGCTTCGGCTTCGGCGGCACCAACGGCTGCCTGGTGATGTCGAAGGTCTGACGGAGCGCGCGCGGGCCGAGTCTTGCCATCGGCGCAACCGGCGGCCACAACCTCCCCATCTGAATCCGAGGAGACGCCGTCCGTGGCCGACGACTATCAAATGCCCAAGGGCGAGCTGATGCGCGGCAAACGCGGCGTCGTCACCGGCGTCGCGAACCATCAGTCGATCGCCTGGGGCATCGCCGCTCAGTTGGCCGCGCAGGGCGCGGAGATGGCGTTTCTGCACCTGCCGGCCATGGAGCGGCGCGTAGGCCCGCTCGCCGAGAGCATCGGCGTCAAGACACTGGCGGCCGTGGACGTGACCGATGAAGCCTCGATGGACGCGGCCTTCGCGGCTGTGGGCGAGGCCTTCGGCGGCGAGATCGACTTCTTCGTCCACTCGATCGCCTTCGCCAACAAGGACGAGCTCAAAGGCTCGTTTGTCGACAATACCAGCCGCGAGAGCTTCCTGCGGGCCATGGATATCTCGGTGTTCAGCTTCGTCGATTGCGCCCGGCGCGCCGCGGCGATGATGCCGAACGGCGGGTCGATCTTGACGCTGACCTACCTGGGCGCCGAGCGGGCGATCCCCAACTACAACACTATGGGCGTGGCCAAGGCGGCGCTGGAATCGGCCGTCCGATATGCCGCGCGCGATCTTGGACCCCGCGGCATCCGGGTGAATGCGATTTCCGCCGGCGCCATGCGCACCTTGTCGCTGGCCGGCATCTCCGGCGGGCGCGGCATGCTGGCCCAGGGCCGAGCCATGTCGGCGCTGGGCGAAGACACCTCAATGGAGGGCGTCGCCGGCGCCGCGCTTTGGCTGCTATCGGATCTTGGCCGCTCAACCACCGGCGAAGTGGCGCACGTGGACGCGGGCTTCCACATCATGGGCCTGGCCGCCGACAGCGAAGGCTGAGATACCGGGTGGCGCAGGCCTTCGACGCGGACGTCCTGATCGCCGGCGCCGGCATGGCCGGGGCGACCCTGGCTCTGGCCCTGGCGCAGGCCGGCCTGAAGCCGCTCCTGATCGACCAGGCGGCCTTTGAGACCCGTGTTGCGCCCGCTTTCGACGGCCGCGCCTCGGCGGTGGCCTACGCCGCGTTCCGGCAATGGCGGGTTCTCGGCGTGGCCGATGCGCTTGAACCCCTGTCCCAGCGGATCGAGCAGATCCTCGTCACCGATGCGGCCGCGCCAGGCGCCGCCACGCCGGCGCCGCATGACTTCCACCTGCGCTTCGACGCCGAGGAGATCGCCGACCGCTCCGACGGCGAGCCGCTGGGCTATATGTTGGAGAACCGCCACATCCGCGCCGCCCTCGGGAGGGCTCTGGAGCGCGCTGGCGTCACGGTGATTGCGCCGGCCCGCGTCGCGGAGGCGATCTTCGACGCACGCGCGGCGACGCTGACCCTGGAGGACGGTAGGACCTTCTCCGCGCCGCTCGCCGTCGGCGCGGAGGGCAAGGTCTCGACGCTCCGTCGCGCGTCCGACGTTCGAGCGCTTGGCTGGGGCTACGGCCAGACAGCCGTCGTCGCCACGGTGCGGCTGGCTCGCCCGCATGAGGGCGTTGCGCACGAGCATTTCTTGCCCCAGGGGCCCTTCGCGATCCTGCCCCTCACCGACCATCGCGCGAGCCTGGTCTGGACCGAGACGAACGCGCGGGCGGCGGCGCTCAAAGACGCCCGTCCTGAAGTCTTCCACGCCCACCTGCAGCGTCGGTTCGGCGACGCCCTTGGCGAGGCGACCCTGGAGGGCGAAGTCTTCACCTATCCGCTCGACCTGCAGCTGACAGAAACCTTCGTGGCGCCGCGCATGGCCCTGCTGGGCGACGCCGCCCACGCCATCCATCCGATCGCCGGCCAGGGTTTGAACCTCGGCCTGAAGGCCGCCGCGGCGCTGGCGGAAACCCTCGTCGACGCCGCGCGCCTGGGCGAAGACCTGGGCTCGCCAGTGGTGCTGGAACGCTACGCCGCTTGGCGCCGGTTTGACACCGCGGCGCTTGCGGCCGGCACGGACGCCTTCGTACGGCTCTTCTCCAATGATATCGCTCCGCTGCGCCTGGCGCGCGGGCTCGGCATGGCGATGGTCAACCGCATTGGCCCGGCCCGGCGGTTTTTCATGCGGGAAGCCGGCGGTGCGACCGGCGACCTGCCTCGCTTGCTGCGGGGCGAACCGCTTTAGTTGATCTTGACGCCGGCCGCCGTCACGCAGCGCGGTGCGGCCCGGTCTTCGCGGATCGTGATGCTGGCCGGCTGGCCAGCGCCCAGGTCGTAGGAGGTCGTCTTGCCGCCACGCGTGACGGTCAGCCCGATCGGGCTGTTGAACTGGCAGACGTAGACAAATTTGTTCATCGACCGCCCGCCCTCGGCGCCGACTTCCTTGCAGCTCACATGACCGCTGGCGCGGGCGAACTCCGTGCCAACGTACGAGTGGCGGAATTTCAAGTTGTAGCCCTTGGCTGCGAAGGCCGTGGCGTCCAGCATCGGGCAGGGCGGCCCGTTGATGTCCCAGGCGGCGGCCTCAGCCATCCGTAGGTCGCGGGCGTGCCGCAGGGTCTGGGCGCCGGCGAGCATCAGGAACGTCAACCCGACCAGGATGGCTAGCAGCATGAGCGGGCTGAGGCCTGCGAACCCGGTTCTCCCGGTTCGCGAGGGGGTCTTCGCCACCCTATTCGCCGTCGTCGAGGCTGCGGGCTTCATCCGGCAGCATGATCGGTACGCCGTCGCGGATCGGGAAGGCCAGCCGCGCGCCCTGGCTCACCAGTTCGCTGCGGTCGCGGTCATAGTCGAGTTTGCCGTGCGTCACCGGGCAGACCAGCACCTCCAGAAGGCGCGGGTCGATCTCGACGATAGGGGTGGCGGGTTGATCGGTCATCCAGCCGATCTACTGCAAGCCGTGGCCCTCGTCATCGCCCTCTTCCAGGGCGTCGATTTCCAACAGCGCGGTCAGGGTGTCGAAACGCCCCTCCAGGCCATCGGCTTCCAACAGCGCTTGCTTCTCGGCCGGCTCGAAGGGCAGGCCCATGGCCAGGCTGTTGACCAAGGCCTCCAGCGGCGCGCTGTTGGCCGTCTCCCAGTCGATGTCGAGCTCGCGGGCGTTGAGGTAGCGCTTCAGCGCCTTGGCGAACCGCTGGCGGGCGTCTTCGCTGGCGGCGGCTTCGCCCTCGCGGTTCAGGTCACCCGCGAACCGATCGTACTTCGCGCGGACCTGGCGGTAAGGGGTTTGCAGGACAAGTTCGTCGCCCGCCTCGAAACGGCAGACGCCGGTCAGAGTGATCAGGTAACGGCCGTCGGAGGTCTCTGCGTAGTTGGTCACCCGCCCCAGGCATCCCACGGCCGCTAGCCGAGGCTGCGACCGCGTGCCGCCGGCCCGCGTCTGGATCATGCCGATCACCCGCTCCCCGGCCATGACATCGTCGATCATGTTGAGATAGCGCGGCTCGAAGATCTGCAACGGCAACTCGCCGCCGGGCAGCAGCAGCGCGCCGTCCAGCGGAAAGACCGGGATCAGTTGCGGAAGGTCGGCGGCGTGCAGATAGCCCGGCATTCCGGCGTGATCCTTAAGCGAAGAGGGCGGCCGAAAGCCGACGGCGGCCGCGCTTGGCGGTCTCCGACATCAGGCCGGCGGCCTCGAACACGGTCAGCAGCTGCTTGCGCGCGGCCTCGTCGTTCCAGGCGCGATCGCGTTCGATGATGGTGATCAGCTGGTCCACGGCCTCATCCAGCCGGCCGGTCCCGGCCAGGGCCTTGGCCAGTTCGAACCGTGCCTCGTGGTCGCCCTCGTCCTTGGCCAGCCGCTGCTCGAACTCCGCCGTCTCGGACGGCGCTTCGGCGGCCAACGCCAAGGCGGCGCGCACGCTGTCCAGGTCGGCGTTCTTGGCGTCGGCGGGGGCCATGGCGGCGATTTCGCCGGCGCGCTCGGCGTCGCCGCCGGCCAGATAGACCCGGGCCAGACCGCCCAGCGCCTTTACGTTTTCCGGGTCGGCTTGCAGCACCTCAGCATAGGCCTGAGCCGCACCGCCGAGGTCGCCCAGCTCCAGCGATTCAGCGGCCAGCGCCAGGATGGCGTCCAGGCTCTCGGCCTCCGGGTCGCCGCCGAGGGCGCCGACGCGGTCGACGAAATCCTTCACCTGGCTGTCGGGTAAGGCGCCCATGAAGCCATCCACCGGCTTGCCGCCTGCGAAGGCGAAGACCGCTGGGATCGACTGCACGCGCATCTGGCCGGCGTAGGCCGGGTGCTTGTCGATATCGATCTTGACCAGCTTGACCTTACCCTTGGCGGCCAGGACGTGCTTCTCGATGGATGGGCCCAGCTGGCGGCAGGGGCCGCACCAGGGCGCCCAGAAATCGACGATGACCGGCTGGGTCTTCGAGGCCTCGATCACGTCGGCCATGAAGCCGGCGTCGGTGCCTTCCTTGATCAGGTCGTCAGCAGGTTTTGTCTCGCCGATCAGGCTCATGGCGGTCCCTCGTCCGTTCGTCGTCTAACGCTTCAGGCGTAAGATGGTCGCAAGTCGCTCAGGCTTCAACGGCGCCTTGCAAAGGCCAAGCTTCCTGTCGCATGGCGACGAGGTCGACGACCAGCGGCGTGACGCCGATCGCCGCTAGAAAACGCCGAAAATCAGCCTGCGCCAGCCCGCTGGTCATATGGTTGGCCAGGGATGGAAGTTGACCCGTTCAGCCCTCGCCAAGGTCTTGTCGAGCACGAAGCCGACGCGGTGCTCGGCGTCGTTGGCCAACGCCAGGGCCGAGACCGAACCGGGGCGCACGCCCAGGGCGTCCCACAGGCGTTCGGCCGAGCCGAAAGACAGGCGCGCCGATCCGATGGCCGCCGGCAGGGTCTTCAGATCGACACGCGCGTGGCTTTCCGCCGACACCAGCCACAGGCGGCTCTTGGCGTCCTTCAGGAACAGGTTTTTCGTGTGGGCGCCGGGCATGGCGTCCATGATCGGATCGTGCTCGTCCACCGTGAAGACGGGCGCGTGGGTGAGCGTCTCATGGGCCACGCCTGCGCGGTCCAGAAGGGCGAGCAATTCGTCCGGCGTCAGCATCGTCCTCACATAGCGGAGTGGACGGAGGCGCGGCCAGAGCCTTAAGGGTCGCTAACCGCATCCGACGTGAAGGCCCGCCATGGAACTCGAGTGCTACCCTACCCAGGAACGCCCGCCGGAAATCGTGCCCGGCCGTCCGCAACGGGCCTGGATGGAGCGTTTCGCCGCTCGCCATCCTTACCGTTGTCTGCCGATGACCATGGCCAATACGTCGGGCTGGGAGCTGCTCTGCCCGATCGCCTTCACTGCCGAGTGGAACGGCGGGATTAAGCAGGAGGACATCACCCTTCGACCGGACAATCCCAACCCCGACTTCCACATGCTGGCCACCAGCCACTTCAGCCACGGCGTCCTGACCTTCCACGCGGGCTACCTGTTCCGTACGCCGCCGGGCTGGTCCCTGTCGGTCATGGGCCCGCCCAACCACCTCAAGGACGGCATCCAGGCTCTGGCCGGGGTGGTCGAGACCGACTGGCTGCCCTTCCCCTTCACCATGAACTGGCACTTCACCCGGCCCGGCAAGGTGCGCTTCGAGAAGGGCGAGCCGTTCTGTTTCATCACCTTGCAGCAGGACAAGACGCTGACCGAAATCCAGCCGGTGATCCGCCGCATGGATTCCAACCCTGAGATCCGTGGCCAGTACGACGTCTGGGAGAAGCATCGCTCAGAATTTAACCGCCGCATCTTCCGCGGCGACCCGGAGGCCACCAAGGAGGCCTGGCAGCGCTATTACTTCAAGGGCGAGTACCCCGAAGAGATCGCTCCGGCCCGCGACGACCATGTCAACAAGCGCCGGCTGAAGACCCCTCGCCGGGGCTGACGGCAAGCTTCTCAGGCGCCTGGAAAATCCGCAGCCAGGCCGCTTGCCAACCTCAGGGGCGTCTGCCATAAGCCGCCTCTCGATTTTCCGGGTCCCTTCCAGGGCCGCCCGGTGGAGCGCGGGCGTAGCTCAGTGGTAGAGCACAACCTTGCCAAGGTTGGGGTCGAGAGTTCGAATCTCTTCGCCCGCTCCAATTAAATCGAACCACCCACACATGCATGACCTGCGGCTCGTCAAGGTCCAGACGCCGGCGCTTCGGCTGCGCCTGTTTGGCGTCACGCGCTGGTTTGGCGCGCACAATTTCGTGGCCCTGATCGACTCGGCCGGAGCGGTGAAGCTGGAGATGCACGGCATCGCCCGCGGGCGCGACGGGGCCCCGCTGGCCGTCTATGGCGGCGTCATTCCCTTTCGGCGGGAATACATCTGGGGCGAGGTCTTCGCCGGTCGGTCGGGCTTCTATGACCCTTCTTTTCCGCAAGGCGACCTCTTCGTCGGGTCGCCGTCGGCGATCGAGACGCGCCTCGCCGCGGCCCGCGCCGTCCGCTCGGCGGTCAACGCGCGCCAGATCCGCTATCCATGGCCAGCCCTTCTGGGCGCCAACTCCAACGCCTACTACGCGACCCTCATCGCCGGCATGGGGCTGCCGGATGTGGCGGTCGCGCGTCAGCTCTGGGCGCCGTCATCGGGTCGGAAGCTGTTGCCCAAACAGGTTCTCGCCGACATCGCGAGGCCCTAGGCGCCGCGCGTCAGGAACGCCGCGGTGCGGCTACAGAAAACGCGAACACGCCGGGTGGCGGGGCTGGGGCGGCATGGCCCCAGTTGGTCCCAATGACATCGACCACCAAGCCCTGATGCCGGCAAGGCCGGCGGGCGTCAGCAGGACGTCCAACGAAGCCCGCAACCCGGCCGATGACCTTGGCCGCCAACGCCCACCGGGCCTGCCGCATTGGATGGCACAGGCCTTAATGCCAGATCACCTTAGAAGAAACACCCAATTCAGGTTGAATAGTTTCACAGAATATAAATACAGTTTCTAACTGTTGCTGTTCCGCAGAGAAGGAATTTAAAGTGGAAAGAAATTTTATATGCGAATCGTCAAATAAAAAGTGTTGCGAGTCGAAGTGTAAGATCGGCCGTTGCTTCTTAGACTCGCGGATCGATGCGAGGACGAAAAATTATAATCAACCACGATCGAGTTCGGGAAGCGCCACTAGAGTCACGAGATTGCGACCCAGCGTTGAGTCGAAGCGCATTCAACTAACACCCGCAAAGCGATTCCATCTGAAAATGGCTGAAGTAATCGCGGCTGAAATATCTAAACGCGAAGCCCAGCGAGGTGGACCGTTAAGTCCCCGGCAGAGAAGAGATATTGGCCGAAAGCGCCGTGGTGATGAGCGCGTGCAAGAGCATGTTGATCGACTTATTCGTGAAGAAGACCGTCGCCGGTACGAGCCGGGTCGCGAGGCCTAGCGGGCCCAAATCTACGTGGCGCTATGAGCCATTACGCGGCGGGTGTTCAGTGCCTCGTGACCGTTAAGGTTCTGGTTCGATCGTCGAGAGGGCATTTGCCGCTATTCGCCTGGTCAGGTCACATGGAAATCCGTCGCGACCTGCCTAAGCCCAAGCCTGCGGGCCACGGCGAGAGAGGCCGCATTCTCCCACGATGTGCTGTACAGCGGCTCTGCGCCCAGCTTCCGCACCGCGCGCGCCCCGGCGTTGGCCGCGGCGACCGCGTGCCCGCGCTGACGAAAATCCCGGTGCGTCTCGATCCCCGCGCAGTGCATGCCATCGGTGTTCTTGGCTTCGTCCATGTCGCGCCTCTTTGCGTGCGTCCGGGTCAGGGTAGCCGGGGCTGGCCAAGGCAGCTTCAGTCGCATCTTCGGCGATGAGACTCTGTCGCAAGCCGACATCGGCTCTTGCAGGCGCCCTAACTTTCCCCATATCGGCTGCGACGCTGGACGCCCCCTTCGAAAAGGAGCGTTCAGACGGGATTGATCGAACCGGGGATGTCCGCACCCCAGGCGCTTCATCTCGAAGGCCTTCCGCGGCGTCCGCCAATCAGGAGCGAGCAAGACTCTCTATGAGCAAGATTATCGGTATCGACCTCGGCACCACCAATTCCTGCGTCGCCATCATGGATGGTAAGACGCCGAAGGTGATCGAGAACGCTGAAGGCGTGCGCACCACCCCTTCCGTCGTCGCCTTCCAGGAAGACGGCGAACGTCTGGTCGGCCAGCCGGCCAAGCGCCAGGCTGTGACCAACCCCACCAACACCCTCTTCGCCATCAAGCGGCTGATCGGCCGCGCCGCGGATGATCCGGTGGTGGCGAAGGACAAGGACATGGTGCCCTACGAGATCGTCAAGGGCCCGACCGGCGACGCGTGGGTGCGCGCCCACGGCAAGGATTATTCCCCGCAGCAGGTCTCGGCCTTCATCCTGCAGAAGATGAAGGAAGCCGCCGAGCAGCACCTGGGCGAGAAGGTCGAGAAGGCGGTCATCACCGTTCCGGCCTATTTCAACGACGCCCAGCGCCAGGCGACCAAGGACGCCGGCAAGATCGCCGGCCTTGAGGTCCTGCGCATCATCAATGAGCCGACCGCGGCGGCCCTGGCCTACGGCCTGGACAAGAACGACGGCAAGAAGATCGCCGTCTACGACCTCGGCGGCGGCACCTTCGACGTCTCGATCCTGGAGATCGGCGACGGCGTCTTCGAGGTGAAGTCGACCAACGGCGACACCTTCCTGGGCGGCGAGGACTTCGACATGCGTGTCGTCGACTACCTGGCCGAGGAGTTCAAGAAGGAGTCCGGCGTCGACCTGCGCAAGGACAAGCTGGCCCTTCAGCGCCTGAAGGAAGAAGGCGAGAAGGCCAAGAAGGAACTGTCGTTCACCACCCAGTACGAGGTGAACCTCCCCTTCATCAGCATGAACGCGTCTGGCCCGCTTCACCTCAACATCAAGCTGTCGCGCGCCAAGCTGGAAGCCCTGGTCGAGGACCTGGTCGCCAAGACCATCGGCCCTTGCGAACAGGCGCTGAAGGACGCGGGCCTCAAGAAGTCCGACATCGACGAAGTCATCCTGGTCGGCGGCATGACCCGCATGCCCAAGGTGGTCGAGACCGTGAAAGCCTTCTTCGGCCGCGAGCCGCACACCGGCGTGAACCCTGACGAAGTCGTGGCCCTGGGCGCGGCCGTGCAGGCCGGCGTTCTGCAAGGCGACGTCAAGGACGTGCTGCTGCTGGACGTCACCCCGCTGACGCTGGGCATCGAGACCCTGGGCGGCGTCTTCACGCCCTTGATCGAGCGCAACACGACGATCCCGACCAAGCGCAGCCAGACCTTCTCGACGGCGGACGACAACCAGTCGGCCGTGACGATCCGGGTCTTCCAAGGCGAACGCCCCATGGCGCAGGACAACAAGATGCTGGGCCAGTTCGACCTGGTCGGCATCCCGCCCGCCCCGCGCGGCGTGCCGCAGGTGGAAGTCACCTTCGACATCGACGCCAACGGCATCGTCAATGTCTCGGCCCGCGACAAGGCGACCGCCAAGGAGCAGTCGATCCGCATCCAGGCCAACGGCGGCCTCTCGGACGCCGACATCGACGCGATGGTCAAGGAAGCCGAGGCCAACAAGGCCGACGACGAAAAGCGCAAGGCGATGGTCGAGGCCAAGAACCAGGCCGAGGCGGTCATCCACTCGACCGAAAAGGCCCTGGCCGAGCACGGCGACAAGGTGGGCGAACCTGAGAAGGCCGCCATCACCACGGCGCTTGAGGATCTGAAGGGTTCGCTGGAAGGCGATGATCCGGAAGCCTTGGCGGCCAAGACCCAGACGCTGATCCAGGCCTCGATGAAGCTGGGTGAGGCCATGTACGCAGCCCAGCAAGAGGCGGGCGCCGGCAAGCCGGAAGCCGGCGGCGACGACGTGGTCGACGCCGAGTTTGAAGAAGTGGACGGCGACGAGAAGAAGTCGTCCTGATCCAACAGCTTATGAGGCGTCTCGTCGCATGACGGGGCGTCTCATGAGCGGGATTGAGGCGCCCTGTGGAGCTCCCGCCTGTTTGGCGTTCAGGCCCGCCTATTATAGGGCTTGCGAGCGGGCCGGGGCCTTCCCACTTTTCGAGGTGGTTTCATTTTCAAACGGAATAGTCTCGTCGATGTCGGGGATGTCTGCGCCAGATATGACTGACCGCCCAGGACGCGATGGGGCCCACGATGTGATGCGGGCGAACTGATGCGCGACTACTACGAAGTGCTGGGCGTCAGCCGTGAGTGCGACGCCGGCGGTCTGAAGGCGAGCTTCCGCAAGCTGGCGATGGAGCATCATCCTGATCGGAACGGCGGCTCGGAAGAGTCCTCCGTCAAGTTCCAGGAAATCAACGAAGCCTATTCGGTCCTGTCGGATCCCCAGAAGCGCGCGGCCTACGACCGGTTCGGCCATGCCGGTGTGAACGGCGGCGCAGGCATGGGCGGCCGTGGCAATTTCCAGGACGCCGGCGACATCTTCTCCGAGGTCTTCGGCGACGTCTTTGGCGATATGTTCGGCCGTAGAGGCCAGAGCCAGCAGCGCCCAGGCCCGACCCGCGGCCAGGACCTGCGCTACGACCTCGATGTCACCCTTGAGCAGGCCTACGCCGGCGCCGATGTCGAGATCGTCGTCCCCGCCGCCATGACCTGCGAGACCTGCGACGGCTCGGGCGCCAAGCCCGGCACCTCGCCCACCACCTGCACCACCTGCCGCGGCCACGGCCGTGTGCGCAGCCAGCAGGGCATGTTCCAGATCGAGCGCGCCTGCCCGCGCTGCGGCGGCTCGGGCCAGATGGTCATGGACCCTTGCGTCGACTGCCATGGCCACGGCCAGGTCCGTCGCGAACGCACCCTGCAGGTCCGCGTGCCGGCCGGCATCGACGACGGCTCGCGCATTCGCCTGGCGGGCGAGGGCGACGCCGGCGCGCTCGGCGGCCCGCGCGGCGACCTCTACCTCTTCGTCTCCGTCGCCCCGCACGATCTTTTCGAACGCGACGGCCTGGACCTGCTCTGCACCGTGCCGGTGCCCATGGCGATCGCCGCCCTGGGCGGCGAGATCGAAGCGCCTTGTCTGATGGGCGGCGATAACTGCGATGGCGCCGATCGCCAGATCGTCAAGGTGCCGGAGGGCGCCCAGACCGGCCGCACCATCCGCCTCAAGGGCCGCGGGATGCCGTCGCTCCGTTCGCGCGAACGCGGTGACCTGGTGGTCGAGCTGTTCATCGAGACGCCGGCCAAGCTGACCGCCAAGCAGAAAGAGCTGCTGCGCGAATTCGCGGGCCTTTGCGGCGACCAGCAGCATCCCAAGTGCACGACTTTCGTCGGCAAGGCCAAGCGCTTCTGGGAAGACGTCACGGGCGCTTGAGGTGGGGCTTAAGATTGCCCCCGGGGTCCGTTTCCGCTAGGAGACCCATCCGCTGTAAGCGGCGCCCGTAGCTCAGCTGGATAGAGCGTTGCCCTCCGAAGGCAGAGGTAAGTCAAGCGTTTTGATTGCGGGTGCTGGAAAAAGTGAGTTAAACCAAGCAATTGGGAAAACTCGAAGGAAGCACTGAAATCGCTTCAGCGGTCGCGGAAGCACCACGGAAGCAAGTTTTAGGGAGTGTCTGGAGTACGAAGGGCGGCAAACGGTGGGGTCGGAACCCATGGTTTTTGCGCTGACGGAGTTGACCGATTCGAGATTGACCCCGAGCATCCTCGGACACTATCTGAAGATAAATGCACCCATAGCTCAGCTGGATAGAGCGCTACCCTCCGAAGGTAGAGGCCTCAGGTTCGAATCCTGATGGGTGCGCCAACCTCAAGGTTGGTATCGCGCGTTTGAGATTTCTCACGCCGCCAAATTTCCCGGCCTTTTTGTGTGGAGCATTCGTCGAATGCCCGCTGCCGTTCTGCCCTTAACGGCACAGTGTGCCGCTCTCAGCACAGCCAGAAAGGAAGACTGCCTACCCAAGGGTTGGTGAAAACTGCATCACTTTGTTGAAGTTCGGTGCATATTCTGCAATACTTGTTCATAGATCATTGGGGGTAGGTATGAACGAGCGTCCTCGCAAAGCTGCCCGGCTGACGGTAAGCCTAGAAGAGCAGGATTATCAGGCGCTCGACAAGATTGCGCGCGCGCGCGATGCCTCGATCTCGTGGGTCATTCGGCAAGCCGTGCGGCAATTCATCGAGACGTCGTCCGGCTTGCCCCCGACGCCGATGCCGCCCGGCAAGCCGCCGGAGAGTGGCAAATGAGGCTACTACGGAATAGCGGCGCGGATCGCGCGCTGGATCTCCTGCGCGAGTGGATTGCGCCGAATGCTGGCGTCGACATTGTATCGCCAACCTTCTCCCTTTTTGCATTCGCCGAAATTCGTGATGCGCTTGAGCGGATCGACCGGTCAAGGCTCGTGCTCGGCGAGCCGAGTTCGGTTGCCTCATCACTGTTGGGGAGCGAGGCGGACATCGCCTTCCGCGGTCGGCTTCAAGGGCGATGGTTGGCGAAATCTGCCTCCGAGTGGATCAGCAAGAAGGCCGACATCCGCAATACCCGGAAGGCCCCACCCCAGTCGTTCATCTTCGTTCGCGACCATTCATCTCCAGGCAAGGCGATGGTGGGTTCATGTTCGTTCACGACAGAGGGACTCGGCTTGACGCCAAGCGGGCAACTTGGCCTCGTGCAGGCGACTGATGCAGACGCCGAATCAGCCAGCTACGCCGAATGGTTCCAGTCGAACTGGAACGACCTGCGCGCCGATCCAGATGCCAAAGCTTCGCTCATCACGGCGCTGGAGGACATGGCGTCGCAACGACCGCCGTCGCTTGTCTATTTCCAGATCCTCTACCAGATGTTCAAGGATCTCGGCGATGAGCTGGACGAAGAGCGGATCATCAAATCCGCGACCGGTATTCGCGATACGGTCGTCTGGAAAAAGCTGTTCCGTTTTCAGCGCGATGGCGTCACCGGCGCTATCGACAAGCTGGAGCGCATCGGTGGCTGCATCATCGCCGATAGCGTCGGCCTCGGCAAAACCTTCGAGGCGCTTGCCGTCATTAAATACTATGAGCTGCGGAATGATCGGGTGCTGGTGCTCTGCCCCAAGCGGCTGCGCGATAACTGGACGCTCTACAAGTCGAATGATCGGCGCAACGTGCTTGCGCCCGACCGGCTACATTATGATGTCCTGAACCACACCGACCTGTCACGCGATGGCGGCCTGTCCGGCGACATCGACCTCACCCACGTCAACTGGGGTAATTACGATCTCGTCGTGATCGACGAGTCGCATAATTTTCGGAACAAGCCGACCCACAAGGATCGGGACACCCGCTACGACCACCTGATGAAGCGGATCATCCAGTCCGGCGTGAAGACCAAAGTGCTCATGTTGTCGGCGACGCCGGTCAACAATCGGCTGGCCGACCTCAAAAATCAGATCGCATTCGTTACTGAGGGCAACGATGTGGCGCTGTCGGGCCATGGCATCCCCAGCATCGAAGGAACGATCCGCAAGGCGCAGGGGCAGTTCAACCGCTGGCTTGATCTTGGCGAGGCCGAACGTCGGCCAGCCCGCCTCATGGATATGCTTGGCTTCGATTACTTCAAATTGCTCGACATGCTGACCATCGCCCGGTCGCGAAAGCATGTGCAGCGATATTACGGCACCGCAGAAACGGGCCAGTTCCCCGAGCGCCTGCCGCCTGTGAACATCAAGGCCGACGTGGACCTCGCCGGCGCATTCCGACCGATCCGCGAGATCAACAACGAAATCCGCCGCCTGACCCTCGGCGCCTATGCGCCGCTTCGCTATGTACTCCCGCACAAGCAGGCGGCTTACGACGAGAAATACAGCACCAAAATTCGCGGCGGCGAGAGTTTCTTCCGCCAGGTAGACCGCGAGGAAAGCCTCATTCACCTGCTGCGCGTGAATATCCTGAAGCGGATGGAAAGCTCGGTCGCTTCGTTCGCGCTGACCATCGAGCGCCAGCTCCGAGACGTCGAGGCCTTGCTCGCCAAGATCGACGCCCATGACGATTCCGTTGAGGAAACGCCCATCGACGATATCGATGTCGATGATCCCGCCTTCGAAGCGCTGCTCGTTGGCCGCAAGGTCAAGGTGCTGCTGCAAGACGTTGATCGCGTTCGTTGGCGTCAGGATCTTGCCGAGGACCGTGATCGTCTCGGCGCGTTGCTGGCCGCCGCTCGCCTTGTGACACCTGATAGAGACGCGAAGCTGGCGGCTCTCAAACGGATCATCGCCGACAAGGTCCGCGCGCCGATCAACCCGGACAATCGAAAAATCCTGCTGTTCACGGCCTTCGCCGACACGGCGGATTATCTCTATCGCGACATTGCGGCGTGGGCGCAGAAGACCCTCGGCATTCACACCGCCGTTGTCAGCGGCACCGGCTCCAACCGTACCACAATGCCCGGTGTGCGTGGTGATATGAGCGCTATCCTGAGCGCCTTCTCGCCACGCTCGAAGGAACGCCCCACCGAACTCGCGGCTGAAGGCGAGATCGATCTGCTGATCGCGACGGACTGCATTTCCGAGGGGCAGAACCTTCAGGACTGCGACTTCCTCATCAATTACGATATCCATTGGAACCCGGTTCGGATCATCCAGCGCTTCGGGCGTGTGGACCGGATCGGCTCGCAGAACACGAAAATCCAGCTGGTCAATTTCTGGCCCAACATGGAGCTGGACGAATATCTCGATCTCGAATCCCGCGTCAGCGGACGCATGATGCTGCTCGACGTATCGGCGACGGGCGAGGAAAACGTCATCGAGTTCCAGGCCGGCAACGAAATGAACGATCTGGAATACCGTCGCGCCCAGCTTCAAAAGTTGCAGGATGCGGTCATCGACCTTGAGGATTTGTCGAGCGGAGTCTCCATCGCCGATCTCACCCTCAATGATTTCCGCATCGACCTTGCGGGCTATCTTCGGGAAAACCGAAGCCGCCTCGATACCTTGCCGCTCGGCACCTACGCGGTGACTGAGGCTCCCGCCGAGGGCGAGAACCCGCTTCCGCCGGGGGTCATCTTCTGCCTTCGCGCAGTTGGCGAGGCTGCGGCGACGGTCGCCGAGCCGGGTTATCCGTTGGCGCCGCATTATGTCGTTCACGTCGGCGACGATGGCGAAGTCCTGCTTCCATACACGCAGGCCAAGCAGGTTCTGGACCGGCTCAAGAAACTTAGCCTCGGTCAGGACGAGCCGGACGTGGCGGCCAGCAAACGGTTCGACAAGGCGACCCGCTTTGGCCGGGACATGGAGCCCTATCAGAAGCTGCTCGCGCGAGCGGTCGGAAGTCTCGTCGGCAAGCGGGAGGAGCGCGCCGTCGCCAGCCTGTTCCAGATGGGCGGCACCCACGCGATGAAGGGTGAATTTGCCGGGATCAACGACTTTGAAGTGGTCGCCTTCCTCGTTGCGTTGCCTCCATCGACGGATGCCGCTGTATGACGGGGATGGCGGCGGTCGCCGCGATCATGACTGCGCTTGATCTGCCGCCGGGCGCGCGGGTGGATGCGCGCGTGCCCAAGAAGATGCTGGTTGAGCAAGGCGCGCCGACCTCCGCCGACAAACGCGCGATTCAGGACGGGGTCGACGAGCTGCACTGGCTCGCGGCGCTCAAGCCGAACACCGTTGCAATTCCCGCCTTCACGGACGAGGCGCATGATTATTCGGAAATCGCCGTCATCGCGGCGATCTTTCGCGTTGACGCGCGCGCCACGCGGCTGACGGAACTGATCCACCGTGCCATTCCCTATCCCGTGTTGCTGATCACCTTTGGCTCCAGCGGCCTTGCGATATCCGTAGCGCCCAAGCGCGCGGCGCAGAACGAAGGCGGTAAGATTGTTGTGGAGTGCGTCGTCGCCGTGGGCGAGCTTGATCCGCTGGTGCCTCAGGATTTGGACCGCGCCTTTGTCGCCAGCCTGGCGCTGAAGAGCCAGCCTTCGCGTGACCTGTCGGCCGTCTACAACGGCTGGCTCGCGCGGATCGAGGCGCTGGCGGCGGCACGGCTGTCGGGCGCCTATAGCCCAAGCGACGACGGGCAAGCCGTTGAACGACGCCGCGCCGCGCTTGAAGCGTATGGCGCGCTTGCGCGCGACATTGCGGGGCTGCGGGCCAAGGCAGTGCGCGAAAGGCAACTTAACCGCCGTGTCGATCTGAACATCGAGATCCAGCGCCTGGAACAGGCGCTGGCGGCTCACAAACAAGACCTCTGAGAACGGATATTTGCATGACCACCATTCCTCCCATCGGACCGAACGACCCCGAAGCCAAAAGCGCCGATATTGTCACGGGCAATATCGAGGCGCTCAAGGCGCTGTTTCCGGACGCTTTCACCGAAGGGAAGATCGACTTTGAGGTGTTGAAGGGGCTGCTCGGCGGTGCGGTGGACGAGCGCGACGAGAAATATGGGCTGAACTGGCACGGCAAGCGCCGCGCGCGGCAGATTGCGCTGACGCCATCGACCGGCACGCTGCTGCCCTGTCCGGATGAAAGCGTCGATTGGAACACGACGCAGAACCTGATGATCGAAGGTGACAACCTCGAGGTGCTGAAGCTCTTGCAGAAGAGCTATTCCGGCAAGGTGAAACTGATCTACATCGACCCTCCCTATAATACGGGGAGAGATTTTGTCTATCCAGATGATTTCCGAGATAACATAAAAAACTATCTTGAGTTAACTGGACAAGTCGAGGGAGGACGTAAAATAACCTCCAATACAGATGTGTCCGGCCGGTTTCATACCGATTGGCTAAATATGATGTATCCAAGATTGAAGTTGGCTAGAAATATTTTGAGTGAAATGGGTTCTATTTTCATAACTATTGATGACGGTGAGGTCGCAAATCTTATAGAAATTATGAATGATATTTTTGGAGAGGAAAATTTCGTGTCCACGATCTCGTGGCACAAGAGAGTATCTCCGGCCAACGACGCGAAATATTTTAGCACCGATTGCGACACAATTGTTGTTTATGCGAAAAGTAAAGAAAATTGGCGTCCTCAAAAATTGCAAAGGACTGGCGCACAATTAGAATATTACAAGAACCCGGATAATGATCCGAGGGGGCCTTGGAATTCTGCGACATACACATGTAACAAGTCCCGAGCGGAGCGCCCCAATCTTTACTACCCAATTACAAATCCAAATACCGGAGAGGAGATCTGGCCGAAGGAAACCGCTGTGTGGAAATACGGTCAGGACGTCACGAAGGAACTAATTCAAGAAAAGCGGCTCTACTGGGGCGCGCAGGGCGAAGCCCGTTTCCCGAGAGCTAAACTCTATCTATCGGAAATGGATGGGGTTGTTCCCAGATCTCTCTGGTCCAGCGCAGATACAGGTCACACTCAAGCGGCAACCGCAGAGTTAAGTGATCTTTTCGATGGCGTTCAGGTTTTTGATACCCCGAAGCCAATAAAATTACTTCGTCGAATTGTCGAGGTGGGCTGCACCGGAAATGATGACATCATATTAGATTTTTTTGCAGGATCAGCAACAACGGGCCACGCGGTGTTAGAATACAATTCGGAATTCAACACAAAACATCGATATATTATGGTTCAGCTGCCGGAACCACTAGATGAAAGCAACGCAACGCAGAAAAGTGCATCTGCGTTTTGCAAGGCGATGTCTGTGCCAGAGAATATTGCGGAATTGACGAAAGAGCGACTTCGACGAGCCGCCCGCAAGGTGAAAGCGGATAATCCAGCATTTGCCGGTGATACAGGTTTTCGCGCTTATAAGCTCGCCTCATCGAATATTCGAGCCTGGGAGCCGGATGCGGCGAACCTCGAAACCAGCCTGCTGAAGAACGCCGAACACCTCGTGCAGGGCCGCAACGAGCAGGACGTGCTCTATGAGCTTCTGCTCAAACTCGGCCTTGATCTGTGTGTGCCTATCGAGACGAAGGCCATCGCGGGCAAGTCCGTGCATTCCATCGGCGGCGGCGCGTTGATCGCTTACCTTGCGGATGGGCTGACCAAGGACGTGATCGAGCCGCTGGCGTCCGGCATTGTCGCCTGGCGCGCCGCGCTGGCGCCCGCTGTCGACACGCGCGTCGTGTTCAAGGATTCCGGCTTCGCTGACGACATCGCCAAAACCAATATGGCGGCGATCCTGAACCAGAACGGCATTTCCGACGTGCGCAGCCTGTAAGGAGGGTTCGATGAAACTGCATTTCGAACCCGATCTCGATTATCAGAAGCTCGCCATTGAGGCCGTCGCCGACCTGTTTCGCGGCCAGGAGATCAACCGCACCGAATTCACCGTCACGCGCCAAGGCGCTGGCGGCATTCAGGGGGAACTCGGCCTTGTCGAAAGCGAATTGGGCATCGGCAACCGGCTGACCCTGCTCGATGACGAGATTGTCGCCAACCTCAAGGATATTCAGCTTCGCGGCGGCCTCGCGCCGTCAACCGGCCTGACCTCGGGCGATTTCACCGTGGAAATGGAGACCGGCACCGGCAAAACTTACGTCTACCTGCGGACGGTCTTCGAGCTGAACAAGCTCTATGGCTTCACCAAATTCGTGATCGTGGTGCCCTCGGTCGCGATCAAGGAAGGCGTCTACAAGACGCTGCAAATCACCGAGGAACATTTCAAGGGGCTCTATTCGGGCCAACCCTATGACTATTTCCTTTATGATTCCGCCAAGCTCGGTCAGGTGCGCAATTTCGCCACCAGCCCGAACATCCAGATCATGGTGGTGACTGTCGGCGCCATCAACAAGAAGGACGTTAACAACCTCTACAAGGATAGCGAGAAGACCGGCGGCGAACGGCCGATCGACCTGATCCGCGCCACACGCCCGATCCTGATCGTCGATGAGCCGCAAAGCGTCGATGGCGGCCTTTCCGGCGCTGGCAAGAGCGCCCTTGGCGAGATGAACCCACTCTGCACCCTTCGCTATTCGGCCACCCATGTCGACAAGCACCACATGGTGTTCCGGTTGGACGCGGTGGACGCCTATGAGCGCAAGCTGGTCAAGCAGATCGAGGTGGCGTCGCTCGAAGTCGAGGGCGGCCACAACAAGGCCTATGTGCGGTTCATCTCCGCCAGCAACGGCAAGGGGCCGATCACGGCGCGCGTCGAGATCGACGCGCTGGAGGGCAAGCAGGTTCGCCGCAAGGAAGTCGTCGTGCAAGACGGCGATAATCTGGAGGAGCTGACCGGGCGCGCGCTTTATGCCGATTGCCGGATCGGCGAAATCCGCACCGGGCGCGACAACCAGCTTCTCGAAGTGAAGCTGCCGGGCAGTGAGACATTTCTCCAGCCCGGCCAGGCCGTGGGCGATGTGGACGCGGACGCGCTGAAGCGCCTGATGATCCGCCGCACCATTCACGAACACCTCGTGAAGGAAACCCGGCTTGCGCCGTTGGGCATCAAGGTGCTCAGCCTGTTCTTCATCGATGCGGTGGAGCACTACCGTTCGTATGATGCCGACGGACACCCCGTGAAGGGGAAGTACGCGCGGATGTTCGAGGAAGAATACCGCCGCGCGGCAAAGCTCCCCGAGTTCGTCAGCCTTTTCAAGGAGGTCGATCTGACGTCCGAGGCTGAGGAGGTCCACGATGGATACTTCTCAATCGATAAGGCGCGGCGCTGGACCGACACGGCGGACAACAACCAGTCGGCGCGCGACAATGCCGAGCGGGCCTATAGCTTGATCATGAAGGACAAGGAAAAGCTGCTCGGTTTCGAAACGAAGCTGAAGTTCATCTTCTCCCATTCGGCGCTGAAAGAGGGCTGGGATAACCCCAATGTGTTCCAGATCTGCGCGCTGCGCGAGATTGGCACAGAGCGCGAGCGTCGGCAGACCATCGGCCGCGGCCTGCGTCTTTGCGTCAACCAGAAGGGCGAACGCCTGCGCGGCTTCGACATCAACACGCTGACCGTGATCGCCACAGAAAGCTACGAGGAGTTTGCTGAGAATCTACAAAAGGAAATCGAGAAGGACACGGGGATCAAGTTTGGCATCGTCGAGAAGCATCAGTTCGCGGCGATCCCGATCGTCAAGGCTGACGGCTCAACCGGAATGCTGGGTTTCGACGAGTCCGCTGCCATCTTCGAGCACCTTAAGACGCAGGGCTTTGTCGATGCCAAGGGCAAGGTGCAGGACACCTTGCGCACGGCGCTCAAGGATGGGTCATTCACCCTGCCGCCAGCGCTGACGCCGCATTTGCCGGCGGTGCGCGACCTTCTCAAAAAGGTGGCGGGCAAGCTCGACATCAAGAATGCGGATGAGCGTGTCGTCGTAAGAACGCGACAGGCCATTCTAGAAAGCCCGGAGTTTCACGCGCTCTGGGACCGGATCAAGCACAAGACGACCTACCGCGTTCATTTCGACAACGAAAAGCTGCTCACCGATTGCGCGAAGGCCATCGCCAACGGACCAGCCGTGTCGAAAGCACGCGTGCGGATCAGAAAGGCCGACCTTTCGATCGGTCAGGGCGGCGTTCTGGCCAAAGAGCGCGACAAGGATAGCGGCACGATTGTCACCATCGAGGAAGGCGACATCGTTCTGCCTGATGTGCTGACCGACCTTCAGGACCGAACGCAACTCACCCGCAAAAGCCTGGTTCGCATCCTGACCGAGTGCGGCCGGCTGAACGACTTCAAGCGCAACCCGCAGGCGTTCATCGAGATCGCGGGCGAGGTCATCAACCGGACCAAGCGGCTGGCCGTTGTCGACGGCATCAAATACCAGCGCGTCGGCGATGACGCCTATTACGCGCAGGAGCTTTTTCAGCAGGAAGAGCTGACCGGCTATCTGCGCAACATGCTGAAGGACGCGCAGAAGTCGGTCTTCGAGCATGTCATCTACGATTCCGGCGGCGTTGAGCGCACCTTCGCCGAACAGCTCGAAAAGAACGAGGCGGTCAAAATTTACGCCAAGCTGCCTGGCTGGTTCAGAGTGCCGACACCATTGGGCAGTTACAATCCAGATTGGGCAGTCATGGTGGAGGTGAGTGGAGAAGAGCGGCTGTATTTCGTTGTCGAGACCAAGGGCAGTATGTTCGTAGACGATCTGCGCGATCAGGAGGCCGCAAAGATTGCCTGCGGTGAAGCACACTTCAAGGCGCTGGCGGTAGATCCCAATCCGGCACGCTACATCAAAGCTGCAAAAATCGATGATCTGATGGACAAATGCTGACCTGCTTTCGCCCGATCTGTCTGTTGAGAATTGAGAGTTTGATGTTCGAAGCTGATTAGGAGGCCTTCCGATTGCCAATTCAGGTCCGTCACATCAGCTATGTGATTGCTGCGGCGGACCACGGCAGCTTTCGGCGGGCCGCAGCGGCGCTCGGAGTGCAGGAATCGGCGATCAGCCGCCGCATTCGTGAATTGGAGGATCGCCTCGGCACGACGTTTTTCATCCGCTCGTCTGGCGGCGTCAAACTGACCCATGCCGGCAAGCAATTCGTGTTGCGTGGGCGCAAGGCCTTGTCCGAAATCGGGATGGCCAAGGCTGAAGTGGCGGCGATCGGCCGTGGCGAGGACGGTCACGTCAGGATCGGTATTTTCTCGTCGCTGGCCTCGGGGTTTCTTTCCGATCTGATACAGACGTTCGGCGAACGTCACCGCGCGGTCCAGCTGACCTTCGTCGATGGCAATCCAGCCGAGCATGTGGCGGCGGTTCGTCAGCACCAACTTGACATAGCCTTCATCACCGGCACCGCCGAATGGCCTGACTGCGACAGTCAGCACCTGTGGTCCGAACGGATTCATGTGGTGCTGCCCACCGGCCATCCACGGGCCGATGCCGAACAGGTCCATTTCGACGAACTTGCAGGCGAGGCTTTCATCGTCAGCGAAAGCGCGCCCGGCGAGGAGATCCACGACTATCTCGTCCAGCGCCTCGCAGACCTTGGGCGCCATCCCGATATTCAGCAGCAGGCGGTGGGCCGCGACAATCTCATGCGGCTGGTCGCACTCGGGCGCGGCTTGACGGTGACGAGCGAGGCGACAACGGCGGCGCAATTTCCCGGCGTGGTATTCCGCCCGATCAATGGCGAGATTTTGCCGTTCTGCGCGGTCTGGTCGCCGCGCAATGACAATCCCGCCCTGAGGAGCCTACTTGATCTTGCACGGACGATGGCGCGGGAGGAAGGTGAAGCGGTGCTCAGCGAGAACCAGCAGGCCCCGTTCCGGCCCGCCTTGCCTTTGCAAAGCCGCGATCCGTCAGAATGAACCGCTCAAGCATCGGCACAATCAGCCGACCGGGATCTGCCGCAGGCTGCCCCGCTTCCCGACCGAGGATTTCGGCGTAGGCGACGAGATCGCGATGAAGCGCAGCGGGTAGCTCGACGGTGATCTTCACCGGCTTGTCGTTGGCGATGGGACCGAGTTTTAGCTTCGCCACGTCAACCTCCGTAGGGTTCGAGGACAAGGTCGCGCGTCACGATGACCCTGACCGGGAAGCCCGGTCGGACGGTCAGCGTCGGTGCGATGTTGAGCTGGCGGGTGACGATCTGTTGCCCGGTCTGGCTTATGCTGTTCGACGCGCCCTGGCGTAGCGCCTGGACGAGGTTGTTTTCGTTCTGGCTGGTCCCGGCCTCGGCCCCGACGCTGAGGAGCGTTGAAAGGGCGGCCGACTTGAAGAGTTCCCCCCAATGATAATCGACGCCGTCTTCAAGTCCGGCGTAACCCTCGGCGTCCGCGCCGGGTTGGCGTTCCAGCACTATGGATCGGCCGTTGGGAAACATCAGCCGGTTCCAGACGAGGAGGACGCGGCGCTGTCCGAAGCCGACGCCTGCGTCATACTGACCGATAACCCGCGTGCCCTGCGGGATGAGTAGGATCTTGCCCGTCGGGCTGTCGTAAATGTTCTCCGTCACCTGCGCGGTGATCTGGCCGGGCAGATCGGAACGGATGCCGGTGATCAGCGCAGCGGAAATCACCGCGCCCGCCTGAAGCACATTGGCCGATGCCGGCGCCGCAACACGATCCGGCGAGACCGTGCGCTTGTCGGGCGTCTGGTTGAGGAAAGCGAGCTGGCGATCCTGGGCGGAAGGCGTCGACGGCTGCGGCGCCAGGCCGAGGCTGGCAAGGTCTGTCGCGGACGGCGCTGTCGTCGCGGCGGGCGCTGTCGTTGCAGTATTGCCTGGCCGCGTTTCCGTGGGGGCAAACAGCCGAGCAGTTCGCGCCGATTCCAGCTCCTGCGCCCGCCGCTGTTCTTCCGGGCTGGGACCGGAGACCGTGGCGATCCCAGGCGCCGCACCAGCTTGGCTGCCGTTCGGTCCATTGAGAATCGGCCGGCCGAGATCGCCTGGTAGCGCCGGGCCGAGCTTGGGCACGCCGCTATAGTCCTTCGGCAGGCCCGACAGTCCGTCCGGAGTCGTGCGGTTGTCGGTGGAAAAGAGTTCCTGGCCTTGATTGCCTACGTGCCGGGTCTGGAGCGCGTAGATCAGCGCACCGCCGACACCCAGACTGGCCGCCAGGCCGAGACCGGCCAGAACTTTGCGTGACAGGCGGGTGACTCGCGGCGGTTCAGGGCGCAGCCGCATCGGCGCCACTGGCTCGCCGGTGAGGGGACGAGAGTCATCCTCTGCCGTTTCGGGTGGCGAGGCCGATTCAGGCCTCACCCCTGCTTCCTTCTCGGGATCACGTTCGGTGCTCACGACGCGGGCCTCCCATCAGTGCGGGAGATGCGAACGCGCTTCTGGTTCTTATCTGCTCCGAAGCGCAGTTCCGCAGCCGCAAACAAGCGGTCGACGATCATGTAATTGCCGCGCACGCGATAGTTGACCAGTTCCGAGGTATTGCCCTCTGGACCGACGACGAACAGCGGCGGCATTTCGCCCTGGCCGATGCCGCGCGGAAACTCGATGAACACCTGACGGGCATCGTCGAAGGCGCGCAATGGCCGCCACGGCGCGCGGTCGCCGGCCACCTCATAACGGAAATTGACGCGGGATAGGTCAATTCCATTGGCGACCGGCTGTTGTGCTTCGGCTTGGCTGTTTTGGCGGCGCAGCGCGATGAGCTGGTCCTGCGGATATTGCCAGGATACTGAAGCCATATAGGTCGAGGGCGTCGAGCGCAGTTCCATATGATAGGTGCGCCGGTCGGTGTTGATGACGAGATTGGTCATCAGTTCGGCGCGGGTCGGCTTGACGAGAATATGGATTTGTTTCGTCGCGCCGATGCCGCTTTCGGTATCGCCGATGATCCAGCGCACGGTGTCGCCGGCGGCGACGGGACCGGAGCCGACGAGTTGTTCGCCCGGCTGGAGGCTTATGTCGGTTATCTGTCCCGGCGAAGCATAGACCTGATAGAGGGCGCTATCGACGAAGGGATAGACCTGCATCGAATTGATGAAGCCGTTACGCACCGGCTGCATCCGCGCGGCGGCGTTCGCCTGATTGACGCGCACGGTCGGATCGGCGGCTTCAGGTTCTGGCTTGCCGTCCTTCCCCACCGGCTTCAACTGGCCGGGAAGCGGCAGCGGTTGCGGCAGTGCGACCACCCTGACCGGCGCGGGCGGATCGACTGTCTGCACAGCAGGCGCGGCATCGTCATAGGAAATTTCAGGTGGAGGTATGTGACCGGCGCACCCGGCGAGCGCGGACGCGGAAAGCAGCAGAGCCGCGAGTGAAGCATTGCGGAAAGCCGGCTTCCCGGCTGTGCGGAAGGTCGGCGTCATTGTCCAAGCTCCTTCGACCAGTTGATGGCGTTGATGTAGATTCCGAGCGGGTTCTTCCGCAGCGTGTCGGCGTCGCGCGGCGGCTGCACGGCGACAGTGAGGATGGCGGACCAGCGGGCCGTATCGGCGAGGCTGCCGTCTTGATAGCGGCGCTCGATCCAGGCGACGCGGAAGCTCGTCGGCGACGCCCGGATCACGCTGGAGACTTCTACTGCGATCTGTTGCTTGCCGACCTTGGCGAATGGGTCGTTGGCGCGGGCATAGTCGTTGAGAGCCAGCGCGCCGCCCTGCGTGGTGAAGTCATAGGCGCGCAACCAGTTCTGCCGCACGATGATCGCATCGGCGGGGATGGACCGGACCTGTTCGATGAAGCGCGCGAGGTAGAAGGCGATCTGCGCGTCATTGGGCTGATAGTCGGCGGTCGCGGGGGCAACGGCTTGCGCCTGGCCCAACCGATCGACCTGCACCACCCACGGAACGATCGAGCCGTTCATCGACTGCCAGAACAATCCCGCCGACAAACCGGCAGACAGCGCCAAAGAACCGAAGGCCATCAATCGCCAGTTCCGCGCCTGCACGCGGGCCGAACCGATGCGCTCGTCCCAGATCTGCGCGGCGCGTTGATAAGGCGTCTCGGGCTGTGGGGATTTGCCGTAGTGGGTGGAAGGTCGTTTGAACATGGTCAGTCGCTTTCGGAGAGGTTGACGGAAGAGCCGCCGCCGTGGCTGTCGCCGCTGCGCACCGCATGGGCGGCGGCCTGAACGCCGTGGGTCAATTGCTGCGAGCGTTTCATGCGCTTGGCCCAGGCGGGCGGGCCGTCGGTGGCGGCTGATGCGGCAGGTGCCGACGCGGTGTCAGCAGCATCGCCGCCGATAGTTCCTGCGGTCGACGATCCGCCCGACACCTCAAACGCTGCACGCGCACCGGACTGGTAGCTCTGCTTCATACTGTCGGCTGCGCGGCTGGCTGCGCGCTTCAGGGGTGAGACGGCCGCCTGTGCGCCTGTGCTAGCGACATTGCCGAGACCAGAGGCGACGCCCGATGCGCCGCTCTGACCGGCAGCACCAAGGCTGTAGGCAGTCGACGCGCCACCGGCGAGCGCCGCACCGCCACGTGCTGCCGCTGCGGCGCCGCCCACGAGGGCAGCGCCACCGGACGCGACAGCGCCAACCGTCGCCGCACCCGTTGCCGCCATGCCGCCGGCGGCGAGACCCGTGCCGATCGCTGCGCCTGCGCCGAGTTGCGGACCACCGGAAACGAGACCGTTGGCAATGCCGGGACCGAAGATGCCGAGGCCCAGGAGCGTCAGCGCCGCGAGAACGATGGCCATCGCATCGTCGATCGACGGCGTGGCTCCGCCGAAACCAGCGGTGAACTCGGAGAAGAGCGTCGAGCCGATACCGATAATGACGGCCAGCATCATGACCTTGATGCCCGACGAGATGACATTGCCGAGCACCCGTTCGGCCATGAAAGCGGATTTGCCGAACAGGCCGAACGGAATGAGGACGAAACCGGCGAGTGTGGAAAGCTTGAACTCGATCAGCGTCACGAAGAGCTGGATGGCGAGCACGAAGAAAGCGATGAGCACGAGCGCCCAGGCGAACAGCATGCAGGCGATCTGGATGAAATTCTCGAAGAAGGACCAGTAGCCCATCAGGTTCGAGATGGATTCGAGCAGTGGGTGCCCGGCATCGAGTCCGGTCTGCGCGACCTTGCCGGGGCGCAGGAGATCGGAGACGGTGAAGCCGGTGCCGGACGCCTTCAGGCCGAGACCAGCGAAGCTCTCGAAGATGATGCGGGCAAGGTTGTTCCAGTTGCCGATGATGTAAGCGAAGACGCCGACGAACAGCGTTTTCTTGACCAAGCGAGCGATGATGTCGTCGTCTGCCCCCCACGACCAGAATAGCGCGGCCAGGGTCACGTCGATGACGATCAACGTGGTGGCGATAAACGCCACCTCGCCCTGCAACAGGCCGAAGCCGCCGTCGATGTAGCGGGTGAAGACCTCAAGGAAATGGTCGATGACGCCGGTGCCCTGCATGGTCAGCGTCCTTCCCGGTCGGGGCCGAGAAACCGGCGGCGGTTGTCAGCCCAGGCTTTCAGGCAGGACGGATCGCGCGCGCCGGCCTCACCGATCCCGCTGCACCGGGTGAGTTCCGCATCCAGCGGATCTCGCTCCGTGACAGGACGCGCCTGTGTCGCAACATTGTCCGGCGCAACCTCATGGCGGTTCATCTCGATCGTAGTCGCGGTGATCGCAACCGCGACGAAGATGACGGCGCCGATGCGCGCGAGGCTCTTGCCGTCCATCGCCCGTTCCTCAGTTGCCGCTGCTGGGGAACATCCGGGCATTGCCCGGCTGATAGCCCGCACCGGGTGTCAGGAATCGGCGGCGTTGTTCGCGCCCCTGTTCGGCGGCGGCTGCCTGTTCGGCATCTCGCAGCGCCTGCGCTCGCCCGTTGGCGGCGACGACAGCGGTGAGGTCGGCGAGTTGCTGGGCCTGCAACGCGAGAAGCTGGTTGCCGGCCTGCGTTGCTTGCAATGCCCCCGTCGCTGATTGGCTCGATCCGACCAGCGCCGACATCTGCGTGCGGTTGGTGTCGATGTTGCCGACCACGGTGGCTTGCACGCGCATGGCATCCTGCAAACTGCCGACCGTGTTCTGCCAGCGGGTCTTGGCATCGGCGATCAGTTGCGTGTCCGACGCTGACATCGACACGTTGGCGTATTTGCTCTGGAACACCTGATCGATCTGCTGAACATTATAAGCGATGTTCTGCGCCTGACTGAGAAGCTGCTGCGTCCGCTGAACGGACTGCTGGAGCTGTTGCAGCGAGGAATAAGGCAGGCTGGCGAGATTGCGGGCCTGGTTGATGAGCGACTGCGCCTGGTTTTGCAGGCTGGTGATCTGATTGTTGATCTGCTGGAGCGACCGCGCCGCAGTCAGCAGGTTCTGCGCGTAGTTGGACGGATCAAACACGGTCCATTGCGCCTGCGCGGGCGTCGCCAGCATCGGGGCGATGGCGAACGGAGCGATGAGCAGCGCGGCAGCGAGCCGCGCCGCACGAGTGCGGCGTAGTTTCATTGCAGTTTCTCCAGGTTGGTCAGGTTGGGAATGAGATCGGCGGCCCAGTCGACGCCGCGAAGACGCAGCCATGCGTCGAGGAAGCCTTCGGGTCCGTGTTCCGCGATAATGTTGGCGATCGCGGTCTGGTCGGTCTTCGCCGAGGCAGCGCACAGCGCCAGCGCCACTTGGCTGAGACCCAGCTCGAACAGGCGGTTGCCACGCCGCGACTGGAAGTAGTAATCGCGCTTGGGCATGGCCCGCGCGACGATCTCGATCTGCCGGTCGTTGAGGCCGAAGCGGCGATAGATGGCGGTGATCTGGGGTTCGATCGCCCGCTCGTTCGGGAGCAGAATCCGGGTCTGGCAGCTTTCGATGATGGCGGGAGCGATCGCCGAGCCGTCGATGTCGGACAGGCTTTGCGTGGCGAAGATGACGCTCGCGTTCTTCTTGCGCAGCGTCTTCAGCCATTCGCGGAGCTGGCCGGCGAAGCCCTCGTCGTCGAGCGCGAGCCATCCTTCATCGACGATGATGAGCGTGGGCGATCCGTCGAGCCGATCTTCGATCCGGTGGAACAGATAGGCGAGCACGGCGGGTGTAGCTTCCGTGCCGATCAGCCCCTCGGTCTCGAAAGCTTGGACCGTCGCCGTGCCGAGATGTTCGCTCTCCGCGTCGAGCAACCGCCCCCATGCCCCGCCGATGCAATAGGGTCGCAATGCCTGCTTGAGGTCGTTGGACTGCAAGAGGACACATAGGCCCGTGATCGTGCGTTCCTCGATCGGCGCAGACGCCAGTGAGGTCAGCGCCGTCCAGAGGTGCTCTTTCACCTCTGGCGTGAGCGCGACGCTCTCACGGGACAGGATCGCGGCGAGCCAGTCGGCCGCCCATGCCCGTTCGGCGGGGTCATCGACGCGGGCGAGTGGCTGAAGCGATACGCTGTCGGCGCTGCCTTCGGTGAGACCGCCACCCAGATCATGCCAGTCGCCCCGCATGGCGAGTGCGGCAGCGCGGATCGAGCCGCCGAAATCGAAGGCGAACACCTGCGCGCCGGCATAGCGCCGGAACTGCATCGCTATCAGAGCCAGCAGGACGGACTTGCCCGCACCGGTCGGCCCGACGATCAGCGTGTGGCCGACATCGCCGACGTGCAGGGAAAACCGGAACGGGGTCGAGCCTTCAGTCTTTCCGAAGAGCAGCGGGGGCGCTGCGAAATGCTCGTCCCGTTCCGGCCCCGCCCACACGGCGCTCAGGGGAATCATGTGGGCGAGATTGAGCGTGGAGATCGGCGGTTGCCGGACGTTGGCATAGACATGCCCCGGCAGTGATCCGAGCCAGGCGTCCACGGCATTGATGGTCTCGGCCATCGCCGTGAAGTCACGGCCCTGAATGACCTTCTCGACGAGGCGCAGTTTTTCGTCGGCGGTACGCGGATCGGCGTCCCACACCGTCACCGTCGCGGTGACGTAGGCGATCCCGGCATAGTCGGCGCCGAGTTCCTGCAACGCGAGGTCAGCGTCTGCCGCCTTGTTCGAGGCGTCCGTATCGACCAGCGCCGACGCTTCATTGGTCATCACTTCCTTGAGGATCGCGGCGATCGACTTGCGCTTTGCGAACCACTGGCGGCGGATCTTGGTGAGGAGCTTCGTCGCGTCAGTCTTGTCGAGCAGGATCGCGCGCGTGCTCCACCGATAGGGGAACGCCATCCGGTTCAACTCGTCGAGTAGGCCGGGCGTCGTCGCGGTCGGAAAGCCGGTGATGGTCAGCACACGGATGTGCTGGTTGCCGAGCATTGGTTCGAGGCCGCCAGTCAGCGGCTGATCGGCGAGTAGAGCGTCGAGATACATCGGCGTTTCTGGCACGCGAACCCGGTGCCGCTTGGTTGAGACGCAAGCGTGCAGATAGGTCAGTGTCTCGGCATCATCGAGCCAGACACATTCCGGCATGAAGGCTTCGACGAGACGCAGGATGCGATCGATACGGTCGGCGAAGCCGGTCAGCGCCTCGTGCGGATCGACGCCCGACCGGTCGCGGCCTTCGTAAAGCCAGGTCTCGGCGCGGGCTGCGTCTTCCGCCGGCGGCAGATAACAGAAGGTCAGGAAGTAGCTGGACTCGAAATGTGCGCCGGCTTCCTCGAAGTCGGCCTTGCGCTCGGCATCGACCAGCGCCGACGCCGAATCCGGGAATTTGCTTTTGGGATAGCGGTTCGAGACATGCCGTTGCGCTTCGACGAAGATCGCCCAGCCTGAGCCGAGACGGCGGAAGGCGTTGTTGAGGCGGCCGGCGACAGCGACCAATTCGGCGGGCACGGCGCTGTCGAGGTCCGGCCCACGGAACTGCGCCGTCCGCTGAAAACTGCCGTCCTTGTTGAGGACGATGCCTTCACCGATCAGCGCCACCCACGGCAGGAAGTCGGCGAGGCGACCATTCTTGTTGCGATATTCGGCGAGGTTCATCACGGCCAGGTCCTCGCTCAAACCGAAAGGTGCGCGGGAATGCGCAGATGGCGGCGCACGACATCGACGAAGAGCGGATCGCGCTTGGCGGCCCATACCGCCGCGAAATGACCAATCGCCCAGATGGCGAGGCCGACCAGCCAGAGGCGAAGTCCCAAGCCGACAGCGCCCGCGAGCGTGCCGTTCATGATCGCGATGGCGCGCGGTGCGCCGCCGAGCAGGATCGGTTCGGACAGCGCCCGGTGCAGCGGGACCGTGTAGCCGGGAACTTCCCCGCCCTGATCGACGACGCCCGCCATCAAACCAGCGCTCCGCCGCCGAACGAGAAGAACGACAGGAAGAAACTCGACGCGGCGAAGGCGATGCTAAGGCCGAACACGATCTGGATGAGGCGGCGGAAGCCGCCCGACGTATCGCCGAACGCCAGCGCCAGGCCGGTAGAGATGATGACGATGACGGCGATGATCTTGGCGACCGGGCCTTCGATCGACTGGAGGATCGATTGCAGTGGGGCTTCCCACGGCATGGACGAGCCGGAGGCGTAGGCGGGCGCAGCCATCACCACACTGAGCGTCGCGACCGATACGGTCATGGCGAGACGGTGGCGCAGGTGGGATAGGCGCATAGTGCGCAGGCGTTGGATCACAGGTTTTCTCCTTCGTGGCTAGGGTTGAGAGTGGCGGGGTCACCGCCGTCACCCTCGAAAACCGGGGTGCTGATGGCGGGTGTGACGCGGTAATCGCCGTCGGGGCCGAGGCCCTCGACGCGGGCGAGTTCGGCGAGCCGGCGTGCAGAACCGCGGCCCGACAGCACGGCGACGAGATCGATCGTGTCGGCGATCAGCGGGCGCGGAACCGTGACCACGGCTTCCTGAATGAGCTGCTCCATGCGACGCAGCGCGCCGATCGCCGAACCGGCGTGGATCGTGCCGACGCCGCCTGGATGGCCGGTGCCCCATGCCTTGAGGAGGTCCAGCGCTTCCGCCCCTCGCACCTCACCAATCGGGATACGGTCAGGGCGTAGGCGCAGCGACGAGCGGACGAGATCGGACAGCGAGGCGACGCCATCCTTTGTGCGCATGGCGACGAGATTGGGCGCAGCGCATTGCAGCTCGCGCGTATCCTCGATGATGACGACGCGATCGGAGGTCTTCGCCACCTCGGCGAGCAGCGCATTGGTCAGCGTGGTTTTACCGGTCGAGGTGCCGCCGGCGACGAGGATGTTGGCGCGAGACGCAACGCCTTGGCGAAGCGCCTCGGCCTGTCCCCCTGACATGATCCCGGCCGCGACATAATCGTCGAGCGTGAACACCGCCACGGCGGGCTTACGGATCGCAAAGGCTGGCGCGGCGACTACGGGGGGAAGAAGCCCCTCGAACCGCTCTCCCGTCTCGGGCAGTTCTGCCGAGACGCGCGGCGCGTCGGCATGAACCTCAGCGCCGACATGGTGCGCGACCAGGCGCACGATCCGTTCGCCATCGGCGGGCGATAGCCGCTCACCCGTATCGGACAATCCTTCGGACAGCCGGTCGATCCAGATGCGCCCGTCCGGGTTCAGCATCACCTCGACGACGGTGGCGTCTTCCAGAAACCGCGCGATGGCCGGGCCGAGCGCCGTGCGCAGCATCCGCGCGCCGCGCGCCAAGCCTTCCGAATTATGATGTGAAGCCTTCATGTCGCCCCGAGTTCAGCGGGGATCGACAGACCTTCCCCTTGCGGGGTTGAGTAAAAGAGCCTGATTTAGGGCGGATTCAACAAGGATTTATCGGCGTAGTGGTGTAGCGTGCAAATACAGGAGATCGGCGGCACCGGCCTTAACTTGAATGACGTCGTCCGATGATTATTCGTCCCGCGCGTGGGAATCATCGCCGTTTGGGACGCCTACATCCTCCGCGATCTCCTGCCGCAGCTTTGGCCCCTTGGCGAGACGTCGCCCAAGCGCAGTCACGAAGGCACCATAGCGTTCGGCCGTCTTCGCATGGGCGGCTTTCGCGACGGGTTCGGACAGCGTGGGCGTGGTGGCGAGCCAAAAGCGGACGAACACCGCCAGCATCTCGACGGAAATCCCGACGTCGCGCTCAAGCCGAACCATGCGTCGGTCGAACTGGTCGAGCCGCTTGGTGAGGGCGGCTTCCTGTCGCTCGGCCGCGTCGGGCGACAGGAAGGATTCGATGGCAGCCTCCGCGATCAGCGATCGGGAATGATCCCGCCGCGCGGCATGATCGGCGAGACGGGTCATCACGGCGGGATCGAGATAGACGGACAGACGCTGCTTGCGGGCGGGTTTGCTCATCGCGGCCTCACATATCCATGTCATCGGCGGGATCGAGTGACGCCTGACGGGCGACGCTTTGCATGAGCCGGTTCATGCGGCTGTTGCGGGCAGCGTCATCCTCGTCGTCTTCGTTGAGGCCAATCTCGAACTCATTCTCAATCGTCTCCTTCTTCTCGACCGGCTGCACGCGGTTGAGTTCGGGCTGACGGCGGCGCTCGGATTCGGTCGGATCGTCGTCCTCGGCTTCCGGCGCGGACTTCTGTGGCGCGATCTGCGGGCGCTGCGGCACTGGCAGCGATGTCCAGTCGTCGGGGCGACCCTGCGCCGCCTTCAAAGTCGGCGGCGGCAGGATGCGCTCCTGCAATCGACGATCCTCGAAGTAGCGTGCCTTCTTCGCCCGGATCGGCGGCGTGCCAGCGATCATGACGATCTCGTCGGTCGCGGGAAGCTGCATCACCTCGCCCGGTGTGAGCAGCGGCCGGGCGGTTTCAGAGCGCGACACCATCAGATGCCCGAGCCAGGGGGACAACCGGCTCCCGGCATAGTTCTTCATCGCCTTCATTTCGGTCGCGGTGCCGAGCGCGTCCGACACACGCTTGGCGGTGCGCTCGTCGTTGGTGGCGAAGCTGACGCGCACATGGCAGTTGTCGAGGATCGAGTTGTTGGCGCCGTAGGCTTTCTCGATCTGATTCAGCGACTGCGCGATCAGGAAGGACTTCAGCCCGTAGCCGGCCATGAAGGCGAGCGCCGACTCGAAGAAGTCGAGCCGTCCCAGCGCCGGAAACTCGTCCAGCATGAGCAGCAGCCGGTGGCGCCCGGCCTTGGCCTGCAAATCCTCGGTCAGGCGACGTCCGACCTGATTGAGGATCAGGCGGATCAACGGCTTGGTGCGGTTGATGTCGGAGGGCGGGACGACGAGGTAGAGCGTCGTCGGCTGTTTGCCCTCTACGATGTCAGTGATGCGCCAATCGCAGCGGCGCGTCACCTCGGCTACAACGGGATCGCGGTAGAGGCCGAGGAACGACATGGCGGTGGACAGTACGCCCGAGCGTTCGTTGTCGGATTTGTTGAGCAGCTCGCGGGCAGCGCTGGCGATGACGGGATGCGGCCCGGCATCGCCGAGATGTGCAGTTTTCATCATGGCGTTGAGCGTCGACTCGATCGGGCGCTTCGGATCTGAGAGGAAAGCGGCGACGCCGGCCAGCGTCTTGTCCGCCTCGGCGTAGAGGACATGCAGGATCGCACCGACCAGCAGGGCGTGACTGGTCTTCTCCCAATGGCTGCGCTTTTCGAGGCTGCCCTCGGGATCGACCAGGATGTCGGCGATGTTCTGGACGTCGCGGACTTCCCACTCGCCGCGCCGCACTTCGAGCAGCGGATTGTAGGCGGAGGACCTCGCGTTGGTCGGGTCGAACAGCAAGACGCGGCCGTGCCGGGCGCGGAAACCGGCGGTGAGCTGCCAGTTCTCGCCCTTGATGTCGTGGACGATGGCCGAGCCCGGCCAGGTCAGCAGCGAGGGGATGACGAGGCCGACGCCCTTGCCTGAGCGGGTCGGCGCGAAGCACAGCACATGCTCCGGCCCGTCGTGGCGAAGATAGTCGTGGGTATAACGACCGAGCACCACCCCATCGGGACCAAGCAGCCCGGCAGCCTTCACTTCCGCCGTATCGGCCCAGCGCGCCGAACCATAGGTCTCGACCTTCTTGGCTTCGCGCGCCCGCCAGACCGACATGCCGATCGCCACGGCGGCGGCGATCAGACCGCCTGATGCCGCGATATAGGCGCCCTCGATGAAGATCGACGGGGCGTAGGCATCATACCCATACCACCACCAGAAGAAGGACGGCGGATAGTAGAAGGGGAAGCCCAGTAAAGTGAACCAGGGGTGTCCGAGTTCGGGCTGGAAGGCGAGCCGCCACGCAACCCATTCGGTCGCGCCCCAGATGCAAAGAAAGACGATGGTGAAGACGGCGAGGATCTGGCCCCAGAGGATTTTGGTCGCGGACATAGGCAATTCCTTTTTGGGCAAAGGGTCTTGGAGAAAATCAGAGGCCCAGGCCGCGCTTGCGCCCGAAGCTCCAGTCGATGCCGCCGTCATCGCGGGCGACGCCGGAGACATGACGGCCGAGCTGCTTTTCGAGGGACGGCGTCCACGGCACGAGCTGGAAGCCAAGGCCATCGTCGATCATGGCGAAGCGGCCGGAGGCGAGCGTGATGCGCTGGCGATAGGAGCCGGCGACATATTCGCCGTTGCCCGCGCGGTTGAAGGGTTGGCCAGTCTCGGCAGCGAGCTTCTCGCCGAGCGCGTCCAGTTCTCGGCGGCGCAACGTATCGATCAGGTTGCGGCCAAAAGTGACTCGCTGACCGTGCCGTTCGCCGAAGCCCTGTTCGACCAGATGGGCGGCGCGGGCGCTCATGGCGTGGCGCACCTCGGCGCCGAAGCCGCCTTCCGATAGCGCCACCGGCTCGCGGGAAATATTCTGCCGGTCGAGCCAGGTCGCGCCTGTCGCGGTAATCTGGCGGTCGATGTCAAGATCGGAACGGACAGCGAGCGCGACGCGGCGCTCGCCCTTGGCGTCCTCGAACCTGCGAAGCTCGACGATTGATCCCGTCACGCTGTCGCCGGCGGCGTCGAGATCGCGCAGCCTGACGTGGTGAGTGCGGCCGTCGACGCCATCGATCACAGCGTAGGCCGTGCCCTTCAGCTCATCGTCGAGACCACGATCGACCAGCCGGCCGATGATCGGCGTATCGAGATTTTCGGCGGCGAGGACATAGCCCGCCGAACTTCGCTCGATGCCGCGTTCGGTCAGCGCGCGGTGCATCCGCTTGATGATGTCGCCGCGCTCGCCCATCTCGCGTAGCGTCGGCTCGGCATCATTGGCGATCATCCATTGGCCGGGGCCGACCTGATCGGCGAGGCCGAGCGATTCCAGCTTGCGAAGACGGCCAACCTTCAAGGCATGATATTCGTCGGGCGTGGCGTGGCGGTCGGGCGCTATGTCGATGACGCCGGTGTCGTGTCCGTCGCGCACGAGCTGGCGGTCGAGCTGGGTCCAGCGCTCGGCCTCGACCTGCCGGTCTAGATTGCGGCGGATGTCGAGATCGGTGCGCGGCCCGAGATCCTGCGTGACGAGATCGGCGGCGCGGGCGCGCATTCCCTCCTTGATGTAGTCGCGGGCGATGACGAGATCCTGGCCATCGTCGGTGCGGCCGCGCAGGATGATGTGGACGTGGGGATTGTCGGTGTTCCAGTGATCGACGCCGGCCCAATCGAGCTTCGTGCCAAGATCGCTTTCCATCTGGCTCATCAGTTCGCGGGTGAAGCCACGGAGGTCGGTCATCTCCACGGCGTCCTCCGGCGAGACGATGAAGCGGAAATGATGCCGATCTTCCTCGCAGTGCTCCGCGAAAGCCCGGCCATCCACGTCGTCACTACCCGGCCCGAATAGCAGGGCCTTCTCCCCGTCACGGGTCACGCCCTCGCGGCGCAGATAGTTGAGGTGGGCCTTGAGCGGCGTTGCGCGCTGATGGTGGCGCACTACCCGCGTCTTGATGACGACGATGCGGGAACGGCCTGTCAGGAGGCGATTGGCGCGAACGCTTGCCGTGCGGCCACGGCCGAAGGTCGAGCGGGTTCCAGAGGTGATCCGGCCCGAGCGCGAGATACGCGCGCCAGCCTTCTGTGCGGCGGCGAGCGCCTGTGCGATGAAGGGCCGCGCGGCTTGTTTGCCGGACGAGCGGATGCGGCCTGGGCGGACGCGAAAATCGCTGTCGCCGGTCATGGCCGAGACCCCGCACATCGCGTCAGGCCACGGAAATCATGGAGAAATGCGGGTTTCCGCGAGGTGCGGGGAAAATCCGCACCTCGCGAAATCGCTCCATAACCCCTTGAAACCAAACGACCGCCAACCGCCGCACCTCGCGGCTTTTTATCTCGCCATCCTTCGGTCGTGTTGCCCGTGCTCCCCCTTCGCGCCCCCCATGACACGCTGGAATGCGCTATCGTGCGAACAGGAACCCGCGCGCTCATTGCGCCGTTCCGCCGTTTGCCCGCGCGACGAACAGGCCATTCGACTGCGGCACGATGGCGGAGACATCGCGCACGATGGGCGTCGCCGAAGCATCGCTCGACGGACGCTCGGCCGACACGGACTCGGCAGCCGGTCTGCGATCGGGCTGCCGATCAGAAACGAGCACGAACAATGAGGAGCGGGTCCAGGCCAGTGGATCTACCGACGCGACGACGGTGATGCCGGGATCGCCGACACTGTCGAGATTGGGCGCGACGGTGGCGACATAGGCGCGCGTTTCGGACGGTAGCGGGCGCCCCTTCAGCGACGCCTCGTAGCGGCCCGGTCCGGCGTTGTAGGCGGCAATCCAGCCGGGCGATCCGTAGCGGTCATAAAGCAGCCGGATGTAGGCCGCGCCCGCGATGATGCTGTCGTGCGGATCGTAGGGATCGCTGCCGAGACGATGGCGGATGCGCAGATCACTCCATGTCGCGGGCATGATCTGCATCAGGCCCATCGCGCCTTTGGGCGATAGGGCACGCGCATCGCCGTTGCTTTCGGCGGCAAGGATGGCGCGTATCCATGCGGCGGGAAGTTGGAAACGCTGCGCCGCCTCGGCGATGTAGTCGCCATAGGGATCGCGCGGCGACGGGCGGATGACGCCTGGCGCTTGTGCGAAGGCCGGACCCGAAACCCCGCAAGCGAGCGAGATGCCGGAAAGGAGAAGGAAGGCGGCGCAGCGCATGGCGTCACTCCTTTCCGTCGTGCTTGGGCTGACGGCTCCAGTGCAGCGACCAGGCATTGCCGGTGTCGTCGTCACGGAACAGGTTGGCGCGGATCGGCTGCGGCAGCGCCGGATCGTCGATGACCAGCGCGAGGTATTCGCCCGCGCGCTCGCCGGTGCGCCTCCAGGCCGCGCCGATCTCTGCGCCCGGCTCGCCGGTCTCACCGTCGACGATGTGGACGCGATACTGCGGCGTGTTGTCGGTTTCCGATGGTTCGGCCGTGACGATGAGCACGTCCTGGGCCATCATCAATGTCGTCAGATGTCCGACGAAGCCTGCTTCATCGCGAGTGAATGTGCCGATCTGTGGCATGGCGGTTCCTTGGCGGTGGCGTTGAAGGAATCATCGGCGAGCACCGCTCCCGCCGATGGGGAAGCGGTCAGCGCGTGGCGGCGCGCCAGATGAAGCGGCCATCGCCGGCTTCGTCTGTGTAGAGGGGCGTTGCCTTGCCGATGAGGTCACGTGCGGGAAGCGGGCCGAAATAGCGACCGTCGAGGCTGTCGGGCACGGATGGGTTCATCAGGAAGATCTCGCCGTTCGCGATGCGACGGCAGCCCTGCCAGACGGGCAGCGGACGGCCGCGCCTGTCATGGTCGAGCGCGTCGCCGAAGGGCACCGCATCGACCGTCACGGCGCTGCCGGTGCGGCAGACTTCCTGCCCCGGCAGCGCCGCGATGTGCTTCAGCAGCGGCACGCCGCGCCCGACATAGCCGCGCCCGACCATGAAGTCGGCGAGCGGCATGTCGGGCATGACCGCGACCAGATCGCCAACCTGGAGAGGACTTGGACGTTCCAGATCATAGAAGCCGATGGGCACGCTGGCCGAAGCGTTCCAGAGCAGCTTTACCGGCAGGGAAACGCAGGAACCGATGGCAATGGCCATCAACGAAAAATACGTCACCATGACATAGCCGAAGCGGGTCATCCTTCGACCCTCCGCCGCTTGAGCCATGCCTGATGACGTTCCATCGTGTAGGCGCGCGGCTCCTGGCCGGCGCTCAGACGGTGATGAACGTGGCGCCAGTGATCGGGACAAACCTCGCAGGCGTCGATGTCTGCGGCTTCCACCGCGTCGACGTGACGGAACACCTGTTCAACGTTGGGCCAGCCTTCGATCTTCAGCAGGATTTCGCCGCCGGGGCTCACAAAGGGCAGCGTCTGATAGGACTCGCCCGGTATCACCGCGCGCACGATGTCCATGCGCGAGATGATCGTGCCGAAGTCGTTGGCCGCCCAACGAACGAAGGCGAAGACGCTGCCGGGGAGATATGAAAAGACACGACGGCGGCGGTCGAGCACATGCTCGCGCGCTTCGCGGCCGAACCTGATCCAGTTCTCGATGCGCTTCTCCACCCAGGTCAGTTCGACATGGGTGAGATTGTCGGACGCTTGCGTGATCGGCACGGCCGCGCCGCGCACGCGGAGGGCCGCGTTGCCGGTCATGACGGGTCTCCAGAGGTTGCGGGAAATTCGCGCGCGAGGAGATCGCGCAGCATGTCGGCGACGGTGACGCCGCGCTTGAACGCGGCGATCTTGATCCGGCCGCGCAGGTCCGGCGTCACGTCGATGGTCAGCCGCGCGGTGAAACCAGCGGCCTCGCCATTACGCGGCGGAGCGTCAGCCGCCTTGATCCAGTGTTCGGGATCGGCGGGCCGGGCGGCGAAGCCGCGGCGGATCGGGCGCTGGCTCATAGCGCGGCCCTCCCGATGCCCAGGTGTTCGATTTCGTCGGCCAGCGCCGCGATTTCGCGTGCGGCGGGCGTTTCGCCATCCAGTTCGGACACCAGTCGGCCAGATTGCGCCGCTGCCGCAAAGGCGATGCGCTGTCCGATGGTGGCGGCGAGCACCGGCGGGTCATGGTCAGCCAGGTTCTCGGCCGTCTCGCGGGCCAGCACGGTGCGCGCGGCGCAACGGTTGAGCACGAAGCGCGCAACGAGATCGGGTCGATAGATGCGCGCTTCGGCGACGAGCGCCAGCATTTCGGCTGAGGCCCAGCCATCGAGCGGTGATGGCTGGACGGGGATCAGCACGAGGTCGGCGGCAAGAAGCGCCGAGCGCATCAGCGCGGCGACACGCGGCGGCCCGTCGATGACGACGTGATCGGCATCACGGGCAAGCTCGGGGGCTTCCCGGTGCAGCGTATCGCGCGCCAGGCCGACGACGCCGAACAGGCGCGTCAGGCCTTCGCGGCTGCGCTGCTGCGACCAGTCGAGCGCCGAAGCTTGCGGGTCCGCGTCGATCAGCGTGACCCGCTTTCCCTTACCGGCCCATTCGCCAGCAAGATTCAGCGCCAGCGTCGTCTTGCCGACGCCGCCCTTCTGGTTGAGGAACGCCACGATCATGGCCTGCCTCCCGAGCGACTGGCGAAGGGAAGCTGAGGGACGTCGGACGCGGCTTGCGGGGAGCGGTTTCGGCGCGCTTTCGCGGTCGAACCGAGGGCGTCGGCGGCCTCCCGAATGAGGTTCTTCACCTCGCGCGCGCGCGCTAAAGAGTTAGATTCTTTGTTAGACTCTAAGTTAAGGGCAGGATTTTTCGTTTTGGCATATGGGGTTACACCCCGTTTGGGTTCCTGCTGGCACGATAGGGCGGTTCCCGATAGCACGGGCCTGGGGGTTCCCGATGGCACGAGGCCATCCACAGGTTTTCCACAGGGCGGAAAAGGCTCGAAGGCAAGCAGCGTTCGGCCACCGATCTCGACCTCCAGAAACAGCCTGTAGCCAGGCAAAGGCTGGCGACGGATGATGTCGCGCAGCTCGAAGGCGAAGCGCTTGAACGGGGACAGCGCGCCGGATTTCTGGTGCAGATGGCGAAAGTCGAAGCGCCAGCCCTTGCGCTGGCTACCACCATGCTTGCGCACGATGCGGTAGAGCCAGCGTTCGAGGCCGCCCGCGAGATTGAAATAGGCGCGGTCGATGGTGAGGATGAGCGCGTCATCGAGCACCGCCTGGTAGAACCAGTCGGGCAGGATCATCTCGATGCCGTCCGGCCTGCCGTTGCGGTCGGTGCGCTCCTTCCACTCGTTGATCCACGAGAAGCGGTGACGACGACCCTCGGCGGGCTGGCGGATCGATGTGCAGACGGTCGTGGACTGAAGCCGGTCCAGCGCCGCCTTCAGGCGCTGATAGTCGCGCAAAGACGTGCCGCGACCGATGAAGCGCAGGATTTCGTAGGGAGTGGCTGCCATCAGACGCGAGGTGCGAAGGCCCGCGTCACGAGCCTCGACGATCTGGCTCGCGGCCCAGATCAGGATGTCGGCATCCCAGATCGTCGCCATGCCGTGATCGGGCACGGACTCGACGCGGATCGTCACTGCGCCGCCGATGAAATCGATCGGCGCGACGCGATGGGATTTGGAGAGGGAGAAAAACGGATAGGCCATGAGATCCTGCGCATCTCGAACGGCGAACTCACCCGGCAGCGCCCGGAACAGGTCGAGTTGTCCGCGCTCTGAGGAAGAATGTTGCCGCGTCGCCATTGGTGACCCGCCCGCGATCAGCGTGCGAAGCGGCCGGACAGCGCCGCTACCGCAAGGGGCTGGCGTTTGGCGGGCAAGACCATGCCACGCGGATCGGAGGTGGAGGTGACCGCGCCGCGCTCGGCCCAGGCTTGCAGGTCATCGACGGCGTAAACGACGCGGCCACCGAGTTTCTTGTAAGCTGGCCCCGTCCCGTAGGTGCGGTGCTTTTCGAGCGTGCGAGCCGATAGGCTGAGGAAATCGGCGGCTTCCTTGGTGCGCAGAAAGCGCGGCGGCAAAACGGCGAGATCGGGGCGCATGGGTCGGCCTTTCGTGGGTTGCTTGCGGCTGCCGATGATTGGCGGCGGGCAATGGCCACGATGGCGAAGCACAAGATGCGAGTTGCAGGGCGAAGTTGGGGGGTATCAAAATCGCCCACCAGCGGGGTGATGCGGAATGATCAGGGGCGTCGGTGATGTCCGAGCAAACCGCGGTAGCCGCCCGCAATCATAGCGCGGGCGTCGCGCAGCATTGATTTGATTGCATGACGGGCGCTGGAAGCCTGCCATTCATCGCGATCCAAACGGCCTGTGCGGAAAAGTGTCTGCGCGATGTCCTGCTGGGTGGCGCCATCGCGAACGCCATCGAAAGCGCGCAGCATGCGTCGCATGCGCACCCGTTGCTGCTGAGTTATGCGGGTGTCCGGCGGCACGGCGCGGCCGTGAATGGCGGCGAGCAGGCGATAAACAGCGTCGAGCCTGCTGAACCCCTCGCGGTTGAGCGGCACTACGGCGGCAATGGGCTCAGCGCCGATGGCGAGAATTTGCATCTGCGCGCCATCGCGGAGCGCAACCATGGCATGGGCGCCCTGTCCATCGATCTTCTCGCTCGTGCGTTCGAGCCTATCGGGCTGATCGCCGGGATGAACGAGGACGGCCGGCGCGGTGGTCAGGACGACGACGCTGGTGTCATCCTGAGGCAGCCAGTAGACGGGTTCGATCTGGGGTTCGATCTCTGGATTTGCCGGGAAATCGCAACCTCCAGCGCTGACGGATTTCCGCCGTGAGCGCGGCCTGGTCCGCGCCGGGCGCGGCATAGGCCTCGAAATCCTGATCATAGGCTTCGTTGCGGCGCAGCCATTCCCATGCGAGCCCGGACGCTGTCAGCTTCTCGACATGATCATAGCGCGCCGACGAGCGCCAAAGGGACGCATCTGGCAACATTGCTATCCTCCCCATATCAATCGATTGCGGGAGAAGTAGGATTCCCGGATGGGTTGATCAATGGAAGCCGGAATCTCGGCAACGGGTGATGCCGCCGTGGCATCACGGCGTTACCCGGATTTGCCTCCGCTGAGCAATTGGCGGTAGCCCTGCTCGGTCATCCACCGGGCGCGCGCCAGATGCGCGTCATGAATTTTGCGGCAACGCACTGGCTCGCGCTCAGGATCGAGGCCAAAGAGGATCTGCACGGCTTCGCGCCAATCGGCCTGGTCGCGTTCGGCATCGAGCAGCCGCAAATAGAGCGTCATGTGCTCACGATCATAGGGCGTGAGCATCGAGCCTTGCGGCGGTTCCTCCAGAAATGTCGGTGCAGTATGACCCATCACCACTGACCTTATTCCTTCCCGCCAATCCTGTTAACCAAATCTGGCGCTGTCATTGATCCATGACAGGCCAGCCCGGAAATACAGAGAAGGAAGCGTCGGTGAACGCAGCCGCTAAAGCCTCGCCGGCCGATCGTTCGGCTCATGGAGTCGCAGAACACCTTCGCCCTTTTCCGTGGACAAGAGGACGACGCCAGCTGCTTCCAACGCCCTGCGTATCTGATCGCGCGTGGTCTCGTACACATCGAGCCCACTTTCGGACTCAAGGCGCTTGAGCGCGGTCAGCGATACTCTGGCCCTGTCAGCGAGCGTCTCCTGTGTCCATCCCAGCAACGCGCGTGCGGCCCGCGATTGTCGAGCGGTGATCATGCATGATCACCTCCCACCGGCACAAACGCGCACGCCAGAACTACGACTATATTAGTCGTCCTTGGACGCAATGCCACCGAAAATCTATCCGGCGTCTCCCTTTGCGACCGTGATCGGGTGGCGCTGCGGGTCGAACTGATTCGGTCGCCGGACGATGAAGGCCCCGGCCGTTGTGGCCGGGGCCTTGCTCCGGGGCCTCAGTCGCCCCGGCGTCCGTTGGGGCGGGACCAGATGAGCGAGAAGCCCTCGCCATCCTCGTCGTCGAAGAGGTTAGCGTAGATGGGGGCGTTGAAACTCGGATCGTCGAGCTTGAGGCCCAGATAGTCGCGGCCCTCATTGGAGCGCTTGGACCAGGCGGCGCCGATCTCGGCGCGGCCAACCAACACGCGGTAGCTGGGGGCGTTTTCGCCGGTGGAGCGCAGGTCGGGGACGATGCGCACGCCCTTGGCCAGGACGCTGAGGGTGACGATGTCGCCGGTGAACTCGTTCGAGCCGGTCTTCTTGAAGGTGCCGATGGTCGCCATGACTAAATCTCCGTTTTTCGTGTTCGAGCCCGCACCATGCGGCCTCGATGGCGATCGACGGGCCGGAGGCGACCGACGGCGCATCGCTTGCGACCGAAGCAAAGCGGAGGACGGCGCAGGCGCGGCTTTCTTGCCTCGCGAGGAATGGGTGAAACCCAGGGGAAGAAAGTCGTGACGCGCCGTTGCGGCATAGGCGGTCGAGGCTTCAGCCGTCCTTCGGTCAGATCAGCCCATTGAAGAGGCCGTTTGGAGCGCTCGCTCACAGATTGGGAACGGAGACAATGGCGGCCCTCCTAAACCAAAAAAGACGTGTGCCGATGAACCGCCGACTTGGTTGTCCCTCCCTCCCGGCTGGCCTGCGTATGCTTCGCCACCGCATTCTTCACCACCGGAACGCCCGCTACCGTGTGCTGCCCGGCCCAGTGACAGGTCATTCAGCCGCAGTGTCAGACGCTCTGCCGGGGACGCCGATCGGGATTCTGCTCGATCCGCCTTCATCGCCCCTTCGCCATCCCGTTGACGATGAGACTGACGCAGACATCGCCCTGTCTCCACCCGCCGACGGAGATCACGAACGTCAGGCCCGAGCAAGCCTCTGGCCCGGAGGGACGGCGGCCGCCATCGCCGCCACGCGCATGAAGGCCGTGGCGCCGACCGCAACAGCGCCGATGATCGAGAACACGATCTGCCAGGGTTCGGAGGGCATGGTGTGTTTCACGATGCCATGAGTGGCGTGATAGCCGGCAAGTGCAGCGGGCGCGACGAAGGCGAGCGCGATCAGCATCCGCGCCCATAGCGGTTGCACGACGATCAGAAGGAATTGCCCGATGCCGAGGGTGAGCGCCGCGCAGACGAGTCCGACGATGATGGCTCCGAGCCAGCCTGCGCCAGTGTGACAGGCCCATAGGCCCGCACTGACGCCGGCAAAGAACGGTAGCGCGAAGACGGCGAGCGTGAAGAGCAGCCAGCAGAAGAAGCCGATGGCTGCGAATGACAGAAGAATGCCGAGGATGATCATGGTGGTTCCTTCCGAGAGAATGCTCTGACGGTCGCGCCACCACCACCACCACGGCGCAACGACGAGCATAGCAAAAGATGAAGTGCGACGGGAGTGGAAAACGGCAAGGTTTCCAGCCCGCGCGCGATGATCTTCGCCCCGTCACGAGGCGAAGGGATCGATTTCGACGACAACCGCAGACGGCTCGCCGTCGTATTCGTTGGCGGGAGAAACCGACAACGTGCCGTCGCCGGCGCGGAAAATGACGATGACGGCCATCAGCGTGGTGGCGAGGCTGAAAGCGAAGGCGTGAGCGTCGTTGAGGGACATCGATCCGGCTCCTGTTTCGAGCGGAGGATCATCCCCCGCTGACAGGCGCCCGATGTGTTCGGCCGAGGGCCGCAATCACCGTGAAGGCGAAGCCGCAGCGGCGGCACGCGCATGCGTAGTCCGACCCTTTACGGGTTGATGGCGTCAGGCCCTGGGCTGGACCAAGGATCAGCGTCTTGAAGTGGGGGTGGTCGTCCGGTCAGGAGCCGACATGCTCGATTGTCACGACGGTCATTTCCGTCAGCCTATCCGATCCAACCCGAGGCAGTTCGTCAGCGCCCGGCTTTCCAGGGATCGATGACTTCGACGCCCGCAGCATCGAATGCGCTGGTGTCGCGCGTGGCGACGACGAACCCCTTGGAGGCCGCGATCGCCGCGATGTAGCCGTCGGGTGTCGGAAAACCCTTCCCGGCGGCGCGGGCTTTGACGGCGAGGTCGGCGTAGTGTCGTGCGGCATCGATGTCGAACGGCAGGACGCGATCAGCGAACAACTCCATCACGCCGTCCAGAGCGCTGGCGAGCTTGTCCTTACGTTTGCCCTTGGGAAGCGCGCCAATGCCGAACATCAACTCGGCGATGGTGACACTCGATAGGTAGAGCGTTTCCGCCGCTTGCTCGTCGAGCCATCCTCGCACGGCATCGTCGGGGACGGGTTTCATCGCCTCCGACACGACATTGGTGTCGAGGAGGATCATTCGAAGCTCATCGGCTTGGCCGGGGCCTGGTCGCGAGCCTGTTCGAGGGCTGCGACGTCCTCATTGGTCAGGCCGAGCTTGCGGCTGCGTTCCGCGAGCGCGCTGCCGAGCCGGAGGCGCGTGTCGGGACGGACAGCCGTTTCGAGGATGTCGCGCATTTCGGCCTCGGCGCTGCGGCCGTGCTGCGCCGCCCGCACCTTGAGGGCGCGGTGCGTCGCGTCAGGCAGGTTTCGGATCGTCACTGCGGGCATGATAGCGCCTCCATCAAATCTGATATCGATGATGGCATAATACGGAAAATGCCATCATTTTTCAAGAGGGCAGTTCGGCGGCGCTTACGCGCCGCCTTTATCGAACCGATAGACCGGGATGCCCATCTTGCGGGCCTTGTCGCCGAGATTGTCCTGGATGCCGGTGCCGGGGAAGATGATGACGCCGATCGGCATGACGGCCAGCATCTGGTCGTTGCGTTTGAAGGGCGCGGCCTTGGCGTGTTTTGTCCAATCCGGCTTGAAGGCGATCTGCGGCACCTTGCGGGTATCGGCCCAACGCGCTGCGATCTTCTCGGCGCCTTTGGGCGAACCGCCGTGCATCAGCACCATGTCGCGGTGCTTGGCGTGGATCTGGTCGAGCTTGGCCCAGATCAGTTTGTGGTCGGTGCTGTCGCCGCCGGAGAAGGCGATCTTCGGTCCTGCCGGTAGCATGATTTCGGTCTCGGCGCGGCGCTTGGCGGCGATGAAGTCGCGGCTGTCGATCATCGCGGCGGTCATGTTGCGGTGGTTGACCTTCGAGCCGCTGCGCGGTTTCCAGCTCGATCCGGTCTGGCGTTCAAAGTGGTCGCCGGCCTGGTCGCGCATCAGCTCGAAAGCGTCGCGGCGTTCGATCAAGGTCTGGCCTTCGGCGAGGAGGCGCTCCAGTTCGACGGATTTGACCTCGCTGCCATCCTGTTCGCGCTGAAGGCGGCGCTGCCCCTGCTCATTGTCGTCTAGTTCGCGTTCGATCCGCTCAGTGGCGCGGTGAAAGAGGTTGACGGTCGACCAGAGGAGATCGTCGAGGTCGGGTTCGAGGCGCGTGTCCTCCATCGTCGAGACCAGGGCGTCGAAGATGTCGGCGATGGCGCCGGCGACGCGGTCGCCCTCGGGGAGTGGCCGGGGATCGGGTTCGTCCTCGAAGGGACGGTAGCCGTAGAGCTGAAGCTCCTGCAAAACGTGATCGGTCGGGGAAGAATCGTGGTGAGGCTCAAAGTCGTCATGCCCGCTCATGGGATGCTCCGTCGTTTGGACCGCGACCATCGCGGCCTTCTGGCGACGAAAGCCCACGGGCGGCGTGGCCCTGCACCCGGAGCAAGGCGCAGGGCCGAAGCGCAGCGGAGGATGGCGAAGACCGGCTATTTTGCTTCGCGATGGAAAGCGGCCCAGAGGGACGCGCCGGAAAATAGCCGGACGCAGCCATTGCCGGGACGGGTCGTTCGTGGGCCGATCGCCCTCTCGAAGGCCGTGGTGCGGTCCTTTTTCGACGGATGAACGCATCTGGGCATGATGATGAGCGGTGCTCACCGCCTTTCCCGTTGTCGGCTATGTCGCCCGAGCCATGAAGCGGGCGACGTCCTGCGGAGCGAGCTGGACCCGGACAATCGCCCGGAGCGCGTCGATGCCGAGCTGCCGGAGATCCTCGTTGAAGTCCCCGAACGTCGGCGAGAGCGCTATCGCCTCGATCCCGGCCGCATTCGCCCGTTCGATCAGGCTGTCCCGCGCGCCGTCACCGGCCGGATCGTTGTCGCGGACGATGTAGAGCCGCCGCAGCGCGTCTGGGAACAGGATGGCGGCGAGATGTGGCGCCGACAATGCGGCTGCCGTCGCCATGCCCGGAATGATCTCACGCACCGACAGGACGCTTTCGATGCCTTCGCCTGCCGCCATCACGTCGCCAGGGGTGCCGAAGCGGACCGCGTGCCCGAGCAGGTCGCCCATCGCCTTGCGCTGTATGTCGATCGGCGCCTTGTCGGAGCCGTCTGGCGCGAGCCAGGTGCGGTGTGCGCCGGTGATCTTGCTATTCAGATCGGTGACGGCGGCAATCAACGCCGGCCATTTCTCGGTCGGGCTGTGCTCATCAGGCCGATAATAGCAGCGGGGATGAAAGCGGAGATTTCCGGTTCCGTGCAAAGACATGATGCCGCGTCTGCGCAAATACGTTTCCGCGATCGTGCCACCGATCGGCTGCGACATGGCGAACAGCCGCCGCGCCGCTTCTGAAGAGCCGAGTTGCGCCGGTGTGCTGGCGTGCTTCTTTGGCGGCGGCTCAGGTTCGGGATGCGGCAAGCTGAGAAAGCGCCGAGCTTCTTCGGCCACATCTTTGAAGTCGACGAGGCCGAGAGATTCGCGGATTACGTCGAGCAGATCGCCATGCTCACCCGTCGCGGCGTCGGTGAACTTGCCGGCCTGGCCTTTGGGCGTATCCCTCAGCCGCACGAACATCGAGCGGCCGGGCGTGTTGCGCACGTCGCCGACCTGCCAGTAATTGCCCTGGCGACGGCCGGCGTCGAGATAATGACGGCACACCGCCTCGGCCTGTCGGCCGAGACGCTGCGCCAGATCGAAAGCGTCGAGACGCGCCATCATGCCGCCTCCCGATCCGAGATGCGCGTCAACGCATAGGTGTCGAGCAGCTTGCCGAGGACGGTGGGACCGGCGGCGTCGATGGGGACGAAGAAGCGCAATTTCCACGAGATGATCTCGGTAAAGAGGCCATAGGCGCGCAGCCGCTCGCGCATTGCTTCGGTGAAACCGGAGAGTTCGATGCGGTTGGCGCCCATGACGCGGACGCGGCGAAGCTGGAGACCCTCGGTGAGATCGAGAATGGTCCGCCCGTCGATCAGCGCGGCATAGGCGTCTTCGGCAGACAGCTTCGCCGTGCCGGTGGTCGATGCTGCATTCGCCGCCCATGCCGGCGACACACGCCGCCCGATGATGCGCTCGCCGTCATCGGTCTGGAGCCGATAGACCCGCGTCGACTCGTTCGGCAGGCGCTTCCAGACCGGCAGGAGCAAGCCAGCGACGATGTGCAGCGTGCTTTCCGTAAAGGCCGGCACGTCATCCAGTTCACTGCTCCAGGCCAGTGCGAAGGTCTGGCGGTCGGCGTCCTCCCAATGGCTGTCCGCCATCATCTGGAACGAGGCGTGATGGTGCTCCATCGGCCGGATCAACCGTACTCGGCGTTCGATCTCGCCATCGTCGAGCATCAGCGAGGGTGCTGCAACCTGCACGGCGGCGCGGCCCGATTTGGCGTTCACCAGCAGCTTGCCCTGACCATCGGCGAGCCAGGCCAGCGCATCGTCGAGCATCATCGGGCGGTTGCGGCGCTGCTCGGCGACGGTCAGCAGCCGCGTCTCTGCGCCGGTCGCCGAATGAGTGTAGATCGTCTTGCGCTCGGTGACTTTGAGGCTCTCCGCCGTCAGCGTTTCCAGCCCGACGTCATAGACGCCGCTGGCGATGGCACCCTGCACCTTGGCGTCGAGCAACTGCTCGAAGGCGGTGAACAGGATGCCCTGAAGTTCGATGGTCAGCGCTAGCAAGCGGTTGAGGAAGGTTGTGATCGGCGGCAACTCGTCCTTGATGCCGTTCGTGTCCATCAGCTTGAGGCCGGTAGCGTTCTCGAAGCGGGTGAGCGAGCAGCCGTCGATCTTGCCACGCACGATCAGCAGATAGAGCTGCCGCAAGGCGGCGCGAGCATAGGGGCTTTCGAGATTGTCCTCGGGCCGGAATAGTCCTTGCCCGCCGGTCTGGCGTTGCCCTCGCGTGATGGCGCCGAGCGTGTCGAGCCGCCGGGCGATGGTCGAGAGGAAGCGTTTCTCGGCCTTCACATCGGTGGCGATCGGTCGGAATAGCGGCGGCTGCGCCTGATTGGTGCGGTTGGTCCGGCCAAGGCCTTGAATGGCGGCATCGGCTTTCCAGCCCGGTTCGAGCAGGTAGTGGATACGCAGGCGCTGGTTCTTCACCGACAGGTCCGCATGATAGCTGCGGCCGGTGCCACCGGCGTCGGAGAAGACGAGGATGCGCTTTGCGTCATCCATGAAGGCGGCGGTCTCGGCGAGGTTTGCGGAGGGCGCGCGGTTCTCGACAGCTAGGCGGTCGCCGCTGCCTCCCGCGCCGAGCTTGCGCACGATACGACGCGATCGGCCCGTGACCTCGGCCACCATATCCGTGCCGAAGCGCTGCACGATCTGGTCGAGCGCGCCGGGGACCGGCGGCAAGGACGCGAGCCGTTCGATCAGTTCATCACGGCGGGCGACAGCTTCGCGGCTTTCGACCGGCTGACCATCGCGGAAGACCGGCCGCGACGACAGGTTGCCCTCGCTGTCGGTGAAGGGCTCATAGAGCTGCACCGGGAAGGAATGGGCGAGGTAGTCAAGCACGTATTCGCGCGGCGTGATGTCGACGCGGATGTCGTTCCACTCTTCGGTGGGGATGTCGGCGAGCCGCCGTTCCATCAGCGCTTCGCCGGTGGAAACGATCTGCACCACGGCGGCGTGGCCGTCCGCCAGATCACGGTCGATCGAGCGGATCAGCGTCGGCGTCTTCATGCTGGTGAGCAGATGGCCGAAGAAGCGCTGCTTGGTCGACTCGAAGGCTGAACGCGCGGCGGACTTGGCCTGACGGTTCAGCGTCCCGTCGCTGCCGGTAATGTTGGCGGCTTCCATCGCCGCGTCGAGATGGTTGTGAATGATCGAGAACGCCCCCGCATAGGCGTCGTAGATGCGGCGCTGTTCATCGGTTAACGCGTGCTCGACCAGCTCGTATTCCACGCCGTCATAGGAGAGCGAGCGCGAGGTATAGAGGCCGAGGGAGCGCAAATCGCGCGCCAGCACCTCCATCGCCGCGACGCCGCCATCCTCGATCGCTTCGACGAACTCGGCGCGGGTGGCGAAGGGGAAATCCTCGCCGCCCCACAAGCCTAGCCGCTGGGCATAGGCGAGATTGTGGACGCTCGTTGCGCCGGTCGCCGAGACATAGACAATGCGGGCGTCGGGTAGCGCATGTTGCAGGCGCAGACCGGCGCGCCCCTGTTGCGACGGAGCGACGTCACCGCGGTCGCTCTTGCCGCCACCGGCATTCTGCATGGCATGGCTTTCGTCGAAAATGATCACCCCGTTGAAATCGGAGCCTAACCAATCAACGATTTGCCGGACCCGCGAAACCTTCTCTCCACGCTCGTCGGAGCGCAGCGTGGCGTAGGTTGCAAATAGGACGCCTTCCGACAGTGTGATCGGCTTGCCCTGGGCGAAGCGCGACAGTGGCGTCACCAGCAGGCGCTCCATGCCGAGCGCCGACCAGTCCCGCTGCGCATCCTCGATCAGCTTGTCGGATTTACTGATCCAGATCGCCTTGCGGCGGCCCTGCATCCAGTTGTCGAGGATGATCCCGGCTGACTGGCGGCCCTTTCCCGCGCCGGTGCCATCGCCGAGCATGAAGCCGCGCCGGAAGCGGACGGCGTTCGCCGCGTCGGTAGGCGCTGCGCTCACGTTGTCAAAAGTCTCGTCGACCGTCCACGATCCGGCGAGAAGATCGCCATGCGCTTCGCCGGCGTAGATGACGGTCTCCAACTGGGCGTCGGAAAGCAGCGCGGTGATGTTCGCTGGCAGCATTGGCCGATAGCTGGGCTTGGGCGGCGAGACGCTCGCCATCGCCGCCGATTGCACCAGCTTGGTCGGATGGGCCTGAGAGCCGGGAATACGGATCGACTGCAATCCGTATTCCTCATAGATCGCCTCGGTCAGGTGTGCGCCCTCAGGCGGCGTCCAGTCCACGATGTCATAGGCCAGCGGGATGCCTTCGGGATCGATGCTGGCAGGGGCATCGGGGCGAGTGGTTGTCGGGCGCGTGAGATAGCCGCTCACGGTCTTCAGTGGCGCCGAGATCGGCACGGATATTGCGGGCAGCGTGACCGGCAACCGGGGCGGCACATGCGTGCCGATCCAGTCGAGCAGCGTAGCGGCGTCGGGCGCCATGCCCGGCGAGGCCGGGAACAGTGTCGGATCGTCGGCGGGCAGCTTGTCTATGACAGTCAGCCGCGTTGGAAAGGTCGTGCCGTGTTTGGCATAGACCGCGCCGGCAATCGCGGCGCTGAACACGACGCGGCTGCACGCCTGCAAGCGGACGAAGGCCTCGCGCCAGTCGGGCATATCAGGGCCGACGTTCGCGCCGGTGATGGCGACGAGACGCCCGCCGGGCGCGAGCCGGTTCAGCGCTGAAGCGATGTGGCGAAAGCCTGCGTCAGCCGAGCGCCCCGCAACATGCGCCAGTGCCGAGAAGGGCGGGTTCATCAACGCCACGGAGGGCACGGCGGTGGCGTCCAGATAATCGTCGATCTGCGCGGCGTCGAAACGGGTGACGGGGGTTGCCGGAAAGAGCGATGCCAGCAATTCGACACGGGTCTCGGCCAGTTCATTGAGGATCAGCGCGCCGCTTTCCGTTGCCGCGAGGATGGCGAGCAGGCCGGTGCCTGCCGACGGCTCCAGCACACGGTCAGCCGGCGTGATCGCCGCCGCTGTCAGTGCCGCAAGCCCCAATGGCAGCGGCGTCGAAAATTGCTGGAATGCCTCGCTTTCCTCGGATCGGCGCGTGTGCGTCGGCAACAGAGCCGCGATCTTCGCCAGCACGGAAAGACGTGTAGCGGGAGAGGCGGCTTTGCGGAAAAGTGCTTTTCCGTATTTGTGCAGGAACAGGACGGTCGCGACCTCGCACGCCTCGTAGGCTGCTTTCCAGTCCCAGGCGCCGGCGGCGTCGGACGCGCCGAACGCGGTTTCCATGGCGCGGCGCAGGATAGCGGCGTCGATCTGATTGCCACGTTCGAGATGGGTGAGCAGCACATTGGCGGCGGCGAGAATGGCTGCCGACGGGGCGAGCGGAAGCGGCGCGGCCGATGCGGCGGTAACGGAAGACAGAATGTTCATGGGTGAAACCTCGAAAGAGCGTGACGGGACGAGCCCGCGCGGCGCTCTCTCTCGACCGCCCGGACTCAATCCCGTCCCGGCGGACCTCTTCCTCTCAAGGGCCTGGCATGAAAAAAGCGCCCAACCTTGAGGCGGGCGCTTTCGTTCAGCCGAAACGGCGGCCAGCGTCTGTGAAGGTGTAGGCTTTCGCGGCTATGGTCTCATCGACGCATTCATCGGAGATTTGATATTCATAGTCGCGTTCGAGCTGCCGGTAGAGCCATCGGGCCAGTTCGCGCAGGGCTTCAGCGACAATGTTGTCAGCATCACGCGTCATGTCCTGCATGGTGGGGCTGTCGCGCTCGACCGCTATTTCCATGCAATATTCGTGGGTATAGCGCCCACGGTGGCGAATATCGGCGCGAAGCTGGTAGAAATTTCGTCGCTGAATGGCCTGCAAGGCATCCGCGATCTCGTGCAGATCCGTGTCCATCGGCGCGTATTGCCTGATCTTCGCGGCGGCGTGACGCCCGTGAGCGTATTGGCCCTCGAAGCAGGCGCCATCGCCCTGACTCCAGAATCCACGAAAATAGATACATGGCTCCGAACGTGATCCCCCGCCCATGAGGCGGACGGCATTGGTTCGCAACGTCACGCCGAGGATGGCGCAGATGCTTTCAAAATCGACATAGACGGCGTCGTGCCAGTCGTGGTCGAAGGCGCCGTCACGATACCAGGCGCGCGCCTTGTCCTTGGCGTCGCCCGATAATTCCTCAAGCCGATAGACGGTGGTCTCGATGATCTCAGGCATCGCCGTCACCTCCGTCGAGAACCGAAGCCAGCCAGCCATCGGTATAGATCCAGCCAACGGTCTCGCCGGTGGCGAGGTCGAGCACATGCGCGCCGCCGCCAAAACCATCGAGCCGCGGTTTCGAGCAGCTGTTGGCGTATTGAAATCCCCATAGGCCGCTCAAATGAAATGCAGTGGCGCAGCGTTTGACGAACTGGATGACGCGCTCGGGATCGCCAGCGCCATCGTCGCGCATCCACAGATTCGTGCCGCCGTGCTCCGGCTGGATCGACAGCAGGAACCCTTCGGAAGGTGGGTCTTCTGATGCACCTTCTGCGGAAAGAGCGTTGTAGAGGTCGAGCGCAAGAGCGGCTTTCTCGGGTGCGCCGACATCGAGCAGGCACGAGAAGTGAGTGAAATAGTCGGCCATATCAGGCTCCTGAAACAAAAATGCCCGGCGCGAGGCCGGGCAACTACGGGAATGTTGGTGAGATTGGCGGGGAGCGTCGCGCCACTCCCCGCCGGGATCGCTCACTCGGCGGCGATCATGCTTTCCTCGTCCTCCTCAGTGTCGGCGTGATCTTCCTCGTCGTCCTCTTCGGTAAGGAAAGCGGGAAGCGCTTCATCGCCGCCGGCCTGATCGGCAGGTGCGGCGGCGCTGTCGCCATCGGCACCGGCCAGGCGCAGCGGCTCGGGCAACCAGCCGGTGTCGGCCAGCAGACGTTCGGCCTCCTTGGCCATGTCGCCCTTCTTCATGTGGTCGATGAGCTGCGCGGCCCGCTCGCCGGCGGCCTCGCGGACGGCCTCCACGATGCGGGTCTTGGTGACGCGGCCGAGATAATTGCCGACCGTCGGCCGCCATCCGACTTGCGCCATGTCGAGGCCCGTCGCCCGCGCCAGTCGGTCGGCCTGTGCGAGGCGGACCTTCAGCCCGTGCTCGCTGACACCGGAGCCGCTATATGGATTGGGCCGTTCGTAGAGCGCGTTGATGCCATAGCTGACGCAATGGGCGAGCAACTCCATGCGATTGTCGTCGTCGAGCACGACGAGCCAATCCCACAGCGCCTCGTCATCGGCCGGAACATGGTCGCCCCAGCGATCATGCCGGTCGGTGACGGATTTTGCCGAAGGGCTGTCCTTCAACTCCTCGGCCTGTGCGGCGAAGTGAACCTCCCGGACATTGGCTTCCAGCGCGCCCGTCGCCGGGCGGTGCAGGAAGGTGTCCGAGACCAGCTTGTGCAGCAGCGCGGTCATGGCGATATGCGGGTGGTCCGCCACGGCGTCGCGCAGGGCGAGCGTGCGATGCGCCGTCAGTTCAGTGACGAGGCGCTCGGGCAGCGGCTTGATGCCATCCTCCTCGTCTTCCTCCGCCGCTGCCGGGGCAGGCTGGCCGCCGATGGTGATGGCGGTACGCTGGATGGCAGGCGCTTTCCCGGTCTCATGATCGCCGCCCTCCTGGACATCGTCACCTTCCAGCTCGGCGGGTCGTTCGTCCTCCGGGCGGACATAGCCGCGATCGACGACCAGCTTGCCGTTGGCGTCGAGGGTTGCGAAGACGCCGGCAATGGCGATCTCGGCGGGATCGTAGTGGACGGGCCGATTGTCGAGTTCCTCCATCGCCGCCTCGATCTCGCCAAGGCGTTGATCGATCTCGTCCGGCAGCTCGTTGGCATCTTCATATTCAGCGACCAAGCGATCAAATTCCACCTGCAAGGCGTCGCGCGTTGCCTGTTCCGCCTCGCTCATATCGAGCGGCGTCCCGGCAATCTCCCGCATTCCGTGGGTGACACCGTAGGGAATGCTCAGCGCGGCCTCGACCCATTTCCAGCCCTCAGTAGCGATCTCGTCGGCGATGACTTTGAGCTTCTCGGCAACCAGGCGATCGAGCAGGCCGACATCCTGAAGCCATCCGCCGTCGTCGGACTGGAAGAGGTCGCGCAGCATCATGCCGCCGGCCGCCTCGTAGGCGTCGATGCCGACGAACACGGCGCGCTTGTCGGACGCGCGCACGGTGGTTTCGGTCAGCATCCGCCGGATCTGCCACGGCTCCTTCTGCCAACCGGCGCTGATCGCTTTCCAGACCTGTTCCTGCCGGGCGTGATCGGCTGAGACGGTGAAGGCCATCAGCATTTCGAGTGTCATGCCGTCCTCGGCATAGATCTCGAGCAGCGTAGGCGAGACCGACGCCAGGCGCAGGCGCTGTTTCACCACGTTGACGCCGACGAAGAAGGCGGCGGCGATGGCTTCCTCGGTCATGCCTTTGTCGCGCATGGCTTGAAACGCCCGGAACTGGTCGAGCGGATGCAGCGGCGCGCGCTCGATGTTCTCGATCAGCGAGATTTCGTCGATCAGGATGCCGCTGGCCGCATCGCCGACGACGCATGGGACGGGCGTGGTTTTGGCGAGGCGCTTCTGCTTGGCGAGCAGTTCGAGCGCGCGATAGCGCCGACCGCCGGCCGGCACCTCGAACATGCCAGTTTCTACACCCTCTGCGTCGAGGACGGGGCGGACATGCAGGGACTGGATGAGGCCGCGCCGGGCGATGGACTCGGCCAGCTCGTCGATCGACACGCCGGATTTGACGCGCCGGACATTGGCCTGGCTGAGCAACAGCTTGTTGAAAGGAATGTCGCGCGACGACGACAGGGTGATCTTCTGGATAGCAGACGCCATGGTCTTTACTCCGCGACGGGCAGCCGGGAGACTCTCTCTCGACCTCCAACCCGTCATGAAGCGAAGCGCCGCCCTCTTCCTCTGAAGGGGCAGCGCCACGAACACGTTGATCAGGAAGGGAGAATGGAGCGCCGCTTCCCAATCAGCGGGCTTTTGACTCCCAATCAGCCGGACTCGGCGACCGAGGGTGAAAGCCGGAAATACGGGAAGCCGCATCTCCGGCTTTGATGAGATCAGGCAGCGCGATCGAGCAGCTTCTTCGCCTTGGCTTCCATGTCGAGGCGGGCATCCTGATGCGGCTTGTCGCGCGCGACCGCCGTTATGCCCTGCACGAAGTCGAAGATGCTCTCGGGCGGGCGACCTTCCTCGACCAGCACTGCGTCGATGATTTTGCTGGTCTCGGCCTTGGAGAAGCCGCGCTTGCGCAGGAAGTCGCTGCGATCCTCATCGGTCTTCGCCACGATCCGTTCACGCGCCGCCTTGATGCCGTTGATGAAGGGCGCGGGCGACGAGTTGGCGAAATTCAGCAGCGCCGGTTCGGCTTCGTGGGCGAAACGCGAGGCCGCATATTTGCTGTGGCGGATGCTGATCTCCTCGAAATCCTCAACGCCCCAGAGGTTTCGATTCTGGCACACGGCGCGCAGGTAGAAGCTCGCCATGCCGAGCGTCTTGGCGCCGACCTCCGAGTTCCAGGCATAGAAGCCCCGGAAGAACAGGTCGGGCGAGCCGTCCGGCAGGCGACCGGCCTCGATCGGGTTCAGATCGTCGACGAGAAACACGAACACGTCGCGATCGCTGGCGTAGAGCGTCGTCGTGTCCTTCGAGATGTCGACGCGGGGATTGTAGATGCCGGTCGACCAGTCGAGCACGCCCGGCACCTTCCAGCGCGTGTCTCCCGTGCCGTTGCCGGCGATGCGTTGCACCGCTTCGACCAGCTCGTGATCGTAGATGCGGCCATAGTCCGGTCCAGTGACGGCGCGTAGCTCGACACGGCCACCCTCGGTTTCCAGCGTTTTGATCTGTTCGGCGCGGTTCGAGGTCAGGCCGTATTGCAGATTGATGCCGGCAAGGGCCGCCGGAAGATTGCGCAGATAGGCAGCGGGAGCGCCGACCTGGCTCGCCAACTGGCCGAAGCTCCAGTGTGTGGGAGCCACAGGCGCCTCCGCGCCGGGAAGGACCAGCGACAGCCGTTCGGGATCGGTACGGCTCGCCTCGACATGGATCAGCGCGGTTTCCACGACACGGGTCCGGCTGCGCTCTGACCGATCGCGCACCGAGCGGGCCAGTTCCCCGAGCGACAGGAAGCGCTCATCATCAGGCCGCGAGAACCACTCCGACGAAACCCGGCCGACCCGCTCGCCGCGTGTGACATCCACCTTGTAGCCGCCGCTGAGATCGCGGCGCGCATCGAGAACCTGCATGTTCATGGGAAAACTCCATGACGGGCGCCGAAAGCCTCTCTCTCGGCACTCCACCCGTCACGGAAATCCCTTCCGCCCTCTCACTCTAAAGGGGGTGTTGCGGGGTCTCCCCGCAGAAGGGGTCGGCCGAGACCGCGGCTCGGACGCAGGGGAAGACCTTCCCCGTATCGGCTCTGTTCTAGCGGCTATCTTGAAAACTGTCAGAAATCCGCGTATGTTTCTAACAGGAGAATGACATGACTCGCCTGACCGAACAGATTTTGACGCATGCAACGGGCTTGCCCGAAGGCGTGCCGTTGTCTGCCAAGGGGTTGTTGCATCTCGGAAATCGGGCGGCGGTAGATCAGGCATTGTCGCGTTTGGCCGAGCGCGGGCAACTCATTCGCGCGGGCCGCGGCGTCTATTTGCGCCCCATCGCCAGTCGGTTCGGTACGCGCACGCCTTCGGTCGAACAGGCTGTCGAGGCGCTTGCGAGCCAAAAGGGAGAGATCATTGTGTCGAACGGCGCTGCTGCCGCGAACGCCCTTGGCCTAACGACGCAGGTGCCCGTCCGTTCGGTCTATCTGACCTCCGGGCGCAGCCGAAAGATGCACCTCGGCAAGCAGGTCGTGGAATTAAAGCACGCTCCGCGTTGGCAACTGACCTTGGCCAACCGCCCGGCCGGGGAAGCCGTGCGGGCGCTGGCCTGGCTCGGCCCGGAAAAGGCGGAAACCGCGCTCAAGACGCTAAAGCGTAAGATGCCACCTGGCGCTTTCGGCGAACTGGTCGCTGCCGCGTCGCAACTTCCGACATGGCTCGCGCAAAGCGTCGGAAAGGCAGCCTATGGCTGACATCTTTCTCAGGCTTTCCGCCCAAGATCGGCGTGACGCGCTGGGCGTCGCCGCCGACCGTTCGGGTCGTCCTACGCATCTTCTGGAAAAGGATGTGTGGGTGGTGTGGGCGCTGGCCACCCTCTACGCCGCGCCGCTCGGCGAACATCTGGTGTTCAAGGGCGGCACGTCGCTGTCGAAAGCCTATCAGGTCATTCGCCGGTTTTCCGAGGACGTGGATCTAACCTACGACATTCGGGCGATTGCGCCCGATCTGGTTGGGGATAATGGCAAGGGATTGCCGAAAACCCGAAGCGAGGAAAAGCGCTGGTCCAGCGAGGTGCGTCGGCGCCTGCCTGCGTGGGTCGTGGAAACGGTGCAGCCGGTCATCGCGAACGCACTGGCCGCCGAAGGTCTGGCGGCGACCATCCGCGTCGAGGATGAGAAGCTCTTTATCGACTACGAGGCGACTGCGGCCGGGTCCGGCTATGTCGCACCCAGCGTTATGCTGGAGTTCGGCGCTCGCTCGACGGGCGAACCAGCCAGCTTGCGGGAGATCGTCTGCGATGCGGCTGATCTGGTCGATGGGCTAATATTCCCCACGGCGCGGTCGCGCGTCATGCACGCGGAGCGAACCTTCTGGGAGAAGGCGACAGCCATTCACGTTTTCTGCCTCCAGGAGCGGCTGCGCGGCGATCGCTTCGCGCGACACTGGCACGACATCGTAAGGCTGGATGAGGCCGGCTTCGCAGAAGCTGCTTTCGCCGATCGCGAGTTGGCCGACGCTGTCGCCCGACACAAGTCGATGTTCTTCGCGGAGAAGGCCGCCGACCGCACGCCGATCGACTACGCCGCGGCTGTCAACGGAGGCCTGCAACTCGTGCCAGTGGGCGATGTCGCGAACGCGCTGGCACAAGACTATGCCCGCATGGTCGAGGATGGGTTGCTCTTCGATGATGCCGAGACCTTCGAGGTGCTTATGGCGCGATGCGAGGAGATCGCCGCGCGTGCAAACCGCGCTGGCGAATAGAAGAAGAAACATTGGGGGTGGCAACGTGCGAATTTCGCGGATCAAAATTAAAAACTTCGCCAACTTTTCGGACCTCGACGTAGAGACCGGCGACAGCATTGTCATCGTCGGCGAAAACAAGGTCGGCAAGAGTAATTTCGTCCGCGCCCTGCAACTGATCCTCGATCCCGGTCTGTCAGAACGCGACCGACAACTCGGGCTTGAACATTTCTGGGATGGGCTGGGGGCGGATAAGCTCGGAGAGACTATCGAGATTTCCGTCGAGCTAACCGACTTCACCGACGATCCGCGATTGATGGCTCATCTGGGCGATTGCGTCGTGGACCCAGGTCCGCCGATGGTCGCGCGTCTGACCTACCGTTTCCAACCGAAAGCCAATCTTGGAGGCGATCCGGAGAGTCTTGCCGACTATGAATATATCATTTTCGGCGGCGACGATCCGGAGATGTCGATCGGCTCTTCACTGCGCCGGATGCTGCCGCTCGACGTGCAGGTCGCGCTGCGCGATGCCGAGAAGGATCTGACGAGCTGGCGCAATTCACCGCTGCGGCCGTTGATCGAGCAGTTGGCGACATCGCTTGATGAGGATGCGCGGGAGGAAATCCAGGAGCTGGTTAGCGAAGCGCAGGCTGACCTGGTGGGCCGCGCCGAGGTGGTCGCTACAGCCCAACGGATAGGTGAGCGTCTGATTGCGATCGCCGGCGAGCAGCACGCGGTCCCACTGACGCTCGGTCTTGCGCCGACACGGGTAGATGCGCTGCTGCGCAGTCTGCGCTTGCTGATCGACAATGGTGCCCGCGGTATCGGGGATGCCAGCCTGGGCACGGCGAACCTAATCTTCCTAGCGCTGAAGAGCCTCGAACTCGACCGGCTCGTCACAGACGGCGAGCGGGACCATACGTTCTTCGTGGTCGAGGAGCCCGAAGCCCATCTTCACCCGCATGTGCAACGGCTCGTCTATCGCTATTTCCTCGGCAATGCCGGGAATGACGAGGAGGATACGCAGCCGCTCACAACAATCCTGACGACGCACTCACCGCATATCGCCAGCGTCACCCCCATCCGTTCGATCGTGCTGCTGCGCCATGATGCCAGCGAGGAGACGACGATAGCGGTTTCAACCGCGAAGGCGCCGCTGACACAGCGAGACGAGGCGGACCTCCAGCGCTACATCGACGTCAGTCGCGGCGAAATCTTCTTCGCGCGGGGTGTGATTTTGGTGGAGGGCGACGCCGAGCGGTTCCTCATCCCGGCCTTTGCGGAGGTGCTGGACATTCCGCTCGACATGTTGGGCATCACGGTGTGCTCGGTGAGCGGCACGAACTTCACTCCCTATGTGAAGCTGTTGGGACCGCAGGGCCTCAACATCCCGCACGTCATCCTGACGGATCGCGATCCGAACGGCGCTAAGCCGCCGCTCGTCAGGCGCCGACTGATCAATGTGCTGCGGCTTGTCGAAGACGGGGTGAACTATACGCCGCTCAACGCCGATGCCGTTATCGCTCGCGCCGAGCCGTTCGGCTATTTCGTCAACAGCAACACCCTTGAGCCGGAGCTTTTTACCGGCGGACTTGCCGAGGCGATGCAGGAGGTCATTGAAGAGGAGCTATCTATCAGCGAGGAGACACGCGAAGAGCTCCAGGGATGGGTTGATGACACCGACGATCTCGACGAGGAGCGCCTGATCAAGCTCATCGAGCGGATTGGAAAAGGGCGCTTCGCTCAGGCTCTCGCTCCCCATGTCAGCGACGAGACTTGTCCGGATTACATTCGGCAAGCGTTGGAGCATATCCGCGATGCCGTTTCGTAGCGTCAGCGCCGCCTATCTCGCCCAAGCGGTCGATCTTGCTGGAAATCCAGGCCAGCAGGCAGCTTACGATTCGACCGGACACTGTGTTGTCCTGGCGGGTCCGGGCAGCGGCAAGACCAAAACGTTGGTGCTCAAGTTGGCCCGGATCATGGCCGAAGACGTGCGGGCGCCGCGCGGCGCGGCGTGTATCACCTATAGCCAGGAATGCGCACGCGAGTTGACACGACGCTTGGAACAGTTGGGGCTGCGTGAAGCGCCTAACCTGTTCATCGGCACAGTTCACAGCTTTTGCCTGAGGCATCTCCTCATGCCTTATGCCCGTCTCGCCAATCTGCCCGTGCCGTTCCCGCTCACCGTCGCAACCCAGCGGCAGAGCGATCAGGCAATGAAGCGGGTCGGCGACCGGCTCTTCGGCGTTGGGCATCCCAACAAGCCGATGGATCTCGGTCGCCATCGGCGGTCGATTCTGGATCGCGCTTCGGTTGCCTGGACCAGTGAAAGCGAACTGGCCGAATGGGCGGAAGAATATGAGGCCGAGTTGCGCGGGGCGGGCCTGATCGACTTCGATGACCTCGTGATCTTCGGCCAACGGCTCGTGTCCGAGCATGACTGGGTGCTTCCGCTGCTTCAGGCGAAATTCCCGGTCTTGGCGGTCGATGAATATCAGGATCTTGGGGTGGCGCTGCACCGCATCGTCAAGCGCGTAGCCTTCGATGGCGGCGTTAGGCTCTTTGCCGTGGGAGACTCGGACCAGTCGATTTACGGTTTCACGGGCGCCGACGGTGCTCTGTTACAGGAACTGGCCGAGCGGGATGACGTCGAGCGGGTTCAGCTCCAACTCAACTATCGTTCGGCGTCGCGAATTGTCAGCGCCTCTGAACTGGCGCTTGGGGAGGTGCGGGGCTACGTCTCGAACGATCCGGATCGGCAAGCGGTGATCGCGTTCGTCGAATGCGACGATGGGCTCGAAGGTCAAGCGGCGCGCGCCGTGGCTGAAATAATCCCTGCGGCGCTGGCCGCCAAGGCGGGCCGGGCGTTGGGTGACATCGCGATCCTATACCGGGATTATCGCGCCGGCGACGTCGTTGCCGAGGCCGTTGCCGCTGCGGGGCTCGACTTCATCCGCGTCGATACTGCTGCGCCGTATCGCAAGGTAGCACTGACAAGCTGGATCGAGGACTGCGCGGCCTGGTGCGCTGATGGCTGGCGTGAGGGTCGGCCACAGTTGCGCGGATTGCTTGATCGGTGGCTTGGCTTTCATCGCACCCGTCTCGCAGAGGCCGAGGCCCGCGGCGAGGCTCATCGGCTGACACGGCTCCTTTGGTCGCTCAGAGCGGGCGATGGGTTGGCGCGGGACTTCGTCGGCGCGCTGAGGGCGGGAATGCTCGATGCGCTGATGGCGGCAGAGCCAAGCCTCGCCGACCAGCGCGAACAGGTGGTGCGCATGTCGGCGGCGCTCGCTGTCGGCGGGCCACTCGCTGACCTAGACCTGACGAGCCTGGGTGGACGTGACGGGTCGCCTCTCCACCTCAATATGTTGACGCTGCACTCGGCAAAGGGCTGCGAATACGACGTCGTAATTATGGTGGGTCTCGATCTGGGCGGTTTGCCGTGGCGCAACGAGCTGCCGGCGGCGCGTCGCGAAAGCCGACGCCTGTTTTATGTTGGCCTGACGCGCGCCCGTGACGAGATCCATATGCTGTATTCCGGATACGTCGATACCCGCAGCGGGAGGATGCATTGGGGGCGCTCGCCATTCTTGAATGAGCTTGAAGCGCGAATGGAGGAGGCCGAAAGCGAGTAATTTATGCTGTCAGTCCGTGAGTCCCCGGCTGTCGAAGACATGGCCGATTAGACCTACGCTCCAGTTCGTCGCTCAGCCGTTTGGCGCGGCCGCTGACGACTTCGAAAATAGCGCGTGCCGAAGTTCGATATGTGATCCGGCTGGACGGGTATGCCGCGTTAAGAACCGTTCGATCGTTTCGATCTCGGAGAGCGGCGTAGGCCCCTCAATGAGCGCTAGAGGAACATGGCTGCTGATGGCGTCAGCAAGTCGCACCTTAGCGAAGGGCACGTCCCCGTCGAGCACATAGCCCAGCATGCAGCCGACTGGCAGATGCTCGGCATATTGTTCAGTGAGAAAACGCATCATGCCTTGGGTGACATACACCGTAGCCAAGGAGTTGCGGCTTCCGCCGTTGATCACGTTAAGCCGCTTACACTCGTAGGCTAGATATTGCTCGCGCTCCCAGTCGAAGAGCACGGCAATGTCAATGATGCCCTTGCTGTATTTCGATCCGTCCGCAGCAAGACCAAACGGCTCGAATTGATATTCAACCCAGTGGCATAACCGACGCACCACGGCGTCTTTGGTGAGGCGATCAACGAGGTTGATGGTGATGGCATCTTCCCCTGGCTGTTCGGGAAGAACCGCCATGCAGGCCGGCCACGCCGCCGCGATCCTTTCCAGGAAGCGATCATCAAACGAAACGAAGTTGTCGACCCATCCCTGCACATCGCCGATCAGCATCAGTCCGCGCCCCGCTGTTGCGGCGAGACAGCGGCTTGCTGGAGGTCGAGCGCTATTCCATCGGCATCGGCGAGCGCCGTGGAGCGCAGCCAGAAGCGCATCTGCATAGGCTTGATGAGGTAGAGGCAGTCACCGACGAAAACGCGCAGATCCGGCATGAGCTGGAAATTGCCATCGAGGGGCCTGTGGATGTGACCTGCTAGTTGCTCGAGTACCTCGCTGAGTTCGCCGGCCGTATCTTCGGCATAGTCTTCATGCCCGCCCAGATGCAGACGCAGGATCGCCAAATCAGCGCCGCGTGCGACAAGGCGCGCATCGATCTTCTTGCCTTTGAACCAGTCCGCGAGGCTCGCCGACAATGTGTGCGCGTATTGAGCGCGTTGCGGTTCGTCAGGCGCGCCCCAGAGTTTCGGGAAGTGGCCTTCATGGGGCTGAAGCGCAGGAAGGATCGCCTCGACAGTGTCGTCGATTAGCGCGATCTCATCGGGGGACAGGCAAAAATATTGGTACGCAAGCCGGTCGATCGTCCGAAGGATATCGCTGTCATCGACCTGCATCGAGAACGGCTCGTTGGAGCGTTCGCGTGCGTCGTTCACAATCGCGATCAGCTCAAGGGCCGCTTGGGCTGCTGCGGCTTGATCCGGGACATCGTCTGGTGATGGAAACGGCAATCGCAACAGGTCGGCTTGCTTGACTTCCGGGCGATCCGAACCGAACGACGCGGTGCCATGAAAGGCATACCAGACCGCGATGCGACTATTGAGGATCGCCGTGAGAACCTTCGCGCGGTCGCTTTGGCCGTCCGGCACAACGATCGCTTGCAAGATATCTTGGAAGGTCAGCGGTTGATCGCAGTAGGCCGCCCGAAGGCGGTTTTGCGACGTCTCCACCCCACGTGGGATAAGGATCCGCGAGCCATCGAACCCGGGCTCGAACCCGCGGCGGCGAACCGTTGATGACGGAGCCGGCAGCAAGCCTTCCGCAGCCTGAGCCAGGCGCGAATAGGCGGCGATCGGCAGGTCTGGCAGTCGACCGACATACTCGCTGGCCAGCGGAGGCGCATCGCTATCGCTGTCTTCATTGAATGGCTGATAGCCTTGCCCGATTACCCATCGATCGCCCGGTTTTTCGCGGCGACGGCTCAGGCTGCCGTAATCGCTAATGAAGGCCCCAAGTTTGGGAAGCCTCGTAAGGTAGGCGAAGAGTTTCGCGTCCGGTTCGCGCATCCAGAGGCGCTGCTTGAAGATGAGCGGGTTATCCAGGACCGCGCCCACCCCGAGGGCGGCCTTGTCGGAGCTACTCAGCGTGATTACGCGCTTGATGCGCAGATTAAGGTCGGCCTTCGGCGCCCAGTAGTCGAAGCGATACGGGAAATTATCCGGATTGGCGCTGCCGTAGATGATTAGAGCGGTAGGGCGATGGGCTTTCTCGAAAAGCTGGAATCGAAGGTCTGCGAAGTTAATAACGCGACGGACCTGGGATTTTCGGAAGAACGCATCACGCGCTTCGACCGTGTTTTGAGCGTGGTTGTGCAGGAACCCCATCGCCGGCAGCAGGAAGGCGATCAGTCCACCGTCGGCGAGATGCGACAGGGCCTTCCAGCTGAATGCCCAGGCATCCTCGCCACCAGGCATGGGATAACCGGCCTTCTTGCTCCACTGCACCGACGAACGCGCCGGGCCGCGGCGGCTGGTCCATGGCGGATTGCCAATGATGACCTCGTATCGAGCGCCGTCAGGTGACACTTCGAAAAAGTCGCGGCAGACGAGGGTCTTGCCCCAAAGTTCCGGGAGGAGTTTCCCCCGGGTGATCAGCTTGCGGATGTCGCGTGGCGACACCTCTTCGAGCAAAGCGACGTAGAGCGAAAACACGGCGACCCGAACGGCGCCGCCATTCAAATCCCAGCCATGAATCTGGCTCAGCAAGGACAACAGCGTTTTCCAGGAAATTGTCTGTGTCTTGTGCTTGGCGCGCCAGTGTTCGCAGAGCCGCTGGAACGAGCGGACGAGGAAAACGCCTGAACCGCAGGCGGGGTCGAGGAAGTTTCCTGTCGTCCTTGTCGCATCCGGCAACATTTCCCACGCTTGGGAAACGACCGTGTCGGCGAGGAACATGGGCGTGTAGTAGGCGCCGTTGGCGCGGCGTTCGGCCTCGCGTTCACCCAGGAACCGATCGTAGACGGCGCTGACGAGCTCGATCGGGATATAGCGGAAGTCATAGCCCCAGAACCGCTGCTGTCCGGAACGCGCCATTTCTTCACGGCCTGACCGGAACCGCGCCAGGATCGTCAGATGGGCAGGCGTGACTTCTGGCGCCTCGCCCGTGGCCTCGAAGGAGCACGGCGCGACGAACAGATCGCCGTTGAAATCCGCGTGGAGGGTCCGGAAAAAGGACCGGAAGAGAGTGACGTCGCCGGTTTCCAGCAGCGCCGAAAAACTCTGTGCGCTCTTCTCGGAGACGGCGGCAAAGTAGGCGGGCGTTACGATCTCCCGGTCTTCAAGGTAGGCGATAAACATCGCCTGTATGAGCAGGGCCTGGGCCGCATCAGGAGCGAGCGCGGCCTTCTGCAGGAGGTCATGGGACGCATTCAGATTGTCGAGGAGCACCTGATCGATGCGCTCTTTCGGGGGGAAATACTCGCCGTAGTCCTTCCAGAGGCGGCCGGATTCCGCGCCGTAGATCAGATTTTGAAAACGCAGCGCTTCGGTCGCCAGGGTGAGGCTGTCGATGAGGCAGCGGGCCTCGAAGGCGTCGCCCGGATCACTCAGCGGAGTACGGGCGAGCGAAAACGCTCTGAGCGTATCGTCGGCGATAACCAGCAACAGGCTGGCCAGGCCCTGATTCCAAAGCGCGCCATGAAGATCGATAATAGCGGCGCGATCGTAGTGATCGGCTTCCAGGATCGCGACGGTCGGGACGCCTTGGACGCAGAAGATCGCCGATACACCCATTTCGGTGAGGGCGGCTCGGATAGCCGGCGCATGCGGAACGTCGCTGACGGCCTCTGCTGACTCGTAGAGTTCAGGCGAGCGCCGATGTGTGAGCCCCAAGCGGTCTTTCCACTCTGACGCCAGCACTGATGCCGGTGCCGAACTCATGCTTGTCCTCCACGTCGTTCGCTTTGTGGGCGAACCGCGGTGGGGGGGAACTGTAGATAGCCTTGGGTCATCTCTGCCTCGGTCGCAGTCAGAGCCGAGCGCAAGCGCGACACGATTGGCGCGCAAGGGACAGACAGAGTGGTGGCTTCGGGTGACGGGCGCGGAGGGGTAGCGGCATCAACAAGACGAATACTGTCGGCTGAAATCAGGACAACGCAGGTCTCTAGGGCCAGCCAGGACTTGCCGGCACACTCCCTGAACAGCTGGTCGAAACGCCCACCGACGATTCCTACACGTAGGCCGAAATCTCTGACCAAATCCGCCACGATCGCCATCGCAACGACGTCCCCCGGTGTAAAACTCGGGGCATGCCCTTTATGCGCAGCCAATGCCGGGATGGCATCCCTCCATGTGCGAAGAGCATCCACGGAAATGGAAAGCAGCTCGCGGATCTGGCTTTGAGTATAACGCATTGCACCAGATTAGCTCGGAATGAGCCCCATATCAATACGGGGTAGACCCCATTTCTGGACCCCATTTGTTCTCGATCGATCTCAAGTCACTTCGAGGAACGGGCGCGTCGATAGCATGTGCGTTTCCATCGGCGACTTAGCGCGTTTGCTTTCAGCCCTGCCAAGCTGTTTCCCCACTGCTTTGGTCAAGAAGCGATCAAGGGCCGCCTGCCGGGAGTTGCGGTCCAAGGCGTAAGCCGTCTGCTTGAATTCGACACCGTCGAGTAGCCCCTGGATATAACCGGCGATGGTATCTGCGGCCATGATGAGCGCCGTGTCGAGCGTATGAATATACCTGCTCGTCATCGTGCCCTTAGAATGGCCGATGAGCGCGGCAATAGTGATTTCGGTAAATCCAAGATCGTTCGCAATGCTGGCAAAGCTGTGCCGCAGGACGTGTGGCGTCACATCCGCAAGTGACGACTTTCTGAAAATCTGTTCCCAATGGTTCGGGAAGCTTCCAAACGCCGCGCCATTCCGCTCGCCCGGAAACACATGGCCTTCGCCTTCCTCTTTTCGGCGCTCCTCCAAACACTCCACGACCGGCAAGCCTATCGGACGGACAGAGTCACCTTCCTTGCTATCAACGAGGCGAAGACAACTGGAGCCGAGGTCAACCTCTCCCCACTTCAAGGCGATGATTTCGCTGCGGCGGCAACCGGTGAGCGCGATCAGGCGAATGATCTCGATCGTCATGGCGTATTTCTCGGTCTTCGCCGCTTCCCGCAGCATGTTGCCGAGCGTGCGGTATTCCGCCTCGGTAAGGCGTCGGGTCCGGACGGCATACTTTGGCTTCTTCAATCCGTGCGTAGGATTGCTGTCGATGATTCCTGCGTCGACAGCATAGGTAAGGATGCCGCCAAGCAGACCGATGGTGCGCGTTGCCGTGCCGGGTCCACCCCGAACGATGGCTCTGCCGCGCAACTTTTTCGTTTTGACCGACACCCGCGTCTTGCCCGCAATGATGTCCTTCATGAGCTTGTTCACGTCGGCCTTGGTCAGGTCCTTGACGCGCCAAGAACCGACTAGGGGAATGATATGTCGCTCGATGCGACCGGTATCCGTGACAATCGTGGTAGATTTCTTGGGGCGCCCGCCCTTGCCCATGATGAGACCCGCATTCAGGTCCGCGACATAGAGAGCGCAAAGTTCTTTGATTGTGATGGCTTTGTGGTCGAGTTGGCGCTCCTCAGCGGGGTTGTCCCCCGCCGCAATGCGGCCGAGTTGGACTTTGGCTTCCTGACGCGCAGTTTCGGGCGTCCAGATACCATGCAGGCCGATAGTGTATCGTCTGGACCGACGTCCGGCGCGGTATTGGACGAGATAGCTGCGCTTGCCAGAGGCGAAGACACGGAGCCCGAAACCGGGCAATTCATCGTCCCAAAGGAAATAGTCTTTCGCTTCGGCCTTCGCGGCATCCACGGTCCGTTTTGTAAGCTTCACCATCATCCATCCTTCGCTATTGGGCTGCTTCCGCGGAAGCACCACGGAAGCAGCCAAGAGGAAATCGCAGCGAAATTGCGGATATGGGTTTCGGCGCAAATTTGAAAAACATCTAGTGGTTTCAGATGCTTATCGTACTGTAGCGTGCCCTATCGCATTTTTCGGATGCGTGGGCTAAATTGCTCCGAAGGCAAAGGTCACACGTTCGAATCGTGTCGGGCGCGCCAGCAGTCTTTGCGAAGACTCTCGCTTTCCAGAACATTAGAAGAGCATCTGGGCTTTTCTCGATGGAGGAGGGGCTTTCATGGGTCTGGATCTGATCGTCGAATCCTGCGCCAAGGCCGATCATGAAGACGAATGACGCGACTACATCGAGCGTCTGTTCAACCACAAAGACTTCTCAGACGATGCAATCGCCCGTTTCGGTGAGATCAGCACGCCGGCCTACGCCAACGTTGGCGCGCCGCGCGTCGGCTTCGACCCCGCTGCGGATGCGTGGATCATAGAGGTTCGCGCGGATGAGATCCCTGAGGAGGTGGCTGGCGTCCTCAAGGACTTCCACGGCCACTATGCCCTGCCGTTGGTGGTCTGCGACGGCCTGCCGCAATGGACGCACGCCAATCTTTATGAAGGCGTCGACGAAACTAGCTTCCGGGGGGAATTCCTTGAGGGTTGTGGGTCCGTCCTGTCACGAAGCCTCATCGACAGGGCGTGGGGGAACTTCTTTCCCGAGGACGCGGTGGATTACGGCCGAGCACTGCTGAGCGCGGCGGACGCGGCGGAGCGCAAGGGCCCGATCACGCCGCCGCCAAAACGCGGCTTATTCGCTCGGCTAAGCTTGGCCCGAGGCGCCGCCAAGCCGGAGCTATTCCCAGATCAACTGGAAATCGTGAGGGCGGCTGGACGGTGGTTCGTCTTCTGGGGCGAGCGCGGCCACCCGATCCGCGCTTGGGGTTGAAACGCCGGGCCGCCACGGGTCGCAGGTCCGCGCGCGCCGGAAAAGCGTCGTCGTGATCAGACAAGGAAGTCTTTAAGCTTGGCCTCATTGCGGCACGCCGGTCCGCCAGCTTAGATTGGATCGTCCTGGGGGCAGGACGGCGCCACGTCGCTATGGGGGGGAGCCTATGAAAGCCTTAGCCACGCTTGCAGCGTGTCTGTTGCTGGCCGCGTGCACGACGACCCAGGTGAAGACCGCGGCGGTCGAAAGCCTGAACGCGCCGGCGGCGGACTCCAAAGGGCTGCTCATGCAGCCAGATATCCAGTTGGCAGTGCTCACGGCGTCGGGCCTGGAAGAGCCGCGCGCCGACTGGAGCCAGGACGCTCAGCGCCACTTGGGTGCGGCCCTGCGTGACGATCTGGCCGCGCGCGGCCACCCCTTTGAGGTGCTCGATCCGCAGCAGTCCATGGATGGACGCGCCGGACAGCTGCTGCGGCTGCACGAAGCCGTCGGCGCCTCGATCCAGTCTTTCGAGTATGGCGCGATGCGCCTGCCGACGAAACCCAAGGGCCAGTTCGACTGGACCCTCGGCGAAGGCGCCTCGTCATCCGTGAGCAGCACGGCGCCGACTACGCCCTCTTCGTCACCGGTCGTGGCACCTACTCCAGTGCAGGGCGCAAGGCGCTCTGGCTGGGCGCGGCGATGCTGGGCGTCGCGGTGCCTCTGGGCGTCCAGCAGGTCTACGCCTCGCTGGTCGATCTGAGGACGGGCCGCGTCGTCTGGTACAATGTCGCCGTTGTCGGGCCGCAGTCGGATATCCGCACCGAGGAAGGCGCACGCGCGCTGGTCGTCGATCTCATGAAGAAGGCGCCGATCTGATGCTGCGCCGCCTGGCGGCGGCCTGCGCTATCGTCGCGCTCAGCTTCACGGGCGTGCGGGCCGAACCCTTGCCGGGATTTCGCGCCGCGCATCTGCGCCCGTCGATCGAGACGGCGGAAGCCGGCTTCTGGGACACCATGGACAAGGCCGAGGCCACGGTTCGCCGATCGGCCGAGCTGAACCCTGATCCGGCGCTTAACGCCTATGTGCGCGGCGTCCTGTGCCGGCTGGCGGCCGACTATTGCGATGAGCTGCGCATCTACCCCTTGGATCGACCCGCGTTCAACGCGACCGCCGCGCCCAACGGTTATGTCGAGGTCTGGTCGGGGCTGATGCTGCGCGCCCAGACCGAGGACGAACTGGCGTTCGTGCTGGGCCATGAGATCACCCACTTCGGGCGCAACCACACCGTCCAGCAGTTCAAGAACAACAAGAACACGCAAAACCTGATGCTCGTCGTGCGGATCGGCATCACGGCGGGCGCTGCTGCGGCGATGTATTCCACCGCCTCCAGCGGCGGCCCCTATGCGCAGCAGACCATCGATTCCATCTCGCAGACCGCCCAGGCCATGAACAACCTGGTCTATCTCGCAGGTTTCGCCAGCATAATGTCCTATGGGCGCGACCATGAAACCGAGGCTGACGCCTACGGCTTCCAGCTGGCGAGGGCGGCGGGCTACGATCCTGCGGCAGGCGCCGAGATGTGGCGCGCCCTGGTCGCGGAGACCTTAGCGTCGGATTTTCCCGCCGTACGCAAGAGCGAGAGCCGCGCCAGCATCTTCGCCACGCACCCGCTTTCCACCGACCGCATCGCAGCCCTGTCGAAACTCGCCGAAGGCGCCGCCCCGATCGCCGCAGCGGACGGCCGCCGAAAGTATCGTGCCGCGATCCGGCCCCACCTCAGCGCCTGGCTGCGCGACGACCTGCGTCGACGGGATTTCGGCCAGACGTTCTACATTCTTGATCGCCTGTCGGTGGATGGCGAGGATCTCGGCCTGATCGAATTCTATCGGGGCGAGTGCTTCCGCTTGCGCCGGAGCGATGGCGATCAGAAGTTGGCCTCCGCCGCCTATGGCCGCGCCGTCGGCCACGCCGACGCGCCGAGCGCCGCCTGGCGCGAGCTGGGTGAGGCGCGCCGCAAGACCGGCGATCGCGATGGCGCAGCGCAGGCCTTCGCCGACTATCTCAACAAGGCGCCTGAAGCCGAAGACCGCTGGCTGGTCGAGGCCACGCTGAAAGCCCTACGCCCCGAAGGACCGCTATGAACCGTCTCGCCCTCGCCAGCGCGCTTGCGCTTTCCGTCGCGCTCGCCGGCTGCGAGACGATCGCTGAGGCTCCGGCCGGACCCTTCGCCATGGGCGACGGCAAGGCAGTGACCCTGCACCGCGCTTGGTCGGATGTCTCGATTCTGTCGCCGCAACGCCAAAAGAAGGTGCGGTTGCTGTCCATCGATGGCCCCGCACTCAACCTCCTCTATCTGGCGCAAGGCTTGGCGCCGGGCGAAGGCCTGCTGAAACCCGCCTCGAAGGCCGAGCGGGTTCCTGTCTATCGGGCCGACATGTCGCCGAACGAGCTGGTGGAGTTCGTCACCGACAGTCTCTCCGCCCTCGGTTACGAAAAAGCGCAGACCAGCAAGCTGCGCCCCGGTCGCCTGGTCGGGGCAGATGGCCTGCGCATGGACATCGCCGCCTACACGCAGGATGGCCTGGAGATCTCCGGCCTGGGCCAGATTTCCGAGGCGGGCGGCAAGCTCTATGTGGCGCTCTATCTCGCGCCGACAGAGCATTACTTCGCCGCGACCCTTCCCGACGTGGACGCCATGCTCGGGGGCGACTGAGGCGCGTCGGGGGTGGACAGCATGTGCTGGGCGGGTCGAAATCCGGCGGCTCCCGCTGATCTGGTCTGCTATCAGTGCGGGTCCTTCCTCCCTGGAATCTCGACCGCCTCGATCTTGGCCAGGAACGCCCTCCACTCGGCGGCCAGCTTCTCCATCGGCAGTTCGAGCTCGCGCAGGGCATATTCGGCCCGGACATCGTCGAAGTCGGTGTCGACGGGCCGGCCGGCGGCGGTGAACGCCCGGAACGCCTCTACCCAACGTTGCTCCAGATCCTCGACCGTCAGGTCGGCGAAGGCGCGGCCGCGCATCAGATAGGCGGCCGTCTCCTTCATCTGCTGGTCCTGGATGACGGCGCCCGCGTCCCCGTTGGCTGATTTCTCTGACATGTCGCTGCGCGCCTCTGAATGCGCCGCGAAAATGCCTGCATCCGGCCGACGCCGCCACCCCTGACCGCTCGGAATTCCCGACCAGACGGCCGGGCAGCTTCGACCGCGACGCCGCCTTGGCGCAGGCGACTCCTGTTCTGGTCAAAGGGCTTTGAGGCGACCTCGATCGCCGACCTGACGGCGGCGATGGGGATCGGCTCCCCCAGCCTCTCTGCGGCCTTCGGTTCGAAGGAGGCGCTCTACGCCGAAGCGTTGCGCCACTCCAGCGACAGCACCGACGCCATCGTCTGGGGAAAGTTCCACCGCGCGGCCACCGCCCGCGAGGCGGTCTGCGCTTGTCTGCAGGACTCCGCCGCGGCCCTTTCGGGCGAAAGGGAAGGCCTGCCGCGAGGCTGTATGGTGACGCTCTCCTCCGTGGATAGCCAAGGTCACCCCGAACTGGATGCGCTGGTGCGATCGAGCCGCGCGGTCGCCTTTGAGCGGCTGACGGCCCGGCTGGAACAGGCCGTCTCGGCGGGTGAATTTCCAGCCTCTGTCGATGTCCCGTCGCTCGCCCGCTTTGTGCAGACCGTACAGAGCGGGCTGTCGATCCTGGCGCGCGACGGCGCCGCCGGGCTGAGGTGGCCGGCGTGGTCAAGGTCGCGATGCTGGGCTGGGACGCGCGCACCGGAGATCGCTGACTGATCGAACGGGACCGCCGCGCCCTCGCCCCGTAACGATATTTCGTTGCATTAATCAGGCGACTGCCGTCACTCTGACGCCGCGCCAGGCTGGCCTCCCCAGGCTCTGCGACGCCCGCGCGAAGACAACGAAATGGCGGTGAACAAACACCGCTCGGCAATTGGAGGCGAGGAAATGTCCATAGACGCAGGGCCCCTTGGCCCGCGGCCGGCTATTGGCTGGCTCACCCGTAACCTTTACGCGATGGGTTCGGCGGCCAACCAGATCAAGGCGGCCAGCCTGTCGATGCTGCTGCTGCTGTTCTATAATCAGGTGGTGGGACTCGACCCGCGGGTCGTCTCATCGGCCATCCTGATCACCATGTTCGTCGACAGCTTCGTCGACCCCACCATTGGCCAGATCTCGGACAATTTCCGATCGCGGTTCGGTCGCCGCCACCCCTTCATGTACTTCGCGGCCTTCCCGGTTTCGATCACCTTCTTCCTGATCTGGAACCCGCCGATGCATTGGGGTCAGGGCGGCATCTTCGCCTGGATGCTCATCTGCCTGCTGATCCTGCGGGCGTTCGACACCTTCTTCGAGCTGCCCTCCACAGCGCTCGCGCCCGAGCTGGCCACCGACTACGACGAGCGCACCAAGCTGCTCGCCAAGCGGCAGATGTTCGGTTCGATCGGCACCCTGTCGGTCTCGGTCCTTGTCTATCAGGTCTTCATGCGCGCCGGCGAAAACGGCGTGGGCGGGGTCACCGATCGCCAGAGGTATTTCGGCTATTCGATCTGCGCCGCGCTGCTGGTCTTCACGATCATCATCATCTCCTCGGCGGGCACCCACCGGCAGATCCCGTGGCTGGCCAAGCCGCCGGTGCGCACCGAGAAGTTCAACTTCTTCGCCAACCTGCGCGAGGTCTTCCAGACCATGCGCAACCGCAACTTCGCCATTGTCGCCCTGGCTGGCATGGTGCTGGCCATCGGCGCCGGCATTCGCCAAAGCCTCGAGGTCTATATGGGCCTGTTCTACTGGCGGCTGAACCAGAACCAGCTGACGGTGCTCGCCATCGCCATGGTGCTGTCGGGTTTCGTCGGCATCTGGCTGGCCCCGCGCATGGTCAAGCGCTTCGGCAAGCGGGTCGGCGCCCTGATCACCGGCTGGACCGGCATCACCCTGACTGTCGCGCCCATTGCGCTCGACCAGTTCGGCCTGATGCCGGCGCGGCACACCGAGCTCCTGTTCTACGTCCTCGTCGCCTTCGCCACCTGCACCCAGGCTTTCATGATCGCCACCGGCGTGAAGATCCAGGCGATGATCGCCGACGTGGTGGAGGACTCCGCCATGCAGACGGGCCGCCGCTCCGAGGGTCTGCTGTTCTCCGCCGACAACCTTTTCAAGAAGGCGGTGTCCGGCGTCGGCGTGCTGATGGCCGGCCAGATGCTGCACTTCGTGCAGTTCCCCGAGAACGCCCGCAAGGTCGGCGTCAGCCAGGAGATCGCCAACCATCTGGGGATCATGGTCATCGCCGCTCTGCTGATCTTCAACGGCGGCTGCCTGATCGCGCTAAGCTTCTACGGCATCACCCGCGAGAAGCATGAGGCGAACCTGCGCGAACTCGCCCGGATGCGTGAGGAAGCCGCTGCGGCCGCCGCCCCGGCGGAGTAGCCCTTCAGTCTCAGACGAAACGGAGCGGGCCGGCGCGATCAGCCGGCCCGTCTTCGTATCCGCCGCCAGCCCATGGCGACCAGGGCTGCGATCGCCACCCCGCCGCTGTCGGCCACCACGTCACGCCAGTCGCCGTCCCGGCCAAATGGCCCCAAGGCCTGAGCGACCTCGACGAACGGTCCCATGGCGAGCGCGAAGATGATGATGGCGCGCGGCCGACGCGGCGCGAGCAACAGGCCCAGCGTCGTGAGGACGAACCAGCCGGCCACATGCTGGGCCTTGTCCGAGCCGATATCGGCGCCGGGCAGGTCCCCCGTCGGCGCGAGCGTGACGACCAACAGGATGACGTTGGCCGCGGCATAGGCGGCGAGGCGGGCCCAGCGCGGCAGGCGGTCAACGTGCGGCATGGCGGCGAGCCTTAGCATGCGCGGGCCGACGGAAGCCGCTAAACAGAGGGCGATGCTGCGGATCTCCGAACTCAAACTGCCCCTCGACCACGAACCGCAGGCCCTGCCCGCGGCCATCGTTGCGCGCCTCGGCGTCGCGCCCGGTGATCTCATCCGCTGGTCGGTGTGGAAGCGGGCGCACGACGCGCGCAAGAAATCGGCGATCCTCAAGGTCTATATCGTCGACGCCGAAATCGCCGGCGAGGCCGCCGTCCTGGCGCGGCTGGGCGAGGACCCTCACGTCCGCGTCACGCCCGACACCGCCTACCGCCCCGTCACGACCGCCCCGCAGGGCCAGACCCTTCGTCCCGTGGTGATCGGCGCCGGGCCCTGCGGCCTCTTCGCCGGCCTCATCCTGGCCGAGATGGGTTTTCGGCCGATCATCCTGGATCGCGGCAAGGCGGTGCGCGAGCGGACCCAGGACACCTGGGGTCTGTGGCGACGCAGCGACCTCAACCCCGAATCCAACGTCCAGTTCGGCGAGGGCGGCGCCGGCACCTTCTCGGACGGCAAGCTCTACAGCCAGATCAAGGATCCCCGATTTCTCGGTCGCAAGGTCCTGACCGAGTTCGTCGCCGCCGGCGCGCCGGAGGAAATTCTCACCGAGGCTCACCCGCACATCGGCACCTTCCGCCTGGTGACCATGGTCGAGGCCATGCGCGCCAAGATCGAGGCGCTCGGCGGCGAGTACCGATTCGGCCAGCGGGTCACCGACCTGGAAATCAGCGGCGGCCGGCTGCGCGGCCTGCATCTGCACGACGGCCAGTTCATTGAGGCCGACCACGTGGTCCTGGCGGTCGGCCACTCGGCGCGCGACACCTTCGCGATGCTGCACGGCCACGGCGTGCATATCGAGGCCAAGCCCTTCTCCATCGGCTTCCGCATCGAGCACCCGCAATCCTGGATCGACCGCGCCCTGTTTGGCCCGTGCGCCGGCCACCCGGACCTGGGCGCGGCGGCCTATTCCCTGTCACACCACGCCGCCAACGGCCGCACGGTCTACAGCTTCTGCATGTGCCCCGGCGGCACGGTGGTAGCCGCGACCTCCGAGCCCGGCCGCGTCGTCACCAACGGCATGAGCCAATATTCGCGCAATGAGCGGAACGCCAACGCCGGCTTCGTAGTCGGCATCGATCCTGCCGATTACGGCGACGACCATCCGCTGGCCGGGGTCGCCTTGCAGCGCGACCTTGAGGCCCGCGCCTTCGTCGCCGGGGGCGGCGACTATTTCGCCCCGGCCCAGCGGGTCGGCGACTTCCTGGCGGGCCGGCCCTCGACGGCGCTCGCCGAGGTGGTCCCCAGTTACAAGCCGGGCGTCCGGCCGACAGACCTGGCGCCCCTCATGCCCGACTATGTCATCGAGGCGATGCGAGAAGCGATGAAGGCCTTCGGCCGCAAGATCGCCCGTTATGACGACCCCGACGCGGTGCTGACCGGCGTCGAGACCCGCACCTCGGCGCCGCTGCGCATCACCCGCGGGGCGGATTTCCAGAGCCTGAACGTCCGCGGCCTCTATCCGGCCGGCGAAGGCGCAGGCTATGCCGGAGGCATCCTCTCGGCCGCTGTCGACGGCATCAAGGTCGCCGAGGCGGTGGCGTTGGCGATGGTGGGGACGGAGATTATGCATGCCTCGTGAGCGGCCTGGCCTGATCGGCGCGGAAGCCGCCCTCGCCGGCCTGCCAGCCTGGCGCACGGTCGAGGGGCGCGACGCCATCGCCCGGAGCTTCCGGTTCGTCGACTTCAACGCAGCTTTCGGATTCATGACCCGCTGCGCCCTGATGGCCGAGAAGCTCGATCACCATCCGGAATGGAGCAACGTCTACGCCCGCGTCGATGTGGTCCTGACCACCCACGACGCTGGCGGCGTGACGGCGCTCGACATCGCCCTGGCCCGCTTCATGGACGCAGCGGCCGGCGCGGCCTAACCTCTGCGTGTGGAACAAGCTGCGCCGTCGCCCCATTCAAGCCATGGTGCGGGGCGAAAGCCTGCCTAGCGATACGAAGGAGCGCCCGACACGATGGCGAAGATCACCCTGGTCGACGATGACGAAAACATCGTCACGTCCGTCAGCCTCGCCCTGGAGAGCCACGGCCATACAGTGACGGCCTACTTCGACGGCGCGGCGGGCCTTGAGGCCTTGGAGAGCGATCCGCCGGATCTGGCTATCCTGGACGTCAAGATGCCCCGCATGGACGGCATGGAAGTGCTCCGCCGCCTGCGCCGCGCGTCCGAAACTCCGGTGATCATCCTGACGTCCAAGGACGACGAAATTGATGAAATCCTCGGCTTTAACCTCGGCGCCGACGACTACATCCACAAGCCCTTCAGCCAACGCCTGCTGATCGAGCGGGTGAAAGCGGTGCTGCGCCGCGCCGGGATCGAAGGCGAGGAGCCGCAGAGCGCGGCGGCCAGCGCCGAGGCCGCCTCGCGCGCCATCAAGCGCGGCAAGCTCACCCTGGATCCGGCGCGCCACGATTGTCTGTGGGAAGGCAAGGCGGTGAAGCTCACTGTCACTGAGTTCCTGCTCCTGCAGTCGCTGGCCCAGCGGCCTGGCTTCGTGAAGAGCCGCGACAACCTGATGGACGCCGCCTACGACGATCAGGTCTATGTCGACGACCGTACGATCGACAGCCACATCAAGCGCATGCGCAAGAAGTTCCGCGACGTCGATCCGGAGTTCGACGCGATCGAAACCCTGTATGGCGTCGGTTACCGCTACCGCGAAACCTGAACCTGGCGACGCCGCGCCGGAGGACCTGACCGGCGCCGCCAGCCCCAAGCCTCGGCGCAGGTCTGGGCGCGGGCGCGCCTTGCCGCGCCTGCGTATGCCGGGGACTCGGCTCGGGCGGTTGATCATCGCGCTCAACCTGATTGGCCTGCTCGTGCTGATCGGCGGGGCCCTGGTGCTCAATGAGCTTCGTCGCGGGCTGGTGGACGCTCGCATTGACAGCCTGACGACCCAGGGCGAGCTGATGGTGCAGATCATCGACCGCGCGGCCACCGTGGGCGAGCCGGAGCCTCGGATGGACTCCGGCTACGCCAGCGAGATCCTGCAGATGCTGGCCAATCCCAAGAGCCAGCGCGCGCGCCTGTTCGACGCCGAAGGTCGCGAGGTGGCCGACAGCGACTGGGTCGCCGACCGGGTCGACACCACCATCCTGCCGCCGGCGAAGGCCCGCGACGACAGCGGCCTCGACCTTCGCCTCACCCGGCCGCCACCGCGCCGCGCCGCGGAAGCCGCGCGGGCGCTGAAGGCTGAGGTCGCCGAAGCCCTGACCGGACGGCACTGGTCGGGTATGCGCGAGGGTGAGCATGGTGAGCGCGTCGTCTCGGTCTCGATCCCGATCCAGCATGTCCAGGCCGTCCTTGGCGTCCTGGTGCTGGAGGCGCGCGATGTCGATGCGATCATCGCCCGCGAACGGGTGGCGCTTATTCCATTCATACTGACGGCCATCGCCACATCGCTGGCGTCTTCTCTTTTGCTCAGCCGGTTGATCGCCCAGCCGGTACTCAGGCTGGCGCGCGCCGCCGACCGCGTGCGCTTGTCGCGGGCCCGGGCGATTTCGCTTCCCGACCTCGCTAGGCGACAAGATGAACTAGGCGATCTGACCCGCTCGCTAGAGGCCATGACCCATGCGCTGTCCGAGCAGATGGACGCTGTGGAAAGCTTCGCCGCCGATGTGGCCCACGAGATCCGCAACCCCTTGACCTCGCTGCGTTCGGCCGTCGAGACCCTGGACCTGGTGAGCGATCCCGTGGCGCGCGAGCGGCTGCTGAAGGTGCTGCAGAACGACGTCCAGCGGCTGGACCGACTGGTCACCGACATCTCCAACGCCTCGCGCCTGGACGCGGAGCTGTCGCGCGACGCGCCGCGACCTGTCGACATGGAGCGTCTGGTCCGCGACATCGTCGGCATCTACCAGGCGGCCGCCAAGCCCGGCGACGCTCAGGTGCAGTTCACACCGTCCAACGCCATGTCGCCGCTGCGGGTGGCGGGGCGCGAGGGTCCGCTCGGCCAGATCGTGCGTAATCTCATCGACAATGCTCGCTCCTTCAGCCCGCCGGACGGGACAGTGGGCGTCACCGTCACCCAGGCGCGCGGACGCGTCCTGGTGGCGGTGGCCGACGAGGGCCCGGGCATCCCGCCGGAAAACCTCGAGACCATCTTCCAGCGCTTCTACACATCAAGACCGAAGGGCGCGGCCTTTGGGGGCAACTCCGGGCTGGGCCTCTCGATCGCCCGGCAGATCGCCGACGCCCACGGCGGATCGCTGCAAGCCAAGAACATCGTTGACCCCCAAGGGACCGTGAAGGGCGCTCTGTTCCTGCTCAGCCTGCCGGTGATGGGGTGAGCGAGGTCCGCCATGCGGGCCTCATCGCGCGCTACAGTTCCAAGGGATGGCGCGGCGTCCTGATCGAAGGTCCCTCCGGGGCAGGCAAGAGCGACCTGGCCTGGCGCGCGCGGGCGGAGGGCTTTCGATTGGTGGCGGACGACCGGGTCGTGGTCTGGGCCAGCGATGGCCGGCTCTTCGGACGGGCGCCGGAGAGGCTTGCGGGCCTGAAGGAATTGCGCGGGGTCGGCGTCCTGGCGGAACCGGCGCTGAGGCTGAGCGAGATCGTGATGATGGTTCGCGCCGGCGCCTCCGAGCGCCTGCCCGACCCCGTCTTCGCAGAGATCGCCGGGGTTAAGTTGCCACTGATCATCATGGGCTTAGCCACCGCCTCGGCCCCTGTGAAATTGGGTCGCGCGCTGAGCGCCTTTGACGAAGGCCCTAACAGGGGTATTTAGGAGCGCTCGCGGAGCTCAATTCGCCGCAGCGGGTGGGGATACCCTTGAAAGAGTTGGCATGATCGGCCTCGTGATCGTGACGCACGGGCGCCTGGCGGAGGAGTTTGTCTCCGCCATGGAGCACGTGGTCGGACCGCAGTCGGCTGTTGAGACGATCTGCATCGGACCGGATGACGACATGGAGCGTCGCCGGCAGGACATCCTTGCGGCCTGCGGGCGGGTTGAAACCGGCGCCGGCGTTATCCTGCTCACCGACATGTTCGGCGGCACGCCGTCCAATCTCGCGATCTCGGTGATGGAGCAGACCCGCGCCGAAGTGATCGCCGGTCTAAACCTGCCGATGCTGATCAAACTCGCCAGCGTGCGCGGCCGTCACGGCCTGGAAGAGGCGGTGGCCTGCGCCCAGGAAGCCGGGCGCAAGTACATCTCGGTTGCATCCTATGTGCTGGCCGGTGAGAAATAACGCTGATTCCCTGAAGGAATGGGCGTGCGTCAGACCGTAGAGATCATCAACAAGCGCGGTCTCCACGCGCGCGCCTCGGCGAAGTTCGTGCGCACGGCGGCGGCCTTCGACGCTGAGGTCACCGTATCCAAGGACGGCCAGACCGTGGACGCTCGCTCGATTATGGGCCTGATGATGCTGGCTGCGGGCGTCGGCTCGACCATCGATATCGAGGCGGAGGGCGCAGACGCGGCGGCCGTCGTCGAAGCCCTAACGGACCTGATCGCTAACCGCTTTGACGAAGGCGAGTAGCGCCAGATACGAAAACGGCGGCCAGTCGCCCGGCCGCCGTCAAATTCGCGGGTTGAAGCGCTTTTAGGCTTCGGTCGTTTCGCGGCGAACGTTCTGGCGTTCGGCGATCCGGGCCGACTTCCCGCGGCGATCGCGCAGGTAGTAGAGCTTGGCGCGACGGACGACGCCGCGGCGCTTCACTTCGATGGATTCGATGTTGGGCGACATGATCGGGAACAGGCGTTCGACGCCCTCGCCGAAAGAGATCTTGCGGACTGTGAAGCTCTCGTCGACGCCTTGGCCGCCGCGGGCGATCACGACGCCTTCGTAGGCCTGGACGCGCTCGCGTTCACCTTCCTTGATGCGCACGTTGACGCGGACGGTGTCGCCGGGGCGGAATTCGGGGATCTGGCGGGCGGCCAGCAGGCGGTCAGCTTCTTCCTGACGCAGGGTCTCAATCACGTTCATGGTCTTCATCCTGTCTTGGGCTTAATCGCCCTTTGGCTGTTGTTTGGCGGGGTTCAGCGCCCATAGGTCTGGACGTCTTTCCCGCGTGGTTTCGTTCCGCATCGCCTGGCGCCACTTCCGGATCTCGGCGTGGTTCCCGCTCAGCAGCACCTCGGGAATGTCGTGGCCCTCGAACGTCCGCGGTCGCGTGTACTGCGGATGCTCGAGGAGACCGTCCTCGAAGCTTTCTTCACTCAGACTTGCGGCCTGCCCAAGAACGCCGGGCGCGAGCCGTACGCACGCTTCGATCGCCACCATCGCGGCGGCCTCGCCACCGGCCAGGACCGCATCGCCGACGGCGATCTCCTCGAACCCGCGCGCGTCGAGCACGCGCTGGTCCACCCCTTCGAAACGGCCGCAGAGGACGATCAGCCCGGGGGCTTTCGACCACGCCGCCACACGCGCCTGGGTCAGGGGCCGACCCCGGGCGCTCATATACAAAAGCGGGCGTTCGCGGCGATCCACGCTGTCCAGCGCAGAAGCGATCACGTCGGCCCGCAGCACTTGTCCTGGGCCGCCCCCTGCCGGGGTGTCGTCCAGGAAGCCGCGCTTATCTTTGGAAAAGTCGCGAATGTCCACTGTTTCCAGGGTCCATAGCCCCTTCTCGCGCCAGGCCGTGCCGATCAAAGACACACCGAGCGGGCCGGGGAAGGCCTCGGGGAACATGGTCAGTACGGAGACATCGAAACCCATGGCCCGGACTTACGCCATGAATGGCCGCCGTGGTAGGCGTGGGTCATGCCGCAAGACGCCCTGACCCTGACCGAGAAGCTGGCCCTGGAGCGGCTCGACGCGAACCTGTTCCGCGGCTTTACCTACACCGAGGGCGAGGACGTGCCGGTCGGGCGCATCTTCGGCGGCCAGGTGGTGGCCCAGGCGCTGGCGGCGGCCTACGCGACCGTGGATGAGCGGCTGTGCCATTCGCTGCACGGATATTTCCTGCGTGCGGGTGATCCGGCGATCCCCATTATCTTCGAGGTGGACCGCGCCCGCGACGGCGGCTCCTTCACGGCCAGGCGGGTGATCGCCATCCAGGACGGCAAGCAGATCTTCAACCTGGCCGCCTCGTTCCAGGCGCCGGAGGAAGGGCTGGAGCACCAGGGGCCGATGCCGGGGCCAGGCCTTCCCGATGGGGCGGTCGCCGCCCAGATGGCGCGCGCGTTCAGTGCGCCGGCCTGGCGGCGCTGGAAGGCCTTCGCCGAGCCGATCGAGATGCGCTACGGCGACGTCGACGACCTGATGGCGCTCGCTCGCGGCGAGGCGCGACCGCCGACCCAGCATGTCTGGTTCCGCTGCAAGGACCTGATCCCCGCAGATCCGCGCCAGCAGCAGATTGCGCTTAGCTACGCCTCCGACCTGACGTTGCTGATGACCGCCACGCGGCCGCATGGGCTAGGACTGGGCAATACCCGCCTGCAACAGGCCAGCCTGGACCACGCCATCTGGTTTCATCGGCCGATGGATTTCAACCAGTGGCACCTCTACGCCAAGGATAGCCCCTCGGCGTCAGGCGGCCGCGGATTCACGCGCGGGTTGATCTATGCTGAGGACGGGACCCTGGTGGCCTCGACCACCCAGGAAGGCCTGATCCGCGTGCGGGCCTAGGCCTCGGACGCGGGGTCGCCTTCGATCTCCACGGGACGCACAGCCACGACGCGGCCCTCGGCGAGCAGGACCTCGGGCACATTTTCGCGGGTGAAGGGCAACCACCAGCTTGGGCCGGCTTCAGGCTGGACCTCGATGAGATCGCCGGCGCCGAAGTCGTGGACGGATTTCACCGTCCCCATGGTCTCGCCCGAAGGACTGACGATCAAAAGGCCGATCAGATCGGCAAGGTAGAACTCATCTTCGTCCGGTTCCGGCAGACGGTCGCGAGGGATGAAGAGGCGCAAGCCCCGCAAGGCCTCGGCCTGCTCGCGGCTCTCGATCTCTTTGGCGCGGGCGATGACGCCGCCCTTCGCGGGGCGGATGGCGGAGAGCGTGAGGCCCGCCGATCCATCCTGCCGCAGAAGGGCGCCGTAGTCGGTCAGCGAAAGCGGGTCGGCCGTGAAGGTCGTGATCCGCACCTCGCCGCGCACGCCGAAGGCGCCGGCGACCCTGGCCACCATGATGAGGTTGTCGGCCAAGGTCGCGAGCTCCGGAGCGCTTAGCCTTCGGCCTTGTCTTCAGTCGGGGCGTCTTCAGTCGGGGCGGGCTCAGCAGCCGGATCCTCGACAGCCGGCTCAGCGGAGGCGGCGGCCTCAACGGCTTCGGCGGCGGCTTCAGCAGCCACGACTTCTTCAGCAACGGGAGCTTCTTCAGCGGTCGCCGCCTCTTCGGCCGGCGCAGCTTCAGCGGCCGGCGCCTCGTCGGCGATGGGAGCTTCCTCAGCGACGGGCTCGGGCTCCGGCGCGGGATTGGCGGCGGCTTCAGCGGCCGCAGCGGCCGCAGCGGCCTTGGCGTCTTCCAGCGCCTGGGCGCGGTCAGCTTCGCGCTTCACCTTCTCCTCGGCGCGCTCCTTGGCCTTGTCGCCCGGCAGACCCTGCTTGGGGTTGTTGCCTGACTTCCAGGTCCCGACGCCTTGCAGCGACAGTTCGCGGGCGACGCGGTCGGTCGGCTGGGCGCCCTTGGACATCCATTCCTGGATGCGTTCGATCTTCAGGACGACGCGGTTCGGGTCGTCCTTCTTCAGCAGCGGGTTGTAGGAGCCCACCTTCTCGATGAAGCGGCCATCGCGCGCGGAGTGGCTGTCGGCGATGACGATCGAGTAGTAGGGGCGCTTCTTGGCGCCGCCACGGGCGAGACGGATCTTCAGCATTTCAGTTAAGTCCTTGGTTCTTCGTTCTATTTTTTGAAGGGATTGAAGCCCGGCGGCAGACCGCCGCCCATTCCTGGTAAACGGGGACCCGGAAGTTTCAAACTGCCAGGACCGCCGAGCTTGGCGGCCATGTCGTCGATCTCTTGCTGGCTCGGCATGGACGTCTTGCCGCCGCCCATGGCCTTCAGCGGATTGGCGCCGCCGCCGCCGAACATCTGGGCCATCTGGGCGAAGCCCTTGCCGCCGCCCTTGCTCATCGCCTTGAAGGCGTCGGCCATCTGGCGGTGCTGTTTCAGCAAGCGGTTGACCTCGGCCACGTCGACGCCGGCGCCGGCGGCGATGCGGCGCTTGCGCGAGGCCTGCAGCACGTCGGGCTTCTTGCGCTCGGCCTTGGTCATGGAGCTGATGATCGCCGCCTGACGGTCCAGCATCTTGTCGCTAACGTTGGCCTCGGCGATCTGCTTCTTCATCTTCTGGACGCCGGGCAGGAAGCCCATCAGGCCGTCCATGCCGCCCATGCGCTTCATCTGCGCCAGCTGGTCGGCCATCATCTCAAGGTCGAACTGACCCTTGGCCAGCTTGCGGGCCATGGCCTCGGCGTTGGCGACGTCGAGATCCTGGGTCGCCTTCTCGACGAGCGCGACAACGTCGCCCTGGCCCAGGATGCGGCCGGCGACGCGACGGGCGTCGAAGGCGTCGAGGCCGTCGATCTTCTCCGAGACGCCCAAAAACTTGATCGGCAGGCCGGTGACGGCGCGCATGGAGAGCGCCGCGCCGCCGCGGCCGTCGCCGTCGGCGCGGGTCAGGACCAGGCCGGTCAGCGGCAGGCGTTCATGGAAGGCGCGGGCGGTGCGTACGGCATCCTGACCGGTCAGGCTGTCGGCGACGAGCAGGGTTTCCGAGGGCGTCGCAATGCGGGCGATCTCGGACGCCTCGCTCATCATCGCTTCGTCCAGCGTCGTGCGGCCGGCGGTGTCGAGGATGAGGATGTCGAAGCCCTGGAGCCTGGCGGCCGTCATGGCGCGGCGGGCGATGTCCGGGGCGGCCTGGCCGGCGACGATCGGCAGGCTTTCCGCGCCAGCCTGGGTCGCCAGCATCGCCAGCTGCTCCATGGCGGCCGGGCGGCGGGTGTCGAGCGAGGCCAGCAGGACCTTCTTGCGCTCTTTGACGAGGCGGAGCGCCAGCTTGCCGGCCGTGGTCGTCTTGCCCGAGCCCTGGAGGCCGGCCATCAGGATCACGCTGGGCGGGTTGAGCGAGAGGTTCAGGCCCTCGGGCTCGCCTTCGCCGCCGAGCATTTCGACAAGCCCGTCGTAGGTGATCTTGACGATCTGGTCGGCCGGACGGACCGAGCGGATCACCGCCTCGCCGGAGGCGCGCTCCTTGGCCTTGGCGATGAAGTCGCGCACGACGGGAAGCGCGACGTCGGCCTCCAGCAGGGCGACCCGCACCTCGCGCAGGACTTCGTCGATGTCCTTGTCAGACAGGACGCCGCGACCGGAGAGCCGGTCGAAAACCCCTGACAGACGATCTGTGAGCGCGTCGAACATCAAAACCTCATGGACCAAACACAGTCATCCCCCGTGGACGATTGCGTCGACGGGGGTCCTCGCCGCCCTCGTCCCATATGGTGGTGGGGGTCGTGGCGGTGGAGGGCGCTGACCAAGGTTGGCGCCGGAAGGGGCGGCTTATGCGCCGAACAGTGCAAATAATCAACGTTCGCTGTTCTTGCGGGATGAGCGGCTTAGCGTCCGTGTCCGAAATCCGCCAGCGTGCGGGGCGGTTCGGGGGTAGGCTCGCCTCATGATCCACTACGTCATCTTTGAAACAGCTATCGGCTTTGCGGCCCTGGCCTGGGGCGACAAGGGCCTTGTGGGCGTGCGCCTGCCGGAGCCGGACGCCGAGCGATCGCGGGGGCGGCTCTTGGCGCGCTTTCCGGGCGCGGTCGAGGCGGCGCCGACGGCGAAGATCCTGCGCGCCATGGACGGCGTCCGCGCCTTGTTGCGCGGCGAGAAGGACGACCTTGCGGACATCGCGATTGAGGCGGACCGCGTCCCGGCGTTCAACGCGCAGGTCTATGAGATCGCCCGCGCGATCCCGCCGGGGGAGACCATGACCTATGGTCAGATCGCCGAGGAGCTGGGCGACAAGCTCCTGGCGCGCGATGTCGGCCAGGCCCTGGGTCAGAATCCCTGGCCGATCGTCGTGCCTTGTCATCGTGTGACAGCGGCGGGCGGCAAGCTGGGCGGGTTCTCGGCGCCGGGCGGGGCGGCGACCAAGCTGAAGCTGCTGGCGATCGAGGGCGCGGCGGTGGTCGCCGCTCAGAAGCTCAAGCAGCCGTCGCTGTTCTGATGGAGAGACGTGTCCTCCAGATCGCGATCGCCATCGCCAGCTTCGTGCCGATCGGCGCCGGCGGCTGGGGCGTGATCGGCGGCTTCGACCAGGGCGCAGCCCTGCACGACAACCATGTGCGCTACCTCTCGGGCCTGTTGCTGGGCATTGGCCTTGTCTATGTCTGGACGATCCCGACAATCGAGCGGCGCGGGGCGGTGGTGCGCGCTCTGGCGACGATCATCGTCGTCGGCGGGCTGGCGCGGTTGGCGGACGCCTTCCACGCCGGGTTCGCGCCGGGCGTGGTCCTGCCGCTGGTCATGGAACTGGGCGTCACGCCGGCCCTGGCCCTCTGGCGCGAGCGGGTGGAACGGGTTTACGCCTAGAGCGCGTCAGGGTGAAGCGGAGGCCGGTTCACCCGTCCGACGCGCTCTAAATTTTCAAGGTTCTGGCCCATGGCGATTGGCGTTTTCGATTCCGGCGTCGGCGGGCTGACCGTCCATCACAGGCTGGTGGAGCGGTTTCCCAAGGCGGACTTTGTCTATCTGGCCGACCAGGCCAATGCGCCCTATGGCGGCCGGCCCGGCGAGGAGATCGTCGAGCTGACCAAGGCCGGCTGCGAGCGGCTGTTCCGCGAGGGGTGCGACCTCATCGTGCTCGCCTGCAACACGGCGTCAGGCATCGCGCTTAGACGATTGCAGCAGACCTGGTTGCCCGGCCTCAGGCGTGACCTCGGCCGGCCGGTGAACATCCTGGGCATCATCGTGCCGACCATCGAGGCGGCCACGGGCCTGCCCTGGGAGCATGAGGCCGAGCGGCGCGGCGATAAGGTCGAGAAGCTGGACGTGCTGGCGGTCTTCTCAACCCCGGCGACCGCGAAGAGCCGCGTCTACGAGATCGAGATCGACAAGCGCCGGCAGGACGTCGCCGTCTTCTCCGAACCCTGCCCGAACCTGGCAACCCTGATCGAGCAGGGCGCCACGGCCTCGGTCCTCGCCGCCGAGATCGAGGGCCATGTGGCGAAGATCACCGCCCGCATCGGTCGCGCGCCAGACCGCGCGATCCTGGGCTGCACCCACTATGAGATCGTCGCCGACATCTTCCGTGCTGCCTTGAAGCCTGGCACGCCCGTCATCCATCAGCCGGTAGCGACCGCCGACGCCTTGACGCGCTACCTGGAGCGACACCCGGAGTTTGATCCGGGGGCCTATGGCGGCCGCCGGTTCCTGACCACCGGCAAGCCTGGCCTGCAACCGGCGTTGACACAGACCTTCTGGGGCGCGCCGATCAGCTTCGAGCCGGCCTGAATTCTTCCTCTCCCCCGAGGGGAGAGGGTGCGCTATTTTGGGGCTCGCGCGCGGGGAGAAACGCCGATGAGGTCCATGATCCTGGCGATCGGCCTGTTGTGCTGCGCCGGCGCGGCGCGGGCCGAGGTGACGGACCGGTCGGCGGCCGGGTTCGAGGTCGTCCACACGTTTGAAACAACCAAGCCGCCCGCCATTGTCTGGGCGGGTGTCCTCCGGCCCGCGATGTGGTGGAGCAAGGACCACACATGGTCGGGCGCGGCTGAAAACCTTTCCATGGACCCGGACCGGGGCTGCTTCTGCGAGACCTTGCCCAAGGGTGAAGTGCGGCATCTTTCGATCGTCTTCAAAGACGACAGCACCCATCAACTGCGGCTGGAGGGCGCGCTTGGCCCCCTGGTGTTCACCGGCGCCACGGGCCATCTCGGTTTCGTCGTCACCCCGACAGCGTCGGGTTCGAAGGTGACGCTGACCTATGATGTCGGCGGCTACGCCAAGGGCGGATTGGCGGAGACCTGGGCGGGGCCGGTCGATGCGGTGCTGGGCGAGCAGATGGCGCGGCTGAAGGCGCTTCTCGACCCCTCTCCTGCGAGAAGAGACGATTCATCCCCGGGTGGAGGCATAGACCGCTTCGATACGAAAAGATGATTTAATCGATTTGTCCTTGCGGGCCCGCCCCCCTAGATATGGCCTCCGACATTGCCAGGGAGAGCTCCATGTCCGTTTTGAACACCACCGTGAAACCCTTCAACGCCACGGCCTACAAGTCCGGCCAGTTCGTCGACGTCAGCGACGCCGACCTGAAGGGCAAGTGGTCGATCTTCTTCTTCTATCCGGCCGACTTCACTTTCGTCTGCCCGACCGAACTGGAAGACCTGGCTGACCACTACGCCGAGCTGCAAGGCCTGGGCGTCGAGGTCTATTCGGTCTCGACCGACACGCACTTCAGCCACAAGGCCTGGCACGACAGCAGCCCGGCCATCAGCAAGATCAACTACTTCATGGTCGGCGATCAGTCGGGCGCCATCACCAACAACTTCGAAGTGATGCGTCCGGGCGTCGGCCTGGCCGACCGTGGCACCTTCGTCGTCGATCCCGACGGCGTGATCCAAGCCATGGAAATCACCGCCGAAGGCATCGGCCGCAACGCCGCTGAACTCGTCCGCAAGGTGAAGGCGGGCATCTACGTTCGCGAACACCCGGGCGAAGTCTGCCCGGCGAAGTGGGAAGAAGGCTCGGCCACCCTGGCGCCGTCTCTCGACCTCGTCGGCAAGATCTAAGCACTACGGATCAGGCGTCGTCCGCAGCGAAAGCTCCGGGCGGCGCCCCCTCCGCCTCCCCCCTGTGAATCGGAGTTATCGCCATGTTGGACCAAGCCCTGAAGGGCCAGCTGAAAACCTACCTCGGCAACCTGCGTCAGCCGATCGAACTGGTCGCGTCCCTCGATGACGGCGCCCGCTCGGCCGAGATGCGCAGCCTGCTTGAGGATGTGGCGGCGCAATCCGACAAGGTCAGCCTGAACCTGGCCGGCGCCGATGCGCGCGTGCCCTCCTTCGCCATCACCCGGGCCGCAGGCGACGCCGATGCGCGTTTCGCCGGCCTGCCGATGGGGCATGAATTCTCCTCGCTGGTGCTGGCGCTGCTGCACGTCGGCGGCCACCCGCCGAAGATCGACCCCGAGCTCATCGAGCGCATCAAGGCGCTGCCCGGCGAGTACCGGTTCGAGACCTATTTCTCGCAGACCTGCCAGAACTGTCCGGACGTGGTGCAGGCCCTGAACACCATGGCCTCGATCAATCCGAACATTCACCACGTCGCCATCGACGGCGCCTTCTTCCAGGAGGAAGTCGAGGCCCGCCAGGTGATGGCGGTGCCGACCGTCCTGCTGAACGGCGAACCCTTCGCCCAGGGCCGGATGACCATCGACCAGATCATGGCCAAGCTGGACACCGGCGCCGCCGCCCGCGACGCCGAGAAGATCAAGGCCAAGGACGCCTTTGACGTCCTGGTGGTCGGCGGCGGGCCTGCCGGCGCGGCGGCGGCGGTCTATGCGGCGCGCAAGGGCATCCGCACTGGCGTCGCGGCCGAACGCTTCGGCGGCCAGGTGCTGGACACCATGGCCATCGAGAACTTCATCTCAGTCTCGCATACCGAAGGCCCCAAGCTGGCGGCCAACCTGGAACAGCACGTCAAGGACTATGAGGTCGACGTGATGAACCTGCAGAAGGCGACGGCGCTCATCGCGCCCAGCCAGCCCGGCGGCCTGGTCGAGATCAAGCTCGAGAACGGCGCGAGCCTGAAGTCGAAGACCGTCATCCTGTCGACCGGCGCCCGCTGGCGGCAGATGAACGTCCCCGGCGAGGACCAGTACCGCAACAAGGGCGTGGCCTACTGCCCGCACTGCGACGGCCCCCTCTACAAGGGCAAGCGCGTGGCGGTGATTGGCGGCGGTAATTCGGGCGTGGAAGCCGCGATCGACCTGGCCGGCATCACCGCCCACGTCACCCTGATCGAGTTCGACAGTGACCTGCGCGCCGACGCTGTCCTGCAACGCAAGCTGGCGACCCTGCCCAACGTCAGGGTCATCACCTCGGCGCTGACGACCGAGGTGCTGGGCGACGGTTCAAAGGTGGTGGGCCTGCGCTACAAGGACCGCAATTCGGAGGAACACCACGAAGTCGCGCTGGAAGGCATCTTCGTTCAGATCGGCCTGGTGCCGAACACCGAGTGGCTGAGGGACTCCGTGGCCCTGACGCCGCGTGGCGAGATCGAGGTCGACTATCGCGGCCAGACCTCGATCCCTGGCGTGTTTGCGGCGGGCGATGCGACAACGACGCCCTATAAGCAGATCGTCATCGCCATGGGCGACGGCTCCAAGGCGGCGCTCTCGGCCTTCGACTATCTGATCCGGTTGCCGGCCGAGGATACGACCGAGGCTCATGCGCAGGCCGGCATGGTCGCCGCTTGACGCTGCCGACGATCCGGCAGCTGCAATACCTCAAGGTCCTTGCCGAGGCGGGCAGCTTCGGCAAGGCCGCTCTCGCCGCCCATGTGACCCAGCCGACGCTGTCGGCCGGCATCCAGGAGTTGGAGCGCACGCTGGGCGCGCCCGTGGTCGAGCGGGCGCGGTCCGGCGTCATCCTGACGCCGGTGGGCCAGGAGGCGCTTCGCCGCGCCACCACCATCCTCAACGAGGCCGAGGAACTGGTTGAGGCGGCCAAGAACGTCGCCCAGCCGCTGGCCGGGCGGTTCCGCCTGGGCGTTATTCCGACGATCGCGCCGTTCCTGCTGCCGCGCGTGTTGCCCCTGCTGCGCGAACAGTTTCCCAAGCTTCGGCTCTTCCTGCGCGAAGACCTGACGACCCGGTTGATCAGCGCCTTGCGCGCCGGACAACTGGACGCGGCCCTGATCGCCCTGCCCTTCGACACGTCAGGCCTGCAGTACGCGCATGTGGCGCACGATGAACTGATGGCGGCCCTGCCTGCCGACAACCGGCTGGCGGCCCAGGCCACGGCGACGCCCAGCGAGCTGGAGCGCGAGGGGCTGATCCTGCTGGAGGACGGCCACTGCCTGCGTGAGCATGCCCTGGCCGCCTGTGGCCTGCGCCCGCCGCGAGCCTCGGACGAGGAGAGCTTCGCGGCGACCTCCCTGCCGACCCTGGTGCAGATGGTGGGGTCGGGGCTGGGGGTGAGCTTCCTGCCGAAGATGGCGGTGGACGCAGGGCTCGCCGACACGGCGCACATCGCCATCCGGCCGATCGTCGCCGACGATCCCAGCCGCGAGATCGTCGTCGCCTGGCGCGCCGGGTCAAACCGGCGTGCGGAGGGCGAACTGCTGGCCCGCACCCTCCAGAGCGCCCTGGAAAAAGAAATAATTCCGACATATCGAAAATAGGTCTTGCGACGGTCCGATATATCGATATATCTACGAAATAGACATATCGAAATAGGATCGAAGATGCATAGACACTTCCATAATCACGAACATAAGCGCTTTGGCCGTCATCCCTTCGGCGGTCCTGGCATGCGCGGCGAGCGGCCTGAAGGTCGTCGCGAAGGCCGGGGCCGTCCCGGTCGCGTCCTGGGTCACGGCGATCTTCGCCTGGTGATCCTTGCCCTCATCGAAGAGCAACCGCGCCACGGCTATGAACTGATCAAGGCCTTGGAGGATCGCACCGGCGGCGCCTATCGGCCGAGCCCAGGCGTCATCTATCCGACGCTGTCACTGCTCGAAGACGAAGGTCTGATCCGGCCGCAGAACGGCGAAAGCGCCCGCAAGCTCTTTGAATTGACCGAAGCCGGCTTCGCCGAACTTGAAGTCAACCGCGCCCAGATCGCCGCCATGATGGCGCGCATCGACAGCGCCGGCGAAGGCGCCGACACGATCCGTCCGCGGATCATGCGGGCCCGCGCCAACCTCGACTTCGCGCTGAAGGCGCGATTGGGTCGCCGGCCGATCTCGGCCGACGAAATTGACCGAGTTGTCGCCTTGCTGGACGAAGCCGCGAGCGCGATCGAGAAGGTGTGAGGGTAGGGCGGTAGCCCCCTTCCTTCTCCCACAAGGGCAGAGGGGTTCAGTCATCCAGCGCGGATTTCAAACCGATGGCGGCCATGATCGCCTGCTGGACCTGATGATCCACGGCGTTGATCTGACTGTTCGAGAAGCGAAGCACGCGGAAGCCGTTGGCGGTCACTGTGAGGTCGCTGGTTAGCGGATCTGCTGTCGCGCGGATGGGGAAGCAGACCCCTCATCCGTCGACCTGCGGCCGCCACCTTCTCCCCCAAGGGGAGAAGGAAAGGTTTCACATCGTGCCGAGATGGTATAGGGGGGTACCCTATGTCGCACACCACGGAACACAAGGCCCAGCTCCTGGCCCGCATCCGGCGGATCGCCGGGCAGGTCGCCGCGATTGAGAAGGCGATCAGCGATGAGGCGGGCTGTTCGGCCATCCTCCATCAGGTCGCCGGCGTCCGCGGCGCGGTGCTCGGCCTCATGGACGAGCTGGTCGAGGAGCATGTCATTGAACACGTCGCTAAGCCTGGTCTTACCGAGGTCGAGCGGTCCGACGGCGCACGCGAGTTGATCGCGGCGGTGCGGCGGTACGGCAAGTAGGAGCGCCTCCATGACCCACGACCACGTCTACCTAAGCCCGCAGCACGACGAGAACACCCGCCGCACCTTGTGGGTGGTGGCGCTGACCGCCGCCATGATGGCGGGCGAGATCGTCGCCGGCATCGCGTTCAACTCCATGTCGCTCCTGGCCGATGGCTTCCACATGGCGACCCACGCCGGCGCGCTCGCGCTGGCGGCGGCGGCCTACGCCTACGCCAAGCGGCACGCGCGGTCGGGCCGCTACAGCTTCGGCGCGGGCAAGGTGGGCGATCTCGCCGGGTTCTCGTCGGCGCTGATCCTGGGTCTGGTGGCCATCGGCATCGGCGTGGAGTCGGTGCAGCGCCTGGTCGATCCGCGGCCTGTGGCCTTCGGCGAGGCGACGATCATCGCCATTGTCGGCCTGCTGGTGAACCTGGTCAGCGCGCTGCTGCTGGGCGGCGGCCATTCCCATTCCCATGGCCATGGCGGGCATGGACATGATCATGGGCATGCTCATCACGACCATGATGATCATCATCACGACCATGGGCGCGCGCCCAAGGCTCACGATAACAATATGCGCGCGGCGTACGTCCACGTGCTTGCGGACGCGCTCACGTCCGTGCTGGCGATCGCCGCCCTTCTGGGCGGGCGGTTCTTGGGCTGGGTCTGGCTCGATCCGCTCATGGGCCTCGTCGGCGCCGCGGTGATCCTCAGCTGGGCCTGGACCCTGATCCGTGACACCTCGGCCGTGCTGCTCGACGCCTGCGATGCGAAGCTGGAGGCCGAGATCCGCCAGGAGGTTGAGGGTCCGGGCGACGCCCTGATCACCGACCTGCATGTCTGGCGCGTCGGCCCTACGGCCCACGCCGCCATCGTCAGCGTCACCGGCGCGAGCCACGCGGTCGTGCGCCACCGCGTCGCCACGGTCCACGAGATCGTCCATCTGACGGTGGAGACGGCGTAGGCGTGCGTTGCGGGGGCTTTGCGCCTATATAGCGCGGCCATGACCCGCCCCTTCCTGAAGATGAACGGCCTCGGCAACGATTTTGTCGTGGTCGAGACGAAGTCCGCGCCCTTCGCGCCGACGCCGGAAGAGATCCGCGCCATTGCCGTGCGTGACGGCGGGATTGGTTGCGATCAAGTCATCGCCATCGATCCGCCCAGCGCCGACGGCGCGCAGGCCTTTGTCCGGTTCTGGAACGCCGATGGAGAGGAAGTCTCGGCCTGCGGCAATGGCACACGCTGCGCGGGCTGGATCCTCATGCAGCAGGCGGGGAGCGATGAGGTCGTCATCGACACCAAGGCCGGCCGGCTGATCGCGGCACGCGCGGGCGAGCGCTTGGTCAGCGTCGATATGGGGGAGCCGGGCCTCGGTTGGGAACAGATTCCGCTAGCCTCCGAGCAGGACACTGAGGCGCTGGGCGTCGTCCTGTTCGAGCACGCCGTATTGATGGCGCCGCCGGGCTGTGTCTCCATGGGAAATCCGCATGTGGTGTTCTTCGTGCCGGACATCGACGCCGCGCCGATCCGCGCCGCCGGTCCGATGGTCGAGCGCCATCCTCTGTTTCCTGAGCACGTGAACGTCGGCTTCGCTGAGATCCTGGATCGCGACCGCATCCGTCTGCGCGTCTGGGAGCGTGGCGCTGGCCTGACCAGGGCCTGCGGCACGGGCGCCTGCGCGGCCCTGGTCGCCGCGGCCCGCCGCGGTTTGACCGATCGCGAGGCGACAGTCGTGCTTGACGGCGGGGAGCTGTTCATCGACTGGCGCGACGACGGCCACGTCATCATGACCGGTCCTGCCGCCGTCGATTTCGCCGGCGAGCTTCCGTGACCGTAGAGATCGTCACCTTCGGCTGCCGACTGAACGCCTATGAAAGCGAGGTCATCCGCCAGCGCGCCGCAGAGGATGGTCTGGAGGACGCCGTCGTCTTTAACACCTGCGCGGTGACCGGCGAGGCCGTGCGCCAGGCGCGCCAGGCGATCCGCAAGGCGCGGCGCGAGCGGCCCAACGCAAAGGTCATCGTCACCGGCTGCGCCGCGCAGATCGACAGCGCCGCCTTCGCCGGCATGGCCGAGGTCGACCTGGTGCTGGGCAACGCCGAGAAGACCGGGGCCGGCGCCTACCGCATCGACACGCACGCGCCGGTTACGCGGGTGCGGGTCAACGACATCATGAGCGTGCGCGAGACCGCCGGCCACCTGATCGACGGGCTGAAGGATCGCGCCCGGGCCTATGTGGAGGTGCAGAACGGATGCGACCACCGCTGCACCTTCTGCGTCATCCCCTTTGGCCGCGGAAATTCGCGATCGGCGGCGGCGGGCGAGGTGGTCGAACAGATCCGCAAGCTGACGGCCCAGGGCTATCTGGAGGTGGTGCTGACCGGCGTCGACATCACCAGCTGGGGTCAGGACCTGCCGGGCCAGCCGACGCTGGGGCAGCTGGTGGCGCGCATCCTCAAGCTCGTCCCCGACCTGCCGCGGCTGCGTCTATCGTCGATCGACGCGGCCGAGATCGACCCCGACCTGATGCGGTGCCTGGCGGAGGAGCCGCGGCTCGCCCCTTATCTGCACCTGTCGCTGCAGGCGGGCGACGACATGATCCTGAAGCGGATGAAGCGCCGCCACAGTCGCGCCGATGCGCTCAGGCTGGTGGCCGATGTGCGCGCGGTGCGACCGGACACGGCTTTCGGCGCCGACCTGATCGCCGGCTTCCCGACCGAGACCGACGAGATGTTCGAGAACACTCTGGCGCTGGTCGAAGAAGCGGGTCTGGCGTTCCTGCACGTCTTCCCCTTCAGTCCGCGACCGGGAACGCCGGCGGCGAAGATGCCGCAAGTGTCGCGGGCGGTGGTCAAGGCCCGCGCTGCGCGCTTGCGGGCGGCGGGCGACGCCGCGCTGGCGCGTCATCTGGATGGCCAGGTCGGCCGGACGCTGGAGGTGCTGGTCGAGCGCGAAGGCGTCGCCCGGGCGGCGGATTTCACCGAGATCGCCTTCTCATGCGCGACGGAGCCCGGCGCCATGGCCGCCCTGACCATCGCTGGCCACGACGGACGTCGGGCGCTGGCCACCGCCTAATGCGGGGAGGGCGTCCGCCCCCGGAAGCCCGGCAGCGACCAACCCTGCAAGATTGCGCCGGCCCGGACGCCGAAAGCGGAGACGAAGCCGACCATGGCCGCAAGGCCGAGGGGCGCGCCGAGCTCGGTTAGACCCACGAAGGTTGAGGCGCCCAGGAGCACAGGGGTCACGGCGAGTTCGCGCCGCAGCAGCACCGAGGGCTCTTCGGCCAGCACGTCACGGATGACGCCGCCGAACGTCGCGGTGAGCACCCCCATGACCACACAACTGAACGGCGGGGCGCCCAGCGCTTGGGCCTTTGCAGCGCCGACCAGGGCGTAGGCGGCCATCCCGAGGGCGTCGAGCCAGAGCAGCAGCCGAAACCGCGTGGCGCCTACGCCGAACACCCAGACGGCGGCGGCTGCGGCCAGACAGGCGACCAAATAGCTGGGCTTGGCCACCCAGAAGACGTCCGTATCCAGAAGAAGGTCGCGCAGCGTGCCGCCGCCCACGCCGGTGACGGCGGCGAAGAAGCCGAAGGTGATGATGTCATGCTGCCGCCGGGCTGCGGCGATCGCGCCAGTCGCGCCAAAGACAGCAACGGCGCCGTAGTCGAGCACAGTGAGGGTGGCGGTCAGCGCGTCCATCGGGAAGGTTTGCGGGCTCGCGCGGCGGATCGCAAGTCGCTAGAACCCGGCCATGACCGAACCCAAACGCGGCTGGTTCCAGCGTCTCAGCGACGGCCTGACCCGCAGCTCCAAGGCGATGACCGAGCAGCTGGCGGACGCCTTTTCCGCGAAGGCGCCCCTCGACCAGGCCAAGCTGGACGAGTTGGAGGAAATGCTGATCGAGGCCGACCTCGGTCCGCACTCAGCCGCCCGGATCACCGAGCGCTTCGCCCAAGGCCGGTTCGGCAAGCAGATCGATGCGACCGAGATCAAGGAAGCGCTGGCCCAGGCGATCGGTGACGAGCTCTCAAGCCGGCAGGGCGACTTCGACCCGCTCTCGGGGCCCAGGCCCTACGTGGTGCTGTTCATCGGTGTGAACGGGTCTGGAAAGACGACGACGCTCGGCAAGATCGCCAGTGATCTGCGGGGACGTGGCGCCAAGGTGCTGATCGTCGCCGGCGACACGTTCCGCGCCGCCGCGGTCGAGCAGCTGAAGGTCTGGGCCGACCGGGCCGGGGCTGATTTCATCTCCCGACCGACAGGATCCGACGCCGCCGGCCTCGTGTATGAAGCCCTCGAACGGGCCAAGGCGCAGGCCTATGATGTCGTCCTTGTCGACACAGCGGGCCGGCTGCAAAACAAGCAGGGGCTGATGGACGAACTCCACAAGGTGATCCGCGTCGTCAAGAAGCTGGACCCCGACGCGCCGCACGAGACCCTCCTGGTGCTCGACGCCACTGTGGGTCGTAATGCGCTGGCGCAGGAGAACATCTTCGGCAACCAGATCGGCGTCTCCGGGATTGTGATGACCAAGTTGGACGGCACCGCCCGCGGCGGCGTCCTGGTGCCCGTGGCCCAGGCCTCGGACAGCCCGATCAAGCTGATCGGCGTCGGTGAAGGCATTGATGACTTGCAGCCCTTTGACCCCCACGCCTTCGCCCGCTCCCTGGTGGGCTTAGCGGAGCCGATCCGATGACGGAGACCCCGGCCAAGACGACCGCCAGGACCTCCGCCTCCTGGATCCGCTGGTTTGTGGACTATTCGGCGCTCGTCGCCTTCCTGATCGCGTTCTTCGTCTCTGGGCGGGATATGACCACAGCGACGTGGGCGCTGGTGGCGGCCTCTGCCGTCGCTCTGGTGATCGGGGTTGCGGTGGAGCGACGCTTGGCCCCTGTGCCTTTGATCGCCGGCGGCGCGGCCTTGGTCTTCGGCGGCCTGGCGTTGGTGTTTCACGATACGCGGCTTCTCAAGATCAAGCCGACAGTGATGAACACCCTCTTTGCGATCCTGCTGTTGGGCGGCCTCGTGCTTAAGAAGAATCCCTTGAAGCTGATCCTGTCGGACGCCTTCGATCTGCCAGAGGCGACGTGGAAGCGGTTGACCGTCAATTACGCCCTTTTCTTCCTATTCCTGGCGGCGCTCAACGAGATCGTCTGGCGCACGCAGGCCGATGCGACCTGGGTGCTTTTCCGCTTTCCGGGCTTGATGATCCTGACCTTCGCCTTCTCGCTGGCGCACACGCCGCTCTTGATGAAGCACCTCAAGACCGACAAGCCGCCGCCGCCGCCCACGGAGTAGAGAGACCCTCCGGGTCCGTCGTAAATCAGACGTACAAGTCAGCTACCCTGCGCGGCGCTTGCTAGCAGGGGGCGCGGACGCATGGCTAAGGACAAGTCGAGGGGCGCGGGGTTGCCGGCGCTAGACCGCTCTCCCAGTCACCTTCTGCACCGCGCCCTACAGGTCGCCCTGGACATCTACGGCCAGGAACTAGGCGCCGAGGCCATCACCCAGCGCCAGTTCGCCGTGCTCAGCGCCGCCGCGGCGCAGGAAGGCGCGACTCAGGCCGATCTGGTTCGGGCCACCGGCATTGACCGCTCTACCCTGGCGGACATGGCCGCGCGGATGATCTCCAAGGGTTTTCTGGCGCGTGAACGCTCGGTGCTCGACGGGCGCGCCAACACCATCCGCATCACCGACGCCGGCCGGGCCGCCCTGCTGGACGCCGCGCCCAAGGTGGCGGCGGCGGATGCGCGCCTGTTGAAGCGCATCGCCGGCGGCGGCCGTAAGGACACCCTGCTGAAGGTGTTGCGCGACCTGATCGAAGAGCCTCAATCCAAGGCCAAGGGCCGTAAGACCAAGGACAGCAAAAAGAAGCTGAAGCTGGCGGAGGCGCGGGCGGCTTAGACCTGCCCGTTCAGCCTAATCGCCTACAGGACGGGCGATCTGGGAGTGGCGCAGGTAGGGCGAACGCAGGCGGTCGTAGCTTGGCGCGGCCGGGATCTGGCTGAGCAGCGTGGACAACAGGTCATCAGCGCTGGCGTCGACCGGCGGCTCCCCGTCGCGCAGGGCGCGCCAAAGCGCTTGCGCCTCGTCACGCAGCCTTTGCTCTCTGTCTCGTCCTAAGCTCATAGGCGGCAAACTCGCCGGAGCCCCGGCTGTTCCACCGAAACTGTGGTCAATCAGCCGCGGTCCTGCTCAAAAGCGACTGCGCCGCCGCCGCGCTGAGCGGACCGGTATGCTTGGCGATGACGATCCCGTCGGCGCCGATGAGGTAGGTTTCGGGTACGCCGGTGACGCCGAAGTCAATGCCCGCGGCGCCGTCGCGGTCGATCAGCCGCCGGGCGAAGGGATCCCCCAGCCGGGCCAAGAACGCCTGGGTGTTGGCCGGCGCGTCCTTGTAGGCGACGCCGGTGATCGCCACGCCGCGACGCTTCAGGCTCATCAGCACCGGATGCTCGATCTCGCAGGGCGCGCACCAGGAGGCGAAGAAGTTGACGAGGACAGGGCCCTTGCCGGGAGTCTCGACGATCGGGGTCGGAGCGCCGTCGTCCAGCGAGGACAGGGAGAACGCCGGCGCGGCCTTGCCGACCAAGGCCTGGGGCTGGACCTGCGGGTTGCGGTTCAGCGCATAGAGCCCGAACAGGCCGCCCAGCGCGAGCAATACAAGCAGGGGCGCGAGCGCTAGCCAACGGCTCATCGGCCGTCGCGCTCTAAGGCTTCGGCGCGGGCGCGCCAGCGGCGGGCGTGGTTCAAACAGGCTGCGATCATCACGACGAAGACGAGGGCGGTGATGGCGAAGGCCGGCCAGACGAAGGCCGCGTATTTGCCGGCGTCGAGATCAAGCATGGGCCTAGTCCTGGGCGAGGCGTTGGTAGAGGGCGGCGGCCCGCTGACGCCAGACCTCGCCGCGGATTCGCACCAGCCATAGCGATCCGAAAGCCGACGTATAGGCCAGGCCCATCAGCAGCAGGGGCGCCAGAAAGACCGCGGGCATGGAGGGCCCGTCAGCGCGGAACACAGAGGAGCCTTGATGCAGGCTGTTCCACCAGGTCACAGACCAGTGGACGACGGGCAGGTTGATCAGGCCGACCAGGGCGAGGATCGCGCCGGCCCGCGCGCCCTTGGCCTCGTCGTCCATGGCGGCGCGTAGGGCGATATAGGCGATGTAGAAAAGGAGTAGGACCAGGACCGACGTCATCCGCGCGTCCCACTCCCACCAGGTGCCCCACATCGGCCGGCCCCAAAGCGAGCCGGTGATCAGGGCCAGAAGGGTAAAGCCGGCGCCCAGGGGCGCGGCGGCGCGCGCGGCGGCGTCCGCCAGGGCGTGGCGGAAGACCAGGGCCAGGAAGCTGGCGACGCCCAGGCAAGAATAGGCGAACAGCGCCAACCAGGCGGCGGGCACATGGATGAACATGATCCGCACCGTGTCGCCCTGCTGATAGTCTTCAGGGGCGGTGAACCCGAGCCACAGGCCGGCAAGCGCCAAGGCCGCCGCGATCGCGCCGAACATCGGCGAGGCCCAGCGGGAAAAGGCCATGAACCGTTCTGGATTGGACAGGAACGCCGGCGCGGGAAGCATTACGCGCACTAGCCTCAAGCGGAGGCCGTGGGCAAGCGGGGCGCTCGCCCACGGGGGTCGGCATCAGCCGGCGGGCGGCGGGGCCATCGGACCTTCCGGGGGGGCGCCCATCGGGCCGCGCGGACCGCGGCGGTGCGGGCCTTGCGGGCCGAAGCCATGGCCGTCGCGGCCGTCTCGCACGGCGAACTTGCGGCCGTGTCGTTGGCCGAGGGTGTCAAACACCGCCTTCTGCTTGGCGTCCAGCTGACCGTAGAATGCGAGAGTCGCCCTGTCGTGGCTGGCCATCTGCGCCTGGCGTTCGCTCAACATCTGCTGGCGCCTGGCGATCCGGTCGGGCGTGCTGGTTGGGCGCGGCTCGGCGCGACGCTCGGCCATCTTGGCGCGCATTTTCTCGCGATCGGGCTTCACGGCCGCCACGTAGGTCTGCAGGGCGCCTTCCTGTTGCGGCCGCAGCTGCAGCAGGGTCCGCAGGCGTTCAGCTGGGCTGGTGACCGGGCGTTCGGCGCGCATCGGCGCGGGCGGCGGCGCGGGCTGGGCCTGTACGGCCGCGCCAAGAGTCAGGGTGGTCAGGACGGCCGCGGCCGCCAGCAGATGTATTTTCGTCATCGACGAGCTCCTTGTCTTCACGTCCCCGGCGAAGCTTAGAACATCCCCGCGTGTCGGCGTTACGTCGGGCGGGTGTCGCGGGCGAAACATTGGCCGCGAGAATATTTCAACGGCTCATCCCGGCGGTGATGGCCGGTGTCATTCAGCTCACCGCGTTGCGGCAGGCCGCCGCCATGGCGAGGGGGCCGAGCGCCACGGCCGCGGCGGCGTAGGCGAGGAGGAGGACCAGGCCGGCGGTCCAGGGCAGGCCGCCTGCGAAGCTGTCAAGGGCGGCGCCGCCGAAGATCACCGGCGGGGTGAAGAGGGGCAGGACGATCACGGCGGTCAGCAGTCCGCCGCGGCGCGCGCCCAGGCTGAGCGCCGCGCCGACGCCCCCCAGGAAGACGAAGGCGAGCCCGCCGGCCAGGGCGCAGGCGAAGATCAAGGGGCTGAGCGACGGCGCCGCGCCGAGGGCGATGGCGGCCAGCGGGGCGACCAGGGCGAGCGGAGCGGCGGTGGCGATCCACTGGCCCAGGCATTTGACCGCGCAGACCAACTCGAGCGGGGTGTCGGACAGGAGAATCAGGTCCAGGGCGCCGTCTTCGAAGTCGCGCTCGAACAGACGGTCGAGGGAGAGCAGGGCCGCGAGCGCCAGGGCCACCCAGGCCGCGCCCGCGGCGACGGCGGCCAGTCGCTGGTGTTCCGAGCCGATCGCCAGGGGCAGGAGGACGGCGACGCCGAGGTAGAAGCCGACCCCCACCAGGGCCCCGCCGCCGTGGCCCCAGGCCAGCGCGATCTCGCGGCGCAGGAGGGCCGCCAGCGCGGTCACGGCGCGATCTCCAGGCTGATCGCGCGGATCGGCAAGGCGTCGTGGACCGCCGCCAGGATCAGGCCGCCAGCCGCAAGGTGCTGAGCCATGATGTGGCCGAGTCGCGCGCGCCAGGCGGCGTCGAGCGGGCTCAGAGGCTCATCCATCAGCCACAGCGGCCGCGGCGTGGCGATCAGACGTGCGAGCGCGACGCGACGACGTTGCCCGGCCGACAGGCGGCGGATCTCCAGGGGCAGAAGCCGTGTCAGCTCCAGGGCTGCTATGGCGGCGTCGAGGCCCGCTTGCGCGCCGCCGGCCCAACGCACCCAGAACTCCAGCTCCTCGACCACGGTGCGGGCGGGTTTCAGCCCGTCGAGATGGCCTAGGAAATGCAGAGCCCGGCCGCGGACCTCAGCAGGATCGGCGCCGCCGAAGGCGATTTCGCCGCCGTGCAGGGGAATAAGCCCGGCCACAGCGCGAAGCAGGCTGGTCTTGCCCGAGCCGTTCGGCCCGGTCAGCGCGCAGGCCTCACCAGCGGCTAATGTGAGCGACAACCCGGAAAAAAGGCGCCGGCCGCCCCGCGACAGGGCGACCTCGCTGAGGGTCAGGATCTCGATCATGCGCGGGCGCGCCCGCGGAAGCCCACGCAAGCCTGTGCATGGACGTGGGGGGTTCTTCGTCCTATGAAGCCCGCGGCCGTCGGCGCCGTCTTCGGGGAGGCACGCCGCGCAGGGTCGGACGCTGTGTGTCCGAGTCCATAAGCGCGCGACTTCCGGAGCGATGTTTGAGCGACCGGGAACAGAGAGAGGATCTCCCAAATGGCGTCTATCGACAGCCTGAACACTCGCCGCGAATTGGTGGTGGGCGATAAGACCTACGTCTACTACAGCCTCCCGGCGGCGGAGGAAGCCGGACTTTCCGGTGTTTCGCGTCTGCCGATCTCGATGAAGGTGCTTCTCGAGAACCTCCTGCGCTTTGAAGACAACAACTCGGTCAGCGGCGACGACCTCAAGGCGGTCGCCGCCTGGGTCGAGAACCGAGGCTCGGTCGAGCACGAAATCAGCTTCCGCCCGGCCCGCGTGCTGATGCAGGACTTCACTGGCGTGCCGGCCGTCGTCGACCTGGCGGCCATGCGCGACGCCATGACGGCCCTGGGCGCGAACCCCGAGAAGATCAACCCGCTGACCCCGGTCGACCTTGTGATCGACCACTCGGTGATGATCGACTACTTCGGCACCGCCAAGGCCTTCGGTCAAAACGTCGAGCGCGAGTATGAGCGCAACATCGAGCGCTACAACTTCCTTCGCTGGGGCTCGTCTGCTTTCAACAACTTCCGCGTCGTGCCGCCCGGCACCGGAATTTGTCACCAAGTCAACCTTGAGTACCTCGCGCAAACCGTCTGGACGAATTCGGATGAAGGTCCGGAAATCGCCTACCCCGACACCGTCGTCGGCACCGACAGCCACACCACCATGATCAACGGCCTGGCCGTTCTGGGCTGGGGCGTGGGCGGCATCGAGGCGGAAGCGGCCATGCTGGGTCAGCCGATCCCGATGCTGATCCCGGAAGTCATCGGCTTCCGCCTGGACGGCCAGCTGCCGGAAGGCACGACGGCCACCGATCTGGTGCTGACGGTCACCCAGATGCTTCGCAAGAAGGGCGTGGTCGGCAAGTTCGTTGAGTTCTACGGCCCAGGCCTGGCCCACATGACCCTGGAAGACCAGGCGACGATCGCCAACATGGCTCCAGAATACGGCGCTACCTGCGGCTTCTTCCCCGTGACGCAAGCCACCATCGACTACCTGGCCGCCACCAACCGCGCGCCAGAGCGCGTCGCCCTCGTCGAAGCCTACGCCAAGGCGCAGGGGATGTGGCGCGAGCCGACCGATCCGGAACCGGTGTTCACCGACAGCCTCGAGCTGGACATGGCCGCTGTCGTCCCGTCGCTGGCCGGTCCGAAGCGTCCGCAGGATCGCGTGCTGCTGACCGAAGCCGGCTCCGACTTCAAGGGCCACCTCGCCGGTGAGACCTTCGGCAAGCCGGAAGGCCTGGCTCAGCGCTACAAGGTCGAGGGTGAGAACTACGACCTGGGCAATGGCGATGTCGTCATCGCCTCGATCACGTCGTGCACCAACACCTCCAATCCCGGCGTGCTGATCGCCGCGGGCCTGGTGGCCAAAAAGGCGGTCGAGCTCGGTCTGCAGGTGAAGCCCTGGGTGAAGACCTCGCTGGCCCCCGGCTCGCAGGTTGTAACCGATTATCTGAAGGCCGCCGGCCTGACCAAGAGCCTGGACGCGCTGGGCTTCAATCTGGTGGGCTACGGCTGCACCACCTGCATCGGCAACTCCGGCCCGCTGCCGGAACCGGTGTCCGAAGCGATCCAGAAGAACGACCTGGTCGCCGTCTCGGTGCTGTCGGGCAACCGCAATTTCGAAGGCCGCGTGAACCCGGACGTGCGCGCCAACTACCTGGCCTCGCCGCCGCTGGTGGTGGCCTATGCGCTGGCTGGCACCATGACCATCGACCTGGCTAATGAGCCGCTGGGTGAGGGCAAGAACGGCCAGCCGGTCTATCTGAAGGACATCTGGCCGACGGCGGCCGAAGTCAGCGCGCTTCAGCGCAAACACGTGACGAACAAGATGTTCGCCACCCGCTATGCCGACGTCTTCAAGGGTGACAAGAATTGGCAGGGTATCAAGGTGAAGGGCGGGCAGACCTATGAATGGTCGGCCGGCTCCACCTATGTGAAGAATCCGCCCTACTTCGAAGGCATGGGCATGGAGCCGGCGCCGGTGACCGACATCGTCGAGGCCCGTGTTCTGGGCGTGTTCGGCGACTCGATCACGACCGACCACATCTCCCCGGCCGGTTCAATCAAGGCGACATCGCCGGCGGGCGTCTATCTGCTCGACCGCCAGGTGCCGGTGTCTGAGTTCAACGGCTACGGCGCGCGTCGCGGCAATCACGAAGTGATGATGCGCGGCACCTTCGCCAACATCCGGATCCGCAACCGGATCACCCCGGACATCGAAGGCGGCGTGACCAAGCACTTCCCTTCGGGCGACACCATGTCGATCTACGATGCGGCCATGCGCTATCAGACCGAAGGCCGTCCGCTGGTGGTCTTCGCCGGCAAGGAATACGGCACGGGCTCCTCGCGCGACTGGGCGGCCAAAGGCACCAAGCTTTTGGGCGTGCGCGCGGTGATCGCCGAAAGCTTCGAGCGTATCCACCGTTCGAATCTGGTCGGGATGGGTGTGCTGCCGCTGCAGTTCCTGCAGGACGGCTGGCACAAGCTGGGCCTTACGGGCGAAGAAATCGTCACGATCCGCGGTCTGACCGAGGTCTCGCCGCGCAAGCAGCTGATCGTCGAGATGTACCGCCCGTCGGACGGCCGCATCGCCCGCTTCCCGGTGCGTTGCCGCATCGATACCCCGACCGAGCTTGAGTACTTCAAGAACGGCGGCGTGCTGAACTACGTGCTGCGCAACCTCGCCGCCGAAGGCGCGGCCATCGCGGCTGAATGATTGAAGGTGCGGCGGCGGGCTTGCCAAGGCGAAGCCCGCCGCCGATCCTCACGTCGTGTTGAAGCCCCAAGTTCACGCTTCTCGGATTAAGTGCGCGGCGATGCGAACGGCCGCGCTCCTCCTGTCATTGTTGCTCTTCACCCCAACCCTGGCGGCCGCCCGGCCGCCGGTGGTCGTGGAGCTGTTCACAGCCCAGGGCTGCGCCTCCTGTGGCGAGGCCAACGCCTTCGTCGGCAAGCTGGCCGACCAGCCGGGCGTGCTCGCCCTGACCTTCCCCGTCGACTACTGGGACTACCTCGGCTGGAGCGACACCTTCGCCAAGCCAGAGTTCGCCGAGCGGCAGAAGGCCTATGTGGCCAGCTTCGCTCTTCGCGAGCCCTATACGCCCCAGGTCGTGGTGAACGGCCGCAGGCAGGCTGGCGGCGTGAAGACCGATGCCGTCGAGCAGCTGGTCCGCGCCGCGGCGCGCAGTCCGTCCGATCCGCCGGACATCCGCTTTATCAACGAGCGCCGCGTGGACGTGGGCTCGGCCCGCAGCCGGTTGTCTGGCGAGGTCTGGATGGTGCGCTATGATCCGCGGGAGGCTGAAGTCGAGGTCCGCAGCGGCGACAACCGCGGCCAGACCATCACCCACCGCAATGTGGTTCATGAGCTTAAACGCCTGGGCGCCTGGCGTGGCCGGCCTACCGCCTACCGCCTGCCACCGGCGACGGACGCGGGCTTGAGGACCGCGGTCATCGTCCAGAGCGCCAAGGGCGGCCGGATCATCGGCGTCGGCGAACCGAAGTCCTAGGCATCGTTGGAAGACTCGATTGGGATGGGCATCGACGGGGATGCGGCCCTAGAATCGAAAACCCGCACGGCTGGAGAGGGACCGCGCGGGTTCGAGGGGCTCTGGTTGGTGCGTCGGCTGGCCAGTCCGCCGATCCAGGGGGGCTGGGGGGGCTGTTCAGGATCCGGGACCAGAGGTTTCTGACCAACCGACCATTGCAATATCGAGGCGTCATCGGGCGGGCGCTGGGCCGGAATAAGGTCTTTTCACGGCGCTGTATTTCCTGAGTGAGAGCCTAGCTGCGCTCTGGGAAACCGGTTTAGTCTTGCGGACCATGACGATGGACGCCTCGCCGAAAGGGCGACAGGTCTTCTTTGAGCGGCGCGAACTCGACCGCCTGCTTCGCCTTTACGGCCGCATGGTCGCGGCCGGTGAGTGGCGCGACTACGCTATGGACGGCCTCAGCGACGCCGCGGTCTTCTCGGTGTTTCGCCGGGCGTCCGAGCGGCCGCTCTACCGGATCGAGAAGCGCCCGGCGCTGGCGCGTAAGCAGGGCGCCTGGGCGGTGATCGGCGAGGGCGAGATGGTTCTGCGCCGCGGCCACGAACTGGAGCAGGTTCTGCGCTTCTTCGAGAAGGGCCGCTTTACGGTGGTGGACTAACGACGCGGCGCAACAAAAAAGGCCCAGGCGGTCGCCCGCCAGGGCCTCGCTTGTTTCGGACCAGATCCGGACTTAGCGGCGGTCGCCGAACAGGCGCAGCAGCATCTGGAACAGGTTGATGAAGTCCAGGTAGAGGCTGAGGGCGCCGAAGTTGGTGGCGACGCCCATGGCCGCCTGGTCGCCGCCCAGTTCATAGTAGGTCATCTTCAGGCGCTGGGTGTCGTAGGCGATGAGGCCGGCGAAGACCAGGACGCCGACGACGCTGATGATGAACTGCATCGGGCCCGAGTGCAGGAAGATGTTGACCACCGAAGCCAGCATCAGGCCGACCAGGCCGATCATCAGGAAGCTGCCGAAGCCGGTCAGATCCTTCTTGGTCGTGTAGCCGAACAGGCTGAGCGCGCCGAAGGCGGCGGCTGTGATCAGGAAAGTCGAGGCGATCGAAGCGCCGGTGTAGACGAGCGTCAGGACGCCGAGCGATGCGCCGATCAGGGCGACGATCGTCCAATAATAGACGCCCGAGGTCCGCGGCGTGGCGTTCTTCAAGCCGAACATGCCGAAAACGACGACGGCGAGCGGCGCGAAGGCCACGACCATCCCGAGGATGGTGTAGCCAGCGAGGCGGCCATCAGGGGTGATGCGGAACAGAAGTTCCTGCACGGGTGCGAACTGGCCGGTCAGCCAGGCCAGAGCGGCCGAGACCACGAGACCCAGCGCCACCTTGTTGTAGACGCCGAGCATGAAGCTGCGAAGGCCCGCGTCCACCGACATGTCGGCGCGATCCGCCGGGATCGTGCGCGCGTAGCCGCGGTTGAAGTCGCTCATGAGAGCAAAACCCTTAAATTCGATGCGTCACCCATTGGACGCAGCCCCAAATATCGTGACCATGCCGCCGCTGCGCAAGCCCCTTCGCGAGAGAGGGTTTTCCAGCAACGCGCTGTCACAGACGTGCCTGGATGACGACATGATCCGCCTGTTCGCCGCCCTTGCGATCCCACCTGACGCCGGCGCCGCCCTGCTGACCCGCCAGACAGGCTTGAAGGGCGCTCGCTGGCGCCCGCTGGAGGCGCTGCACATCACGCTGCGCTTCATCGGCGAGATCCGCGAAGACGTCGCGCGCGACCTGGACGCCGAGTTGGCGGTGATCGCCGCCCAGCCTTTCGAGATCATCCTCGAGGGCGCAGGCTGTTTCGGCGAAGGCGATGAGGTGGATGCTGTATGGGCCGGAGTCGCTGAGAACCCAATGCTTCGCCGCCTGGCCAGGGCCTGCGAAGGCGCCGCGCGCCGCGCCGGCCTGCCGGCGGATCCGCGAACCTATCGGCCCCATGTGACGCTGGCCTATGTGCGCCGCGCTGAACCCGCCGACGTGGCGGCCTGGATCGTCGCCAACAATCTGCTGAAATCGCCGCCGATCCGCGTCGACCGGTTCGGCCTCTACTCCAGCCACCTGGGCCGTGATGGCTCCAGCTACGCCCTCGAGGCGGAATATCCGCTCTAGGTCTTGACCTCGTAGTCCTTGAGCACGCCCAAGGTGACGATCGCCAGGGTTTCTTCGTGGGTCGCCTCCAGCACCAGCTTCGGCGCAGCGCCGGCGTCGAGCGCCTCCTTCCAGCGCGGCGCGCACAGGCACCAGCGATCACCGGGCTTCAGGCCATCGAAGCCATGGTCAGGCATGGGTGTCGACAGGTCGTTGCCCGCGGCCTTGGAGAATTCCAGGAACTCCGAGGTCATGACGGCGCAGACGGTATGCAAGCCCGTGTCGTCCGGGCCGGTTTCGCAGCAGCCGTTGCGGTAGAAGCCCGTGATGGGATCGACGCCGCAGGGGACGAGGTCCGTGCCCAGGACATTCTTGGCGCCGGGTTCTTGCCGGGTGGTGTCTGGGCGTGTGCTCATGGGACAAACCTAGCCGATGCTGGAAGGAACACCATTGCCGAGCGCCGCAAAAATCCGCCCGCGTCGCAGCGTGCTGTACGCGCCCGCGTCGAACGCTCGCGCCGTCGAAAAGGCTCGCAGCCTGCCCTGTGATGTCGTGATCCTTGACCTAGAGGACGCGGTCGGGCCCGACGCCAAGGACGAGGCCCGGGCGGCGGCGGTCCGCGCAATCGGCGACGGCGGCTTTGGCGACCGAGAACTCGTCGTTCGTGTCAATGGGCTAGACACCGAATGGGGGTCTGCGGATCTCGCCGCAATCGCTCACGCCGGTCCCGCCGCGGTTCTGGCGCCGAAGATCCGCAGCGCCGCCGACGTCGCCGCCTACGCCGCGGCTGGAGCCCCCCTCTGGCTGATGATCGAGACATGCGCGGGCGTCCTGGCCCTCGACGCTCTGGGCCGCGCCAGCGCACAGCACGGCGTCACGGCCTGGGTCTTGGGCGTCAACGATCTGGCCGCAGAGATGGGTGCGCGCGCCGGGCGCACAGCCTTGGCGCCGGTCCTGACGCTGGCGGTGATCGCCGCCCGCGCAAATGGCCTGGCGATCCTCGACGCGGTGTTCAACGACATCGCTGACCCGGGCGGTCTGGCTTCGGAATGCAGCCAGGGCCGCGACCTAGGTTTTGACGGCAAGACGGTGATCCATCCCACTCAGATCGCCGCCGCCAACGCCGCCTTTTCGCCTGATGAGGCCGAGATCATCTGGGCTCGGACGGTGGTCAAGGCCTTCGATTCGCCCGAGAATGCCGGCAAGGGCGTGCTCAAGGTCGATGGTCGGATGGTGGAGCGGCTGCATCGCGACGCGGCCCTGCGGGTTGTGGCCTTGAGCGAGGCGATTTCGGCGAAGGACGGCTAAGCGATGAAGGTTTGGGGGATCGTGGTCGGGGGCTTGGCCTGGGCGGCGCTGCTGGCGCCGGCCAGCGCACAAAGTCCAGCCCCGGGCAGCGATCCGATTGGCGACATCCTGGGCCGGATGACGCCTGAGATGGAAGAGCCGGACCTGGCGTCGCAGCCCGCCCGGATCGAGCCGCATCCTGAAGCCGCATTGCCCGCGGCGCCGATCCCCTACTCCCAGGTCGCGCCCTATCGGCCTGCGCCCTACGGGCCCTCGACGTCGGGTGCGCCGACGCGGCTTGATGAGACTGGAAAAAGCCCTGATGGCCCGCCGACGGTCCGCGATCTTGCCTACACCTCTCGACTGCGCGCCTCTTTCGCCTCGGCGCAAGGATTCCAGGGGCCGATGGACGGCGGCTGGGTCGTCGTCGACCCCTCTGGGCGGGAGCTCTACCGGCTGCAGCTTGCCGATCGTGGCCGCGGCGTGGTCGAGGGCGCCTGGCGCGATCCCCGCCGGCCGGGCCAACCGGACGCCTCAGGCTTCATAGATCAGATCGAGCGGTCCGGCGCGTCCACCGTCCTGCGCTTTGAGGGGGTGACCGCGACTTTCCAGGGTTCGGGAACAAGCTTGAGCGGAGAGATCGACGAGTCCGGGCGTCGCGTTTCCGCGACGCTTCGCCGGATCAGCCAGCCCTAGGGTTCAGCGCCTTGCGCGCCGCGGCCAGCGCCGCCTCGAGCGCGGATGGCCTGAACGCCTCCGCCGGCGAATGGCCCCACACCGGCCCCGGCCAGGCCGGATCGTCGGCGCGACGGCCGACGACGTGGACATGGAGTTGCGGGGTCACGTTGCCGAGCTGGCCGATGTTGAGTTTCTCGACCGGCCGGGCGAGGGCGTCGCCGACGGCGCGGACCGCGGCGCAGGCCAGCATGATTTCATCCATCAGGGCCGCCCGGTCCGGCGGCGACAGGTCCTCGATCTCGCGCGCCTCTGCGACGCGCGGGATCAGTACGACCCAGGCGAAGCGGGCGTCCGCCTGCAGCCGGGCATGGCAGAGCGGAAGCTCGCCGAGGGCGTGGGAAGTGGCGGGAAAGGCGGGATGGAGATCCATGGTATGTCCGCATGTATTGCAGGCGGGGCTTCATATGCGCTAACGCAGCCCCCGACCACGGCTTCGGGGAGATGGGGCCGTCGAACCTCATACGGAGCATGAGCACATGAGCAAGACCCCCATTCGCGTGGCCGTCACGGGCGCCGCCGGCAACATCGGCTACGCCCTCCTTTTCCGCATCGCCTCGGGCGAGATGCTGGGCAAGGACCAGCCGGTCATCCTGCAGTTGCTGGAGATCCCGGTGGAAGGCCCGCAGAAGGCCCTGAAGGGCGTGGCCATGGAGCTGGAGGACTGCGCCTTCCCGCTGCTTCAGGACATGGTTCTGACCGGCGACGCCGACGTCGCCTTCAAGGACGCCAACTGGTGCCTTCTCGTGGGCTCCAAGCCGCGCGGCCCGGGCATGGAGCGCGCCGACCTCCTGAAGGACAACGGCAAGATCTTCATCGGCCAAGGCCAGGCGATCGACAAGGTCGCCGCTGACGACGCCCGCATCGCGGTGGTCGGCAACCCCTGCAACACCAACGTGATGATCGCTGCGGCCCAGGCCAAGCGCCTGACCGCCGACCGCTTCACCGCCATGGTGCGGCTGGACGAAAACCGCGGCCGCGCCCAACTGGCCAAGAAGGCCGGCGTGTCGATCAACGAGGTTTCCGACCTCTTCATCTACGGTAACCACAGCCCGACGATGTTCGCCGACTTCACCCACGCCAAGATCGGCGGCAAGGCCGCCGCCGAGGTGATCGGCGACGAAGCCTGGCTGAAGAACGAATACCTGCCGACCGTCGGCAAGCGCGGCGCGGCGATCATCGACGCCCGCGGCCAGTCGTCGGCTGCCTCGGCGGCCAACGCCCTGATCGACCATGTGCGCGATCTGTCGACGCCCGGCGCCATCCACTCGGTCGCCGTGAAGTCGGAAGGCCGTTACGGCTTCAACCCCGACGTCTGGGCCGGCATGCCGGTGAAGACCACGACCGCTGGTTCGTTCGAAGTGATCGAGAGCTACGAGATGGACGACTTCGCCAAGTCGAAGATCGCCTTGACCAACTATGAACTGGTCGGCGAGCGCGAGACCATCAAGGACCTGCTCTAAGCCCCGCGGTTCAGCTCGTCTGAAGAGACGGCCCGCCGGGAGACTGGCGGGCCGTCTTTCGTTTCGGAGAATTTCCATGACCGGACCTGTCATTGAGACCGAGCGGCTGATCCTGCGCTTGCCCCAACCCAGCGACTTCGAGGCCTGGGCGCAGCTGAACGCCAGTGAGGCGGCGCAGCGCTTTCTGGGCGGACCGCTGACGCGCGAGATGGCCTGGCGCAACATGGCGACCATGTCCGGCGGTTGGCTGACGCGGGGCTTTTCGATGTTCTCGGTGATCGAGAAGGGCAGCGGCCAATGGATCGGCCGGCTGGGGCCGTGGCAGCCGGAGGGCTGGCCGGGCACCGAGGTCGGCTGGGGGCTCAGCCCGGACGCCTGGGGCAAGGGCTATGCGACCGAGGGCGCGGCGGCGGCGATCGACTGGGCCTTCGACACCCTGGGATGGGACGAGGTGATCCACACCATCGACCCGATGAATACGCCCTCCGTCGCCGTGGCCAAACGACTGGGGTCGGTGCTGCTGCGCCGCGCTCACCTGCCGGCGCCGCTGGACTTCGTGATCGATGTTTGGGGCCAGAGCCGCGAGGACTGGCGGATGCGGCGAAGGGCCTAGTACCAGCCCATCCCCTTCAGCGTTCGCGCGTTCGGGCGGCTGACCGGAACTTCGCAGCCGTCTTTCAGGACCAGGGTCGCGCCACCGTCGCGGCGGCGGATCTCGGCGACGGCGTCGCGGGCCACCCACCAGGAGCGGTGGACGCGCGCGCCCTCGATCTCGGCCAGTTCGGCGACGGCGTCGACCAGGCGCATCAGGATCAGGTCCTGACCGCGCGAGGTGTGCAGGCGCAGATAGTGGTCCTCGGCCTCGACGGCCCAGATGTCGCCGCCGCGCAAACGGGGCGGCAAGCGGTCGAGGAAGCGCGTTAGAGTCGAGGTGGTCTCGGGCAGGGTTGTGGCCTTGGGGATCGCCCGCAGGGCGGCGACCACCAGGCAGAAGAACAGCGAAGTCGCCAGCGAGAAGGCCATGAAGGCCGGAAGAGCCGAGACCGGCGGACCCGGCGGATCGACAAGGCGCTGGGCTAGCCAGACCACTATGCCCATGGGCGCGGTCATCACCAGAGCGGCGACGAGGCCGCGCAGCCAGCGGCCGCCGATCCATGCCTGGCGCTGCAGGAATTTGAAGATGCCCGCGCCCATGGCGGAAGCAATCATGGCGATGGCGATGAAGTAGGCGCTGCGCACGCCGAAGGCCATGCGGTCGGAGCCGTAGGCGCCGATGATGCTCAGGAACAGGCCGACCACCACGCCGGGCGTCGCCACATAGCGCGCGAACCAGCCGGCGCTTCGCGAAGCGCGAGCCGCCTGCCCTGGCGATTGACGAACCCGATCCGTCATCCCGCGTATCGCCGCTCGTCCATCGCCCCGTCCGCCGTCAAGCCAAACTCCTAGACCGCGACGGCGAGGACGCCCCCGCGCAGGAGATGGGAGATAGCATGTCAGAGCTTTCGCAATCGAGCCCGACCAAGCGGGTCGGCTTCGTGCCGACCTTCGCGCTCAGCATGGTCGTCGTCGGCGTCATCCTTACCGGCGCCATGGGGCCCTTGGGCGGCCGCATCGTCCAGGGGGCGCTGACCGCCACGCCCCACGCGCCGGATTGGGCTCTCCTCGGCGCCCTTTCTCCCGTGATCAAGATCCATCTCTACGCGGCGCTCGCGGCCGTGGCGCTGGGCGCAGCGCTGATGGTCGTGCGCAAGGGGCGGGCGTTTCACCGCGCGGCCGGATGGACCTGGGTGGCGCTGGTGGCGGCCGTCGCCGGATCGTCGATCTTCATCACCGAGCTCAACCACGGCGGATGGTCGCTGCTGCATCTGTTCACCGGCTGGACCTTCCTCATCCTGCCCTTGGCGGTCATCGCAGCGCGGCGCCGGTCAGTCGCGCGGCACCGGCGAATGATGATGGGACTGTTCTATGGGGGATTTGCGATCAATCTGTTGATCGCCTTCATACCTGGTCGCACGCTCTGGCAAGCGGTGTTCGGATAAGCTTGGGCAAGTCTGTTGCGCTGCAGCGAAGGCAATGCTGATTCTGTCGGGATTTAGCTCCCGTGCGCTGTGGACAGCCCCGGTAGCGGCGCCTATATCCCCGCCACTCGCCAGCCGGGGCGAGGCATCGTAAAGCGCTGCGACCCCTCATGAACGTCCACGAACACCAAGCCAAAGCCATTCTCGCAGAGTTCGGCGTCGCAGTTCCGCGTGGGTACGCGGCCTACAACGTAGACGAGGCGGTGCAAGCCGCCGAGAAACTGGGCGGGCCGGTGTTCGTCGTGAAGTCGCAGATCCACGCTGGCGGCCGCGGCAAGGGCCGCTTTGAAGGCCTGGGTCCTGACGCCAAGGGCGGCGTCCGGGTCCTGAAGACGCTCGATGACGTGCGCGCCAGCGCGACGGAAATGCTCGGCCGGGTGCTGGTGACCCACCAGACGGGTCCCGCCGGCAAGCAGGTCAATCGCCTCTACATCGAAGAAGGCGCGGCGATCGCCAAGGAATTCTACCTGTCGCTGCTGGTCGACCGCGAAACGAGCTGGGTCTCGGTCGTGGCCTCCACCGAGGGCGGCATGGACATCGAAGAGGTCGCACACTCGACCCCTGAGAAGATCCACAGCTTCTCCATCGACCCGGCCACCGGCGTCTTCCCGCACCATGGCCGCACGCTGGCCGCCTCGCTCGGCCTGACCGGCGGCCTGGCGAAGGAAGTCTTCGTCCTGCTCGGCCAGCTCTATGAAGCCTTCGTTGCGAAGGACATGGAGATGCTGGAGATCAACCCCCTGATCGTCACGGCTGACGACCACCTGCGGGTGCTGGACGCCAAGGTCAGCTTCGACTCCAACGCGCTGTTCCGCCACAAGGACATCTTCGCGCTCCGCGACGAGAGCGAAGAAGACCCCAAGGAGATCGAGGCGTCCAAGCACGATCTCTCCTACATCGCCCTCGACGGCGAAATCGGCTGCATGGTCAATGGCGCGGGCCTGGCCATGGCGACCATGGACATCATCAAGCTCTACGGCGCCGAGCCCGCGAACTTCCTGGACGTCGGCGGGTCCGCCACCCAGGAGCGCGTGACCGAGGCCTTCAAGATCATCACGTCCGATCCGAACGTGAAGGGCATCCTCATCAACATCTTCGGCGGCATCGCCCGCTGTGACGTGATGGCCCGCGGCGTCATCGAGGCGGTGAAGATCACCGGCCTGACCGTTCCGCTGGTGGTGCGCCTGGAAGGCACCAACGCCGAGTTGGGCAAGCAGATCATCCGGGACTCCGGACTGAACGTCATTCCCGCCGACGACCTGTCGGATGGGGCGGAAAAGATCGTCAAGGCCGTGCGGGAACTCGCCTAATGTCCATCCTCATCGGCAAAGACACCAAGGTCATCTGCCAGGGCATCACCGGCAGCCAGGGCACCTTCCACTCCGAGCAGGCGATCGCCTACGGGACCAAGATGGTCGGCGGCGTGACCCCGGGTAAGGGCGGCCAGACCCACATCGGCCTGCCGGTGTTCAACACCGTCGCGGAAGCCGTGAGCGAGACCGGCGCCGACGCCTCGGTGATCTATGTCCCGCCGCCCTTCGCCGCGGACTCGATCCTGGAAGCCATCGACGCCCAGGTCCCCCTGATCATCGCCATCACCGAGGGCATCCCGGTGGCCGACATGATCAAGGTGAAGCGCGCGCTGTCGGGCTCCAAGTCGCGCCTGATCGGCCCGAACTGCCCGGGCGTCCTGACGCCGGAAGCCTGCAAGATCGGCATCATGCCGGGCAATATCTTCCGTAAGGGTTCGGTGGGCGTTGTTTCGCGCTCCGGCACTCTTACCTACGAAGCCGTGTTCCAGACCTCGCAGGTTGGCCTTGGCCAGACGACGGCCGTCGGCATCGGCGGCGACCCGGTTAAGGGCACCGAGTTCATCGATATCCTCGACATGTTCCTCAACGATCCGGAAACCGAGTCGATCATCATGATCGGCGAAATCGGCGGTTCGGCTGAAGAAGATGCGGCGGAATTTATTAAAAATTCAAAGATCAAGAAGCCTATGGTCGGCTTTATCGCGGGTCGCACCGCGCCTCCGGGTCGCCGGATGGGCCACGCGGGTGCGATCATCTCCGGCGGCAAGGGCGGCGCCGAAGACAAGATCGCTGCGATGGAGGCCGCGGGCATCCGCGTCTCGCCGTCGCCGGCGAAGCTGGGCGAGACCCTGCTCGAGGTGCTGAAAGGCGCCTGAACTTAAAACAAGCGCAAGGGCGGTCCGCCCTCGACACCATGTTGGCGCCGAGACCGGACCCCGGGAAACGGACGATATGGCGGACGACGCAGGGCTGATCAACGAGGTGCTGGCCGAGACCTCTTTCCTTTACGGGGCCAATGCGGCCTTCGTGGAGGATCTCTTTGCGAAATGGTCGGCCGACCCGAATTCGGTCGACGCCTCCTGGCAAGCCTTCTTCGCCTCGCTGAGCGATAGCGCCCAGGGCGGCAAGCCTAGCTGGACCCCGCGCGCTGTTCCTACCGCCCGCCCCGACTGGCTGTCGGCTCTGGACGGCATGTGGCCGGCCGTGCAGGCCAAGGTCGGCGCCAAGGTCGCTGAACGCGCCGGGCCCTCGGCCTCCGAGGCCGACGTCCGCGCCGCCACCCTCGACAGCCTCCGCGCCATCATGATGATCCGCGCCTATCGGATGCGCGGTCACTTGAAGGCCAACCTCGACCCTCTCGGCATCGCCACGACACAGGGCGATGTCTCCGATCTCGATCCGGCGAACTATGGCTTCGCGGCTTCGGACTTCGACCGTCCGATCTTCCTGGACTACGTCCTGGGCCTGGAGACCGCGACGGTCCGCCAGATCCTCGACCTCTTGGAGCGCACCTACTGCGGCAACGTCGGCGTGCAGTACATGCACATCTCCGACCCGCGCGAAAAGGCCTGGCTGCAGGAGCGCATCGAGGGCGAAGGCAAGGCCATCACCTTCTCGCCGGAAGGCAAGATCGCCATCCTGAAGAAGCTGATCGAGGCTGAAGGCTTTGAGAAGTTCTCCCACCGCAGGTTCCCCGGCACCAAGCGCTTCGGCCTGGACGGCGGGGAGAGCATGATCCCGGCGATGGAGCAGATCATCAAGCGCGGCGGCGCGCTGGGGGTTCGCGACATCATCGTCGGCATGCCGCACCGGGGCCGCCTGAACATGCTGGCCTCGGTGATGGGCAAGCCCCACCACATCATCTTCCACGAGTTCCAGGGCGGCTCGTCGGTGCCGTCCGACATCGAGGGCTCCGGCGATGTGAAATACCACCTCGGCGCCTCGTCGGACCGCGAGTTCGATGGCAACCACGTCCACCTGTCGCTGACCGCCAACCCCTCTCACCTTGAGATCGTCAACCCGGTCGTGGTGGGCAAGGCCCGCGCCAAGCAGGCGTTCACCTTGCGTGAAACGCCGACCGCTGGCCGCAGCCATGTCATGCCGCTGCTGCTGCACGGGGACGCGGCCTTCGCCGGCCAGGGCGTCATCGCCGAGTGCTTCGCCCTGTCGCAACTCAAGGGCTACGGCGTCGGCGGCACCTTGCACTTCATCGTCAACAACCAGATCGGCTTCACGACGAGCCCGAAGAACTCGCGTTCCTCGCCCTATCCGTCGGACGTCGCGCTGATGGTCGAGGCGCCGATCTTCCACGCCAATGGCGATGACCCTGAAGCGGTGGTGTTCGCCGCGAAGGTCGCCACCGAATATCGCCAGATGTTCGGCAAGGACGTGGTCATCGACATGTTCTGCTATCGCCGCTTCGGTCACAACGAAGGCGACGATCCCACCATGACGTCGCCCTTGATGTACGCGAAGGTCAAGGATCACCCCTCGGTGCGCGACCTCTACGCGAGCCGCCTGGTCGGCGAGGGCGTGGTCACCCAGGCCCAGGCCGATGGCTGGATCGCCGAGTGGGACGCCTATCTCGACGCCGAATTCGACGCGGGCAAGGACTACAAGGCCAACAAGGCCGACTGGCTGGATGGCAAGTGGTCGGGCCTGCAGCGCCCGGACGGCTCCGACGTCCGCACCGAGACGGGCGTGCCGCTCGACAAGCTGCGTGACATCGGCCGCAAGATCACCACCGCGCCCGACAGCGTTAAGCTGCACAAGACGGTCGAGCGCGTGATCCAGAACCGCCGCGAAGCGATCGAAAAGGGCGAAGGTCTCGACTGGGCGACCGGCGAACATCTCGCCTTCGGCACCTTGCTCGACGAGGGTTATCCAGTGCGCCTGTCCGGTCAGGACAGCGTGCGCGGCACCTTCACCCAACGCCACTCGGGCTTGGTCGACCAGACCACCGAGGACATCTACTTCCCGCTGCGCAACATCGGGCCGAACCAGGCCCACTTCGAAGTGCTGGACTCTGCGCTCTCGGAAGAAGCGGTGCTCGGCTTCGAATACGGCTTCTCGCTGACGGATCCGAACACGCTGACCATGTGGGAAGCCCAGTTCGGTGACTTCGCCAATGGCGCCCAGGTTGTCGTCGACCAGTTCATATCCTCCGCCGAACGCAAATGGCTGCGGATGAGTGGTCTCGTGATGCTGCTGCCGCACGGGTACGAGGGCCAGGGTCCGGAGCACTCCTCAGCCCGTCTCGAACGTTTCCTGCAGGCCTGCGCCGAAGACAACATGCAGGTGATCAACCCGACGACGCCGGCGAACTACTACCACGCGCTGCGCCGCCAACTGCTGCGCGGCTTCCGCAAGCCGTTGATCGTCATGACCCCCAAGAGCCTGCTGCGCCACAAGCGCGCGGTCTCCAACTTGGCGGACTTCGCCGACGGCTCGAGCTTCCACCGTGTGATGGTCGACGGGGCGGAAGCCGGCTGCGACGTCGGCGGCGTCACCCTGAAGCCCGACGACAAGATCACCAAGGTGATCGCCTGCTCCGGCAAGGTCTACTTCGACCTCATCGACAAGCGCGCCAAGGAAGGCCGCGACGACGTCTATATCGTGCGCCTCGAGCAGTTCTATCCGTGGCCGCTCAAGTCGATTTCGCAGGTGCTGTCGCGCTTCCCGAACGCCGATCTGATCTGGTGCCAGGAAGAGCCGAAGAACATGGGCGGCTGGACCTTCGTCGACCCGTGGCTGGAGCTGACCCTGGAGCGCTTGAAGGTGAAGGCCAAGCGGGCCCGCTTCGTCGGTCGCCCAGCGAGCGCTTCCACAGCCGCCGGCCTGATGAGCCGCCACCTGAAGGAACTCGAAACCTTCCTGACGGAAGCCTTCGCCTAAACCCTACGACCTGACCCAAACGACGACGATCAAGAACAAGAGGAACTGATCCTAATGGCCGACATCATGACCCCGGCGCTCGGCGAATCGGTCACCGAAGCCACGGTGGCCCGCTGGGCGAAAAAAGCCGGTGATGCCGTGCGCAAGGATGAGATCCTTGTCGAACTTGAAACCGATAAGGTCAGCCTGGAAGTCGCTGCGCCCGCGGACGGTGTCCTGGAGGCCATAGGCGCCGCTGAAGGCGCGACCGTGACCCCGGGCGCCGTGCTTGGCCGTATCGCCGAAGGCGCCGTGGCGGCCAAGGCGCCCGCTGCTGCGCCCGCCGCGGCGCCGGCTCCCGCCCCGGTTGCGGCGGCTCCGGCCCCTGCGCTGGCGAAGGCTCCGGCTCCGACCGCTGCCCCCGTGCTCGCCCCTTCGGCTGCGCGGATCGTCGAAGCCAACAATCTCGACGCCGGCGCGATCACCGGCGGCGGCAAGGGCGGCCGCATCACCAAGGGCGACGCGCTCGCCGCCCTGGAAGCCCGCGCCAATGCGCCGACCGCGCCTGCCGCGCCGTCGGCGCCGCGCGCCATTGGCGACCGCGAAGAGCGCGTGAAGATGACGCGCCTGCGCCAAACCATCGCGCGCCGCCTGAAGGAAGCCCAGACCAACGCCGCCATGCTGACCACCTTCAACGAGGTGGACATGACGGCGGTGATGGCGGCCCGCGCCAAGTACAAAGATGTGTTTGAAAAGAAGCACGGCGTGAAGCTCGGCTTCATGTCCTTCTTCGTGAAGGCCTGCGTCGCCGCGCTGAAGGCGGTGCCGGACGTCAACGCCGAGATCGACGGCACGGACGTCATCTACAAGAACCACTACGACCTGGGCGTCGCCGTCGGCACCGAAAAGGGCCTCGTTGTCCCCGTCCTGCGTGACGCGGACGCCCTGGACCTCGCCGGCATCGAAAAGGGCATCGGCGCCCTGGGCAAGAAGGCCCGCGACGGCGGTCTGTCCATGGACGACCTGCAGGGCGGCACCTTCACCATCTCCAATGGCGGGGTCTATGGCTCGCTGATGTCGACGCCGATCCTGAACGCGCCGCAGTCGGGGATTCTGGGGATGCACAAGATCCAGGAGCGCCCAGTGGTGGTTGACGGTCAGATCGTCATCCGTCCGATGATGTACCTGGCGCTGAGCTACGATCACCGCATCGTCGACGGCCAGGGCGCCGTGACCTTCCTGGTCCACGTCAAGGACGCCATCGAAGACCCGCAGCGCCTGCTGCTGGACATCTGATCAACGAACCCATGAAAGCGCGCTCCAGATCATCTGGGGCGCGTTTTTCTTTGCCGGCCACAGGTTCGCCTGCCACCGGAAAAGCCCTATATCTGAGCTAAGCAAGAGATCAGGCGGACCGATTATGAGCGAGAGCACCCCCTTCGACGTCGTCATCATCGGCGGTGGGCCAGCTGGCTACAACGCCGCGATCCGCGCGGGCCAGCTGGGCCTGGCCGTGGCGTGCGTCGAGATGCGCGGCACGCTGGGCGGCACCTGCCTAAACGTCGGCTGCATCCCGTCGAAGGCCATGCTGCACGCGTCGGAGCTTTATGAGCTGGCCAACAAAGACTTCGCCAGCATCGGCATCGATGTGAAGCCCAAACTCAACCTTGAGAAGATGCTGGAGCAGAAGGCCGAATCTGTCACGGCCCTGACCAAGGGCATCGAGTTCCTGTTCCGGAAGAACAAGGCCGAGTGGGTGAAGGGCTTTGGCCGCATCGCCGGCGTCGGCAAGGTCGAGGTGCTTGACGAAGCGGGCGCGGTGATCCGCACCCTTGAGGCCAAGAATATCGTCATCGCTTCTGGCTCGGAGCCCTCGGGCCTGCCGGGCGTCGAGGTCGACCAGAAGCGCATCGTCGACTCCACGGGCGCGCTTTCCCTGTCGGAAGTGCCCAAGTCGCTCGTGGTCATCGGCGCCGGCATCATCGGCCTGGAGCTGGGTTCGGTGTGGCGTCGTCTCGGCGCTCAGGTCACGGTTGTCGAATTCCTGGATCGCATCACACCCGGCATGGACGCCGAGGTGGCCCGCACCTTCCAACGCTCGCTGGCCAAACAAGGCGTCGAGTTCAAGCTAGGCTCCAAGGTTACGGGCGCGAAGGCGAGCAAGTCCGAGGTCACCCTAACGGTCGAGCCTGTCGCCGGCGGCGCCGCCGAAGAGATCACGGCCGATTATGTCCTGCTGGCTATCGGCCGTCGGCCGATCACCGCGGGCCTGGGCCTGGAGAGCGTCGGCATCGTCCCGGACAAGCGCGGCTTCATCGACACCGACCACTGGAAGACCGCCGTTCCCGGCATTTGGGCGATCGGTGACGTGACCCACGGCCCGATGCTGGCCCACAAGGCCGAAGACGAGGCCGTCGCCTGCATCGAGACCATCGCCGGCCTGCCGGGCCACGTGAACTACGACCTGATCCCAAGCGTGGTCTACACCTACCCGGAGGTCGCCTGGGTCGGTAAGACCGAGGAAGAACTGAAAGAGGCTGGGCGGGCCTACAAGGTCGGCAAATTCCCGTTCAGCGCCAACAGCCGCGCCAAGGTGAACCATGAGGCCGAGGGCTTCGTGAAGATACTGGCCGACGCGACCACCGACGAGATCCTCGGCGCCCACCTGATCGGCCCGCAAGTGGGCGAGATGATCGGCGAATACTGCGTCGCCATGGAGTTCAAGGCCGCGGCCGAGGACGTCGCCCGCACCTGCCACCCGCACCCGACCCGTTCCGAGGCCCTGCGCCAGGCCGCCATGGGGGTGGACGGCTGGACGATGCAGGCGTGACGCTGGAGATGCGGGCCTGATCGTCCGCCTCGCCCGACCGGACGAGATCGCCGAATGCGCGGCGCTCTATGTCCGCGTCCTGTCCGAGACCTTCACCTGGATGGATCCCGGCTTTCATAAGGCTGAGACCTTTGTAGACCAGGCGAAGTCTGAAGAAATCTATGTCGCTGAGGAGGACGGTCGGATCGTCGGCCTTCTGGCTTTCTGGCGGCCGGACAACTTCATCCATTCGCTCTATGTGACCGAACGCGGGCTTGGCATCGGCAAGGCGCTCCTCGACCATATCGCCGCTCGGGTCGTAGGGCCGCTCTCACTGAAGGTTCAGCAACCCAACATCCGGGCGCGGGCCTTCTATGCGCGCGAGGGGTTCAAGCCGATGCAATTTGGCCGCGACATCAGCGGGGTGGACTGGATCCGACTGGAGCGGTGACGGCCTTCAGCGACGTCAGGTCCGGGGCGCCAGTTCGCCCGCAAGCCGCATAAGGCGTTGCGACGACAGCGAACCCACCACTCCATAAGCCTGGCTGGCGTCCTCCCAGAAGGCGACGCCCTCGCCATCGTGTGTGCGCAGCATCGGCCGGCGGCCAGCCGGCGTATCGGCATGCATGGCGACGATCGAGACGGTTTCGCTTTGGTCGGTGACGGCGGCCACTTGGACGATGGGCCCGAAATCCGATGGGTAGATCTGCACGTCCGTCAGCCGCCAGCCGACGGGGATGGCGGGGACCTTCAGGCCGGTGACGCGTCGAATCTCTGTTGTGTTGAGATTGGGCGTCTCTGATCGTGACCTCATCGCTGCGCGCATCAGGGTGGCCTTGTGCGAGGTCACCGCTTCCTCGACGAAGGTTGGCGCGGCGTGGGCCGGGCCGGCCGCCGGGCCGATGGCGTCGTGGGCCAGCCAGCCGGCGGCCAGGGCGAAAATCAGTCCTGCGGCCCGTGCCGCCTTGACGCCCAGCCGCGGGACGTTGGCCGCCTGCCGGCCTGAGGCGGCCAGGTAGGCTGCAATGGCGTCGGCGGCGCGCCGCGATGCCGGCGCCGAATTCTCGGCGAAAGTCTCGGCGAAACCCTGGCGCTGGACCTCTTGGAAGTCGTCGTGGCCAGTGATGGCCGCGTCGATGGTCTCAAGCACGGCGCCCGGCGTGCGCGCCACAGGCCCATAGCGCCAGTGCGCGTAATCCTCGTCCGACCGCCAGTCGATGCCGCGCTGGTCCAAGAAGACGCAGGGTTTGGGCGTGCGGAGGAACTCATAGACTTGGCTGCTCACGTCGCCGACATAGACGTCGGCCAGCGTCGTGTAGGTCATATCGACCAAACGTTCGGTTCCCAGGTCGATGTGAATGTGGTCGATGCCGGCATAGGCGTCGGCCAGGGCGCGCCACTTCGCCTTGCGGGCCTTGCCGTCCAACATCCGCACGTGCGGGGCGACGATCAGGTTATAGCGATCCTGTGCGGCGAAGGCGTTCAGCATCGACTCGCCGAAGACCTTCCAGGACCCCAGGGCTGAGAAGTGGGGGTTGTAGAGCACCGTGGGCCGGCCGTTACCGAAGGGCCGCCAAGCCGCATCACGGACAGCATCGGCGGCTTCGAACTTGGGATAGCCGACCACCGCATGGCGGCCGGGACGGATCAGGCCGTCGCGCATGAGCCGCGCCCGATGTTTCTCGCCGGCCATCAGCACCATGTCGAACTGCGCGATTCTGGGGTCGAAGCTGATCGCCCGATCACCGGCGCCGTGGTCGAGGTGGATGTAGCGTGGCGAGGGCGCACCGAAACGTTTCAGGCGGATTGTCGTGCGCTCAGGCAGGGCGACGGCGTCGAATCGATTCAATTCGCGCGCAACCAAGCCGAGCGAGAGGGCCTTGTGCGCGAGGCTGGCGCCGTTCTTTTCGCGAAGGGCGGCCAGAAGCGCGGGGCTTGCGAGGGTGAAATGCAGCGGCGCGCCGCCCAAGGCCTCGGCTACGTGGCCGGCATAGGCGATGTGTCCGGGGTCGGGCGACAGGATGTGGACTTCAAAGCCTGAAGTCCGGGCGAGTTCGACCGCCGTCGAAATCCCGTGCAGCAGCTGGTGACGCTGGGCGTTAAAGAAGAAGCATACGCGGATCGGCTCAGCGCTATCGTTGTCCGGCGCTAGCGATGCGAAATGACTGGCCTTCATCGTTCATCCCACGACAGCGCTTCGCGAGCGGCGCCGTTGTCCCTTGCCCAGCGAAGGTGTTCAAAAGATTGCAATCATGTGACACAGCCTGCGACGAACGCCCAGCCCTGTCGCCGCCTCCGCTAGCCGGCATTTTTCGCGTCAGACTTCGGCAGCTTCTCAGCCATGCCCATCATTCGCTCGCGCCGGTCCATCTCGCCCCAGACGCGGGCCGGGTCTACGCCCACCTCGGTCCAAAGGATCACCAGGTTGTAGAGCAGGTCGACACTCTCCTTGACCACGGCCGCCTCGTCGCCCCGGACGGCGTCGATCGCCACCTCGGCAGCCTCCTCGACAAGCTTCTGCGCCATCTTCGGGACGCCCGCGACCAAGAGCTTCGTGGTTCTGGGGCTGGCGCGTTCGCCGGCGCGCACCTCAGCCACGGCCAGCGCGAGACGGCCTAGACGGTCATCCGCGGTCGTTTTGTAGCGCGCCGCCTCGGCCGCCGGCTTGGACTTCGCCTTCCGCATAATTTGATCCGTATACGATCAAATCACGAGGCGCCAATTCTCACGCTGATCCAGCGCCACAGCCAGTGGCCGCGCCACCTCACCAGCGTCAGCTCTAGCGCGTCGGCCGTCTTTCCGCGGCCGAACAGGGCTTCATATTCGGCGCGGCTCAGGCGGCGGAGGGTGACGCCGTTCACCAGGGCGCCGACCAGCGATCAGGCGTGCGGGTGGGCCCTGCCATAGGCAGCCAGAAGGGTGGCGGCATCGACGCCGGTGTAGCGCTGCGTGGTCGACAGAGACGCGTGGCCAAGGAGCTCCTGGATAGAGCGCAGGTCGGCGCCGGCGCCCAAGAGATGGGTGGCGAAGGAGTGGCGAAGCGCGTGGGGCGTCGCGCTGTCGGGCAGGCCAAGCCGGCCGCGTAGGCCCTGGACGGTCGCCTGGACGTGGCGGGGGCTCAGGGCGCCGCCACGTTTGGCGAGGAACAGGGGACCGTCCCGTTCGAGGGCAAAGGGCAGTCGGGCGACATAGGCAGCCACCGCCTGGCGCACCTGTTCCAGAACGGGGACCAGCCGCACCTTGCCGCCCTTACCTATCATGCGCAGGGGGTCGGGCAGGTCAGCGTCGGCGCCTTTCAGCGACAGGGCCTCGGAGATCCGCAGGCCGCACCCGTAGAGCAGCGTCAGCACCGCCTGATCACGGGCGATCTCCCAGTCGTCCCGGATGATGTCGAACTCGGCCTCGGCGATCAGGCCGAACGCCTGGTCCTCTGTGACGGGCCGGGGCGCGCCCGGCTTGACCCGCGGACCTTTGACCAGGAGCAGGGCGTCGGCCGCGACGCCCAAACGCCGGTCGAGGAAGCGGTGGAAGGTCCGCACGGCGGACAGGGCCTGTGACAGCGAGCGCGGGCTGAGCGGCCGGTCGCTGCGGCGTAGACCCGCCATCCAGGCGCGGACTTCCGCTGGGCTGACCGATCCTAGCGCCAGGGCGGTCAAGGCCTCGCCACGATGCTGCTGCAGGAAACCGACGTAGCGGCGTGCGGCGAAGCCGTAGGCCTCGACCGTCCGCGGCGATGCGCGCCGTTCATGGGTCAGGTGTTCGAGCCAGCGGCCGACGACCTCGGTCGCCGAGAGCTTCGCGGGGTCTAGTGCGTCGTCCATCGTGCGGCGGTGGCTTCAACCACCAGCGCCAGGAAGCGCACGAGGTCGTCGCTCATGTCGGCGGTGAAGCCCTCGGCCTCACCCGAACCGAAGGCCAGGACGCCGAAGCGTTCGCCCAATCGGATGCGGACCAGGGCGACGGATTCGACTGCTTCGGCGCGGGAGCCGAACAGGCCGCGGGCGGTTCGCACCAGGCCGAGGCGCGTGTCGCACTCGGCGCCGCCCAGTATCATGTCGGCCTGGCTTTCGACGAGGCGGAACCAGCCTGCCGGCGCTTCGTCGTCAGCCTCGATGGCCAAGGCGCCGGCGACCAGCCCGAAGCGGGCCTGCGCCACCTCGTCCAGCCGGTTCGCAAGGTCCTCGGCGCTGTCCGCGGCGATCAGCTCGATGACCGCGGCCTGCGCCTGGGCCTGGGCGGTGAAGTTCTCGCGGGCGATCAGTTCGATCTCCTCGCGGGCGCTGGCTTCGGCCTGATGGGCGGCGTGCACGCGAGCGAGGGCGGCGGGGCCGAAATCCAGGACGTTGGCGGCGTCGAGCCGTAGGCCAAGCGCGCCGAGCAGTTCGGCGTCCTGGCGCACGGCCTCGGGGTTTTCAATCAGGAAGCGTCGGGCCGCCTCATAGGCCGGCTCCACGACTTCAGCCTTCAGATCCGCCCCCACGATCGCCCCCGCTTAGAGAATGGACTGCCCCGTCTTGGCCCAGTCGCTCAGGAATTGATCAAGACCCTTGTCTGTTAACGGGTGCTTGAAGAGCGACAAGAAAGTGGCCGGCGGGATGGTGGCGCAGTCCGCGCCGGCGATGGCGGCGGCCGTCACATGGGCGGAGGTGCGGATCGAGGCGGCCAGGATTTCGGTGTCGAAATCATAGTTGTCGTAGATGGTGCGGATGTCGTGGATCAGGCTCATGCCGTCCGCGCCGTGGTCGTCCAGCCGGCCGATGAAGGGGCTGACAAAGGTCGCGCCGGCCTTGGCGGCCATCAGGGCCTGGGCCGCCGAGAAGCACAGGGTCACGTTGGTCTGAATGCCTTCGCGGGTGAATTCGACGACGGCGCCCAGGCCGGCCCTGGTCAAGGGGACCTTCACCACCACATTGGGGGCGATGGCGGCGAGCTTGCGACCTTCGGCCAGCATGGCCTCCGTCTCGATGGCGGCGACCTCGGCGCTCACCGGGCCCTCGACGACGCCGCAAATCTCGGCGATGACCTCCAGCATGGGACGGCCGGACTGGGCGATCAGCGTGGGATTGGTGGTGACGCCATCCACCAGGCCGGTGGCGGCCAGGTCCTTCAGGACGGCGACGTCAGTGGTGTCGAGGAAGAGCTGCATCTCATCGGTTCCCGAAATTGCGTCCCGCGCTTGTAGCGGCTCTGCGGCCGTCAGCGAAGGCGAAGGTTGATGGGCCAGATTGCTTCGGTCCTGTTGCCGATGCCGTTGCCGGAGGCCTTCGACTACGACGTGCCCGACGGGCTTGAGCTGGCGGTCGGCGACCAGGTCGCCGCCCCGCTCGGCCCGCGGCTGATCCGCGGCGTGGTGACGGCCTTGCGCGACGGGACCGGCGGCAACCGGCCCCTGAAGGTCCTGGCCGAGCGGCTGGATGAGCCGCCGCTGCCGCCGGCGACTCTGGAGTTCATCCTGTGGGCGGCGCGCTATGCGGCCGATGTCCCAGGCGCGGCCCTGTCCATCGCGCTGCGCGGGGCGCGCGCGCCCCAGCCCCGGCCAGTGCGCATTGTCGAGGCGACGGGCCTCGCGCCCGGCCGCCCGACGCCCGCGCGGACGCGGGTGGTCGAGGCGGCCGGCCAGGCGCGCCTGGCGCCCGCCGATCTGGCCCGCGCCGCCGGCGTTTCGGGCGGCGTGGTCAAGGCCCTGTTGGACGAGGGCGTCCTGCGCCTGGTCGAGGAACGCCCGGTCGCCCGGTTTCACGCGCCCGATCCCGTCTTCGCCGCCCCGGCGCTCAACCCCAGCCAGGCGGCCGCGCGGGACGCCCTGGATCGGATGACGGCGACCGGAGACTTCCAGGTCGCTTTGCTGGACGGGGTCACGGGCTCGGGCAAGACCGAGGTCTATCTGGAGGCCGCCGCCGCCGTCCTGGCGCGCGATCCTGAGGCCCAGGTGCTGATCCTGTTGCCGGAGATCGCGCTGACCCAGGCGGTGATCGCGCGCGTCGCCGCCCGCTTCGGGGCCGCGCCGGCTGAGTGGCATTCCGGCATCGCCCCGCCGCAGCGCCGGCGGGTCTGGGAGGCGGTCAGCGGCGACCGGTGCCGTATTGTCGTCGGCGCGCGCTCGGCGCTCTTCCTGCCGTTCCAGCATCTGAAGCTGATCGTCGTTGACGAGGAGCACGACAGTTCCTTCAAGCAGGAGGACGGCTTCATCTACCAGGGCCGTGACCTGGCGGTGGCTCGGGGCAAGATCGAGAACTGCGCTGTGGTTCTGGCCTCGGCGACGCCGTCGCTGGAGACCTTGCGCAACGCAGAAACTGGCCGCTACCGTTGGCTCAGGTTGGCCAGCCGCCACGGGACAGCGCGGTTGCCGGACATCGACCTGGTCGATCTGCGCGAGACCCCGCCGGACACCGGCCGCTGGTTGTCGCCGCCGCTCGTCATGGCCATGGCGGAAACCTGGGGCCGGGGGGAGCAGACCCTGTTGTTCCTCAACCGTCGCGGCTATGCGCCGCTGGTCCTGTGCAAGGCCTGCGGCGAGCGGCTTTGCGCGCCGGACAGCGACTCCTGGCTGGTGGAGCATCGATACTCCGGCCGGCTGGTCTGTCACCTGACGGGCTTCTCCATGCTGAAGCCCAAAGCCTGCCCCTATTGCGGTGCGGCTGACAGCCTGGTGTCCATAGGGCCCGGCGTCGAGCGGGTCGAGGAGGAGGCGCGCAGCCTCTTCCCCGAGGCGCGGATCGCTGTCTTCTCGTCGGACACTATCTTTGATCCGCGCGAGGGCCGTCGGTTGATCGAAGCGATGGAGCGGGGCGAGATCGACATCCTGGTGGCGACCCAGGCCGCGGCCAAGGGGCATAATTTCCCGAACCTGACCCTGGTGGGCGTTGTCGACGCCGATCTGGGCCTGCGCGGCGGCGACCTGCGCGCGGCGGAGCGGACCTATCAGCTGTTGGCTCAGGCCACGGGCCGGGCGGGCCGTCGCGACCGGCCGGGCCGCGCCCTGCTGCAGACCTATGCGCCGGAGCATCCGGTGATGCAGGCCTTGAAAGCGCAGGACCGCGACGCCTTCAACGCCGCCGAACTCGACGAGCGGGAGGCGGCGGGTCTGCCGCCCTTCGGCCGGCTGGCGGCGGCGATCGTCTCCGGGCCGGACGCCCAGGCGCTGGATGCTTTCGTGCGGACCATGGCCCAGGCTGCGCCGAACGGCGAAGGGGTGGATGTGTTCGGGCCGGCCGACGCGCCGCTGAGCCTGATCCGCGGCCGCCGGCGCAAGCGTTTCCTGGTGCGCGCCGATCGTGGGGTGGATCTCTCGGCCTACATGGCCGCGTGGCGCGCCCGCATCCGGCCGCCTGGCCAGATCCGGGTGACCATCGACGTGGATCCCTACAGCTTCTTGTAGACCCTCCGCCCGAATTGGTTCGAAGCGTCCGCATCAGCCGCGCCGTGGCTTCCCTTCTCCCGCAAGGGAAGAAGGGACAGAGAGCAGGCGGGGCTGGGCCCCGTGAAGGCGCGGGCGAAGGTTAGTGCAGCGTGCCTTCGCTTTTGGCCGCTTTGCGCTTGGCGGCGGCGCGCGACGCCATGTTCAAGCCTTCCACAAGGCCGGAGAAGGCCATGGCCGCGTAGATGTAACCCTTCGGCACATGCACGCCGAAGGCGTCGGCGATCAGGGTGGCGCCGATCATCAGCAGGAAGCCCAGCGCCAGCATCACCACGGTCGGGTTGGCGTGGATGAAGTCGGCCAGGGGATTGGCCGCCAGCAGCATCACCGCCACGGCGACGATCACGGCGACGACCATGATCGGCAGGTGTTCGGTCATGCCGACGGCGGTGAGGATCGAGTCCAGCGAGAAGACCAAGTCCAGCAGGATGATCTGGGTGATGACCGCGCCGAAGGTGGCCGCCGCAGCCTGCTTCTTGTCGAGGACGCCATCCGTGGGCGCGGGATCGACGCTGTGATGGATTTCGGTGGTCGCCTTCCAGACCAGGAACAGCCCGCCGGCCAGCAGGATCAGATCGCGCCAGGAGAAGGCCAGGTCGAGCATCGGATGGCCGTCGGCGCCCATGGGCGCGGTGAAAGGTAGGGCGAAGACAGGCTTTGTCAGGCCGACGATGAAGGCGATCGTCGACAGCAGGCCCAGCCGCATGACCAGAGCCAGGCCGATGCCGATGCGGCGGGCCCGCGAGCGGTGCTCAGGCGGCAGCTTGTTGGAGAGGATCGAGACGAAGACCAGGTTGTCGATGCCTAAGACGACCTCCATGACGATGAGGGTGATCAGGGCGGCCCACGCCTGCGGGCTGGCGGCGAGGGCGAAAAGGGCGTCCATCGGGGTCGTTGTCTCCATCGTGGGCGTGCAACGCATATCTAGCGTGGCCCGAGGCTCAGCCTAGAGGCGCCTAAGCGCCGGGCGCCAAAAAAGCGACGACGCAGAAATTTTATCACCAGCAGGTGGGGGTGCAGCGTTCCGGCGGAAACGCGCATGGGCGCCGAAAACTTGAACTGCCGCGGCGCCTAAGGCGCGAGCACTTGTTTCAGATCGTTACAGCGCCGTCGCGCAAAGTAGATATGTGCTTAACGGTGATAAAAATGCGTGCGAAAACGCACCGAGGACGGTCTGTAAGCGGCGATAGAGGCCTGAAACAGGAGTTATTATCTAAGGATTGCGCATAATCCACAGGGATTACTTAATTTACATAAGTATACAGTGGAGACGGGCGCACGTTAACCCACGCCATGGCCGTGAAGACACAGGGCTGCGGCAAATTAAACCCTCTTTTCACTCTTGGGGGCTTAGGGTTAGGACTCAATCGTTGCGTCGGGGGAGTCTGCCGAAGATGCTGAAACGAGCGAGGACCATCCTCGGTTCCTTAGTGATCGCCGCGACGATCACGATGGCGCCGGTCGGCGCGTTCGCCGACACCTACTGGCAATGTGTCCCCTTCGCTCGTCTCGTTTCCGGCATCCAGATCTTCGGCGACGCCCGCACTTGGTGGGGGCAGGCCACCGGCAAGTACGAAACCGGTTTTTCGCCCAAGTCCGGCGCGGTCCTCTGTTTCCGCCCGACCCAGCGCATGAAGCTTGGCCATGTGGCCGTGGTCAGCCAGGTGCTGACCGACCGCATCATCCAGATCACCCACGCCAACTGGTCGCTGATCGGCGGCAGCCGCGGTCAGGTCGAGAAGGATGTGACCCTGGTCGACGTCTCGCCCGCCGGCGACTGGAGCCAGGTCAAGGTCTGGTACGACCCCAGCCGTGATCTCGGCGGTTCGACCTATCCGACCTACGGTTTCATCTACCAGGATACCGTCGCGCGCCAGAAGGCCGGCTCAGGCTTCCAGACCGTCGAAAACACGGCGATCAACATGGCCCAGACAGCGGCGACGCAGATGGCCGCCACCGTCCGACCGGGCGTGGGCGCCATGCAGATGCTGAGCCAGGCGGCCGACGCCTCTGACCGCATCGGCGCCCTGATCGCGGCGGTCACTGGCCAAGGCCGGGAAACACCTTCTAACTAGTCGGCGTTATCCCCCCGCGATCCTGCGGGATCGGCCCTTCGGGGATCGGTAGGAACGCGGGCATGCATAATCTCCTAAGGCGCGGCGCGTCCGCCTTTGAGGCCTTCGCCCCAGGCGAAGGCTGGCCGTTGCCGGCCGACACCGTCTGGATCGACCTGAAATCGCCGACCCGCGAGGAAGAGCTCGCCATTGAGCGCGCTCTGGGCTTCGACCTGCCGACCCGGGACGAGATGGCCCAACTGGAGCCTTCCAGCCGCTTCTATCAGGAAGCCGGCGTGACCTTCATGACTGCGACCTTGCTGGCCCGGCGCGCCGATCAGATTCCGACGGGCGAGCCGGTGACCTTCGTTCTGGCCAGAGGCGTGCTGGTGACGATCCGCTACGAGGACTTACGCGCGTTCACCATCTTCACCGAACGCGCGCCGCATAGCGCGCTGGATAGCGGCCCCGCCGTCCTGCTTGAGCTTCTGGACGCGGTGGTCGAGCGGCTGGCGCAGATCCTCGACCAGCTTGACGACCAGCTTGAGGAGGCCTCCGCCGCGATCTTCCAGCGTCCGGAAGGCGGGGACTTCCGGCCTCTGTTGACCACCCTGGCGCGCGCTCAGTCGATCGCCTCGCTCGCCCGCTCCAGCCTGGTCAGCCTCGGGCGACTGGCGGGCTTCGCCGAGCTGGCTGGCGATATCGCCCGCGACCCGGAATGCCGGGCCCACCTGGATTCGATCCAGAACGACGCCAAGTCGCTGACCGAGCACGCTGGCCATCAGGCGAGCCACATCACCTTCCTGCTGGACGCGGCGCTGGGCCTGATCAACATCGAGCAGAATGGCATCATCAAGATATTCTCGGTTATGGCGGTGATCTTCATGCCGCCGACGCTTGTCGCGTCCATCTACGGGATGAATTTTCATCGGATGCCGGAGCTTTCCTGGGCCTTCGGATATCCCATGGCGCTCGGCCTGATGCTCCTGGCGGCCCTCGTGCCGGTGGTCTGGTTCAAGAAGCGGGGCTGGTTCTAGGGGGTAAACGTCGCCCTATAGGGGTTCGACTTCACACGGGCCGTCCACCGCCTCGCAGATTCGGTCGGCGACGATAGCGCGGTGGCAGCGAGTATGGTCCGCCTCGAAGCAGAGCAGCGCGGTCTTGCGGCCGCGGGCGATATTGCGAGCCTCGGCCAGCTCTATCTGCGCGCCAGGTTCGGCCAGGTGGGCCGCGAAGATCTCGTGCATCTCGCTGATGCGGCCCTTTCGGGCGGCGTCGCGGCCGGCTTTGGGCGTGCCCAGCTGGCGCAGGTGTCGATAGTCGACGCCAGCGTCCGCCAAGGTCGCCGCCAGCATGGTCTTGGAGAACCCCGCGCGGCGAGAGGCCGCAATGGCGCGCACGTCAATCAACACCTCCACCTCGGCCGCATTCAACCGCGCGACGACGTCGGCGAGGGTCGCGCGCTCGTAGCCGATGGTGGCGATCTTCATGGGTGGGCTCCATTTGGCATCCCTGGAACGCGTGACAGCGTAGTATGGAGCGGGCGAGGAGAGCGACGTGGCGAAGGACAGGCAAGGTGAAGACCGCACGGTCCGCCGTCACGCCGGCCTGGTGCGACTGACGCACTGGATCAACGCGCTCGTCCTGCTGTTCCTGCTGATGAGCGGCCTGCAGATCCTGCGAGCCCATCCGGCGCTCTATTGGGGCGATGTCGCGACCTTCGCCGACCCGTGGGCGGCTTTCGGTGAGATTCCCGGCTGGCTGACCATCCCTTCGTTCCGCGATCTGGCGGACGGGCGGCGCTGGCACTTTTTCTTCGCCTGGGCTCTGGTGTTCAACGGTGCGGTCTACCTGGTCTGGGGCCTGACGCGTGGACACCTTCGGCGCGACCTCTTGCCCACCGCTGAGGAGCTGAAGCCGCGGTCGCTGTGGCGTGACGTCGTCGAGCATGCGCGGCTGCGGTTTCCCAAGGGCGAGGCGGCCCTGCGGTATAATCCCCTGCAGAAGCTGACCTATCTGGCGGTGATTTTCGGTCTGCTGCCGCTGATGCTGGCGACGGGGCTGTCGATGTCGCCGGGGATGAACGCGGCGTGGCCGTGGTTGCCGGAGCTGTTCGGCGGCCGGCAGAGCGCCAGGACGTTCCATTTTCTGTCGGCCAGCGCTCTGGTGGCCTTCGTCGCCGTGCATCTGGCCATGGTGGTGGCGTCGGGACCGATCAACAATCTGCGCGGCATGATTACGGGTCGGGTGCATTTGGAGACCGAGCGATGACCAGCCGTCGCAGCTGGCTGAAGGGCGCGGCCGCCGCGGCGCTAGGCCTGGCGCTGGCGGCCTGCGACCGCGTGGTGCGCGACAAGGATGTGCAGGCGGCCCTCGCCCGCGCCGAGGGTCTGACGCGCCGGGCGCAACGCCTCGTGGCCGACCGCAAGGCCTTGGCAGCCGAGTTCCAGCCGGCGGACATCTCGCCGGATTTCCGCGCCAACGGCACGATCAACCCCAGCGACGAGGCCTATCGCGCCCTGGCGGCGGCGGGCTTCGCCGACTGGCGGCTGGTGGTCGACGGCCTGGTCGAGCGGCCGCTGGCGCTGAGCCTCGCCGACCTGCGGGCGCGGCCGGCGCGCAGCCAGATCACTCGGCATGACTGCGTCGAGGGCTGGTCGTCGATCGGGAAGTGGACGGGCGCCAAGCTCGCTGCCGTGCTGGACGAGGCCGGTCTGAAGCCGGAGGCCCGCTACCTGGTCTTTCACTGCGCTGACAGCCTGGGTGGGCCAGGACCGCTGGGCCGCTACTATGAAAGCATCGACCTGATCGACGCCCGCCATCCGCAGACGATCCTGGCTTACGAGATGAACGACGCACCCCTGGCGGTCAAACATGGCGCCCCTGTGCGCCTGCGGGTGGAACGCCAGCTCGGCTACAAGCACGCCAAGTACGTGATGCGCATTGAGGCCGTCGCCGACTTCGCCCATATCGGCGCGGGCAAGGGCGGTTTCTGGGAAGACCGCGGTTACGAGTGGTACGCCGGGATCTAGTAGGGCGGCCTCTCGTAGAGCGCTTTGGACGCGGCGCACCCGGCGGCGTCAGGCGCAGGGGCGGTCTTGCGCGCGGCGGCGACCTCCTGTCGGACGGCCTCCAGATCCTTTCGGAACGCAGCGTCGCCGTGGAGGGCGGCGACGACGACTGAGGCGTTGGTGCGCCCGGCTTCGACCGCTGACAGGTTGTGGACGCCACAGACCAGGCGGCTTTCGCCGAAGGAGCGGCCGCGCACCAGAATATCGGTCGCCTGGTCGGGCGCGAGCTCGGTCAGCAGAAGGGCGACGGTCCAGCCCCAGGTGGTATGGCCGGACGGGTAATCGAACGACTTTTCGATGCCATCGGTCTGGGAGACACAGGTCGGTCCCTTGTCGATCAAGAAGGGCCGCAGGCGCTTGTTAGAGTCCTTGGGCGGGTCCACGGCGCGGCGGACGTCGGTGCGGACCCGGGCCATGAGGGCCGCGAGCTTGGGCTGGCCGGTGAGGTCGGCGCCGACGGCGCAGGAGAAGTCCTTCAGGATTGTCGTTTCGTCGGCGTCGGAAGCCGCCAGCGCCCAGCGCGGCTCATCCTTCAGCGAACGGGTCTCGAGATAGATTGTGCGGTCGGCGCTGTAGCGGGCCGATCCGGCGACCGGCGCCGCGGGCAGGATCTTGATGGTGTCGGGCTTCGCTGCATCGGCGAGGTAAGGCTGGGTGGAGGCGGGCTGCGGCCCGTGGAAGGACCGGTGCTCCTGTGCCGGGGCGGCGGAGGCCACACCCAGAACAAGCAGCGCCAAACCAGCGATTTTCGGGGCCACGCGCGCCTCCCAGACAAAAAAGAGCCCCCGCATTTTGGCGGGGGCTCGTGACATTCGCAATAACAGTGAGGCTTAGGCGAAGAGCTTCGCCCAGCCGCGGGCCTTGCGGGTCTTCCAGCCGCCGCGGTGCCAGGCGTCGGACGCGATCAGCGGCACGACGGTGGTGGCCTCGGCGAAGACCATCTGTTCCCAGGTCACGTCGACCTTGCCCCAGGAGCAGGCCTCCTTGAGCGTCGAGGACGAGCAGGCGCCGTCACGCACATCGGCCACGGTGATCTGGATGGCGTATTTATGCATGTCGACCTCGTGGCCAAGGATCTCGGCGCAGACCACGGTGTCCTGGGCGAAGTTCTTGGGCACGCCGCCGCCGACCATGAAGAGGCCGGTGGCGCCGGCCGCCAGCTTGATCTCGGTCAGCTCGCGGAAGTCGGCGACGGAATCGATCGTCATATAGGGCTTGCCCGCCTTGCGGCGCTCGACCTGATGCTTGACCAGGCCGAAACCGGCCGAGCTATCGACGAAGGCCGGGCAGAAGATCGGCGCGCCCATCTCATAGGCGGTCTGGATCAGGCTGCCCTGCTTCTTGGCGTTGCCCGCCGCGAGCCACTTGCCCATCTCCCAGATGAACTCGCGGCTCGAATAGGGCCGCGGCTCCAGCTGCTCGCAGATATCGAAGATCGTGCCGTCGCAGTTCTGGAGTTCTTCCTCGTCGATGTAGGTGTCGTAGATGCGGTCGATGTAGAGGGCGCGCAGATCGCGGTCATCGACGTCCGACTTGGCCTGATAGTGCTTGAAGCCCAGGGCCTCGAAGAAGTCCATGTCGACGATCGAGGCGCCGGTGGCGACGACGACGTCGATCATCCCGTACTTCACCATGTCGCGGTAGATGTGCATGCACCCGCCGGCCGAGGTCGAGCCGGCCAGGATCAGCCAGGGCGAGCAGTCCGGATCCTCGATCGCCATTGAGAGGATATCGGCGGCGCGGGCGGTGTCGCGGCTGGTGAAGCTCATCTTGCGCATGGCGTCGATGACCGGGCGCGCGTCGTACTGGTCGATGGCCACATGCTCGATCACGGTGGAGAGCAGCTCGGCCTTACGATTGGAGTTCTGAACGTCAGCGTTCATTCTTCAAGGTTCCTTGAGGTTTGAGCGCCCGTCCCGAAAGGAAAGTCCAACCGGGACGGAGCGACCGGCTGGACCCTTAAACCCACGACTTGCGTCGGTTGTTACCGCTTAGACTAGCGCTTCCGGCGCTTTTTACCGGCGGCGCCCTTTGGACGCGACAGGCGGACGACCTTGCGGTCGTCCTCCTGCACGTCGCGGGGCGTGCGGATCATACGGCCGGCCAGGCCGAACATCGAGGCCATGGGCGCGTCGCCGGCGACGGCGGTTTCGGTGTCGCCAAATCCGTTAAAGCCCGTCGTCATGGCCACGCCATAGGCGCCCAGCATGCCGATCTCGATGTAGTCGCCTTCCTGGACGCCGTCCGGCAGCCAGAAAGGTCCCGGCATGTGATCCAGGCTGTCGCAGGTCGGGCCATAGAAGCGGTAGGGCTTCAGAGCGCCCTTCACCTCATGGGCCTCTTCGCCTTCGCCGCGGTAGAGCTTCACGGGGAAGGGCCACTTCACGTGCGCCGCATCGAACAGGCTGCCGTAGCTGCCGTCGTTCAGATAGAGCGCCTCGCCCTTGCGCAGCTCGACCTTGGTCAGGATCGAGGAGGCTTCCGCCACCAGAGCCCGGCCAGGCTCGCACCACAGCTCGGTGTCCTCGTGGACCATCATGTCGGCGAAGCCGCGCTGTATGCTATCGGCGTACTCGCTCATCTCCGGCGGCATCATGCCCGGATAGATCGAGGGGAACCCGCCGCCTACGTCGACGATGTCGACCATGACGCCGGCGCGCACGATGGCGCGGCTCGCCTGGGCCATGGCGGCTTGGTAGGCGGTCGGACGCATGCACTGGCTGCCGACGTGGAAGCAGACGCCCATCTTGCCCTGCGTCGCCGCGCGAGCGGCGAGCAGCAGGGACGGGGCCTCATGCGCGGGCACGCCGAACTTGCCGGACAGCGAGTAGGTCGCGCCCTCCGCCGAGACGGCCATACGAACCATCAGCGTCAGGTCCTTCGCGCCGCCCGTCGCCTCGAGGATCTTCTGCAGCTCCTCGTGGGTGTCGAGCGAGAAGGTCTTCACGCCGTGGCGCGCATAGGCCTCGGCGATCGCCCTGCGGCTCTTGACCGGGTGCATGAAGGCCATCCGCGCGCCCGGCGCGTGCTTGGCGACCAGCTCGACCTCGGCGATAGACGCGACATCAAAGGACGTCACGCCATTGGCGAACAGCGTTTCAATCACCCAAGGCGAAGGGTTCGCCTTGACTGCGTAAAAGACATCGCCTCGAAAATTGTCCTGGAACCAGCGCGCCGCTACGGCCACCGCATCCGGCCGCGCAAAGGCGACTGGACGCTCCGGTGAACGCTCGCGGACCAGGTCCAGGGGCGTATGGTACTTTTGCACCTCACGCAGCCCCCAACGGATTGTTGAACCCAATCCGGCGTTAGCAGCGCTTTTGAGGACATCGGGTCCGCCGGAGCCGTGCGAAATAGGGGTAAGGCTCAGCGATGTAAAGACCGCGTGATCAGGAATTTTGTGACAGTCACTCGTCGACCTAAGCTGATGAAGCGTCACGCGGATTTCCAGAAACGCGAAGCTGGCCCTCGAGGCGCGCTAGACCGATCCCGCCATGCCATGCCATGAAGTCGCCGAAGGACCCGACGCGACGCGCGCCGGGGGCTTCGGCACGCCCATCTGTCGACCCTTTTTCTTTAGGGAATGCTCGAAAGATTTCATGTCAGACGCCGCGGTTCTTTCCATACGCAGCGCCTCCAAGACGTTCGGCCAGCGCCGCGCGCTCGACGGCGTGTCGCTGGACGTCCGCCGCGGCGAGATGATCGCCCTGATCGGCCCCTCAGGCTCCGGCAAGTCGACCCTTTTGCGTTCGATCAGCGGCCTGCAGACCATCGACGCTGGGGGTCGGATCGAGGCCTTTGGCGAGGCGGTGCAGGAGAACGGCAAGATCGGTTCGGGCGTGCGCAAGATCCGCACCCGCATCGGCTTCATCTTCCAGCAGTTCAACCTGGTCGGCCGGCTGACCCTTTTCGCCAACGTGCTCCTGGGGTCGCTCGGCCGCACGCCGGCCTGGCGCGGCCTGTTCGGCCTGTGGACGCACGAGACCAAGCTCGCCGCCATGGCGGCCCTCGCTCGTGTCGGTGTGGCCGACTACGCCGCCCAGCGCGCAAACACCCTTTCCGGCGGCCAGCAGCAGCGCGGCGCCATTGCGCGCGCCCTGGTCCAGAAGGCGAAAATCATCCTTGCCGACGAGCCTGTGGCGTCCCTTGACCCGGTGTCCGCGCGCCGGGTGATGGAGGCGCTGAAGGACCTGAACGCCGCCGATGGGCTGACCGTCATCGTCACCCTGCATCAGGTCGACTACGCCCTGCGCTATTGCGAGCGCGTGGTGGCCCTGAAGGCCGGCAAGGTCGTCTATGACGGCCCGGCCGGCGGCCTCGATCGGCCCAAGCTGATCGACATCTACGGTCCCGAGTTCGAAGACGTGTTCTGGGAGCAACCTCCGCAATGATCCGCCGCACCCTATCGGGCGTCCTGTTGGCCGCCGCCTTGGCTCTCGCCGGCTGCAGCGGCCAGGATGACAGCGCGACCACGCGCGCGCCGAACGAGATCAATTTCTCCATTCTGGCGCCGGAAAGCGCGTCCAGTCTGGAGACCTCGTGGAACCCGATCCTGGCCGATATGGAGAAATCCACGGGCCTGAAGGTCAAGCCGTTCTTCGCCTCCAACTACACCGCCCTGATCGAGGCCCTGCGCTTCAAGCAAACCGATGCAGGGTGGTTCTCCAATCTGCCGGGCCTAGAAGCGGTCCGCCGCGCCGATGGCGAGGTCTTCGCCCGCACGGTCGATCCGTCCGGCGTCGATGGCTACCGCTCGATCATCATTGTGCCGGCCTCCAGCAAGACGACCCTGGAGGACCTGCTCAAGTGCGGCAAGACGATGAACTTCGGGATCGGCGACGTGAAGTCGACCTCAGGCACGATGGCGCCGATGACCTATCTGTTCGCGCCGAAGGGCATCAAGCCTGAGGCTTGCTTCAAGACGGTGAAGTCGGCCAACCACCAGGTGAACATGTTCTCGGTGGCCAATGGCGTGCTGGACGCGGCGACGGGCAATTCGACCTCGCTGAAGCTGCAGCGCGAGAAGGAAGCGGCCGATCCGAGCGGGCCGAAGGTGTTCTCCAAGATCCGCGTGATCTGGCAGTCGCCGCCTCTGCCGGAAGACCCGATCATCTGGCGCAAGGACCTCGACCCCGAGGTGAAGGAAAAGCTGCGTCAGTTCTTCCTGACCTACGGCGTCGGCGACGGCCCTGATGCGGTGCGCCAGCGCGGCTATCTCGCGAAGCTGTCCATCGGTGGGTTCAAGGCGGCGGATAACTCTCACCTCCTGCCCGTGCGCGAGATGGAGGCGACCCAGAACCTGGAACTTGCCCGCGCGGAGGGGGACAAGGCCAAGATCGATGCGGCCCAGAAAGCCTTCGACGTCGTGGCCGCCGACCGCGCCGCCATCGAGGCCAAGACCGGCCAGCCGGTCCGCTAGGCATGCGCCAGGCCGCCATCCCCGCTTCCGCGCCGCCGCCCATCCTGGCGCCGCCTGTTCGGCCGCTTGGGCAGTGGGCCTTCGATGTCCTGCTGTGGGGTGGGATCGCGATCCTCTTGGCGATCTCCTTCGGGCCGGCGGAGCTGTCGAAGCTCCCCAAGTTGTTCGCCAATTCGGAGAACATGCGCGAGTTCGGTCACCAGTTCCTGCGGCCGGATTTCGGTGAGTGGAAACTGTTCGTCGCGCAGATGTGGCTGACGATCCAGATCGCCCTTTGGGGCACCTGCCTGGCGATCGTGCTTGCAGTGCCGCTGGGGCTGATGGCGGCGCGCAATGTCTCGCCGCCTTTCATTCAGCTGCCCGTCCGCCGGCTGATGGACATCATTCGCTCGGTGCCGGACCTGGTGGTCGGCATGGTGTTCATCGTCGCGGTGGGCCTTGGCCCCTTCGCTGGGGTGATGGCGCTGGCGTTCAACACCGGCGGCGTCCTGGGCAAGCTGTTCTCGGAGGCCGTCGAGGCCATCGACAAGGGCCCGGTCGAGGGCGTCCGCGCCACCGGGGCCGCGCCCCTGCACGAGATCGTCTGGGGCGTGATCCCGCAGGTCGCGCCGCACTGGACTTCCTATGCGCTCTACCGGTTCGAATCGAACAGCCGCAGCGCCACCGTGCTCGGTCTGATCGGCGCGGGCGGCATCGGCCAGGTGCTGTTCGACAGCCTGAACAGCTTCAACTACAGCCGTGTCTCGGCGATCGCCTTGATTATCATCGTCGCCGTGAGTTGCATTGACATCCTCTCGCAGACGATCCGTCGTCGCCTCACCTGAGGCTGGCCGTCCGCGACGAAACTGTCACGGAACTGACAATCTAGACCGCTATGGCTCCGCCGAGCCGAGAGGCGGGGGCACGGCTGTTCAGAGCGCGGTCAGAAGCGCCTGCACAAGACCGCCTTCCGTCCGCCGGGAAGTCGCAGGACCCTTATGACCGACGCCGCCGTTCTCGATGGTCCGACCGCGCGACGGCCGCGCCCGCGTGGCGCGGCGGTGGCCAAGATCTTCGAAGGCGTGTGTTTCGCTGCGGCGACCGCGCTGCTGACCGCCCTGGCCGGTCTTCTGGTCTCGCTATTCATCGGCGGCTGGCCCGCCTTTTCCCACTTCGGCCTGGGCTTCCTGACCAGCTCGGAATGGAATCCGGTGACCTCGGTCTATGGCGCCGCTGGGCCCATAATCGGCACCCTGATCACCGCCGTCATCGCCCTGGCCCTGGCCCTGCCTGTCGCCGCCGGTGTCGCCTTCTTCCTGGTGGAGATGTGCCCGACGCCGCTGCGTCGGCCGATCGCCACAGCAGTGGAGTTGCTGGCCGGCATCCCCTCCATTGTCTACGGCATGTGGGGGCTCTTCGTCTTCGCCCCGCTGTTCGGCCGCTTCATCCAGACGCCGTTGATGATGGCGGCCAAGCCGGGCTCCCTCTTGGAGAAGCTCACCACCGGCGTGCCCAATGGCACCGGCGTGCTGTCAGCCTCGATCATCCTGGCGCTGATGATCCTGCCGTTCATGGCCTCAACGTTGCGAGAATTGTTGCTCACCGTACCGCCGGGCGTACGCGAAAGCGCCTATGGCCTAGGCGCGACCACCATGGAGGTGGTGACCACGGTGACCCTGCCCTATGTGCGCACCGGCGCCGTAGGCGCCGTCATGCTGGGCCTGGGCCGGGCGCTCGGCGAGACCATGGCGGTCACCTTCATCATCGGCAACGCCCACGGCTTCCCGGCCTCGGTCTTCGATAGCGGCTCCACCATCGCCTCCACCATCGCAAACGAGTTCACCGAGGCGACCGACCCCCTGCACATGTCGGCGTTGCTGGCGCTCGGGTTGATCCTCTTCGTCATCACCTTTGCAGTCCTGGCGCTCGCCCGCCTGATGTTGCGCAAGCAAGGGGCCCACGCGTGAGCGCCGCCACCTTCAAGGTCGCGCGCCGCCGCGCGGCCAACGGCGTCTTCACGGTCTTCTGTTACCTGGTCACGGGCCTGGCGCTGGCGGGGCTGGCGGCCATCCTGTGGTCCCTGGTCAGCCAGGGGATCGCCGGCCTGAACCTGGACGTTTTCACCCGGTCGACGCCGGCCCCCGGCTCGCGCGGCGGCTTGGCCAACGCCATCACCGGCTCGATCATGATGTGCAGCCTGGCCATGGCGCTGGCGACGCTTGTGGGGGTGCTGGCCGGCACCTGGCTCGCCGAATATTCCGCTGGGTCGCGCTATGGGGCGGCGGTGCGCTTCATCAACGACGTCCTGCTGTCGGCGCCGTCGATCCTGGTGGGCCTGTTCGTCTACACGATCGTCGTGGCGCCCATGCAAGGCTTCTCGGGTCTGGCGGGCGTACTGGCCCTGGCCCTGCTGGCTGCGCCGGTGATCACACGGACGACCGAGGACGTGCTGTCGCTGCAAGCCAATACGCTGCGCGAAGCCGGGGTCGCCCTGGGCGCGCCGACGTCGTTGGTGATCCACGAGATCCTCTGGAAGGCGGCGCGGAGCGGCATCCTGACGGGCGCGCTGCTGGCTTTCGCGCGGATCAGCGGCGAGACTGCGCCGCTCCTTTTCACCGCCCTGAACAATCAGTTCTTCAGCCTCGACCTGACCCAACCCACCGCCAACCTGCCGGTGGTCATCTACAACTTTGCGCTCAGCGCTTACGATGACTGGCGCAGCCTGGCCTGGGCCGGCGCGCTGCTGATCGCCGCCACCGTGCTGGCCGTGACCGTGCTTGCGCGGGCCATCACCAAGGAGCCTGGACGTTGATGAACAGTCGCGCAGCGGAATTCGAAACCAGCATCGCGACCATCGACCCGGCGCGGGTGAAGCTCGAGGTGAAGGATCTCGATTTCTACTACGGCGAGACGCGCACCCTGAAGTCCGTGTCGTTTCCGATCGCCCGCAACAGCGTCACCGCCCTGATCGGCCCGTCAGGTTGCGGCAAGTCGACCCTGCTGCGCACCATGAACCGAATGTACGCCCTCTATCCCGGCCAGCGCGCCGAGGGTGAGATCCTGATGGACGGCGAGAACCTCCTGTCCCGCAACATGGACCTCGCCGCGTTGCGCGCGCGCGTCGGCATGGTGTTCCAGAAGCCGACGCCCTTCCCGATGTCGATCTATGACAACGTCGCCTATGGCGTGCGTCTCTACGAGACGCTGTCGAAGGCCGACATGGACGCCCGCGTCGAGGAAAGCCTAACCCGCGCGGCGCTGTGGGGTGAGGTGAAGGACAAGCTCAAGTCGCCGGGGCTCGGCCTGTCCGGCGGCCAGCAACAGCGTCTTTGCGTCGCCCGCGCCGTGGCGGTGAAGCCTGAGGTCCTGTTGCTGGACGAGCCGACCTCGGCCCTGGATCCGATCTCCAGCGCCAAGCTGGAAGACACGCTCGCCCAGCTCAGAGCCGACCACACCATCGTCATCGTCACCCACAACCTGGGCCAGGCGGCGCGCGTGTCGGAGTACACGGGCTTCATGTACCTGGGTGAAATGGTCGAGTTCGGGGTGACCGACCAGGTCTTCCAACGCCCGGCGACGCCCCGGACCAGCGACTATATCACCGGCCGCTTCGGATAGGGTTCAAGCCGCCAGCGGTCGCCTGCGCCTGACCCGCGCCAAGCGGCGTAACCGGCGCCAGAAGCGCGTCTTTTCCGGTTCTGGATAGGGCTGGAGGTTGCGCAGGAAGTCCTCGGCGCAGGCGCGCCAGGAGAAGGTCTCAGCGAAGGCGCGCACCTGCTTGCGATCCAGCTTCAGCGCCTCCAGGCAAGCTTCGCGCAGACCCTCTGTGGCGGTCTTGGCCAGCGCGCCGGCGCCCGAGCCCGGAATGATGTCGATCGGGCCGGGGGCTGGATAGGCGGCCACGGGCGTCCCCGCCGCCATGGCCTCCAGAATCACCAGGCCGAAGGTGTCCGTGAGCGACGGGAAGACGAACACATCGGCGCAGGCGTAGGCCGCCGCCAGGTCCTCGCCGGCTTTCGGGCCGGTGAAGCGAACGTTGGGATATTTGGCCTTTAGTTCCTCGAGCTGGGGGCCGGGCCCCACCACGACTTTCGAGCCCGGAAGGTCGAGACTGAGAAAGGCCTCGATGTTTTTCTCCACAGCCACGCGGCCGACGTAGAGGAAGATCGGCTTGGGCAGGTCTGCGAAGACATCCGGCTCGTCCGCGCGCCGCGGATGGAATATCTCGGTATCGACGCCGCGCGACCAGGCGGAGATGTTGCGGAAGCCATGCTGCTCCAGCTCATCGCGCATGGTCGGCGTGGCCACCATCAGCCGGCCCGACGGCTTGTGGAACCAGCGCATGTAGGCGTAGCCGGCCGCCAGCGGCAGCGGCAGGCGGGCCGATACATATTCCGGGAAGCGGGTGTGATAGCTGGTCGTGAACGGGAGCTTCCACTCCACACAGATGCGCCTGGCGGCCAGGCCCAGAGGGCCCTCGGTGGCGATGTGGATGGCTTCGGGCTCGAAGGCCTTGAAGCGCTCCTGCACCGGCTCGTAGACGCCGATGGCGACCTTGATCTCGGGGTAGGTCGGCAGCGGGAAGGTCTTGAACTGGTTGGGGCTGACCACCTCGACGGTATGGCCCATCTCTCGCAGTTCGCCGACAACCCGAGTGAGCGTTCGGACGACGCCGTTGACCTGCGGCTCCCAGGCGTCGGTGGCCAGCAGTATCCGCATCGGCCGTTTTACGTCGCGCGGCGCGGTGATCGCTTCGCGCAGGCGTGCTGAGGATCGCACCGGCCGGATGCGCTCGGCGGGATTGATCGCCTGGCCCTGCAGCCAGGCCCAGAAGGCCCCGAGCAGCGCGTCCTTGGTCGGGAAGTAGCGATAGACCGTCCGTTCCCCGACCCCCGTCTCGCGGGCGATGTCGGCGAAGCTCACCTCCTCAAGCTCGCCGCCCTCCATCTTGCGATGAACGGCGCGCAAGATCTGTTCGCGGGTCTCAGCCTGGCGGTCGACGCGAAGGCCGGCTCGAGGCGCTTCGGGCGTCTTCATGGCAGTCGCACTGTCACTACGGTTCGGCGGGGGTGTCAACGAATGGCGCAGGCGCCGCGATCAGGCGGCGATCGGCCGGGGACGGGCCTGCGTCGGCAAACGGGCGACCTTGGCGTCGCGAACCTTGGCGGCGTTCATCCTGCCCCAGTCAAGAATCTCCAGGCGTCCGTCAGGGTGCTCGACCAGGGCGGTGCAGCTTTCCACCCAATCGCCGTCGTTGATGTAGGTGATCCCGTCGATCTCGCGCATCTCAGCCTTGTGGATGTGGCCGCAGATCACCCCGTCGACGCCGCGCCGGCGGGCCGCCTCGGCGACGGCGTGTTCGTAATTCTCGATGAACTGCAGGGCGTTCTTGACCCGCGTCTTCAGGAGCGCCGAGAGGCTCCAGTAGCCGAAGCCCATCTTGCGGCGGACATGGTTCATCAAGGTGTTGGCCGCGAGCGCCGCGCGGTAGGCCCAGTCGCCGAGGATCGCCAGCCATTTTGCGTGGCGAACGATTCCGTCGAACTCGTCGCCGTGGGTCACCAGGAAGCGGCGACCGTCAGCGGTTTCGTGGATCGCATCGCGCTCGACAGCGACGCCCCCAAAGCTGAGCCCGAAGAACTGACGGACAGCCTCGTCGTGATTGCCGGGGATATAGGTGACTTGGACCCCGCGCCGAGCCAGGCGCAGGATTTTCTGAACAACATCGTTGTGCGACTGGGGCCAGAACCAGCCGCCCCTCAATTTCCAGCCGTCGATGATGTCACCGACCAGATAAAGCTTCTCGCAGTCGATGCGTCGGATAAAATCCAACAGCATTTCAGCTTGGCATCCCCGTGTGCCCAGATGCACGTCGGAAATGAATACGCTGCGAAAGCGCAGGATCTCCGGGTCGCTCATCTTGCGCCTCCAGACCGCATGGATGTTGCCTAGCGGCTAGGCTGATTGCGTGTCTGTTTGATGAAGCTGGCGAGACGGTCTGGCTTTCGCCGTCAAGACTGATATGCAGTCTCTACTGGAGGCTTCTCCCCAAGCCGCCCGAGAATCCGATGGACACGTCAACGACGCTTACCCAAGCGACGCCCGCCAAGGCGACGCCGAAGTCTCTGCGAACCCGCGCGCGCATTTTGAATGCGGCGATGCGGCTGTTCGCCGAAACCGGTTACCACGCTTCGACCAACGCCTTGATCGCTGAGGCCTCCAAGCTGACGCGCGGCGCCATGCTCTACCACTTCGCAACCCGCGAGGACCTGATGGAGGCCGCGATCGCCCACATCGACCGCGAGCGCGCGCGCCTGTTCGAACGCGCCGCCGCGACGCCGACCGGCCCAGGGGTAGACGCGGCTGAGCACGCCATCGACGCTTACTGGGCGCTGCTCCACGAGACGCCCTTTGTCGCCTTCGCCGAGCTCGAGGCCGCGGCGCGAACGGATCCGATGCTGCGCGAGCGGCTGGCTGAAGCCCAGACAGCCTTCGACCAGGCGCAGGTCGGCCAGCGCTTTGGGGCGCTCGCCCAGGCCGGCGCCGACCCGCGCTTCCAGGCCAGCCGCGACCTCGGCCGCTTCCTGCTGGAAGGCCTGGCGCGCGGGGCGATGATGTATGACGAAGACGACCGCCGGGAACGGCTGCTGGCCGTCGTCAAGCGCGCCGTCCGGGCGCTCAACCGCAAAGGCGACGTCCAGGACCTCTGGGTCGATTAAGGCCAAGTCTGCATCGTCAACCCGAGGCGGGCCCCGGAGGTGACGATGCGTTATCTTACGCCTTGGCGGCGGCGTCGTGGGCCTTGATCGAGTTCTCGATCAGCTTGGCGGCTTCGGCGGCGTCCGCCCAGCCGACGATCTCGACGCTCTTGCCCTTCTCCAGGTCCTTATAGTGCAGGAAGAAGTGGGCGATCTGCTCGGTCAGGATCTTGGGCAGCGCACGCCAGGAATCCACGCCCGTGTAGAAAGGGTGGAGCTTGTCCACCGGCACGGCCAGGATCTTCTCATCGCCGCCGGCCTCGTCGCGCATGATCAGGGCGCCGACCGGACGGCAGCGGATGACCGCGCCCGGCACAACCGGCGTCGGGCCGACCACGATGATATCCATCGGATCGCCGTCGTCGGCGAGGGTATGCGGAATGAAGCCGTAGTTGCCCGGATAGAACATCGCGGTGTGCAGGAAGCGGTCGACGAAGATCGCGCCCGAGTCCTTGTCCAGCTCGTATTTCACCGGCTCGCCGCCCTGTGGAATCTCGATGACGGCGTTGACGTCGTAAGGGGGGTTCACGCCGATGGCGATCTTGGACAGGTCCATGGGGAGGGGCCTTTTGAGAGAACACGCGTTGGTGAATTGGCCGCTCTGTGGCCTATTCCGCGCGCGCTGGGAAGGGGCTTCGACGCCTTCATGCTGCGGTGCGGCGAAAAGCTCACTGGGCGAGCGACGGCGCGGGCTTTGCGCATCTTCGCGTGCGATTCTGGGGCTGACAAAGTCCACCCTTGAGGTTATAAGGGGGTCTACATCGCTGATCGCGCTGGATGGCGCCTTCAAGCGGCGGGCTACGGCCCGGCCGCTTTTTTCTTTGCCAGGACGGCTGAGCTTATGCGCGGCAAGACCGCCGAGGACGTGAAACTGCTGGAGCTGCTCGACCCGATTGCGGAGGCCGAGGGCTATGCGATCGTCCGCCTGCGGCTGATGGGCGGGGCGGAAGCCCGACGGCTGCAGATTTTTGCGGAGCGGCCGGAAGACGGCGACATGAACATCGAGGATTGCGCGCGCCTGTCGCGGGCCATCTCGGGCCTGATGGACGAAGTCGATCCGATCAGCGGGGAATACACCCTTGAAGTCTCCTCGCCTGGGGTCGACCGGCCACTGACCCGGCTGAAGGACTTCATCGACTACGAGGGCCACGAGGCCCGGATCGAGCTCGACCGTATGGCCGAGGGCCGCAAGCGCTTCCGTGGCGTCCTGGCCGGCGTCGAAGGCGACAACATCGCCATCGATCTGGAAGGCGAGGCGGAGACGGCTCTGGTGCCCTTCGCCTGGGTCGTCGAGGCCAAGCTGATGCTCAACGACAAGCTTATGAAGCGTGGCGCCGAAGTGCGTGCGCGCCGATTGCAATCCGACCAACCGACTTCCGAGTAAGGACTTAACGCCCATGAGCCTGACCGGCATTTCCGCGAACCGGCTTGAACTCCTGCAGATCGCCGAGGCGGTCGCCCGCGAGAAGTCGATCGACAAGGAGATCGTCATCGAGGCGATCGAGGAAGCGATCCAGAAGGGCGCCCGCGCCCGCTATGGCGCCGAGCACGACATCCGCGTGCACATCGACACCAAGACCGGCGAGATGATCATCAAGCGGATCGTCACCGTGGTGGCCGACGACGTTTCTTATGGCGTAGTCGAGGGCGAGGACGGGGTCGAGGTCGCCGCCGACGAGCCGGCCGGCGTGCTGCGCCTGGCGGACGCGCTGCGGACCGATAAGCAGGCCTTCGTCGGCAAGACCTACGAAGAAGTCCTGCCGCCCTTCGAACTGGGCCGGGTGCAGACTCAGATGGCCCGTCAGGTCGTGACCGGGAAGGTCCGCGAGGCCGAGCGCGAGCGCCAGTTCGAAGAGTACAAGGATCGCGTGGGCGAGATCGTCTCGGGCTCGGTCAAGCGGGTCGAGTACGGCAATGTCGTGGTCGACCTGGGCCGCGGCGAAGGCATCATGCGCCGCGACCAGTCGATCCCGCGTGAGAACTTCAATATCGGCGACCGGATCCGCTGCTACATCTACGACGTCCGCCGCGAAACCAAGGGCCCGCAGATCCTGCTGTCGCGCGCCCACGGCGGCTTCATGGCCAAGCTGTTCGCCCAGGAAGTGCCTGAGGTCTACGACGGCGTCATCGAAATCCGCGCCGTCGCCCGTGATCCAGGCAGCCGCGCCAAGATGGCCGTGGTGTCGAACGACAGCTCCATCGATCCGGTCGGCGCCTGCGTCGGCATGCGCGGCAGCCGCGTCCAGGCCGTCGTCGCCGAGCTGCAGGGCGAGAAGATCGACATCATCCAGTGGAGCCCGGACGAGGCCACCTTCATCGTGAACGGCTTGGCCCCCGCCGAAGTCTCGAAGGTGGTGATGGACGAGGAGGACGAGCGCGTCGAAGTCGTCGTCCCCGACGAACAGCTGAGCCTGGCCATCGGTCGTCGCGGCCAGAACGTGCGTCTGGCCTCCCAGCTGACCGGCTGGCAGATCGACATCATGACCGAGAGTCAGGAGAGCGAGCGCCGCCAGCGCGAATTCACCGAGCGCACGGCGCTGTTCCAGGAAGCCCTGGATGTCGATGAAGTCATCGCCCAGCTGCTGGTCACCGAAGGCTTCGCCACCGTCGAAGACGTCGCCTATGTGGAAAACTCGGAAGTCGCCAGCATCGAGGGCTTTGACGAGGACACCGCCGAGGAAATCCAGGCGCGCGCCCGCGATTTCCTGGACCGCGAAGCCGCGGAGCTGGACGGCAAGCGCCGCGAACTGGGCGTCGAGGATGGTCTGGTGGAGATCGAAGGCGTCACTCTGCCGATGGCCGTGGCCCTGGGCGAGGGCGATGTGAAGACCGTCGAGAACCTGGCCGACCTCGTGCCGGACGACCTGCGTGGCTGGTTCGAAACCAAGGGCGGCGAGCGCGTTCGCGAGCCGGGTATCCTCGAGAGCTTCAACCTCGAAGCCGCCGACGCGGAGCTTCTGATCATGCGCGCCCGCGTCGCGCTGGGCTGGATCGAGGCGCCGGAGGTCGAGGCTGAAGTCGAGCCGGAGCCGGAGCTTGAAGCCGTGATCGAAGACGAAGCGCCTGCCGACGAAGCCGAGGCCCTGGCCGCGGCCGAGGGCGAGGCGCGCGACGCCTGAGGCCGGCCGGAGCAAGGTCGCCGCCATGGTTGAGATTCCGCCCGACGATCTGGTCGATCTCGACGAGGGTCAGGCCGGAAGGCTCGGCGGCGCCAAGACCTTGGCTGAGGCCGCACGGGCGCGACGTGACATCGTCTCGGGCGAGGTGATGGCGGAAGATCGCCTGATCCGGTTCGTCACGGGGCCCGAGGGCGCGGTGACGCCGGACCTGGGGCGCAAGCTTCCCGGTCGCGGCCTGTGGGTCGCCGCCGACCGCGCCTCGGTGGAGACCGCCGCGCGCAGGGGCCTGTTCTCTCGCGCGGCCAAGGCGAAGGTTTCGGCCGATCCGGCCCTGGCCGACGTTGTCTGTGAGTTGTTGCGTCGCAGGCTCCTGGCCAGCCTGGGCCTTGCGAAGAAGGCCGGCGAGCTTATCTCGGGCTTCGAAAAGGTCTCTTCCGCCATCGGCGGCGGCAAGGCGGCCTGGTTGGTCGAGGCGTCCGACGGCGCAGAAGACGGCCGCCGCAAGCTTCTCGCCCAGATCCGCGCGGCGGAACGGGCCGGAACGGCGACACCTCGGGTCATCGGGGTTTTCTCCGCCGAGGAATTGGGTTTGGCCTTGGGCCTGGAGAATGTGATACACACGGCCCTTCTTGCCGGGCGCGGCGCCCACCGATGGTCGATGGACGCCCATCGGTTGTCGGGCTTCCGTCCGCTCATTCCCGAGGGTTGGCGCCCCGAGACGTGAGGCCGAGACTTCAGGCGAGGAGCCGCCTTCGACGAAGCGGAGCCGTAAGGTTTCCGCTTCGCCTGCTATTTTTCGATCCGACTGGCCGGGATCCGCCCGGCTGCTGAGTAAAGCGAGCGCATGAGCGACGAGAACAACAACGGCCGTAACTCCGCCCCCGGCGGACGCCAGCCCCTGACCCTTAAGCCCCGCGGGGCCGGATCGGTCAGCGCCGGCACGGTGAAGCAAAGCTTCAGCCACGGCCGTTCCAAGACCGTGGTCGTGGAGACCAAGCGCTCGCGCCCGATGGCGCAGGGCGGCAATCTCGCCGCGCCGTCTTCCGCCGAAAAGCAACGGGTGTTCGACACCCCGCGTCCGCCGCAGCCGTCGCAGCCCCGCTCCGCCGGCGGCGCCGACGCCTCTGGCCTGAGCCAAGAAGAACTTCGTTCGCGCCAGCGCGCCATCGAACTCGCCCGCGAACACCAGGCGCGCGAACAGGCGGCGCGTGAACAACAGTCCCGCGACCAGGCGACCACGGCTGCTGCTCCTGCGGTCGCAGCGCAGGCCCCGGCCGTCCAGGCCGCAGAGGCTCCCGCCGCTGCGCCGGAAGCTCCGGCCGCCGCTGCGCCTGCGCCGGCCCCTGTCGATCGCCCTGCGCCGGCGGAACCTGCTGCTGCGCCCGTGGCTCAGGCTTCGGCCCCCGCGCCTGCGCCCGTGCAGGCCCAAGCGCCGCAACCCGCCGTCGCGCCGCCCGCCGCGCCGGCGCCTGTTCAACAGCCGGTCCGCGCCGCCGCGCCGGCTGCGCCCCAGGGTCCGCAGACGCGCAGCTATCAGCCGTCCCCTGAACGCCGCGACGACCGGCCGACGACCACGACCTATCGCCCGCCCGCCGGCCGCTTCGAAGGCGCGACCTTCAACCAGCGCGCGCCGCGTCCCGACCAGGGCCGCCCCGCGCCGGATCGCGGCGGTCAGGATCGTAGCGGCCAGGATCGCCCGCAGGATGATCGCCCTCGCGATGACCGCGCCCCGCGCAGCTTCGACAACCGGGCGCCCCGTGAGGGTCAACGCGATGGCGGCGCGCCACGTCCCGGCGGCGACACCGTGCGTTATTCGGCCCTGGCTCCGCGCCCGGCGCCGCGTGACGGTGTCCGTCCCGGCGGTCCGCGTCCGGCGCCGCGCCTTGGCGCCGCTGCGGCCCCGGCTACTCCGGAAATCCAGCGCGCCGCCCGCCAGGCGCCGCGTCCTGGCGCAGCCAACCTCGATCGTCGTCCGGACGAGGAGGAGCGTCGCCGCGACGCCGCCAACCCGGCCAAGGCGATTAGCCGGGCCAAGGGGGCGCCGCAGCGCCGCGAAGGTCGCCTGACAATTCAAACCGTCGCCGGCGACGCTGACGGCGCCGAGCGGATGCGCTCTCTGGCGTCGGTGCGCCGTGCGCGCGAACGCGAACGCGAGAAGCGCAAGGGCGGCCAGACCGAACAGGCGCGCATCGCTCGTGAAGTTGTCATTCCTGACGTCATCACCGTGGGCGAACTGGCCAACCGGATGGCGACCCGCGGCGTCGAGGTCATCAAGTTCCTGATGCGTCAGGGCGTGATGCTGAAGATCAACGACGTCATCGATAACGACACCGCTGAACTGGTGGCCACTGAGTTTGGCCACACCGTGCGCCGCGTGTCCGAAGCCGATGTGGAAGAAGGCTTCATCGGCGCCGAGGATGTTGACGATCACCTGGCGCCGCGGCCGCCGGTGGTCACCGTCATGGGTCACGTCGACCACGGCAAGACGAGCCTGCTGGACGCCCTGCGCTCCGCCGATGTCGCTGCAGGCGAACATGGCGGCATCACCCAGCACATCGGCGCCTATCAAGTCCGGCTGCCGGAAGGCGAGCGGGTCACTTTCCTGGATACGCCAGGCCACGCGGCCTTCTCGCAGATGCGGATGCGCGGCGCGGATGTCACAGACATCGTCATCCTAGTGGTGGCCGCCGACGACGGCGTGATGCCGCAGACGATCGAGGCGATTAATCACGCCAAGGCCGCCGGGGCGCCGCTGATCGTGGCGATCAACAAGATCGACAAGCCCGGCGCCGACTCGACCCGGGTGATCAACGAACTCCTGCAGCACGAGATCGTCGTCGAAAGCCTGGGCGGCGACACCCAGGCGATCGAAGTCTCCGCCAAGGAGAAGACCGGTCTCGACAACCTGTTGGAAGCCATCCTGCTGCAGGCTGAAGTCCTGGACCTCAAGGCCAACCCTGATCGGGTGGCCGATGGCACGGTCATCGAAGCCAAGGTCGATCGCGGCCGGGGCCCGGTGGCCACCGTCTTGGTCAAGCGCGGCACGCTGAAGCGCGGCGACATCGTCGTGGCCGGCGATCAGTGGGGCCGCGTGCGCGCCCTGTTGAACGAACGCGAGGAACAGGTCCCAGAAGCCGGTCCTTCGGTGCCTGTCGAAATTCTAGGTCTGGACGGTACGCCCGCGCCGGGCGAGCCGTTCGCGGTGGTCGAGAACGAGGCTAGGGCCCGCGAACTGACCGAGTACCGCATTCGCCAGAAGCGCGAGAAGACCGGCACGCCGATGGGCGCCACGCTGGCCGAGATGATGTCGCGCATCACCGATAAGAAGGCGAGCGAACTGCCGCTGGTCATCAAGGCCGACGTGCAAGGCTCTGCGGAAGCGATCATCGGCTCGTTGGACAAGATCAGCACCGACGAGGTCCGCGCGCGGATTATCCTGTCGGGCGCTGGCGCGATCAGCGAGAGCGACGTCATGCTGGCCAAGGGCGCCGGCGCGACCCTCATCGGCTTCAACGTCCGGGCCTCGCGTCAGGCGCGGGACCTGGCCGAGCGCGAAGGCGTCGAGATCCGTTATTACGCGATCATCTACGACCTGATCGACGACATCAAAGGCGTGCTGTCCGGCATGCTGGCGCCGATCCAGCGCGAAACCTTCCTTGGCAACGCCGAGGTGCTTCAGGCCTTCGACATCTCCAAGGTCGGCCGTGTCGCCGGCTGTAAGGTCACGGAGGGCGTGGTTCGCAAGGGCGCGCGCGTCCGGATCATTCGCAATGACGTGGTCATCCTCGAACTCGGCACCCTGCAGACGCTCAAGCGCTTCAAGGACGAGGTCAACGAGGTCGTGGTGGGTCAGGAATGCGGCATGGCGTTCGCCGGCTTCCAGGACATCAAGGCGGGCGACACCATCGAGTGCTTCACCCTCGAAGAGGTCAAGCGCACCCTCTAGGGGCGTTTGCGCTGAGGCTTAAGAGGCCCGTCCTTCGTAGGGCGGGCCTTTTGCTTAGGCGAGCGGCGCGGTCGCGAGTCTCAGGACATTCGCCGATCCCGCCTCGCCGAGCGGCAGGCCCGCCAGGATCAGCACACGCTGGCCCGGCAGCAAGAGACCCGCCGCCAGCGCCTGGGCGATGGCGACAGACGGCAGATCTTCAGGATCGCTTAGGGGCTCAATGACGCGCGCCTCTGCGCCCCAGACCAGTGCGGAGCGACGCGCGACGTCGATATTCGGCGTAAGCGCCAGCGTTGCTTGCAAGGGCCGCTCACGGGCAAGGTGCAGAACGGTGCGCCCCGACCGGGTGAAAACCGCCAGGCAGCCGATCGACGCTGACTCGGCCGCGCGGCGGGCCGCAGCGACGAGGGCGTCGTCGGGTAAGTCGTCGTCCACCGGATATTCGGCGCGGACCAGTTCCGGCCAGCGGGGATCGCGTTCCACTCGGGCGATGATGCTGTCCATCATGGCCACCGCCTCCAGGGGATAGGCGCCGGAGGCGGACTCCGCCGAGAGCATGAGGGCGTCGGCGCCTTCATAGACCGCGCCCGCCACGTCGGAGGCTTCGGCGCGGGTAGGCGTCGGTGAGGCGACCATGGATTCCAGCATCTGTGTCGCCACCACCACCGGCAGACCGCGTCGCCGCGCGGCGCGCACCAGTTCCTTCTGGACCACAGGGACGTCCTCAGGCGCAAGTTCGACGCCGAGGTCGCCGCGGGCGACCATGATCGCCTGCGATTGCTCCAGGATTTCCGCCAAGGCCTCCAGCGCGGCGGGCTTTTCGATCTTGGCCATGACATGAGCCCGATCGCCCACCAGGCTGCGCAATTCGGCCATGTCGGAGCCGCGCTGGACAAAGGAGAGCGCGACCCAATCCACCCCTTGCTCCAACGCGAAGGTCAGGTCCTCGCGGTCCTTGGCCGTCAGCGCAGGTATGGGAATGGCCAGCCTGGGCAGGTTGAGCCCCTTGTGGTCGGAGAGCTTAAGCCCCGCCTCAACCATGGTCTCTGCGAAGTCCGCCCCATGGGACAGCACGCGTAGCCGCACCTTGCCATCGTCCAGAAGAATCTGGCCGCCGGGCTTCAAGGCGGCGAACACCTCCGGGTGAGGCACGCAGACACGGTTCGCGTCGCCAGGCGCAGGGTTGGCGTCGAGACGGAAAGTCTGTCCGGCCAGCAGCTCAACCGCGCCGTCGACGAACTCGCCCAACCGGATCTTTGGGCCTTGCAGGTCCGCCAGAACGGCCAGGGGGCGATCGACGAGAGCTTCCGCGGCGCGGACGGCGGCGATCGCGTGGGCATGGTCCTCGTGAGTCCCATGACTGAAGTTGATGCGGAAGACATCGGCCCCGGCGCGGGCCAGTTCGGCGACGCGGGCGATGCTGGCGGGACCGAGCGTTGCGACGATGCGGGCGCGGCGGGCGCGTATCATCCGGGGCGTCCTTGTTCAGAGTTAAGGCAAACGCATGGGCGAGACGAAGGGATCACGTCCAGCGGGAGCTAAGGCGTGTTTGCGACGTTTACCCCGGATCAGGCCTGAACGGCCAAGCTTCCGACGCGCGCCTTCAGAATGCGCCTTCAGGACCGGGGATTTTATTGACGCAGAACCTTGAGCTTTTCCCCCTGGGAAACTGCGCCGCGAGCGCTCTGGTTGACGGCTCCGGCCGCATGGTGTGGGCCTGCGCGCCCAGGGTCGATGGAGACCCTTTCTTCTGCGCCCTGCTTGGCGGCGATGATCCGAGCGACGGATTCTGGGCGGTGGAGTCCGAGGGCCGCGCAACCGTGCGCCAGTCCTACCTCCGCAACACCCCGATCGTCCGCACCGAGGTGACCGACGAGAACGGCGCCCGCTACGAGATCGTCGATTTCGCGCCGCGTTACCGCCAGTTCGGCCGGATGTATCGGCCGATGTCGCTTATCCGCATCATCCGGCCCTTGGCGGGGGCGCCCCGAATTCGCATCCGCCTGCGGCCCATGGTGCAGTACGGCAAGGCGCCGGCCGAGCAGACGCAGGGGTCAAACCACATCCGCTATGTGGGCGGCGAGATGACGCTACGGCTGACTACCGACTGCCCGATCACTCATATCGCCGAGGAGCGTTACTTCCGCCTGGAGGAGCCGATCTCGATGTTCCTGGGCGCCGATGAGGGCCTTAACGCCGACATCGCCTCGACCGCCGCGCGCATGCTGCACGAGACTTCTGACTATTGGCGCAGCTGGGTGCGGACCTTGTCGGTGCCGCTTGAGTGGCAAGAGGCCGTGATCCGCGCCGCCATCACCCTGAAGCTGTGCGCCTACGAGGAGACCGGCGCGATTGTCGCGGCGCTGACCACCTCGATCCCGGAGCACCACGACGAGAGCGGCCAGGCGCGAAACTGGGATTACCGCTACTGCTGGCTGCGCGACGCCTACTACGTGGTGCAAGCGCTGAACCGCCTGGGCGCGGCGGACATGCTGGAGAACTATCTCGGCTATCTGCGCAACCTGGTGGACCAGGCTAAGGGCGGCCACGTCCAGCCGGTCTACGGCGTTGGGCTGGAACCGGCGCTGATCGAGTGGATCGCCAAGGACCTCCCTGGCTATCGCGGGATGGGCCCCGTACGCGTCGGCAATCAGGCGCACGAACACCAACAATACGACGTGTACGGACAGATCGTCCTATCCACGGTGCAGGCCTTCTTCGATGAGCGCCTGTTTCGGCCCGCCAACATCGATGACTTCCGCAATCTCGAGGCCATTGGCGAGCGCGCCTGGGAGCTGCACGACAAACCAGACGCCGGCCTCTGGGAGTTCCGCGGCCGCGAGGCGGTCCACACCTATTCGTCCGTGATGTGCTGGGCGGCCTGCGATCGGTTGGGTAACGCTGCGCAGAAGGTGGGCTTGCTGGACCGCGCCTCGGTTTGGAACGGCCGGGCCGCGCAGATCCGAAAGGTGATCGAGGCGCGCGCGTGGAACGCTGAGCTCGGTCGTTATTCGGCGGACTTCGACGGCGACACCCTTGACGCCTCCTTATTGCAGCTCATCGACGTGCGCTTCACCTCGCCGAAGGATCCTAGGATGGCGGCCACCATGGAAGCGGTGCAGCAGGGCCTGCGCCGCGGCCCCTTCATGCTGCGCTACGACATCCCAGACGATTTTGGCGCGCCGCAGACGGCTTTTAACTTCTGCACTTTCTGGCTCATCGAAGCCTTGCACCTCTCGGGCCGCTCCGACGAAGCGCGGACGCTGTTTGAGGAGATGCTCGCCCGCCGCACCACAGCGGGCCTGTTGTCCGAAGATATTTCCTTCGATGGTGGAGAGCTCTGGGGCAACTATCCTCAAACCTATTCGCTGGTTGGCCTGATCAACTGCGCCTCATTGCTGTCGAAGCCGTGGGTCAGCGTCCGGTAGGGCTTATTCGTACCAGGCCCGACCGGCGCGCTCGATGAGGGCGAAGGCGCCGGCGGGGCCCCAGCTGCCGGCGGGATAAGGCTTAGGCGTCATGCCCGCCTCCTTCCAGGACTCCTCCACGCCGTCCACCCATCGCCAGGCCTCGTCGACCTCGTCCCGGCGCACGAAGAGCGTGGATGAACCGCGCAGCACGTCGAGCAGCAGGCGCTCATAGGCGATGCGGCGACGCGAGCCCGGGCCGGAGTAGGCCTTCTGCAACGAGAGCGACAGGGGCAGGGACTCGAGCCGCATGCCCCCCTGGCTGATCCCCGGGGCCTTGTTCATCAAGGTTAGCGCGATGTCTTCGTCCGGCTGCAGGTCGATAACCAGGCGGTTGGCGATCAGGTCATCCTGGGCCGCGCCGGCGAAGATGGAGTGCGGCACGGGTTTGAACTGAATGGCGATCTGGGTGCGCCGCTCCGGGAGTCGCTTGCCCGTGCGCAGGAAGAACGGCACGCCGGCCCAGCGCCAATTGTCGATGTCGGCTCGGAGCGCCACGAAGGTCTCGACGCTGCTTTCCTGACCGCGCTCGCTTTCATAGGAGGCCGCCGCCTTCTCTCCGCTGAGGCCGGCGCCATACTGGCCGCGGATCGTCCAATTCTGAGCGTCATGGCGGGTGAATCTCCGAAGTGAGCGGAGCACCTTAACTTTTTCGTTGCGCACCGAGTCCGGCTCCATGTCGGCCGGCGGCTCCATGGCGACCAGACAGAGCAGTTGGAGCATGTGGTTCTGCACCATGTCGCGCAGGGCGCCGTACTCATCATAGTATGGCCAGCGTTCCCCCACGCCTTCGGTCTCGGCCACAGTGATCTGCACGTGGTCGATGGTCAGGTTGTTCCAGAGGGGTTCGAACAGGGTGTTGGCGAAGCGTAGGGCGATGAGGTTCTGGACCGTCTCCTTGCCGAGGTAATGGTCGATGCGGAAGATCCGATCCTCGGAGAAGGCCTGAGCCACGGCGTCGTTGATGACGCGGGCGCTTTCCAGATCGCGGCCTATGGGCTTTTCCAGGACGATGCGGGCAGGCGCAGCCGTCAGGCCGGCTTCCGACAGGGCGGCGCAGACCCTCACGTAGAGGCTAGGCGAGAGCGCCAGATAGAACATCGGCGCGGCGGCTTCGCCCATGGCCGCCTTCAAGGCTTGGGCGCCTTCCGCCGTTGTGGCGTCCGCCGCTACGTAGGTGATGCGCGCTGAGAAGCGCGCCCAGGCCTCGGCGTTGAAGGGCTCCGGGCGCGCCTCAAGGTCGGCCTTGAGGTCGGCGATGAATTCCTCGGGCGCAACCGCCTGGCGCGCCGACGCCAGGATGCGGAAGCCCTCCGGCAGGAACCCGTCGGCGTCGAGGAAGTAGAGCGAGGGCGCCAACATCCGCTGGGCCAAGTCGCCGGTCGCGCCCAGGAGGACGATCACATCAGATAGCGCAGCCGCAGGCATCAGCGTTCACCCCTTCAATCTGTCGGACGATGTCACGCGTCTGTGCGCCCCGCCAATGCAACGCCACCGCCTCAAAGGAGTTTCCTACGCTGACGGAGGAGCATGCCCGCGGTCGAGGCGATCGCTGGACGGCTTGCCGTCGGAATGTGTGTTGCGTGAGGGGGCGGGCCGAAGAACATGTCGGAAGCACAAGAGATCTTCGAGGTCTATCCAGCGCCGGAGCCACTGCTCCTGCGCGAAATCGCTCTGTTCCTTGATCTTGATGGCACACTCGCGCCGATCGCGCCGCGCCCGCAGGATGTGGCGCCTGAGGCTGATCTGACCGCGCGGTTGGAGCGCCTCGAACAGGCCTTGGGCGGCCGTCTCGCCGTCATCAGCGGCCGAACCCTGGCCGACGTTGATCGCATCCTGGAAGGTCGGGTCGCTGCGGTCGCCGCAGTTCACGGCCTGATCCGTCGTGGAACCGATCGAGTCGTCATCCAGACCCCGCCGCACCCCGCCCTGCAAGACGCCGCCGAGCGCCTTCGCATCTTCGCTCAGTCCGACGCCGGCCTGATGGTGGAGGAGAAGGACGGCCGCTCGGTCGCCCTGCACTTCCGCCTGGCGCGCGACAAGGGCCCAGAGGCCCTGCGGCTCTGTCGCCAGATCGCCCAGGAAACCGGCCTTGTCCTGCAGCGCGGCGACATGGTTGAGGAACTGCGTACGCCGGGGCCGACCAAGGGCGATTCGCTGCGCGACTTCATGGCCGATCCGGCCTTCGCCGGCGTGACGCCGGTGTTTGTCGGCGACGACCGCACTGATGAGGACGGCTTCACCGCGGCTGCGGAGCTGGGCGGCTTCGGCGTCTTGGTTGGGCCGCCGAGGGCCACGGCCGCACGGTTTGGCCTGACGGACGTAGCCGCGACGGCGCAGTGGCTGGAGGCCTCGCTGTGGGGCGCCTGATCGTTGTCTCCAACCGGGTCAATGCGCCGACCGGCGCGGGCGAAGAAACGGTCGGCGGCCTAGCCATGGCGCTATCGGCGGCTCTTCGGGAGTATTCCGGCCTCTGGTTCGGCTGGAGCGGTCAGACCGTCCCGGAATTCACCGGCGAGCTGCACACTCAGACGGTCGCCGGGGTGACCACCGCGACGGTTGATCTGGAGGACGCCGACTACGACGAATATTACAACGGCTACGCCAATAAGACGCTGTGGCCTCTGTTTCATTACCGGTCGGACCTGACCGCCTTCGATCGCGCCTATGGCGCCGGCTATGAGCGGGTGAACCGCCGGTTCGCCGAGACCTTGCGGCCGCTGATCCAGCGCGGCGACCTGATCTGGATCCACGACTACCATCTGATCCCGATCGCCCGCGAGCTGCGCCGCCTGGGCGTGACCAACAAGATCGGCTTCTTCCTGCACATTCCGTGGCCGGCGCACCAGCTGATGACGACGCTGCCTGGCCACCGGCAGCTGGTCGAGGCGATGTTCGAGTTTGATCTCGTGGGTTTCCAGACCGCCGAATATAGGCACGCCTTCGAAGAATATGTGTTGACCGAGGCGGGCGGCGACATGCCGACCGAGGGCCATCTGCGGGCCTTCGGGCGAACCGTACAGATCGGCGCCTATCCCATCGGTATCGATGCGGAGAATTTCGCCCGGTTGCGCGGCTCGCCTCGTGCGCGGCGGATGCATGACATCGTCGGCGCCTCGACGATCTTCCGTCAGTTGATCGTCGGCGTTGACCGGTTGGACTATTCCAAGGGCTTGGAGGAGCGCTTCCTCGCCTTCGAGCGGTTTCTCGCCGACAACCCCGACCTGCGCCGCGATGTCCTGATGCTGCAGATCGCCCCGGTCAGCCGTGAGGGCGTCGAGGCCTACCAGGAGATCCGCAGCCGGTTGGACGCGCTCTCAGGCCGCATCAACGGCGAATATTCCGACATCGACACCTCTCCGATCCGTTACGTGAACCGCAACTACCGCCGCGACGAGCTGGCGGGCATCTATTCGGTGGCGCGCGTCGGACTGGTCACACCGCTCCGGGACGGCATGAACCTTGTGGCGAAGGAATATGTGGCCGCCCAGGATCCCGCCGACCCGGGCGTGCTGGTGCTGTCGCGCTTCGCCGGCGCCGCCGGTCAGTTGAAGGAAGCCCTGCTGGTCAACCCGAACAGCCCGGAGGAAGTGGCGGACGCGTTGAAGCACGCTCTGGCGATGAGCCGTGGTGAGCGGACGCGCCGCTGGGAGGCGCTTTTTGACAGCGTCCAGCGCTGCGATGTGACCGCTTGGCGGGACGATTTCGTCGGCGCGCTCAAAGCCGTCGGCGAACCCGCGGCGATGGCGAGCTGAGCGTCGGCGCATGGCTGCGGACAAGCTCGACCGCTACCGCGCCATGCGCGACTTCTCCAAGACCGCAGAGCCGGACGGGGCGACCCGCACCGCGCCCTCGGCCCAGCGCCGCTTCGTCATCCAGAAGCATGAGGCGACGCGCCTGCACTACGATTTCCGGCTGGAACTTGACGGGACCTTCAAGTCCTGGGCGGTGACGCGAGGCCCCTCGATCGACCCTCACGACAAGCGCCTGGCGGTCGAGGTCGAGGACCATCCCCTGGACTACGGGGATTTCGAGGGGACCATTCCCGAAGGCGAGTACGGTGGCGGGACGGTCATGCTGTGGGACCGTGGCTATTGGGAGCCGGAAGACGGTTTCGATCCCGAGACCGCACTGAAGAAGGGCGAGCTCAAGTTCCGCCTCTCCGGTGAGAGGCTGAATGGCGGGTTCGTCCTTGTGCGGATGAAGCGTCGTCCCCGCGAGAAGCGCGACAATTGGCTGTTGATCAAACACCACGACGGCTGGTCGCGCGAAGGCGAGGGTGAGCTGCTCACCGCCGGTGAGATCAATTCGGTCGCTTCGGGCCGGTCGATGGAGGACATCGCCGCCGGGCGCGGCAAGGGCCCCACTCCTTTCATGGCCAAAAGCAAGGCGCGCGCCTCGGCCAAGCGTGTGTGGAATTCGAACCGTACCGATCCTCTGGAGGGGCAGGAAGCCGAGCCCGCGCCTGCGGCCGAGGCGCCGCCCAAGCTCGCCGCGTCGCCGGCCTTCATCGCCCCGCAGCTGTGCAAGTCGGTGGAGCGGCCGCCGCAGGGAGAGGGCTGGGCCCACGAGATCAAGTTCGACGGCTATCGGCTGCAGGTCCGCGTCGCGGCCGGAAAGGCGACGGTGAAGACCCGATCCGGCCTCGATTGGACAACGAAGTTCCAGGCCATCGCCGACGTGGCCGCCAGGCGCTTACCGAACGGTCTTTATGACGGCGAGGCCTGCGCCATCGACCATCATGGCGCGCCCGACTTCCCCGCCTTGCAGGCGGCCCTGTCGGAGGGACGCAGCCAGGAGCTGATCTTCTTCTGCTTCGACGCCCCGATGCTGGGGGGCGAAGATCTGCGTGAGCTGCCGCTGAATGAGCGCAAGGCCCGGCTGAAGGCGGTGCTCGACAAGCTGCCGAAGGCGGCGGCGGCGCGTTTCCGCTACGTCGATCACTTCGAGACCGGCGGCGATGCGGTCCTGCAATCGGCCTGCCGCATGTCGCTGGAGGGCATCGTCTCCAAGCGACTGGACGCCCCCTACCGCTCGGGGCGCAGCGAAAGCTGGGTGAAGTCCAAATGCCGGGCAGGCCACGAGGTGGTGATCGGCGGTTGGACCGGCGAAAAGGGCCAGCTGCGCTCGCTGTTGGTCGGCGTTCACCGCGACGGCAAGCTGATCCACGTCGGCCGCGTCGGCACGGGCTTTGGCCGCGACGCCGTCGCCCGCGTCCTGCCCAGGCTCGAGGCGGTGGAGAGCGACAAGAGCCCCTTCACCGGCGAAGGCGCGCCGCGGAAGGCCGCCGGTGTCCACTGGGCCAAACCTGAGCTGGTCGCCGAGATCGAGTTCGCTGGCTTCACCGGTTCCGGCGCCGTGCGCCAGGGATCGTTCAAGGGCCTGCGCGAGGACAAGCCTGCGGCCGAGGTCGAGGCGGAAGTCCCGGAAGCGCCGAAGGATGCGGAGCTCGCCCGGCCGAAGCCGACCTCGCGGGCCAAGTCCGCGTCGGACCCCAACGTCATGGGCGTCCTGCTGTCCAATCCCGGCAAGGCGATCTGGCCGGACGACGGCAAGGGCGCGCCTATCACCAAGCTGGAGCTCGCTCGTTACTATGAGGCGGTGGGCCCCTGGCTGATGCCGCACATCAAGGGCCGGCCCTGCTCGATCATCCGCACGCCGGATGGGATCGAGGGCGACCAGCGGTTCTTCCAGCGTCACCTCGGCAAGGGCTCCTCGTCCCTGCTGACCGAGGTGAAGGTGATCGGCGATCACAAGCCCTACCTGCAGATCGACCGGATCGAGGCCCTGGCGGCGCTGGCCCAAGCGGGGGCCACCGAGATCCACCCGTGGAACTGCCAGCCTTACCAGCCGGAGACGCCAGGCCGGCTGGTGTTCGACCTCGACCCGGACGAGGGCCTCTCCTTCCAGCGGGTGATCGAGGCGGCGCTGGTGGTGAAGGACCGGCTGGAGGCGGTCGGCCTCAACGCCTTCTGCAAGACGACGGGCGGCAAGGGCCTGCACGTCGTGACGCCCCTGCTGGGCGGCCACGGCGAAATGGACTGGAAGACGGCCAAGGCCTTCGCCCAAAACCTGTGCCTGGCGATCGCCGCCGACGAGCCTGAGCGCTATGTGGTCAACATGGCCAAGATCAAGCGCAAAGGCCGGATATTCCTCGACTACCTGCGCAACGACCGGCTTTCCACGGCGGTCGCGCCCCTGTCGCCGCGCGCACGGCCGCACGCGACGGTCTCCTTCCCGCTCACCTGGAGCCAGGTGAAGGCGGGCCTGGACCCCAGGGCCTATACGATCCGCACCGCGCCGAAGCTCCTCGCCAAGACCAAGGCGTGGGCGGACTACTGCGACGCTGAGGCGCCCCTGGCGCCGGCGATCGCCAAGCTCGCCACGTCCTAGAGTCCTTGAGAGGCCACAGCCTGTGGCCAATTCACAACGCGAAACGGAATGTGCGATTCCGCTGCCCGTGAAGGTGGTCTAGGCTCGCGACCAATGTCCCGCTTCGGCGTTGTCCAAGGGTTGGGGCCGAAAGAGATCGTAAGATGTTTTCAAGACGCGGGGTTCTGGTCGGCGGCGCACTGAGCTTCGGCGCCGGCCTCGCGCATGCGCAGACCGCCCTGCCCGTAGCTCCGATCCCCTACGCGCTCGTCTCGATCCCGGAGCTCAGCAGGGGCCAGATCGCGGTGGCCCTGAAGGTCCTGGGCGACGCCGACCTGCAAGGGCTGAAGCCGCGCGACTATCTGTCCGCGGATTTCCCGACCGAGGCCTCCAGCCTGAACGCTACGCAGATGACGACCCTGACCGCGGCGCTTGCGCGCTACGCCAAGGACGTCCGCGTCGGCCGCCTTACGCCTGACGCTTTCCCTAGCCTGTGGGGCGTGCGCCCGGCGCTCTATGACGCCCGGTCGGACCTGGCCCAAGCGGTCAGCGAGGACCGGTTGCAGGCCTTCCTCGACAAGCAGCCGCCGACCTATTCAGGCTACCACGCGTTGCGCCGCAGTCTGGCTCGCTACCGAGCCATGGCCAAATCCGCCCCTTGGCCGATGGTGCCCGAGGGGCCGAATTTCGGTCTGGGTGAGCGCGGCGCGCGTGTCGCGGCTCTGCGCAAGCGGCTGGCCGCCGAAGACGACAAGATCGTTGGGGGCTCAGATCAGTTCGACCAGCCCCTGCAGGACGCCCTGGTGCGCGCCCAGCGCCGATTTGGCTTCCGCGGCGACGGCGTGGCCGACGCCCCGACGCTGGCCGCGCTCAACCAGCCGATCGGCCAGCGCATCCTGCAGATCGTCGCCAATATGGAGCGTTGGCGCTGGTTGCCGCGGCAGATGCCGGCGACGCGGGTTCAGGTGAACTCCGGCGCGGCGATCGTCACCCTGTTCCGAGACGACGCGCCGGTGTTGTCGATGAAGGCGGTTTCCGGCCGGCCGGGCGATGAGACGCCGATGCTGTGGTCGAACATCCACAGCGTGGTGATCAACCCGCCGTGGAATGTGCCGACGTCGATCGCCACCAAGGAGCTGTGGCCCAAGGAGCGCGCCAATCCGGGCTATTTGTCGCGCAATGGCTTTGTCGTGATCAAGACCGAGGGGGGCGGCAGCCGACTGCAGCAGCGCGCCGGCGACATGAGCGCGCTCGGCCGGTTCAAGTTCGACTTCGCCAATGACTATGCCGTCTATCTGCACGATACGCCGTCACGCGGCGGATTTGATCGCATCAGCCGCCAGGCCAGCCACGGCTGCGTGCGCATTGAAAAGCCCGCTGAGCTCGCCCGCGCCCTGCTGGAAGGTGACCCGGTGTGGACGCCGGAGAAGATCGAGGAGACCTTGGCCTCCGGCAAGACCGTGCGCGCGCAGCTCCCGCAGGAGACGCCGGTCTTCATCTTCTACTGGACCGCCTTCGCCGGGGCGGATGGCCAGATGCACTTCCGAAGCGACCCCTATGATTGGGACCGGCAGCTTCTGCAGAAGGTAGGCGTCGTGGCGTCCGGGGCCCAAGTCTAGGCCATGCGGATCTTTGTCCTGATCGCCGGCTTTGGCCTGATCATCCTGACGGCGATGGCCTTGCTGAAATATGAGCCCTGGAAGCGGGGCCACAACGACGAGCGGCTGGAATATTCGGCGCCGATCTATGCGCCGGAGGACCCAGGCGCTGCGCCGCCGCCAGCCGCCGTGGCCGCCGCGCCAGCTGAACCGCCCAAGGCTGCGCCGGCCCCGCCCGCGCCGATCGACGACCGTGTGGCCGAAGACGCCGCGGCGGTGGGCATGACGACGATGGAGCCGGATGAAGAGCCGGTGGGCTCGGACTCGGGCGCGACCGCGTCGAGCGACGAGCCGATCGTCTAGCGCGTTAAGAACCGCTCCATTGGCGTACGCGGCCGGTGTCGACGTGGACGAAGTTGGATTGCGGATAGAAGCCGACACCGCCGGCGGAAACGTCGAGGGCGGCCTTCTTCACGTTGCGAAGGTCGACGCCTTGGATGCGGACGTCCACGGCCTTGCCCTGGGTGTGCTGGCTGTGTTCGGCGACCTGACCGCTACGGGCGGCGAGCTTGGCGTTGGTCGCGGGTGAGCGGTAGCCGGAGATGATCTGGAACGGCTCGCGGGTGTCGAGGCGAAGCTGGATCGCATGCAGCGCGTCGAACAGTTTCGGATCCATGAAATGCTGGGCGCCGTTGCGCCAGTCTCGAAGGACCTTCATCGCCGAGGCCATGGCGCCGGGAATGTAGGATCCGTTGGCGAAATAGACCTCGGTGAACTTTTCGCCGGTATGGAGGTTATGTAGGAAAGCCCGCCGGGGCTCCCAGATGTCGAGCCCAAAAGCCGAGGCAGGATGGGCGACGCCCGCGCCTACCGTCGCCAGCGCAGCCGCGCCCGCCCATCGCAGCGCATCGCGCCGCCCAATGTTCGTTTGCATACATATCCCCGACCGCTGCCCCCGCAGCGCCGCGAAAATCGCGACTCTGCGGCGGAAAGGCAAGCTGAGCCGGAGAAGATTGCGTCAAGCCGCCGCAGATTAGCAAGCTTAACCAGAGCTTGACTGTGTCTTTTGGCGGTCAGGCCCGCTTTTTGGTCGGGGCTTTTTTCGTCGTCGGCGGGGGCGTTTTGGCGGGCGCCTTGGCCGCTGGCGCCTTGCGAGCCGCAGCGGTCTTGCCGGCGGGCTTGCGCCGCTCGCCCCCGGTCTGACCCAGGCTGCGCTTGAGGGCCTCCATCAGGTCGATGACCTCAGCCTCCTGGGGTTCGGCCGGCTTGGTGATCTTCTTGCCCTTCTCCTTTTCCTGGATCAGGGCGCGCAGGGCGTCCTCGTAGCGATCATTGAACTTCGAAGGATCGAAGGGCCCTTCCTGCTGGCTGATGATCTTGGCGGCGATATCGACCATCGCCGCGGGCGGCTTAGACGCGGGGATGTGGCCGAAGATCTCGTCGACGTCACGCACCTCGCGCTTGGCGCGGATGGTGTAGGCGAGAATCCCGCGGTCCTTGGGCTCCAGCGCGATCAGCCGCTCACGCTGGTGCATGACAAGGCGGCCGAGCGCGATCTTGCCGGCTGACTTCATCGCCTCTCGGATCACCGAGAAGGCTTCGACCGCCATCTCGCCGTCGGGCGCGAGGAAGTAAGGGTCGTTCCAATAGAGACGATCGATCTCCTCCTCGTCGACGAAGGTCTCGATGTCGAGGGTGCGGGTGGTCTCCAGGCGGACGTTCTTGATCTCATCGTCAGTGACGACGACGTAGCGGCCTTTCTCGATCTCGTAGCCCTTGACGATGTCGGCCCGGTCGACCGGCCCGCTCTCCGGATCGGTGGGGATCATCTTGATCCGGTTGTGGGTGTCCTTGTGCAGCATGTTGAAGTGCACCTCGCCGCTACGCGAGGTGGCCGTGTAGAGCGCGACGGGGCAGCTCACGAGGCTCAAGCGCAGGTAGCCTTGCCAGGTCGGGCGGGTAGCCATGGGTGTCTCCGGATGATCCGGGACTCGAACGCGCCTCATGGGAATCAGTTCGGCGCGATGCGGCGACGTCCGGGATTGGCGGAACGGCGCGGTTGACTCCCTCGTCGTCGCGCCTAGAACAAAATAAGAACTAACGGAGTCTTAAGCCATGTCCGATTTTCGCCCCCCGGCGGGCGTGTCGGCGCGTCTCGCCGCCTTGCAGGCGAAGATCACCGCCCTGGAAACGGGCGGACAGGCGGACTCTGAATCCCTGCCCTTCGGCGATCGCCGCATCGACGCCTGCCTGCCGGGCGGCGGCTTACCGCTGGGCCGCTGGCACGAGCTGTTGGGCGAGGGGATGGAGATCGAGACCGCCGCCGCGCCCGCCGCCTTCGCCGCCCTGATGGCCGCGCCCCTGGCCGCGCGCGGCCAGGCGGTGTGGGTGATGCGCCGCGACGACCTGCATGCGCCGGGACTGCTGGGCCTGGGCTTTCCGCCGGATCGGCTGATCCAGGTCTGCGCCCGCGACGAGGCCGAGGCGCTGGCGGTGATGGAGGACGCGCTCACGACGCTCGGCGTCAGCGCCGTCTTCGGCGAGATCGACGCCGTCGACCTGACCGCCGGCCGCCGGCTGCAGCTGGCCTGCGAGCGGCGCGGCGCGACCGGTTTTGTCATTCGCCGAAGGCCCTATGGCGGCGGCGGGCCGCGCGAGGCGAGCGGCTCCACCGCGGCGACCCGCTGGCGCGTCACGCCCGAGCCGTCCCAGCCCCCTGCCGGAGAATTTGGCCTGGGCGCGCCACGCTGGCGGGCTTCGCTGGAGCGCTGCCGGGGCGGGCGGACGGGATCGTGGCTGTTCGAAGCGGCGCAGGCCTACAGTCTGGAGATCGAAGATGGGACGCATCCTCTGCGCCTGGTCGCCCAGCTGGGCGATCGCAAACTGGCGTCGGCGCAACCCCTCCGCCTCGCCGGCTGAAGGGCCGTTTGCGCTGGTCGAGACGATACGCGCCGTCCGCCGTCTCGCCGCGGTCGACAAGGCGGCTGCGGCGCTTGGCCTGTATGCGGGGCAGAAGGCGACCGACGCCATGGCGCTGGCGCCGGAACTGGTCACCGCCGAGGCGGAGCCTGAGGCCGACGCCCTGGCGCTGAAGGCGCTCAGCGACTGGTGCGTGCGCTTCTCGCCGGCCGTGGCGACCGAGGCGCCGGATGGCCTGTTCCTGGACATCAGCGGGGTCAGCCACCTCTGGCGGGACGAACCGGCGATGATCCGCGACCTGCGCGTGCGCCTGGCGGCCAACGGCCTGAAGTTCCGCTGCGCTATCGCCGATACGCCCGGCGCGGCCTGGGCTCTGGCTCACTACGGACGTTCTTCCGAAATCATCGCCGAGGAGGGCGGCCAGGCGGAGCTGCTGTCGCCCCTGCCGCCGCAGGCGTTACGGATCGAGCCGGAGGCCGCGGCCCAGATCGCCCGGCTGGGCCTGCGCACCATCGGCCAGGTGATCGCCCTGCCGCGCGCGCCGCTCGCCCGCCGATTCGGTCAGGCGACCCTGGAGCGACTGGACCAGGCGCTGGGCCGCACCACGGAGGCCCTGGTGTTCCGGCGGCCGGCCTCGTCCTGGGTGGCCAGGCTGGCCTTCTCCGAACCGATCAGCGCGCCGGAAGACATGGCCCGCGTCGCCCACGACATCTGCGCGGTCCTGTGCCGGCGACTGGAGGCCGAGGGGCGGGGGGGGCGGCGGTTCGAGATCGCCTACCACCGTCTGGATGGCCAGGCCCTGGTCGCCGCCGTGGGCCTGGCCCTGCCGGGCCGCGACGCCGCGCGCATCGCCAAGTTGATCGCCCCCAAGCTTGAGGCCCTCGATCCCGGTTTCGGCGTCGAGGTCGTGACGCTGGAAGCTCTGGATGTCGAGCCCCTGTCCGGACGCCAGACGCGCCTGGACGCCGTCCGCGCGCCCTCGGTCGAGGAAGGCTTGAGTCCGCTGGTCGACCGGCTGACCAACCGCCTGGGCGCCGATCGCGTCTGGCGGGCCGCCCCGGTGGAGAGCCATGCGCCGGAGCTGGCGTCCGGCCGGGCGCGGCCGCTGGCGCCGGCTGCGGACGCCGCGCCGTGGAACGCTGAGACCCCCCGCCCCTTGCGCCTTTTCCGCCGGCCTGAGCCGCTGGAGATGGTCACCGCGCTGCTGCCCGACGATCCGCCCGTGCAGTTCCGCTGGCGTGGCCGGCTGCACCGGGTGCTGCGCGCCGAAGGGCCGGAGCGGATCGGCGACGAGTGGTGGAAGGGCGACATCGCCGATGTCCGGGTCGACAAGGTGCGCGACTATTACCGCGTCGAGGACCAGGTCGGCGGCCGCTACTGGCTGTTCCGCGCCGGGGTGGCGGCCGACAGCCCCTGGTGGATGCACGGGCTGTTCGGATGAGCCGCTATGTCGAGCTGCAGGCCGCCAGCAACTTCTCTTTCCTGCAAGGCGCCTCCCATCCCAAGGAGCTGATCGTCGAGGCCGCGCGCCTGGGCGTCGAGGGCGTCGGCGTCTGCGATCGCAACACCCTGGCCGGGGTGGTCCGCGCCTGGTCGGCGGCGCGCAAGCTCAAGACCGATGCGGGGATCGCCGTCCGCCCGCTCACCGGTTGCCGGTTGGACTTCATGGATGGAACGCCCAGCCTGATCGTCTATCCCTCTGACCGGGAGGCGTATGGCCGGCTGACGCGACTGCTCACCCTTGGTCAACGCGCGGCGAAGAAGGGCGAGTGCCATCTGACCTGGACCGACTTCCTGGCCCACGCCGAGGGCCAGCTGGTCCTGGCCATACCGCCCGCGCGGCTGGACGAGGCCTTCAGCCAGGCCCTGCGGACCATCGCCTACGACCTGCCGGACGTCTGGCTGGTCGCGTCGCGGCAGTATGGCGCGCGCGACCTGAAGCGGCTGTCGCAGCTGGCGGCGCTGGCCCAGGCGCACCGGGCGCCGATGGTCGCGACCAACGACGTCCTCTACCACCACCCTGAGCGGCGGAGCCTGCAGGACGTGGTCACCTGCATTCGGGAGAACTGCACCATCCATGAGGCGGGCTTGCGCCTCGCCGCCAACGCCGAGCGCCACCTGAAGTCGCCGACGGAAATGGCGCGGCTCTTCGCCAAGTTTCCCGGCGCCGTCGAGCGGAGCGTCGAGATCGCCGGACGCATCAGCTTCGACCTTGGCCAACTCTCCTACGAATATCCCGACGAGCCGGTGCCGCTCGGTAAGACGGCGATCCAGCACCTGACGGACCTAGCCTGGGCGGGCGCGGACTGGCGCTATCCGAAGGGCGTGCCGGACAAGGTGAAGCGCCTTGTCGCCGGCGAGCTCGCGATCATCGGCGAGATGAAGTACGCCAACTACTTCCTGACTGTGCACGACATCGTCGATTGGGCGCGCCATCCTGATGACGGCAAGCCGCCCATCCTGTGCCAGGGCCGCGGCTCGGCGGCCAATTCCTGCGTCTGCTTCTGCCTGGGGGTGACCGCGGTCGATCCGACCAAGGAGGACCAGGACCTCCTGTTCTCCCGCTTCATCTCCAAGAACCGCAACGAACCACCGGACATCGACGTCGATTTCGAGCACGCCGAGCGCGAACGGGTGATGCAGTACGTCTATCGACGCTACAGCCGCGAGCGGGCGGCGATCGTCGCCACCGTCATCCACTACCGGCCGCGCATGGCGATCCGCCAGGTGGGCAAGGCGCTTGGCCTGACCGAGGACATCACCGCCGCGCTCGCCAACACTGTCTGGGGCTCCTTCGGCTCCAGCCTGCCCGAGGACCACATCCGCCAGGCGGGGCTTGATCCCGACAGTCCGGAGATTCGGCGGGCCACGACGCTGGCGACCGAATTGCTCAACTTCCCCCGCCACCTGTCCCAGCATGTGGGCGGCTATGTCCTGACCAAGCGCCGCCTCGACGAGACCGTGCCGATCGGCAACGCCGCCATGGCCGACCGCACCTTCATCGAGTGGGACAAGGACGACATCGACGAACTGGGCCTGATGAAGGTCGACATCCTGGCGCTGGGCATGCTGACGGCGCTGCGCAAGAGCCTGGACATCATCGGGATCGCCGACATCGCCGACATCCCGCAGGAGGATCCGGCCGTCTACGACATGCTCTGCAAGGCCGACTCCATCGGCGTCTTCCAGGTGGAGAGCCGGGCGCAGATGTCGATGCTGCCCAGGCTGAAGCCCAGAAAGTTCTATGACCTGGTGGTGGAGGTGGCGATCGTGCGCCCCGGCCCGATCCAAGGCGACATGGTCCATCCCTACCTCAAGCGGCGGGCCGATCGCTCGCTGGTGGAATATCCTCGGCCGGGGCCTGAGTTTCCCCAAGACGAGTTGCAGGATATCCTGAAGAAGACCTATGGCGTCCCGCTCTTCCAGGAGCAGGCGATGCGCATCGCCATCACCGCCGCCGAGTTCACGCCTGAGGACGCCGATGGGCTGCGGCGCTCCATGGCCACCTTCCGCCACATGGGCAATGTCGGCGACTACGAGCAGAAGTTCATCGAAGGCATGACTCGGCGGGGTTACGACCCCGAATTCATCCAGCGTTGCTTCAAACAGATCGAGGGCTTCGGCTCCTACGGCTTCCCCGAGAGCCACGCGATCAGCTTCGCGCTCCTGGTCTACGCCTCGGCCTGGGTGAAGCGATGGCGGCCGGACGTCTTCTGCGTCTCCTTGCTGAACAGCCAGCCCATGGGGTTCTACCAGCCGGCCCAACTGGTCCGCGACGCCGTGGCCCATGGGGTCGAGGTGCGCCCTCCCGACGTGATGTTCAGCGACTGGGACTGCGCCCTGGAGGACGACTTGGCGCCGCGGGGGCCGGAGGACTTTCCGGGGGCGGTGAAGGCGGTGCGCCTGGGCCTGCGCCAGATCAAGGGGCTGAAGGATGTCGACGCCGCGGCCATCATGAAGGCCAGAACGGCCGGCGCCGAGACCATCGAAGCCTTCATCCAGACCCCCGGCCTGCATCGACGAGCCTTGGAGTTGTTGGCGGAGGCTGACGCCTTCCGCTCGCTGGGTCTTGCGCGCCGCGAGGCCCTGTGGGCGGTGAAGGGCGCGGCCCTGGAGCGCGCCTCATCTCTGCTGGCCGGCCAGAGCCCTAAGGAGGCGCAGGTGTCCCTGCCCTTCATGAGCCTGCCGCAGGAGGTGGCCGAGGACTATCGCACCACCCACCTCTCGCTGAAGGCCCACCCGATCAGCTTCTTCCGGCCGCAGCTGGCCGACATGAGGGTTTTGCCTGCGAAAGCTTTGACGCGCGTCCCCAACGGCCGGCGGGCTTCGGTCGGCGGCCTGGTGCTGGTGCGCCAGCGGCCGGGCACGGCCAGGGGGGTGGTGTTCCTGACCCTCGAGGACGAGACCGCCAACGCCAACATCGTCATCTGGAAGGACGCTTTCGAGGCCCACCGGCGCACGGTGATGAGCGCCTCCTTCCTGGTGGTCCACGGCAAGGTCCAGACCGCCGAAGGCGTCACCCACCTGGTGGCGGAGCGCTTCACTGACCTGTCGGCGGACCTGTCGCGCCTGCGAGACGACCAGGTCGCGCCGGAGATTCGCAACCGCGTGACCGGCCGGCTCATCCGTAGCCGGGATTTTCATTGATGGGGCGCGTTCGAACGCTCGAGATTAGTGGCGGTTGCCGACGCTGCGCCGGTGGTTCATCAAGCAATAATGTTCTCTTTTTGTTCTTTACAAGCTGACCCTTCAAGGAGAGAATCTGGCAAGGCTAAACGGAGAGAAGTGGCATGACGAACCGGGGATCGCCGCTCGTGATAAGAGACGCCTACGAGCGTCGGCTGCGAGAGGCCGAAGCGCTGCGGCGTCAGGCGGAAGCCGCTGCAGATCGCGCCTTGCAGGACGCTCTTCGTACTGGCCGAGGCGTCGCGACCCAGGTTCGCAAGGAAGCCGAGCGGCTAGGCACCAATGTCAGTCGGTCGCTGGCGCCGCCGCGAAATTCTCCTGCGACGCGAAAGCCAAGCGCGCCGCCGCCAAGCCGTATGTCAGTCCAACCGAGAGCCCGAGGCCCGGCGAAATCTCGTGGCGATGTCATTGTCGACCAGATCCTCGCAGCGGCGCGCGGTGGTCAAGATGCTTTCACCTTCGGCCTTGGCGATCTCGCCTATGCGGGCGGCAACGCCTTGGTCGACGCCACGCGCGGGGAAGCATTGGGCGAGGCCTGGACTCGACGTGTCGCGGCGGAACGCGAGCGCGACCGCTACGACATGAAGCATTATCGCACAGCGCGAACGGTGGGCGAGATCGGCGGCACGGCCTTGGGGTTGGTGGCGCTCGGACCGCTTGACGGCATACTTGCCGGTGGAACCAGAATTGCTCAGACAGCCGCCATCGGCGGGCGAGAAATAGGGGCGATCGGCGCGGCCGGCGCAGGCTTAGGAATCGGCGGCCAAGCCCTATCCGACCGCGTGAGCGGGCGCCGCGGATCGGTCGGCGATTACCTTGGCGCCGCGGCGGGCGGGTCGGTCGGCGCGCTTGGCTCAGTTCGGGGGCGGCCGACGCAAGCGGCGGCGTTGGGTGGCGCGACGACATCGATCGCGCAGGATGAATTGAACGGACGACCCGTGGATTTGCACGAAGCCGCCCTTGCCGCTCACATCGCCGGATATGTCGCGGCGCCAACTGGGCTCGCGGGTCGGGTGGTGAGTGATCGGTTGCCCATGCGGCAAAAAGGTAAGCTCGGCGACGCCCTTGGCGTTGGCCGCACCTTGGCGAACGGCGATTGGCCGAAGGCGTTTCAGAAACGGTACTATTTGAAGGGCGCCGAGGCGAAGCGCGGCAATCCGTACACTGTCGTAGATCAGAGGACAGTGAGGGGGCTTCTGACGGAGCAGAAGTTTGGGCGCTCAATTGATGATCTTAGCAAAAACCAGAATCTCGCCCTCGAAGAGTTTGGTCCGGCGGGCTATCGCGTCGACCATTTCCTGCCTCGCGACGTCGGCGTGATCGTCGCCTATCCAGCGGGAAACGCGAGTACGAGAGCTGTGAAGCAAGGCCAGAAACGAGAGGGGCGATGACGGGGGAAAAAAAGGCCAAGCTGCGACGCCGTTCGCCGGGATGGATCGAGTCCAAGGCGATGGGCTCGGCCATCAAGGCGGAACTGGTTCCGCTGATGCAAGCCGCTGGCTGGTCGGCAGTGAAAAGCGATCCCTATCGCAAGTATACTTATTGGTGGGGTCGTTTCAGCTTCGAGCGTGTCAGCCCGTGCCTGATCGAGATGTTCGACATCGGGTATAAGTACGGGTGGCGTGCTCGTGTGAGGACGCATTACGTTCGACTGGAAGGGGATGACGAACAGCAGCACGAGCAAACGCAAGCGTGGCTAGATGGCTACTGGTGCTGGTCGAATTTCGGCGCTTGGATTTGGTTCGTCTATCGACTGCTCAATCGCGCCGAGGACGCCCTTCGTTTCGCGATGGAGGACGCCAGACATCAGTTGGCGGAGCTTGAAGGCTTCGCCTCAGCCGGAAAGCGGCCTGATCGCCAGGATTTTTCGGTGGAGTTCAGGTCGAAGAGCTGTCCCTGGTCTGAGGACGAGCGCGAGCTGTTCGACGCGGCGACGGCCGTCGAAGGCAATTGAAGGGCCGCGGCGAGGACGCCGCGGCCCTTTCCATTAGAACCGCAGGGTCCGCGCTTCCTTGACGTTGGGCAGGGTCTGGATCGAGGTCAGCAGGGCCTCGGTGGGTTCCTGGTCGACGCCGACGAGGGCGATGGCGTCTTCGCCGGCCGAGACACGGCCGAGGTTGAAGGTGGCGATGTTGACGCCGGCGTCCGCCAGCAGGGCGCCCAGGCTGCCGATGAAGCCTGGCTTATCCAGGTTGTTCACATAGAGCATGGTCGGCGCGAAGGGCGCGTCCAGGTCCATGGACTTCACCTCGATGATGCGCGGCATGCCGGCCAGCACCGACCCGGCGAAGGAGCGCTTGCCCTTCTCGGTGGTGACGGTGATGCGGATCAGGCTCTCGTAGATGGGGCTCTCGTCCTGGCGGCTTTCCGAGACGGTGATGCCGCGTTCCTTGGCCACGGCGGGAGCCGAGACCATGTTCACCTCGGCCAGCATCGGGCGCATGACGCCGGCGAGCGCCGCGGCGGTCAGCGGTCGGGTGTTCAGCGCCGCCACGTCGCCCTCATAGGCGATGTCGATGGCCTTGACGCCGAAGTCGACCATCTGGCCGGCGAAGGCGCCGAGCTTTTCGGCCAGCGCCACGAAGGGCTTCAGGCGCGGCGCTTCTTCCGCCGTGACCGAGGGGCTGTTCAGGGCGTTGGAGACCGCGCCGGTCAGCAGGTAGTCGCTCATCTGTTCGGCGACCTGCAGGGCGACGTTCTCCTGGGCCTCGTTGGTCGAGGCGCCCAGATGCGGGGTGGCGACGAAGTTCTCGGCGCCGAACAGCACATTGGCCTTGGCCGGTTCCTCGACGAAGACGTCGAAGCCGGCGCCGCCGATGTGACCGCTGTCGAGGCCGGCGCGCAGGGCGGCCTCATCGACCAGGCCGCCGCGGGCGCAGTTGACGATCAGGACGCCCTTCTTGGTCTTGGCCAGGTTCTCGGCCGACAGGATGTTACGGGTCTTGTCGGTGAGCGGGGTGTGCAGGGTGATGACGTCGGCGCGGGCCAGCAGGTCCTCCAGCTCCACCTTCTCAACGCCGATCTCGACGGCGCGGTCGTCCGACAGGAAGGGGTCGAAGGCCACGACCTTCATCTTCAGGCCCTGAGCGCGGTCCGCGACGATCGAGCCGATGTTGCCCGCGCCGATGAGGCCCAGCGTCTTGCCGAACAACTCGACGCCCATGAAGCGGTTCTTCTCCCACTTGCCGGCCTGGGTGGAGGCGTCGGCGGCGGGCATCTGGCGGGCCAGGGCGAACATCATGGCGATGGCGTGTTCGGCGGTGGTGATCGAGTTGCCGAAGGGGGTGTTCATGACGACGATGCCGGCGGCGGTGGCCGAGGGGATATCGACGTTGTCGACGCCGATGCCGGCGCGGCCGATGACCTTCAGCTTGGTGGCGGCGGCGATGACATCCTTGTCGGCCTTGGTGGCCGAGCGGACGGCCAGGCCGTCGTAGTCGCCGATGATCTGCAGCAGCTCGTCCTTGGTCAGGCCGGTCTTCACATCGGCGTCGACGCCGCGCTGCTTGAAGATGTCGATGGCGGCGGGGCTCAGTTTGTCAGCGATCAGAACGCGGGGCATGGGTGGTCTCCATCGGGAGAAGCCTCCCCGCCTATGACGCGGGGAGGACTATTTCAGGGAAAGGCGGGGTCAGGCGCGGCCGGTCAGGCCGCCGCCAGCTCCGCAGACAGGGAGGCGAAGGCCCAGTCGAGCCAGGGCGTGAGCGCGTCGAGATCGGCGGTGTCCACCGTCGCCCCGCACCAGATCCGCAGGCCCGCCGGCGCGTCGCGATAGCCGCCGATGTCGAGGGCGACCCCCTCCTTCTCGAGGAGCGCGGCCAGCTTCTTGGCGAAGTCGGCCTGGGCGTCGTCAGACAGGGCGGTGATCTTGGGATCGACGACCTTCAGACACACCGAGGTGTTGGAGCGGGTCTCAACCGTCTCGGCCAGGAACTCGACCCAGGCGGTCTTGTCGACCCACTCGGCCAGGACGGCGAGGTTGGCGTCAGCGCGGCGCTGCATCTCGGCGAGGCCGCCGATCTGTTCGCCCCACTTCAGGGCGTCGATCGCGTCTTCCACGGCCAGCATGGAGGGCGTGTTGATCGTCGCGCCTTCGAAGAGGTCGAGGCCGACCTTGCCGCCCTTGGTCATGCGGAAGAGCTTCGGCATCGGCCAGGCCGGGGTGTAGCTTTCCAGGCGGGCGACGGCGCGGGGCGACAGGATCAGCACGCCATGCGCGCCTTCACCGCCCAGCGCCTTCTGCCAGGAGAAGGTGATCACATCGAGCTTGGCCCAGTCGAGATCCTGGGCGAAGGCCGCGCTGGTGGCGTCGCAGATGACGACGCCTTCGCGGTCGGCGCTGATGAAGTCGGCGTTGGGCACGCGCACGCCCGAGGTCGTGCCGTTCCAGGTGAAGACGAGGTCGCAGGCCGGGTCGACCTTGGTCAGGTCGGGCAGCTTGCCATAGGGCGCGTCCAGCACCTCGGCGTCGATCTTCAGCTGCTTGGTGACGTCGGTCACCCAATCCTTGCCGAAGCTTTCGAAGGCCAGAAGCTGAACCTTGCGGGCGCCCAGCATCGACCACATCGCCATCTCCACGGCGCCGGTGTCGGAGCCAGGGACGATGCCGATCAGGAAGTCGTCGGGCACCTGCAGCACGGCGCGGGTGCGCGTGATCGCTTCCTGCAGCCGGGCCTTGCCCAGCTTGGAGCGGTGCGAGCGGCCGAGAACCGCGCCGGACAGATTTTCGGGGGTCCAGCCGGGGCGCTTGGCGCAGGGGCCGGAAGAGAATTCGGGTCGAGCCGGCTGCATGGCCGGTTTGGCGGTGGTCATAGCGATGTCTCCCATCCTCACAGATGAGCAGCGCCCCGTTGGGAGGGCGTGGCCCGCGGCGGAAAAGCGCCTGTTTCGGCCTGATCGCAAGAAAAATATTTCTCAACCCGACGTCTTGCGCAGGGGTGTTGCAACCCTACCCCGTACCTCCTGGCGATCTTTTGCGAACCTGAACAACGGACAACGACAGGCTCAGATCAGCGTCATCGGCGGTGTGGTTTTCTCCCCTCACGAACGCAGAAGGCCGGCCGGCGGACCCCCGCTTCCCGTCCCCCGCGGAACCCGACGGCCGGTCTTCTGCGTTCAGCACATCAAACGTTCTCGAAGGAGAGATCACCATGAAGAAGATCGTCACCCTCTCGCTGATCGCCGCGTCCGCCCTGTCCGTGGCCGCCGGCGCCGCTCAGGCCCAGGGCTATGGCCCGAACCGCGACTACGGCCCCAACCGCGACTACGATCGGGGTCAGTGGTCTTCGATCAATGATCGCCAGGCCATGCTGGACCGACGGATCGATCGCGGCGTCCGTTCGGGCGACCTGAACCGTCGTGAGGCCATGCGTCTGCGCGCCGAGTTCCGCCAGATCGCCCGGATGGAGATGCGTTATCGCCAGAACGGCCTGTCGAACTGGGAACGGGCCGACCTTGATCGCCGCTTCGATCGACTCGCCTCACAGATTCGCTGGGAGCGCCGCGATAACCAGATGGGCTATGGCTACGGCTACGACCGCGACTATCGCCGCTAAGGCCTAGGTCTTTAGGCAAAGTAGGGCCCCCGGAGCGATCCGGGGGCTTTTGCTGTTCAGTCTAGGGCTCGATCTTCACTTCCGGCCACCGCTTGGCGATCGCGGCCGAGGTGCGAGGGAAGCCGGCGGTGACCCGTCGTGGATTGGGCCGCAGTCGCATCGCGAAAAGGTCTTCCAGGCCGAAGGGCGCGATGATCGTCATGGCGCCGTCGACCTCCAGCCGCGCGCCCACGGCGAACAGCGGGCTGACGAAGCGCTCAAGCGCCTCTTCCGTGCCCCCGAGCGGCGCGTATTCCTCGCCGAACTTCATCTGGAACCAGAGGTGGACGCGGGCCTGGTTGCGAACCTCGACCATGGCGTCCAGCGGCGGATTGAACGACGTGGCGACCTGGCGGATCACCGCGTCCTCGGCTTCGTAGCTGGTGTCGAGGTCGAAGTAGCCGAGGTCGTAGTCTTTGATCCCATAGTTGTCGGGACGGCCCGTCAGGTGGTTCAGGACGCGCTGGTAGATCGCGCCGGAGAAGATCAGCCACTCCGGCAGGGCCAAGTCGCGGGCGGTCTCCATGACGGTCATCAGGTCCGGGGAGCCGCGCAGGATCGCCTCAAGCTCGACGGCGCGCGGATCGGTCATCGCAGGGACCACGCGTGGTCGAGAGGACCGTGTCCATGGCCCAGCCCAGGGGCGTGGCGGATCGCCTCCTGCACATAGGCCCAGGCGGTGGCGACGGCGATCTCCATCGGCAGGCCCTGAGCCAGGCCGGCGGCGCAGGCGGAGGCCAGGGTGCAGCCGGTGCCGTGGGTATGGCGCGTATCGATTCGCTCGGCCTCGAACAGGGTTTCGCCGTTTGCGGTCATCAGGACGTCGGTCACGCGTTCACCCGGCACATGGCCGCCCTTCATCAGGACGGCGCGGGCGCCCATCGACAGCAGGATGACGCCGGCGGCGCGCATGGCGTCGAGGGAGTCGACCGCGACGCCCGCCAGCGCCTCAGCCTCGGGGGCGTTGGGCGTCAGCAGCGCGGCGCGCGGGACGAGCAGGGCGCGGACGGCGCTGACCGCCTGATCGGCCAGCAGGGGGTGGCCGCCCTTGGCGATCATCACGGGATCGATGACGGCGGGAATTTCGGAGGCCCGGTCGAGGATGCCGGCCGTCGCCTCGACCATGATGCGATCGCCCAGCATGCCGGTCTTAATGGCGTCTGCGCCAATATCGTCGAGCACGGCGCGGGCCTGGGCCTCGACGATCTTCGGGGGGATCGGGTGAACAGCCTTCACGCCTAGGGTGTTCTGCACAGTGACGGCGGTGATGGCGGTCGCCGCATAGGCGCCCAACATGGTGACCGTCTTGATGTCGGCCTGGATGCCGGCGCCGCCGCCGGAATCTGAGCCAGCGATGATGAGAACACGTCCAAGGTTGGCCATATCGTTGGGTAGCCCGGCTTTTCGGTCTCTCTAAGCGTTTTTTGACGCCGCTTCGATGGCCGCCCAGACCTTCAGGGCCTGGGCGGTTTCGCGCACATCGTGGACGCGCACTGCGGCGATGCCGGCGCGCACCCCCCACAAGGCTGCGGCCAGCGACCCGCCGAGGCGCGCGTCAGCGGCGGCGTCGTCGTCCAGCGCGCCGATGAACCGCTTGCGGCTCACGCCCAGCAGGACAGGAAAGCCTAGGGCGACAATGCCCTCGAGGCTCCCTAGCAGCGGCAGGTTGTGGCGGGTCATGTGCTTGCCAAAGCCGATCCCGGGATCGAGCCAAATCTTCTCGCGGGCGACACCGGCGCTGAGCGCGGCCTGCGCGCGTTCGGCCAGCGCTGCGGTCACCTCGCGCACGACATCGTCGTAGTGCGGCTCGGCCTGCATCGTGCGCGGCTCGCCCTGCATATGCATGAGGACCACGCCGCAGCCGAGCTCTGCCGCGGCCGCCAGGCTGTCAGGCGCGCCGGTCAGCGCGCTGACGTCGTTCCAGATGTCGGCGCCGGCGGCCATGGTCGCGCGCGCGACCTGCGGCTTCATGGTGTCGACGGAGATGGCGATGTCGCTCATCGCTCTAATCGCGGTGATGACCGGGACGAGGCGGGCGATTTCGATCTCGGCGGGTACGGGGTCGGCGCCCGGCCGCGTCGACTCCGCGCCCAGGTCGAGAATGTCGGCGCCCTCGGCGATCATAGCCTGCGCGCGCGCCAGGGCCGCGGACGGCTCCAGGAACCGCCCGCCGTCCGAGAAACTGTCCGGCGTCAGGTTGAGGACGCCCATGACGAGCGCGCGTTCAGGCCAGCTGTGCATCGGGCCTTGTATCAAAGAAAAGGGCGGCGGCCTCGTCGACCGCCGCCCTGATTTCGTCGGGTCCCAGGCCTAGGCCGGCTCAGGGTCGGCCGGGCGCGGTGAGATGGGCACGGAGACCGCAGGGCCGTTTGGCCGCTTGGCTTCCTTGTCCTCGCGCGACGGGGCGACGCCCTTCAAGGCGGCGATGATCTCGTCCCCGGACAGGGTCTCGTACTCCAGCAGGGAGCGGGCCAGGATGTGCAATTCCTCAAGCTTGGTGGTCAGGATGTGACGCGCCTCGTCCTCGCCGGCCTTCACCAGACGCTTGACCTCCTGGTCGATGATCCGAGCGGTTTCTTCCGAGACGTTCTGGTTGCGCGCGACCGAGTGGCCCAGGAACACCTCCTCCTGGTTTTCGCCGTACTCGACGGCCCCCAGGAGGTCGGAGAAGCCCCACTTCGTCACCATGGCCTTGGCGAGCTTCGTCGCCTGGCTGATGTCCGACGAAGCCCCGGAGGTGACCTTGTCCTTGCCGAAGATCAGTTCTTCGGCGACGCGGCCGCCGAACAGGATCGCGAGCCTGGACGTCATCTGCTCGTAGCTCATCGACAGCTTGTCGCGCTCCGGCAGCTGCATGACCATGCCCAGCGCGCGGCCGCGCGGAATGATCGTCGCCTTGTGCACAGGATCGGTGGAGGCGACGTTCAGCGCCACCAGGGCGTGGCCGCCCTCGTGGTACGCGGTCATCTTCTTCTCGTCCTCGGTCATGACCATCGACCGGCGCTCGGCGCCCATCATGACCTTGTCCTTGGCGTCTTCGAAGTCGCGCATGGTGACCATGCGGCGGTTCTTGCGGGCGGCCATCAGGGCGGCTTCGTTCACCAGGTTGGCAAGGTCGGCGCCGGAGAAGCCCGGCGTGCCGCGTGCGACAATCTTGGTGTCGACGTCGGCGGCCAGGGGCACGTTCTTCATGTGGACGCGCAGGATGCGTTCACGGCCGTTGATGTCGGGATTCGGCACCACGACCTGGCGGTCGAAACGGCCCGGCCGCAGCAGAGCGGGATCGAGCACGTCGGGCCGGTTGGTCGCGGCGATCAGGATGATGCCCTCGGTGGACTCAAAGCCGTCCATTTCGACCAGCAGCTGGTTCAGGGTCTGCTCGCGTTCGTCATTGCCGCCGCCCAGGCCCGCGCCACGGTGGCGGCCGACGGCGTCGATTTCGTCAATGAAGATGATGCAGGGGGCGTTTTTCTTGGCCTGTTCGAACATGTCGCGCACGCGGCTCGCGCCGACGCCCACGAACATCTCCACGAAATCCGAGCCCGAGATCGAAAAGAACGGCACGCCCGCCTCGCCGGCGACAGCGCGAGCGATCAGCGTCTTGCCGGTGCCGGGCGGGCCGACCAGCAGCGCGCCCTTGGGAATCTTGCCGCCCAGGCGCTGGAAGCGCTGCGGATCCTTCAGGAAGTCGACGACTTCAGAGAGTTCCTCCTTGGCTTCGTCGACGCCGGCGACATCGTCGAACATCACGCGGTTTTTGTTCTCAGTCAGCAGGCGGGCCTTGGACTTGCCGAAACCCATCGCGCCACGCGCGCCGCCCTGCATCTGGCGCATGAAGAAAATCCAGACGCCGATCAGCAGCAGGATCGGCAGACTGTTCAGGATGAAGCCGATCAGGGTGAAGCCGCCGGCGGCCTTCACCGAGATGTCCGCGCCCTGGCCTTCCAGCCGCTTGACCAGGTCGTCCTGATTGTTCGGCGTCACCGCCGTGAACGTCTTGCCGGCGCTGTCCTTGACCTCGACGACGGCGCCGCGGATGACCGCCTGGCGCACCTCGCCGGAGTTCACCTTGTTGAGCATTTGCGAATAGGTGACTTCGCTGACGCCGGCCGCGTGGCCACCGCCGCTCACCATGCTGTAGAGGCCCACCAGGACGACGACGATAACGCCCCAGATGACAAGATTGCGCAGGTTCATGTGGTCTCTGATCGCTTCCGCAAAGACAGTCTGGTCAACAAGATAGGACTGGAGGGGCGCTCACGCCAGCGGAGCCATGGAAACGCGGCGGAAGACCGCGTCTCCGCAGGGTCCTGAATGCAAAAAAGCCGCGCTGGGTGCGCGGCTTTTCGCAAACTTTCTCGAAGGAGTCGGCTTAACGCGCAGGCTTCTTTGGCGCAGCGATTAGGCCTTCGCGCTGGGCGCGCTTGCGAGCCAGCTTGCGGGCGCGACGGACGGCTTCAGCCTTCTGGCGAGCGCGCTTTTCCGACGGCTTTTCGTAGTGCACGTGGCGCTTCATCTCGCGGAAGGAGCCTTCGCGCTGCATCTTCTTTTTCAGCGCCTTGAGGGCTTGGTCGACGTTGTTGTCGCGAACGAAAATCTGAACCAGAGGTCTCTCTCCTGTCGATCGGTCCCGCTCGGCCCCCTCGGTCCCAGCTTGGGGGCGGCGGCGAGCGAACGAAAATAGAATGTCGGCTCCGGAGGCTGAAGCCTTCGGAATTGAGGGGCGGCAGATACCAGAAGGCGGAAGGCCTGTCCACGCGACTCCTCCCCCTCCTTGAAAAACCTGGGTAAGGTCCGGCGATGACGACGGGCGAAACCCTGGACTGGGCGCAAACCACCGAGCAGGCGGTGCTGGATCATGCGCTGCGCCTGGCGCCGGCCCACGGCTGGTCCTGGCCGATGGCTCGCGCCGCCGGCGCGGCGGCCGGCTTGAGCGAAGGCGAGACCGACCTGCTCCTGCCGCAGGGGCCCAAGGACCTCGCAGCTCTGGCCTGCCGGCGGCATGACCAGCAGTGCCTGGCCGCGCTCAGCGATGTCGAACCCATGAGTCTGAAGGTGCGCGAGCGCATCGCCCGCGGCTTGGAGGCCAGGCTCGCCGTGGCCCTGGCCGGCGCCGCTGCGGAACGGCGGCTGGCGGGCTTCCTCGCCTTGCCGCAAAACCTGCCGCTGGCCGGCCGGCTGGCCTGGGCCAGCGCCGACAGTCTCTGGCGCTGGGCCGGCGACACCGCCACCGACGAGAACCACTATACGAAGCGCGCGATCCTGTCGGGCGTACTGGCCACGGCCCTGGCCATCGGGTTGAGCGAGGGCCAGGATGGGGCCTTCGCCTACGTCCAGCGCCGTATCGACGATGTCATGGCCTTCGAGAGATGGAAGGCGACTACGGCCTTCAGGCCGCAGGCCGCACTGACAGGATTGGCCTCTGCGCTCGGTCGCTTGCGTTATCCGAGCCCCTGAGACGCTGCGGCGCTCAGGTCAGAGCGGGCGCACGCGATTGACGTGGCCCATTTTCCGGCCCGGCTTGGCCGCGCGCTTGCCATACAGGTGAACCCGCGTAGCCGGCTCGGCGGCGAGGCTGCGCCACGCGCCGGCTTCATCGCCCAGCAGGTTCAACATCTCGATGCGGGCGATGGCGTCGGTAGGGCCGAGCGGCCAACCGGCGACGGCGCGAATGTGCTGCTCGAACTGGTCGACCTGACAGCCGTCCTGCGTCCAGTGGCCGGTGTTGTGCACACGTGGCGCGATCTCGTTCACCAGCAGGCTCCCGTCGGCCATCTCGAAGAGTTCGACGCCAATCACTCCGACATAGTCCAGGCCGTCGAGGATCCGCGCGGCGATGCGTTCGGCCTCGGCGGCGGTCGGCGGGCTGATGTCGGCAGGCGCGGACGTGCGGCGCAGCACGCCGTTCTCATGCTGGTTTTCGCCTAGCGGATAGACAGCGACTTCGCCGTCGCGGCCCCGTGCGGCGATCACTGACAGTTCGCGGACGAAAGGCGCGGCGGCCTCGACGATGACGCGTGCGCCGCCGAGGGCTTCGAAAATCCGCCCCGCGTCGGCCACATCCTTCACCCAGGACTGGCCCTTGCCGTCATAGCCTTCGCGCCGGGTTTTCATCAACGCCGGCACGCCGATCCGAGCGACAGCGTCGATAGCCTCGGCCGCAGTGCTCGCCGCGGCGAAAGCGACGGTGGGGCAGCCGTTCGCATTGAGGAACGTCTTCTCGTCGAAGCGGTCCTGGGCGACGGCCAGGGCGCGGGCGCCGGGTGCGACCTCGGCCCCGAACTGGGCGAGCTGGGCGACGGAGGCGGCGGGGACGTTCTCGAACTCAAAGGTCACGACATCGGCGGCTTCGGCCAAGGCCCTCAGGCCCTCGCCGTCGTCATAGGCGGCGACGATCAGGCGGGCGCAGACGCGACCGGCCGGAGAATCGGCTTCCCGCTCAAGGACAGCGACGTCAAAGCCCAGGCGTGAGGCGGCTTCAGCCAACATGCGGCCAAGCTGGCCGCCGCCCAGAACGCCGATAGTGGAGCCTGGCGGGAGCGGAAACTGCGGCAAGAGCCCTAGTCCTCGACCGTCTCGGCGACTGAGGCTGTCTGTCGCGCGATGAAGGCCGCCAGCCGCTCGGCCAGGCCTTCGTCTCCGAGCGACAGGATGCGGGCGGCCAGGAGGCCGGCGTTTTTGGCCCCGGCCTCGCCGATGGCCAAGGTCCCCACCGGGATGCCGGCGGGCATCTGGGCGATCGACAGGAGGGAATCCATGCCGCTGAGCGCCTTGGACTGCACCGGTACGCCCAGCACGGGCAAGTCGGTCAAGGACGCGGTCATGCCCGGAAGGTGGGCCGCCCCGCCTGCGCCGGCGATGATCACCTTGACGCCGCGGGCGCGTGCGCCGGTGGCGAAATCGTACATCCGTTGCGGCGTGCGGTGGGCCGAGACCACCTTGGCCTGATAGGCCACGCCCAGGGCGTCCAGCATCTCGGCGGCGCCCTTCATCGTCGGCCAGTCAGAACGGCTGCCCATGATGATGGCGACGGGCGCAGTCGTCTGTGACGCGGTCGTTTCGCTCATGGCGCGAGGAGTTCCGGCAGGGGCCTTCAGAAGGCGGCGGAGTATAGGCGCCGGCCGCCCCGCGGCAACCGGCTTAGTCAAGGCGGGCCTCTAGGCGATGATGTCGGGGGTCAGCTCGTCTTCCAGCTGGCTGATGGCGTCCTTCAAGGCGAGCTTTTTGCGCTTCAGCCGGCCGATCAGCATCATGTCGGGTATGGCGACCCGAGACAGGATCTCGATGGAGGTGTCGAGCTCGGCGTGATCGCGGCGCAAGGCGGACAGGCGGTCGCGCAACGCGGCCTCGGCGATATCGCCCGCGGCGGTCTCTATGGCGCTCGCCAAGCGCGCCAGGGCTTCAGGCGGGGCGGAGTTGCGCCAGGCCATGGAGGCCAGGCTCATCGCCGCCATCAAATCACCGTCGCCGCGCGGCGCGAGTGGCTCGAGACTGTCCAGGAGCACCTTTTCCGCATTCAGCTCGACATCGGCGACCGTGGCGCGGAAGGCTTCGCGGGCCGCGCTGGCGACACCGTCCTGCTCGGCCTTGAGACCGCGGCGCAGGGCGCGGAGCGGCAGGACGGCGAGGGCTTCCCAGCCCGCCGAGATCTGCGCGGCCCGGGTGAACACCTCAGGTTCGGCGGCGCGCGACCAGGCGGCCCACAGCAGGAGGCACAGGTTCTGGTCGTAGCGCTCCTGCAGCACCAGGCCCGCGTCAGCCACATCCGGCCGCCCATAGATGGCCAGCGACCAGATCCACAGGCTGTCGTCGCGATCCATGCCTCAGTCCTGCGGAGCCGACGGGCCGACGTCGCGGCCCCAGCGGCGTACGGCGCTCCAATCGAGACCGAAGAGATCAAGGGCGCGGCCCACGGACTGGTCAACCATTTCCTCCAGGGACTGCGGGCGGGCGTAGAAGGCCGGGACCGGCGGGGCGATCACGGCGCCCATTTCGGCCAGGCTTGCCATGGTCCTGAGGTGACCCAGATGCAGAGGTGTCTCGCGGACCATCAGCACCAGGCGGCGGCGCTCCTTCAGGGTCACGTCGGCGGCGCGGCTGATCAGGGAGGCGGTCACCCCGGTGGCGATCTCGCCCATGGTGCGCACCGAACATGGCGCGATGATCATGCCAAGCGTGCGGAAGGAGCCGGAGGCCGGCGCCGCGCCGATATCGGCGGGCTTGTAGACGACGTCGGCCCGCTCGTGCGTCTGGGCGAGCGTCAGATCAGTTTCCTGCGCCAGCGTCAGGGCCGCGGCCCGGCTCATCACCAGGTGGGTCTCGACGCCCAGCGCGCGGCATGCGTCCAGCACCCGCAGGCCGTAGATGACGCCAGAGGCCCCGGTGATCCCAACCACCAGGCGATTTCGCCCGTTGGACGAGCGCTCAATCGCAGTCTCGCTCATCGAGGGGCTCCTAACGCATCGTTCTGCGGCACAGTTTCAGCCGCAGGCCGTGCAAAGATATGTGATCTGACACGGCGGCGCAGCGGGTGTTCACTTTCATCCGTGTCCAACCGAACAGGAGGCCATACGATATGGCGGTTGAAAGCCGGATCCGTGAACTCGGGTCGCGTCACCACTCCATCGACGAAGCCATCCGCGACGAACTCAGTCGTCCGTCCAGCGACGGCGCCAGACTGACAGAGCTCAAGCGCCGCAAGCTCCGCCTCAAGGAGGAGATGGAGGCGCTCCGAAGCCGGACCCACTAGCGCGCCTTCAAGCGCCTGAACTCCCACACACTTAGGACGCACGGCCGGCGGGCAATAGATCGCCGCCGGCCGGACGCCCATTTTCAGATCAACCTTCGGCGTCTTCTGACGCCGCGCCCGCCATATCGGATTCAGAGGCGGGCTTCAGGGTCGCGCCGTCCGGTTCCTCGACGCCGCGCCGCGCGTCGTCCTTGGTCTTCTTGTCGGCGGCCTTACGCACCAGGGCGTCCAGCTCAAGCTGAGAGGTGAGGCCCAGCGTCACCGGGTCGACCGGCTTGATATTGGCCGAGTTCCAATGCGTGCGGTTGCGGACCTGGTCGATCGTCGCCTTGGTGGTGCCCAGCAGGCGCGAGATTTGAGCGTCGGTGACTTCCGGGTGGTTGCGGACAAACCAGGCGATGGCGTCGGGCCGGTCCTGGCGGCGCGACACCGGCGTGTAGCGCGGCGCCTTTTTCACCGGCTTCAGCAACTCGGCGTGACGGCTCTTCTGCTGGGTCATGCGGAAAGCGGCGTTTGCCTGGGCCTTGTCAAGTTCTTCGCGCGAAAGCTGTCCATTGGCGATGGGGTCGGCGCCCCGGATGTCGCGCGCCACCTCGCCGTCGGCGATGCCCTTCACCTCAAGCGGGTGCAGGCCGCAGAAGTCGGCGATCTGTTCGAAGGTCAGCGAGGTGTTGTCGACGAGCCAGACGGCGGTCGCCTTGGGCATCAAGATGTCGGTCATGGTCAGTCCCGGATGATTTGGGCCCCGGATGGTTCAGGCGCGGATTTCAGGGTCCAGAAACGAAGGCGCCCGGCCTTGCGGCCGGGCGGGTGTTGCATTTGCTATAGGACCTTAGCGGACCTTAGGCCACGAAAATCCAATCCTGGGATCCGGCGGCGACGATGCCGACCAGGATCAACTGGTCGCCATTCCCCAGGTCGATGACGGCGTCCGCACCCTCCTGTCGAACGGTGTAGCTGACGCCCCGATCAAGCTGGACGCGATCACCCTCGGCGGAATTGAAGTCGACCACGCGATCCGTCGCCGCGGCGGTGAAGAAGTAGAACGTGTCGGCGCCTTCACCGCCGGTGATGGTGTCTGCGCCGCGATCCCCGGCCAGCCAGTCGTTCCCGTCGCCGCCGAACAGCACGTCGTCGTGCTGGCCGCCGCGGATGGTGTCGGCCCCGACGCCGCCTTCCAGGCTGTCGTCGCCCATGTTGCCGTAGACGATGTCGTTTCCGGTCTCGCCGTAGAGCTTGTCGTCGCCCTGCCCGCCGACAACCCAGTCATTGCCAAGGCCGCCGCGGGCGATGTCCTGGCCCTTGTTGCCGTTGATGTCATCGAAGCCCGCGCCGCCAATGATGGAGTCATCGCCGTCGTCGCCGCGCAAATAGTTGGTCCCCGCGCCGCCATAGATCGTGTCGCCGCCGCCGCCGCCGTAGATCTCGCCGCCGAAGTCGGCGCCCCAGATGCGGTCTGCGCCCAGGCCGCCCTTGGCGTTCTCCATCTGCACGCCCTGGGCGACGGCGACGTTGCCCACGAGGCCGCCGATGTTGGAGAAGGCGCCGGGCCTGAGGTCGATCAGTTGGTTTTGCCAGTAGCCGGAGACGTCCAGGGTGTCGCGGCCGCCGGCGTCCCATATGGCGAACACCAGCTTGGTGGTGGCCGAGGTCGCGCCGTACCAGGGCCGTTCGGCGGTCGAGTTGAAGCCGTAGACCGTGTCGCCGGTGCGCGTGGTCATGTTCGCGCCGTACTCCAATTGGGCGGCGGCGATGTCGTGGAGCAGCGGAGCGGCGCTGAAGACTCCGCCCAGGTCGGCGCCGGTGTTGCTGGCGCTGAAGTAGCTCATCACCGTGTACTGGCGGCTATCCTCGTAATAGGTCGCGTGCTCGCTGTAGGTGATGTTTTTGTCTTCCTCGGCGTCGTAGTCCGCGGGATGCGCCAGGCCGATGGCGTGACCGATCTCGTGGGTCATCGTCATGGCGCCGTAATTTCCCACGGCTGGGCTGTAGTTGTAGCTGAAGCCGGCGTTCACCCAGACGTCGCCGGCGTCGCTCGTCGCCTCCGTGTCGCCTGGGTAGGAGGCGAAGGCCACGGCGCCTTCGACGCCGTTCGTATAGTTGGCGAACAGGATGGAGGCCTGGTCGGAGTAGGCGCTCTCGCCCGACAGCCCGGCGCCGGCGCGGACGAAGCTGATGTTCGCCACATCCGACCAGGCCAGCATCGATAGCTCAGCCTGGGCGATCTGCTGGCTGTTGAAGCGGGTGAAGCCGGTTGCGTCCTCAGGCATCTCGCCCGGCGCAGTGGCGCGGAAGGCGTAGGTTACGGTGAAGCCGACGCCCAGGGCCGATGACCACCCCGGTTCGCCCCGGACGATCTGGTCGGCGGCTTGGTCAACGGTGAAGGACGGCTTGCCATTTGGCCCGGTGGCGGCCGCAACCTGGTCGCCGTTGAAGGCCTCGAAGGCGTTCAAGTCCGTCATCTGTTACTTCCCCCGTTACACTTGCCCCATAGCGCCCGGGGCCGGGGCCTGTCCTCGCGACGGTTTGGCGCGCGACGGCGCGCCTCAGTCGATCTGGTCGTCCTTCAGTTCTTTTCGCCCGACGATTTTGAGTCCGAAGCCCATTGCGGCTGGGAGGACGGTCTGTGAGGAGCTGAGGAGGATGAGTTCGCCGACGCCCATGTCGAGGAGGATCTGGGCTCCGATGCCGTAGTCTCTCAAGGTGTGGTCGCTCTGGTTGTCGTCGTCGGCGCCATATCGCTCGGAGAGCCACGCGGGATTGGGATCGCGGATGAAGACGGCGACGCCTGCGCCGTCGTGGTCGGCGATGGCCTTGAGGGCCGCGGGGACGTAGTCGCGGCGCTTTTCGACGTGGCCGAGCATGTCGGCGGCGATGTCGACGCGATGCATGCGCACCAGGGTGGGCCTGTCTGGATCGATGCGGCCCTTGGCGAGGACTAGGTGCTCGGTCCGGTCGAGCACGTTGCGGTAGACGAGCATGCGGAAGCGGCCGCCGTAGGCGGAGTCGAAGGGGCGTTCCAGCACGCGCTCGACCTGGCGCTCGGTGCGGCGGCGGTAGGCGATGAGGTCGGCGATGGCGCCGATCTTGAGGCCGTGCAGCTGGGCGAAGGCGACGAGGTCCGGCAGGCGGGCCATGGAGCCGTCGTCCTTCATGATCTCGCAGATGACGCCGGCGGGGTTGAGGCCGGCCATGCGCGAGATGTCGACGGCGGCTTCGGTGTGTCCGGCGCGGACGAGGACGCCGCCGTCCTTGGCGACCAGGGGAAAGACGTGGCCCGGCGAGACGATGTCGTCGGGGCCTTTGGAGGGATCGACGGCGACGGCGATGGTGTGGGCGCGGTCCTGGGCGGAGATGCCGGTGGTGACGCCTTCCCGGGCCTCGATGGAGACGGTGAAGGCTGTGCCGTGGCCGGACTGGTTGTCGACGGCCATGGGCGGCAGGCGCAAAGCCTTGGCGCGTTCCGCCGTGATCGACAGGCAGATCAGGCCGCGGGCGTAGCGGGCCATGAAGTTGACCTGCTCGGGCGTGGCGAACTGGGCGGGGATGATGATGTCGCCCTCGTTCTCCCGGTCCTCAGCGTCAACCAGGATATAGGGCCGGCCGTTGCGCGCCTCCTCAATGATCTCCTCAATCGGAGAAATCGCATTGGAGATGTCGTCGTTGCTGCTGCTCATGGCGATGCTCTCTAAGGGAAGGCGAGGCGGATTTCCACGGCAGGTGTCACTGATTTCAGCGCTCCGCGACTTCAGCCAGCAGCCCCGCCTTGCGCCAAGGTCCCCATAGGAAATAGGCGGTCGACATCGCGATCATCGCCAGGCTGCCGACCGGGAAGCTCCACCAGACGGCATCGACGCCGAAGCGGCCTTCGAGCGCCCAGGCCATGGGCACGCGGACGCCCCACAGCGCCAGGATCATGATGATCAGTGGCGGCCAGACCACGCCGTTGGCGCGCACGACGCCGGTGAAAACGAAGGAAACACCGAAGAATATGAAGCCCCAGAGGATGAGGGCGTTGATGTGCCGCGCGATCTCAAAGGATGGGCTCGTCCGCGGCAGGAAGGCGTTCAGAATAGTTGGCTCGAACAGATAGATCAGAAGCACGGGCGTGGCCGTGGCGATCAGGGCGTAGATAACGCCGGCGCCGGCGACGCGGTTGACCCGGTCCATCCGGCCGGCGCCCAGGTTCTGAGCCGCCATGGTCGAGACCGAGGCGCCGAGCGCCATGGCCGGCATCTGCACGTAGGTGATGATCTGCAGGACCGCCCCATACGCCGCCGCGGTCGCCGATCCGTAGCTGTTGACGAAGCTCATCAGCGTCACCGCCGACAAGGAGACCAGCATCATCTGCAAGGACATCGGCACACCCTTGCCGATCAGGGTCGACAAGAGGCCGATGTCGGGCCGAAGATACTTCCAGTCGGGCCGGTGTAGGATCAGAATGCTTTTGCGGCGGACGAGCAAAGTCAGCATCAAGCCCATGGTCGCAGCCTGGGCGATGAAGGTCGCCGCCGCAGATCCCGCAACGCCGAGCTCAGGCAAAGGGCCCCAGCCGATGATCAGCAGCGGGTTGAGCAGCACGGCGGTGGTCACCATGGTCAGCGAAAAATAGAAGGGCGTGCGCGAATCCCCGAGGCCGCGTTGCGCCATGATCAAAAAGTTGAAGAAGGCCAGCATCGGTAGGGTGGCGAAGATCACGCGCAGATAGGCCACCGCGTCGGCGCGCGCGTCCGCGGGTGTTCCCATCAGGTCGAGGATGGCGGGCGTGAAGGTGACACCCAACAAGCCCAGCAAGGACCCGGCGACCACGAAGAAGAAGCAGCAGGCCCCGACCACCCGCTTGGTCAGCTCAATGTTTCCGGCGCCGGCGGCCTGGCCGATCAGCACATTGGCCGCGAGCGTCACGCCCATCACCCCGCTCAGGATCAGGAAGAAGATCTGGTTGGCGTTGGCGGTCGCTGTCAAAGCGGCCTCGCCCAAAAGGTGGCTGACCCAGATCGCGTTGGCCGAACCATTGATCGACTGCAGCATGTTCGAGCCAAGGATCGGCAGAGCGAAGACCAGCAGGGTCTTGGCGATGGGCCCCGTGGTCAGGTCCGGCCGTTTGCGTCGGCGCAAGGGAAGGGGGTCTGAGGCCGCAATGTCCGCACCCAGCGAATCCGGGGTGACGGCTTCAGAGGCCAGCGCCTCCGTGGACAGGGAATCGCCGTCGCCCGCACCAGGCGGCGGAGAGGCCGGGCGCCGTGAAACAGGGCGCCCCTGGGCCTGACCTGGCCCGGGTCGGGTCGACTGATCCACCTGGCGTTTCCCCTGGTTTTCAGGGGTTGTACGGGTTTGAACCGGCCCCTATCAAGAGCCCCGGCGCCGGGGCGGGGCCAGTACGCCCCCGGTGGACGTCTTTGGGCGCAAGAGGGAAATCGCAGATGAAGATCATCGTCACCGGAGGCGCGGGCTTCATCGGATCCGCCGTCGTGCGCCGGGCGATCGCCGACGGCCATCAGGTGGTGAACCTCGACAAGCTGACCTATTCGGCGAACCTGGAGAACGTCGCCGCGGTGGCGGGAAATCCTGGCTACGCGTTTGAACAGGCCGACATCTGCGATGAAGCGGCCGTTCGTACGATCTTCGCCAAACACCAGCCTGACGCGGTGATGCACCTGGCCGCAGAAAGCCACAACGACCGGGCCATCGAAGGCCCGATGGACTTCGTGAAGACCAATGTGGTCGGCACCGCGGTCCTGCTCGAGGCGGCTCGGTCCTACTGGACGGGTCTCGAGGGCGCAGCGAAGGACGCCTTCCGCTTCCATCACATCTCGACCGACGAGGTCTTCGGCGCCCTGGGCGAGACCGGCGATTTCACGGAAGAAACGCCCTACGATCCCAACTCGCCCTACTCCGCCAGCAAGGCCGGCGCCGACCACCTGGTGCGCGCCTGGCACCGCACCTTCGGCCTGCCGATGGTGCTGACCAACACCTCCAACAACTACGGCCCCCACCAGTTTCCTGAGAAACTGATCCCGACGGTGATCACCCGGGCGCTGGAGGGAAAGACGATCCCGGTCTACGGCGACGGCCGGCAGGTCCGCGACTGGCTCTACGTCGACGACCACGCCGAGGCGTTGCTCCTGGTGCTGCAGAAGGGTCGCCTGGGCGAGACCTACTGCATCGGCGGCGATAGCTCGAAGCGCAACCTGGAGGTCATCCAGATTCTCTGTGAGGCGATGGACCGGTTGGCGCCGGGCAATACGCCGCACGCCGACAAAATCACCTACGTCACCGACCGGCCGGGTCACGACTTCCGCTATTCGATCGATGATCAGAAGGTGAAGAAGGAACTGGGCTGGACGGCCAAGCACACGCTCGACCAAGGCATGGCTGACACAGTCGCCTGGTATGTCGACAACCGGGCCTGGATCGATGGCATCCGCGAGCGCGGCTTCCAATCCGAGCGCCTGGGTCTTGTGAAGGCATGAGCGTCCGGATTTTGCAGTTCGGCCTGAGCGGCCAGCTCGGCCAGGAGCTGATCCGCCAGGCGGACGGCGAGGTGGAGATCGCGGTCCTGTCGCGCGCGGACGCCGACCTCGCCAACGCCGCCGCCTGCGCCGCGCGGGTGCGCGAGAGCGACGCCGACCTGGTGGTGATCGCCGCGGCGTACACCGCGGTCGACCTTGCCGAAACCGAGCGTGACCTGGCGTTCGCCGTCAACGCCGAGACCCCGGCCGCGATCGCCGCGGCCTGTGCGGAAACGGGTAAGGCGCTGGTCAATTTCTCGACCGACTATGTGTTCGACGGGACCAAGGCCTCAGCCTACCTGCCGGGCGACCCGACCGCGCCGCTGAACGTTTACGGCGCATCGAAGCAAGCCGGCGAAGCGGCGGTGCTAGCCGCTTGCGACCGCGCCCTGATTTTGCGCACCTCCTGGGTCGTCTCGGCGCACGGTAAGAATTTCGTCAAGACAATGCTGCGCCTGGCGCGTGGCGGCCAATCGCCCAAGGTCGTCGATGATCAGGTTGGACGCCCAACCTCGGCGGCTGATCTCGCCGGCTTTGTGCTGGCCCAAGCTCAGACCCTGGCCTCGGCGCAGGGCGGCGCGCCGGTGTTCGGTCTCCATCACTTCGCCAATGCTGGCGAGACCAGCTGGCGGGGACTGGCTCAGGCGGTCTTCGATGAGGCTTTGGGCGACGAGACCCGTGAGGTCGCGCCCATCGCCACCGCAGATTGGCCGACGCCGGCGGCGCGGCCGGCGCGCGGCGTATTGGATACGACGAGCCTCGAAGCCACCTTCGGGGTAAGCCCAAGGCCCTGGCGGGCGGCGCTTTCGGACATCATCGGCGACTTGGCGGAACTGGAGCAGGCATGAGCGGCAGGCGTGGAATCATCCTGGCGGGCGGCGCGGGCACGCGGCTTCACCCCCTGACGCTGGCGACCTCCAAGCAGTTGCTGCCGGTCTACGACAAGCCGATGATCTACTACCCCATGTCGGTGCTGATGCTGGCCGGCGTGCGCGAGATTCTCCTGATCACCACGCCGGAAGATCAGGCGGGCTTCAAGCGCTTGCTGGGCGACGGCTCGCAGTTCGGCATCGAGCTCACCTATGTGGTCCAGCCGACGCCCGGCGGTCTGGCCGAGGCCTACATCCTGGGCGAGGAATTCGTCGGCGGGCAGCCCTCGGTGATGATCCTCGGCGACAACATCTTCTTCGGCCACGATTTCCGCCAGATCCTGACCTCGGCGGATGAGCGGACCACTGGCGCCACGGTCTTCGGCTATCCGGTCCACGACCCGGAGCGCTATGGCGTGGTCGATCTGGACGCCAACAAGAAGGCGATCTCCATCGAGGAGAAGCCGCTGAAGCCGAAGTCCAACTATGCGGTGACCGGCCTCTATTTCTATGACGGCCGCGCGCCGGAGATGGCCAAGACCTTGACGCGCTCGGCGCGGGGCGAACTTGAGATCACCGCGCTCAACCAGCTCTATCTGGAAGCTGGCGAACTGCACGTCGAGTTGCTGGGCCGGGGATTCGCCTGGGAAGACGCCGGCACCCACGACAGCCTGATCGCCGCCGCCGAACTGATCCGCGTGTTCGAGCGCCGCCAGGGCCTGCGCATCGGCTGCCTGGAGGAGATCGGCTACGACCAGGGCTGGATCGATCGCGACCAGCTGCTGGCCGCAGCCAAGGTGCAGGCCAAGAGCGAGTACGGGCGTTACCTCATCGAACTGGCCGAACGTCCGCGCGAAGCCTAGCCGCGCTCCGCGACACGTTGAAATCTTCGCGCGGAACGCGGAGGCTAGGTTGACGTCGCCGCCTTCGGAGCTCGCCCATGTCCGTTTCTCCGCCCGCCCTGCGCGTCGGCCTCATTGGCGTCGGCTTCGGGGCCAAGGTCCACGCTCCGGCGTTTCAATCGGAAGGCTGCGAGATCACCGCCGTCGTCGCGCGCCGGCACGAACGGGCGGAGGCGGCGAAGGCGCAGCTGGGCGCCAAGCACGCCTTCACCGACTTCCACGCCATGCTGCAGCTCGACGAAATCGACGCCGTGGCTATCGCCTCGCCGCCGGCTGACCACCGCGAGATGGTGCTGGCCGCACTGGCGGCCGGCAAGCATGTGCTTTGCGAAAAGCCCTTCGCGCTCAATGTCGCCGAGGCCGAAGAGATGCGCGCCGCGGCGGCCCGCTCGGGTCTGACGGCGATGGTCGCTCATGAATTCCGCTTCACCGCCGGTCGCATGCGGGTGAAGGAGCTGCTCGACGAAGGCTACATCGGCGCACCGCGCTTCGTCCGGGCAAGCTTGCTGATGAACCGGCCGGCGCCCGCCGAGCCCCTGGAGTTCCTGGCTCAGCGGGACGACGCGGAGGCGGGCGCGGGCCTCTTGTTCGCGCTCGGCTCGCACTACATCGACGGCCTGTTGCATTGGCTGGGTCCGGTGGCCAGCGTCTCGGGCGATCTGAGGACTTTTGCGGGCGACCGTGTGAGCGAAGGCGGGTTGGTGCAGGCCAGCGCGGACAATTTCCTGCTGGTCACCCTGCGCTTCGAGAGTGGGGCCATCGCCCAGCTCACCGCCTCCGCCGCGGCGCCCTTCGCCGCCGTCAGCAGCATTGAGCTCTACGGCGAAGCGGGGACTCTGGTGACGCCTCAGACCGGCGGCAATCCGCCGCCGCATGGCCCTGTTCTGGGCGCGCGGCTGGGCGAACCGGCCCTGGCCGAGTTGGATATCCCCGAGCGCCTCCGGTCGTTCAGCGACGACCGCGATGAGCGGTTGTTCGCCTTCCGCCTGCTGGTGCGCGCCTTCAAGGCGGGCGTCGCTGCGGGGACGTCGCCAGCGCCCAATTTCGACGACGGGCTTCGCGTCCAGCGGGTGTTGGACGCGGTACGTCGTTCGGCCGCAACCGGCGAGGCCGTCACGATCTCGCCGGGCGTTTGAGGCTCAGGGTGTCAGGATGATCTTTCCGGCCGGTTCGTGGGCGTCCATGGCGCGATGGGCCTCGCCGGCCTGAGCCAGGGGCAGGACCCGGTCGACCAGGACCTTGAGGCGTCCGCCGGCCGCGAGCGTCATCAGGGCGGCGCGGTCGATCGCCTGTTCGGACGCCGCTGTGCGTGGGTCGGCGCCCTGGCCGCCGATGATCGAAAGACCTTTCGAGAAGATCGTGCGCGCCGAGAGATTCACCTGCTGCGCGGCGATGTTGCCGTAGATCACCAAGCGGCCGCCCGGCCGCAGGCTGGAGAGAATCGCATCGAATAGCGACTGGTCGAAGACCGCGTCGATGGCGGCGTCTGCGCCCTTGCCGTCCGTCAGGTCCAGGACGCGCTTGCCGACATCTTCCTCGTAATGATCGATCACCTCGTCGACGCCAAGGCCCAGCACGATGTCGCGCTTGCGTCGGCCGCCGGCCGTGGCGATCACGCGGGCGCCCGACGCCTTCGCGATCTGAGCGATCAAGCTGCCGGTGCCGCTGGCCGCGGCGGTGACCAGGACGGTCTCGCCAGGCCGTACGGCTGCGCGGCGAACCACCATGCGGAAGGCCGTGGGCCCAGTGCCGGCCAGGGAGCAGCCTTCCTCATAGCTGACGCCTTCGGGCAGGAGGGAGGTCGCGTTGACGTCAGCCAGCGCCAGCTCCGCGTAGGCTCCGGACTTGGTTCGAGCGATCACGGCGTCGCCGACCTTGTAGGCGGTGACGCCAGGCCCGACCCCGACCACGTCACCGGCGGCCTCATAGCCCAGCACGTGAGGTGGGCTGATCTTGAAGTAGGGCCGGATGCCCGAACGCCAGACCGTATCCACATGGTTCACCGACGAAGCGCGGACGCGGACCAGAATTTCGCCGGCGCTGGGCGTCGGGTCCGGCAGGTCGCCGTATTCGAACACGGTGTGATCGCCCGTCTTGTTTAGAAAAGCAGCCTTCATGGCGTCCTCCCAAGATTCTGTGGGCCCACCGTCTCAGATACCCGACGCCCGCGACATCAAGTTATTCTGGTATTGGCCCTGAAAACTTGCGGGTTCATCCATCGTGCTTATTGAGTTGGATTGGCCACGCCAATAGCGACGCTACGTAGCGCGTGAAGGCTTTGCTCAGGGGCAGTTGGCGCTAAAACGCCATTGAACGCGGCGCTCTGTCGCGAGTCAGCAGGCCCATTGATGAGCGAGCCTTCCAAGTTCACCGAGGCGTTGGCGCACGAGTCGCCCCATGCCCACAGCTATCGCGACCTGACGGTCGCCTTCCTGCGCATAGGCCTCCTGGGGTTTGGCGGCGTCGCCGCCTCCGCCCGGCGCGTGCTGGTGGCCGAGCGACGCTGGTTCAGCGACGAGGACTACGCCGCGATCCTGGGCATGGCCCAAACCCTGCCCGGCGCGAACACCGCCAACCTGGCGGTGATGATCGGCGACCGGGCGCAGGGCGCGACCGGCGCGATGGTCGCTCTCACCGCGCTGCTGGCGCCGCCCCTGGCCCTTCTGTTGGCGATCATGGCCTTTTATGACCAGGTCCAGGCGCTGCCGGCGGTCAAGGCCTTGTTGCATGGCATGGCTTCGGTTGGGGCGGGCATGGTCTTCGGCACCGGCCTTCGAATGGCTTGGAGCCTGCGGCGCTGGCCCCGGCGGTTGATCTTCGGCCTTCTGGCGATCGCCGCCATGGTCGTCGGCCACGTGTCGATTATCGTCGTGGCTTTCGGCGTCGGCGCCCTGAGCGTCGCCTACGCCGCCTGGACCATGCGCCAGGCAGGGCGGCCGTCATGAAGGTTCTTCTCGTCGGCCTTGCCCTCGAACTCGCGCTTTTATCGCTGGCCGCCTTTGGCGGAGCGGCGGCGATCATGCCCGCTCTGCACGACGTCGCAGTGTTGCGCCGCCACTGGATGAGCGAGAGTGACTTTCTGCAGCTCTACGCCGTGGCCCGCGTGGCGCCGGGTCCCAACATCCTGATCGCCAGCATCATCGGCTGGCGCGTGGCGGGTGCCGCCGGTCTTGCCGTCGCCACGGCGGCGATCCTGGCGCCCTCGTCGCTGGTCTGCATGGCCTTGAGTCGGCTTGCGGTGCGCTATGAGGACACCTCGGTTGTGCGCGCCTTGAAGGCGGGGCTTGCCCCCGTCGCCGTTGGCATGACGTTGGCCAGCGGCTACGCCATCGCGCACACCGCCAATGCGGATTGGATCGGCTGGGGGCTGACGGCGGCCGGCGCGGCCTGGATCCTGTGGTGCAAGGCCAACCCGTTATGGATACTGCTGATTGGCGGGGGCGTGACCATGGGCATGACGCTCGCTGGCCTGCCTGTTGCCGGTCTTTAGGACCGTGCCCCTAAGATCGCGGACTCGTCCGGCGAGTGCGCGACGCCGCGCGGGGGCTCCGGCGTTTCGGCGCGTCCGGCGGCGGCGGAACGCGCTGCGGCTCGTCATCCGTGCGCGGATCGTGGATCGGAAAGAATTGCGGTGGCGAGCCATCGGCGTTCAGCAGGGCTGCGCTGTCAGCATAGGACAACGGTAGTTCCGGGATTTCGCTCAGAGCGCGTTCGCCGCGTTCATGCCGCGGATGGATCAACTCTCCGTGCTCGCCATAGACCTGGGCGAGGCGCGCCCAATCCTTCGGGCCATAGGCGAAGGCGCGACCTTCGGGGTCCAGGTCCGACCAGTCGGGCTCGCCCGGCGCGCTGACGCCCCTGACCATCCAGACCCGGGCCTCGTCAGGCGCTCCGGAGGCGAAGGCGACGCGTGCGAAGAGACCGGCGGTGCGGGCCGTAACCGGCTCTTCAGCCAGGGCCCGGACCGCCGCGACCGCGGCGGCGGCGTCGCCGGCGATCAGCGCCTGCTCTACGCCAAGGATGTTGCTTTCCCGGTGGCCGGGGTTCTGGTCGGCGAGGCCGCGCAGCCGCATTGCCCGCAAGTGCGGCGTCTCGTCTGTGACCAGATCGCGATAGGCGAGCCAAAGCGCGGGGTGGGGGCTCGCCCTCCAGGCCTGTTCGATCAGCGACGCGGCGCGGCCGCCTTTGCCGTCGAGTGCGAGCAGTCGGGCGGCGAGCGCGACGCCGGGAGCGAAGCCTGGCTGCAAACGCGCCGCCTCCAGGGCCTGGTCCATCGCCAGTTGGCGCAGCTTCTTGGTCGGCGCGCGCTCGAGTTCAGCGGCGGAGGCGGCGAGCAGCGCCGCGCGGGTGCGTTCGCCGACGATCGGGGACACGATCTTGCGGTCCAGCGCGCCCTTCACGAGGTCCAGCGCCTCGCTCCACAGACCCGCCTCCAGCCGCGCCTCCAGCATCGCCCGCCAGGCCCAGCGGGCGGTGCGCGCCTCGCCGTAAGCGGCCTCGGCTTGAGCCAGGGCTTCGGCCTTTCGGCCCGCCAGCGCGGCGAGCAGCATGAGGCCCCGCCGCCCCGCCAGCCGCATCGCCGGATCGGCCAGCATGGCGGCGTAGGCGGCCTCCGCAGCGCTTGCGTCCTGGGCGGCTTCCGCCGCCTGGGCGGCCAGCAGGCGAACGAGACCCGGCGTGTCCTTGGCCAACTCCTGCGCCTTCTGCGCCAGTCGGCGCGCCTCTGATCCATCGCCAGCGGCGGCGGCCAGGAACCCGCGGGTCAATACGTCGCTGGCCTGGCGGCGACGGCTGGTCTCGCGCGCTTCTTCGGCCCGTTTCGGCGCCTCCAGAATCCAGATCAGCGTGCGCCAGCCGATCAAGGCGCTGAGCGACAGCAACAGGATGATCACCATCGCTGCGGCTGCCGTGGTGTCGGCCCGCCAGCCCAGCCAGGTCAGACTCGCCCGGCCCGGTTCTCCCGCGATCGCCAGGACAGCGACCGCGAGGGCGGTCACCAGAAAGACAACAATACTGATGCGGATCATGCGCCGCCGCGCGAAGCCGCAGCGACGCTCTCCAGGGCGCGACGGCGCAGGGCCGCCAGTGACCGATCGATCGCAAGCCGGCGGTCGGCGCCTGCTCTCCAGGGCGCCAGCACCTCTCCAGCGCCAGCCGGCAGGCGATCCAGCAGGGGCAGGGCGCGCTCGAGGTCTCCTTCGGCGATCCGTAATTCGGCGCGGGCCAACAGGGCGTCAGGGCTGTCGCCTCGTGTCGCCCCGACGGGGCGGATGGTGACGATCTTGGATAGGGCGTGGACAAGGCGTGCGGCGAGGCCGTCCCCATCCTTCGGGGCATGGATCGCGGCGGCCGCGGCGCCGGCGTAGGCCGAAAAGCTTGCGGCGAGCGCCGTACGGCTGGGCGCGCCATCGACCGCGAGGCGGGCCAGCAGAGCCAATTCGGGCGATGGCGGGGCGACCGCGCGCACAGCCGCCACCTCGCCGTCGAAGGGCCGGGAGCTCTGCGCAGTCTCGATCAAGGCGGCTGCGGCCAGCGCTTGACCGGCCGCCGCGGCCCCAGCGCGCTCGCGGCCTTCCAGCCGTGCGAGTCGGGCGTCGAGATCGCCCAGGGCGAAACTCGGCGAGGTCGCCGGCAAGTCCAGGGCGGATGGGAGGTCGGCCGCCGCAGGCGACGGTGTTCTCGCGCCTGCCAGCGGTGTTGGCGGCTGGCTCGCGACCGGCGCAGGCGAGGTTTCCAAGGCCCTAAGGCCGGCGACGCCGAGGGCTGCGCCGGCGCCGAGACAGATCAAGCCGAAGACGGCGAGAAACCATGGGCGCGGCGCGGCGCGGCGCGGCCGATAGGCGGCGGGGTCCAGCGGCGCGGTGATATCGGCCGGCTCGCTCATGGCTAACGATCTATCAGATCAAACATGCCGGCTTCGAGAGGGAAGGTCGGCGCGGCGCGGCCGGCGAGGCGGGTTCGCAGCAGGGGCTTCAGCGCCTCCCGGGAGATCCCGATCGCCTTTGGAACCGGCGCCGGGCTAGGCTGCGAGCCGGCCCGCAGCACCGAGGCGAGGGCGCGCGCGGCCTTGGCCGAATGGACCAGGACGACGTCGGCGGTGACCAGTCGCGCGATATCCTCGGCGGGTACGGGCAGAGGCGCTGTCTCGTAGACGATCAGTCGTCGCGCCTCGATGCCATAGCCCTCCAGCAGGCCCACCAGGTCGCCCGCCAGCTCTTCAGCGCCAGGATGCAGGACATAGCCCTTGATCTCGCGCCGGCGTGCGCTGATGCCGTCGGCCAGGGAATCGACGTTGCCGTCGGTCGACAGGACGGTGCGGAAGCGCGCGGCGCGGGCGGCGTCGGCCGTCGCGCGGCCTACGGCGAAGACCTTAAGATCGCGCTCCGTGCGGGCCTGGGCGAAGGCGCGTACACCATTGGCGCTGGTAAAGGCCAGGGCGCCGACGCCTGACAGGTCGTAGGCGATGTCGGGCAGCAGCCGCACTTCGAGCAGCGGCGTGACCCAAGCTTGGTGGCCGTGGGCGCGGACACGCGCCGCCGTCGCATCAGCGCCAGGCTGCGCGCGGGTGATCCAGACGGTCTTGCCTTGGCCGGCCATGGGAAAATCCTAGCAGACGGACCTTAACTATTGGCGCCCGAAAACGGCGTTGAAACCCTGTCAGAGCGAGATGGCGTCGCCGGCCTCTTCGTGAATCGCCCGGCCAAGGGACAAGCCGAGATCGCGGGCCGCGACGGCCGGATCGGTCGTCTCAGCGAGATCGGATTCGCCGCTGCGGCGAAACCTCAGGCGGCCGTCCGGCGACAGGGCCTCGGCGATCATGTGGAGGCGGCCGGCCTCCAGCCAGGCGTAGGCGCCGATGGCGGTTTTGCAGGAGCCTTCCAGGGCTTCAAGCGCGCCGCGTTCGGCGGCGACGGCGACGGCGGTCGGCGCGTGGTGGAGCGCCATGAGCCAGGGCTGGGCGCGATCGGCCTCGCGAGTCTGGATGGCGAGGGCGCCTTGGCCCGGCGCCGGCGGATTTTCGCGCGGGTCGATCAGGCTCCTGGCGACATCACCCATACCCAGCCGGTTCAGGCCGGAGGCGGCCAGCAGGATCGCGTCCGCCTCGCCGGCCGCCAGCTTGGCCAGGCGGGTGTCAACGTTGCCGCGCAACATCAGAATCTGCAGGTCGGGCCGGCGGTTGAGCATTTGCGCCTGGCGCCGCAGGCTGGCGGTCCCGACGATGGCGCCCTCAGGCAGGTCCTCCACCCGGTCGGCATGTTCACTGATGAAGGCGTCGCGCGGGTCTTCGCGCTGCGAGATGGCCGAGATCGGCAGGCCTTCGGGCGAGATCGCCGGCATGTCCTTCAGGGAATGGATGGCGCAATCGATGCGGCCGTCGGCGAGGGCCTCTTCGATCTCCTTGGTGAACATGCCTTTGCCGCCGATCTCCATAAGCCGGCGATCCTGCACCACGTCGCCGGTGGTGGTGATGATGACCATCGGGGCGACGCGCTCGACCTCAGCGGCGTCGGTCGGATCGACGCCCAGAGCGGCGGCGATCTGGCGTTGCATGATCCCGGCCTGGACCCGCGAAAGCTTGGAGCCGCGGGCGCCGATCCGGACGGGTTGTTGCGTGGGCACGGTGAGCGGTCTACCTCGGAGAACGATGACATGCGCCCCCTATCCCAGCCGGCCCGCCGCAGCAACCTGATGGGGACCGTACAGATCCTGCCTCAGGTGGTTCTGGGCCTTGAAACCAGCTGCGATGAGACCGCCGCTGCGGTGGTGCGTCTGGACCCGGGCGGTGCGGTGCGTGTGCTGTCGTCGGTGGTGGCCAGTCAGATCGCTGACCACGCGCCCTATGGCGGCGTGGTGCCCGAGATCGCCGCTCGCGCGCATGTCGAAAGCATCGATGGCGTTGCTGAGCGCGCTCTGGCCGAGGCCGGCCTGGCCTATCGTGATCTTACCGGCGTCGCAGCGACGGCGGGCCCCGGTCTTGTGGGCGGCGTCATGGTCGGCCTGTCCTTTGGCAAGGCGGTCGCCCTGGCGCGGGGGATTCCGCTGGTGGCGGTCAACCACCTGGAAGGCCATGCGGTCTCCGCGCGCCTGGGCGCGGAGATCGTTCCATATCCGTTTCTGCTCCTACTGGTCTCAGGAGGGCACTGCCAACTCCTCGAGGTCGCAGGCGTCGGCGCCTGCCGACGCCTGGGGACGACGATCGACGATGCGGCCGGCGAGGCCTTCGACAAGATCGCCAAGAGCTTGGGCCTGACCTATCCGGGCGGCCCGGCGCTGGAACGGCTGGCCGAGGGCGGTGACGCAAGCCGCTTCCCCCTGCCCAGGATGTTGTTGGGCCGCAAGGATTGCGACTTCTCCTTTTCCGGCCTGAAGACCGCCGCCGCCCGTCTCGCCGAAGGCCTGACCGAGGAAGCTGATCGCCGGGATCTCGCGGCCGCGGTGCAGACAGCGATCGCTGACCAGCTGGCCGAACGCAGCATCCGCGCCATGCAGAACTATGCGGCGGCGCACGGCGCCGACCAACGTCGGTTCGTCGTGGCGGGCGGCGTTGCGGCCAACCAGGCGGTGCGCGTGCGCCTGACCGCGGCCGCCGCGGACAAGGGTTTCTCCTTCCATGCCCCCCCGCTCGCCTACTGCACAGATAACGCCGCGATGATTGCCTTGGCGGGCGCCGAGCGGCTGGCCTTGGGGCTCAGCGACCCGCTCGACGCGGTGGCCCGGCCGCGCTGGCCGTTGGACGCGGCCGCGGCGATGGCGGCGCCGACCCACAAAGCCGGCCGCAAGGGAGCCAAGGCATGATGTCGGCTGGGGTCATCGGCGCGGGCGCCTGGGGCACGGCCTTGGCCCAGGTCTGCGCCCGGGCGGGACTGCGGACCGTGCTGCAGGCGCGCGATCCAGGGTTGGCCGACGCCATCAACGCCTCGCATGAGAACGCGCCATACTTGGCCGGCGCGGCCCTCGATCCCGCGATCCACGCCACCGCCGACCTCGCCGAGGCGGCGGGCTGCGACATCCTGCTGGCGGTCGCCCCAGCCCAGCACCTGCGCGCAACCCTAACCCTGCTCGCCCCGCACATTCGCGCAGGTCAGCCGGTCGTCCTCTGCGCGAAGGGGATTGAGCAGGGTTCGCTGAAGATGATGACTGAGGTTCTGGCCGAGACTGCGCCGCAAGCAGCGCAAGCCGTGCTGTCGGGGCCGAGCTTCGCCGCCGATGTCGTCCGCGGCCTGCCGACGGCGGTCACTCTGGCCTGTCCTGACGAGGCGCTGGGGCGGGCCCTGGCCGAGGCGCTCGCGACGCCGGTGTTCCGTCCGTATCTGTCGAACGACGTCGTCGGCGCCGAGGCCGGCGGGGCGGTCAAGAACGTGCTCGCCATCGCTTGCGGCGTGGTCGAGGGCCGCGGTCTGGGCCGCAGCGCCCACGCCGCCCTGATCACCCGGGGGTTTGCTGAGCTGACCCGGCTCGCCGTGGCGATGGGCGGTCGCGCTGAGACTGTCGCCGGCCTCTGTGGGCTGGGCGATCTGGTGCTGACCTGCTCCAGTCCCCAATCGCGCAATATGAGCGTCGGTCTTGCGCTCGGGTCGGGCCAGACTCTTCAGGCGGCCCTGACCGGCAAGCGTACGGTGGCCGAAGGGGTAACCTCGGCGCCCGCGGTTGTTGCCTTGGCAAGAAAGCTGGACGTGGAGGCTCCGATCTGCGAGGCGGTGGCGAAGATCCTGGCCGGCGAGGTCGAGGTCAATGCGGCGATCCAGGCGCTCCTGGCAAGACCGCTTCGGGAGGAAGTGTAGAGACATGTGGCGCCCTGCAAACCCTGCCAAGCCGAAGGCCGGCGTGAGGCTGTGCGACGTGCAGGAGCTGGAGGATCCCGGCTCCAAGGGCTTCTGGTTCGAAGAAGGCCTGGCGGTGTTCGCCGGCCTCGTCGTGCGCCAGGGCGAGACGGTGCGGGGATATCTCAACACCTGCCCGCACGCCAACTGGCAGCTGGGCGTACAGGGCGATTTCCTGTCGCCCGACCGCCGCTACGTCTATTGCGCCGGTCACGCGGCCCTGTTCCGCGTCAGCGACGGCAAGTGTGTCGCCGGCCCCTCGATGTCGGACCAGCTCTACGAATGGCCGGTCGAGGTGCGCGAAGGCGCGATCTACACGGTCTAGCCTGGGTAGGGCGACGCGGGTTCGGCGTCGAAGGCCTGAACCTCGGCGATCAGGGCCTGGACGGCGGCGGCCACCAGTTCGCCGCCCTTTTCCGGTGTGGCGAGGCCTGGGTCAGAGCCCATGCGGCCGTCAGCGTAGCGGGCGCGGAAGTCAGTGGCCTCGCGGATTGGGCCGCTCGTAGCGATGCGCGGCGCATAGTTGGCGCTTTTGATCGCGTCCGGATAGGCCCACTGGGTGATGGCGATCTCGGACGGGGTCGCATGGCTGCCGTGGCCGCTGGGAAACTGGCGGCTAACCAAGCTCATGACGCCGCGCAGTTCCCACCAGTTGCGCACTTTGCAGGAAAAGCCGCGTGGCCGTCCGGCGAAGCTCGCCTCGGCATAGAGTTCAGAAAACGCCGCCTCAATGGTCGAGTGGTTTCCGCCGTGGCCGTTCAGGAAATAGAGCTTGGTGAAACCGTGCGCGCCCAGGCTGCGGCACCAGTCGCCAATCGCCAGCATGAAGGTCGAGGGCCGGAGTGAAATGGTGCCGCCGAACCCCAGGTGGTGCTGGGCCATGCCGATGTTGAAGGTGGGCGCGATCAGGATGTCGGCGCTCTTCTGCGCCTCATTGGCGATGATCTCCGGGCACATCCAGTCGGTGCCCAGGAGGCCCGTCGGGCCATGCTGCTCGTTGGAGCCGATCGGCACGACGATGGTCCTGGATCGGCCGAGATAGCCTTCGATCTCCTGCCAGGTCGACTTGTGCAGCAGCATGGAGGGTCCTCTAAGAGACGGACGGTTGGATCGGTGCGGCCTCGGCGGCCCGCATGGCCACGAGGCGGAAGGGCGACTTGCCGTCGCTACGGAAGGTCAGCACGCAGCGATCGGCCTGGCCCGCCGCCGGCAGGCAGACGCTCCCATCGTCGAGCGTCTTGAGCAGGCCGGCAAGGGTCTTGGCGTCAGGGGGTTCGACGCGCCCCTCGGCCGCCTCGACCAGCCGAAGCGTGGCCGGCGCGACCATGCGGTCCAGGGCGAAGTCCGAGGGGCCGCCCTCGATCTCGACGCCCTCGGCCTTGGCGACGGAGATGATCTGTCGACGCAAATCGCCACGCACAGCGGGCCGATCGACCAGCGCCTCGAAACCGGGGCGGTCGTCGGCGGCCACGGCTGTCAGAAACCGGTGGACGTCTTCAGACGCCGTCGAACGGGGATCGCCGTTGCAGGCCGCCGTCATCAGGAGCAGCGCGCCGAGCATCGCGCGCGGAAAAGCCGGGGAGAACATCGCGCGGACCATGACGGTAGGCGTCGGCCAGGGCAACCCGCAGGGTCCTCACGGTTGCGCTGACGGGGCCGGATCGCATACTCCCGAGCCTAGTCGCAAGGAGCGCTCAACGTGTCGGATGATCAGCTATTCCCGGTCCCGGCGGATTTCGCCGCCCACGCGCACATTGACGCAGCGGGATTTGCGGCGGCCACCGCCGAAGCGGCCAATGCGCCTGACGCCTACTGGCGCAAGCTCGGCGAGCGGCTGGACTGGATGGCGCCGTTCACCCAGGTGAAGGACGTCTCTTTCGACAAGGACGACTTCCGCATCCGCTGGTTCGCCGACGGGGCCTTGAACGTCTCGGCCAACTGCCTGGACCGCCACCTGCCGGCCCGCGCCGACGACGTCGCGATCATCTGGGAGAGCGACGACCCGGACATGCACGACACGCTCACCTACAGCCAGCTGCACGCCGAAGTCTGCCGCATGGCCAATGTGCTGAAGGCCAGGGGCGCCAAGAAGGGCGACCGGATCACAATCTTCCTGCCGATGATCCCCCAGGCGGCGGTCGCCATGCTGGCCTGCGCCCGGATCGGCGCGGTCCATTCGGTGGTGTTCGGCGGCTTCTCGCCCGACAGCCTGGCGGGTCGCATCCAGGACTGCGGCTCGACCCTCGTCATCACCGCCGACGAGGGTGTGCGCGGCGGCCGTCACGTGCCGCTGAAGGCCAATGTCGATGAGGCGCTGAACGACTGCCCTGACGTCACCGATGTCATCGTCGTGCGCCGCACCCGCGCCGATGTGCCGATGGTCGAGGGCCGCGACGCCTTCTATTCGGACCTGAAGAAGGACGTCTCCGACGTCTGCGATCCGGAGCCGATGAACGCCGAGGATCCGCTGTTCATCCTCTACACTTCGGGCTCGACGGGGAAGCCCAAGGGCGTGCTGCACACAACTGGCGGCTATCTCGCCTGGGCGTCCTACACCCATGAGGCGGTCTTCGATTACCGGCCGGGCGAGGTCTATTGGTGCACCGCCGACGTGGGCTGGGTGACCGGCCACAGCTACATCGTCTACGGGCCGCTGGCGAACGCGGCGACGACCTTGATCTTCGAAGGCACGCCAAACTATCCGACGTCATCCCGGTTCTGGGACGTGATCGACAAGCACAAGGTGGAGATCTTCTACACCGCCCCCACTGCGATCCGCGCCCTGATGCGTGAAGGCGAAGAGCCGGTGAAGCGCACCTCGCGCAGTTCGCTCCGCCTGCTAGGCTCGGTGGGCGAGCCGATCAATCCGGAAGCCTGGCTCTGGTATCACCGCGTGGTCGGCGACGGCCGCTGCCCGATCGTCGACACCTGGTGGCAAACCGAGACGGGCGGCATCCTGATGAGCCCGCTGCCCGGCGCTATCCCCATGAAGCCCGGCTCCTGCGCCCTGCCGCTGCCGGGCGTTCAGCCGCAGCTGGTCGACGCCGAGGGCAAGGTGTTGGAGGGCGCGGTCAGCGGCAATCTGTGTCTGATCGACAGTTGGCCCGGCCAGATGCGCACGGTCTATGGCGACCATGAGCGGTTCATCCAGACCTACTTCTCGGCCTATCCGGCCAAGTACTTCACCGGCGACGGCGCTCGCCGTGACGAGGACGGCTACTACTGGATCACCGGCCGGGTGGATGATGTGATCAATGTCTCGGGCCACCGGCTCGGCACCGCCGAGATCGAGAGCGCGCTCGTCGCTAACGAGAACGTGGCCGAGGCCGCCGTCGTAGGCTTCCCGCACGATGTGAAGGGTCAGGGCATCTATTGCTTCGTGACGCTGAAGTCCGACGTGGTCGCCACCGATATCCTGCAGGCGGAGCTCAAGGGCTGGGTGCGCCGCGAGATCGGCCCGTTCGCCGCGCCGGACGTCGTGCAGTTCGCGCCCGGCCTTCCGAAGACCCGCTCCGGCAAGATCATGCGGCGCATCCTGCGCAAGATCGCCGAGAACGACCTGACGAATCTCGGCGACACCTCCACGCTCGCCGATCCGTCGGTGGTGGACGACCTCGTGGCGAACCGCGGCGCCTGATGGCGCCGGAGCTGCCCGGCGCCCTGCGGGCCGCCATCGACGCCGAGCTGCAGGGCGTCTCCCGGCGGGATCTGGCGGACCGCGCGGCCGAGACCTCCGACGCCTATCGGGCGGGCAAGGGCTCGGCCGGGGTGATTCGCGGCGCGTCCGACGCGCTCGCCTATGCGCTGGCCCGAATGCCGGCGACCTATGCGGCCTGCGCGGCGGTGTTCAATGAGGCGCAGGATCGTGCGCCCGCCTTCGCGCCCGGCCGCCTGCTCGACGCCGGCTGCGGGCCGGGCGGGGCGAGCTGGGCCGCCATCGAGGCCTGGCCGCAGATCGAGACCGTTACTTGGCGAGATTCTAGCCCGCTCTTCCTAGACCTGGCCGCGCGGCTCGCCGCCGCAGCGCCCGTGCTGGGGGCCGCCGATGTTGAACGCGTCGACCTCACGGGCGGGGCCGCCCTGCCGGCGGCCGACCTGGTGGTGGCGAGCTACGCCCTCGCCGAGATCGCGGCGGACAAGCAGGCCGGCGTGGTGGGTCGTCCTTGGGCGGCCTGCGAGGGCTTGATCGCCTTGATCGAGCCGGGGACGTCGGCCGGCTACGCCCGGATTCTGGCGGCCCGCTCGACCCTGATCGAGGCCGGCGCCCAGATTCTGGGCCCCTGCCCGCATGAAGACGCCTGTCCCTTGCCGGCCGGGGACTGGTGCCACTTCGTCCAGCGCCTGCCGCGCAGCCGCGATCATCAGCTGGCCAAGCGCGCCCAGGTCAATTTCGAGGACGAAAAGTACGCCTATGTCCTCGCCGCCCGACCGGGCGTCGTCAGCGATCCGACGCCGGCCCGCGTGCTGGCGCGGCCGGTTTCGGCCAAGCCCGGCGTCACCTTGAAACTCTGCACGCCACAGGGGCTGGAACAGCGTTTCGTCGGTCGCCGCGAGAAGGCCGCCTACGCCGTGGCCTCGCGGCGCGACTGGGGCGATGTTTTCGCGGGCCCGGAGCCCGAAAGATGACACCGCGTTAAGTCGCCAAACCCGCTGAGCGGCGCCATGCTCGCGCCCTGCCTTAAGGATGTCCTCCATGATCAGAGCCGCCCGCGCCCTCGGCCTCGCCGTCCTTCTCGCCGGAACAGCTTTGACGCCGGTCGCCCTCGCGCAGACGATGCAGGCGGCGACCGTCCCGCCGATCGCCTACAAGGAACGCGTGCTGGCCAATGGCCTGCGGGTGCTGACCTCGCTGGACAAGACGACGCCCAATGTGAGCGTCCAGGTCTGGTACGGCGTCGGCTCCAAGGACGACCCGCAGGGCCGTTCGGGCTTCGCCCACCTCTTCGAGCACATGATGTTCAAGGCGACGCGCAACCTGCCGTCGGAGAGCATCGACCGCATGACCGAGGACGTCGGCGGCTTCAACAACGCCTCAACCTACGACGACTTCACCAACTATTATGAGGTGGTCCCGGCCGAGCATCTGGAGCGCCTGCTCTGGACCGAATCCGAGCGCCTGGGCGCCCTGGTGGTCGACGAGGCGACCTTCGCCTCCGAGCGTGACGTGGTGAAGGAGGAGCTGCGTCAGCGCATCCTCGCCCAGCCCTACGGCCGCCTGTTCGGCCTGCTGCTGCCGCAGGCGACCTATACGACCCACCCCTACAAGCGCCCAGGCATCGGCTCGATCGAGGAACTGGACGCGGCGACCATCGACGATGTGCGGCGCTTCCACGCCGCCTATTATCGGCCCGACAACGCCGCCCTGATCGTCGTCGGCAACTTCGACGAGGCCAAACTCAACGCCTGGATCGACCGCTACTTTTCGCCCTTGAAGCCGCCGGCCCAACCGATCACCCGGGTCACAGCGGTGGAGCCGGCGCGGACGAAGGCCGGCGTCTTCGACGGCTATGGCCCCAATGTGCCCCTGCCGGCGGTGGCGATCACCTGGCTCGCGCCCGCGGCCTCCAGCCCGGATGCGCCGGCGCTGAAGGTGCTGGACGCCATCCTGTCGGCCGGCAAGTCCTCGCGCCTCTATAACAGCCTCGTCTATGACCAGCAGATCGCCGCGGAGGTCTTCACCAGCGCCGACATGCCGCAACAGCCGGGCATGTTCGCCGCCGCCGCCATCATGGCCTCAGGCCACACCCTCGCGGAGGGCGAGACCGCCCTTCTGGCCCAGGTGAAGCGCCTGCGCGACGCCTCGCCCACCGACGCCGAACTGGCCGAGGCCAAGAACGAGTTGGTCGCCGGCAAGCTGCGCGAGCGCGAGTCCATCGACGGCCGCGGCTTCGCGCTCGGCTATGCGCTGGAGACCAGCGGCGACGCGGCGGCCGCCAACACCGAACTGGCCGACCTGCAGGCCGTGACCGCGGCCGACGTCCAGCGCGTCGCCGCCAAGTACCTCGCCGACGACCGGCGGATGACCATCCGTTACCAGGCCGAGGGCGCGCGTCCCGCCGGTGAGGTCGAGGCCCCCAGGCCCAAACCGCCTACCTCCGTAGGCGCCTTCACCGGCCGGGTGGTCACCCTGGCGCCGGTGGCCGAGCGCACGCCGGCCCCGCCGCTCGGCGCGCCGATCGCGCCGGTGCTGCCGAACCCAATAGAGCGCACGCTGAAGAATGGTCTGCGCGTCATCGTCGCCCATTCCAGCGATCTGCCCCTGGTCACCGCCGATTTGACGGTCAAGGCTGGCGCCTGGGCTGATCCGGCGACCCTGTCTGGCGCGGCCAGCGTCACTGCGGACATGCTGACCGAGGGCACCGCGACGCGGTCGGCCCAGGACGTGGCCAGCCAGACGGAAGCCCTGGGCGCGGTGCTGCAATCGGCGGGCGGCGCGGACTCAGCCTCGGTCACCCTCAATGTCATGCCTGACAAGCTGGCCGCCGCCATGGCCGTGATGGCCGATGTCGCCCGCAATCCGGCCTTCAAAGCCGACGAGCTGGATCGCCAGCGGGCCCTGGCGCTCGACGGCCTGCAGGTCGCCTACCAGGATCCCGGCCAGATCTCGTCCTTTGTCGCCCGACCGGTGATCTTCGCCGGCACCCCCGCCGGCCACGTCAACGGCGGCACGCCCGCCTCGCTGCCGCGGATCAAGCCTGAAGACCTCAGGACGATCCACCAGGCCTACTATCGACCTGACAACGCCGTGCTGGTCCTGACCGGCGCCATCACGCCTGAGCAGGGATTCATCCTGGCTGAACAGGCCTTTGGCGACTGGGCCAAACCTGTCGCCGCCGCGCCCGCCCCCCCGGTCATCACGCCGAAGGCCGGGCCGCGCGCCGTGGTCGTCGACCTGCCCGGCACGGGACAAGCTGCGGTCAGCGTCGTGGCGCCAGCGATCGCCCGGAACGACCCGGCCTACTATCCGGCGATGGTCGCCAACACCGTCCTGGGCGGCGGCTATTCGGCGCGCCTGAACCAGGAAATCCGCATCAAGCGCGGTCTCAGCTATGGCGCGGGTTCCAGCCTGGCGACCAACCGAACGACGGGCCTGTTCCGCGCCAGCGCTCAGACCAAGAACGAGTCCGCGCCCGAAGTCTTGACCCTGATCAAGGCCGAGATGACGAAGCTTGCCAGCGCCCCGGCCAGCGCCGATGAGCTCAAGGCCCGCAAATCCGTGCTGATCGGGGGCTTCGGCCGGCAGCTGGCCACGACGGACGGTCTGGCCGACATCATTGGCAATCTCGCCGTCTATGGCGTGCCGCTGGACGAAATCGGCCTGTACACTCGTAAAATCGAAGCTGTGACCGCGCCTGAAGTCCAGGCTTTCGCCAAGGACCGCTTCGACCCGGCCAAGGCCAGCGTGATCATCGCGGGCGACGCCAAGGCCTTCGCACCCGCGCTAAAGGCGAACCTGCCGACCCTGGAGGTCATCCCGGCAGCGGAGTTGGACCTGGACAGCCCGACCCTGAAGGCGGTGAAGTAGAGGGCTTTATGTAGACGCGGACCAACGGCTAAGGTCGGCGTCTCGGCCCATCAGCGCCAGACCTGAGGCGATGGACTCGAGTTCCGCGCCGGTCTCGATCTTCTCGGCAGGGAAGCGCGCGTGGAAGATGGCGCGGACGGCTGGCGTCAGTGACGAGCCGCCGGTCAGGAAGACGCGGTCGATGGCGCCGGCCTCGACGCCGGCGTCAGCCAGGGCGCGGTCCACGGCGGCGTCCATCTGGGCGAGCTCCGGCGCAATCCACGCTTCGAAGGTCTCCCGCGCGATGTCGCGGACGATGGATATCCCATCCGCGACGAAGCGGAACTGGGCCTGCTCGGCGCTGGAGAGCGCGATCTTCAGCTGTGAGACAGACTGGTACAGCTCGAAGCCCAACTCCTCGTCCAGCACATGCACCAAGCGGGCCAGCTTCGCTGGCTCGACGGCGTCGCGGGCGAGACCGCGGATCTCGCGCATGTCGCGGCCGGCCCGCATGAGAGCCAGCTGGTCCCAGCGGGCGAAAGCCGAATAGTAGCGCTGGGGCACAGGCAGAATTTTCCCCATCGACCTGTAGCTCGAGCCTTTGCCGAGCTCGGGTGACACCAGATGGTCGATGATCCGGTAGTCGAAGGCGTCGCCGGCCACGCCGACCCCAGCGCGACCCAGAGGCTGGGCGCGGAACACACCGTCCTCGCGGCGGAAACGAATGATCGAGAAATCTGAGGTGCCGCCGCCGAAATCGCCGACCAGGACCGTGGCGTCCTCGGTGAGGCCGCGGGCGAAAAAGAAGGCCGCGCCGACCGGCTCGTGCACATAGACGATTTCTTCGAAGCCCATGCGGCGGAAGGCGATGTCGTAGCGCGACAGAGCTAGAGCTTCGTCCGGCGCGCCGCCGACGAAGGTGACAGGTCGGCCGACGATGACGCGCTTCGGCAGGTCGGCCAGCAGACCGCCGGCGTGCTCGCGCACTTTCAGGAGGTAGGTGGAGAGGAGGTCCTCGAACCGGTAACGCTTGCCGAGGATTTGGGTCTCACTGAAGCTCGCCTGAGCGGCGAAGCTCTTGAAGGACTGCAGAAACCGCGTCTCCGTAGGATCTTCGGCGTAGGCCTCGATGGCCCAGGGGCCAGCCTCGATGATGCGGTCGGACGGGCGCGCGGGCGGGGCGTGGAACGAGAGCGCGCTGCGGATCGCTGTCTGGGCTCCACGGGGCGCGTCGAACCGCACGAGATCGACGCCGCCTTCAGGCGGGGCAAGCGCGATCACCGTATTGGTCGTGCCGAAATCGACGCCGAGGCTGAGGCTGCTCATGGCGGGGGTCCGTCAGGGGGCGCGCCTGTTAGCACGGGCAAGCCGCAACCCCAACCCCGGCGGGCGGCGCCCTAGATGTTCATCGTACCCTCGGCGACAGGCCGCTCGTAAGCGGCGAGCGTCGCCTGCTGCAGGATGCGCGAGACAGAGGCCGACAGCGGCGCGATCTGGATCGCCTTGGACAGGCCCAGCACGATCGGCCCGATGATCGTCGCCTCGCCCAGGGTCTCGATCAGCTGGGTCGAAATGGCCGCGGAGTGAATGGCGGGCATGATCAGGATATTGGCCGGCCCCGTCAGGCGCATGAAGGGATAGTTGGCCTGGGCTTCGGGATTGAGCGCCACCGCCGGGGGCATCTCGCCTTCGTACTCGAAATCGATGTCGTCGCGCGCGTCCAGCCGGGCGACCGCCTCGCGAACGCGCTCGGCGCGGTCGCCCTTCGGGTTGCCGAAGGTCGAATAGCTCATAAAGGCGACACGGGGGGTGAAACCCAGGACGCGGACCGCATGGGCGGCCTCAATGGCGATCTCCTCCAGGTCCTTCGGCCCCGGCAGCTCGGTGACGTTCGTGTCGGCGATGAACAGGGTGCGACCTTTCGAGAGCACGACGTTCATGCCCATGATCCGGCCTCCCGGGGCAGGGTCGATCACCCGAAGGACCTCCTCCAGCGAGACGTCGAAGGTCCGCGTAACGCCAGTCACCATGCCATCGGCGTAGCCGAGCGCCACCATGGAGGCGGCGAAGGAGTTGCGATCGAGGTTGATCAGGCGTTGCACGTCGCGGCGCAGGTAGCCTTCGCGTTGCAAGCGGCCGTAGAGGAAGTCGGTGAACTCGGCGTTGCGGTGCGAGACCCGGGCGTTGGCGATCTCAATCTTGATCTCGTCCGGATTGAGCCCGGCGGCCCGCATGTTGTCGTGCACCAGCTGCTCGCGGCCGACCAAGATGGCGTCGCCAAGTCCCGCCGACTGGAAGGCGTAGGCCGCGCGGATCACGGATGGTTCTTCGCCCTCGGCGAAGACGATCGTCTTCTTGGGCTGCGACAGCACCCCGCCCTGCAGGCGCTGCAGGAAAGCCGCGGTGGGATCCAGTCGCTGCGCCAGCTGGGCGCGATAGGCGTCCATGTCATCGATCGGCTTGCGGGCGACGCCGGTGTCCATGGCCGCTTGGGCGACGAAGGGCGGGATGTACCCGATCAGCCGGGGGTCGAAGGGGGTCGGGATGATGTAATCCGGGCCGAACTTCAGCTGGGCGCCCTGGTAGGCTGCGGTCACCTCGTCTGGCACGTCTTCGCGGGCCAGCTGGGCCAGCGCCTTCGCGCAGGCCATCTTCATCTCCATGTTGACCCGGCGGGCGCGCACGTCGAGCGCCCCGCGAAAGATGTAGGGGAAGCCCAGGACGTTGTTCACCTGGTTCGGATAGTCTGACCGGCCTGTGGCGACGATGGCGTCAGGGCGCACTTCCTTGACCGCCTCCGGCGTGATCTCCGGGTCTGGGTTGGCCATGGCGAAGATAATCGGGTTCGGCGCCATGGACTTCACCATGTCTTGCGTCAGCGCGCCTTTCACCGAGGTGGCGATCACCACGTCGGCCCCGACCATGGCCTCGGCGAGAGTCCGTAGGGGCGTGTCGACGGCGTGGGCCGACTGCCACTGATTCATGCCCTCCGGCCTGCCACGGTAGAGGACCCCGTGGTGGTCAGCGGCGATCACATTGGCGTGGGGCACGCCCATGGCCTTGATCAGGTCCAGGCTGGCGACGCCGGCGGCGCCGGGACCGCAGAGGACGACGCGGATGTCCTTCAGGTCGCGGCCGGTGATGTGGCAGGCGTTGATCAGGCCGGCCGTGGAGATGATCGCCGTGCCATGCTGGTCGTCGTGGAACACCGGGATGTCCAGGAGGTCCTGAAGCTCTGACTCGATGCGGAAACACTCGGGACTCTTGATGTCCTCGAGGTTGATGCCGCCGTAGGTGACGCCGATGTTCTTGACGACGGTGATCATCTCGTCGGGATCGGTCGCCAGGCATTCGACGTCGATCGCGTCCACGTCGGCGAAGCGTTTGAAGAGCACGCCCTTGCCCTCCATCACCGGCTTGGAGGCCAGCGCCCCCTGCGCGCCCAGGCCCAGCACCGCGGTGCCGTTGGAGATGACGGCCACCAGATTGCCTTTGGAGGTGTAGTCGTAGGCGGCTTCAGGATCGGCGGCGATCGCCAGGACCGGCACGGCGACGCCAGGTGAGTAGGCCAGGCTCAGGTCGCGCTGGGTGGCCATCGGCTTGGTCGGGACGATCGCGATCTTGCCGGGCGTCGGATAGCGGTGGAAGGCGAGCGCCTCTGCGTCGGTGAAGGTGCGTTTCTCGGCGTCGCTCATCTTATTCTGTTCCAGATCGGGCCTGCCATCTTGGCCCCTTGGCGGTTGACCGCAACCCGCGGTGCGGGCGAATTGCGCGAAAGCCATAGCAGAGGCGCAAGCCATGACCACCGAACCGATCAAGATCGCCATCGCTGGGGCCAACGGCCGCATGGGCTGGGCGGTGGCGACGGCGGCTGAGGCTGAGGCCGGCGTCGAGGTGGTCGCCCGCTTCGGACGTCCGGGCGCCGTCGGCGAGGGCCTGGTCTCGATGGAGGCGGGCCTGGCGGTCTGCGACGTGGTGGTGGACTTCACGACGGCGGCGGCCTCAACGGCGCTGGCGGCCTACTGCGCCGCCCGTTTCGCGGCCGGCGGCGGCCCGGCCCTGGTGATCGGCACGACCGGGTTCGACCTGGCCCAACTCGACACGATCCGCCAGGCGGGCGAGACGGTCGCTGTCGTTCGCGCCGGCAATTTCTCGTTGGGAGTGAATCTGCTGATGGGGCTCGTGCGTAAGGCCGCCCAGGCCTTGCCGGCCGACTATGACATCGAGATCTTCGAAGCCCATCATCGCCGCAAGGTCGATGCCCCGTCAGGCACGGCCCTGATGCTGGGCGCCGCCGCCGCCGAGGGGCGAGGCGTGAACCTGGCCGACGTGGAACGCCGCGCCCGTGACGGGATCACCGGTGCGAGGCCCATGGGCGAGATCGGCTTTTCCGTGGTGCGCGCCGGCGGCATCATCGGCGATCATAGCGTGATCTTCGCCGCCGAGCAGGAGGTGCTGACCCTGTCGCATTCCTCGCGCGATCGGGGCCTCTTCGCCCGCGGCGCCCTGGCGGCGGCGGTCTGGGCGGCGCACCAGCCGCCTGGAGAATACGACATGCAGGCCGTACTCGGCCTGTGATCACCTCTAGGACCGCCGCTTCTTGCGGCCCTTATCACCGTCCTCGAATTGTTTCTGGGCGGCCGTGCGCGGCAGTTCGGCCAGGGTCAGCTTGCCGTCTTGGTCGCGGTCCAACAGGCGGAACCGGCGATCGGCCGCGCCTGCGAACTCGGCGGCGGTGATCCGGCGGTCGAAGTTGCCATCGGAGGCGCTCACCGGCTGCGGTTCCTGCAGGAAGGTGAAGGCTGAGGCGCCCTCCATGCCCAGGCCTGGATCGCGCACGGGCCCGCGATCCTGAATGCGCCCGCCCATGGGGTCGCGCGTAACCGGCGTGTTGTCGTCCAGTTGGACGCGGATGATGCTTGCAGGCGCCTCAGCGCGGTACATGCCCAGGATCTCTGGGACGATGTTCATCTCATAGTTGGTGATCTCGACGCCGGCGACGACGCCATCATGGTCGAGGTCCAGCACTTTGAAGAAGGCCGCGGCGTCGGCCCGAAGCTCCGCCTTGTCGAGGGCGTGATCGTTATTGCTGTCGATCTTCGCGAACCAGGCGCCGACGGGGTAGGCCTGCGGCGCCTCCACGCGGAAGGGTTCGCCGCAGGGGCTGATGAAGAGGGCGGTGCGTGCAGGGGTTCCCACCTGGGCTTCGGCGGCGCTGAGTGGAAACAGCAGGGCGGTAAGAGCGAGAAGAGCCTTGGTCGGGTTCATGCCTGCGCCTGTATAGTCTTAACTGAACACGTTTCTAGGCCTGGCGCTGATCGGCGGCAAGCCTAGACGCCCGTTGAGCCGAACCCGCCCTTGCCACGCTGGGTCTCTTCCAGGCTGTCGGTCTCGACCCAGGCGGCCTGGACGACAGGGGCGATCACCAGTTGGGCGATGCGATCTCCGCGGCGGATCGTGAAGGCCTCCGGGCCATGGTTGATCAAGATCACCTTCACCTCGCCGCGGTAGTCGGAATCGACCGTGCCTGGCGTGTTCAGGCAGGTGACGCCAGCCTTGGCGGCCAGGCCCGAGCGGGGCCGGACCTGCGCTTCGAAGCCGACCGGCAGGGCGAAAGCCAGGCCGGTTGGCACGGCGAAGCGGTCGCCCGGATGCAGGATCACCGGTTCGTCTTCGGCGACCGCGGCGCGCAGGTCCATGCCCGCCGCGCCGGGGGTCTCATAGGCCGGCAGCGGCAGGTCGGTGTTGTGGGGCAGGCGCAGGATCGGAACGGTCGGGGTCACGGATTGAGGGCCTCGGCTATGCGGGCGGCCAGCTTGCGGGCGACCTCGCTCTTGGCGGTCTTGGTCCAGCGTTCGACGCCGGCGGCGCTGACGATGGACACGGTGTTGTCGTCGCCGCCCATCACGCCTTCCTGGCTGACGTCGTTGGCGACGATCCAGTCGCAGCCCTTGCGGGCGAGCTTGGCGCGGGCATTGTCGTCGATGTCATTGGTCTCGGCGGCGAAGCCGACCACCAGTTGCGGACGCCGCGCGCCGGCCTGGGCCAGGGTCGCCAGGATGTCGGGGTTCTCCACCAAGCTGAAGGTCGGCGGCCCGCCCGGGCCCTTCTTCATCTTGCGGTCGCCCACGTGCTCTGGCCGCCAGTCGGCGACAGCGGCGACGCAGATCGCGGCGTCGGCCGGCAGGGCCGCCTCGCAGGCGGCCAGCATCTCGCGCGCCGTCTCAACGTCGACGCGGCGGACGCCGGGCGGCGAAGAAAGCGCGGTTGGGCCGCTGACCAAGGTCACATCGGCGCCAAGGGCGGCCAGGGCCTGGGCGATCGCATAACCCTGCTTCCCGCTGGAGCGGTTGGTCAGCATGCGCACCGGGTCGATCGGCTCGACCGTCGGGCCGGCGGTGACGATGACGTGGCGGCCAACCAGGGGCTGAGAGGTCGCCAGCAGCGCGCTGATCTCCGCGAAGATCGCCACAGGCTCGGCCATACGGCCGGGGCCGAACTCGCCGCAGGCCATGGCGCCCTCGTCGGGGCCGACAAAGGCGACGCCGTCGGCTTTGAGGGCCGCCAGGTTGCGCTGGGTCGCAGGGTGCAGCCACATGCGCACGTTCATGGCAGGGGCCATCAGCACCGGCGTGTCGGTGGCGAGCAGGGTGGTGGTCGCGAGATCCGTGGCCAGGCCGTTGGCCGCCTTGGCCATCAGGTCGGCGGTGGCCGGCGCCACGACGATCAGGTCGGCCGAGCGCGAGAGCTGGATATGGCCCATCTCGGCTTCGTCGGTCAGGGAGAAGATGTCCTCATAGACCTTGTCCTCAGCGAGCGCCGCCAGCGACAGAGGCGTCACGAACTGCGCGGCGGCCCTGGTCATGACCGGGCGCACGCCGATCCCGGCCTTACGCAGCAGGCGGGTGAGCTCGAGCGCCTTATAGGCGGCGATGCCGCCGCCGACGATGAGCAGGACCTGTTTTTCGGCCAAGGATCAGCCTCCGGGTTTCGTCACGCATCTAAGCCATGCGTCGCGTCGCCACAAAGGGACTCGACAAACCGCAGAAGTTGTTCTTTCTTTGTTCCAACCTTCGCCTTGGAGCCCCCCGCATGACCTGGAGTAAGCCTCTTCTCGCCGCCGGCCTTCTCGGCCTGGCGGTCCTCGCCGGTTGTGACAACGGCCCGTCGGCCGTCGCCCAGAACGAGCCGGCGGCGTCCGCCGCGGCCCCCGCCTCGACGGGATCATCCTCGTCCCTGAGGACGGAAGAGGATCATCGCAACGATCCGGTGCCGGTGATGGACGGCAAGCCCATGTGGTCGGCCAGCCGGCGCCTCTCGGCCGAGGAAAGCGCCAAGCGCGCCTTCGACCGCAATGGCGAGGCCTTCGCCGCCAAGGACCTTAAGGACTATGTCCGCAAGGCGCACGCCTTCGTCGAAAGCCCGCCGCGCGGCGTCGAGACCCTGAAGCGGGCCAATGGCGACACGCTCTTCTATGACGCTAAGGCCAATGTCTTCGCCGTCGCCAACAAGGACGGCGCGCCGCGCACCATGTTCAAGCCGGACGAGGGCGCGGCCTACTGGACCGAACAGAAGACCCGCGAGGCCCGCCGCCAGGCCGCTGCGGCCAATCGCTCAGCGGATGATGACGCCTAGCTGAAGATCTGTGCGGCCACGAACGCGACTCCCGCCACCGCCGCGCCGATCGCGAACCAGATCAGACGGCGGTGATCCGCCTCCGGCTGGACGACCATGACGGGCTTCTGTTGGGCTTCGGCGATCCGAGTGATGGCGCGGAGCGCTTCGGTGGCCTCGCTGATCAGGCGCTGTACGCGCGAGACTGGCGACAGTTCGCGGGTGATCCAACGGGTGACGACGGGGTCGGAGGCCTTCCAGATGTCGTGCTCCGGATCGATCCGGCGCGCGACGCCTTCGACGGTCATCATGGTTTTCTGCAACAAGACTAGTTCAGGCCGCAGGTGCATGTCGTAGAGTGCGGTGATCTCGAAGAGCTGTAGCAGCACCCGGCTCATGTGCACTTCCGAGGCGTTGCGGCCGAAGACAGGTTCGCCCACCGCACGCAAGGCCTGGGCGAAGGCCTCGACGCTATGGTGGCGCGGCACATAGCCAGCGTCGAAATGAACCTGGGCCACGCGCCGGTAGTCGCGCCGCAGGAATCCCCAGAGGATCTCCGCCAGGTAGCGGCGTTCCGGCGCGCCGAGCCGGCCGATGATGCCGTAGTCAACCGCGACGATCTCTGCGGGCGCCGAGACGAACAGGTTCCCCTCATGCAGGTCCGCATGAAAGACACCATGATCCAGGGCTTGGGCGAGGAAGGCCTGGGTCAAGTGTTCGGCGAGGCGTTTACGGTCGAGGCCGGGCAGGGTGAGCGCTTCTGGACTGGAGAGCGGCCTGCCCGGCGCCCATTCCAGGGTCAGGACCCGCTTGCCGACGCCGAGCCAGACGACCTTGGGCGCGGCCATATAGCCGTCGCGGGCCATGATCTCGCCAAGCTCGTCGGCGCCAGCCGCCTCCAAGCGCAGGTCCAGCTCCATCTGGGTCGCGCGGATCACGGTGGCCGCAGCAGCGCTGGGCTCCAGGCGCGACAGGGCCGGCGCGAAGCGCTCGATCAGCCGCGCGGCCAGGGCGAGGACTTCGGAATCCTCGGCGACGCGGCGGTCGATACCGGGCCGCAGCACCTTCACCGCCACGCGCCGGCCGTCGTGCAGCCGCGCCTCATGGGCCTGGGCCAGGGAGGCGGCGGCGACGGCCGCTCCCAGTTCGGCGAAGATCGTCTCAGCGGGCTGGCCAAGGGACAGCGCAATCTCGCGACGCGCCTCTTCAAGCGGAAAGGGCGGTAACCGGTCCTTCAGGCGCGACAAGTCCTCGGCGAAGACCGCGCCGAAGATATCGGCCCGAGTCGACAGCACCTGGCCGAGCTTGATGGCCACGGGCCCCAGGTGTTCCAGGGCGTGCGCCAGACGTTCGCCCGGACGACCCTGCTTGGCCTCACGGCCGCTCAGCAGACGAAGGGCGCGGGTCAGGCCACGCAAGGCTGGCGGATAGAGCGCGTCCAATTCACGCGGCGCCAGCGCGTCGTACCTGACGAGCGTCAGGCCCGCGCCCAGCAGGCGCCCAAAGGCGGCGAAGGTGCTCAGGCGGCCCGGCCCGTATGTAGGGCCGCGACCCCGCCGCTGAAATTCGAGATCTCGACACGGTTGAAGCCGGCGTCGCCGATCATTCTTGCGAAGGTCTGCTGGTCGGGGAACCGGCGGATGCTTTCGACCAGGTACTGATAGGACGCGCGATCGCCGGCCACCTTCTCGCCGATCGCCGGGATCACCTTGAAGCTGTAGGCGTCATAGAGCTTCCGGAACGCCGCCGCCGTCGGCCGCGAGAACTCCAGGCACAGGAACCGACCGCCCGGTTTCAGGACGCGCCGCGCCTCGGCCAGGGCGGCCTCGATGCGGGTGACGTTGCGGATGCCAAAGGCGATCGAATAGGCGTCGGCGCAGGCGTCGGGCAGGGGCAGGGCCTGGGCGTCGCCGACGGCCCAGATGATCTCGGGCTCCCCGCCTTTTTCGCGGCCGGCGCGGACCATCTCGGCGTTGTAATCGACCACCACGACGCGGGCGTCGGCCCCGCCGCGGCGCAGCTGGGCGCGCCTGGCCATGCGGGCGTAGCGGCGGGCCATGTCGCCGGTGCCGCCGGCGCAGTCGATGATGGTCTCGCCCGGCTGCGGGTTCATCCGCGCGGCGACCGCGTCTTTCCAGACCCGATGGACGCCTACGCTCATCAGGTCGTTCATCAGGTCATAGCGACCGGCGACGCGGTCAAAGACGCTCCGGACGAGGCCGGGTTTCGTCTCGGGGTCGACGTCGCGAAAGCCGAAGGTGGCGGGTCCGGTCATGGCGCTGGTCTTAGCGGCCGCGCGCGCCGTACGCCAGCCGAAGGAGATTGATCGGGGACCATCAAGCTGCGAAGCCTGACCCATGCCCGAACTTCCCGAAGTCGAGACCGTCCGGCGCGGCCTGCAGCCTGTGCTGGAGGGCCAGCGCCTGGCGGCCGTCGAACAACGACGCCCAGACCTGCGCTTTCCCTTCCCGGAAGGGTTTGTCCAATCGCTGGCCGGTGCGGTGATCCAGCGCCTGGACCGGCGCGCGAAGTATCTGCTCGCCCACCTCGACCGCGGCGAGACCCTGGTCATGCACCTCGGCATGAGCGGGCGTTTCGAGATCGCCCTCGCCCAGGGGGCGCCGCGCCCCGGCGACTTCCATTACGCTGCTGCGCCTTCAGAAAGGCACGCCCATGTGGTCTTCACCACCGAAGCGGGCGCCCGGGTGACCTATTACGACCCGCGGCGGTTCGGTTTCATGGGCATCGCGCCCACGGCGACGCTCGCGCTCCACCCCTGGTTCGCGGGGATGGGGCCTGAGCCGCTGTCCGACGCCTTCGACGCAGAGCGCCTGAAGACCGCCTTCGCTGGCCGCGTCCAGGGGCCGAAGACGCTTCTGTTGGACCAGCGGATCGTCGCCGGCTTGGGAAACATCTATGTCTGCGAGGCGCTGAACCGCGCGCGCATCTCGCCCTTCAAGCCGGCTGGGCGGATCAGCAAGCCGCGCCTGGCCCGCCTTGTCGCCGTGATCCGCGAGGTCCTGATAGAGGCTATCGCCGCCGGCGGCTCCACCTTGCGCGACTTCGCCCACGCCGACGGCGCACTGGGTTATTTCCAGCATCGCTTCCGCGTCTACGACCGGGTGGGCGAGCCCTGCGCCAACGACGCCTGCCGCGGCGTGATCGCCCGTGAGGTGCAAGGCGGGCGTTCGACCTTCTACTGCCCGGTCTGTCAGACGTGACCTGGAAGTCGGCGCTGCTGGGCCTGGCGCTGCTCTTGGGGGCCTGCCAAGCTCGGGCCGAGCCGCCCGTGTGGATCGTGCGCGACGCCGACTCCGAACTGGTGCTGTTCGGGTCGATCCACGTCTTGCCGAAGGCCCTGGCGTGGAAGCCTCGGCGGCTGACGCGCGCCATGGCCAAGGCCGATGATATCTGGTTCGAACTGCCTCTGGACGCCGCTGCCCAGGGCGAGGTTGCGGCGCTCGCCGCCCAACGCAGCTTCCTGCCGCAAGGTCAGACGCTCTCAAAACTGCTGACGCCCGCGGACGCCGCGCGCCTCAAGACCGTCGCGGCGGACTATGGCGTCGACCTTTCCTACCTCGACCAGCTGCAGCCCTGGATGGCTGAGGTGGTCTTAGGCGCCGCCGCCTTCCGCCGGTTCGACGCCTCGGCGGACGACGGCGTCGAACGCGCCCTGATGGCGGAGGCGCCGGCGAGGGCGAAGCTTCAGGCCTTCGAAACGCCGGCCGAGCAGATCGCCCTGTTCGCCGACGGCCCGCGGGCCGAACAGCTGGCCTCTTTGGTCCAGACGCTGGATGAGCTGGCCGATGGCCCGGACGAGTACGCGAGAATCCTTAAGGCGTGGCTGGCGGGGGATATAGCCGCGCTGGAAAAGGAGGCGGTGGCGCCCCTTCGGGAGGCTTCGCCGGGCCTCTACGCCCGACTTGTCGCCGCCCGCAATCGACGCTGGACCGCGATCCTGGATGACCGGCTAAGGGGCCGGGGGCGCACAGTCGTCGTCGTCGGCATGGGTCACCTCGTGGGGCCTGACGGCCTGCCGGGCGCTCTGCGCGCCCTTGGTTATCGGGTCGAGGGCCCGTAAGTTTCTAACCTGTTGGCGGAGATGCGCGTGACTTACGAAACCCTGTTGCTTGAGACGCCCGCCGAGGGCGTCCTGCTGATCCGGTTGAACCGCCCCCAGGCGCTGAACGCCCTGAACAGCCAGGTCCTGGCCGACCTCGGCGCGGCGCTTGATGCGGCCCAGGCTGACGACGACGTCGGCTGCGTGGTGCTGACTGGATCGGAACGCGCCTTCGCCGCCGGCGCCGATATCAAGGAGATGGCCGACAAGACCTACGCCGAGGCCTTCCGCCGGGACCTGTTCACCGCCGCCATCCTCCGCATCGAGGCCTTCCGCAAGCCGATGATCGCCGCGGTCGCGGGCTTTGCGCTCGGCGGCGGCTGCGAGCTGGCCATGCGCTGCGACTTCATCATCGCGGCCGAGACCGCCAAGTTCGGCCAGCCAGAGATCACACTGGGCGTCGCGCCCGGCATGGGCGGCAGCCAGCGCCTGACCCGCCTGGTGGGCAAGTCCAAGGCCATGGACCTGGTCCTGACCGGCCGGATGATGGACGCCGTGGAGGCCGAGCGGGCGGGCCTCGTCTCCCGCATCGTCCCCGCCGACAAGCTGATCGAGGAGGCCGTCGCCGCCGCCGCCAAGATCGCTTCGCTCTCACCGCTCGCCGTGATGATGAACAAGGAGCTGGTGGAAGTCGCCCTGGAGACGCCGCTGGCGGCCGGGCTCGCCATTGAGCGCCGGCTTTTCCATTCCCTCTTCGCCTTCGATGACCAGAAGGAGGGCATGGCGGCCTTCCTCGAGAAGCGTCCGGCGAAGTTCACCGGGCGGTGACGCGAACCTCGCCTTGACCGGCGGGGGACCTTTGCGTATATCCGCGCCTCCTTATTCGCCGCCCTCCATGGGGCGCGGGTTTCCGTTTTGAAGAGCTGTTAGAATGGCCAATACGCCCGGCGCCAAGAAGGCGGTCCGCAAGATCGCTCGCCGCACCGAAGTGAACACCGCCCGTCGTTCGCGCGTGCGGACCTTCCTTCGCAAGTTCGAAGAAGCCGTCACCGCCGGCGACGCGACGGTCGCCAAGGACGCCTTCGTCAAGGCGCAGTCGGAACTGATGCGGGCTGTGTCCAAGGGCGTGGTTCACAAGAACACCGGCTCGCGCAAAGTCTCGCGCCTGGCGGCTCGCCTCAAGAAGCTCGCCGTCGCCTGATCGGTGCGCTTCCGTCGCGATTGCGACGATCTAACGCTTGTTTGACATCAAGATGTCACGGACGACAGCGCCCCTTCGGGCGCTGTTTTTTTGCGCGCCTGTCTCGGGAAATCCGCCGCTCGCGCCGGCCTCGAAATATCGCCGAAACCAGAAATTTTGTCCGCCCCCGGAGTGACGGCCGAGCTTTTTCCTAGGCCCGAAAAGGGGTCGTTCTGAGTCAACGGAAATATCGCTAGCCGCCGTTAAGAATCACCGTTGACCCCTCCCGGCCCCCATTTAGTCTGGGCCTTAAGGACGTCTCTTCCATCTGATCTCGGATCAATACCGAGGGTCGGCGCAGCGTGTATCTCGCCGGCCAGAGGCTTTGTGCGCGCTGCGTACGGCCGCCTTAAGATGTTGGGGAGGTTATGAAATTTGTCGCCTTGGGCGTGGGGGCCGGGCGGCCGCTAGAGATTAAAGGGGTTGGGAAGAATGTTCAGCACGGGAGCCGCAGGAGCCGTGACGACGCAAGCCGCGTCGGCAGTTTGGACCGGGGCGCGCCAGGTGCTGAAGCACGAGCTGGGGGAGGCGACGTTCGAGTCCTACCTCGCCCAAGCCGCGCTTCGGGAGACTGGGGAGAAGCTGTGTCTGGTCGCCGCGACCGGCGTCGCGCGCGACTGGATTCGCCGCCATGCCTGGCGCCGTATCGGCGAGGTGTGGCTGCAGCATGACCCGCTGGGCCGCCCGCTGGAGCTGACGTCACGTGTGGAGTTCGAAGCCGCCGGTTCCGACGCCCTGACGGCGGAGCCGCGCGTGTTCGAGATCGAGGCCCAGCCCGTCTCGATTGCGATCGATCCGTTGGCGTCGGCCATTCTCAATTCCGGCCTCTCGGCGACCGGCCGTCATGGCCGCCAGCTGGGTTTGCAGGAACGCTTCACCTTCGACACCTTCGTGCCAGGTCCGGCCAATGAGTTCGCCTTCGCCGTCGCCCGCCGGGTGGCGTCGTGGGCGGACGGGCACTTCAATCCGGTGGTGTTCCACGGGTCCTATGGTTTCGGGAAGACCCATCTGCTCAACGCGCTTGCCTGGGAGGCCATGCGCACGGCCCCAGAGAAGAAGGTCGTCTATCTTTCCGCCGAGCGATTCACCTCGACCTTCGTCAAGGCCGTCCAGGACCGCCAGATCGCCGCCTTCAAGGAAGAGTTACGCGCGGCCGACCTGTTGCTGATCGACGATGTCCACTTCGTCGCCGGCAAGACCAGCACACAGGAAGAGCTGTTCCACACCCTGATCGCCCTGGTCGAGGACGGCCGCCGCGTCGTCATGACCGCCGATCGCTCGCCGATCGAATTGTCGGAGATGGAGCCCAGGCTGCGCTCGCACCTGCAGGCCGGCCTCGTCTGCGGCATCGAGCCGGCGGATCGGACGCTGCGCCTGGGCATCCTGGAACGCAAGCTGGTCACGCTGGGCGAGCAGGGCCGCTTCCAGGCGGTCGCCCGGCCTGAGGTGCTGCAGTTCCTTGCCGATCGCTTCACCGACAGCGTGCGCGAGCTGGAGGGCGCTCTGAACACCCTCGTGGCCCGCGTGGGCGGCGAGGTGGCCAAGCTGACCCTGGACGAGGCCCAGACGATCCTTCGACCGCACCTGTCCTGCACCGAACGCAAGGTGACGGTCGACCAGATCCAGAAGACGGTGGCCGAGCACTACCAGCTGAAGCAGGCCGACCTGACGTCGGAGCGCCGCGCCCGCGCGGTCGCCCGCCCGCGCCAGGTGGCCATGTGGCTGGCCAAGCAGATCACCACCCGCTCGCTGCCCGACATCGGCCGCCGGTTCGGCGGGCGCGACCACACTACCGTGCTCCACGCCGTGCGCCGGATCGAGGCGCTTAAGGCCGAGGATCCAGTCATCGCCCGCGACGTCGAGGTCCTGCTGCGCAAGCTGCGCGGCTGATCCGCCACCGCTAACCTGAAAGGCCCGCCGGCGACGGCGGGCTTTTTCGTCTTTACCTCCGGCCGCCTTGCGAGGAGGCGAGACCGGGCCGCGGCTACGGCCAGTTCTGACATGAAAAGGGCGGCCGCATCGCTGCGGCCGCCCCTCACATTCAACCTTGGCTGAAGCCTATTCGGCGTCGGCGTCGGCGCCTTGCTTGGCGGTCAGGTCCTCGCCCGTTTCCTGGTTGACGATCTTCATCGACAGGCGGGTTTTGCCCCGATCGTCGAAGCCGAGGAGCTTGACCTTCACGAGCTGGCCTTCGCTCAGCACGTCGGAGACCTTGTTCACGCGCTCGCTCGAGATCTGGCTCACGTGGACGAGGCCGTCCTTGGCGCCGAAGAAGTTCACGAAGGCGCCGAAGTCGACGACCTTCACGACCTTGCCGGTGTAGATCGCGCCGACTTCCGGTTCGGAAGCGATGGACCTGATCCAGTCGCGGGCGGCGTCGATCTTGCCCTGGTCGGCCGCGGCGATCTTGATCGTGCCGTCTTCGCCGATGTCGACCTTGGCGCCGGTTTCGGCGGTGATCTCGCGGATCACCTTGCCGCCCGAGCCGATCACTTCACGGATTTTGTCGACCGGGATCTTGATGGTCTCGATCTTCGGCGCGAACTCGCCCAATTCGGCGCGCGGCGCCTCCATGGCCTTGTTCATCTCGCCGAGGATGTGATCACGGCCGCCCTTAGCCTGAGCCAGGGCCTGCTTCATGATCGCCTCGGTGATGCCGGGGATCTTGATGTCCATCTGCAGCGAGGTGATGCCGTCGGCGGTGCCGGCGACCTTGAAGTCCATGTCGCCCAGGTGATCTTCGTCGCCCAGGATGTCGGACAGAACCGCAAAGCCGTCGGACTCGAGGATCAGGCCCATGGCGATGCCGGAGACCGGCTTCTTCAGGGGCACGCCCGCGTCCATCAGGGCCAGCGAGGAGCCGCAGACCGAGGCCATCGAGGACGAGCCGTTGGATTCGAAGATCTCGGAGACCAGGCGGATGGTGTAGGGGAAGTCCGCGTAGTCCGGCAGCATCGGACGGATCGCCCGCCAGGCCAGCTTGCCGTGGCCGACTTCGCGGCGGCCCGGCGCGCCCATGCGGCCCGTTTCCCCGACCGAGAACGGCGGGAAGTTATAGTGCAGCATGAACTTCTCGTAATACTTGCCTTCCAGCGCGTCGATCAGCTGCTCGTCGTCGCCGGTGCCCAGGGTGGCGACCACCAGGGCCTGGGTCTCGCCGCGGGTGAACAGGGCCGAGCCGTGGGCGCGGGGCAGGACGCCGACTTCGCCGACGATCTGGCGGACCTGGTCGACCTTGCGGCCGTCGATGCGCACGCCGGTGTCGAGGATCGAGCGGCGGACGATGTCGGCTTCCAGCTCCTTGAAAACGCTGATCAGCTTCAGCGGGTCCAGGCCGGCCGGGTTTTCATCCGACTTGGCGAAGGTCTTCACGGCCTTGGCCTTGGCGGCCGAGATCGCCGAATGGCGCTCGGTCTTGGCCATGATCTTGTAGGCGCTGACGAGGTCGCCGCCGATTTCCTTCTTCACTTCGGCCTTCAGGGCGTCGGTGTCTTCCGGCTGGAAGTCGAAGGGCTCCTTGGCGGCGTGTTCGGCCAGTTCGATGATCGCGTCGATCACCGGCTGCATGCCGGCGTGGGCGAACATCACGCCCTTCAGGACCTGGTCTTCGCTCAGCTCCTGGATCTCGGATTCGACCATCATGACGGCGTCGTTGGTGCCGGCGACAACCAGATCCATCTGGCTGTCCTTCATTTCATCGAGAGTCGGGTTGAGGATGTATTCCCCGTTCACGAAGCCGACGCGGGCGCCGGCGATCGGGCCCATGAACGGGGCGCCGGAGATCACCAGGGCGGCCGAGGCCGCGACCAGGGCGACGATGTCGGGATCGTTCTCGAGGTCGTGCGCCAGCACGGTGGTGACGACCTGGACTTCGTTCTTGAAGCCCTTGACGAACAGCGGGCGGATCGGACGGTCGATCAGGCGCGAGGTCAGGGTTTCTTTCTGGCTCGGCGCGCCTTCGCGACGCGGGAAGCTGCCGGGGATCTTGCCGGCGGCGTAGAACTTTTCCTGATAGTTCACGGTCAGGGGGAAGAAGTCCTGGCCGGGCTTCGCGCTCTTGGCGAAGACGGCGGTGGCGAGAACCATGGTCTCGCCGTAGGTGGCCAGGACGGCGCCGTCAGCCTGACGGGCCATGCGGCCGGTTTCGAGCGTGAGCGTCTTGCCGCCCCACTCGATGGTCTTGCGCTTGATATCAAACATGTGGGTTTTTTCTTTCTGATCCCGCGGGCGTATTCCCGACGGGGACGGACAGGGGCTCGGACTTCCGAAATCCTCTCCAATGGACAGGCGCATGAGGACTTCTATGGAGCCCTCGGCGTGTATGCGGAGCCAACTGCGGGCTCCGGTGGCTGCATCGGTCCCCCGGCCTGTACGGAGGAGCAGCGTGTCTTAGGTCCGAAAGGGACCGCCCCGCCCATCTGGTCCCAATTTTTGTCGGGAGACGGACGGGGCGAAATCCAAACCGGGATATCTTTAGCGACGAAGACCCAAGGTTTCGATCAGCTTCTGATAGCGGTCCGTGTCGGACTTCTTCAGGTGATCGAGGAGCGACCGGCGCGCGGAGACCAGCTTCAGCAGGCCGCGACGCGAGTGGTTGTCCTTCTTGTGGGTCTTGAAGTGCTCGGTGAGGTTCGAGATGCGCTCGGACATGATCGCGACCTGGACCTCGGCGCTGCCGGTATCGGCTTCACCGCGGGCGTGGGACTTGATCACCTCGGCCTTGCGTTCGGGCGTAATCGACATCGGGTTTCTCCGCTCTGGTTAAAGATTGAAGACGCGCGACGGTTCGAGCCGTCCATCACGCATCTCGCAGAGCGCCACCATCGTCTTTCCCATCATGGCGGAAACAGCGCGGGAGCCAGGTTTGAGCCTGGCCTGCACAGCCTCCTGCTGTCGGGGAAGGAGGACGATGGATCGTCCTTGCTTCAACCGAAAGGCGTCTTCATCGGTCACGGCCAGCGCCGGGATGTCGTCCAGCGCGGTCTCGACCGGAAGCAAGGCCTCCGATTGGCGGGCCTTATGCCCTAAATCCTCCAGCATTTCCAGCGTAACGGCGGTGGCTTCCGTGAAGGGCCCCACGCGAGTTCGCCGCAACATGCTCACATGGCCTTCCGCGCCCAGCGCGGCCGCCAGGTCGCGGGCCAGGCTGCGGACATAGGTTCCCTTGCCGCAGTCCACTTCCAGGGTGGCGAAATCGGTCTCGGCGGCCATCAGGCGCAGGGCGTCGATGCGCACTGTCCGAGCGGCCAGTTCGACCGCTTCGCCGGCGCGGGCCAGGTCGTAGGACCGCTCGCCGTCCACCTTGATCGCCGAATAGGCCGGCGGGATCTGGGCGATCTCGCCGACGAAGGGCGCGAGCGCCGCCGCAATGTCGGCCTGTGAAGGTCGAACGTCTGAACGGGCCGTGACCTCGCCCTCGGCGTCGAGGGTCGTGGTGGTCGCGCCCCAGGCGATGGTGAAGCGGTAAGACTTGGCGGCGTCGACCATCCAGGAGACAGTCTTGGTCGCCTCGCCTAGCGCGATCGGCAGGATCCCGGTGGCCAGAGGGTCGAGTGTGCCGGCATGCCCGGCCTTTTGCGCGTCAAAAATGCGCCGCACCTTGCCGACCGCCGGCGTCGAGCCAAGCGCGTAGGGTTTGTCGAGGCAGATCCAGCCGGAGACGGCCTCGCCCTTCTTGCGGCGGCCCACCCTAGTTGTCGTCTTTCCAGCTGTCCGACGGTGCGTCCGGCGTCAGGTCCTGGCGCACCTTGGGGTCGGCGAACAGCCGCGTCATCCGCGCGGCCTCGTCGAAGGTCTCATCGTGCAGGAACTTCAGGTCCGGGGTGAACTTCATGTCGATCTGGCGGCTCAGGCGTCCGCGAAGGAACTTGGCGTGCCGGTTCATCGCCTTGGCCACCTGGGCGCCGGTAAGGCCGCCGGCCTCGCCGCCCAACGGCTCGATGAACGCGATGGCGTGGCGCAGGTCGGGGCTCATCCGCACCTCGGTGATGGTCACCGACAGGCCCGCCAGCTCCGGATCGGCGATTTCCTCTTCGCGCAGCACCTCGACCAGAGCATGGCGCATCAGCTCGCCGGCGCGCAGTTGGCGCTGGGTGGGGCCGCGGGGGCCAGGGGGTTTCGCCATGTCGTTTTCGCCTAAGGCCCGGAGGGCCGGGCTTCTAGTCCTCTTGAAGACGAAGAGGAAGCGCCGTTACGGCTTGAGCTTCAAGAGCGAGGGATCGCCTTCGAACCCCGTGAGACGCCAGGCGCCGTCCAGCTTGGCGAAGGTCAGCTCGCACGGGCCGTTCTTCTTGCGGGTCGCGCAGACCCGGCCGTCGGGCAGGGGCTTCAGCACGCTGGCGATCGCCAGCGGGCCAGGGATCGCCATGTTCGGACGGTACCCATAGTGCTCCGCCACCAGCCGGAAGACGTAGGGCTGCAGCAGGGCCTCGCCGGCGATGTCCGCCAGTGCGGGGGCGAAAAAGGCGGCCAGCCCCGTGCTGTCGCGCCGGACGGCTTTGTCGATCACCTTGGTCTGGAGTTCGCGCTTCAGGGCCGGCCGGTCGACGTGCCGGTCAAAGGCGGCCTGGTCGTTGTCGCGGATCGACAGCAGGAGCGCGTGGACGTCGTTCGCCGCGTCGAGATTGCGGACGGTGGTGCAGGCGGCGAGCGCCATGAGCGCCAGCGACGCCGCCAGAATGCGCAGCTTGTTCATAACGCCACACTAGCGCGACTTTCCGGCGAGATCACGGCCGGCGCCTGGCGGCGCGATCAGGTCTTGCGGAAGATGTGGATCGCCCCGGCCTCGCCCATGGGCGCAGGCGGCCGGTCGGCGACAAGCCCGGCTGCGGCGGCGAAAGGATCCGGCTGGGTCATGTAGAAGACCAGCCGTTCGGCGGAAATGCGTGTTGCGCCGCGCAGGTCGGTGGCGCGGTACTCGATGACCTGGTCCAGGCGGCCTTGAGTAGGGCGGAACGTGCGGTCGCGGACGAAAAGCTGCAGTCGCCCGCCGTCGGGCGTCGCCTGGTCGAGCACGGCGATCGTCGGGTTCACAGGCGGCAGGGCGGCCATCACATCCAGGGACGGCAGGTGAAAGGCCGCCAGGCCGCCAGGGCGGAGGTGCTTCGCTGTTGTCGCGAAGGCGTTGCGCCAGGCCTGCCCCGCCGGGACATGGGCGAGGGTGTGAAACGGGCAGAAAACCGCGTCGAAGGTCCGGCCAAGATGCAAGGCTGTCAAATCGCCGAGCTTGAGGGTGATGCGCGCCGCGACGGTCGCATCGACGGTCGCCAGGCGCGCGCGCGCGAGGTCGAGCATGGCGGGCGCGATGTCGACGCCGGTGACGGAAAACCCTCGCTCCGCCAGGGCGAAAGTCAGTCGGCCGGATCCGGCGCCCAGTTCCAGAAGATCGGCGCCGGGCGCCGCCAGATCCGCGTAGACATCAATGTCCGCCGCGACCGTCGGGTCCAGGCTGGTCAGAAGATCATAGTAGGCTGCGCTCAGACCCCCCTGAGCATAGTAGGGCCGCGTGTGGGCCATGGCGCGCCGTTCCCCCCGAAACGTCCTGCCGACTTCGCCGACAAGAACCTCTGCATGCGCCGGGCGTTGCCAAGGATCAAGGGTGAGCCCACATATGCGCACGCCCAAGCTTTTGCCTGCCTTCCGGAGATGCGCCTCGTGAACAGCTCTCTTTTCAGCTCGATCCGCCGCCGGTGGCTCGCGATCGCCGTCGCCCTAGTCGCGCCGCTGGCGTTCTCGGCCTGCGGGGTAAACACCATCCCCACCAAGGAAGAGGCCGCCAAAGCGCAGTGGGCCGAGGTGCAGAACCAGTACCAACGCCGCGCCGACCTGATCCCCAACCTGGTGGCGACGGTCAAAGGCTACGCCGCCCAAGAGTCTTCGGTGTTGATCGGGGTCACCGAGGCCCGCGCCGGCGCGCTGCGCGCGAAATCCGACGCCTCCATTACAACTGATCCTGAGGCCATGGCGCGTTACCAGTCGGCGCAGAACAATGTGACCATGGCGCTATCGCCCTTCCGCGTGATGCAGGAGGCCTATCCCGACCTGAAGTCGAACCAGAATTTCCTGGCTTTGCAGAGCCAACTGGAAGGCACCGAAAACCGCATCGCCATCGCGCGCCGCGACTACAACGCCGCCGTCCAGGACTTCAACACGACGCTGCGCACCTTCCCCGGCGTGCTGTGGGCGAAGACCGCCTATGCGAGCTCAAAGCCCATGGTGCTGTTCTCGGCGACGGAAACGGCGCAATCCGCGCCTAGCGTCAGCTTTGATCAGCCGGCGCCGCCCGCGCCCGCCGCTCTGCCGCCGTCGAAGTAGCGCCGGTATGATCGCTTTGCGCGGCCTGTTTGTCGCCGCGCTGTTTTGGATGACGGGCGCCGCGGCGATCGCGGCGCCGAGCTTCCCGGCCCTGACAGGGCGCGTGATCGACGGCGCCGACATGCTGTCGCCGCAGACCGAACAGCGCCTGGACGGCGAACTCGCTAATCTGGAAGCGACCACTGGGCGCCAGCTGGTGGTGGCCACAGTCCCCGACCTGCAAGGCTATGAGATCGAGGATTACGGCTACCAGCTTGGCCGAACCTGGGGCTTGGGGTCCAAGGACAAGGACGACGGGGCGATCCTGCTCGTCGCGCCCAAGGAGCGGAAAGTCCGCATCGAGGTCGGCTACGGCCTTGAGCCTATCCTGACCGACGCCATGTCGAGCATCATTCTGCAGACCGCCGTCCTGCCCGCCTTCCGCGAGGGCAAGATGGAGCAAGGCGTCGTCGCCGGCGCGGAAGCCGTGATTCAGCAGCTGGCCTTGCCCGCCGACCAGGCGAGCGCCCGCGCCGCTCAGGCCGCGGCCCAGGCGCAGGGCAAACCCAGCCAAAACCAGGGCCTCGGGCTTCCCATCATCTTCATCATCCTGATCCTCTTCTGGATCATCGGCGGACTGACCCGCGGGCGACGGCGCGGCGCAGGCTCCGCCTGGTGGCTTTTGCCAATCATTCTGTCGGGCGGTCGCGGCGGCGGTCGCGGCGGCGGTGGTGGCGGCTGGGGAGGCGGCGGCGATGGCGGGTTCGGCGGCGGCGGCGGCTCCTTCGGCGGCGGCGGATCTTCGGGAAGCTGGTGATGGCCGACAAACCCCTGCTCAATACGGGCCAGCTGGCCATCGTCGAGGACGCAGTGCGGACCGCGGAGGCGCGCACGACGGGCGAGATTTATTGCGTGGTCGCTGCCGAGAGCTCCGACTATGGCGAAATTCCACTGGCCTGGGGCGCGATCGTCGCCCTGGCGGCGCCGGCCATCCTGTTCGTCACAGGCGTCCAGGTGAGCGTGCCCGACATCTTTGAAGGGTGGAGCGCCGCCCAGGTCGGCCGCGCCGCCGAAGCGGCGGCGCATGAGGCTCTCGGCGCGGCGCTGGTGCTGCAGATGGTGCTGTTCGCGGCGACGGCCCTGATCGTGCGCACCGGTTCGGTGAGATTGGCCCTGGCCTCGCGCAGCCTGAAGCGCGGGCGGGTGCGCAGGCGCGCCCAGGAACAGTTTTTCGCCAAGAATCTGCACCTGACACGGGAGCGGACCGGAGTGCTGATCTATGTCTCCGCGGCAGAGCACATGGCCGAGATCGTCGCCGATGAAGGCATCGCGGCCCGCGTCGACCAGACGGCCTGGGATGGCGCGATGGCGGCCTTGATCGATGGCGTCAAACGCGGTGACGCGGCGGCCGGCCTGACGGCGGCGATCGCCCAATGCGCAGACATCCTCGCCGAACATTTCCCGGTCAGACCCGGTGACAACCCCAACGAGATCCCTGACGCCGTCGCGCTGCTGCCGAAGCTCTAGCGCCCATATTCCGGTGTCGGCTTCGGCTCGTCGTGGCCGGCCGCCTAGGGCGATCCACCCGGCGTTGCTTCAGTTCCGAAGCCTCAGGTCCCCGGCGAGCATATAGTCCCGGGTGATCGGCAGGGCGTCGAGGCGGCGGGCGAGTTGGAACTGCATCACCATGTGCCCCGACCAGCGGAAGCCCAGCTCGGAACCCGCCAGGTAGTACTCCCACATCCGTCGGAACGGCGCGGGATATAGGTCAGGGATCTGGGGGTCAGCCATGAATCGCTCGCGCCAATGCCTGAGCGTCTCGGCGTAGTGTAAGCGCAGGATCTCGACATCGGTGATCCAGAGGCCCGCCTCCTCAATGGCCCCGGTCACTTCCGACATGGCGGGCACATAGCCGCCGGGGAAGATGTATTTGTGGGTGAAGGCGTTCGTGGCTCTAGGGCCCTCCATGCGGCCGATCGAGTGGATCAGCGCGACGCCGTCCTCAGCCAGGAGCTTGCGCACGCCTGAGAAGTAGCCCGCCAAGTTCGGCGCGCCGACGTGCTCGAGCATGCCCACCGAGACGATCCGATCGTAGGTCTCGGTGAGATCGCGATAGTCGCGAAGCTCGAAGGTTACGCGGTCGGCCAGCCCCGCCTCAGCGACCCGTTCCCGGGCGAGGCTCAACTGCTCGACCGAGAGCGTCACGCCGGTCACCCTGGCGCCGTAGTCGCGGGCCAACGTCATCGCCATGCCGCCCCAGCCCGAGCCGATGTCCAGCACCCGCATGCCAGGCGCGATCCGAAGCTTGTCGGCGATGTGCGCCTTCTTCGCGGCCTGAGCCTCTTCCAGCGTCATGTCGGGTCGGGCGAAATAGGCGCAGGAATACTGCATATCGGTGTCGAGGAAGCGCCGGTAGAGGTCGTTGGACAAGTCGTAGTGATGGGCCACGTTGCGCCGGCTGGCGACGCGGCCGTTGGCCTGCTGGGTGGCCCGTTTGATGGCGCGCCGCAGCTGCTTGAACCAGGAGCCCCGCCCCGGCTTGACCGCGCGGGCGTCACTCTGGCCCACCACCTGCAGAAGGTCCCAGAGGCCGCCCTGGGCGATCACCAGGTCGCCGTTCATATAGGCCTCGCCAAAGGCGATCCCTGGCCGCATCGCGATGCGGCGCAAGGTGGCGGTGTTCGCCCGCACGACGATCGGCGGGCCCGACCCATCTCCGACCCGGAAGGTTTCGCCGCCCGCGAGTTCGACGGTCAGGTCGCCCACGCGGATCATCTTACGCAAGAAGGACTCGATCATGCCCAAACAATAGCCAGCTTCACCGCTGAGCGATATTCTGTCTGCTTTAGGCGACACTATCGCCATGCTAAGCGCGAAGGCGTGGCGCGCCTGTCGATCTTTCATCCCGCCGGCCGGTTCGGGACCAAGACCAATCCCTTCGGCAAGGATGTGGCCAACCTTGAGCTGTTCCAGGCCCTGGCCCGGCACGGCGGCCTCGACATTCTGGATATCCTCACAGCGCACGACGGGGACCAGGGCGAGATCGAACGCGCCCTGCTGGACGGGGCGGCGGGCGCGGCGATTGCGCCGGGCTCGATCCTCAGCACCGCCGCGCCCCGCGCCTCCGGGGTTCTGCTGCGCGGCCAACCCTATCTGGAGGAGATGGCCTGGATGCGCCGCCAGGCTGGCGATGACGCCGCCTGGAGCCTCATTGGCCTGATCCACACCCTGGCGCCGCCGGCGCTGCGCGGTTCGATCGCACGGGCGGTCACCGCCCCGGTTCACCCGTGGGACGCGCTGATCTGCACCTCGCCTTCGGTCCAGTCGGCGACACGGGCCCTGCTGGAAGATTGGGGCGCAAGCCTCGTCGAGCGGTTCGGCGGCCGCGCGCCGCCCTTGCCGGCCCTGCCGCTGATCCCGCTGGGCGTCCACGCCGACCGCATCGCGGCGCAGGCTGATCGGCCTGGAGCGCGCGCCACGTTGCGCGCTGAGCTGGGCTTGGGCGAAGACGACATCCTCGTGCTTTGGGTCGGCCGGCTGTCCTTCTTCGAGAAGGCATTTCCCCAGGCGATGCTGCGAGCCTTGGAGCGGGCCGCAGCGCAGAGCGGCGCTAAGGTCGCCTTCGCCATGGTCGGTTGGTTTCCGCGGCCCGACGACCGCGGTCTCTATCTCGAGGCCGCAGCGGCCTGTGCGCCCAGCGTCGCTCTACACCAGCTGGACGGCAACGACCGCGGCCGGATCGCCGACCTCTGGGCCGGGTCGGACGTCTTCTTGTCCCTGGTCGACAACATTCAGGAGACCTTCGGCATCACGCCGCTGGAAGCCATGGCCGCCGGCCTCCCGGTCGTGGCCAGCGACTGGGACGGCTACCGCTACACGGTTCGCGATGGGCGCGACGGCTATCTGATCCCGACGCTCGGCGGGCCAACCAGCGGCGGGACCGGGTCCGCCATGGGCCTTCGCCACGCCTTGGAGCTGGACTCCTACCAAACCTATGTCGGCGAAGTCGCCCAGCACACCGCTGTTCACATCGGCCGCGCCGCCGAGGCGCTGGCGGCGCTGTTCGCCTCGAAGGACCTGCGTCGGCGCATGGGCGCCTCGGGTCGCGCCCGCGTCCGCGAGACGTTCGACTGGCCAGTCATCGCGCGACAGGTGACCGCGCTGGCCGCCGGGCTCGGCGAGATGCGCGCCGCGGTTGGCGTTCAGGTTTCCAGCCGGCGGGGCGATCCGGTGCGCGGCGATCCCTTCATGGATTTCGCGGGTTTCGCGACCCAGACGCTGGGCCTCGACACGCGCCTGGCCCTGTCGGCGGGCGTCCAGCCGGACGACGTGCTGGCGACAGAGGCCGTGCGGCTGGACAAGGTTTTTTCCGGCTGGCGGTCCGGCGTCGGATCATGTCGCGAAGCGCTGGTTCTGTTGCAGGCGCAGGGGCCGATGACCGTGCGTGACATCCTGGCGAACTTCCCTGTCGCGGAGCGCCGGCGCATGGAGCTGGCGTTGGCCTGGATGGCGAAGACCGGCCTTGTCGACTGGCTTGCCGCATGAGCGCCCGGCTTCGCGCCGCAACGCTGGGCGCCCTTGTCGGCCTGGCGGGCAGCATCCGCGAATACGCCATGGACCGGCCAGGCCTGCGCCGGGTGTTGCGCGTCATCGGCCATCCGATCCTGCTGGGGCTGCACCGCGCCGGTGGCCGGCTGCCGGCGCCGGCCATGACCGATCCCAAGGGCGAGCCGGTCCTGCACCTGCCCCTCGACTACGCCTCGGGCGTCCTGGCCGAACCGCCGAAAATCGCCGTGCTGTTGCATGCCTATGAGCCCGCGGTGCTGCCGGAAATCATCGCCCACCTGCGCAACATCCCCTATCCGGCCGACATCTTCATCTCGACCGACACAGAGGCCAAGCGCCTGGCTTGCGCCGCCGCCTTCTTCGACTGGCCAAGGCGCACGGAAATCCGCGTCCTGCCGAACCGCGGCCGCAACATCGCTCCGCAGATCACGGGATTCCGCGATGTGCTCGGCCGCTATCAGCTGGTCCTCTTCCTGCACACCAAGCTGTCGACCCACACCGACGCCTTGGCGGGATGGCGCAAGTTCCTGCTCGACAACCTGCTTGGCTCGCCGGACCTGGTGCGCGGCGTCGTCGAGGCCTTTACCCGCCTGCCGAACCTCGGCGTCCTGGCGCCGCGCACCTTTGCTGCGGTGCGCCCGCACATGGTCTGGGGCGACAACTTCGCCGCCTCCCGCGATCTGGCCGAGCGACTGGGCGTCGCACTCAGCCCGGACAGCCCTCTGGACTTCCCGGCCGGGGCCATGTTCTGGGCTCGCACGGCGGCGCTGAAGCCCCTGCTGGACCTCGATCTGACCGTCGAGGATTTCGACCCTGAGGCCGGCCAGAAGGATGGCACGCTCGCTCATGCGGTCGAGCGGCTGATCTTCTACGCCTGCGAGTTGGCGGGCTTGCGCTGGGCGCGCGCCGGGCATGCGGGAGGACTTTCCGCGCCGGAGACCCTGATCCGGGCCAGCGCCCCGGCGATGCTGCGCCGATGCCTGACCGACGGCGGCCGTGCGGTGCTCTTGCCTGGCCGCCGGCCAAAGCCCGCCTTCGGACTTGATCGATATGTGCTGGAGACCCCCGACGAGCGAAAGGCTGGCTTCCGCAGCCAGTGCCAGACCGAGCTCGACGCCTTCCTGGCCAGCGGCGAGCGGCTGGTCCTGCCGACCCAGGATGCGCCCGTCGTTTCCGTCCTGCTCGTGCTCTTCAATCAAGCCGAGCTGACCTACCAGGCTTTGCGCGCGCTGAAGTTCACCCTCGACGTTCCGGCCGAAGTGATCATCGTCGACAACGCCTCCAGCGATCAGACCGGCGGCCTATTGAACCGGATCGATGGCGCGCGGATCGTCCGCAATGTCGAGAACAAGCACTTCCTGCGCGCAGCGAACCAGGCGGCGCGGATGGCCAAGGGTCGCTACCTGCTGTTCCTCAACAACGACGCTCGCACCATGCCGGGCGCCGTCGCCCACGCGGCGGCGCGTCTCGACGCCGAGCCGGACCTGGGCGCGATCGGCGGCAAGATCCTCCTCCTGGACGGAACGCTGCAGGAGGCCGGCAGCATCGTCTGGCGTGACGGCGCCTGCGCAGGCTTCGGCCGCGGCGACGATCCGTTCGCGCCGGAATTCCAGTTCCGCCGGGACGTCGACTATGTCTCCGGCGCCTTCCTGATGACGCCGCGGGCGGTGTTCGAGGCGCTGGAGGGCTTCGACCGGGCGTTCGCGCCGGCCTATTACGAAGAGACCGACTATTGCCTGCGCCTTTGGGCTTCCGGCCGCCGCGTCGCCTACGACCCGGCCATCGAGATCGCCCACTTCGAGTTCGCCAGCTCCAGCGCGGCCTCGGGCCAGGCGTTGCAGGCGCGCAACCGCAAGCTGTTCGTCGCCAAACATGCCGAAGCGCTCGCCCGCCAACGCGATCACGCGGCTCGCAGGCTGGATGCGCGGATGCGCGATGACTGGGGTGGTCGCCTGCTGATCATCGAGGACCAGGTCCCGAACCCCCAGCTGGGCGCCGGCCACCCTCGCGCCGTCGACCTGCTGCGCGCCGCGCGCAGCGCCAGCTGGTTTGTGACCCTCTATCCGCTGGTCTACGCCGACGCCGACTATGAGACGGCCTACGAATTCCTGCCGCCCGACGTCGAGATCGCCGCCGAACGCGGCCAGGCCGGCCTCGTCCAGTTCCTGCGCGAGCGCGCCGGTTACTACGACGCGGTGATCGTCAGCCGGCCGCACAATATGGAGCTCTTCCTCCAGGCGCTCTCGCAGGCGCCGACCTTCATAGCTCGCGAGCGGGTGATCTACGACGCCGAGGCGATCTTCGCCGTGCGCGATTCCAGCGGCGACCCCTCAAGGGCGCTGAAGGCCGAGCTCGACTTGGCGCGGGCGGCGCGGATGGTGCTCACGGTCAGCGCGGCCGAAGCTCAGGCGTTCCGGGAGGGGGGCGCGCGCGATGTCCGCGTGCTGGGCCATGCGCTAAGGGCCGACCCCACCGCCAGCGCCTTCGAAGACCGCCGCGACCTGCTGTTCGTCGGCGCGCTGGACGACGACTACGGGCCTAACGCGGACTCGCTCGCCTACTTCGTCGAGGAGATCATGCCTCTGCTCGACAAGCGGATCGGCGGCGACTGGCGGCTGAAGGTCGCCGGTCACGCCGCGGGCCGGGCGCGGTCGCTGGCCGGTCCGCGGGTCCAGGTGCTGGGTCGCGTCGACGACTTGCGACCGCTCTACGATCAGGCCCGGGTGTTCATCGCGCCCACACGGTTCGCCGCCGGCATTCCGATGAAGATCCATGGTGCGGCCGCCGCCGGCCTGCCGGTCGCCGCGACGGGCCTCCTGGCGGGGCAGCTTGGCTGGAGCGACGGGCGCGAGATGCTGGTCGGGGACACCGCCGACGCCTTCGCCGCGGCTTGCGCTCAGCTCTATACGGACGGCGCCGTTTGGCGCGCTGTCCGCGCAGCGGCGCTTGCGCGGCTGGCCCGCGACACCGATCCCCAGGTCTTTGAGCGCACCATCGCCGACGCGCTGCGGGTCACCAAGACGCGCTAGCGCTCCAGAAGTTCGTTCAGCCGGCGGATCGGCACGACTTCGGAGGCGATCCCACCTTCGAGGCGCACGACCTTGTTGCAGTAGAGCTTCAGCAGGTCGACCTCGTGGCTGGCCAACACCAGGATGCCGGCCCGTTCCACCAGGCCTAGAAGACGCTGGTGGGCGAGTTTCTGGAAGTCGGCGTCGCCCACGGCGATCCACTCGTCCATCAGGAGGACGTCGGCCTCGACGGCGGTGGCCGCGGCGAAGGCCAGGCGCGCCTGCATGCCGGCGGAATAGGTTTTCACCGGCATGGCGAGGAACGGCCCAAGGCCTGTGAAGGCCGCGATCTCGTCCATCTTCGCGTCGATCTCGCGGGCGGTGAGGCCGGCGATGCGGCCGCGCATGCGGATGTTATCGTAGCCGCTGGCCGACGGATCGACGCCGAGGTTCAGGTCCAGCAAGGCGGCGATGCGGCCGTGAACCTCGATCTCGCCCTCGTCGGGCTGGTAGGCGCCCGAAAGCGCGCGCAGCAGTGTCGTCTTGCCCGAGCCGTTATGGCCGACGAGCCCCAGCCGGTCGCCGGCCTTGAGCTCAAGGTTCAGGCCGGAAAGAGCGGTGACCTCGGTCACCCCGGTCAGGCGCCGGTCGACGCGGCCGCCGACGGCGACGCGGGCCAGCTGCTTTTTCAGGGACTTGGCGTCGACGCCATAGACGGGGAAGCGCAGCGTCAGGTCGCGGCAGCTGATGGAGACCTGGTCCGTCATAGGTAGTGCACAATCCGGCGCCGCGTGATGGCGAACAGGCTGAAGGTGACGGCCCAGCCGACCAGAGCCATGGCGGTCAGCACCAGGTAGCTCAGCGGCGCGACGGGAGTCCCTAGGAGCGGCGCGCGGACGGCGTCCAGCATGTGGAAAAAGGGGTTGATGGTCAGCACCAGATGGTTCTGGCCGAAACGGTCGGGACGCCAGAAGACCGGCGTCATGAACATGGCGAACTGGATCGCCGAGGTGACGACCGGCGGAATGTCGCGGAACCGGGAGGAGGCGATGGCCGCCAGCAGGCTCATCCAAGAGACGTTGAGCACGAGCAGCGCCGCGCCCAATAGCGCCTGCGGCGCGTCGGCCGTGCGCCAATAGCCATAGATCACCAGCACGGCGACGATGATCACCAGGTGGTGGGCGAAGTTTATCAGGTTCCGCAGCAGCGTGCGCCAGACGAAGGTGAACATCGGCAGGCTGGTCTGCGACAGCATGCCAGCCGCGGCGACGAAGGTGTCGCACCCCTCGGTCACCACGCCAGTGATGACGCCAAAGGTGACGATGCCGATGGCGACGAAGGGCAGGAACTCCTGCAGCGGTATGGCGAACAGCCGCGCGTAGAGAAAGCCGATGCCCAGCACCATCAGGCCCATCGACAGGGTGATCCAGAAGGGCCCCAGGATCGAGCCGCGGTAGCGCGAGCGGACGTCGTGCCAGGCCAGCGACCAGGCGAGGCCCAGCTTGCCGATGGAGGCGGCGAGGTCACGCCAGGCCATCCGGAACTCGAACAGCGTCCCGCGCCGGCCGGTCCTCAGCATGTATGTGGCGCTGTCCATCGATCCTCCGCGCAAGCGGCGGGAGGTAACAGAGGCCGCCCTTTTGCGCAAAGGGCGCAGCTCCTGGGCAAGTCTGGGCTGTCATGCTAGCGCAGGACCATGCCTGACGCGCAACCGCGCTCCATCGCCGCCCCGACGTCGCTCCGCGACGCCGCCGTCTGGTTGGTCATCCCCTGCTATCGGGTGCGCGCGCAAATCCTCAAGGTCATCGCCAGGACGCCGACCTGGGTTGCGGGAATTGTCTGCGTCGATGACGCCTGCCCGCAAGACACCGGCGCCTTGGTGCAGGCCGAGTGCGCCGACCCTCGCGTCGTAGTGCTTAAGAATCCTGAAAACCTCGGCGTCGGCGGCGCGACCCTGGCCGGCTACGCCGAGGCCGCGCGGCGCGGCGGGCGCATCCTGGTCAAGGTCGATGGCGACGACCAGATGGACCTGGACTACCTGGCCGCCCTGGTCGCGCCGATCATCCTGGGCGAGGCCGATTACGCGAAGGGCAATCGCTTCACCTCGACCAGCCACCTGAGCGGCATGCCCAGAGTGCGCCTGTTCGGCAACGCCGCGCTCAGTTTCATGGCCAAGCTGTCGACCGGCTACTGGAGCGTTTTCGACCCCACAAATGGCTTCACCGCCATCGACGCCGAGGTCGCGCACCTGCTGCAGAACCGCCGGATCGAACGGCGCTATTTCTTCGAGACCGACCTGCTCTACCAGCTGGGGACCTTGCGCGCCGTGGTGCGCGACGTCGCGATGCCGGCGCGCTACGCCGATGAAGAATCAAATCTGAAAATCGGGGCTGCGGTCCTGCCTTTCGCCGCCAAACACCTGCGCAATTTCGGCAAGCGGGTGATCGGCCAATACTTCGTGCGCGACTTCAACGCCGCCAGCCTGCAGTTCGTCTTCGGCATCGCCGCGATCGCCTTTGGCCTGATCTACGGCCTAAGCTACCTGGCGACGCGGGAGGTCGGCACGGCGGCGCCTGCGGGCGTCGTGATGATGGCGGCCCTGCCGATCATCCTGGGTGTTCAGCTGCTGCTGCAATCGCTGAACTTCGACGTGTTGTCCCAGCCCAGCCGGCCAATCCACCCCTATCTGCGGGCGGTCGCCGATCTTGGCCGGGGCGAGAAGGCGCTGACCTCGTGACCTGGAAAGATGCGCTGCTCTGTGCGGGCTTTTCCCTGGCCCTGCCGGTAGGCCAGATCATGTTCAAGGCCGCCGCCCTCTACCATGCGCGTCTCGAGGGGCCGCTCGTGGTCAAGATGATCACCAACTGGCCGCTGATGGGCGCCTTCGCCTGGTACGCCGCAACCTCGCTGCTCTGGTTCTACATCCTGATGCGGACGCCGCTGTCGCTCGCATACGCCTTCTCGATCATCGGCTCAGGCTTGGTGCCCGTGATCGCCTGGGCGCTCTTCAAGGAGCCGCTGGGCTGGCGTTTCGCCGCCGGCTACGCGCTGATGCTGTCGGGCTTCCTGCTGATCCTGCAGGGCCAGCGGACCTAAGCCGCGTATCGGGCGAGCCAGGCGCGGGCCACACCCAGGCGTGGCTTTGAAGCTGTGAAGAACCTGTAGAGCGACAACTGCCGGCCAAGGCCGAAGCTCTTCACCGACACGTCCTCAAACAGCGCCTTGGCCAGGGCCTCGATCTCACGCGCCTGGTTGACGTGTTCGTGGCGCATCAGGTCGCCGTAATTCAGGCCATGTCGCAGCCGGAATTCCAGCCCGGTGGTCAGCGACCAGCCGAGCGTCCAGAGAAATCCACCCTCGGCCGGGATCGCCGCGCGCAATTCGCCGTCGGGCTCGAGCAACAGAGCCGCGCGCGCCAGCACGACGGGCAGGTCGCAGACGTGCTCCAGAGCGGCGATGGTGGTGATGCGGCGATAGCGACGCTCTGCCGGGACCGCCGCGATATCGGGATAGGCGGTGCGGATGCGCGCCAGCCCCGGCTGGCCCAAGTAGGCCGTCTCGAAGGGCTCGACGATGTCGTATTCGCCGACCATGGGCTCGTGGCCTAGCTGGTTCAGCGTGCCTGCGCCCAACTCCAGGGTCGCGCCCCGAACGCCTTCGCGCACGTCAGCGGCGACCTGGCGATGCATCCAGCCCTCCAGCCGTTGCGCTAGCGAGCTCGCCTGGGTCGCGCCCGAGCGGTTCTCCAGGAACTGCCGGTCGTAAATCTCCCGGATCGCGTCCGGCAGGGGCGGGCGCGTCTTGGGATAGGCCGCGAGCAGGTTTTCCGCCGCCGTCATCTTCACCCATACTCCCGCTTTACGACTTCTCAATCGGCCTTGGCGTCTACCTAATGCACCGGGCGTCTGGGGGGCCAGCCTTGATTGATCGTCGGCGGCAGGGCCGCTCCGCTGCGGCTGTGGCTTATATCTTGGTCTTGCTGATCGGCTTTGCGGCCGTGCTGTGGGTCAACCTACCTGGCCACCTGACCTACGACTCCGTCATCGCCCTGGCCCAGGGGCGCAGCCATGTGCGCGAGACCTGGGCGCCGGCGGCCTTCGCCTGGGCTCTCGGCCTCGCCGACCGCATCCGGCCGGGCGCGTCGGTCTATGTGATCATCTCCAGCGCCATCCTCTTCGCGAGCCTGGCGGCCTTGCCGCGACTTCGCCCACGCACCGCGTGGACCGCGCCGATCGCCGCCGCCGCGGTCCTGCTGACGCCGCAGATCCTGGTCTACCAAGGGGTCGTCTGGCGCGATGTCCTGTTCGCCAACCTGACGGTCGCAGCCTTCGTCCTGCTGGCGCGGGCCGCCCGGCGTTGGTCGATAGGCGCGCCCTGGGCCTCCCTCATCGGCGCGGCCCTCTGCCTGGGCTTCGCTGCGGCGGTTCGACAGAACGGCGTCGTGCTGGCCCTAGCCGGCATCGCCGCCCTTGCTTGGACGGCTCGGGGCTTTGGCGGGCGCACCCTCGTCTGGGGCGTGGCCGGGTTGGCCGCCGTGGCTCTGGTGACCTTGGCGGTCGTCGAGATCGCCGAGCCGCCGCGGACGGATCGGCAGGTGCGACCCCACGCCGAAATCCTGATCCTGCAGCACTACGACGTGGTGGGTGCGGTCGCCCACGCGCCCGGGCTTAAGCTCGACCGCCTCGCCCAGGATGACGCGCCAGCGGCGCGAACAATCGAGCGGGGCGCGCGCACCCACTATTCCGCATCGCGGATCGACGGCCTCGACGCAGACGTCGAGCTTAGGAAGGCGCTCTGGCGGGTGCCTGATGCGGCTATGCACGGCCAGTGGCTGGATGTCGTCACCGATCATCCGGGCGCCTATCTGGCCCACCGCTTCGATGTGTTCCGATGGCTGATCGCGCCGCCGGACCTGAAGCAGTGCCTGCCGTTCGCGGTAGGCGTCGTCGGGCCACCGGAGATGCTAAAGACTCTGGGCCTGGGGCCGCGCACTGACGCTCGCGACCTCAACCTGCATCGCTACTTCGGCCTGGCGATGAAGACGCCCGTCTACGCCCACCTGTTCTGGCTCGGCCTGGGGAGCGTCATCGTCGGTTTCCTCATGCTGCGGCGCGATCCTGCGGACTATGTGATCGCCGCCCTGGTGCTGGGGGCGGCGGCCTTTGCGGCCAGCTTCTTCCTGATCTCAGTCGCCTGCGACTACCGCTATCTATACCCGCTGGATCTCGCTGTGATCACGGCCCTGCTTTACGTGGCGATCGACCCGTCCCTGCAGCGTTCAGGCCGGCTTTAGCCAAGCCTCGGTGTCGCGGAGAATCTGGTCGAGTTGCGCGTCGACGGCCATGTGGGCGCGTTCCAATGCGGCCAGGTCGACGGCGTCGTGGCGGCCCTGGTCCGCAGCGGCCCGCGCATCGGCGAGATCGGCGCGGGCTTGGTCTAGGTCACGTGCCGCGGGCGACACCAGGAAGCCGAACTCGACGCGTCGCCGCTCAAGTTCCGCCGCCGCCGCGTCCAGCGCGGCTTGGTCGACCTCGGTCCGGGACAAGGCCTGGAACACCTGGTCAGCCAGGGCGCCGGCCCAGCCCAGGGTCGCCAAGTCGCCGTCGCCGACGTTGTGTCGAAGTTCGGGCGTGAGAAAGGCGTCGATCTCGCGCGCGGCTGTGTCCGTCAGCGCGGGCAGCGGCGCGCCGATCGCGATCTCGACCTTGGCGACTTCGCTGCGCCAGTCCGCCAGCAGGGCGTCGTAGCCGAGGAAGGCGCGCGGCAGGCCGCGGCTATGGGCTTCCGCCGCGAGCATGTAGGCGGCCCACAGCAGAACGGACTTCTCCACCGGAAAGCCGTTGCGGCGCGCCAGCGAGCCCGCGACCGCCAGGGGATGGCGCACCGGGACGACGCAGCGGATCGGCAAGCCTAGCTCGTCTAGGGCCTGGCGCCACATGGGCATCAGGACGGTCACGCGCGGGTCCTTCAGCAGCGGGCGCGCCAGCGTCCCATACTCCGCCGCGAACAGCGCCTTGGCGCGGTTGGCCCAGGTGCGATCGGCGCTCGCGTCGGCGACGGCGCGATAGGGGTGGCAAAAGACGTCGTCCCAGGCCGAGCCCGCCGCGCGCAGACGCGCATCGTTGAAGACGGCGATCCGCCAGGGTTCGAAATAGCCGCGGGCGTTATTCTCGTCGCCGGCGATCACATCGGTGGGCAGGTCCGCGCCGGCCAGCGCCAGCAACTGGGTCACCGCCGAGGTGCCCGAGCGGTGCATGCCCAGCACGAGGTAGGCGGTTCGATCCGGAGTGTCGGGCGCGGCGGTCATCGCGCTTCAAGGCTGTAGGCAGGCCATCCGGTGAGGGCAAGTCCGGTTGATCGCTGAGGCCAACTGTTGCACAGGGCTTCGATGGCTTCGAACGCCCCCCCTTCGCAAGAGATGCAGCGGATCGTGTCGCTGGCGATGGACGCGGGCTTTTATCGCGCGGCGCGGCCTGGCGCGGAAGCCGCCGACGGCCTCGTCGCTGACTATCTCGTCGAGGGCTGGCGGCAAGGCTGCGACCCGGCGCCTTGGTTCTCGGTCGAGGGCTACCTCGAGGCCAATCCGGATGTTCGCGCCGCAGGCGTCGAGCCCTTCCACCATTACCTCACCCAGGGTCGCCACGAGGGTCGCGAGGCGCCCGCGTCCGCGACCGGACTTCGCCACCAGTTGGGGCCCGTGGCGGCAGGCTGGGACTTCGCGCCGTCTCGTCTCCTGACGCCGGCCGAGCGCCGCGCGCGGCGGCGCACGCCGCAGGATCTCGCCGACGAACGGGCGAGCATCGCCGACGCCTTCGACGCCCTCTTCTACCTCGCCGCCAACCCGGACATCGCCGCGGCCGGGGCCGATGCGCTGGATCATTTCCTGCGCTCAGGCTGGATTGAGGGCCGCAATCCGACCGCCCGGTTCTCGGTCGGCGACTATCTGACGATGTATCCGGACGTCGCCGCGGCCGGCATGAACCCCTTCGTTCACTACATCCGCACGGGCCAGGCCGAAGGTCGCCGACCGCTGAGCGATCTGGGCTTTCGCCATGATATCCTCGCCAGCCTGGTTCCGGTGGATCGGCGCATCGCCGCGGCCAAGGCCCGTGCTGCGGCCACGCCCGTGGCGGACCAGGCTCGGCTGGACGCGGCCTTCGCATCCGCCCGGTTCGGCCTGCGGGACCTGCACCTCACGTTCAGCCATGATGACCACACCGCTCATATCGGCGGCGTCCAGCTGTGCCTGCGACGCGAAGGCCTGGGGTTCGCCCGCCTGGGCTTCGATCATCTTCACATCCATCCGGCGACGCCGTGGCCGGTGATGCGCGAGGCGGGTGAGACTGCGCCGATGGGCGTGGTGCTGAACGGCCTGCCGGTCGGCGTCTTTTCCGCGGACACGATCCTGGCTGCGCTCACCGCGGCGGCGCCCGAAACCGGCCGGAGGACCTTGGCGATTCATAGCCTCCTGGGCCATGCCCCGGGGGAAGTCGTGAACCTGGCCCGCGCTTTGGGGGTGACAGAAGGCTGGTTCTGGCTGCACGACTTCGCCAGCCTTTGCGCCGGCTACCACCTCATGCGCGACGATGTCGCCGACTGCGGCGCCCCGCCGGCCGGCAGTGCGGCTTGCGGCGTCTGCGCCTACGGCCCGCATCGCGCCCGTCATGTGGAGGGCCACAGGGTGCTCTTCGAGGGCCTGTCTCTGACCGTCGCCAGCCCGTCCGAAGCGACCCTGGCGCTCTGGCGCCGCGCGGGCGACCTGCCGGCCGCCGGTGTCGTCGTGGAGCCTCATGCGACCCTCAACCAGAACGGTCCCGCGCCGCTGCCTGCGCCGGACGCGCCCTTCCGCCTGGCCTTCGCTGGCCTCCCGCAGGCGCACAAGGGATGGCCGGTGTTCCGGGCGCTCGCCCTGCGATTCGAGGATGACCAGCGCTACGCCTTCACCCACCTGGGCGCCCGCACCGAGGGCGGCCTGCCGGTCGACTTCGCGTCCGTCATGGTCGCCGAAGACCCCACCGCGGTCGGGACCAACGCCATGCAGGCGGGCCTGGCGGAGAGCCTGGCCGACGCGGTGCTGATCTGGCCGCTCTGCCGCGAAACCTTCTCCTTCACAGCCTATGAGGCGGTGGCGGCGGGTGCTGCGGTGATCACCAACATCGACAGCGGCAATGTTGCGGCCTTCACCGCTGAGGGCGAACACGGGGTCGTCCTGGCCGATGAGTCAGCCCTGATCGCCGCCTTCGAGAGCGGCGAAATCCTCGCCCTGGCCCGCCGCGCCCGCCAGCCTGCGGCCTATGACCTCGCCTTCGGCGCGCTGACCGCGGACCTGGCCGCCCGACGGAGTCTGGCCCAATGAGCCGGGTGCTGAACGCCATCCGCCGCCGGCTCGCGCCCGTTGCGCCGGTCGTCCATCCTGACCGGCAGGTCGTCGCGGCCGAGTTCGATGCCGCCTTCTACCTCGCCGCCAATCCGGATGTCGCCCGCGCCGGGACGGACCCCCTCGACCACTTCCTGGTCCACGGCTGGCGTGAAGGGCGCGATCCGACCCGGCGCTTCTCCCTGAAGGACTACATGGACGCCTATCCGGATGTCGCCGAGGCCGGGGTGAACCCCTTCGTCCATTTCGTCGGGACCGGTCGCGCCGAGGGCCGTACGGCGCGGCTCGACCTCGGCCTGCGCTACGACATTGTCGCCCGGTTGAAGCCGCTCGATCAGCGGCTCGCCGAGCGGTTGAAGGTCCGCGCGATGCTTTCGCCGATCGCGGCGCTGGAGCGCGCGCTCGCCGCCGCTGACTTCGTCCGCCTGCACCTGACCTTCAGCCACGACGACGTTTTCGCCAATGTCGGCGGCCTGCAGCTGTGCGTGCAGCGGGAGGCGGCCGCCCAAGCCGCGCGCGGCGGCGCGCACCTCCATATCTTCCCCGCCGATCCTTGGCCGATCGTGCGGCCTGACAGCGAGCCGAGCCGCCTGGGCGTCATTCTGAACGGCGTCCGGCTCGGTGTTTTCGAGGGAAAGGACATAGCCCGGGTGCTCTCGGGGACGCTGTCGGGCGCTTCTTCGCAACGCAGCTTCGCCATCCACAGCCTTCTCGGCCAGACGGCGGCTGAGACCATCGCCATCGTCCGGGCCTGCGGGCTCACGGCGGGATGGTTCTGGCTGCATGACTTCGCGAGCCTGTGCGCCGGTGTTCACCTCTTGCGCAATGACGTCGCCGACTGCGGCGCGCCGGCGCCCGGCAGCGCCGCCTGCGGAGTGTGCCTCTATCGTCCGCGGCGCATGGACCACATCGCCGCCCACGAAGCACTGTTCTCTGCCCTGTCGTTGACGGTGGCGAGTCCGTCGGAGGCCGCCCTGGCCACTTGGCGCGCCGGCTGGCCACACGCCGCCGCTGGCGAAGTCGTCCATCCGCACGCACGACTGGAGCCGGCGGGCGAGACGGCGTCGGCCCACGATGGTGCGCTACGGGTGGCCTTCCTCGGCGCGCCCGCCGCCCATAAGGGCTGGGGTGTCTTCTGCGACCTGGCGCTCCGCTTTGAGGACGATCCACGCTACAGCTTCCATCACCTCGGAGTCGCCGCTGAGGGTGCGACGCCAGTGGAATTCCGTGCGGTCCGGGTGAGTCCAGGGCGGCCGGACGCCATGGCCCAGGCGCTGAGCGAGCTGGCGCCGGACGTCGCCCTGATCTGGCCGCTCTGCCAGGAGACCTTCTCGTTCACCGCCTATGAGGCCACCGCGGCCGGCGCCGCGGTCGTCACCAACCCCGACAGCGGCAATGTCGCCGCGTTCGTCGCCCAGACGGGTCTAGGCCAGGTGCTTGAGGACGACGCCGCCCTGGTGAGCGCCTTTGAAACGGGCGACATCCTGGCCCTGTCGCGGCGCGCCCGTCCGCGGCCGCTGTTTAACCTTGCGATGGGCGCGCTGACTTTCGACCTGATGACTAAGGACCTGCGCCCGTGAAGGTGCTCTGCTATTCCAGCTTCACCTTCTCCTATCTGAACCGCGCGCGCGTGCTGTTCCAGACGGTGCGGCGCTTCCATCCGGACTGGGAGTTGGTCGCCCTGATGGTCGATGAGCCGCCCCCGGGCTTCGACTTCTACCCGGCGATGGAGCCGTTCGACCGCGTGGTCTGGCCGGGCGATCTTGAGATCCCGAACCTGCGCAGCTGGCTGTTCAAGCACGACGTCATCGAGATTTCGACGGCCGTCAAAGGCCCTTTCATGCGTCAGGCCTGCGCCGCGGGCGCCCATGATGCGGTGATATATCTCGATCCGGACACCGCGTTGCTGGCTGATCTGTCGCCCCTCGTTGCGTGGCTGGAAGACTACGACATTTTGCTGACGCCGCACCTGATCGAGCCCAATCACGAGCGCTCGGCGATCCTCGACAACGATCTATCGGCCTCGAAGACCGGCATCTTCAACCTCGGCTTCTGCGCTGTGCGCACCACGGGTGAGGGCGCACGGTTCGCCGATTGGTGGGCCGAGCGGCTTTTGAACTTCTGCTATGACGACATTCCCAACGGCCTCTTCGTCGACCAGCGCTGGTGCGACCACGCGCCGGCGCTGTTCGACAGGCTGAAGGTGATCCGCGATCCCGGCTACAATGTCGCCAGCTGGAACCTGTCGACCCGCACCGTGGCCATCGGCAAGGACGGAGCGATCACGGTCAATGGCCGGCCCTTGCGGTTCTGGCACTTCACCAAGCTGGGCCCGACCGGCGACGCCATGACCCGGCGCTACGCCGGCGGCAACTTCGAGGTCTATGAGATCTGGAACTGGTACAAGCGCCAGATCGACGAGACGACCGACCCGGCGATTCCGGCCCGCTGGTGGGCCTATGGCGTCTACGCCGACGGCGCGGCGATCGCCAAGGCAGACCGCGTCCTCTACCGCGAGCGCGCCGACTTGCAGACGGCATTCCCCGATCCCTTCCAGTCCGGTCTGGGGACCTATCAGCAATGGCTGGCGGAACAGCCGCGGTGACGATCGACGCGCGCGACATCGAGGCGAAGGCCGCCCAGGTCGCTGAGCGCGCGGCGGCGCTCCATGCGCTCGCCGCCGCGGCGGCGGACAAGGTGCGCGCCGCGGAGATGCGCGAGGCCCTTACCCGCACCGACGCCGGCCTGGCGCTGAACGCGGCGCTGCAGGCCCTGGCGGAAAGTCGCGCGCGCCTGCGGACGGTCAGCCTCGCCGCCTATCAGGCTCGGACCGCGGGCGGCGCTGTCCGTCGTCGCGGACGTATCGTGCGGCGGGTTGAGCGCCTGCTCGCGCGATTGAAGTGGCCAGGCCGGGCGGCGCTGATTGCACAATCGGGCCTGTGGCCGAAGTCCGCGCCGGGCCTCTTGGCCTACGCCCGCGGCCGACCTCAGGCGCCGCCGAAAGGCTTGCTGTTCGACGAGGCCTGGTACCGGACGCAGAACGCCGACCTGGCGAACCTGCGCGGGCCAGGTCTGAGCCATTACCTGACGGCCGGCGCCGCCGAAGGACGTTCGCCGCATCCGCTGCTGCATCACGCCTTCTATGCGCGAGCGAATGCCGAGGCGCTCGCCCGGACGGGTCTGACGCCCTTGCAGCACTACGCCGCGGTGGGCCGGCAGGGGGGGCTCAGCCCGCATCCGCTCTTCGATCCCGCCCACTATCTGGCGCAGGGCCCAAGCCTGGCGGCCGATGAGGATCCGCTGGCCCACTATCTGCGGCGGGGCTGGCGCGACGGGCTCACGCCGCACCCCCTCTTCGACCCGGCCTTTGTCGTCGCCCAGGCGCCGCGAGAGACCTACGGCCAGCCACCGCTGGTCTACTATCTGACTGAAGGTTGGCGGCGCGGGGTTAGTCCGCATCCCCTGTTCGACGCGCCCTGGTATCTGGCGGAAAACGCCGACGTCGCGGCCGGCGGCGAGGAGCCGCTGACGCACTACCTGACCTATGGCGCCCGCGAGCGTCGCGATCCCAGCCCCTGGTTCGACAGCGCGTGGTACGTTCGCCAGCGCGGCGAGGCGCTCAGCGCCGAGGCAGACCCTCTTACTGACTATCTCACGGGCGGCGCCTGGATCGTCGCCGAGCCGCGTCCGGGTTTCGCGGGCGCGGCCTATCTGGTCGCTCATCCGGAACTGGCGCGGGATGCGACGACGCCGTTGGAGCACTGGGCGCGCCGCTCGCGCGACGCGCGCTAGGTAGCGTTTATCTCGAGCCCCAGGGCCGCGAGCTGCCGGGTGATCTCGGCGTAATAGTCGGCGGTGTAATGGAATGGGCTGAGGCCCCAGACGTGGTCGGGGTCGGCCCGTCTGAAGTCCGGCGCGGCGACAACCACCATTTCCGGAGCAAGTTGCAGCAGGTAGTCCTCGTAGCGCGCCAAAAGCGCGTTATGCGCCGCCGGGTCACCGGCACGCCCCGGAAGGATCTCGAAATCTGGGGGCGCAGGCGCAGCCCAGCGCGCCGAATGCAGGATCAGCCGGGCGTCGCGCAGCCGCGTGCCGCGGATCAGGGCGAGGAAATCCGCCGCCCCTTGGCGCCAAAGCGCCTCGCACGCCGGCGAAAGCCTGGGAATCGGTCGCGCGCTGGCGAAAACTGGCTGGTCGAGATAACCGCTGGCGCGCAGCTCCCAACTGTCGGTGACGCGGCTGTCGCCGACGGCCAACAGGTCGAAGCGCTCATCGATGAGGTCGAGGATCAGGTGGGTCGGTCGGAAAGCCGCCAGTCGCGCCAGGGCGGTCGCCTGCAGGTCGGCGACCATGGCGCGGTGCTGGTAGGGGCCGAGGGGGGGCGGTGGCGTCTCTAGGGGACGAAACGCGGGCAGGGCGGGCGTGAACAGCGTCGCCAGGCTCGTGCGAGAGACATAGAGGAGGTCGGCCTGGGCGTCGCCACGGATCGGCCACAGGTCACGGGTAATGCAGCTGCCGACGATTGCGGTCCTGGACATGTGTTTTCTGGTCGCCCCTGGACGACGGATTGACAAGGGGAAGGGCGGCTCTCATCTCTCCGCGGATTTTTTGACGGCGGCGCAGGCGGCGTCGTTTGTGATATCGAAACAATGTTCAGCCGTTTTGGAGCCAAGGGCCCAGCGGATGCGGCCATGAGGCATATGAATATACCGGCATGAAGCTAATCACCTTCTGGATGAATCAGCCGGACAACGCGCTGACCCGCGCGCTGCATTCGGCGAAGAAGCCGCTCCTCGTGGCGGCGACGTTCAGCTTCTTTTCAAACGTGCTCTATCTGGCGATGCCGCTCTACACCTTCCAGATCTATGGACGGGTGATGGTCAGCCAGTCGATTCCGACGCTGATCGCGCTCAGCGTGGTGACGCTGCTGGTGTTCGCCGTCACCAGCGTGATCGACGACTTCCGCGCCCGCATCCTGATCAACTACGGCATCGCCCTGGACCAGAAGGTCTCCGGCCGTGTCTTCTCCGGCATCTTCGACGCCGCCGTCCGCGGCGATCAGACTGCGCGCACCCAGGCGCTGCGCGACCTCGACCAGTTCCGCCAGACCATGACGGGGATCGGGGCGGCGGCGATCTTCGACCTGCCGTGGATCCCGGTGTTCATCATCGTGCTGTTCGCCATCGACCCCGCCGTGGGCATGGTCGCGGTGGTTGCGGCGATCATCCTGGTCGCCCTCGCCCTGCTGCAGGAGCGGGCCATGCGCCCGGCGATCAAGGAGGCCAACGAGGCGCAGTTGCGCAGTTACGCCTTCACCGACGCGGCCCTGCGCAACAGCGAGGTCGTACGCGCCATGGGCCTGCTGCCGACGCTGGGGGCCCACTGGGCCAAGCACCGCGCGGTGACGATCGAGCGCGGCGCCGCCGCGGCTGAGATCTCGAACACCTATTCCGACACCATACGCGCCGTGCGCATGGGCGCTCAGGTGATGATCGTCGCTGTCGGCGCCTATCTGGTGCTGCAGGGCAAGATTCACTCCGGCATGCTGTTCGCCAACATGATCCTGGCCAGCCGCGCGCTCGCCCCGATCGAGAAGATCGTGGGGTCGTGGGATCCCCTGCAGAACATGATCCGCGCCCACGACCGCGTCATCAAGCTGCTGGAAGGCGCTGAGCCACCCGCAGCAGCCATGTCGCTGCCGCGTCCCACCGGCCGCCTTCAGGTCGAAGGCGTGAACTTCGCCCCGCTGGGCGCCAAGCAGCTCGTGCTGAGCAACATCAACTTCGCCCTTGAGCCAGGGGAGACGCTGGGCGTCGCGGGTCCTTCCGGCGCAGGCAAGTCCACCCTGTCGCGCATCCTGATGGGCATCTGGAAGCCGCTGAACGGTTCCGTCCGGCTGGACGGCGCCAATGTCTTTACCTGGGACCGCGGCGATTTCGGCCAGTACGTCGGCTACCTCCCCCAGGACACCGAGCTGTTCTCGGGCACAATCCGAGCCAACATCGCTCGCTTCCGTGACAACGTGACGGACGCCGAGGTGATCGAGGCCGCGCAGCTCGCGGGGGTGCACGAACTGATCCTGCGTCTGCCAAACGGCTACGACACGGTCATCGGCGACGGCGGCCAGGCGCTTTCCGCCGGACAGCGCCAACGCGTCGGCCTGGCCCGGGCGGTCATGGGCAATCCCGCCTTCGTTGTCCTGGACGAGCCGAACGCCGCTCTCGACGCTCAGGGCGAAGAGGCCTTGATGAGCGCCCTGGAGACCTTGAAGGCCCGCGGCGCGACTGTGGTCATCATCTCGCACAAGCCCGCCATCTTCCGCGCCGCCGACAAGATGCTGGTTCTGAAAGACGGTCGGATCGAGTTGTTCGGACCCCGCGATCAAGTCATGGCCCGCCTCGTCAAGCCGGCCGAAGTGCGTCCCATCGAGGCCAGCCGATGAAGATTGATTTCGGGCCCTTCAAGGGCCGCCCGGCGCCGCGCGCCGGCGAAGAAGACTTTTCAGCCCCCGTGTTCGCGGGCGATGACCGCACCGACGCGCGGATGGAGGCGCGTCTGCGCCGGCCGATGGTCGTCGGCGGCCTCGTCATCGCCGTCATGGTCGTCGGGCTCGGACTCTGGGCGTCCTTGGCGCCGCTTGCGACGGGGATTACGGCGCCGGGTGAAGTGCGCGTCGAGGCCAACCGCAAGACGGTGCGCCATCGCGAGCCCGGTACGGTGCGCAAGATCCTGGTCCGCGAGGGCCAGCATGTGGCGGTCAACCAGCCGCTGATCATCTTCGACGACGTCGAGGCGCGCGCCGCCTACGATGTTTTCCAGAACCAGTACGACACCCTGGCGACCCAGGCCGCGCGCCTGACCGCCGAGGCGACCATGCGGCCCAGCGTGACCTTCCCGCCGGATTTGATGGCCCGCACCAGCGCCGACCCCAAGCTGGCGACCATGTTGCGCGACCAGCAGTTCCTCTTCACCACGCGTCAGCAGCTCTTCGAGAGCCAGGCTTCAGTGCTCGGCCAACGGGTCCAGCAGATCCAGCAACAGGTCGAGGGCGACGAGGCCCAGCTCGCCTCGGTCGAGGAGCAGCGCAAGCTGACCGCCGACGAGATGGCCGGCTATCAGGAGCTTTATGAAAAGGGCTATGCGCCGCGCAACCTGATCCTGCGCTACCAGCGCACCCTGGCTGATCTCGCGGGTCGCAAAGGCTCGTTGCAGGCCGACAAGGCTCGCCTGCAACAGCAGATGGGCGAGACGCGGATGCAGCTGAATACGCTGCGCGACCAGCGTCAGAGCCAGGCGGCCGAAGAACTGCGCGACACAGCGTCCAAGCAAGCCGACATGGGCTCGCGCCTGGCCGCGGCCCGTCAGACCCTGGAGTCCACGGTCGTCCGTTCGCCCGCCGACGGCTATGTCTTCAGCCTGACCCAGTTCACGGTCGGCGGCGTCACCGCCGGCGGCGAGAAGCTGATGGAGATCGTGCCGGCGAACACGCCGCTGATTGTCTCGGCCATGATCCGTCCGGATGACGTCAACGAGGTCCGTGCGGGCATGGATGCGCGCGTCAAGCTGGCCGGCATCTCGGCGCGTTGGACCAATCCGCTGCCGGCTAAGGTCATGGTGGTCTCGGCCGACAAGATCGTCAACGAGGAGGCCAACTCTTCCGGCTACCGCGTCGACCTGCGGATCGATCCGAAAGATCTGCACATGCTGAAGGATGGGGCGGAACTGCAGCCCGGCCTGCCGGTAAGCGTGCTGATCGTGACCGGCAAGCAGACGATCATGTCCTATTTGATCTCTCCGATCATCGACACATTCCACGACGCATTCCGCGAACGATAGGGTCGAAGGCCATGGCGACGTTCTTCTTTGAATCGATCACGCCGGCCCAGGCAGCCGCCTTCGACCCGACACGCGACACCCTGGTGTTCGCCACGCCGTCCGCCTCCTCCCTCAACACCACGGCGCAGTTTCTGCCCGTCACGGCCGTTAGCGTCGCGGCGGTGGCCATCACCCAGGGCGGCGTGACCAAGCTGTTCGCCGACGACGCCTACGGCGCCAACACCTTCATTTTCCCGGATGCGTCGCGGCTCTACATAGGGGATGCGACGGCCGAGAACGTCGTAGGCCTGCTGGGCCGTTCGAACGCCTTGTTCGGCGGCGCGGGCGCCGACACCCTGACGGGTGGTGAGCGCGCTGACGTGCTGCAGGGCAATCAGGGCGCCGACATCCTTTCCGGCGGCGAGGGTGACGACACGATCTTCGGCGGCCAGGGCGACGACATCATCTTCACCGGCGCGGGCGCCAACTTCGCCCAGGGCAATCTAGGCGACGACACCATCGTCGGCCTGAATGACTCCTCGACCATGCTGGGCGGCCAGGGCCAGGACACTATTGTCGGCGGCGCGAGCGCCGACCTGCTCATCGGCGACCTCGGCGACGACTCGCTGAGCGGCGGCGACGGCGCTGACACCCTGATTGGCGGTAAGGGCGCGGACCAGTTGTCGGGCGGCGCAGGCTCGGACCTGTTCTCCTTCACCGGCGGCGATTCCGGCCTGGCGGCGGGCACGCTTGACCGCATCATCGACTGGAGCGCCCAGGACCGACTGCACTTCGGCGTCACCGCCGCGGTGGGCGCCACCATCGCCACCTACCAGGAAAGCCTGTCGCCCAGCGGGGACTATAACGCCGCCCGCGACGCCGCCGCCGCGCTGATCTCCAAGTCCGGCGTCGCCTTCGTCGCCTATCAGGTGGGCGCCGACGTGGTGGTCTTCGCCGACGCCGACGGCGACAAGGCCATGGACAACGCCGTAATCCTGGTCGGCCGCACCCTGGCCGACATCGACGTCAGCTCGATCGTCTAGCCGAACCTACCGGCTCGCTGGCAGGGCCATCTCAAACCGCTGGTCGAGCACGGTCCTGCCCGCGCGCGTCACCTGAAAACGCCCGACGTAGCGGCCGGCGGGCCACCCGTTGACGGGTCGCGGCAGGCCAGTGAACAGCAGGTTCTGCGCCTGGGCGCGGGGCACGATCCCGTTGTTGGCTTTGGTCAGTCCCTGCGGGCCTGTCAAAGTCACGCGCGTCTGGTCGCCGGCCTCCAGATTGATCGCCCGGGCATAGGCGACGATGGCCTTGGACGGCGGCCCAGGGCGGGTCACGCCGGCGTCGATCTTGCGAAAGTCGACAGGGCCGTCGGCGAAGCCTGTGTTAAGCACCGCCCCTGCCTTGTAGGTCAGCGCTCCGCCCGCCGCGGGCGACCAGAGCGCGCCTGACGCCGCGCACGTCCCGCGGCCGCTGTCCGGCGCGAAGGGGTCGACAGCGACGCGGTTGCGGAAGACCGTGAGGTGCAGATGCGGATACTCGGTGTTTCCCGACAAGCCGACGGCGGCGATCGGCTGGCCGGCCTTGACCTGATCGCCGACCTTCACCTTCAGGCTGCCGCGCTTGAGATGGCAGGACATCGTCTCCCAGCCGCCGCCGTGGTCGATGGCCACGGCATTGCCGCAGTCGCGCCCCGGCGCAAAGGGCGCGTCGCGCACTGAGCGGTCGGGCTCGCCGTCGCGCAGGCGCACCACGCGGCCGGGCGCGGCGGCCAGGACGGCGACGCCGCGAGTCATCGCGGCCAAGTCCGGCAGGCGGATATCGACGCCGTTGTGCGCGTCATAGGTACGCGCCGCGCAACGATAGTCGCGCGCGCCAGGACCTGGATCGCGGTCCACATAGTTCTGGATTTCGCAGGTCCTCCCAACGACGCAGGCGATGGGCGACTCCAGGCTGGGGCGCGCGATTTGCGCTGCGGCCGGAGTGGCGAACAGCGGAAGCGAGGCAAGGATCGCCACTCGGAACGAAAACGGGGCCAGGGACCGCATCATTAGCTTCTCCTTCAGCTCTGGAAGCTGAAACCGGTCAAAGCTTTCAGCCTCTCATCGTCGCGAGCGTAGAGCTCGCGCAGGAAGGCCGCGTCCCCTGGATCAAGGTCGAGGCCCTCTTCCGTCGCGCCCACGTGGACCTGGCGGGGCCCGGCGGGCGGGCGCGCTGGTGCGCCGAGAAAGTCGCGCACGCGCTCGAGGGTCTCGGCCGGCTCGTCCTGCAGGGCGGTCGATCGTAGGATCAGGGTTTGTTCGCGCGGAAATATGGCGAACAGCCGCTCGACCTGATCGCCGTAAAAGCCGCGCTCCACATAGGAGAACTCGCGGTCATAGCCCCAGGGCGCGCCACGGCCGCCAGCGAAGAGGCGCCCACGACCGCCGCGTATCGCCTCGGAAAAATTCAAGGGCTCAACCCCGCGGAAATGCTCCATCCGCCAGTGCGACCAGGCTCGCGCCACCGGATCGCGCAGCAGCACGATCAGCCGCATCGCGCGATTGTAGCGGGCGATCCGCTCAAGCGCGCAGGGCCAGTAGATATAGATCGGCGTCGCCTCGCCGCAGAGCCGGTCGGACGGTTCTGCAAAAAGGGCGTGATAGGCCTCGTAGTCGGGCGCCGACCAGTCGCGGGCGTCGTCATCGAAGAAGTGGGTCTCCTTGATCCGCGCCATGCAGATCGCAGGATCCTCGGCCAAGTAATCGTAGAGCGCTGTGGTGCCGCCCTTCTGGGCGCCGGCGACAACGAAGTCGACGAGCGGCTTGTTTGCCGACAGGGCGGGCGAGTACGACATGGCCTTCCATCCATCGGCCCACGACACGGGGCAAGGGTCTAGCTCTTTCCGGCCGCTTTTGGGCCGTCGCCGAAGCGTAACCTCAAGACGAGGATCGCGGCGGACAGCATCAGGCAAACCAGATTGGAACCGACGATGGGCCAGCTCTTCGTCAGGGCGCCGAAGGCGGTCCACAGGATGAACCCCGTGACGGTCACGAGATACATGCGCAGCGAGATCTGCGAGGCGTCGCGTTCACGCCATATCTTCGCCAGTTGCGGCACGAAACTGCTCATCGAGCAAAATGCGGCGGCCGTACCGATGAGGTCGGAAATCTGAAGGGTCATTACGTCCGCCTCGCTGCGCCGACCTTGGCCAATGCGACACCAAACGGCGCAAGGTCGCGCAGGTTGCCGAAGCCGTCATTCGGGTGACATCGGCGCGCGCAAGCTGGAGACTTCGTGTACGGAGATTCGATGGCAGAGCCGCCTTCATCGTCGAGCCGTCGCCAGGGCGCGCTGTGGCTCATCGTTGCCGCGGGCGTGGCGATCCTGGCCGCGGCCTTCGCCCTGGCCAAGGCCGCAGAGAGCGCTCCCACCGCGGCGGCGGTCACCGCCGCATGCCTGGGCTTGGCCCTGGTCTTCGCGCTGACGGGCGCGCGGCGGCTGTCGACGCCGACGGCCTTCGAGCGCGCCGCCATGGAAAGCGCCCGGCCTGAGGCGCCCTATGCCGAGGCCATGGAGGCGATCCCCGACCCTGTGCTTGTGATCACCGCCGCCGAACGCGATGACGTCACCAGCCGGCGCTACCTGTCGGCGAACCTCGCAGCGCGGAGACTGTTGAGGCTTGAGCGCAATGAGGGCTTGCTGGTCTCGGCGGTCCGCGATCCAGAGGTTCTCGACGCGGCCGACGCAGCCCTGTTCGATGGCCGCCCCGCCGAGCGGATCTACACCATCGCCGGCGCCCAGGAGCGCACGCTGAAGGTGCTGGCCCGGCCGGCGCCGCGGCTTGGAACGGCTGGCACCGAGCGGCTGGCGATCCTGGTCTTTCGCGACGAGACCGAGCTGCGGCAGGTCGAGCGGACCCGCGCGGACTTTCTGGCCAACGCGAGCCACGAACTGCGCACGCCCTTGGCTTCGCTATCAGGCTTCATCGAGACCTTGCGTGGCCACGCCAAGGAGGATCCTGGCGCGCGCGATCGGTTCCTGGGCATCATGCAGGTTCAGGCCGAACGCATGAACCGGTTGATCGACGACCTCATGTCACTCAGCCGGATCGAACTGAACGAGTACGCCTACCCGGTGGATATCGTCGATCTCAAGGCCTGCGCCATGGAGGTGGCTGAGGCGCTTTCGCCGCTGGCTCGCGAACGCGGCGTACGGTTGGAGCCGCAGTTTCCCGAGGAGCCGGTGCTGGTGTACGGCGATCGCGACCAGATCGTTCAGGTGACGCAGAACCTGGCTGACAACGCCCTGAAGTATTCGTCGGAGGGGCAGGTGATCAGGATCGTCATCGGCGGCGGACTCGGGGCTGAGGCGGCGGCGGCGGGTCGTCGGCCCGGGGCGGCCCGCTTCGCCTTGCTGTCGCCCGACGAACCGAGTGGTCTCTACGCGGCGATCCATGTCGCCGACCAGGGCCCAGGAATCGCGCGCGGGCACCTGTCGCGCCTCACCGAGCGGTTCTATCGGGTGGAGGGACAGAAGGCCGGACCGCGGGCCGGCACCGGGCTCGGCCTTGCGATCGTCAAACATATCGCCAATCGCCACCGCGGGGGGATGGTCGTGGAAAGCGAGCTTGGTCATGGCGCGACCTTCACCGTCTACGTGCCGCAGGTGTCGCTAGGGCCCCCCGGTCCGGGTCAACCGGCGACTTCGCCGTCCATCACAACACCGAACCCGTCACAATCGCCGGATGAGGCTATAAAACTGTCATGAAAATATAGGATGCACCCCCAGGCCGGAGGTGTTCCGACCTGAAGATTCGGAACGCTCACGGGCGTGGAAGGCGAAGGCGGCCATGAGCGAGCATATCGTCAAGTCGTTCGAGGATGAGCTCAACACGCTCACCGCGGAGACGACCCGCATGGCGGGCCTGACGGAGTCGCAGGTCGCCGACGCCATCGCCGCCGTGGTCAAGCGCGACCCGGAGCTGGCGACGGCCATCGTCGGCCGCGACCTCAAGCTCGACGCCGCGCAGATCGACATTGAACGCAAGGCGATCCGCATGATCGCCATCCGCCAGCCCATGGCGGTGGACCTGCGCCGCACGGTCGCGGCGATGAAGATCGCCATGAACCTCGAGCGCTGCGGCGACCTGGCCAAGAACATCGCCAAGCGCGCCCTGGTGCTTAACGAAGCGGAGCCGATGACGCCACTGACGCGCTCGGTGGAACGGATGGGCAAGCTGGTGTCCACGCGCCTGACCGCCGTGCTCGACGCCTACGCGCGCAGCGACCTGGAACGCGCGCTCGCCGTCTGGTCGCAGGACGACGAGGTCGACGAGCATTACAACGCGCTGTTCCGTGAACTGCTGACCTACATGATGGCCGATCCGCGGACGATCACGCCGGCGGCGCACATGCTGTTCGTGGCGAAGAACCTAGAGCGCATCGGCGACCACGCGACCAATATCGCTGAGATCGTGCACTATGAGATCACGGGCGAGGATGTGATCTTCGCCGCCCGTCCCAAGACCGAAGCATTGTAGGTTCCGCCGTGGCGATCCTTCCCAACATCCTGGTGGTCGAGGACGAGGAAAGCCTCGCGACTCTGCTGCAATACAACCTTGAGAAGGAGGGCTACGACGTGGCCCTCGCCGGCGACGGCGACGAGGCTCTGCTGATGGTCGAGGAGAAGCTTCCCGACCTGGTGGTGCTCGACTGGATGCTGCCGAAGGTCTCGGGCATCGAGGTCTGCCGCCGGCTTCGCCAGAAGCCGGAAAGCCGCAATGTGCCGATCATCATGCTGACGGCGCGCGGCGAGGACTCCGACCGGGTGCGGGGGCTGGACACCGGCGCCGACGACTATCTGGTGAAGCCGGTCTCGATGAGCGAGCTGTCTGCCCGCATCCGCGCTGTTCTGCGCCGCCTGCGCCCGGGCCTCGCCGAGGACAGCGTGCGCCGCGGCGACATCGTCATCGACCGCATCGCCCATCGCGTGCGCCGCGCAGGCTCGGAAATCCATCTCGGCCCGACCGAATTCCGGCTGTTGGACTATCTGATGATGCACCCGGGCCGGGTGTTCAGCCGCGAGCAGCTCCTGGATGCGGTCTGGGGCTCGGACGTCTATGTCGAGGCCCGCACCGTCGACGTCCACATAGGCCGGCTGCGCAAGGCGCTGAACACCACCGAGGCGGACGATCCGATCCGCACGGTCCGCTCGGCCGGCTACGCCCTGGATATGGATCGATAGGGCCCGCTTGACGCCGGTCTGGCCTCGGGCGAAAGCCCGGCCATGAACATCCTGCTTGTGGGCTCCGGCGGTCGCGAACACTCGCTCGCCTGGAAGATCGTCGCCTCGCCCTTGGTCGCGCGCCTGGTCTGTGCGCCTGGCAATCCCGGTATGGCCGAGATCGCCGACGTGCGTCCGGTGTCGGCCACCGATGTTCCCGCCCTGGTCGAGCTGGCGCGGGAGATCGCTGCGGACCTGGTGGTGATCGGTCCGGAATCGGCGGTCGCCGCCGGCCTCGCCGACGCCCTTGCCGAGGCTCAGATCCCGTGTTTCGGCCCCACCGCTATGGCCGGGCAGCTGGAATCTTCCAAAGCCTTCACCAAGGCTTTCTGCGACCGCCACGGCCTGCCGACCGCTGGCTACGGTGTGTTCGAGGACGCAGCCGCCGCGGAGACGTTCCTGGAAACGCTGCCTGCACCCTACGTGATCAAGGCCGATGGCTTGGCGGCGGGCAAGGGCGTGGTGATTGCGCCGACGTTGGAAGAGGCCAAAGCCGCCGCCGTCGACATGCTGGGTGGCCGTTTCGGTAGCGCCGGCGCCCGTGTGGTGATCGAGGAGTTCATGGAGGGCGAGGAGGTTTCGCTATTCGCCCTCAGCGATGGCCATCACGCGGTGCTGTTAGGGGCGGCTCAAGACCACAAGCGGGCGTATGACGGCGACAAGGGTCCAAATACGGGCGGCATGGGCACTTACAGTCCCGCCCCGATCCTGACTTCGGACTTGGCGCAACAGGCGTATGAAGAGCTGATTTCGCCCGCGGTCGGCGGCATGGCGGCCGAGGGACACCCTTATGTTGGCGTGCTCTATGCGGGCCTGATGATGACCAACGATGGCCCAAAGCTGGTGGAGTTTAACGCCCGCTTCGGCGATCCGGAATGCCAGGTGCTGATGCTGCGCCTGGAGAGCGATCTCGTCCCCTACCTCGACGCCTGCGCCAATGGGACCCTGGACCAACTGCCCCCGCCGGTCTGGCGCGAAGATCCGGCCGTCTGTGTGGTTCTCGCCGCTGAAGGCTATCCTGACCGACCCAGGGCGGGCGGCCTGATTGCGGGCCTTGACGCCGACCTGGGCGAAGATGTCGTTGTCTTCCACGCGGGCACCGAGCGCGACGCTGAAGGCGTGCTACGCGCTGCGGGCGGGCGGGTGCTCAACGTCTGCGCCCGGGCCCCAACGCTCCGAGAGGCTATCGCCAGGGCCTATGCCGCGGTGGCCCGCGTCGACTTCGCCGAGGGCTTCCATCGCTCCGACATCGGCTGGCGGGCCCTAGAGCGCGAGCAGTAGGGCGTCGAGCGCGTCCACATCATCGAACTGGGCGATGATGCGCCAACAGATCACGCGCTCCCGCCAAGCGGCGGGCAGGCGCATCCAGTCTTTCTCGGTGGTGATCAGCCGCGCGCCCAGGTGCTCGGCGCGGTCGGCGAGGCGGCGCAGGATCGCCTCGTCATAGGCGAAATGATCGGGGAAGGGCGCGAAGTCGGCGAGGTCGCATCCCGCCGTCTGCAGGCCGCGCTCGACCTTCCAGGGCTTGCCAACGCCAGCGAAGCCGAGGACGGGACCTTGGGGCGCGGCCTGGGCCGGCGCCAGGCGCGCGTCCAGACGCGCCGGACCGGCCAGCACACGGGCGAGGCTGGCCGCGGTCTCCTCCAGATCGGCGGGCCTTAGCAGAACCACCGCATCTGCCCGCGCCAGCCCGGTCTGTAGCGGTTCGCGCATCGGCCCTGCGGGAAAGACCGCGCCGTCGCCGAAAGGCCATTCGTCGTCGCGGGTTTCGGCGTCGACGACGAGGATGGACAGGGCCTTGGCGAGCGAAGGATTCTGGTGGCCGTCATCCATGACGATGACCTGCGCCCCCGCGGCGGCGGCGGCCTGGGCGCCGGCCGCACGGTCGCGCGCCACCCACACCGGAAAATCCTGGGCTAACATCAGCGGCTCGTCACCGACGTCAGCGGCGCTATGGATCGCCGGCTCCACGCGGACCGGTCCTTCCAGCCGCCCGCCATAGCCGCGAGACAGGAGATGGACGGCGCGCCCCTGCGCCGCGAGCCGCACAGCGATGGCGCGCGCCACGGGCGTCTTGCCGGCGCCCCCCATGGTCAGGTTGCCGACACAGATCACGGGGACGCCCGCCGCGGCGGGTTGGCCCCTGGCGATGCGTCGCGCCGTCGCGAAGGCCCAGACCCAGCTGAGCGGGGTCAGCAACAGCCGCGTGACGGGCATGGCGCGGCGGCCACGGCGATACCACCAGCGCGGCGTCGAGAGCTTCACGCTGGCAGCAGTCGCGCGAGCGCGGCCAGGGCGACATCCAGCGCTTCGCCCTGCTGTTCGGCGTAGGTCCGGGCGGCCTCGGCCATGCGCCGGGCGATCTGCGGCTCGCCCAGCAGCCCTGCGAGGTCGCGGGCGAGTTCGGCCTCGCCCTCAGGAATTAACGCCGCGCCGCGTTCGGCCAGGGCGTCGAAGATCGACTGGGCGTTCGCCACATACGGGCCGGTCAGGATCGGCCGCCCGAGCCGAGCGGTCTCCATCGGGTTATGGCCGCCAACGCCACGCGCGAAGCCGCCGCCCATCACCACGACGTCGGCCAGGCGAATCCACAGACCAAGCTCGCCCAGGGTGTCAGCGACATAGACCGGCGCCGTGGCGTCAGGTTCGGCGCCGAGGGTCCGGCGCGGCGCATCTAGCGCCTCGGCGATGTCGCGCCCGCGTTCCGGATGGCGTGGCGCGATCACCAGAAGGGCGAAGGGCGCGGCGGCCCGCACGGCGCGCGCGATCATCGCTTCCTCGCCGGGATGGGTGCTGTTGGCGAGGATCACCGGCCTGGCCCCTACGGCCGCGCGCGCCGCCGCCAACGCGGCTTCGTCGACGGTGAGAGGCTCACCGACCAGCTTGAGGTTGAGCGAGGGTCCGACCTGGGCGCCCAGGTCCGCCAGTCGCGCTGCGCTGGCGGCGTCTTGCGGCAGAACGACTTCGAAGGTGTTCAGCAAGGCCCGCGCTGAACCTCGCGCCATGGCCCAGCCACGGGCGGTCTTGAGCGTCATGCGCGCCGAGATCAGGGCCAGCCGAGCGCCGCGGGCCTTGGCGGCGAAGATCAGGTTCGGCCAGAGTTCGCTTTCGGCCAGGATGCAGACGTCGGGTCGCCAGGCGTCCAGGAAGGCTCTCGCCGCACCGGGCGTATCGACTGGCGCGTACTGGTGAATCACGCCGTCGCGCAGGCGCGCGCTCAGGACCCGGCCAGAGGTGACCGTTCCAGAGGTCAGGAGGATTGTCAGATCGGGCCGCCCGTCGAGCAATCCGGAGATGACCGGCAGCAAGGACAGGCTCTCGCCGACGCTCGCGCCGTGCAGCCAGACCAACGGGCCCGGCGGCCGCGTCCGGCTGGGTCGCCCCAGTCGTTCCGTCCAACGGACAGGGTCCTCCTTGCCGGCCGCGGCGCGGCGCCTCAGCACGGCGGGCGCCAGCGGCGCCGCCAGTGCGGTCGCCGCGCGATAGATCGCAAGCGGCGGAGTCGGCGGCCTCAAGCCGCGCAAACGGGAGTCAGACGGCAGTCGGCGCTGTCGCCTGCTTCAACCTGCAGGGTCGTGTGTCCGATGCGAAAGCGTGTCCGCAGCGCATCGCCGACGGCGTGCAGGAAGGCGTCGCCGTCGTCAGTCATCGGCCGCGTGACATGGGCTGTGAGGGCGGTTTCGGTCGTGCTCATGGCCCAGATGTGCAGGTCGTGGACACCAGTGACGCCGGGCAAGCCTTCGAGGTAGCGCCTGACCGCGGCCACATCGACGCCGCGCGGCGCAGCGTCCAGCGCCAGGTCGGTGGAATCCCGAAGCAGGCTCCAACCGCTGAGCACGATGACGGCGGCGATCGCCAGGCTGAGCGTCGGGTCGATCCAGGCCCAGCCGGTCAGCGCCATGACGCCGGCGCCGGCGACGACCGCCAGGGAGACGGCCGCATCGCCCGCCATATGCAGGAAGGCGCCCTTCTGGTTCAGGTCGTCGTGCTGGCCCTTGAAGAACAGCATGGCGGTCACCCCGTTGAGCATCACGCCCAGCGCCGCGGTGATCATCACGAGGGTGGTCTGCACGGCCGTAGGTTCGGCGAACCGGCGCACCGCCTCTGAGGCGATCGCGCCGACCGCAACCATCAAGAGCACGGCGTTGGCCAGCGACGCCAGGATCGTCGCCTTCCGCAGGCCATAGGTCCTGCGGCCAGCGGGCGCGCGCCGGGCCAGCACAGTGGCGCCCCAAGCCAGCATCAGCGACAGGACGTCGGACAGGTTGTGGCCGGCGTCGGCGAGCAGGGCGACCGATCCAGACCAGACGCCGACGCCGGCTTCCGCGCCGACAAAGGCCAGGTTCAGCGCGACGCCGATGGCGAACGCGCGGCCGATCTGATCAGGCAGGGCGGAGTGGTTGTGGCCCCCATGGTCGTGGTCCTGGCCATGGCTGTCGTCGTCGCTGTGCGCGTGGTCATGCGCAGTGTCCCGCCCTGGAGCAGGGGTGTCGTGGGGGGGATGCGTCGGGGCCATGTCTCGATCTTCCACCTAAGGCCGGGCGCCGACAAGCGCCTCGGCGCGCCGCGTGGCGTCCGCGAGGCGGCTCGACCAGTCGTGAAGGAGGGCTCGGACCTCGTCCTCGCCGGCCCCTGCCGGCACATGCAACGGTCCATCCCAGACCACGGCGCCTCGGCCGAAGGGCGCTGGGAACATCGCCCGGTCCCAGGTGTCGAGCCGCAGCGAGGGGTGGGCGGCGATCCCCATCAGGAAAACCGGTTGGCCCGACCGCCGCGCGATCTGTGCCGCGCCGGCCGCGATGACTTCGTGTGGTCCGCGCGGTCCGTCGGGCGTGATGATCAGGGCGCCGCCTTCGGCGACCCAGGTCACCGCTTCACGAAGGGCTGCGACCGCCTGGCGGGCCTTGGCCGCGTCGCCCTTCTTGGCCGAGGATACGCGGATGGCCGGGAACCCCGACAGCGCCAAGGCGCGGGCGATGAACTCGCCGTCCGCCGAGGGCGAGATCAGGGCGCGTGTCGGCTTGCGCCACCATTGCGGGGCTGTGGCCAGACAAGCCGGGATGCGCCCATGCCAAAAGAGCGCAATCGCTCCGGAACCGCCGGCCAGCACGGGCTCGACGCAGGCCAGATTTTCGTGACGCCAGCGGATCGTCGCGAGGATCAGCCTCAGGTAGCCGCCCAGCAGCACGCCGAGCGCCGCCTGTACGGCGGGATGGCGCAGCAGTCCCTTCAAGTCGGCACGGCCTCGAGATCCTGGCCGCCGGCCAGGCGCGCGTACAGGCCGCTCTGGGCCAGCAAGGCGTCGTGATCGCCGGCCTCGACCACGCGGCCCTGGTCGATGACATAGATGCGGCTGGCGCGGCGCACGGTAGACAGACGATGGGCGATCATCAGGGTGGTGCGACCGGCCATCAGTCGCGACAGGGCGGCCTGGACCTGGGCCTCGCTCGCGGTGTCGAGCGCGCTGGTCGCCTCATCGAGCAACAGGATCGGCGCGTCCTTCAGGAAGGCCCGGGCGATGGCGATGCGCTGGCGCTGGCCGCCGGACAGGCGCGCGCCGCCCTCGCCGACGGCGAAGTCATAGCCGTCGGGCAGGTCGCCGATGAAATCATGCGCCGCGGCGGCCCGGGCGGCGGCTTCGATGGCGGCCTCGTCGGCGTCCGGTCGGCCATAGGCGATGTTGGCGCGCACCGTGTCGTCGAACAGGAAGGGCTCCTGCGTCACCAAGGCGATCTGCCGCCGCAGCGACGCAAGCTCGACGTCGCGAATGTCGTGGCCGTCGATGGTCACGCGGCCCGCCGTGGGATCATAGAACCGTGGGATCAGGTTCAGGATGGTCGACTTGCCGCCGCCAGAGGGCCCCACGAGGGCGACGATCTCGCCGGCCTTGGCCTCGAAAGTGACGCCGTCCAGCGCCGGCTTGTCGTCGCCGCCATAGGCGAAGGCGACGTCGGTGAAGCGGATCGCCCCCTGGCCGCGTGGCAGGGGGTGGGCCCCGGCGCGCTCGCGCACCTCGGGTTCGACGTCGAGGGCGGCGAACAGACGCCGCGCTGCGACCATGCCCTCGGCCATGACCGTCTGCAGATTGGCGAGCTGGCGCAGCGACTGCGAAGCGAGACCCAGGGCGCCGATGAAGGCCACGAAGGCGCCGGCGGTCATCTGGCCGTTCTGCGAGCGCCACCCGGCGTAGGCGATGACCGCCGCGGTGATCAGGGTCATCAGGAGCTCGGTGGAGGGACCGGCGCGGGCGCGGGCGTCGGCGCCCTTGGTCAGGTGGGCCTGGCGGCGACGGATCACCACTTCGACGCGCGCTTCCTCGTAGGCCTCGCGGTTCTCGATCTTGACGACCCGGACGCCGTCTAGGCTCTCCATGATCGCCGACGAAAGGTTCGATGTCTCGGCCATGGCGCCTCGCGCCGCCTTCACTGTCCGCTTCGAGAACCGGCGCATGATCAGGCTGGCGATCGGCGCCATGGCCACTAGGATCAGCGACAGCATGCCGTCATTGGAGACCATCACGGTGATCGCGCCGATCACCGTCAGAAAATGTTGCGTGTAGTTGATCACGCCGGCGGTCGCGGCCTCGCGGATCAGGCCGGCGTCATAGAGCACGGCGGCCACATAGGAGCCCGAATGCTGGCTTTGCAGCCGCGACAGGTCTGCGCGCACCAACCGACCGAACAGCTGGGCCTGGACGTCGCCTACGACGGCGTTGCCGATGCGGTTGACGAAGCTCGCCTGGATGATCTGGGCCACCGCGCGGCCGATGGCGTAGGCGGCGATGGTCAGCGGCAAGACCACCAGCATGCCGGGCTTGTGGTTGACCATCAGGTCGTTGGTCGCGGGCTCCAGGATCTGGATCAGCTTGGCCGAGAAGAAGGCGACGCAGATCGCCGCGACCAGGGCCGTCAGCCAGCCCCGCCAACGCGGCGCGAGATAAACCCGTGCGACCCGCGCGATCAGGGCGCGGGCGGGAAGCTCAGGCGAAGCGGAGCCCTGGATCATGGTCTTCCGGTCGGACGATGCGGCGTGCAAGTCAAGGCGCGACGCCTTAAGGGAGGCCTCGCATGACGCCCCGACCCTCGCCCAAACCCTTCGACCTTGCGACGCCAGTCGGCCGCACGCGCGCCTACGCCGACTACCTGTGGCGCGATCATGCCTATCTGCGCCTGGGCTTCTCCAACGCCCACTGGATCAGCGAAGAGTTGGTCCGCGCGAACCAGCCGTGGCCGCATCAGCTGGCCGTCTGGAAGAAGGCCGGAATCCGCACGGTCATCAATCTGCGCGGCGGGTTCGACGCCAGCTTTTACGCCCTGGAGCGTCAAGCCTGCGCCGATCTCGGCATGGAGATGGTCGATTTCACGGTCACCTCCCGCGAGGTGCCCAGCCGCGAGCAGATCCTGGGCGCGCGTGAGCTCTTCCAGCGGGTCGCCTATCCGGCCCTGATGCACTGCAAATCGGGCGCCGATCGGGCCGGGGTGATGAGCGTGCTTTACATGCACTTCCGCAAGGGCCTTCCGATCCGCAAGGCCCTGCAACAGTTGTCGCTGCGCTATCTGCACGTGCGGCAGGGCAAAACCGGGGTGTTGGACTATTTTTTTGAACGCTACCTCGAAGACGCCGAACCGCGTGGGGTGAGCTTCGTCGATTGGGTCGAGAGCCCGGACTTCGATCCCAAGGGTATGAAGGCGACCTTCCGTGCGCAAATGCTAGGGTCGCTAATCACTGAGCGGCTGCTCCGCCGCGAATAGTGTAACAAGCGATACGTCACCTAGGCGACAGACACGCAAGCCGCACCGTGGGAAGGTGACCCATGGATCAGATCGCAATAGCGGCGAATGCAGGGGTCGACGAGACCTATACGCTGCTTGGGGTTCGCGCGGATGGCGTGGCCTCGGTGGTCGACCTGGTCCCCGCCAGCAACCTTGAACATGCGCGGCTTCGGGCCCAGGCCATGCTCGCCGAACATGGCAGCTGCCGCACTATCGAGGTCTGGTTCGACGGTTCCCTGGTCGAACAGCACGACCGCTGAGCGCGGCGCTACTTCAGCTCTTCCGTAATCACGGTGAACTGCTCGAGCCAGGCCGCGCCAAAGATGGTGGCGATGGCCACATCGGTCGCGTCGCGACCGCGCGCCATCAGGATGCGCCCGATCCGGGGCGCGTTGTGGCGGGCGTCGAAGGTGTGCCAAGCGCCGCCAAGATAGACCTCGAACCAGGCTGAAAAATCCATCGGCGAGGTGACCCGGCTGACGCCGATGTCGCCGAGGAAGCCGGTGCAGTATCGCGCCGGTATGTTCATGCATCGGCACAACGCCACGGCCAGGTGCGCAAAGTCGCGACAGACGCCCACCTGCTCCTGCCAGGCCTCGAAAGCCGTCCGTGTCTTCCGGGCGTTGTGATAGCCGAAGGTGATGTGGCTGTGGACATAGTCGCAGATGGCCTGGACGCGTTTCCAGCCCGGCTCCACGCCGCCGAACATCGACCAGGCCATGTTCGACAGATGCTCAGTCTCGCAATAGCGGCTGGGCAACAGGAAGGTCATCGCCTCGTCGGGCAGGTCCTCGACCAGGTGTTGGCAAGCGTCGGGCGACGCTGGATCGGCGGCGCCCGTGTCGGTGATGACGAAGTCGGCAGTGAGCCGGAACGGGCCTGGCGGCGCGACAACCCGGGTGGCGACATTGCCGAACAGATCCCGGTAGCGGTGCATCCGCACCTCCGGGCTGGCGGTCATCAGGTCGGGGGTCTCGAGGTCGCCCGCACGCGAGGGATGGACGTTGAGCAAGAGGACCATCGGCGTTTCGACAGGGCAGTCGTGAATGATGTCGTAGCCTGCCCTGATCCGCACCTTTAGACCCCTTGTTCAGCCTCTCGCTGCAAAGCGCAGGCGCGATGGAAGTTGCACCACTGCGACGCTTTCACGCGTGGCGTCGAAGTCGACCTGGACGTCAACCTGCATGCCCAGGCTGTCGCCCGCGTCGCCGAACCAAACGCCATGCAATGGCAGCGCCTGCAAGGGGTCGCGCACCGCCGCGACGCGAATAAGATTCTTCGCGCCAATTCCGCCATTGGTCGGGTCGAAATCCACCCATCCGTCGGCCGGCAGGAAGACCTGTGTCCAGGCATGGGTGTGGCCGCCGCCACGAACCTCAGTCGACGGAGCGGTTCGCACATAGCCGGAGACGAACCGGGCGGCGAGCCCGAGGCTGCGCGCCGCGTCGATCATCAGGACAGCGAAGTCGCGGCAGCTGCCGCCTGCCCGGGCGAGGGTCTCCTCCGGGCGCTGCGGATGGCCGGAAAGGCGGGTTCCGTAGCGGAAGTCGCGGGCCATCGCCTGAGTCATGAGGCTCAGCGCCTCGCGCAGGTCGGTGGCTCCCAGGGGGCGAACGAAGCGGTGAGCGTACTCGGCGACGGCATCGTGGGCGCTGTGTTCCGCGCGCGCCAGGAAGGGGGCGAGGTCAGGCCGTAGCTCCGGCGCATAGAGGAACGGCATCAGGCCGATCAGCTGGTCGGGGGCTTCGTCCTCGGCGAAGGGCGCAGCGGGCCTGTGGTCGACCAGGACGCGGCTTTCTACGGTCAGCGACCGTGAGCGGACGGCGAACCGGGCGACCCCTAGGGTCGCGCCGGACACGTGGCTGAAGTGCCGCAAAGCCTCAGGACGCGGATCGATGGCCAGATCGAAGCTCACGATCCGCTGATCGCGCCCTTCTAGCGGCTGAAGCATCAACCTGTGCTCGCCGAAGGCCACCGGCTTGCGGTAGCGATAGGCGGTCCTGTGGCGAATGGAGACCAGAGCCATTGAAAGAGAATGCGGTCGATTCCAGCTCCGCCTCAATGCGGTTGCTGCAGCCCGGTGACGCCAGTCCCGTGAACGTCGAATCTGCGGGCGCCGGCGGCCCCTTTCTGATCGTCGTCGACCATGCCGGGCGCGCTGTTCCGAACGGCCTGGGCGACCTTGGCCTCCCCGCCGACGAGCTTGCGCGACACATCGCCTGGGATATCGGCGCCGTGGGCGTCGCCCTGGATCTCGGTCGACGGCTGAACGCCTGCGTAATCCATCAGACCTATTCGCGGCTGGTGATCGACTGCAACCGCGACCCGGCGCGCGCCGACTCGATCGTGCTGGCGAGTGATGGAACAGATGTGCCGGGCAACGCCGCCCTGTCGCCCGCCGGTCGCGCGGCGCGGCGGAGCGAGATATTCGAGCCCTATCACGCCGCTATCGCCAACCAGATCGACGCCCGCGCGGCGGCAGGCCTCTCGACCGTGCTCGTGGCGGTGCATAGCTTCACGCCGGTGATGGCGGGTTTCGACCGGCCCTGGCGGCATGGGATCCTGCACCTCGGTCAGTCAGCCTTCTCGCGGGCCGTGCTCGCACGACTTTCGGCCGCCTCGGAGGCGCCCGTCGGCGACAACGAGCCCTACGCCATGGACGATGTCGACTATACCGCGCCGCACCACGCCATCGGCCGCGGCTATGACTATGTGGAGTTGGAGATCAACCAGGCGTTGATCGGGGAGGCCGCGGGCCAGCGGGCCCAGGCCGCGTTCCTGGCGCCGCTGCTCACCGAGGCTCTGGCGGACATCGCAACCGCCATCTAGAAGGCGGCAAACCAGCGGAGCCGCGCGTGAGTTCTGACTTCAAGGCCGTGATCCTCGCCGCCGGCCAGGGCAGCCGACTCGGCGCGCTGACTGAGACGCGGCCCAAGTGCCTTGTCGATCTCTGCGGCCGCAGCGTGCTCGAGTGGCAGCTGCGCCACCTGCATGCCGCCGGCGTGCGTGAGGCGGTGGTGGTGACCGGCTTCGGCGCCAACCTGGTGGACCGGGAAGTCGCTAGATTCGAACTCCCGGGCATGCGTGTTCGCACTCAGTTCAATCCGTTCTATCACTTGGCCGATAACCTGGTGACTTGCTGGCTGGCGCGCGGCGAACTGGTCGGCCACTGCCTGATCTTGAACGGTGACAGTCTGATCGAGACAGGCATTCCCCGCGCACTGCTGAACGCCCCGCCGGCGGACATCACCGTCACCATCGACCGCAAGGCCTCGTACGATGAGGACGACATGAAGGTCCTCACCACGTCCGAAGACCGACTGCTTGGGATTGGTAAGACGATCACCGAGTACGACGGAGAGTCGATCGGTTTCCTGAGGTTCTCGCCGGAAGGCGCGACCCTGTTCACCCGCTATGTGGAACAGGCCATCCGCCAGCCCGAGGGCCTGAAACGCTGGTACTTGAGCGTCATAGACCAGATCGCTCGCGAGACCGGCCGGGTCCAGGTCTGCTCGATCGAAGGCCTGGACTGGGCGGAGATGGACTTCCCCGCCGACGTGCCGAAAAATCTGGCCTTAGCCGAGCGCTGGACCGCTAACCCTTCGACGTGATCGCGCGGACGAGGTCGAGGTCCGCCGGCTTGTCGACATCGACGGCGGCCAGGCCAAAGGCGCTCTTCACGGCCCTAGCCCTGACGCCGGCCTGGCGGCCGAGGCGGCGCACCGCCTGATCTAGGGTCAGCCTGCCCAGCGCGTAGGCGAAGAGCGTCCGCGGTCCAAGCAGCCAGGCGATCTTCCAAGGCTGCTTGCGATGCGCCTGGACGGTGCGCCACAAATCGATCGCCAGGCTCGCCCGAGGCGTCGCCAGCAAGAACAGGTTGCAGCCGCTGAACCGGCCGTCGCGAAAGGCGAGATAGGTTCGCTGGGTCTCCGGGGCGGCCGCGCGCACCAGGGCTTCCGGCGCCAACAGGATGGCGACGTCGGCGTCCGGTGGCGCGTCAGCCATGAACTGAGAGACCCAGGCGGCCTCCAGCAGGGCGTGGTCGGCGGTGGTGACGAGCAGCGGCGCGGCCAAGGTCGCGATGCCGGCGGCGACGCTTTCAGCGGGCCCCGCCGCGGCGGGCAGGACGTCGAGTCCTAACCGTTCGGTCTCCGCAACGACGGCGGGGTCGCTACAGGCCACGGCGATGCGGCCGGCCCCAGCGGCGCGGAGGGCCTCGGCGACGCGGGCCAGCAAGGTGCGCCCATCAAGGACAATCAATGCCTTGTGGGCGACGCCGGCGTAGGCTGCGGCGGGATCGACCTCGCTGGGCCGCGAGCCCGCCAGGATCAGGGCCTGGAAGCCGGTCACGGCGTCAGGCCAGGTCTTTTTCGTAGAGCCGGTAGGTCTTGTAGATCACTGCGCCTGCGGCTTCGCAGATGCGGCGCATGGGCATGTTTTCCTCGAGCACCCAGGAGAACTCACAGGTCTCATAGCCCAGGGCCTGAGCCTGCTGGGCGGCCGCGGCGATCATTTGGAAGGGCAGCATCCGGCCCCGCGCGCTGGCCGCATAGGCTTTGCGCACGCCCATCAGCGGCACGCGCAATGACTTCACGTGCGCCACCTTCAGACGCCACAACAGTTTGGCCCAGCCCAGCGGCAGGAGCTTGCCGCCGAGGTCGCGGATCGCCTCGTTGACGTTGGGCAGCAAGACCATGACGCCGGCGGCTTCCCCGTCGATCTCGGCGAACCACACCAGCCGGGGGTCGACCACCGGCTTGAGCGCGGCCGCAAGATAGCGGGTCTCGTCCTCGGTGGTCGGCGTGAAGCCCCAGTTGTCGCGCCAGGCGTCGTTGAGGATTTCAGTGAGCGTCGCGACCTCGGCGTCGAAGCGCTTCATGTCGAGCTGGCGCAGGCGAACGCCTGGCGTGGCGGCCTTGCTGGCCCGGCCAAGCACGCCGCCAAGGGCGTGGTCGTCGATCCGGGAGATGTAGGCGTAGACGTCCTTGGCCTTGGCGTAGCCGGCCTCTTCGATCCGGCCGCCAGCGTAGCGGGGATCGTGGCCCATCATGACCATGGGCGGGGTCTCGAATCCGTCGACCAGCAGACCGACTTCTTCGTTAACGGAAAGATTGAGCGGGCCGAGCGCGCGGGCCATGCCGCGGGCCTTCAGCCAACCCTCGGCCTGGGCCAGCAAAGCCTGGAAAACCTCGGCGTCGTCCTCGCCGGCGATCAGGCCGAAGGCGCCGGTGGGCCGGGCCGGGTCTTGGGGCGCCAAGTGGTCGATCTGGGCGCTGATCCGGCCGACGTCGCGACCATCGCGAGTCGCCAGCCAGAATTGATGGTCGGCGTGTTTGAAGAAGGGATTGTGCGACGGGCTGAGCGCTTCGCGCCGTTCCATCAGAAGCGGCATGACGAAGGCCTGATCGCCGGCGTTCAGCCGCGCGGGCAGGCGGATGAAGCGCTCAAGCTCGGCCTTGTCGCGGACCGGAACGATCTGAACGGGCATCAGCCCTCCAACCTGACGATGGCCGCCGCCGCCAGCGAGCCGAAGATCGCCGCGGCGCTCCAGGCGCCAAGGAACGGCGCGATGGCGCCGCTTTCGCCCATGGCGGTGAACACCCCGTCGAACACCAGGAACAGTAGGCCCGACGCCAGGCTAAGGCTGACAAACACTGCGCCCTGGCTCGCTCGGAAGCTGGCGAGCGCCACGGGAAGCGCCAGCGCCAGCATCACCAGCACCCCAAAGGGACCGGCGATCGCACGCTGGATGCGGGTGGCATAGAAGCTGGGCGGCCGCTCGGCGCTGCCGCCGTCAAGGGCGCGGCGCGCGGCTCCGGCGGAGATGTCTTGATCACCGAAGAATAGCGCCTGGGCGTCGGTTGGTCGGAACCGAGAGGCCCATTCCATCTGCGTCGCCTCGCCGGACCGCGGTTCGCCGTTCTCGAAGCGGACGAAGTGCGGATCATTGAGCCGCCAATGATCGACCTGATGCACCGCCGACGGCGCTTCGATCCGCTCGATCAGGCGGCCCTGCGGGTCGCGGCGGTAGATCTTCACATCCGTCAAGGTCTTGCCCGTCACATCCGTCGTCGTGGCGATCACGACGTCGCCGCCGATGCGGAAAGACTTGGTCTGCGCCTTGACCGCCTCAGCCGGCGGGGCGGTGGATCGCCACCAGGTCTGCAAGGCCGCGTCCGTCCGAGGGGCCACCAGTTCAACCGCCGCGAAGTCGATGACCATCACCGCGAGCGCAGCGGGCGCCACCATCCGGAGCAGCCGATAGGCCGAGAGCCCGGAGGCGCGCATGGCGACGATCTCGCTATCGCCGGCCAGCTTCATGAAGGCGAAGATGGCGCCGGCCAGCACCGAGAGCGGCGCGGCCTGTTCGATCAGCCGCGGCATTCGCAGGGACGCATACCTGATCATCCCGCCGAAACCCAGTCCGCGGTCGATGATGTCGTTGGTGACATCAAGCAGGTCGAGGATCTGCATGATGCCGATCAGGACCAGGGCGGCCACCAGGATGCGGGTCGCCATGGTCTTCAGCACATAGCGCTGCAGGTTCATGCCACGGTCCCGCCGAGCTTGCGTTTACGCGGCTTGAGCTTCTTGACCAGCCGGTCGATGCCGTCGCCGATCAGGCCCACGAAGCGCCCGATAGGCGTCTCGCCTGGCCGCTGACGGCTACCCAGGAACATCCAAAGGCAGAAGCCTGCGAATAGGAAGAACGGCCCGCCGATGGCGATCTCAGGCGCGGCCTTGCCCGCCGTGGCCAGGCCCAGGCCAAACTGAACGCCGTGTTGGTAGGCAAGCAGCAGGACGCCGGCCAAGAGCAAGCCGGCGGTGCGTCGGCGGCGCTTCGCCGCGAGACCGAGTGGCAGGGCGATCAGCGGCAGGAAGGGCAGGATCACCGAGCGCGCCAGGCGCGAATAGAGCTCAGCCAACAGAGTCGCGCGCGGTAGGAAGGGCCGCGGCTGGCCGGCGCGGGCCGCGAGCTCGCCGAGGGTCAGCTCGCGTTCGTCGCCGCCCCGGGCGCGCAGCAAAAGGCTCGCGCCGGCCAGGTCGGACTGCATGACGAAGGTGTCGAAGCGCAGGGTGTCGAAGCCCCCGGTCTTGCTTTCGCCGGCCCGCATGCCATCGGTGAGGGTCAGGGTCACCCGCTTCGGGTCATCAGTCGAAAGTGTCGCCGAGCGAGCCGTGATGATTTCTTCGCCGCCGCCGGGCTGGGCGCGGCGGATGAAGAGGTGCTGCAGACGGCGGCCCTCGAGGCTCGCGTCATCGGCGGTCAGGATGCTGTCGCCATCGACGACAAAGGCGCCGCCGTAGAGCCGGCCGTCCCAGCCGGCGTTGACCGCCGCATGCAACACCGCGCGATAGGCGTAGCGGCTGTAGGGCTGCAGGTAGCCGAAGACGATCAGGCTGATCAGGGCCAGCACAACGCCCATGGCGACGAAGGGCGCGGCGATGCGGGTCAGAGGCACGCCGCTCGCCAGGAAGGCCTCGATCTCGGCGCCGTCGTCCAGGCGGGTGATGACGATGAACAGGGCGACGAAGAACGCCACCGGCAGGGCCAGGCCCAGATAGTGCGGTAAAAGGTTCGCGGCCAGTTCGGCCACCGAAGTGAACCGGCTGGCGCTGGCCGACAGCATATCGAGCAGCCGCAGCGTCCGCTCCAGCAGGAGCGAGACCACGGTCACGCCAAGGCAAGCCAACATCGGCCAGACGGTCAGACGCAGGATGTAGCGGTCAAGGATCGTCGGGCGAAGCCGCCCGGCCGTGGTGGTCATCAGGCAGGCCAGTCCTTGGCCAGGTCCCTGGCGAGCGCCGCTGCGCCGTCGGCGCCCAGGTCGTGGACGGCGCCCAGGTTCGGCTGGCCCGGCCAACCGGCGTCGGGATAGCTCACGCCGTCGCTCTCTCGCGCGCCTTCGTAGCGGGGGATGACGTGGAAGTGGACGTCCAGGTCGACCATCATCAGCATCAGATAGTTGATCTTCTGGTAGTTCACACGCTTGCGCAGCAGGCCCTCGATGCCCTGGACCGCAGTCTGCAGGTCGGCGAAGGCCGCGGGCGTCAGATCCGAGAAGGCCGAGGCCGGTTCCTTGCAAACCAGCACCAGCGACCCAAATGTCGGTTGCTTGGGTCGCACCAGCACCAGCCAGGACGCGGTCTCCGCGACGACGGTGTCGGGGTAGCCGAAGCTCTTGGCGGTGGCGTTGGTCATATTTGCGTCCCCATCAGCTGTGAAACGGCGCACCCGATGACGGATTCAGCGAGCGATTTGGAGAGGTCCGTTTAGCCCTGTGAGACGTCCAAGCATAGCGTGTCTCGTCGTCGCCGCCGTCCTGGCCGGCGCCACCGCCGCCTCGGCGGGCGAATGCCTCGGCCAACCCACCCAGCATAAGCTCACGGTCCATGTTTCCGGCGTGCGTCAGGCCCGGGGATTGATGGCGGTGACGCTCTACCCCGATATTCCGGGCCGCTTTTTGGCGCCGAAGGGCAAGCTGGCGCGGGCGCGCCCGGCGGCGACCGCCCCGACCAGTACGACATGCTTTTGGCTGCCTGCCGCGGGCGGCTACGCGGTGGCGGTCTATCACGACGCCAACGGCGACCGGGATTTCAATCGCACCCTCGTCGGCCTGCCGATCGAAGGATACGGCTTTTCAAACGATGCGCCGACCAGGACGGGCTTGCCGGCCTTCAAGCAGGCGCGCTTCCAGGCTGCATCGAGCGACACCGTCATCCGCATTCGGATACGCTACCCCTAGGGCGGCGGCAGCCGGTAGCGGCCAAGTTCGCTCAGTGGCTCACCCTGCCTATCGAAGCCGCGGGCGGTCACGGTGATCGCGTGGTTCGCGGCGATCTCCAGCAAATGCCAGCGGGCGGAGGCGTGGCGATGGCCCGGGGCTGTGGACGCCGAGGGAACGCCCAGCACCGGCACAGGGCCGGCTGGCCCGGTGATCTTGCCGACCAGAGCCTCATGGGCATGGCCGTGAAGGACGAGCTCAGCGCCCGCCTCGCGGACGATGTCGCGCAACCGGCCGGCGTCGACCAGACGCTTTCTGCGCGAGACAGCGCCTTCTGTGGGTGGATGATGCAGGAGGATCAGGCGGAACAGGCCCTCGCGTCCGAGGTCCCTGAGGATCGTCTCAAGCTCTATCCGCTGCTCGTCGCCCAGTTCGCCGGTGGCCAGATGCGGCGCCGTCGGCACGGCGGAGCGTAGGTTGACGATGGCGACGGCGCCGCGCCGCCGCACATGGGGGAAATCGCCGCTCGTGTCGTCGCCGAACCAGGGGCGCAGCGCCGCCAGTCGTTGCGGGTGCCCCGGCTTCACGAGGGCGTCGTGGTTTCCGGGGCTTAAGGTGATGCGGCTCGGATCGCCCAGGTTCGCCAACCAGGCCTGCGCCTGGGCGGCCTCGGCGTCGGACGCGAAGTTCATCAGGTCGCCGGTGATGGCCAGGTGATCGGGCGCCTGGTCGGCGACGTCGGCGAGGAGGGCGGCGAGGACGGCCGGGTCGTGCTGCTTGTGCTTGCGTCGCCAGGCGACGGCGCTCAAGGCGCGCTTGTTGAAGAGGTCGCGCAGGGCCAAAGCGCCCCTGGGCGGCGGAAGGTGCGGATCCGACAGGTGGCCGAGGCGAAACAAATTCTAAGGGCTTCCGTGCTTATGGCCAGATTACGCCGGCTCAGCGTAGAAGGCCTACGCACTATCAGGGGTGTATGACTTGACCAACGGCTTGCAGCGCGCGACCGCCGGTGTTGTGGTGGGCGAATCCGACGTCCGGGTGTGGGGACAGACCTCCACCGCCCGCCTGGAGCGCACGTTCGGCCGCCAGAACCTGAAGATCGCGCGACTCGAAACCCTGGCGCCCGACGAGATCGTCGTCCTTGTTCATGCCGGCTGGGTGCTGGACGAGGCCCTCGTCCGCAGTCTCGCCGAGCAGCCCGGCGCGGTCCTCGCTGACGCCGCTGGCCGTCTGGTCGCGGCCTGTCTGCGCGGCGATGATGCGCCCGCCGCCGCCGCCGCGCTGGAGGCGGGCCGTACGCCGGCGGGCGGTGGCTATCCGGCTCAGGTCATGGACGCCGTCGCACTGATCGGCGCCTATAACGACGCCCTTCGCAAGCGCGAGCCGCCGGTGTTGGAGCCCCTTGGGGCCGACAACGTCCGCTCTGTGGAGAAACGCTTGTTCCAGGGCTCCTACAAGGGCGTCACCGACCTGGTGACCAAATATGTCTGGCCGACACCGGCGCGGATCGTCACCCGCTGGTGCGCCCAGATCGGCATGACGCCGAACCAGGTGACGACGCTCGGCTTCGTGCTGATGCTGCTGGCGCTCTGGGCCTTCTGGCGCGGGGAATACGGCTGGGGCCTGGTCGCGGCCTGGATCATGACTTTCCTCGACACCGTCGACGGCAAGCTGGCGCGGGTGACGTTGACGTCGTCTGCCTGGGGCAATGTCTTCGACCACGGTATTGACCTCATCCATCCGCCCTTCTGGTGGGTCGCCTGGGTGGTGGGTCTTGCGGCGGTGGACCTGCCGCTCGATCACCCTGAGCCGGTGCTTTGGGTGATCGTCGGCGGCTATGTGGTCCAGCGCCTGATCGAAGGCGTCTTCATCCGCTACTTCAAGATGCACATCCACATGTGGCGACCTTTCGATAGCTTCTTCCGGCTGATCACCGCGCGCCGCAACCCGAACCTCCTCCTGCTCACCCTATCCTGCCTGATTGGCAGGCCCGACATGGGCATCATTGCGGTGGCGATCTGGACGGCGGCCAGCCTGGCGGTCCACTTCGCGCAACTGGCCCAGGCGGCCATGGCGCCGCGAGGTTCGCTCGTTTCCTGGCTGGCGCGCTGATGCGGATCGGCGTGATCCGCAATCCCCAGGCCCACGGCAATCGCGGCAAGACCGCCGAAACGCCGCCGGACCTGTTGTACGGTGAGCCGACCCCGGCCGAGCTGCGCGGCGAACTGGAGCGGTTTCAGCGCGGCCAGGTCGACCTTCTGGTCATCGATGGCGGCGACGGAACGGTGCGCGATGTCCTGAGCGTCCTGCCGGAGGGCTTTCGGCCGCTGATCAGCGTCTTGCCGTCGGGCAAGACCAATATCCTGGCCTTCGATCTGGGCATCCGCGCCTCCTGGACCCTGGCGGCGGTCAAGGCGGCCGCGGCGCGGGAAGGCCACCGGATCCGCCACCGCACCGCCCTGACGGTCCATCGCGGCGCCGAGCCGGCGCTGACCGGCTTTTTCTTCGGCGTCGCCGGCCTCGTCCACGCCATGGATCTGGCGCACGGCCTGCACCGGGTGAAGGTCGTCAACAACACCTCCGTTGGGCTCACCCTGCTGGGCTCGCTGGCCGAGTTTTTCTTTGGGGGCAAGGACACGGTCTGGCGCCGCGGTTTCCCCCTGCGGCTGGGCGTCGACGGCGCCGCGCCCACCGAGGGCAGGCGGCTGATCACCATCGCCACGACCCTTCATCGCTTTCCCTTCGCCATGCGCCCCTTCGGACCGGCGCGGCCGGGGCTGAAGCTGCTGGACGTCGATGCCCCGCCGAAGAGCCTGGGTCGCGCCTTGCTCAAGGTTCTTTGGGGTGGCGGCGACAGCTGGCTTCGACGACACGGCTATCGCCGCGGTGAGGCGCGCGCCCTGCGGTTCAGCCTCGACAGTTCGTTCATGATGGACGGTGAGATCTATCCGGGCGGCGAGATCGAGGTGCGCGAGGGCGAGCGTTTGCGGTTCCTCACCCCATGACCGCGCTTGCGGAAGCGGTTCGTGACGAGCTTGCCCGGCCCGCGCCCGCGTTCGCCCAGTCCTTCGCCGAGGCGCTGGCCGCCGAGACGCCCGACGCCGCGGCGGTGCTGTTCTATGGTTCGGTCCTGCGAAGCGGCGACCGCGAAGGCGTTCTCGACTTCTATGTGCTGACCGCGAGTCCGCCGAAGCGCCTCGTCAGCCGCTGGCTGTGGCCTGATGTCGGCTATCGGGAGTGGAACGATGGCGAAGGTCGTCTGCGGGCCAAGGTCGCCGTCATGAGTCTGGCGCAATTCGCCCACGCCGCCGGCGGCCAGGGGCTGGATACGACGATCTGGACCCGCTTCGTCCAACCCAGCGTCCTGGCCTGGAGCCGCGACGCCGCAGCCGCAGCCGCCGTGCATAGCGCCGCTGAGCAGGCCGCCCGGACCGCCGCCCGCTTCGCCGCGGCTCTTGGTCCCCGCTGCGCGCCGCCGCTGGATTATTGGACGGCGCTTTTCCGGCAGACCTATGCGGCGGAGTTCCGCGTGGAGCCCGGCGGCCGTGAGCAGGCGATCCTCGCTGTCGATCCCGACCGCTACGCCCGGCGCATCACCCAGGCGTGGACGGCCGATGGCCTGGCGTTCGATCAGGCGGAAGGCCAGTTGGCCCCGCGTCCGTCCGATCGCGCCGCCGTGCTGCGCGCCTGGCGCAGGCGCCGCACGTTCGGCCGGCCGCTGAACATCGCTCGCCTGATCAAGGCGGCATTCACCTTCGAGGGCGCCGCGCGCTACGCCGTGTGGAAGATCGAGCGCCACACCGGTGTCGCCTTGCCGCTGACGCCCTGGACCGAACGCCATCCGGTGCTGGCTGCACCGGCCATGATGCTGAAGCTGTGGCGCGCCCGGCGGGGGCGCCCCTAAAATCCTAGGCCGAGGCGCGCTGGCGCGGCGTATCGAGCAGGCCGAACGCCTGGCCGACTTCGCTGAACACCGCGATCACCCGGTCGATCTGCTCGTCCGAGTGGGCGGCGCTGACGCTGGAGCGCAGCAGGGGCTTGGCATCCGGCGTCGCCGGCGGAAGAGCCAGGTTCAGATAGACCCCGGCGTCCAGCAGCGCCTTCCAGATCGCGATCGCCCGCGGTTGGTCGGGCACGGTCACGGCGACGATCGGGCTGCATTCCGGACCGACGGTGAAGCCCAGACCCTTCAGGCCCTCGTACAGGCGCTTTGCGTTGGCCGTCAGCTTGTGGCGCAGCTCCGGCCGAGCCTCGATGACCTCGAGCGCCTTCAGGGTCGAGGCGACCACGGCCGGCGGCAGCGAGGCGGTGAACATGTAGGGGCGGCAAACCACCCGCATCACGTCGAAGTCCTCCATGTCGGAGACGCAGAAGCCGCCGATGGCGCCCAGGCTCTTGGAGAAGGTGCCGACGATGATGTCGACGTCTTCCTCGACGCCGGCGGCCTCGGCCAGCCCGCGGCCCTTTTCACCGAGCACGCCCAGGGAATGGGCCTCATCGACTAGCAGGTAGGAGCCGGTTTCTTTCTTCACCGCGGCGAATTCCTTCAGCGGCGCGGTGTCTCCCAGCATCGAATAGACGCCCTCGGCGACGATCAGGCGGTTGCCCGGTTGGCCCTTCAGGCGCTGCAGGCGCTTGTAGAGGTCGTCAGGGTCGTTGTGTCGGAAGCGAATGACCTCGGCGTGGCCAAGCCGCGAGCCGTCATACAGGCTGGCGTGGCTGTCGGCGTCGAGCAGTAGGTGGTCGCCGCGACCGACCAGGGTCGACAATAGGCCGAGGTTCGCCTGGTAGCCCGTGGTGAAGGTCATGGCGCTGGAGCGACCGTAGAAGCGGGCGATCGCGCGCTCCAACTCCAGGTGGTCGCCGAAGCTGCCGTTGGCGATGCGCGAGCCGGTGGTGCCGGTGCCGTGGGCGTGCAGGGCCGTGCTCGACGCCTCGATGCACGACTCGTCGAAAGTCAGGCCCAGATAGTTGTTGGTGCCCAGCAGGATCGTGCGCTGGCCGTTGACGATCCCCTCCGTGGGCGAGGTGACGCCTTCGAAACGGACGTTGAACGGATCTGCGCCGGCCGCGCGGATCGACTGATAGGCGTCCGCATAGGTCTTGTGCTTGTCGAGGAGACCCATGGTCTACGCCTTCGCCCGGAGTTCATTGACGAGATTCGCCAGATCGCCGACGGTTTCGACGTCTGCGAGCCGATCGAGGGGGATCGACAGTTCGAACACGTCCTCAAGGTCCATGACGATGTTCATCAAAGTGAGAGAATCGACGCCTAAGTCTCGACCGATATCAGATTCTGCGCTGACTTCGAGCGGGCGCTGCATCACCGCGCTGGCCGTCTTGCCAATCTGGCGGACGGTAAGGTCGGTGACCGACTCCATCTGCACTATCCCCATTTAACCCGACTCCAAACCGTCGACGCCGCCTTGGGCGGTCGTCGCAGACATCTCAACTAATGCGATCAAAGCCAACCGTGCGACCGATACCAATCGATCGTATGCCTGAAACCAGGCAGAAGGTCGAATTCAGGGGCGGGCTTCTGCGCCGCCTGCTCGCTTGTCGGGATCCCCCAATCCAAGAACGTCAACTCGTTGACCTTGCCGAATGTAAGCAACGGCGGGCCTTTACGCCAGTGGCGCGCAAGGCCGTCGGCCCACGCCATGGCGTAAAGCGCGCAGTGGGGCAACCGCATCACAGGGGGATGACGGCCGCAGGCCTCGGCCGCCGCCATCATAAGTTGTTTCCAACTGTAACCCTCCGGGCGGCCGTCGCTGAGCGCAAACACGCCAGGCGCCCGTGCGCCGACAAGCGCTGCAATTTGTCGAGCGGCGTCCCGGACATGGACGACGGCGACCCTTGCGGAGGGGTTCAGGACCGGCAGGATCGGGCTTTTCAGGGCCGCATGGAAGAGCCGCAGGGTTTCCCGGTCGCCAGGGCCATAGATCGCTGGCGGTCGGGCGACGGTCAGCCGCTCAGGCCCGAGCGCCTTCAGGGCGGCGGTCTCACCGGCGCGTTTGCTGGCCGCGTAGGGCGAGAGTTCGGGCGCGCGCGCGGCGAGGCTTGAGACGAGAACCATGTGGCCGGCGACAAATGTCGCCAGGCGAGCGGTCGCCTCGACATTGACCTTGCGGAAGTCCTCGTCTGAACCCGCGATCAGACCCGCGTTGTGGACGACCACGTCGGCGCCGGCGCACAGCCGCGCCAGGGCGACCGGGTCAGAGAGGTCGCCGAAGACGATCTCGGGGGTGATGTCCTTCCAGAACGCGCTGACCGGATCGCGACGCACCAGCAGCCGGATGCGCCAGCCCTCCTCGGCCAGGGCGCGGACGAGGTGCTGGCCAAGAAAGCCGGTCGCACCGGTGACCGCGACCAGGCCGCGCGTCACGGCCGGCGCGCTCAAGCCCGCTCACCCTCCCCGGCATAGGCGCCGGCGAGATAGTTCGCCTTAGCCTTCGAGCGGCTGAGCTTGCCAGATGAGGTCTGCGGCAGGCCGTGGACGCCAACGAGCTGGATCACGGCTTCGACGCTGTGGCGCTGGCGCAGGACCCGGTCGATCTCGCCCACCAGCGCGGCGCGCGCCTCGGGGTCGTTGAGGCGGGCCTGGATGAGGACGACCACCTGTTCTTCGGCGTCGCCGGGGACCGGCACCGAAAAGGCGGCGGCGTCACCGCTTCGGATCGCGTCGATCTCGGCCTCACAGGTCCATTCGAGGTCCTGCGGCCAGATGTTGCGGCCATTGATGATGATCAGGTCCTTGGCGCGGCCGGTCAGCACGATCTCGCCGTCGACGATGAAACCGATGTCGCCGGTGTCCAGCCAACCGTCGTCCGCCAGCACCCGGGCGGTCTCTTCGGGCTGATTGAAATACTCGCGCATCAGGCTGGGACCCCGCGCGTAGACGCGCCCCACGGCCCGTTCGGGCAGGATTTCGCCGTCAGAGCCCCTGACCTCAAGCTCATGCCTCGGCAGCGCCGGGCCACAGCGCGAAAAGGCCCGGCTCGCCGTTGTCATAGGTCCGGCCGCCACGGCGAGGCTGTCGCGCTCCAGACGATCGAGGTCGAGGGTCTCGTAGACCAGCCCGCCCTGAAGAGGGGCCATACTGAGGCCAAGCGTCGCCTCGGCCATGCCGTAGCTGGTCACAAACGCCTTGGGATCGAACCCCGCCGAGGCGAACCGTTCGGCGAACTCGAGCAACGGCGCGATGCGGACCATGTCGCCGCCGAGGCCGGCGATGCGCCAGCTGGACAGGTCCAGGCCTTCGACGCCGCGCTCCGCGCGCCGCGCGCAGAGCTCGTAACCGAAGGTTGGGCTGTAGGAGATGGTCGCCTGGTTGCGGCCAATGAGATCCAGCCACAGGAGCGGCCGGCGCACGAAAGCCCCCGTTGGCAGCAAATCCACCGACATCTGGCAGGCCAGGGGACTTAGCAGGAAACCGACCAGGCCCATGTCGTGATAGAGCGGCAGCCAGGAAATCGCTCGGTCTTTCGGGGTCACCTGCAGGCCGCCGCGGGTCGTCGCGAGGGCGTTCGCCATCAAAGCGCGGTGAGTGCAGAGCACGCCGGTCGGAAAGCGCGTGCTGCCCGAAGAGAACTGGAGATAGCAGGGCGAGTCCGGCGATCTGGGCGACATAGGCCTCGCGGCCGCCCAGGGGCGCGGGCAGGGGCAGGGGCGCCGGGATGAGGCCGGCGTACTGGCAGGCGAAGAAGGCGCGGACGAAGTCGCCATCTGTCTCGGCGATCAGGCCCACGGAGGCCCCGGGGGCGAGGCCCGCGGCGAGCAGCCGGCCCGCCAGCGCCTGGGCCTGCTCACGCAGGTCGGCGTAGGACAGCGCCTCGGCCACGTCGCCGCGCATGGAATGGATCGTCAGGCCGGTGACCCCCGTCGCCGCATAGTCGAGCGCGTCGAGGAGGGTGTCGAAGTCAGCGAGCCGGACGGCGCGGTCGGCGGCGGTGGGTAAGATCATTGCGGCCCGCCCTTGGCCCGGACCGGGGCGGTCACGCAAGCCATTTTCTCAATCTCAATTTCGTCGGCGATGCTCATCGCCGCCAGAGGCGCCGCCAGGGGACATGAGGCGTCGGGCGCCGGTCCCTTGCGACGCTGCAGCATGAAGAACATGCCGATCGCCAGCGCCGCCATCGCCACCACCAGGCCCGCGCCCGCGCCGGTCGGGCCGAAGGCCTTGACCAACCAGGGCAAGGCCGCGAGCAAGGCTGCGGCCACGACAATGCGAACTTTCACCGCGTCGCCCGGCCGGCCGAGCGAGACGAGCATGGGCTCCAGCGGCAGGGCCCAGATCCCGATCACCGCGGCCGCGACCTGCCAGACCATGACGCCGGCGGCGTCGGCGAAGGCTGGTCCCATGACCAGCGTCAGGAGCGGCCGGCCAGCCACAGCGGTCGCGACCAGCAGCACGGTGCCGACGCCGCCGCCCAGCACGCCGACCTGCAGCGCCAGCTTGCGCATGGCGCGCTCGCCCTCTGTGACCCGCAGCCGGGCGAGCTCCGGATAAAGGGCCGGCACCAGAAGCTTCGCCGGCTTGCCCAGGGCGTCGGCGACTTGGCGGCCGATCCGCCACAGAGCGGCTGGCGCTGGGCCCACCAGGGCGCCGACCACCAGAGTGATGGCGTGGGTGAAGGCGACGTCCAGGCTGGAGGCGGCGTTGGTCGCCCAGGCGAAGCGCCAGGCGCCAGGCAGGCCGCGGGTCATCGGTCCCGCCAGGCGGAAGCCGGTGGTCAGGCCGCGGCGCCGCATTTCGCGCAAGGAAACCCAAGCGAGGTAGAGAAAGGCGATGGCTGTTCCGGCCGCCCAGATCAATAGAAAGGCGGTCAGGCTGGGCGCCAGGGCCCAGGCCGCCAGACTTCCCGCTAGCCGCACGCCCGACTGTATCGGCGCCTGGGCTGTCATGAAGTCAAAGCGGTTGAACAGGCGCAGCAGGCCGATTGGGGTCGCCGGGACCATGAGGGCGATGGACAGGCAATAGAAGGCTGCGGCGGGGCTATCGGCCGAAGTCCAGCCCAGTTGGGCGCCGAAGATCAGCGCCGCGGCGATCGCGATGGCGATCCCGCCGAAACTGCTTAAGACATCCAGGAACAGCGTGAAGCGGACAACCTGCTGAAACCCGGGTGTGTCACCGCGTTCGAGCGCGTCGGCCCCATAGTGCAGGACAGTCTGCCAGGAGTTGAACTTGACCACTTCGCCGACCAGCTGGGCGAAGGCGTTGATCAGCACGAGAACGCCGACGCTGCGGACATCCAAGGCGCGCGCGGCGACCGCCAGGTAGCTTAGGCTGAGGACGGCGTTGCCAATCCGGCCGCCCAGCATGACACCGGTGTTGGCGAGGACACGTCCGAGCAACGGGTGTCCACGGCTCGCGAAGCGTCTCGCCGTCGCCCCCGGCGCTTGCTGAATAGCGTCCTCGCCGCTGTGGGCCGTCATTCCGGATTGATGCGGGCGCGAACCCCGCCCTTCATGATGACCCGGTCGCCACGGTCGACGACATCGTAGTCGCCTGCCTGGATCTCGCCAGCCGTCCCGGCCCCACGCAGCGTTCGGCCGCTGACGGCGCCTGTGCGGGTGTTGATGACAGCGTCCTGGGCCACGAATCGATCGCCGTTGGAGCGTTCGCCGCGGACGTCCCCGGTCATGGTCAGGGTCATCTGGTCTTCGCGGAAGACTCCGGCCTTTGACTCCGTGCGCGAGGTGCGCCCGCCGGGCTGACCAATGACCACTGTGGGCTGGTCGAGATTGATCGTAGCGGGGTTGGCGGCGTCACGCGCGCCAGACTGCGCGGTGACTACATAGCGGCTGCCGTCCTTGCCCAGGCCGGTGAACGACGGCTTGACCATCCGCACCCCGGTTTCAGCTGGCGCGGCCCGCGTCGTGAAGCCGACCACCGCGCGCCAGACAACCTGTCCGGCGACCGCCAGCAGCACGGCCGCCGCGATGAGCGGCAAGCCGAGGCGCAGGCGGCGCACCGTGGTCAGCCGCCGTTGGCGGATATCGATTGCGCTTCGGGCCTCGGCCACGTCTCAAAGCTCCCGCAGGGCGCGCGGTCGCGCCCGGCCTGACTATAGGCCGGGCCTCGCACCTTCGCACCCTGTGAGCAAGCGTCGCCAGAACTCCGGCGGTCGCGAAGCTGGCCGACTGTGGCCCTCGGGCCAGGGCCGGCAGGTGCCCTAGGCCGGCCAATAGGGCTGGGCCATCCAGTACTTGAAGACTTCGTCGCGCCACAGCAGGTCGTCTTGCGAGCGTTGGTCGAGCTTCAGAGACGGCGCGTCTTTCAGGCGGACTTCGTCGATCACATAGCCGCCAACTTCCGTGTCGTAGTCGAGCATCGACCAGGGAATGGGATAGAGGTCGCCGCCCAGGCCCATGAAGGCGCCGAAGCTCGCAGTGACGCAGCGCACCTGCCCGCTGGCCTTGTCGATCATCAGGTCCTCGACCTTGCCGATCTTCTCGCCCTGTTTGTTGTAGACGGTGGTGCCTTCGACGCGGTTGGCTGTGATGGTCGCGTGACCGGTGACGGCGGATTGCGGCGTGGAGCCGGGTTGATCAGGGGTGATCATCGAAATTCTCCTCGTCCGACCCGCCCGACGGCGGGTTTCAGCGAACGGAGACTCAAATTCCTAGGAAGCTTGAGCGTTCCCGGTGCGGACCCTGCTGCGGCGTCGCTTCAGACGGTTTCCTCGGCCGCACAGACAAAGCGTCCGGCTAGCGACCCATCGCGCAGGAAGACCCGCACTTCGGTGGATCGACCGCTCTGGGCGTAGCGGTCGGCGAGCGCGCGCGCAGCGTTCTCAGCCTCCTTGCCACTGAGGAACATCATGCCGTGGGAAAGTGTGTCGCCCTCGACGGACCAACCGTTCTGGGCGGCGCGAATGGAGATCAGATGGCTCATCGCTGTTCTCCCTAAATTTGCCGGGTCCGCATCGATAGTGCGGCCTCGTGTCGGGGCTATGACGATGTCCGCCCCATTGCCGCCAATTGAGGAACGAAAAGAGCCCGTCGTCACCAGCCTTGGCCTTCGCCGCGGATCACAAGCACGTCACTCGCGGCAGGCTGCGCGCTCGCGGCTGCTTCGGCCTCGACAATGCGCGCCGGCTGGACGCCGCCCGCCACAAGATAGGCGCTGATCGCCGATCGCCGCTGGCGCGTCAGGTTGGCCTGGTCGGCCTCGGAGCCGCGGCGGTCGGCGATCGCCTCGATGCGGGCGGTCATTGTCGTGCGGCAGGTCAGCCAATGACGGGCCTCGTCAAGGCGCAGCTTGGCGGTCTCTGAAAGTTCCGCGGTCTGGAATCCAAAGGTCGCGACTATTAGGGGTGTCTCGGTGATGTCGGCGCAGGCGGCGGCCTTGGCGTCACGCGCGGCCCGGGCGTCCAGCACCGCCTGGCTGGGCGCTGGCTTGAGGCGCGGCGTCATGCAGCCGTTCAGGAACAGCGCCGCCGCAAGACCAGCGGCCAGGATCGCGCCTGATTTGAACAAGCTTTGCAATCATCCCTCCCTGACGACCCCGCTCCAACGGAGAGCTCGGCCGTTCGATCCTCATTGGCGATCCTTCTAGGGCGAAATTACGCCCAGGTGAAACGGGCGGCGCTACTGAGGGCTTGAGCCCGTCGCCCCTGCGCGCGATAGAGCCCGCCATGCTCACCGGCCTTTCCTCCGTCGCCCGCGAGGCCAAGACCTGGCCCTTCGAACAGGCGCGGCTCCTGCTCGCCCGCACGCTTCGCCTGCGCCTGACCGACGCCGAGCGCGATCTCGCCGCCAATCTCATTGCTGAAGGCAAGGCCGCCGAGGCGGTCGCCACCCTGCCGGCGCTGCGCGAGCCGATCGTCTTCCAGTGCGGCTTCGGCGCCTCGGGCCTCCCGCACATGGGCACCTTCGGCGAGGCGGCGCGCCCGACCATGGTGCGCACGGCGTTCCGCGCCCTGACCGACGATGCGATCCCGACCAAATTGATCGTCTTCTCCGACGACATGGACGGCCTGCGGAAGGTTCCCGATAACGTCCCCAACCGCGAAATGCTGCTGGAGGACATCGACAAGCCCGTCACCAGCGTGCGCGATCCCTTCGGCGAATATCCAAGCTTCGGCGCCCATAACAACGCCCGCCTGCGCGCCTTCCTCGACGGCTTCGGCTTCGACTACGAGTTCATGTCCTCGACTGAAACCTACAAGTCCGGCCGCTTCGACGACGTGCTGCTGATGGTGCTGGCGCGCTTCGACGCCATACAGGCGGTGATGCTGCCGACGCTGGGCGAAGAGCGCCGCGCCACCTATTCGCCGTTCTTGCCGATCAGCCCCAAGACCGGCAAGGTTCTGCAGGTCCCGACGCTCGAGCGAAATGTCGCGAAGGGCACGATCGTCTTCCGCGATCAGGACGACGAACTCACCGAGGTTCCGGTCACCGGCGGTCATGTGAAGCTGCAATGGCGCCCCGACTGGGCGGCGCGCTGGACAGCTTTGAAGGTCGATTTCGAGGCCTCGGGTAAGGATCTGGTGGACTCCGTCCGGGTCTCCAACAAGCTGGCGCGCGTCCTGGGCGCCGAGCCGCCGGAGGCCTTCCATTTCGAGCTCTTCATGGACGAGAACAACCAGAAGATCTCCAAGTCCAAGGGCAATGGCCTGACCATGGAGGAGTGGCTGCGCTACGGCGCGCCCGAGAGCCTCGTTTACTACATGTACCAGTCGCCCAAGTCGGCGAAGCGGCTCTATTTCGACGTTATCCCCAAGGCGACGGACGAATATCTGCAACAACTCGACGCCTATAACCGCGGACGTCCAGGTTCGAGGGACGGCGGCAATGCGCCGGCGATCGACAACCCAGCCTGGCATGTGCACACGGGAAACCCGCCCGAACGCGGCTCGCCGGTCTCTTTCAGCCTGCTGCTGAACCTGGTGTCGGCAGCTGACGCCTCGACCGCCGATATCCTTTGGGGGTTCCTGGCGCGCTATATCCCCGGCGCCAGCCCCGAAACCGAGCCGATGCTCGACAAGCTCGTTGGCTACGCGATCAACTACTACGAAGACTTCGTGAAGCCCGCGAAGCGCTTCCGGAACCCTGACGATCGCGAGCGGGCCGCGATGTCCGATCTGGTCGCCCGCCTGCAAGCCTTGCCCGCCGACGCCGACGCTGAGCTCATCCAGAATGAAGTCTTCGAGGCCGGTAAGGTCGGGGGGTTCGAGCCGCTCCGGTCCTGGTTCAGCGCCCTCTACGAAGTCCTGCTCGGCCAGTCACAGGGGCCGCGCTTCGGCTCCTTCGCCGCCATCTTCGGCGTCCAGCGGACCATCGCCCTGATCGAAGGCGCGCTCGCCCGGGCTTAATAGGCTTGCGCTCGCGGGTGAACCGCGCGGAACATGGAGGCATCGGGCGCGCTCAAGCTTGAGCCAGAACCCGGCGACTTAGGGACTTCCTCCATGGCCTACCAAGCTCCCGTCAAGGACTACGCTTTTCTCTTCCGCGACGTGTTGAAGATCGAGCGCTACGCCAACCTTCCGGCTTTCGCCGAAGCGCAGATCGACACCGTCGATCAGATTCTCGAGGAGGCCGGCCGCTTCTGCGACGAGGTGCTCGCCCCGCTCAACACCGTCGGCGACAAGGAAGGCTGCCGGCTGAACGCCGCGGGGGACGTGACGACGCCGACCGGCTTCAAGGCGGCTTACAGGCAGTTGATCGACGCCGGCTGGCCGCTGCTGTCGGCCGAGGCCGAGTTCGGCGGCCAGGCCCTGCCCAAGGTCATCAACCTGGCGTTCTCGGAGATGAGCTCCGGCGCCAACATGGCCTTCGCCATGTATCCTGGCCTGACGCACGGCGCCTATTCGGCGATCCTCAACGGCGGCTCGCCCGAGCAGAAGCAACTCTACCTTCCCAAGCTCGCCGCCGGCCAATGGACCGGCACCATGAACCTGACGGAACCGCACGCCGGCACCGACCTGGGGCTCTTGCGCACCAAGGCGGTCAAGCAGGGCGACGGTAGCTACAAGATCACCGGCCAGAAGATCTTCATCTCCGCCGGCGAGCATGACCTCGCCGAGAACATCATCCACCTGGTGCTGGCCCGCGCGGAAGGCGCACCGGAAGGCGTGCGCGGCATCAGCCTGTTCATCGTGCCGAAGTTCATTCCCGACGCGGCCGGCGATCCGGGCGCGCGCAACGGCGTTTCCTGCGTCGCGCTGGAAGAGAAGATGGGCATCCACGGCAACGCCACCTGCGTGCTCGCCCACGACGAGGCGACCGGCTGGCTGGTGGGCGAGGAGAACCGCGGGCTCGCCCTGATGTTCGTCATGATGAACGAGGCGCGCATCGGCGTCGCGGTCCAAGGCCTGGCCCAGGGCGAGGCCGCCTATCAGGCCGCCGCGGCCTACGCCAGGGACCGGCTGCAGGGACGCTCGGTCTCTGGGCCTAAGAACCCGGACGGTCCGGCCGACCCGATTATCGTCCATCCCGACGTGCGTCGCCTATTGCTTGATGCGCGCGCGACCATGGAGGGGGGCCGCGCCTTCCTGATGTGGACCGGCCTGCAGGCCGATGTCGGCCGCGCCTCCGACGATCCGGCCGCCAGGGAGCGCGGCGAGGATTTCATGGCCCTGCTGACGCCGGTTCTGAAGGGCTACCTTACCGATCGCGGCTTCCAGGCCTGTTCCGACGCCCTGCAAGTGCACGGCGGCGCGGGCTACACCGAAGCCTTCCCCGCCAGCCAGTACCTGCGCGACGCCCGGATCGCCATGATCTACGAGGGCACGAACGGCGTTCAGGCGCTGGATCTGGTCGGCCGCAAGCTGGCGCAGAACGGCGGCCGGGCGCTCCGGGCCTTCCTGGCCGAACTGGAGGCCTATTCCGCGGCCCACCAGGACTCCGAGAGCCTGAAGCCTTTCGTCGAAGGTCTCGACAAGGTCCGTGCGCGCCTGCAGGAGGCGACGATGTGGCTGATGCAGAACGGCCTGGCCAATCCGGACGAAGCTGCCGCGGCCTCGACCGACTACATGCACCTGATGGGCCTGACGGGCCTGGCCTACGCCTGGGCGATGATGGCGCAGGCCGCGCAGGCCCGCATCGACGCTGGCGACGACGACCCCTTCTATGCGACCAAGCTTGACGTCGGACGCTACTTCCTGGCGCGCGTCCTGCCGGAAAGCGGCGCGCACCTGGCCAAGCTGAAGGCAGGCGCGGCCACCCTGATGGCGCTCAAACCGGAAGCCTTCTGATGGCCCTGCATCGCGCCCGGATCGCCTGGAGCCTGGGCGACGGCGAAGATTTCGCCAAGGGCCGCTACAGCCGTGGCCACAGCGTCACCTTCGAGGGCGGTCACGCCGCGCCAGGCACCGCCTCGGCCCATGTCGTCGGCGCCCAGTGGGCGGTGGCCGGATCGGTGGATCCCGAAGAGATGCTGGTCGCCTCGATATCGACCTGCCACATGCTGAGCTTCCTGCACGTGGCGCGGCTCGCGGGCCTGGTGGTGACCTCCTACGCCGACGAGGCGGAAGGCGTGCTCGAGCCCAACAACCAGGGGCGGCTGGCGCTTACCCGCGTGACCTTGCATCCCGCCATCGCCTACGACGGCGCAGAACTCGACGCGGCGTCGATCGACCACCTGCACCATCGCGCCCACGAGGAATGCTTCATCGCGAACTCGGTGAAGACCGAGGTCACTGTGGCGCCAGCAGCGCTCTAAGCCGCGCGTCCAGCCCGCCTTTCAGCTCGCATTCCCAAACGACCTCTGCTCGCCAGCCCCGCTCGGCGAGGGCCGCCAAGTTGCGCGCGTCGCGGGCCTGGTTGCGGCCGATCTTGGCGATCCAGTAGTCGGCGTTGGCCTTCGGGACCCGTGCGCCGCGGACGCAGTCGTGCCCGTGCCAGAAGCAGCCGTGGACGAAGATCGTCAGCTTGCGCCCCGGCATTACGATATCGGGGGAGCCTGGCAGATCCTTGCGGTGCAGGCGGTAGCGGGCGCCGAGCGCGGTGAGCGCCCGGCGGACCGTCATCTCGGGCCCGGTGTCCTTGGCCCGGACCCGGCGCATGACCGCCGAGCGCTTCTCCGGGCCAAAGACGTCCGTCATTAGAGGCCGTCGAAGAGCGCCGTCGAAAGGTAGCGTTCGGCGAAGCTCGGGATGATCACGACGATCAGCTTGCCGGCCATGTCGTCGCGCGAGGCGTAATCGAAGGCCGCCGTGAGCGCCGCGCCCGACGAGATGCCGACGGGGATGCCCTCGTCCTTGGCCACCCGCCGCGCCATGGCGAAGGCGTCGTCGTTCGAAACCTGTAGGATGTCGTCGATAATCCCGCGGTCCAGGATCGCCGGGACGAAGCCCGCCCCCACGCCCTGGATCTTGTGCGGGCCGGGCGCGCCGCCCGACAGCACCGGCGAGGCCGCCGGCTCGACGGCGACCATCCGCACCGAAGGCTTGCGCGCCTTAAGCACCTGGCCGACGCCGCTGATCGTGCCGCCGGTGCCGACGCCGGAGATCACCGCGTCCACGCGCCCTTGGGTGTCGTTCCAGATTTCCTCTGCGGTCGAGACGCGGTGGACCAAAGGGTTGGCGGCGTTTTCGAACTGTTGCGGCATCACGGCGCCTGGGGTCGCCTCGACGATCTCGCGGGCGCGGGCGACGGCGCCGGCCATGCCGCGCTCGGGCGGAGTAAGCTCCAGCTTGGCGCCGAGCAGCAGCAGCATCTTGCGGCGTTCGATGGACATGCTCTCAGGCATCACCAGGGTGATCTTGTAGCCCTTGGCGGCGGCCACGAAAGCCAGCGCGATGCCGGTATTGCCGCTGGTCGGCTCGACGATCACGCCGCCCGGCTTCAGCACGCCCTGGGCCTCAAGATACTCGATCATGGCGACGCCGATGCGATCCTTCACCGAGCCGATCGGATTGAAGAACTCAAGCTTTGCGACCACCTCGCCCTTCGGTTTGAAAGCCTCTGTCAGGCGCGGCAGGCGCACCAGGGGGGTGTCGCCGATGGTGTCGACGATCGAATCATAGATTTTGCCGCGGCCGGCGCGCGTCAGGCGAGCGGCGTCGTAGGCATGGTCGGGGGTGGAATCCATAGGGGCGCATCCTGTCCGGTTGTCGGCCCTAAACCTAATCCATCCGATAGGATTTGAAAGACGGCCTCGGGCGATCCGGCCCTACGCGGCCGCGATCAAACAGCGCTCCGCCAGCAGCGGCTCCAGCAGGCGTTCGGCCAGGTGGCGCACAACGGGCGCGGCGACCCCGTCGCCTGCGACATGGAGCGCGGCGGTGACGGCCTTGGGCAGTCGGTAGCTGTCGGGCAGACCCATGAGGCGCGCGGCCTCGCGACCGCTCAGCAGGCGCGTGCGGATCTCGCCCGCCTCAACGATGCAGATCGCCTGGCGCGACGAGCCGCCGCGCGGCGTGCGCAGGCACCCGGCCAGGCCGTCGAGCCGAACCTCGGCGCGCTGCACGCGCTGGCCGGCGACTTCCCGGGTCCGACGGAAGACCGCGCCGACCGTTCGACCAGGAGCGAGGGCGGCGGCGGCAAGACGCTGGCGGTGCAGCGGCGCCATCAAGGACAGCCAGTGGCTGGTGCGCGCAGGGGGATGCCAGGCCACATCGGCGTCATCCTCGAGGATGGCGGCCAGGTCGAGGTTGCGGGCGTCCGGCGCGGCCAGTCGCCACCAGGCCCAGCGGGCTTTCAGCGCGTCAGGCAATCGGGCGTGGGCCTCGCGTACGGCGCGTGTATGGAAAGGGCTGTCCCCCACAAGGTCAGGCGACGGCGGACCCTGGACCGCAACCACGAAGACCCTCGGGCGCGATTGCGGCAGGAAGCGCGCGGCGTCGATCTCGAGCGCGCCGAAAACATAGCCCTCCGCCGCCAGCGCCTCGCCCAAGGCGGTGAAATCCGCGCCGGCGTGCGAACTCAGGAGGCCCACGACGTTTTCGATGACGATGACCCGCGGGCGGCGCGCGCCCAGGCCCTGCACCAACCGCCAGAAGCCGAAGAAGGCGGACGACCGCCCGCCGGCGAGGCCCGCGCGCGCGCCGGCCAGGCTGAAGTCCTGGCAGGGGCTGGACGCCCAGGCCAGATCGGCGGCGCCGGGCAGGTCGTCCGCGCACAGGGCCCACACATCGCCCTGATGGAAATCGGCGGCCTCATGGTTGGCGCGGTAGGCGGCGGCCTTGACCGGATCGAAGTCGTTGGCGAACAGGCAGGACCAGCCCTCGCCCAGGCCCAGGCGCGCCATGCCGCCGCCTGCGAAGAACTCATAGAAGGTGAAGGGCCGACTCACTCCGCCAGCCTAATCTCGGCGCGCGCTTCCGCGAAATGCGTTAACCTTAACTGTCCTAGGGGAATGCAGATGTTTGCTCGTTGCGTGATCTTGCCGGTGCTCGTCGTCCTCAGCCTTTGGGGGTGCAAGCCGGCGATCCCTTCGCCTGCGCCGAAGAGCCTGGAGGAGACGGCCCCGCCACCGGCTTCGGCGCCAATCAGCGACTTCAGCGGTGATTTCGACCTGATCGGCACAGAGCCCTTCTGGAATCTGAAGTTGAGAGGCGGGACGCAACTTGTGTTCAGTCGGCCCGATTCCCCGGTGGTCGTCGCAACGGCGCCGGGCGCCGAAATTCAGGCGGGACGGGCCATCTGGCGCGCCAAGGCGGAGTCTGGCGGCCCGCTTACGGCGACGATCCGCGTCGGCGAGTGCTCAGATGGCATGAGCGATCGCACCTACGCCATGTCGGCGGAAGTGGAATACGAGGGTCGATTGCTTGTCGGCTGTGCGACCAGGCCCGCCGATGCTGCTGGGCAGCCCGCTGGTTAGCGGCGCAGTTCCAACAGGGCGAAACGCGAATGCGAAGGCGTATCCTGCGTCGCGCCATTCGGCGTCGGCAGAATGAAGCCCAGAGACACAGCCAGGGCGAGGGCGGCGGCGATAAAGACCTTGTTCATGGTGCGGCGGATTTGGGGTTTCAGTTTTCGTTCAGCAAGGTTAACGCCGCCGCCGCGAAAGTTTTCCGCTACAGTGTCGCTTAAGTACCGTGATTTTTCGCACGCATGGTTGAGTGTCCGTGGTTAGTTCTCACGGCGACTCACAGGCATAAGGGGGCGATGAGCCCGGCCCTCAGCCACGCCGACCTTCCAGACCCGGATCCCGCCTCGCCAGCCCCCGTGCTGGGCCGGGCCCGCGAGCTTCTGCGGCGCATCTTCGGTCATGCCGATTTCCGCGGTCTGCAGGCCGACGTCATCGCCGAGGTCCTGGCGGGGAACAGCGCCATGGCCGTCCTGCCTACGGGCGGCGGCAAGAGTCTCTGCTACCAGATCCCCAGCCTGATGCGGCCGGGACTTGGCTTGGTCGTTTCGCCCCTGATCGCCCTGATGACCGACCAGGTCGCTGCGCTCCAGCAGGCGGGGGTCGCCGCCGCGAGGCTCGATTCCCATATCGAGCCCGCCGAGCGCGCCGAGACCTGGCGGCGTATAGATGCGTGCGAACTGGAGTTACTCTACATTTCGCCGGAGGGGCTGATGCAGCCCTGGATGCTGGAACGTCTGGCGCAGATCCCGCTCGCCCTCATCGCCATCGACGAGGCCCACTGCGTCAGCCAGTGGGGGCATGACTTCCGGCCCGAGTACCGCATGCTGGGCCGGCTCGCCGATCTTTTCCCCCACGTTCCGCGGCTGGCGGTGACGGCGACCGCCGACGCGCGGACCCGCATCGACATCCGCAACGAGCTGCGCCTGCAGGACAGCGCCGAGTTTGTCGCCAGCTTCGCCCGGCCCGAACTGATCCTATCGGCTGAACGGAAACGCGGAACTGGACGCCAGCGGGTCGTCGACCTGGTCAAGGCGCGCGCCGGCCGTTCCGGCGTCGTCTATGCGGGCTCCCGCGATGGGGTCGACAAGCTGGCCGAAGCGCTCCGCGAGGCGGGCGTTCCGGCGCTGGCCTATCACGCCGGCCTCGACCGGCGGATACGGGCCGAACGCCTGGAAACCTTCCTGGAGGCCGAGGAGGCGGTGATGGTGGCGACCATCGCTTTCGGCATGGGGGTCGACAAGCCTGATGTCCGCTTCGTCATCCACGCCGATCCGCCGGCGGCCATCGAGGCCTACTGGCAGGAGATCGGCCGGGCCGGTCGCGACGGCGAGCCTGCCGAGGGCATCACGCTTTACGGGGCCGCGGACATGGCCTGGGCGCTGCGCCGCTCCGGCGAGCGCGAGGTCGATGAGAGCGTCAAGCAGGTCCAGGCCCGCAAGGTTCGCCAGCTCTACGCCCTGCTGGATGGGACCAGCTGCCGCGCCGCCGCCGTGCGCCGCTACTTCGGCGAGGAGGGTGTCGAGCCCTGTGGACAGTGCGACCTTTGTGTCTCGCCGCCCGACGCCTTTGACGCCACGGAAGCTGCGCAAAAGGCGCTCTCGGCGGCCCAACGCCTGAACGGCCGCTTTGGCCGCGGCCGGCTGGTCGACCACCTGCTGGGTAAGACCAAGGATCCGAGCGACTGGGAATCCGGCCTGTCGACCTTCGGCGTCGGTCAGAACCTCAGCCAGCAAGCGTGGCGCGACCTGACCGAGCAACTGCTGTTCGAGGGCCTGTTGAAGGAAGATCCGAACGACGGCCGGCCCCTCGTTGGCCTGGGCGACGCAGACCAGGTGCGGGCGGTCTATCGTGGCGAGCGCCGCGTCCTGCTGCGCGCCGTGGCGGCTGACGACGAGAAGGTCGCGCGGAAGGCGCGTAAGACCCGCGAGCCGGTGTCGGTCGGCGGCGACGCCCAACCCCTGTTCGAAGGCCTCCGGGCCTGGCGTTCGGCCGAGGCCCGCGCCCAGCACCTCCCGCCCTATGTGATCTTCCACGATCGCACCCTGACCGAGATCGCGCGCCTGAAGCCGCAGTCGCGCGCGGCGCTGGCCGGCATCGGCGGCGTCGGCGAGGGCAAGCTCGCCCGCTATGGGGAGGCGGTGCTGAAGGTCGTGCGGGACTTCGCATGATCGCTATCCGACCCAGCACGGCTGGCGATCTGCCGGCGATCGTTCGTCTGGTGAACGCCGCCTATCGTGAGCTGGGCGGCTGGACCACCGAACACGGCGTGGTCTTCGGCGACCGCATCGCCCAGGCGGACCTGGCCGCTGATCTCGCCAGTGCCGACAAGACGATCCTCAGCGCGGTGGAGGATGGCGCTGTGATTGGCTGCGTGCGGCTGGAGACGCGCAAAAACACCCTGTTGGTCGGCTTGCTGGCGGTTAGGCCCGATCTCCAGGCCAGGGGCGCCGGCCGCACGCTGCTGACAGGCGCCGAGGCCTATGGTCTGGCCCATGGCGCAACGGTCGCCGAACTCAGCGTCGTCTCGATCCGCAGCGAGCTCATCGCCTGGTACGTCCGGCGCGGTTACCGCGTGACGACGGAGACTGCGCCCTTCGTCTACGATCAGCTGCCGCCCGGCGTGGCGCAGACGCCGGGCCTGGAGTTTGCGATCCTGCGCAAGCGCCTCGGCTAGAACCGGGCCTTCAGCTCGACGCCCCAGGTCGCGGGGTCGTTGACGAAGCCGGTCAGGTTGTTGAAGTCGACGTCCAGCTTCTCGCCGGCGACGGCGGTCACCGAGACCGGCACGTCATTGATGTTTTCCGTCCGCTTCTGGGCGGTGACGACGATCTCATCAAGGGCCGCGGAGGATTGCGCCAGGGCCGCGGAGCTGAACATCAGTGCGGCTGCAGCCACACCATGCGCCCAGCCCAGATGGAAAATCTTAGCGGCCATTGGAAGCGTCCCCTGCGTTCGTCGTCGACCCGACACCCATCTTGACGCATAAGCCTGCCGGGCGAGTGGCGATATCTTGCGGTTTGGTTCTGTGACGCTCCGGCGGGCGATGGCGAAATACCGTGCGGGGACGCCACATGGAATTAGCTGGCGCGCCGCGTTCCGCGGCGTGGCCTCCGCCGAGCGTGAAGCCCGGGCGGCCCGAAGGTGGGGAACGCCAAGACGGTCTTGACCACCGCCGTGAAAAGAGGCCGGCCCCCTTATGATCAGTCTCCTGGCGCACCGCCACGGTCGGGCCTTGAGTCGTGATGCTGCGAAAGCTGCTTTGAGACGCTCAAGGGACGCCAAGCCGGGCGAAAGGCCGTTGGTGCGCTGTTAAGTTCTTGCCTATGGCTCGCGGTTGCGACGCTATTCGCGGCATGGACATCTGGACGCGCACCTTGGTCGAGGAGGGCGCCTTCGTCGACGAGCAGGCGAAGCTCGCCGGAGTCTGGACGTTTCTCGGCCTCACCAGCGATCTGAAGGAAGACGACGCCTGGATCACCGGCCAGATTGGCGGCCGCGCCGTTTTCGTCCAACGGTTCGGCGGGACCCTCCGAGGCTTCGAGAACGTCTGCGCCCACCGGGGCTTCCCGCTGAGGCTCGGCGGCAAGGGGCGCGGCGCCGTCATCTGCGGCTTTCATCTTTGGCGCTATAACGCTGATGGCCGGGTCGTGGGCGTGCCGATCGCGCAAGAGGCCTTCGGATGCTCGGCGGAAGAGCTCCACGCCGGCCTCGCCGAACTCGAGGTGGCCTGCTGCGGGGGCCTCGTTTTCGGACGCTTCGCGCACCAGGCGCCGGCGGGGCCGCTGAGCGGCGGCTTGGAAGCCTTTCTCGGCGACGCCTTTCCAATGCTGGAGACGATCTGTCAGTTCTCGGACGCCCCCGCCGTCCGCACCTATGGCCGGATCGTCGAGGCGAACTGGAAGCTGATGATCAACATCACCCTCGACGACTCTCACTTGCCCGCCATTCACGGCCGCAAGCGGTTCAGTCGTCGCGACGAGTTCGACTATTGGCGGTTCGGCGCGCACAGCGCCCATACCGAAGGGCAGCAGGAAACGCAGGCCGCGATGTTGGCGGACTGCGTCGCGGGCGTCTATCAACCCGTCCGCTACAAGCTCTTCAATCTCTTTCCCAACGTGGCCATCGGGCTTCTTCGGCTGGGCCCCTACTGGTACGTCCTGCTTCAGCACTTCGAGCCAGTCGGTCCCGCCGAGACCAAATGGCGCGCCCACTATTTTCGGACGCCCTGGCGCGCCGGCGCCGAACCCCTGCTGGCGCCGCAGTCTCCTCGTACGACAGACCGTATCGTCGCCTGGCTGTTCGAGCGTGTGGCGCGCCGGGTCAACGAGGAAGACCACATCGCCTGCGAGCGCCAGCAGACCAACGCGCGCAACATCCCGCCGCCGATCGCCCTGCTCTCGGCGCATGAAGAGCGTATCGGTTGGTTCTACGAGACCTGGCGGATGTCGCAGCCTGGCGAAGACGGGTCGCCTCGCTTGTAGCCCTAGACGTCAACCTCGGCGTCCAGGGCGTTTTCCTGGATGAACTCGCGGCGGGGCTCGACCAGGTCGCCCATGAGTCGCGTGAACATGCCGTCGGCGTCGTCGGCGTGGGCGACCCTGACCTGCAGAAGCGTGCGGGCCTCGACATCCAGGGTGGTCTCCCACAGCTGGTCGGCGTTCATCTCGCCCAGGCCCTTGTAGCGCTGGACCGACAGGCCGCGGCGGCCGTTGTCCATCACCGCGTTCACCAGGTCGACTGGGCCGCGCACGGTGGCCGAGCGATCGCGCCGTGCGTAGACCGCCGGCTTGGCGAAGATTTCCGCCAGCTCCAGCGACCGTTCGGCCAACCGTCGCGCATCGGCCGCCTGCAGGAGCTGTTCGTCCAGCACGATGCGTTCCGACACGCCCCGGCGCACGCGGCTGAAGGCGAAACCGACGCCAGCGACCTTTTCGCCTGACCAGGCCCCGTCGCCTTCCTCGGCGTAGAGATCCAGGCGCGCGGCGGCGGCGGCCAGATCATCCGAGCCGCCGATCAGACCCGAAAGGGCCGTCTGTTCGATGGCGAAGGCAGGGGCGCGGGCGGCCAAGCGCTCGATATTGGCCTTGGCGCCGCGGGCCGTCTGGACCATCGCCAGGAGGTCCTTGCCAGACAACTGTTCGCCGTTCGACAGCGTGAGAACCGCGCCATCGACGCCCTCGTCGATCAGGTAGACCTCGAGCTCGCCGTCGTCCTTCAGGTAGCGCGAGGACTTGCCCTTGGTCGCCTTATAGAGCGGCGGCTGGGCGATATAGAGATAGCCGCGCTCGATCACCTGCGGCATCTGCCGATAGAAGAAGGTGAGCAGCAGGGTCCGGATGTGGGCGCCGTCGACGTCGGCGTCCGTCATGATGATGATCTTGTGGTAGCGGATCTTCTCGATATCGAAGTCGTCGCGGCCGATGCCGGCGCCCAGCGCCGTGATCAGGGTGCCGATCTGCTCGGACGACAACATCTTGTCGAACCGGGCGCGCTCGACGTTCAGGATCTTGCCGCGCAACGGCAGGATCGCCTGGTTCTCGCGGTTGCGCGCCTGCTTGGCCGAACCGCCGGCGGAGTCGCCCTCCACCAGGAAGACCTCCGACTTGGCCGGGTCCTTCTCCGAACAGTCGGCGAGCTTCCCGGGCAGGGACGTGATGTCGAGCGCCGACTTGCGCCGCGTCAGTTCACGCGCCTTGCGGGCGGCGTCGCGAGCCGCGGCGGCCTCGGCGATCTTCTGGACGATCAGGCGCGCCTCGGCCGGATGCTCTTCAAACCAGGTGGCGATGCCTTCGGTGACCAGGGCTTCGACGGCCGGGCGCACTTCGGAGGAAACCAGCTTGTCTTTGGTTTGGGACGAGAACTTCGGGTCCGGCACCTTGACCGAGACCACGCAGGTCAGGCCCTCGCGGGCGTCTTCGCCTGAGACCGTGACCTTCTCGCGCTTGGCCGTGCCGGAGCTCTCCGCATAGCCGGTGATGATCCGCGTCAGCGCCGAGCGGAAGGCCGCCAGGTGGGTGCCGCCATCCCGCTGCGGGATGTTGTTCGTGAAGGTGAGGACGTTCTCGTGGTAGCTGTCGTTCCACCAGAGCGCGAGGTCCAGCTCGACGTTTTCGCGTTTGCCGCGCACGACGATGGGCGTCTTGATCAGAGGCGTCTTGGCCTTGTCGAGGTGACGGACGAAAGCCTCGATGCCGCCGTCGTAGTGCATGACCTCTTCGGTCGGCTCGGCGCCGCGCTGATCCTTCAGCCAGATGGTTACGCCGGAGTTGAGGAAGGCCAGCTCCCGCAGGCGGTGCTCAAGCGTCTTCAGGTCGAACTCGATGAAGGCGAAGGTTTCCAGCGACGGCAGGAAGGTGACCTCCGTGCCGGTCAACGGCTCGCCGTTCTCCCGCAGGGGCGACTTGCCGGTGATCTTCAGCGGCGAGACCGCGTCGCCGCGGCGGAACTCCATCTCGTGGGCCTGGCCGCCGCGGTGGACCTTCAGCTTCAGGAAGTCCGAGAGCGCGTTCACCACCGAGACGCCCACGCCATGGAGGCCGCCGGAGACCTTGTAGGAGTTCTGGTCGAACTTACCGCCGGCGTGCAGCTGAGTCATGATGACCTCGGCCGCCGAGACGCCTTCGCCCTCGTGGATGTCGGTGGGAATGCCGCGGCCGTCGTCGGTGACGGTGCACGAACCGTCCGCATTCAGGATGACCTCGACCCGAGTGGCGTGCCCCGCCAGGGTCTCGTCGATGGCGTTATCGACCACCTCATAGACCATGTGGTGCAGGCCAGAGCCGTCATCGGTGTCGCCGATGTACATGCCCGGCCGCTTGCGCACCGCGTCGAGGCCCTTCAGAACCTTGATCGATTCCGCGCCATAGGCGTTGGCGGCGGCGTCAGCGGCTGAGATGTCTTTGTCTTCGCTCATCAAATTTCCGATGTGCTGGCAGGCTGTCCAGCCCGCGCGGCGGCGACCGATAAAATCGGTCGAATCTTCAATGACTATATAGGTTTCGTGAAGCGTTGGCGCACGGTTTTGGGGCTCAGGGTCGTCCATCGCCCACCCGTCTTATCCGCGCCCTGAGATTCCCGACCCCTCCACCGCTAGGCCTTGAGCCCGGCCTTCCAGCCCCTCGAAGAGGTGCGCATCGGTGCCGGTGAGGAACGCCTGCAGGCCCACCGCTTCGATCTCGTCGAAGAGGGCGACCCTGCGCCGGGCGTCGAGGTGGGCGGCGACTTCGTCGAGCAGGAGGATTGGGGCGGGGCCTGAGCTGCGGGCCAGGCGGGCGGCCTGGGCCAGGACGAGGTTGAGGATTAGCGCCTTCTGTTCGCCGGTGGAGCATTCGGCGGCGGGGCGGTCCTTTTCCAAGTGGATGACGGCCAGGTCCCCGCGATGCGGCCCGGTGAGCGAGCGTCCGGCTGCGGCGTCGCGGTCGCGGGCGACGGCGAGCGCGCGGACCAGGGCCTCGCCGATCTGGTCGGGGGAGGCGTCCTCGGCGGCCATCTGCTCCCAGGCGCCGGACAGGGAGAGTTTCGCCTGCGGAAAGGGCCGTTCGCCACGGCTGTCGATCTCGGCCTGCAGGGCGCTGAGCGTGCGTGCGCGCGACAGGGCCATGAGCGCCCCGGCCTCGGCCATCCGGGCCTCCAGCGCGTCCAGCCAGGCTGTGTCGGGCGGGCCGTCGGTGAGCAGCTTCAACCGCTCGCGCATGGCCTTCTCATAGGCGCCCACATGGGCTGCGTGGATCGGCGCGTCGGCGAAGACCAGGCGGTCGAAGAACTTGCGGCGCTCGGCGGCGCCTTCCAGGAACAGCCGGTCCTGGGCCGGCGTCAGCCAGACCTGGCGGACCAGTTCAGCGAGCCGGCCCGGCGGGACGGGTTCCCCTTCCAGCCGCACCAGACGCCGCGACGCGCCGGGCTGGTCGACGCCCGTCCCGAGGTGGGTCTCTTCCTCGCCGCTGCTCAAGGTGGCCGACACCGCCCAAGCGCGGCCCAGGGGTTCGCCCGGCGCGCGGAGGCCGACTTCGGCCAGGCTTGCGGCGCGCAGGCCGCGGCCGGGAATCAGGAAGCTGACCGCCTCAAGCAGGTTGGTCTTGCCGGCCCCGTTCGGGCCGACGAGGTAGACAGGGCGGCCATCAAGGGCGATCTCCGCGCGGTCATAGGAGCGGAAGTCGGTCAGGCCGAGGCGGGTGATGGCCGTGCGGGTCACGCGCCGTCATAGCCGGTTTCAGTCGCCGTAGGCGAGCCGCCGCATGTGGCCGGCGACATCGGCCGGCCAGGCCGCGATCCGCGCGTCGAACCCTTCACGGTCGCCGGCGTAGAGCGCGCGCACGGCGTCCTCGAACCCTGCAAGATCTCCGGCCATGGCTGATCCGAAGCGATAGGCGGCGTCCAGCCTGGCGCGGCGCTGGCCTGTGTCGTCGCGGCGCGCTTGCTCCACCAGCTTGCGCAGGGTGACCGAGGCGCCGCCTGGTTGCGTCGCGAGCCACTCCCAGTGCCGGGGCAGCAGGGTCACCTCGCGCGCGGCGACGCCCAGCTTCGGTCGCCCGCGGCCTTTCGGCTCTGGACCGTAGCGATCGACGACCGCCTGGGCGGCGCCGGACAGATCAAGGTCGATGGCGCTGCCGGTGACGTCGTCGAAGACGAAGATCTGCGCCTGGCCCGTGCGGGTCTGCGCCTCCAGGGCGGCCAGGGCGATTTCATGCAGAGGGCCGGTGCGCAGACGCACGCGGCCTTCGAAAAGGGTCAGGGTGTCGGTCATGAGCGCTCTAATGCCGCGTCGGGCATATGCTGTCAATTATACCCGGATATAATTCATATCCGCGGATGACGTCCTGGAGCGCTCATCCTATCTTTCGCCCATGACCGACATCCTCGAAGCCCCCCTGCCTGATCTCCCGCGCGAGCCGACCCAGGACGGCCCGGCGATGCGGCTCTATCTGGTGGATGGCTCGGGCTACCTGTTCCGCGCCTACCACGCCCTGCCGCCGCTCACCCGCAAGAGCGACGGAACCCCGGTGGGCGCGGTCGCCGGCTTCTCCAACATGATCTGGAAGCTGCTGGCCGATATGAAGGCGGCGGATGACGCGCCGACCCACCTGGCGGTGATCTTCGACCATTCCGAGAAGACTTTCCGCAACAAGATCTACGACCAATACAAGGCCCACCGCCCGCCGCCGCCGGAAGACCTGATCCCGCAGTTCGCCCTGGTGCGCGAGGCGACGCGGGCCTTTGGCGTGCCCTGCATCGAGCTGGCCGGCTACGAGGCCGACGACCTGATCGCGGCCTACGCCTGCAAGGTCCGCGACCTCGGCGGTGAGGTGGTGATCGTCTCGTCCGACAAGGATCTGATGCAACTCGTCGACGACAAGGTCTCGATGCTGGACACCATGAAGAACCTGCGCATCGGCCCCGCCGAGGTGTTTGAGAAGTTCGGCGTGACGCCGGACAAGGTGGTCGACGTCCAGGCGCTCTGCGGCGACAGCGTCGATAACGTCCCGGGCGCGCCAGGCATCGGCATCAAGACCGCCGCCGCCCTCATCACCGAATATGGCGATCTCGACAGCGTGTTGGCCCGCGCCGGCGAGGTGAAGCAGCAGAAGCGCCGCGAGACGTTGATCGAGTACGCCGCCCAGATCCGCATGTCGCGCGAACTCGTGAAGCTCGACTGCGATACGCCGCTGCCGTGCCCGATCGACGAGCTGGGTGTCGAGGAGCCGGACCCAAAGACCCTTGTCGACTTCCTGGAATTGATGGAGTTCCGCACCCTGACGCGGCGCGTCCAAGACGCCTTCGCCGGGGGCGGACCGGCCACGACGGCCGCGCCGGACGTCAAGGCGCCCAGCGCGCCGCAACACGGCGCCATCGACGTCAACGCCTACGTCTGCGTGCGTGACGAGGCGACGCTGGACGCTTGGATCGCCAAGGCCAAGTCCGTCGGCCTGATCGCCTTCGACACCGAGACCGACGCCTTGTCCTCGTCCAGCGCTGGGCTTTGCGGCGTGTCCCTGGCTACGGCGCCCGGCGAGGCCTGCTACATCCCCGTCGGCCACTGTTCCGAACAGGCCGGCGGCCTGATGCTGGACGGGGAGGGCGACTTCAACCAGCTGCCGCTGGAGATGGTGATCGCACGCCTGAAGCCGTTGCTCGAGGACCCCGGCGTCCTCAAGGTGGCGCAGAACGCCAAGTACGACATGGCGGTCCTATCCCGCTACGGGATCGAGGTGTTTCCCATCGAGGACACCATGCTCCTGAGCTACGTCCTGGAAGGCGGCTTGCACGGCCACGGCATGGACGAGTTGTCCAAGTTGTGGCTGGGCCATGAGCCGATCGCCTTCAAACACGTCGCCGGCTCGGGCAAGACGCAGAAGAGTTTCAAGCACATCGAGCTTCAGCCGGCGACCTGCTACGCGGCGGAGGACGCCGATGTGACGCTACGGCTCTACGAGCATCTGCGGCCTCGCCTGGTCCACGAGCGGATGGCCACGGTCTACGAGACCCTCGAGCGCCCTTTGCCGGCGGTGCTGGCCAAGATGGAGCTAGCGGGCGTCAAGGTCGATCCTGAGCGTCTGCGGGAGCTCTCCAACGATTTCGCCGTGCGCATGGCCGAGCTGGAGGTCCAGGCTCACGCCTTGGCTGGCCGCGCCTTCAACCTGGGCAGCCCGAAACAGATCGGCGACGTGCTCTACAAGGAGATGGGCCTGTCGACCGGCAAGACCACCGGCGGCGGCGCGGTCTCGACCGACGCCTCGGTGCTGGAGGATCTCGCCGCCCAGGGTCACGCCCTGCCTCGCACGCTCCTGGACTGGCGCCAGCTGTCGAAGCTGAAGGGCACCTATACGGACAACCTCGTGGCCGCCATCGACCCGAAGACCGGCCGGGTCCACACCTCCTACTCCATGGCGGCGGCCTCCACGGGCCGTCTCGCCTCCACCGATCCGAACCTGCAGAACATCCCGATCCGCACCGAGGAAGGCCGCAAGATCCGCAAGGCCTTCATCGCCGAACCGGGTCATGTGCTGATCAGCGCAGACTATAGCCAGATCGAGCTGCGCCTGCTCGCCCACATCGGCGACATCCCGCAGCTGAAGCGCGCCTTCGCCGAGGGCCTGGACATCCACGCCATGACGGCGTCGGAGATGTTCGGCGTGCCGGTCGAAGGCATGCCCGCGGAGACGCGGCGGCGCGCCAAGGCGATCAACTTCGGCATCGTCTACGGGATCTCGGCCTTCGGCCTGGCCAACCAGCTGTCGATCCCGCGGGACGAGGCGGGGGCGTATATCCGCACCTATTTTGAGCGCTTCCCCGGCATCAAGACCTACATGGAGCGGATGCAGCAGCAGGTCCGCGCCGAAGCCTTCGTCACCACCATCTTCGGCCGGAAAATCCACATCCCCGCCGTCCGCGGCAAGAGCCAGGCCGAGCGCAGCTTCGCCGACCGCGCCGCCATCAACGCCCCGATCCAGGGGGCGGCCGCGGACGTGATCCGCCGCGCCATGGCGCGCATGCCCCAGGCCCTGCTCGACGCAGGACTGAAGGGCCGCATGCTGCTGCAGGTGCACGACGAACTGGTGTTCGAGGCGCCTGAGGCCGAGGCCGAAAGTCTGATCGCCGTCGCCAAGGCGGTCATGGAGCGCGCGGCCGAACCGGCGGTGGCGCTCAGCGTGCCCCTGATTGTCGAAGCCCGCGCCGCCGCCAACTGGGACGACGCCCACTAGCCAAAGGTGCGCCGTACCCGGAACCAGACCATCGGTCCGAACTGCAGGTGGCGGTCGTTGATGGCCGCCAGCGGGGCTGCGCCACGCGGGCCGTCGTAGAGATAGCGGGTGACCCGCAGGCCGCGCGACGTCGCATTCTGCAGTTCGGCGCGCAACTGCAGGTTGGGCTTCGGCCGGTATTCGACAAAGCCGGTGACATAGGTGCGAAGCTTCACCAGCTCCTTATTGCTCGACCTGAAATAGGCCTCGCGCCAGGCGCCGAAGGCGTCGACGCCCCAGGTCAGTTTCCACTGCGGCAGGTCGTGGGTGAAGTGGGCCTCCCACTCCAGGTGCCGCAGCCCGGAGATGGTGCGCATCTCGCCGGTGGTGGGATCAGTGACGCGCGAGCGCCGCCAGGTCGTGTCGCCCCGCAACTGCGCGCCCTTCACCCGCAGGATGCGGATCGGCAGGCGGTCGAAGGGCAGGGTGATCGTCGCCTGAAGCTCCGCCTTGGTCCCGGGCCCGATGTTCGCCGGATTGTCGAAGACCGAGCCGTCACCACTGAACACCGGACCGACATCGACGACATTGCTCAGCCGGAAGTGGCGCAGGGTGACGACTCCCGTCGCGCCCCAACTCAGGCGGCGCTCGAAGGCGGCCTCCGCCACCCAGGCGGTCTCCGGGTTCAGGTCCGGGTTGCCGGCCGTGACCTGCCCCTGGTTCAGCGCGGCCTCGGCGACGAAGGCGTCGAAGTCCAGTTGGCCGACGATCCGCTCCAACCGTAGGCGCACCTGGGAGCCGTCCTTCGGCGTCCAGCTGACCGCCAGGCGGGGCTTGGTGAAGGCCAGCGCCTTAGCCAGCGCCACATCGCCGTCCGAACTGATCTTCGAGGCCTCCTGCTTCAGCGAACCCTCCACCTGGAACTTCGGCGAGGGCCGCCAGGTGACGTTGACAAAGGCCTCGGCGCGCTTTTCCCGCACCTGGACGTCGGCCGCTGGCAGCGGAATCGCCGCGCCGTTCTCTGAGAACCGGGTGGCGGAATTGAGCTTGTTAAGCGCCGCCTCGCCGCCGGCCTCCCAGGACAGCTGCTCGGAACGCCGGACGCGCAGGATGACCCGGCCGACGCTTTCCGATGACCGCTGCTGGACCCCGAACTCCGAGCTCGGACCCACCGGCGGGGCGAAGCTTTCTCGATAAGCCTCGTCCTCGGTCTGGCGCAGGCCGATAAGCTCAATCTCAGACTTCGACCCGACGCTTCGGACAAAGCGGCCGCCGAGTTCGGCCTCGGTTTCCGGCGAGCGTGAGCGCGACTGCTGGAATCCCGCTGTCGGAACAGTGAAGGTCTGCGTTTCGTCGGTACGGAAGCGATCCGTGAACAGTCGCCCATTGATCCGGAACCGGCCGCCCGCGACGGGCAGCTCATAGGCGGCTGTGGCTGTGGTCTGCCAGCCATCCCCCTGAGAGCGGATGTCGGACCGGCTCAGCACGCGACCTGCGGCATCGGTCCGCACGCCGGGCCCGCCGCCCGCGCCGTCGTCGATGCCGCGCCCTTGGCGCAGGCTCGCTTCCCAGGTGCGGCCATCCTGGTCGCCGGACGCTTCCAGGCGATAGCTCGGGATCGACCGGCCGTCCTTCACGACCACGCCGTTGGCCATGGCCACCAGGCCGCGTCGTCCGCCGCCGGCCTTGCGCACCACGTTCACCACCACCGACTTGCCCTGCATGTCGACGCCCGGCGCGCCGCCGCGGATCAGCTCCACCCGCTCGACCTTGCCCGCCGGAATGCGGCGCAGCACCTCCTCTATGTCGTCGCTCTTGGTGGAGGGCCTGCGGCCATCGATCAGCACATTGCCCGCCGCACCGCCGAAGCCGCGCACCTGCTCGCCGCCGTCGATGACGAAGCCGGGCAGCCGCAGCAGCATCTCAAAGGCGTTGGCGGCGCCGGAACTGGCGAAGAACACCGGGGGGTAGGCGATCAACCCCGTCTGCGGCGCGGCGACCACCGGCGCCGGTGGCGGGGCGTAGAGTGGAATAAGCGGCATGCGCAACAGTCTCCCGCCGCCAGGGGTGCGCGAGAGACCGCCGATACGCCAGTTACAAGCCGGTAAGCTTGATTAAATCACCGCCCGCTTGGCCCCTTTAGAGGCTCGTGCCGCCCACCGTCAGGCCGGTCAGCTTCAGCGACGGCTGGCCGACGCCCACCGGCACGCCCTGGCCGGACTTGCCGCAGACGCCGATGCCGGGATCGAAGCAGAAGTCGTCGCCGATCATGGTGACGCGAGTCAGCGCCGTGGGGCCGTCGCCGATCAGGGTCGCACCCTTCACCGGTGTCGTCACCTTGCCATCCTCAATGAGGTAGGCCTCGGTGCACTGGAAGACGAACTTACCGTTGGTGATGTCCACCTGGCCGCCGCCGAAGCTGGCGCAATAGAGGCCGTGCTTGGTCGAAGCGATCATCTCGGCGCGGGGAACGTCGCCGCCCAGCATGCCGGTGTTGGTCATCCGCGGCATGGGCATGTGCGCATAGGATTGGCGGCGGCCGTTGCCCGTGGGGGCCAGGCCCATCAGGCGCGCGCTCATCCGATCGTGCATATAGCCGACGAGGATGCCGTCCTCGATGAGGACGGTGCGCTCGGTCGGCGTGCCTTCGTCGTCGACGGTCAGCGAACCGCGGCGGCCAGCGATCGCGCCGTCGTCAAAGACGGTGACACCGGGGGCGGCCACCCGTTCGCCGATGCGGCCGGAGAAGGCCGAGGTGCCCTTGCGGTTGAAGTCGCCCTCCAGGCCATGGCCGACGGCTTCGTGCAGCAACACGCCGTTCCAGCCGGGGCCGATCACCACGTCCATCTCGCCGGCCGGGCAGGGCACGGCCTCAAGGTTCACCAGCGCCTGGCGGAGCGATTCCTCGACCGCGTCCTTCCAGTTGTCTTCAGTGATCCAGGCTTCAAAGCCGGCGCGGCCCCCGGAGCCCGTGTACCCATTCTCGCGGCGGCCATCGCGTTCGACCGTGAGCTGAACATTGATGCGCGCGAGGGGGCGGACATCGCGGATCAATCGGCCGTCGGCGCGCAGAATCTCGACGATCCGCCGCTCGCCGGCCAAGGAGGCCATCACCTGGACGATCCGCGGATCGCGGGCGCGGGCCCACGCGTCGATCTCCTGGAGCAGAGCGACCTTGTCGGAGAAACCTGGCGAGGCCAGCGGATCATCCTCGCCGTAGAGCCGGGTGTTGGTGGCGCGCGGGCCTTCGGCGGCGACGCCTGAATAGCCACGCTTGGCCAGGACCGCGGAACTGGCGGCCCGCTTCAGGGCCGCCTCCGAGATTTCCCCCGAGTGGGCGTAGCCGGCGGTCTCTCCCGCCACCACCCTCAGGCCAAAGCCCTCGGTCGCGTCATAGGCGGCGGATTTCAGCCGGCCGTCGTCGAAGACGAAGGATTCGCTCTCGGAGCGTTCGATGAACAGTTCGCCGTCATCGGCGCCGGCGAGGGCTTCGCCCAGGATGTCGCGGGCGCGGGCGGAGTCGACCCCGCAGGATTCGAGGATGCCGGATTCTAGGGTAGATTGGGCGGGCGAGATGGCGTTCATCCCTGCAAGATAGGAAGAAGCCGCGCGTCCGTCACCTGCGCGCTTAATGGAAACCCATGACGACCATCTCAAAACTGAAGTCCGCCCCCGCTGCGCTGCTGGTGGTCGCGGGCTTAGCTTACTTCGGCGTGCTGGCCCTGTTTACGGCGCAGTTCGTGGCCATGGGGCTGTCAGGCGCCCTCAGCCTGTTCCTGATCGGCTTCATCGTGGTTTGGATCGTCTCGGCGCGCCTGTTGCGCGCCTGGGCGGGGCTGGGCGCCTCGGGCTTCCTTCACGATTTTCGCGGACTTTATATAGAGGGCGGCCGACTGATCTTCGTCGCCCCCTGGGTGCGCAGCTTCGCGCTCTCCGAAATCGAGGCCGTCGGTGCGGCGAAGCTCCCGCCGTTCCCGCAGCCCTTCTTCGAGCTCTCCATCCGCAATGGCGCCAAATGGCGGGTTCCCGGCTTCCTGCTGGTCGAGGGCGCGGAGGCGGCGGCCGCCGACGTGCGCGCCCGTCTCTGAAGTCCGCCGTTCAGTCGCGTTTCAGCGGGTCGTGTCCCCAGTTCATGAGCGACCAGCGCCAGCGGGTGTCGCGAGTCTCCCCAGCCGGCCGCTGCGCCAGATGGCGGCGGCAATAGCCGACGACCTTTCTCATGTGGGCGTAGTCCACGTCCTCGAACTCCGGGACGGTCTTGTCCAGGATGGCGATGATCCTGCGGGCGGATTGCCGTCCCACGGACTCGGTCTCGCCGCGGCGCGTCATGCCGACCTTCTTGCTCTCGTCGGTGGTCAGCCACCCCTTGATCTCGGCGGCGCTCATGTTCACCGCCTTGCGGAATTCCGCACGAATGGCCTCCTCGTCGTCGGTGGTCAGGCGCATGGGCCCCTCCAGCTTGCGAGCCGCTCGCAGGTGGCGAGTGATCGCGGTTTGAGCGAATGAAATGCGGCAGGAGGCGGCATGAGGGCAATGGCCTCCCAGCCCCTGCAAGCGCCTTGGCAAGCTTTCAGGTTGCGCGTATGCACGCGCGCTGAAGGGCAGGGTCAGGCGTAGGCGTCCAGCTTTCGTCCTTCATATGCAGTCGGCGGGGGCGATCGTAAGTTTCGCGAGACGCGGCCGGCCAACCAGACCGAGGGGACATGAAGTCTAGCTTTCAGGGGATGCGAGCGCGGATGGCGGGTGTCGCCATGGGCGCTCAGTTTGCGTTCTGGGGCGCCAGCGCGTGGGCCGCGGACAACATCGGCCAGCCGACCGACCGGGCCATCGACCTGCAGCCGGGCGTTTCGCCGCTGCGGCACGAGGCGATCTTCTTCCACAATGTGATCCTGATGCCGATCATCACGGCCATCGTGGTGTTCGTCGCGGTCCTCCTGTGCATCTGCGTCTTCCGCTTCAACAAGCGGGCCAATCCGGTTCCCGCCCGCTGGAGCCACAACACCAAGCTTGAAATCGCCTGGACCCTGATCCCGGTGCTGATCTTGATGGTCATTGCGATCTTCTCGTTCCGGCTGCTCTTCGCCTATCACAACATGCCCAAGCCGGACCTCACGGTGAAGGCGACTGGCTACCAGTGGTACTGGGGCTATGAACTCCCCGACCAGAAGGTCCCGGAAATCATCGCCAACGTCCTGCCGGAAGACCAGGCCAAGGCCGCCGGCAAGCCGTACCTCCTCGCCTCGACCGAAGCCCTGGTGGTTCCGGTGAACAAGGTCGTCCGCGTTCTGGTCACCGGCGCCGATGTGATCCACGCCTTCGCCGTGCCCTCCTTCGGCATCATCACCGACGCCGTCCCCGGCCGAGTGAATGAAACCTGGTTCAAGGCCGAGCGCATCGGCACCTATTACGGCCAGTGCCGCGAGCTCTGCGGCGTCGACCACGCCTACATGCCGATCGAAGTGCGCGTCGTCTCCCAGGCCGACTTCGACGCTTGGGTGCTCAGCAAGGGCGGCGATCCCGCTGGCGCCTCGGCTACGCCTGCCCCGGTCTCGCCCGCCGCGGCGGCTGACGCCGGCGCCTTGGCGACGCCTGCCGCTGCGATCGCGCCGGAAAATCCGGCTGCGCCCGCGCCCGCCACTCCTGCTCCCACGTCCGCTGCGCCCGCTGCGCAGCCGGCGCACTGATATTAGGATCGCGTAAGATGGCTATCGCCGCCCCGCACGAACATTCCGCTGATGGTCATCATCATGACGATCACGACCACAAGCCCGGGTTCTTCACCCGCTGGTTCTTCTCCACGAACCACAAGGATATCGGCACGCTCTACCTGCTGTTCGCCATCATGGCGGGCCTGGTCGGCGGCGCTCTGTCGGGTCTGATCCGCTGGGAACTGGCTGAACCGGGGATCCAGGTGTTCAAGGCCGGCTCGTTCCTGGCCCAGACGGGCCTGATCGAACCGTCCAAGCATGGCTATAACGCGGTGGTCACCGCCCACGCCCTGATCATGATCTTCTTCATGGTCATGCCGGCCATGATCGGCGGGTTCGGCAACTGGTTCGTCCCGCTGATGATCGGCGCGCCGGACATGGCCTTCCCGCGGATGAACAATATCTCCTTCTGGCTGCTCGTCGCCGCCTGGGTGATGCTGCTCACCTCGATGTGTGTCGACGGCGGCCCCGGCAAGGGCTTCGGCGGCGGCTGGACGGCCTATCCGCCGCTCTCGACGTCTGGCCACACCGGTCCGGCCATGGACTGCGCGATCCTATCGCTTCACCTGGCCGGCGCTAGCTCGATCCTCGGCGCCATCAACTTCATCACCACCATCTTCAACATGCGGGCGCCGGGCATGACCCTGCACAAGATGCCGCTGTTTGTGTGGTCGGTGCTGGTGACGGTGTTCCTGCTGCTGCTCTCGCTGCCCGTCCTGGCCGGCGCGATCACCATGTTGCTGACCGACCGCAACTTCCACACCCACTTCTTCGATCCTGCCGGCGGCGGCGATCCCGTGATGTTCCAGCACCTGTTCTGGTTCTTCGGTCACCCGGAAGTGTACATCCTCATCCTGCCCGGCTTCGGTATCGTCAGCCACATCGTCTCGACCTTCAGCCGCAAGCCGGTGTTCGGCTACCTCGCCATGGCCTACGCCATGGTCGCGATCGGCTTCATCGGCTTCGTCGTGTGGGCCCACCACATGTACACCGTCGGCATGAACATCAATCTGCGCGCCTACTTCGTGGCGGCCACCATGGTCATCGCGGTGCCGACGGGGGTGAAGGTGTTCAGCTGGATCGCCACCATGTGGGGCGGCTCCATCGACTTCAAGACGCCGATGCTGTGGGCGATCGGCTTCATCTTCCTGTTCACCGTCGGCGGCGTGACCGGCGTGGTGCTATCGAACGCCGGCATCGATTACAGCCTGCACGACACCTACTATGTGGTCGCCCACTTCCACTATGTGCTCAGCCTGGGCGCCGTGTTCGCGATCTTCGCCGGCTTCTACTACTGGTTCGAAAAGATCTTCGGCGTGAAGTACCGCGAATGGCTGGGCGCTCTGCACTTCTGGATCACCTTCGTCGGCGTGAACCTGATCTTCTTCCCGCAACACTTCCTGGGCCTCCAGGGGATGCCGCGCCGTTACGTCGACTACCCGGAAGCCTTCACCTACTGGAACCACGTCTCTTCGATCGGTTATGCGATTACTCTGGTGGGCGTGATGGTGTTCCTGGTGTTGTTGCTCGACGCGATGATCTTCCGCCGGAAGGCCGAAGCCAATCCGTGGGGTGAGGGCGCAACGACTCTGGAGTGGACCCTGTCCTCGCCGCCGCCGTTCCACCAGTTCAACGAACTGCCGGTCATCAAGCCAGACGCGCACTAGGGCGGCAGGCGACCGCGAGGACGCCGACCGCAAGACGAGCAAGGGGGCGCGGGCTGATCAGTCCGCGCCCCCATCCTTTTGGAAATCGAGCTTGGCCGCGAACTTCCGCCACGTCCGGCTCAAAGGAGTATGCTGGTGAGCATGACCCCTGCCCTCGAGACCGCCCCTGACGTCGTCGCCCCCGCCCGCTGGCAGGATTTCCTGCAGCTGATGAAGCCGCGCGTCATGTCGCTGGTGATCTTCACCGGCCTCACGGGCCTGGTCTGCGCGAGGACGCCGATCAATCCGATCCTCGGCGCCATCGCCATCCTCTGCATCGCCGTGGGCGCAGGCGCCTCGGCCGCGCTGAACATGTGGTACGACGCCGACATCGACCGGCAGATGCGCCGCACCCGCTCGCGGCCGGTCGCCGCCGGCCGGGTTCAGGGCGCAGACTCGCTGGCGCTGGGCGTCGTGCTGTCGTTGTTCTCGGTGATGCTGATGGGCATGGCGCTGAACTGGCTGGCGGCCGGCCTGCTTGCTTTCACCATCTTCTTCTACGGCGTCGTCTACACGATCTGGCTGAAGCGCTCGACGGCGCAGAACATCGTGATCGGCGGCCTGGCTGGCGCGTTGCCTCCGGTCATCGGCTGGGCGGCGGCTTCGGGAACGACGCCCCTGAACGCCTGGCTGCTGTGCGCCATCATCTTCATGTGGACCCCGCCGCACTTCTGGGCGCTCTCGCTCTACACCAGCGAGGACTACAAGAAGGCCGGGGTGCCGATGCTGCCCGTCGTGCGCGGCGCCCCCTACACCCGCCGGCAGATCCTGATCTATTCCCTGCTGTTCTGCCCGCTCTGCATCGCGCCGGCCTTCACTGGCCTGGGCGGTCTGGCCTACCTGGCGGTCGCGAGCTTCGGCGCAGCGGTCTTCCTGCTGCTGGCCTTCCGCCTGTTCCGCAGCAAGGCCGGCGAGCAGACCGGCGAGCGCAACGACGACGGCCTCTATGACGTCCGCGCCGGGGCCAAGGACGCGCGCAACCTGTTCGCCTTCTCGATCCTCTATCTCACCCTGCTGTTCGCCACCCTGCTGGGCGAACAGCTGGCGGGCGCAAAAGTCTTCGCCACGCTGGTCTGACCCCCGCCGAAGGAGTAGGAAGCCGCCATGAGCGACCCGACACATGAACCCGAGGCCTTCGCGAAAGCACGCCGTGGCCGAAACATCGCCATCGCTCTCGGCCTGGGTGTCTTCGTCATCCTGGTCTTTGTGGTCACTGTACTGAAGATGGGCGCCAGCGGTGTCGCAGCCCCCCATTTCTGAACCCGACCCCCTGGCGGCGACCGCCAGGCGCAATCGCAAGCTCGGCGCGGTCTGCGTCGTAGGCTTCCTCGCTATGGTCGGCGCGGCCTACGCCTCCGTGCCGCTCTACCGCGCCTTCTGCCAGGCCACGGGGTTTGACGGCACGGTGCGAAAGGCCAGCGCCGCGCCGACGACGGTCGCCGACCGGGCCGTCACCGTCCGCTTCGACGTCAACACGCGCGACCTGCCGTGGGCCTTCACCGCCGAGCAGACGACCCAGGCGGTCAAGCTGGGCGAGACCAAGCTCGCGCTCTTCCGGGTGACGAACAATTCCGACCAGCCGGTGACGGGCCGGGCGATCTTCAACGTCGTGCCCGAACAGGCCGGCGCCTATTTCCAGAAGCTCGAATGCTTCTGCTTCTCCGACCAGACAATCGGCGCGCGCCAGAGCGTGGACATGCCCGTGCTCTACTTCATCGACCCGAAATACGCCGATGACTTCGAGACCCAGGGCAAGAGCGAGGTGACGCTCTCCTACACCTTCTTCCGGTCCGTCGATGCTCCCGCCCCGGCCGTCCCACACCCCGGCAAACCGCTCGCCACCCCGGCGGACTGAAGCTTCATCTTCAAATGTTGAACGTGACGGCGCCGCCGCGTAGCGTGCGCGTCGGATTCTGGGAGGCATACATGCGCATCAATAAGTTCCTCGGCGCCGCCATGGGCGTGGCGACCCTCCTGCTCGCGGCCCAGCCGGCCGCCGCCCAGTACGGGATGGACAAGAAGCCGCCGAAGAACGCCGCCACGCCGGAACTGCCGCGCTGCGACCGGCCCCTGGGCCGCGCCGCCGTGCAGGAGCCGGAAAACCGCTGGTGGACCGAGCTTGGCCTCTCCAATCCAGAAGCCCTGCTGAAGCTGTTCGCCGCCCGCTCGGGCTGCCTGCGCATCGTCGATCGCAACGCCGGCCTGGCGATGCGCAACCAGGAGCAGGATCTGGCCTCCTCCGGCGGCCTGCGCCGGGGCTCCAACATTGGCGGCGGCCAGATCGCCGGCGCAGACTTCTTCATCGTCCCCGACATCGCCAACTCCAATTCCAACTCCGGCGGGAACGCCTTGGGCGCCGTGGCCGGCGCCCTCGGTTCGCGCCTGGGCGGCTTCGGCGCCCTGGCCGGCGGCCTCTCCACCAAGAAGGCTGAGGCCCAGGCCCTGATCACCCTCGTCGACGCTCGCACCACCGAGCAACTCTATGTCGCTGAAGGCGTGGCCAAGAAGACCGACATCTCCTTCGGCGTCGGCGGCGGCGGCTACGGCGCCGGCGGATTCGGCGCGGCCGCCGGCGGCGGCTATTCCAACACCGAAATCGGCAAGGTCATCACCGCGGCCTATTTCAACGCCTTCATCGACCTGGTGGGCTATCTTCAACGCAACGCGCCGACCGGTGCCGAGGCCTCGCAGAACGCCGGCATCCAGGCCTACAAGGCGACGCAGATCGTCGTCATGCGCGCCTCGCCGGCGCCGACGGCCAAGCAGGTCCGCACCTTCAACCCGGGCGACGCCGTCTATCCGACCGGCCAGCGCAACGGCATCTGGTGGGAAGCCGACGACGAGAATGGCAACCGCGGCTGGGTCTCCTCGGCCTTGATCAGCCCGCGCTGAGCTGACCGCCCACGCCGGAAATCCAGCCGCCGGCGGACCTTTGCGGGTCCGCCGGCGGTTCTTTGTCCGGACGGGGCCGCAAGCGCCCATTCCCACTTGGCGGGGGACCCGCCCCGGGGCTATAGCGTCACCCAAACTTGGACGCAGCCGCCCCTGCGGGCGCGCGTCCGTTGTGGGGATAGTTGAGGGGTTACGACTGAAATGGCCGCAGGCGTCAAACATGACTACCACCTGGTCAATCCGAGCCCCTGGCCGCTAGCCGGCTCGTTCTTCGCCACTGTCATGGCGATCGGCGGCGTGGTGTGGATGAAGGGCCTGTTCGGCCTGCCTCAGCATACGCTGTGGGTCTTCCTGCTCGGCCTCGCCGGCGTGCTCTACACCATGTTTGGCTGGTGGCGTGATGTGACCAAGGAAGCCAACCAGGGTGATCACACCCCGGTGGTTTCCATCGGCCTCCGCTACGGCATGATTCTGTTCATCGCCTCGGAAGTCATGTTCTTCGTGGCCTGGTTCTGGGTCTTCTTCGAGATGGCGCTGTTCCAGCACCATCGGACGCTCTCCTCGATCGAAGAAGTCCGGCTGGCCTGGGCAACCTGGCCGCCGCATGGCGTCGAACTGGTCCCGGCCTGGAACCTGCCTTTGGTCAACACCCTGATCCTGCTGCTCTCAGGCACCACCGTGACCTGGGCGCACCACGCGCTGCAGCAAGGCGACCGCAGGTCCGCCAAGATCGGCCTGATCCTCACCGTGATTCTGGGCGCCGTCTTCACCTGCGTGCAGGCCTACGAGTACCACCACATCCTCGAGCATAAGTACTTCTTCGGCGGCGAGGGCGCGGAGAACTCCGGCCTCTACGGCTCGTCCTTCTTCATGGCGACCGGCTTCCACGGCTTCCACGTGCTGATCGGCACCATCTTCCTGGCGATCTGCCTGCTGCGCCTGATGGGCAAGGGCATGACGCCCAAGCAGCACTTCGGTTTCGAAGCGGCCGCCTGGTACTGGCACTTCGTCGACGTGGTGTGGCTGTTCCTCTTCGCCTTCATCTACGTGATCTTCGGCGGCGCGGGCGGCCACTGACAATCCGCCCGCCTTTCCCGGCGAACCCCCTGCTGCGGGGGCTTATCGGGCGCTGTCCAAACTGCGGGGGAGGCCGGCTGTTCGCCGGCTTCCTTACCGTCGCACCGGCCTGCGAGGCCTGCGCCTATGATCTGGCGAAGGCCGATTCTGGGGATGGCCCGGCGATCTTCGTGATCCTGATCGGCGGCTTCTTCGGCGCGTTCGGCGCGCTTTTCACCGAATTCACCGTCCATCCGCCGGTCTGGGCGACGCTCCTGATCTGGCTGCCGCTGACCCTTGTGGTCTGCTTGGCGCTCCTGCGGCCGTTCAAGGGCGTGATGCTGGCGGCCCAGTTCATGAACAACGCCGCCGAGGCGCGCCGCGATGACTGAACCGCGCCGCCGGCCGGTCGCGCTGACGATCGCCACCGTGATCGCCTTCGCCATCCTGGTCGCGCTGGGCTTCTGGCAGGTCCAGCGGCTGGCTTGGAAGGAGGCGCTCCTCGCCCGGATCGCCGCCCTGCAGACCGTGCCCGCCCAACCGCTGGCGTCCGTCCTGGCCACGGGCGGCGACATGGACTTCGTTCGTGTTCAGGCGACCTGCCCCGGGCTCGGCGCTGCCCCCTTTCTGGAGCTTTACGGTCTCAGAGACGGTCAGGCCGGCTCGCGTCTCATCTCAGCCTGCGCCACGGGCGTCGCGGCCATGCCGACGATCCTGGTCGACCGCGGCTTCGTCGCCGACACCGTCTCGGCCCGTCCGCCCGTCGATCCAGCCGACCGCACGCCCGTCGCGGTGACCGGCGTGCTGCGGCGGCCGGACAAGCCCAGCCCCTTCGCCGCGCCTGACGATATCGCCAGGGGCCGCTGGTACGCCCGCAACACCGTGGCGATGGCTGAGAGCCTGAAGGCGCCGGCGCCGGCGGCGCCCGTATTCCTGTTCGCGGAAACGGAGACCAATCCGGGCTTCGCCGCCTTGACGCCTGCGCCGATCCCGGCGGAGATCGCCAACAGGCACCTCGAGTACGCGCTCACCTGGTTCGGCCTTGCCGCGGCCCTGGTCGGCGTCTATGCCGCCGTCCTCTTCAGTCGGCGGAAGTCTTAAAGTCCATGCGCTACGTCTCCACCCGTGGCCGTTCGCCCTCGGTGGGCTTCGTCGACGCCGTTCTGGCGGGTCTCGCCCCTGATGGCGGGCTCTATGTCCCGCAGGCCTGGCCGGTCTTCACCCACAACGAGATCGCAAACTTCGCCGGTCGGCCCTATGCGCAGGTCGCCGCTGTCGTCCTGGGCGCCTTCGCCGGCGACGAGGTCGCCCCGGCCGACATGCTGGCCATGTGCGAGGAAGCCTACGCCACCTTCCGCCACCCGGCGGTCGTGCCGCTGACGCAGATCGGTCCGAACGCTTTCATCGCCGAGCTCTTCCACGGCCCCAGCCTCGCCTTCAAGGACGTGGCGATGCAAATTCTGGCCCGGCTCTACGACCACATCCTGCAACGCCAGGGCCGCACGCAGACCATTCTCTGTGCGACATCTGGCGACACCGGCGGCGCTGCTGTTGAAGCCTTCCGCGGCCGCAAGTCGGTGCGGGTCATGGCGCTTTTCCCCGAGGGGCGGATCTCCGAGGTCCAGCGCAGGTTCATGACCGCGGCCGTCGAGGATAACATCGCCTGCGTCGCCGTGGCCGGCGACTTCGACGACTGCCAGGCGATCGTCAAGGACGCCTTCCGCGACGACGATCTGCGCCAGGCCGTGGACCTGTCCGGCGTCAATTCGATCAACTTCGCCCGGATCGCCGCCCAGGCTGTCTACTATTTCACAACCGCCGTGGCGCTCGGCGCGCCGCACCGTCCGGTGAGCTTCTGCGTGCCCTCTGGCAACTTCGGCGACGCCTTCGCCGGCTATGTCGCCAAGACCATGGGGCTGCCGATCAGCCGCATCGTTGTCGCCACCAATTCCAATGACATCCTGGCGCGCGCCTTCTCCACCGGCCGCTATGAGCGCGGCGCGGGCGTGGCGACGATCTCGCCGGCCATGGACATCCAGTCTGCGTCCAACTTTGAGCGCCTGTTTTTCGAGGCGACCGGCCGCGACGCCGCCGCCACGGAAGCCGCCTTCAACAACTTCGCCCAATCCGGCGGCCTCGACGTGCCGCCGGCGGCTCTGCAGATGATGCAAGCATCTTTCCAGGGCCTGTCGACCAGCGAGGACGACACGCGGGCGACCATCGCCGGCATGCTGGCGGTGACTGGCCAGTTGATCGATCCCCACACCGCCGTGGCCGTGGCCGCCCTGCCGCGGACCAGCGCGCCCGGGCCGATCGTGGTCCTGTCCACGGCGCACCCCGCCAAGTTCCCAGAAGACGTCGCTGCGGCCACAGGCCGTACGCCGGCCTTGCCCGCCGGCGTCGCCGACCTCGCCGCTCGGCCGGAGCGGTTCGACCGGGCGCCGGCCGACGCAGCCGACATCAAGGCGCGCCTTCGCGCCTTCGCAGGCGTCTGAGGTTGGCTGGACCGCGCGTCCACACGCTTGCCAACGGCGTTCGGGTTGTCTGCGACCCCATGCCCGGCCTGCAGACCGTGGCGTTGAGCGTGGTCGCCGGGCGCGGCGCGCGTTTCGAGGATGAGGCCCGTTCGGGCTGGTCCCACCTGCTCGAGCACATGGTCTTCAAAGGCGCCGGCGGACGCTCGGCCAAGTCCATCGTCGAAGTGATCGAAGCCGAGGGCGGCAACATCAACGCCGCCACCGGCTATGAGCGGACCAGCTACCAGATTCGCGCCCTGCGCCACGGCCTCGACCTCGGCTCGGCTGTCCTAGCCGACCTGATCCAACGCCCGGCCATGGACGCCGCCGACCTCGCCCGTGAAAAGCAGGTCGTGGCCCAGGAGATCGCGGAAGCGGCCGACGCCCCCGACGACCTGGTCTTCGACCTCGCCCAGACGGCCGCATTCAACGGGCAACCGCTGGGCCGGCCCATCCTGGGCTCCGAGGCCTCGATTGGCACGACGACGCCGGAGAGCCTCGACGCCTGGCGCGCCGCCCTGTACGGCCCGGAAAGCCTGGTGATCAGCGCGGCCGGGGCGGTCGACGAAGACGCCCTCCTGGTCCTGGCCGAACGTGATTTCGGTGGCCTGGCCCCCTCGGGGGTTCTGGCGCGGGAGGCCGCGCCGGCTGCGTTCGTCGGCGGGACCCAGGCAATCGCGCGCAAGCTTGAACAGGCCAATGTCGTCCTCCTGCTGCCGGCGATCGGGGTGCGCGACGCCGACTACTTCGCCCTGCGCCTGCTGGCGGAGATGCTGGGGGGCGGCATGGCCTCCCGCCTTTTCCAGGAAGCCCGGGAGAAGCGGGGCCTGGCCTACGCCATCGACGCCTATTGCGAGACCTACGCCGACACCGGTGTCCTGGGCGTCTTCGCCGGCTGCGCGGCCAGCGACGCCGCTGAACTGGTGGAGGTCGCCGCCGCCGAGATCCTGGGCATGACCACCCCCGTCGGCGATGCCGAGCTCAGCCGCGCCAAGGCCCAACTCAAGGGCGGACTGTTCATGGGCCGCGAGTCCGCGCTCAGCCGATCTGAACATGCGGCCGGTCACGTCCTGACCTTCGGCCACACCCTGACGGCCGAACAGATCGCCGCGGAGGTCGATGCTGTCACTGCCGCCGACGTGGCGCGGCTGGCCTGGCGCATCCTGTCGCCGGCGACCTCGGCCGCAGCCGTCCTGGGGCCGCGCGGGGCGCTGAAGGCGGCGCCGGCCTTCCGCAAGGCGCTCTTCGACCGAGCTTGACCTGCGCCCGGTTTCGGCGACCTTTCGACCATGGCGCTGCTGGACTGGATCGGACAGGACAACGGCCTTCGCCTTACGGGGGAAGGGATCCGCCTGCGCGCGCCGCGGGCGTCCGACTTCGCCGAATGGCGCGAGCTGCGCGCCGCCAGCCGGGCGTTCCTCCAGCCGTGGGAGCCGACCTGGCCGGCCGACGACCTCAGTCGGGCCGCCTTCAAGCGCCGTCTCGCCGCCTATGCGCGTGATCGCGAGATCGGCGCGGCCTTCCCCTTCTTCGTGGTGCGCGACGGCGACGGCGCGATCACCGGCGGGGTGACCCTCTCCAACATCCGCCGTGGCGTCGCCCAGATGGGGTCGGTCGGCTACTGGTGCGGCCGCCCCTTCGTGCGCCGCGGCCACACCCTGGCGGCGGTGCGGGCGCTCCGCATCTTCGCCTTCGAGACCCTGGCGCTGCATAGGCTGGAAGCTAGCTGCATCCCCGACAACGCCGCCTCGCGCAGTCTCCTGGTGAAGGCCGGCTTCCAGGAAGAGGGCTACGCGCGCGCCTATCTGAAGATCAACGGCGCCTGGCGCGACCACGTCCTCTTCGGCCAGATCTCGCCGCTGGGCGGGCGCAACGAGCAGGTTTCGGTTTAGGCGCGCCCCGCCTCGGACCCCAGCCAATGGGGATCAATCCCGAGCTTGCCGAGCGCATGGCCCCACTTGGCCTTATGATCGACGTCGAAGATCAGGCCCTCGTCAGCATCGCAGGCCAGCCAGACATTCTGCTTCAACTCGTCCTCAAGCTGTCCGGCGCCCCAACCCGCATAACCCAGCGCCAGGAGCGAGCGCCGCGGCCGATGGTCGCCGTGCGCCATGGCGACGAGCACCTCACGGGCGCCGGTCAGGATGACGCCGTCGCCCACCGGCAGGCCGCCGGGCGCGTCATAGTCGTCCGTGTGCAGGACAAAGCCGCGTTCGCGCTCCACCGGCCCGCCCAGCAGCACCAGATCGCGGGGAGCCCGGGCGTCAAAGCGGATTTCCAGCCTGTCGAGGAGGTCGAGGACGGTGACGCCTTCCAATGGCCGATTGACCGCCATGCCCATGGCGTGATCGGCGTCGTGGGCGCAGACGAGGATCACGGCACGCTCGAAACGGGGATCCGAAATCCCGGGCATGGCGATCAGCAGCTGGCCGGAGAAAAAGCCGTTGGGCATCGGCTCCATGTTTCCTGCTATTGAGGCGCTTTCAAGGGGCGAGATCGCGCCGGGCTGCGGAAGCCTGTTGCGTTGTCGCGGCAGGCGGCTATCTCCCAACCATCACCTTTGAAGGGACGATCCGATGAGCATCCAAGTGGGCGACAAACTGCCCGAAGTGACCCTGATCGAAGCCACGACCGAAGGCCCGAAGCCGGTCACCACGGCCGAGTTCTTCGGCGGCAAGACCGTCGCCCTGTTCGCCGTGCCCGGCGCCTTCACCCCCACCTGCTCGGCCAAGCACCTGCCGGGCTTTAAGCAGAACGCCGGCGCGATCCGCGACAAGGGCGTTGACGCGATTGCCTGCGTCTCGGTCAACGACGCCTTCGTCATGCGCGCCTGGGCCGAAGATCAGGCCGTCGGCGACGATGTGGTGATGCTGGCCGATGGCTCGGGCGTCTTCGCCAAGGCCGTGGGCCTGGAGATGGACGGCTCCAAGTTCGGCATGGGCACGCGCTCGCAGCGCTACTCCATGATCGTCAAGGACGGCGTCGTGACCTCGCTCAATATCGAAGAGCCCGGCCAATTCTCCGCCTCTTCGGCCGAGACCCTTCTGGGTCAGCTCTAGGCCGTCGGAAACGGCCGGCTCACGAACCGTGAGCCGGTCTCGCCGAACCGCCAGGGTTGGTCCGCCGCCTTGGTGATGCCGATCCGCGGACCTGTCGCTACGCCGGCGTTGGCGCCTGGCGTCAGGCTGAAGGGCGCATGATCGGCCCGCGCGCCATCGTGGGCCCGCGTGACGCCCAGCGCCTGGCAGAGCTTTCCGGGCCCAGAGCACAGTTGACGCCGCTCGCTCACGCCGCGGCGCTCTTCCATGACCATCAGGCCGTCCGTGGGCTCCAGCGCTCGGATCAGCACCGCCTGGCCCGCCTCGGGTCCGCAGACCAGGTTCAGGCACCAGTGGATGCCATAGGACCGGTAGACGTAGATGCGCCCCGGCGGCCCGAACATCGCCGCATTGCGCGGCGTCGGTCCTGCGAAGCTGTGCGAGGCCGGATCCTCGTGATGATAGGCCTCGGTCTCGACGATCCGCCCGCCGACGCCCTCCACCAACAGGGTCCAGCCGATCAGCTCGCGCGCCGCCTCGAGCGATGGCAGGCGGAAAAGGTCGGCGACAGCGTCCATCGCGCCCTTGTTAGGTCAGGTGACGTGGCCGCGCCAAGCCGCTAGGGCAGGGCGATGATCGCGCCTTCGGACATCGCTGACGCCGTGGCGGCTCTCCGCGCCGGGCTCTTGGTTATCCTGCCCACGGAAACCGTTTATGGCCTGGCGGCCGACGCCGTCGATCCGCGCGCGGTGGCGGCCCTGTACGCCGCCAAGGGCCGGCCGAGCTTCAACCCGCTGATCGCCCATGTCGCGAACCTCGCCGGCGCGGAGGCTATCGCCCATTTCGACGACCGCGCCCGCGCCTTGGCGAAGGCCTTCTGGCCAGGCCCCCTGACGATCGTCCTGCCCGCCAAGGACGGCGCCGTCAGCGACCTCGCCCGCGCCGGACTCGACACGGTGGCGGTGCGCGTGCCGTCCCACCCACTGGCCCACGCCGTGCTCGCGGCCTTTGCGGGACCGGTCGCGGCGCCCTCGGCCAACCGCTCAGGCCGGCCAAGCCCGACGCGCTACCAGGACGCCGTCGAGGAGACGGGGCGCGCCTGCGCCGCCGCCCTGGACGGCGGCGCCTGCGCGGTCGGTCTCGAATCGACCGTGGTCTCGGTCTTGAGCGAGGTGGCGATCCTGCGCCCCGGCGCCGTCACCCGCGCCCAGATCGAGGCTGTGGTCGGGCCGCTTGCGGAAGCCGCGGAGGACGGACATCGCTCTCCGGGCCGGCTCACCCGCCACTATGCGCCGTCAGCGCCCGTCCGCCTCGACGCCGAGCGCGCCGAACCAGGCGAGGTCTTCCTGGGCTTCGGCCCCGGCGCGGCCGACCTCAATCTCAGCCCTTCCGGCGATCTGGCGGAAGCGGCCGCCAACCTCTTCACCTTCCTGCGGCAAGCCGATCTGCGCGCGCCGACCGCGATCGCGGTGGCCCCGATCCCTGAGCACGGCCTGGGCGAAGCGATCAACGACCGCTTGCGTCGCGCGGCGGGCTTTGTCGGCTAGTTGGGGATAGGCTCCGCTCGGGTCTTGGCGGCGTCTGCGGTCCCGCCTAATCATTAACCATGCTGATCGTGCTCTCTCCCGCCAAGGCTTTGGACTTCACCGCGGGCCCGGATTGGGCGCCGGTCACGACGCCTGAACTTCGCGACGACATCGCCGACCTGGCCAAGGTGACCGCCATGCTGAAGGTCGCCGATCTGAAGCGGCTGATGGACCTCTCCGACAACCTGGCCAAGCTCAACCGCGAGCGTTTCCAGGCCTTCGACCCCAAGTCGGAGGAGGGAGTCCAGGCGGCCTTCGCCTTCAACGGCGACGTCTACGCCGGTCTTGAGGCCCGCACGCTGGACCGCAAGGGTCTGGCCTACGCCCAGGACCATGTGCGGATTCTGTCAGGTCTTTACGGCCTGCTGCGACCGGCCGACATGATCCAGCCCTATCGGCTGGAGATGCACTCACGCCTCAAGACGCCGCGCGGCCAGAGCCTCTACGACTTCTGGGGCGACCGCATCGCCAAGGCGCTGAACGCCGCCGGCCGGGGCCACAAAGAGCGCGTGCTGATCAACTGCGCCAGCGGCGAGTACTTCGGCGCGGTGGACCGCGCCGCCCTGGCCATGCCCGTGGTCAGCTGCCGTTTCCTCGAGGAGAAGGACGGCGAGGCCCGTATCGTCTCCTTCTACGCCAAGCGTGCGCGCGGCCTGATGGCGCGCTACGCCATCGACCATCGGATCGAGAAGGCGGCGGACCTGCGGGCCTTCGATTCCCAGGGATATCGCTTCGTGGCGAGTCTCTCCTCGGATGAGGAGTTCACCTTCCAGCGCGCCCAACCTGCGCCGCCCTCCGTCCAGAAGAAGCTCCCGGCCCAGGCCTGACGCTGGCGTTGAGGCCCTGCCTGGCCTGATCGCCGCACCGCCCCAGGTTCCGTTTGCGTCGGGCCAAAGCATTCGTTAGGTCGGCGACCAAAGCATGACTGAGGGGGACCGACGATGACGCAGCGCGCCGACGAAGTGCTGGCCGAAGACGTCACTGACGAAGCGGGGGCGCAGGCCGCGGCGATCCTCGATGAGCCGCAGGGCCGTGGTCGCCGCATCTGGGTCGTCCCGCTCATCGTCGGTTCGGCGCTCTTCATGCAGAACCTCAACGCCAATTCCATCACCACGGCCCTGCCGTCGATGGCCCGGGGGTTCGGTGTCGATCCTGTGCATCTCAATGTCGCGATCATCGCCTACCTCCTGGGAACGGGCCTTGTGCTGCCCGTCTCGGGTTGGATCGCCGATCGCTTCGGGGCCAGGCGCGTCTTCATGGCGTCGATGGGCCTTTTCGCCGCCGCTTCCGTGCTGTGCGGTCTCAGCGATTCCCTGGGCGTTCTGTTGATCTGCCGCGTTGTGCAGGGTGGCGTTGGCGCTTTGCTGGCTCCGGTGGGACGCATGGTGCTCCTGCGGAGCACGCCCAAGACCGAGCTGGTCAGCGCCATGGCCGTGCTCACCATTCCCGCTCTCCTCGGGCCGCTGCTTGGTCCGGTGCTTGGCGGCGCGATCGTCACCTTTCTGACGTGGCAGTGGATTTTCTACCTGAATGTTCCGATCGCCATCGCCGGTCTTCTCCTCGTTCGGGCCTATGTGCCGGACGTGAGGGAGCAGGCCGCCCCGCCGCTCGATTGGGTCGGAATCGTTCTCACGGGCCTAACCCTCGCGGCCTTTGTTTGCGGTCTGGGCACGCTCGGTCGCGACGAACTGCCCGCGATCGCCGTCGGCGGACTGCTGGCATCGGGGCTCCTGGGCGTCGTCCTCTACGTCCTGCACGCCCGCAGGGCCGCCCAGCCGGTCATTGATCTGAAGATGTTCGCTATTCCCACCTTCCGCGCTTCCGTTCTGGGCTTCCTGTTCCAGGGCCTGTTGCCCACCGCGACGCCCTTCCTGCTGGCGATGCTCCTGCAGGTCGGTTTCGGTATGAGCGCGCTGCAGGCGGGCTTCATCGCCTTCACGACGGCGATCGGCTCCCTGGCCATGCGCACGACGGCGGCGCGGATCCTCCGCCGTTTCGGCTTCCGCAACACCCTGATGGTCACCTGCCTGCTGTCCAGCGGCTTGACCGCGGCCTGCAGCCTCTTCCGACCCGATACGCCCACCTGGATCATGGTGTTCGTCCTGGTCGCGGGCGGCTTTGCGCGCTCGCTGCAGTTCACCGGCATCAGCGGCATGACCTACGCTGACATCGACCACGACCAGATGAGCCGGGCGACGACGACTTCGGCGATGTTCCAGCAGTTCGGCCAATCGGTGGGCGTGTCCCTGGCGGCGCTCCTGCTCCTGGCGTCTTCAGCCTGGCGCGGCGAAGCCCACCTTACCTGGCAGGCGGTCGCCCCCACCTTCACGGTCATCGCGATCCTGGCGCTCACCTCGCAGATCTTCTTCGTCGCACTGCCCAAGGACGCGGGCGACGAGATGAACAATCGCTCGACGAAGCCCAAGGCCGCCTGATCTAGGGCGCGCTCGCCAGATAGCCGTTGGGATCGTCCAGGAACTCGCCGAAAGCGGCGAGGCAGCCCTGCCAGGCCCCAAGGTGAGCGGTCATTTCGTCACGGCTGTCGCGGGCGAACAGCAGGGCGTCATAGGCCGCGCGCAGCTGGCCGGTCTGGTCCTGGAAGGCGCGGCAAGCGATGGCGGTCTGGTTGAAGCGGTTAAGCTGGATCAGGCTGGCCGCGCCCTTGGTCGCCGGCGCAGAGAACAGCACGGCCTTGCAGGCCTTTCGGCTCGCGTCGCAGCCGGCGAACTGTACGCTGAAGCCGTAGGCCGGCGTCGTCACTCGCATGAAGACCGAGTCGGCCTCCGAACCGCTGATCTCGCCCTTGGCGCCCATCGCGGCCAGCAGGCCCGTCAGGCTTGCCGGATCGCGCGCGTCGAAGGCGGCCTGAGGGGCCGCAGGCTTCGCGGGGGGCCGCGTCTGGGCGGCGGCGGGCGCGCCAGCCAGCACGCCGCAAAGGAGGAGGGGAAGGATGCGCATGGCGTCATCCTACACCGCCGGACTTCGGCGCTATCAAGGCGTGACTTTGAGCGGTCACGCACGTGACGTAAGCTCTCGCCGATCGCGTTGCGGGAGGATCTGATGAACATCGAGCTGGCCGTCGCTGTCGCGTTCCTGGCCCTGGCCCTGATGATTGTCCTGGGCGCCATCAAGATCGTCCCGCAAGGCCGCGAATACACGGTCGAACGCTTCGGCCGTTACACCCGGACCCTCAAGCCTGGGATCACCTTCCTGACGCCCTTTGTCGAAGGGGTCGGCCGGCGGATCAATATGATGGAGCAGGTCCTGGAGGTCCCGCGCCAAGAGGTCATCACCAAGGACAACGTCATGGTCCAGGTGGACGGCATCGTCTTCATCCAGGTCATGGACGCCGCCGCGGCGGCCTATCGGGTCGACAACCTCCATAACGCCATCGCCCAGCTGGCGATGACCAACCTGAGGACCGTCGTGGGTTCCATGGAACTCGACGAGGTGCTCTCGCAGCGCGACCACATCAACTCGCGTCTGCTGGACGTCATCGATCAGGCGACGGGGCCCTGGGGTGTGAAGCTCGCCCGCATAGAGATCAAGGACCTCCAGCCGCCGCCCGATATCACCGACGCCATGGCGCGGCAGATGAAGGCCGAACGCGAGCGGCGCGCCGTCATCACCGAAGCCGATGGCGAGAAGCAGGCCGCTGTCACCCGCGCCGAGGGTCTGAAGCAGGCGGCGATCCTCCAGGCCGAGGGCCGCCGCGAGGCCGCCTACCGCGACGCAGAGGCCCGCGAACGCGCAGCTCAGGCCGAGGCCAAGGCGACCGAGCTCGTCTCGAACGCCATCGCCGCCGGCGACGTCAACGCCATCAACTACTTCGTCGCCCAGAAATATGTGGAAGCCTTCGCCAAGCTGGCCGAGAGCCCGCAGCAGCGCACGGTGATCGTGCCCGCCGACATGGCCTCGCTCGTCGGGGCGATTTCAGGTGTCAGCGAACTCTTGAAGTCGGCGCCGGCGACTGTCGCTGGACCGCCCCCATCTGCGCCGCGTCGCTCCCCCGCGCCGCGCACCGGTCCGGCGGTCCCGCCGTCGGAAGTCTGAGGCCGCGATGGCGCAAATGGCCAGCCTCTACGCCGACCATCCGCTGTGGATGTGGTTGGCGCTCGCCGCGCTTCTTCTGGCCGCCGAAATTGGCATGGGCTCGGGCTGGCTGCTGTGGCCGGCGGCCTGTGCGGCGGCCACAGCCTTCATCGCCAAGATCCCGGGACTGAATTTTCCCGGCGCCCTGGCGGCCTTCGCCGCCCTGACGGCCGCTACGACGCTGCTCTCGCGACGCTACATGCCCAAACCAGAGGCGGATGGCCCGGACATCAATGATAGCGCAGCACGTTTGATCGGCCGCCGCGGTCGGCTGGTGCAGGCCCTCCCCGGCGCGCTGCGCGCCATGGTCGATGGTAAGGAGTGGCCCGTGGAGGTCGCCGGTGCTGAGGAGATCGCCATCGGCGCCGCCGTAGAGGTTGTCGCCGTGCGCGACAGCGTGCTGCAGGTGCGGTCAACGCCCGTGTCATAGTTTGGCCTGTTTGGCGCCCCAGCTTGACCCGATAGGGCGGACCGCCTTTAACGTCGCCCAACCAGAAACCCACACCGACACCGACCGGAACACCAGGAGACTTCTGACCCATGAGGCCTTTGGGATTAGGGCTCGTCGCGGCCCTCGCCATCAGCTTGCTGGCGCCGCTGACGGCGAATGCGAAAGACGCTGTTTCCGCGGACCAGCGTAAAAAGGGCATGGCGGAAGCGCCAGCCGTCGTGCAAGCCGCCGGCCTGAACTGCCAGGTCGCCGATGCGCGGTTCCTCGGCGTGACCAAGGACGCCAAGACCAAGGTCAACACCTCCTATTATGAGGTCGACTGCGGCGCGAGCCAGATCGGCTACATCGTCCAGTCAACGTCGGACGGTGTTGCGCCCAAGTCCTTCAGCTGCCTGGAGGCCAACAGCCCGACAGCTGACGGCAAGCCCTCGTCCCTGTCCTGCATCCTGCCGGGCAACGTCGACGTGAAGGCCAAGCTGGGCGCTGCGCTGCGGACGTCCAACGTCACCTGCACGCCGGACAATTTCCGCGGTATCGGCCAGAGCCCGACTCAGACCTTCGCCGAAGTCGGCTGCACCCAGGGCCCCGGCTACATCCTGATCGGCTCCGCCCCGCTCGACCTGACCAAGCCGATCGAGGCGCAGGACTGCCTGAACTACGACACCGAAGGTTCGGCGATCTCCTGCACCCTGTCGGACAAGGCCAAGCGCATCGCCGTCGTCGACACCTACGCCGCCGCCGCCAACAATGGCTGCGCGGTCAAGGATCGCGGTTTCCTGGGCACCAGCCGTGACGGCTCCACCTATTTCGAAGCGGCCTGCCAGGATGGCAAGGGCTACGTCTACAAGGTCTCGGCTGGCGCGCTTGCCCAGACGATCGAGTGCGCCAAGGCCCAGCCGCTGTTCGGCGGCTGCAAGCTGACCGACGCCCGCGCGGCTGAAACCGAGCAGGCCGGTCTCTATACCCGCCTGGCCAAGTCGGCCGGCTCCACCTGCGACGTCACCCGCTACGCCATCTTCCCGACCTCGGGTTCGGATGAAGCGGTTGAACTGGTCTGCGCCAACGGCAAGGGCGCGGTGGGCCTGTTCAAGGCCTCCGGCGCCGGCAGCAAGGTGCTGGACTGCGCCCATGCCCTGATCGCCGGCTATAAGTGCGGCCTGACGAACACCACCGACTGGGGGACGCTCACCGCCGACCTCAACAAGCTGAACGTTAAGAGCTGCGTCGTCTCCAACGCCCGCGTCATGGGCAAGACGGCCGCTGGCGTCATGCTGGTCGAGACGGCCTGCGCCGACGGCTATAAGGGCTACGTGATCGACTATGACGCGGCCACGCTCGCCCCGGTCAAGCAAACGGGCTGCGCCTTCAGCGCCGACTGCAAGCTGCCCGGCAACACCTGATCGCGCCTGATCGAATATGAGATTGGCCCGTGGGTTCGCCCGCGGGCCTTTTTCGTTTCGGTCGGCGCCCAGAGCCCAGGCGCCGGCGTCGTGGCGCGCCCCGCCACGCCGAAAAGGCGCCGAAGGCGGGATCGGCGCCTCTATTGTGAAGCCGCCAGCGCGCGGGAGACCCATGCAAGCCAACCTGCCTGACCAACTCCGCAGCAGCGTCCGTCATCTGGGCCGGGTGCTGGGCGACGTCATCCGCACCAGCGATGGCCCGCAGGTCTTCCGCCAGATCGAGGACATCCGCCGCGCATCGGTGAACTTCCACCGCAGGGGCGGGGCCGAGGCCGAGCGCGCGCTCGCCGATCGGCTGGGCGCCCTGTCCCTGGCGGAGACGGTCCGGTTCGTCCATTCCTTCGCCTGCTTCCTGCAGATCACCAACATCGCCGAGGATCACATCCAGCGGCGCGCTGGGCGCGTGCGGGACCTGCGGCCGGATTCTATGGCTGGCGCGCTGCGGGACCTCGCCGCCCACGATGTCGATCTTCACGCGGTCCGGACCCTGCTCGACGGCGCGCTCATCGCCCCGGTTTTGACCGCCCACCCCAGCGAGGTGCGTCGCAAGAGCGTGCTTGACCGCCAGGGCGCGGTGGCGGGCTTGCTGGACGCGCTGGATCACGGTCGCGGCCAGGCGGACCGCACACGGCTGGAGAGCGAGCTCTTCCGCGAAATGTCGATCTTCTGGCGAACGCGGCAGCTGCGCACGGTCAAGATCGCGGTCGCCGACGAGATCTGGAACACGGTGTCTTTCTTCGAGCGTAGCTTCCTGGAGGAGCTGCCCAAGCTCTACGCCCACTGGACGCGCCTGCTGGGCGCGCCGCCGAAGAGCTTCCTGAAGGTCGGTTCCTGGGTGGGCGGCGATCGCGACGGCAATCCCTTCGTCACCGCCGACGTCATGCGGCAGGCCCTGGCTCAGCAAAGCCGCGCGGCTTTGCTGCTCTATATGGAACGTCTCGACGCCTTGGGGGCCGATCTGTCCATCTCCCAGGACCTGGCGGAGTGCACGCCCGAGCTCCTGGCGCTGGCGTCGCCCGATAACGATCCGAGCGGCCAACGGGTCGACGAGCCCTATCGTCTGGCGATCCGCGGCATGTACGCCCGCCTGACCCAGACGTACGCTCAGCTCGTGCGCGAGACCGCCCCACGGCCTAGCCGGTTGGCCGCCGAACCCTATGCCTCGCCGGACGAGTTCAAGGCGGACCTGGGTGTTCTGCAGCATTCGCTGGTGGACTCCTATGGCCCTGCCTTCGTAGAGGGCCCGCTCGCCGATCTGATCCGCGCCGTCGACGTCTTCGGCTTCCACCTCGCCAGCCTGGACATGAGGCAAAACTCCGCGGTCCACGCTCGCGTGGTCGCAGATCTGCTCAAGGGGGCGGGCGTTGAGGCGGACTACGACGCCCTCGATGAGGCGGACAAGTGCGCCCTTCTGGAGCACGAACTCGGCCATGGGCGCCTGCTCACCTCGCCGTTCGCCGCCTATGCCGAGGAAACCGCCAAGGAGCTGGCCATCCTGAAGGCCGCGGCCGAGATCAAGGCGCTCTATGGCCCCGATGCGATCCGCGTCTACATCGTCTCCAACACCACGACCGTGTCCGACCTTCTGGAGGTCTATCTGCTGCTGAAGGAGGTTGGCCTCTTTGTCCCGGGTGAGCCGCCCCGCGCCGACATCTTCGCCGAGCCGCTGTTCGAAACCATCGGCGACCTGCGCGCAGCGCGCGAGACGATGAGCGCCTATCTCGCGATTCCGGTGATCTCCAAGCTCCTGAAGGCGCCCGGCCTTCAGGAGGTGATGATCGGCTATTCTGACTCCAACAAGGACGGCAGCTACCTGACCTCCACCTGGGAGCTGCATAAGACCTCGCGCGCCCTGGTCGAAGTGGTCCATGCCGAGGGCCTGCGGCTGCAGCTGTTCCACGGCCGCGGCGGGGCGGTCGGCCGGGGCGGAGGGCCGGCGTTTGAGGCCCTTCTCGGCCAGCCGCACGGCACTGTCGGAGGCCGCGTGCGGATCACCGAGCAGGGTGAGGTGATCTCCAACAAATACGCCGATCCGGAATTGACCCGGCAGAGCCTTGAGACCCTGACGGCCGGCGTCGTGCTGGCGTCCCTGCGCCCACCCGTGCAATCGGAAACCGACGCCGGTCGCGGCGAGGCGATGGATGTGCTGTCCGAAGCCTCGATGCGGGCCTATCGCAGCCTCGTTTATGAGACGCCGGGCTTCGCCGATTACTTCTTCGCCGCCACCCCGATCAGCGAAATCGCCGACCTGAACATCGGTAGCCGCCCGACCTCGCGCCAGCCCAGCCGAACCGTCGAGCAACTGCGCGCCATTCCCTGGGTGCTGTCCTGGTCGCAGTCGCGCGCCATGGTTCCGGGCTGGTACGGCTTCGGTTCCGCCGCCCTCGACGGCGGGGTGGAGATGGCGCAGCTCAAGGAATTTTACGCCCAGTGGCCGTTCTTCCAGACGGTCATCGCCAATATGGAGATGGTGCTGGCCAAGGCCGACCTGGCGATCGCCGAGCGCTACGCCGGCCTCGTCGAGGATCGTGCGCTCGCCGGCCGTATCTTCGGCGAGATCAAGACGGAGTGGGAGCGAACCTGCGAAGCCATTCTGGCGATCACCGGCCAGCCGCACCTGCTGGCGGCCAACCCGGACCTGGCCGGCGTCATCCAGTCGCGTCTGCCCTACATCGATCCCCTAAACCACCTGCAGATCGAGCTGATCCAGCGACGCCGTCGCGGCGACGATGGCGAAGAGGTCCGCAACGGCATTCACTTGACCATCAACGGCATCGCCGCGGGCCTGCGCAACTCCGGCTAGGGCGAGGCGCTAAGCCTCGTTCTCGCCGCCGCGCATCATCGGCGCCGAGCCGCCAAGGCCCCAGAGCAGGCCGACGCTCTGGCGCTCCAGCATGCGGGTTACGACGGGCGGGCCGTCGCCGGCGTGCAGGCTGTTCAGGTGGTCGATGTTCTCCACGTCAGCGTTGGTCCGGCGCTGGTTGTGACGCACGTAATCGGCCCAGGTCGGCACGTGGTACATCTCGAGCCAGGTATCGGGGCGCGCCAAGTCGCGCATCAGGTGCCAGCCCTGCGCGCCATCGCGACGACGAATGCGCCGCCGCTCCGCCATGGCGCTGTGGAAGGCTTCGAGGCGCTCCGGCGGGATATGATAGGCGACGGTGATGAACACCGGGCCGCTCCGCGGCTCGACCGGCACAGATGTCTCGGGCTCGCTCCAGCGGCCCAGTGGGTCGAGGTCCAGCGCCTCCAGCTTCGGCAGGGGTGCGAAGAGACCGGCCGCCACCGCCAGCAGCTGGCACCCTCCGGAGGCCAGGAGCGCGATCGATACGCCCTGGTGTTCAGCCAGGAAGCCGAAACCCCAGCTGCCCAGCGCCATCCCGCCGAACATGCCCATCTGGTAGACTGAGATCGCGCGGCCGACGACCCAGCGCGGCGAGGCCATCTGGACGGTCACGTTGCAGGTCGAGAGCCCCAGCACCCAGCCGACGCCGGCGGCGAGCAGGGCGGCCATGGTGAACATCTGGATGTGGCTGACGGCTGAGACCAGGGCGCCGATGGCGACACAGAGGCCGGCGATCCGCAGGATCGTCTCGGTGGCGAACTTGCGTCGCAACATGGCCCCCAGGAACGCGCCGGTCACCGCCCCGACGCCGAACGCGCCCGAGAGCGCCCCGAAGACGACTGGGCCGCCGCTGAGCACGTCGCGGGCCACGACCGGCATCAAGGCCGGGATCGCCGCAGCGGCGAACCCGAATAGGGCGGCGCGGAACAGCACCCGGATGATGCTGGGAGACATGGCCACATAGCGGAGGCCCGCGCCCATGGCGTAGTGCAGCCGCTCGGGCGGGCCGCTGCGGGGTGAGCGCTCAGGTTTCCAGCGCGCGAGGACGATCGACAGCGGGATGTAGCTGACGGCGTTCACCAGGAACGCGACAGCCGCCGAGAAGTAGGCCAGCAACATGCCGCCCAGCGCCGGTCCCAGGCTCCGCGCCAGGTTGAACCCCATACCGTTCATCGCAACCGCGTTGGGCAGGATCGATCGGGGCACGATGTCGCCGACCGAGGCCTGCCAGGCCGGCATGTTGAAGGCGTTGCCGCAGGCGATCAGGAAGGTGAAGCAGAGCAGGACCCAGGGCGACAGCAACCCGAGCCCTGTGAAGACCGCCAGGCACGCCGAGGTGAACAGCATGAAGACCTGGGCGCAGATCATCACCCGCCGGCGATCCATGCCGTCGGCCAGCGCGCCCGCCAGCAGCGAGAACAGCACGATCGGCGCCGTCGTCGATGTCTGCACTAGCGCGATCAACTGTGGCGAGGCATGCATGGACGTCATCATCCAGGCCGCGGCCACCGCCTGGATCTGGCCGCCAAACTGGGCGACCAAATTGGCTGACCAGATGCCGCGGAACAACGGCACTGAGAACGGCGAATCCGAAGGCCGCTTGGCGATGGTCTGTGATGCGCTCATGCCGGACGAATGGCATATCGCGCCGTCCTGCGCGATAGGCGCGCGGCCCTCTGCGGCGTAAGTTCGTTAGAATTCCGAACCTTCAAGATGATCCTCGCGGCTAAGCGTCGCCAGCGAGCCGTCGGCGAAGATCGCGTTGCGCGACGATGTATTCGTCGGCGAGGCGCGTCACCAGATCGTGGGTGGCGACAACCTCGTGGACCGCGCCGATCCCCTGGCCGCTGCCCCAGATGTCGCGCCACGCCTTGGCGCCCGCCGTTGCCTTGGCGAAGTCCATGGCTGACGGGTCGGACACCGGCAGGTTGTCGGGATCCAGCCCTGCGTTCTCGATCGATCGCCGCAGGTAGTTGCCGTGAACGCCGGTGAAGAGGTTCGAGTAGATGATGTCATCGGCGGAGCTCTCCACGAGCGCCTGTTTGTAGGCGTCGCTCGCCGCCGCTTCGGTCGTGGCGATGAACGCTGAGCCGACATAGGCCAGGTCCGCACCCATGGCCTGAGCGCCGAGGATCGCCGACCCGCTGGCGATGGCCCCCGACAAGGCGATCGGCCCTTCGAACCAGGCGCGCAGCTCGCCGATGAGGGCGAAGGGCGACTGGCGTCCGGCGTGGCCGCCGGCGCCGGCGGCCACGGCGATCAGCCCGTCGGCGCCCTTTTCGATCGCCTTGCGGCCGAACCGGTCGTTGATCACGTCGTGCAGGACGATCGATCCCGCGCTGTGGGCGGCGGCGTTGACGTCTTCGCGCGCGCCCATGGATGTAATGACGATCGGGACTTTGCGGCGCGTCGTCGTCTCTACGTCCTGCTCAAGCCGCGGATTGGAGCGGTGGACGATGTGGTTGACGGCGAAGGGCGCAGAGAGCCGATCAGGATGGTCGCGATCCCAGGCGGCTAGCGCCTCGGCGATCTCTTGAAGCCATTCGTCCAGCAGGCTGGGCGGCCGGGCGTTGAGCGCGGGAAAGGATCCGACGACGCCCGCGGTGCACTGGGCGATCACCAGCGCCGGCTGCGAGACGATGAACATCGGCGCGGCGATCACCGGAAGGCGCAACCGTCCGGCGAGCGGCGCGGGAAGCCTCACTTCAGAAGATCTCGAACAGGCCGGCCGCGCCCATGCCTTGCGCCACGCACATGGTCACGACGCCGTACTTCGCGCCGCGCCGCCGGCCCTCGATCAGGAGGTGGCCGACCAACCGCGCGCCCGTCATGCCGAACGGATGGCCGATGGAGATGGCGCCGCCGTTCACATTGAGCTTCTCGGGGTCGATCCCGAGTTTGTCGGCGCAGTAGATCGACTGGCTGGCGAAGGCCTCGTTCAACTCCCACAGGTCGATATCGTCGATGGTGAGCCCGTGGCGGCGCAGAAGTTTCGGCACGGCGTAGACAGGACCGATCCCCATTTCGTCCGGCTCACACCCCGCCACCGCGAAGCCGCGGAAGGCGCCCAGCGGTTGCAGACCGTGGCCGGCCGCCTTTCCGGCTTCCATGATCAGACAGGCCGAGGCGCCGTCCGAAAGCTGAGAGGCGTTGCCGGCCGTGACGAACTGGCCCTCGCCGCGCACGGGGGCGAGCTTGGCCAGGCCCTCCAGGGTGGTGTCAGGGCGGTTGCAATTGTCCTTGAAGGCGGTCGCCGCCACTTGGCTGACGGCGCCGCTCGCCCGATCCGTCACATTCATAACGGTCTCGATAGGGACGATCTCAGCGTCGAACCGGCCGGCGTCCTGAGCCTGGGCTGTGCGCTGCTGGCTGCGCAGCGAAAAAGCGTCCTGCGTCTCTCGGCTGATCCCATAGCGTGCGGCGACGATGTCGGCGGTTTCGATCATCGGCATGAACAGATCTGGATGATGCTCGGCCAGCCACGGGTCGATGCCGGCGCCGTCCTCGCGGGCGAGCAGCGAGATGCTCTCCACCCCGCCGGCCACCATTACTGAGGTTCCATCGGCGATCACCCGGGCGGCGGCGTCGGCCACGGCGTTCAGACCCGACGCGCAGAAGCGGCTGACAACCGATCCGGCGACCTCCACGGGCAGGCCGGCGCGGATGGCGGACTGCCGGCCGATGTTGCGGCCTGTCGTGCCCTGCGGATAGCCCACGCCCACGATCACGTCTTCTATGGTGGCGGGATCAATGGTCGAGCGTTCGACGGCGTGGCGGATGGCGTGAGCCATCATCTGCGCGCCCGAAGTGGCGTTCATCTCGCCACGAAAGGATTTCGTAAGAGGCGTTCGCGCCGTGGAGACGATGACCGCTTCGCGCATGGAGGCCCTCCGCATCTTGGCCGGCTGCCCGCCGGTCTTCCGACGACAAGTGTTAGCCGGGCGAAAGGGGGAGGGCCAGCGCGCAGCTGACCCGCCCTCCAGATCTCAGAAGCGATAGGAGGTTGTCAGGCGGAAGCTGTGAACCTTGAGATCGTCCTGGCTGCGGCGGAAATTGGTGCCGCCCGAGTTGACCAGGATGAAGGGGTTGGTCGCCGGCGCAGGGCCGGTGGCCCGCAGGGTCATGCCGTCGCTGTCGTCGTACCGCGTATAAATGTACTCGGCGCCGAACACGACGTTCGGGAAGAAGCGATGCTCGATGCCGCCGCCAGCCTGCCAGCCGCTTTGCCAGGTCTTGCCGCCGCGCGGGAAGCTGTTGACGCTATTGGTCGAGAAATAGTTGTGCTCGATCCGGCCGCGCGCCGCGCCGCCCGTGCCGTAGATCAGCGTCTTGCCAGTGGCGAACCCGGCGCGGCCACGCACGGCCATCTGATATTCCAGGGTGCGCTTCAGGGTGTAGCTGGCCGGAGTCGTCGAGAAGGCGGTGACGTGGTCGTCGACGTCCAGTCGGCTGCCTTCGATCAGGGCGCCGACAACGATCGAGCCGAACTGCATGTCATAGCCGGCGCGGGCGCCGAACTCGAAGCCGGTGTCATCCTTGAAACAGCCGGGCGCCGGCGTCGCGGCGAAGGTCGAACCGTCGCAGAAGCCGGGCGAAAAGGCGTCGGCGCCGGCGCCGGTGCGCACGGTGTCGCCATAGACGCCGTCGAGGTTGGTGTCGAAGAGCACCCGCTCATTGTCGTTCTTCGCGCGCTTGGAAAAGGCCGCGTAGGAGGACAGATAAGGACCGCTCCAGCTGGCGTCCTGGGCTTGGGCCGCGCCGGCGCCGGCGACGACGAGGGCTGCGACGGCGGCGGCGCTGAGGAAATGTTTCATGAGTGGTGTTCCTTCGGAGTCCCGAGCGACGCAGTTGCGCCGTCAGACGCCGATACGCGCCACAGCGCGTTCGGATGCCTGATCTTTTCGCCTTAAGTTAAGATTGTGGCGTGAGCGCCACAGTGCGGCGCCTGATCTGACGGCGATTTCGCTGCGATGCGAAATGGCGCAATTCGCCTCATGGCGTCAAAGCGCGCGGCGTGTATCTTGAGGTCACGCGACGGCATGCAGGCCGCGCTGTCGCTCATCGGTCGCCGAAGGCGCGGCGGCTTTGAGGCGAGGTGATGAGCGGGCGCGCTGAAAGCTTGATTGAAAGCATCAGAGTTGAGCTGGTCCGCAGCCTCTTTGACGCCTTTCTGCCTTCAGCCATCATGTCGGCCGGCTTCGTGGTGGCCGGCTGCCTGATCGCGTGGCTGACCCGTGATCCGGCGCTTGCGCTTCTGGTGGTCCTGGGCGCGATCGCCGGCGTCGCGCGCCTGTGGGTCGCCTGGCGGTATCAGGCCGAGGCTTTGGCGCCGGAGCTCACCGTGGCGCGCGCCAAGGCGTTGGAGCGAAGCTTCGCCGGCGCCTATTTCTTCTTCGCCGTCGTGCTGGGCCTTTTCGCCGCCAGGGTGTTCGCGTTCAACGACCCGCGAATCCATATGCTGATGATCTGCCTCCTGGTGGGATACGCCGCCGGTGTGGCGCAGTTGATAAGCTTGAGGCCGTGGATCGCCTTCCCCAGCATGTTCCTTGCGGTGACGCCGGGAGGCTTGGCGGCGTTGTTCCACGGCGATCCCCTCTATGCGGTGACCGGCGCCATGACCTTGGCCCTGCTCGTCGGCGGATTGCAAAGCGTCTTCAAGCGACACATCAACACCTCCCGCGAGATCGCCCGCCGGATCACCTTCGGCGAGCTTGCCCGCCTCGATCCCTTGACGGAATTGCCGAACCGGCTGGCGCTGCGTGAGTGGTTCGAAGAGCGTGTGACCCTCAACCCCAAGCGGGGGGCGGTTGCGGTCCATTGCCTGGACCTCGACGGCTTCAAGCCGGTGAACGACGCGTTTGGGCATCCCGTCGGCGATCAACTGCTCAGCGCCGTCGCGAAGCGGCTGGCTTGGGCGATCCAACCCAGGGACATCGTCGCGCGATTGGGCGGCGACGAGTTCGCTGTGGTGCAACGCGAAGTGAGCGGCGAAGGCGACGCCGAGGCGCTGGCGCAACGGCTGGTCCAGGCGCTCGGGCAGCCCTTCCGCATCGAAGGCCATGTTCTCCGTATCTCGACGAGCGTCGGCTTCGTGGTCTCCAGCGATAACGGCCAGGATCTCGAGCGATTGCTGGCGAGAGCCGATGAGGCGCTCTATGTCGCCAAGCGTAAGGGCTCAGGGGTCGAACATTTCGAACCCAGGTTGCACGCAGTTGCTTGAAGCTTGGCCCTGGCGACGCACTGTCCGCCAGCAGACGAAGTTGTCGTTGGATCGGTGAATGGGCGCCGTAAAACCCCGCATTAAAGGCGTTAGTTGTGGCTGTGAGGGCCCTTTTACTTGAAATTCTCACAGTTCAGCCGATCAGCCTATCGTGCGAAGGCTGCGACAACGCGTTAGGGGTCTCGGCGGCGCATCGGAACCTGCGCGCCCGATCTGTTTTTTGCGCGCCTTGCTTTGCGTTGTGTTTACCGAAACTGCGCTATATGAACGGAAGACGACGGAAAGGCATCTCTTGTGAGCGACGTCAGCGCCCTTATCGGTAAACTGAAGGCGAACGTCGCCTACCGCCGATTTAACGCGCCTTCGACGGAATCCGGGCAGTCCTGGCCCGTGCTCGACCGGATCGCCCATGCGCAGCGTGGTGACGCCTCGCCCTCGGCCGAGACATCCCAAATTGTTGAGCAAACGCCCGCTGAGCAGGTCGCCGCCGCTCAACCCGAAGAGGCCGCCCTCCGACAGGCCGCGCCGATGATGCCTCAGTCGATGTCGCAGTCCGCACAACCGGCCCCGCTCTCGCTGCAAACCTCGCACTCGCCCTTGCTGCGCCGCATCCAGCCCTCGGCCGCCCCGGCTCCGGCCGTGCAGCCGGAGCCGCCCGCGTTCTCAGCCCTCGCCTCGGCGGCGCCCCCGCCCATGAGCGCCGCGCCGGAACAGGTCTTGCCGCCGCAGCCTGCGGCCGCCCCGCAGTTCGACATGCAGCCGGAGCCTGAACCGGCCCGCGGCTCGTTGTTTCAGCGTTACGCGCCCGCCGTCGAGCCGGAGCCGCAGCCGGATCCCTCGGCCCTGACGAACATCTTCGCCCGGCTGGAGCGGAAGTCTCGGTAGATGCCTCTGATCGTGGTGGCGTCTCCGAAGGGCGGGGTCGGTAAGACCACGATCGCGGCCAATCTCGCTGTCGCCTTGCAGCAGCAGGGCCGGCGGGTGACCGCGGTCGATTTCGACTCCCAGGATGCGCTGAAATTCCTGCTAACTGATGATCCGCAACAGGGTCTGGGCATCGCCCGCTGCGTGGCGACCGGCCGGCCGTGGACCGATGCGGCGTTGCCCGGACGCGCCGGCCTGCGCCTCATTCCCTATGGCGAATCGACGCCCGCCGAACGCCTGCATCTGAAGGCTGTCCTGGACGAGGACGCGCTGGCCTATGCCTTGGGCGGCCTGCTGGAGACCGACGACGATATCCTGCTGGTCGACACCGCGCCAGGCGAAGGCCGCCTGCAGGCGCGCCTGGAAGCGTTGGCGGATATCCAAGTCATCGTTCTCCTGGCTGACGCCGGCTCGATGGCGCTGGTGCCGAACTATCGGGACGGTCTCTTGCTTCGTCCGGCGAACAAGGGCCTGCCGGAGACCTTGGCGATCTTGAATCAGGTGGATCCGCGCCGCCGGCTCAGCCGCGACATCTCCCAGTTTATCGCCGAGCACCATGGCGGCCGGTTCATCGGCGAAGTGCACTATGATGAGGCGCTATCCGAAGCGGCGGCCTGTGGGCAGACCGCAATGGAGGCGGCGCCGGATACGCTTTCAGCCCGCGACATCCAGGCGGTAGCCGCCAAGCTAGATCAATTGTTAAGAATTCCGGCGCAAGTCGGCTAGCGATCCTGGGGGGGAAAGCGGCGTCGTGTTAAAGACCTTACAAGACCTGGGATTTCGCGCGGCCGCCACCCGGCCTGTGCAGATCGTCGCCCTGATCGCCGCCACGGCTCTGGTCTTGATGGCGGTCGCCGTGCCGCTCGACCGCAAGGCGCAGATGATCTTCGGCCTGGCGATTTTCGCGGCGGCGGCGCTGATCGCCCAGCGCAGCACTTCGCGCCGCATGACCATGGTGCTGGTGGTGATCTCCACGGTGCTGTCGACCCGCTACATCTGGTGGCGTGTCACCGAGACCCTGCACTTCGACAATCCGCTCGCGATGTTCCTGGGCATCGGCCTGTTCATGGCCGAACTCTACGCCTGGGCCATCCTGGTGTTCGGCTACATCCAGTGCGTCTGGCCGCTGGAGCGCCGGGTGCGCGAGATCGAGGGCGATCCCTCCACCTGGCCGACCGTCGACATCTATATCCCGACCTATAACGAGAGCCTGGATATCGTCACCGATACGGTGTTCGCGGCGATGGATCAGGATTATCCGCACGACCGCTTCAAGGTCTACATCCTGGACGACGGCCGTCGCGAGGAGTTCCGCGCGTTCGCCGAGGCCGTGGGTGTGGGCTACATCACCCGCGACAACAATGAGCACGCCAAGGCCGGTAATATGAACCAGGCCATGCCCAAGACGACGGGCGAGCTCATCTGCATTTTCGACTGCGACCACGTGGCGACGCGGGCCTTCCTGCAGTTTACGGTGGGCTGGTTCCAGGCTGAGCCCAAGCTCGCCCTGTTGCAGACTCCCCACTATTTTTATTCGCCCGATCCGGTTCAGCGGAACGTCGTCGCGGTGAAGGACATCCCCGGCGAGGGCGATCTGTTCTACGGCGTCGTACAGAAGGGCAACGACTTCTGGAACGCCGCCTTCTTCTGCGGTTCCTGTGCGATCATCCGCCGCGAGGCGCTGATGGCCACCAACGGCTTCGCCGGCGAGACGGTGACCGAGGACGCTCACACCGCGCTCAAGCTGCAGCGCATGGGGTGGAGCACGGCCTACCTCAATGCGCGGCTGTCGGCCGGCCTCGCCACCGAGCGCCTGACGCTGCACGTGGGACAGCGCGCGCGCTGGGCGCGGGGCATGACGCAGATCTTCCGCATCGACAATCCAATGCTGGGCCCGGGCTTAAGCTTCGGCCAGCGCATCTGTTACCTGAACGCGATGCTGCACTTCCAATTCCCGCTGCCGCGCATCGTCTTCCTGACCTCGCCGCTCGCCTATCTGCTGATGGGCCAGAACATCATCGCCGCCAGCGCGCTCACGATCCTGGCGTTCGCCGGCCCTCACCTGCTGTTCGCCATTCTGGTGAACGAGCGCGTGCAGGGCAAATACCGCCGGGCCTTCTGGGGCGAGGTCTATGAAGCGCTGATCTCATTCCACCTGGTCGGCCCCACCCTCCTGCCGTTGATCGACCCGAAGAAGGGCAAGTTCAACGTAACCGACAAGGGCGGTCTGCTTGAGGAAGGCTTCTTTGACTACAAGGTGCTGGCGCCGCACTTGATCTGCGTCAGTCTCCTGATCCTCGGGATCGGCGTCGGCGTCGTGAAACTCCTGCTGCCAAACTACTTCGAGTCCGCCCGTGAAACGATCATCCTCAATGTCACCTGGACCTTCTACAGCCTGCTGATCTTGCTGACGGCGCTGGCGGTGGGCCGCGAGACGCGCCAGATCCGCAGCCGCGCCCACCTGGAGGCGGAACTGCCGATTCGGCTCTATTTCGAAGACGGGCATGCGGCTGAAGCCATAAGCATCAACCTGTCGATGGGCGGCATGGCTGTCCGGGCTGAGCCGGAGCTGGTCGAGGCGCGCACTGTGACGCATGTCGAAGTCATGGCCGCTGAGAATACATTTGGCTTTCCAGTAGAGATGCTGGAATCGCGTGGGGGGCGTTTACGCTTGCGATTCACTGACATGTCGCTCGATGCGCGACGCCAACTCGTGCGCGTCGTCATGGGCCGCGCTGACGCCTGGCCTGCGCCGGAGGATCTGGTCAGCTGGTCAGCCTGGCAGTCCTTCCTCGATCTTTGCCGCGCCTCCTTCTCCATCGTCTTCTGGTGGCGCCTCGATAAAACCCCTCGCCGTCAGGACGTCATGGCCCGCTTCATGAAACGCACCGCCGCCGTGATCATGGTCGGCGCGCTCGGCCTTGCGGCCTTCGCCGGCTTTGGCGCGACAACGGCCCACGCCCAGGCCGCGGCGCCGCCCGTCGAGGCCGCCGCGGCGCCCGCCGCGGGCGGACAGCGCCGCGTGAGCATGACGCTAGAGGATCTCAAGCAAACGCGGCCGATGCGTCTGACCAGCACGCTCGGCGAAGCCAGCGTGCCCTTCACCGTGCGTCAGGACGAGGTGGTCACCCAGGCTCAGCTGACGCTGAACTTCGCCTACTCGCCGCAACTTCTGCAGGACCTCAGCCACCTGACGGTGCTGATCAACGACGAGGTGATCGGCACCATTCCTCTGCTGTCGGTCGGCGCTGGCGGCGTTACGGTCGTCTTGCCGATCGATCCGGGCCTGCTGACCGCGGACAACCGCCTTGGCTTCCGCTTTATCGGCCACTACACGCGCGCCTGCGAAGACCCGCTCCACTCGACTCTGTGGGCCAACGTCTCCAACACCCGCTCGCGCCTTGACCTGACCTTCCAGAAGCTGTCGCTCGGCGACACCCTGACCCGCCTGCCGGCGCCATTCTTCGACACCAGCGACCAGGCGTCCCTGACGCTGCCCTTCGTGTTCGCCGGCCAGCCGAGCAACCAGGCGGTCCAGGCCGCCTCGGCGGTGGCCTCCTACTTCGGCATGAGCGCCAGCTTCCGCGGCTTCAAGTTCCCCGTGCTCATCAACGCCCTGCCGAGCACGGACGCGGTCGTCATCGCCCGCAACGGCGCCTTCGTCGGTGAGTGGAGCCCGCCCCCCAGCAGCGGTCCCACCATCCGGCTCGTGCGGAACCCCCGCAACCCCTACGCGACCCTGCTGGTGGTGACCGGCGGCTCTGACGAAGACGTCTTGGCCGCAGCCCGCGTCCTGGCCGCCGCGCCCAAGTCGCTGTCCGGCGCCGCGGCGCAGGTCAGCGCCATGTCGTTCGCCAAGCGCAAGCCTTATGATGCGCCGCGCTGGGTCGACACCCGCCGACCAGTCCGCCTCGGCGACCTGGTCAGCCCCACTAATCTGGAGGGCCTGGGTCTGCGCCCTGGCCTGCTGACCGCCGAATTCAAGACCGCGCCGGACCTGTTCTTCTGGCCGCAGACCGGGGCCAAGGTCAGCTTCGGCTACCGGTATCCGGGCGGCACGTGGCTCGATTACAACATGTCGCGCCTCGATATTCTGACGAACGATAAGTACATCCGCTCCGTGCCGCTCCGCCCTGAAGGCGTGGTCGAAAAGACCCGCGACGTGCTGGGTATGGAGGTTGTCCAGCAGAAGGCCTCGGTCGAACTGCCGGGCTACAACATCTTCGGTCAGAACCAGCTGCAGTTCTTCTACGACCTGCACGTCAACAAGAAGGGCGCTTGCCAAGGCGAGATCCCGACGGGCGTGCGGACGGGGATCGACGCCGACTCCAAGCTCGACTTGACGCATGCGCACCACTTCTCGCGCATGCCTGACTTGGCATTCTTCGCCAGCGCCGGCTTCCCGTTCACGCGGATGGCCGACCTGTCGGAGACCGTAGCGATCATCCCGGCCAACCCGCAGGCGACCGATCTGGAAGCCCTACTCGTCATGATGGGTCGCCTCGGCGACGCCACCGGCGCGCCAGCGCTCGCTGTCACGGTCGCCCGTCCCGGCGAACAGGTGAACATGGCCGGCCATGACATCCTGGTCATTGGCCCAATGACCATCGCCCAGCAGGCCGGCTCGCTCTTCCAGAGCGCGCCGATCCGCGTCGAAGGCAGCGGCATGCGCGTCGCCGCCAACTCGATGATCGACCGCCTGTTCGCCCGCTTTGGCTCCAACGTCGACCAGCGTAATCCGGGCGGCGCCGACGAGGCCCTGGTCTCGGTCAGCGACATCGCCGGGGTCACCAGCTGGCGCTCACCCTTCGACAACAAGCGGGTCGTGGTGGCCATGCTCGCCGCCTCCTCCGCGCGCCTGCCCGAAATGGCCTACGCCCTGGCGCGTCCAGCCGCGAACGCCTCGATGCAGGGCGACCTGTCGATCGCGTCCGGTCTCACCTTCAACAGCTATCGCGTCAGCCAGGGGTTCTGGTCGGGCGAATTGCCGTGGCACATCAGTGTGATGTGGTGGGCCAGCCGGAATCCCATCATGCTCGCCCTTGGCCTACTGGCGGCGGCGACCGTGTTCGGTCTGTTGATCTGGGCGGTGATGTCGGCGCTGGAACGCGTCCGTCTGCGTGATGTTGGGGGCGACAAATGACAAAGCTGGGATACAGCTCCTTAGCGCTCCTGCTGGTCGCCACGACGTCGGCTCACGCCCAGGTCCGATTGCCGACCAACCAGCCGCCCGCCGCGGCGATAACGCCCACCGGCAAGGCGCCGGTGGTGGAAGGCGCGCAATCCGCCGCCCCGACCGCCACAGGCGCTGACGCGCTCCTGCGTCAGGCTGCGACGCAACGCCAGCGCGGCCGCAAGGATCTGGCCGCCCAGGCGCTGCAACGCGCGCTCCGGGCCAGCCCAAACAACCCCGCCGTCCTGCAACGCTACGCGACCTACGCCATCCAGGATGGCGACATGGCCGCCGCCCAGACCTGGACGGATCGCCTGAAAGCCGCCACCAGCCCCCGCGACAGCCGCGTCGCGGCCCTTGAGCGCGACATCAAGGCCGCCAATGCGCCGCCGGTCAGCGTCTCGCCCTCTGCGGCGCCGACCCAGAACGTTCAGATTTCGCCCCCTCAACCGGCGCCGCAGACCAGACCTGCACCGACGACGGCGACTCGCCCGCAGGCGCCGCGCCCGACAACCGCGCCGGTCCAAACCGCCCAGGCCCCTCGACCAGCAACCCCCGCCCCGCCGGCGGCGTCCGCCGATCCCGGCGGCGAAGTCCGCGCTAACGGCTTCAAGTCGCTCAACGCCGGCGAGATCGCCGACGCCGATCGCTATTTCAACCAGGCCCTGCGCCTGCGTGGCGACGATCTCGACGCCGCGGGCGGCCTGGGCGTCGTTCGCCTGCGCCAAGAGCGTTTCGCCGACGCGCGCGGCCTGCTCGAGCGCGCCATCCGCGGCGCGCAAGGCCAGGAACGGTGGGGCGAGGCCCTGCGCACCGCCGTCTTCTTCGGCGATCTTGGCCGAGCCCGGAACGCCTATGTCGCCGGCCGCTATCCTGAAGCCGAGGCTGCGGCGCGCCCATTGGCCAGCGGCAGCCATCCCAACCGTGTCGAAGCCCAGATCCTGCTCGGCCAGGCGCTTGCCGCCCAGGGTCGCGCCGCTGAGGCCGAGGCCGCCTTCCGGCAGGCGACTCTGCTCGCGCCCGGCCGCGCCGACGCCGTCACCGGTCTCGCCCAGGCCCTGGCCGATCTCGGCCGGTTCGACGAGGCGACCCGGATCCTGCGTGATCTGCCGGGCGGTCGCGCCGCGCCGATCATGGCGGATATTGAACGTGAACGCGCCGCTGAGCTCCAGCGCCGCGGCGATTCCTTCGGCGCCGGTGCGGCGCTGGCCGCTTCTTTACAGGCTGCGCCGACCAACGCCTGGACCCGTCTGGAATACGCTCGCTTCCTGATCGGCCAGGGCCAGGCCCAACAGGCTAACCAGGTCGCCGCCCCGCTCTACACCTCCAGCGATCCAGAAAGTCTGCAGGCCGCCGCCCTGTTCTCCGAAGCCCGCGGCCGGTCGGATGAGGCCGCAGCCTTGCTGTCGCGCATTCCCGCCGGCTCGCGCAATCCAGCCGTCCGCCAGCTCGCCGCCCGCGTCGACGCCCAGCGTGTCATCACCCAGGCCAAGCAGACCCAGTACGCCGGACAGCCCGTGCAGGGCGTGCAGATGCTGCGCAGCTACCTGTCCAACAACGACGCCTCCTTCGCCGTGAAGGGCCAGATCGCCGAGACCCTGCTAGATCTCGGCGACACCTATCAGGCCGGCGCACTTGCGCTCGAGGCGGCGCGCAGTCCGCCCGCGACCTTCGATCCGGGCGAGGCGCAGGGCTTTCTGACCGTGCTCGGCAAGACGGGCCAGGACGAGGCGGCATTGGCGCTGCTGCAGGCCGCGGCGCGACAGGCTCAGCGCTCGCCTGCGGGCCAGAACGCCTATCGTAGTTCGGCGGCGGTGTTCGCCGCCCAGCGCGCGGATCGCCTGCGCGCCTCGGGCGACTACGCCCAGGCGTTCGACACCCTGTCTCAAGCCTTCGCCATCGCGCCGCGCGATCCTGGCCTGCTGGCGGCGCTAGGTGTCGTTTCCAAGAAGGTTGTTCACCCTTGTCCAGGGTGAGAGTCCGCCGATGCCGGCGTGAGGTCGGCTGAGGTTGTAGGCGTCGATCCAGGGTCCGATGGCTTGGGCGCGTTCAGCCGATGAGCTGTAGGGCTTGGCGTAGGCCCACTCCCTGAGGCTGGTCTGGATGAAGCGCTCGGCCTTGCCGTTGGTCCTGGGCGTGTACGGCCGGGTGCGGACGTGGCGGGCGCCGGCGGCCTGCAGGGCGTTGGCGAAGAGCTTGGAACGGTAGGCCGAGCCGTTGTCGGTCATCACCCGCTCGACGCGGACGCCGCAACGGCCGAGCCAGGCCAGGGCGCGTTCGAGGAAGCCGGTGGTGTCGAGTTGGCCTTCCGAAGACAGGATCTCGGTGTAGGCCAGGCGCGAAGCGTCATCGACGCAGACGTGCAGGAAGTCCCAGCCAGCGCGGCGCGAGCGGCCGAGCTGGCGGTCGCCGGTGACGCGGTGGCCGGCGACGTCGAAGCGGCCGAGCTTCTTGATATCCAGATGGATCATCGCGCCCGGTCGGCTGTGCTCGTAGCGGATCACCGGCGGCTTCGGATCGAGCGCGGCCAGCTTGCCCAGCCCCTGCCGGCGCAGGATAGCCCCCACCGTCGAGCGGGCCATGCCCAGCGTCCGGGCGATCGCCGGACCGGTCATCCGCTGACGCCGCAGTTGCTCGATCTCAGCCACACGAGCCGCAGCCACCTTGCGCGGACATCGTCGCGGCGCCGAGCTGCGGTCGTGATGCCTTCGCTCGCCGCCGCGACGATGCCGGGCGATCCATTTGCGCGCTGTCCGCAGCGACACCCCTGCCGCCTCCGCCGCCGCCTTCGCCGTCCAGCCTTGCGACACGCGCCGCGCCAGCAGCGCTCGACCCCCAGGCGTCAGACGGGCATTCTGGTGGACGTTCATCCGGGACCTTCCGGGTTAGGAGTTGGAGCTTTGCAACCCCAGCCTCTCAGCCCTGTCCCGGGTGAACAACCTTCATAGCTTCGACAGCTAGGCCGCCTCTACCAGTCAGGCAACATGCCGCAGCAGGCGCTGCAAGCTTATGACGCCCTCCTGGCGGTGGCGCCGAACGACAGCCAGGCCGTGCTGAACGCCGCACGCGCCGCACAGGCGTCAGGCGACAACGGCCGCGCCGAACGGTTGATGAAGCGCGCCGTCTCGCTGCGCCCGAACGATCCCGAGCTCTACTACCAGCTCGGCCAGTTCGAGCAGGGCCGCGGTCGTGATCGCGCAGCGCTGGCGGCCTTCCGGCGCGCTGATGCGCTGATCCGCAGCGGCCGCTCTCAGGGGCTGATGGGCGCCATGCCCAACCCCGGCGTGGTCCGTGGCGGGCCTGCGATCCAGCCGGGCATGGGCATCCTCGGCCCCAATCCCTTCGCCGGACGTCCGGCCGCCGCGCTGCCGTCGTCGAACTTCACGGCGGCCTCGGCCTATCCGATGGCCCAGCCGGCAGCCTACGCCGCCGCCCCCTTCGCCGCGGGCAGCTACGCAGCCCCGGCGTCTTCGATCCAACCCCTCGTCAATCCGGCCTATTCCGGCCAGGCCTACCCGGCCCAAAACTATGCCCAGGCCTTGCCGATGCCAGTAGCAGACCCTGTTTACGCCGCGCCCGCCTACGCTCAGCCAGCGTACGCCCCAGCGCAGTACGCCCAGCAGGCCTATCCGCAGCCGGCCTATGGCCAGCCCGTTTACGCCCAGGCTCCGTACGGACAGCCGACCTATGGCCAGCCCGTCTACAGCCAGCAGCAGCCCTATCCTCCTCAGGTCTACGGCCCGCCAACCTATGCGCCGCCGGCCTATGGCCAGCAGGCGTATCCGCAACCGGTCTATCCGCAGATCCCCAACCCGCAGCCCGTCTACGCCCAACCTGCGACGCCCGCTCTCCCGGCAGGAAGCTATGCGTCGAATGCGCAAGCGGCCGAATATCTCCCAAACATGGGACAGCCGACTTACGGCTACGGCGCCGCGATTCCGGCCAACGGCCAGCCCTATCCGGCGGCGACTCCTGGCTTCGCCATGCCGCAGCCTGTCGCTGGCGGCGCCTACGCCCAATATCCACAAGCGCCGGCGACGGGCTACGGCGCGCCGGGCTATGCCGCTGCGGGCCCTGGGCTGTTCCCCGGCCTGGGCGGCGAAGCGGTCCCTCAGGCTGAACTGCCGCTGCCCGCACGGATCAACCGCGAGATCGCCGATTTGCGCGAATCCACCGCCCCGCAGATCGAGGGTTCGGTGTCGGTGCGCACGCGCAGCGGTGAAGCCGGCGCCAGCCAGTTGTTCGAAGTCGCGCCTCGGATGGAGGCGTCCTTCTCGCCCTTCGGCGTGGGCCGCTTGGGCCTAGCTGTCGAAGCTATGAAGGTTGTTCACCCGGGACAGGGCTGAGAGGCTGGGGTTGCAAAGCTCCAACTCCTAACCCGGAAGGTCCCGGATGAACGTCCACCAGAATGCCCGTCTGACGCCTGGGGGTCGAGCGCTGCTGGCGCGGCGCGTGTCGCAAGGCTGGACGGCGAAGGCGGCGGCGGAGGCGGCAGGGGTGTCGCTGCGGACAGCGCGCAAATGGATCGCCCGGCATCGTCGCGGCGGCGAGCGAAGGCATCACGACCGCAGCTCGGCGCCGCGACGATGTCCGCGCAAGGTGGCTGCGGCTCGTGTGGCTGAGATCGAGCAACTGCGGCGTCAGCGGATGACCGGTCCGGCGATCGCCCGGACGCTGGGCATGGCCCGCTCGACGGTGGGGGCTATCCTGCGCCGGCAGGGGCTGGGCAAGCTGGCCGCGCTCGATCCGAAGCCGCCGGTGATCCGCTACGAGCACAGCCGACCGGGCGCGATGATCCATCTGGATATCAAGAAGCTCGGCCGCTTCGACGTCGCCGGCCACCGCGTCACCGGCGACCGCCAGCTCGGCCGCTCGCGCCGCGCTGGCTGGGACTTCCTGCACGTCTGCGTCGATGACGCTTCGCGCCTGGCCTACACCGAGATCCTGTCTTCGGAAGGCCAACTCGACACCACCGGCTTCCTCGAACGCGCCCTGGCCTGGCTCGGCCGTTGCGGCGTCCGCGTCGAGCGGGTGATGACCGACAACGGCTCGGCCTACCGTTCCAAGCTCTTCGCCAACGCCCTGCAGGCCGCCGGCGCCCGCCACGTCCGCACCCGGCCGTACACGCCCAGGACCAACGGCAAGGCCGAGCGCTTCATCCAGACCAGCCTCAGGGAGTGGGCCTACGCCAAGCCCTACAGCTCATCGGCTGAACGCGCCCAAGCCATCGGACCCTGGATCGACGCCTACAACCTCAGCCGACCTCACGCCGGCATCGGCGGACTCTCACCCTGGACAAGGGTGAACAACCTTCTTGGAAACGACACCTAGCGCTCACCCCTGTGATCATCAGCGCCGGCACGCCCAGCGAAGACGCGTCCGGCCGGATCGGCACCACGCCGATGCGCGTCGCCGAGGCGCTGGTCAACGAAGACACAAACCGCCTGCCGCAGGAGAACACCGTCTCCGACCGCGGCGCGGCCGTCAGCCTGTTCTACACATCCACCCCCTTGTCGGTGGATGTGGGCACGACCCCGATCGGCTTCGAAACCATCGGCGTGAACGCCGGCCTGACCGCCCGCCTGATCATGGGCGACGCGCAGATTCGCGCCACGGTTGAAAGCCGTCCCGTCACCGACAGCGTCTTGTCCTACGCCGGCGTCACTGATCGCTGGTCGGACCTTAGGTATGGCCGCGTGACCAAGAACGCGGGGACCTTCGGCGGCTCGTTCAACTTCGACAACGGCGGCGCCTACCTCGACGCCACCTACAAGACTTTCGACGGCGACAATGTGCTGGAGAACACCGGCTACGAGGTGAACGGCGGCGCTTACTACCGGCCGGTCAATCGCGACGGCGACGTCATGCAGGTGGGCGTCAACGTCAACCTGCAGGCCTATGACGAGAACCAGCGGTTCTTCACCTACGGTCACGGTGGCTATTTCAGCCCGCAGCAGTTCGTCTCGCTCGCCCTGCCGGTCAGCTACCAGCGGACCCGGCCGCGCTATAGCTGGCATGCGGGCCTGACGCTCGGCCTGCAGTCCTATAGCGAGGATTCCGCGAACGTCTTCCCGACCAGCCCGGAATCGCAGGCGACGCTTGCGGCCTATCAGCTGCTCGATCCCGATGTGGTCACGCGCTACGCAGGTCAGGATCGCACAGGCCTCGCCGTCGCCGCCAACCTGGGCGGCGAATACAAGCTGATGCCGACCACGGCGGCGGGCGGTGAGATGGCGCTGGACACCTTCGGCGCGTACAAAGAGTACAAGGTCCGCTTCTTCCTCCGGCAGACTTTCACCAATTAAATTAGAGACTTCGATGCTGAAAAGCCTGGCCAAGCCCGCGCCCGCCGCCGTTTCGGCGGCTCCCACGCCCGACATGGCCTATCTGGCCGCGCGGCAGTTCAGCCCCCAATGGCGCGACTTCCTTGTGACCCTGGCGGCGGAGCTTTTTGGCAACTTCAGCGCCGACGAAGCTCGTGGCTTCTTCCGCCAGATCGGCCTGCGGATGGCCGCCGAGGTGAAATTGCCCGTGGTGGAGACCCTCGAAGGCCTTGAAAGCGTTCTCAACGGACGCCTTTCCGCCATGGATTGGGGGCTTGTGAAGCTTTCGGTTGAGGAAGATGCGATCGCCATTCGACACAGCGCCTATCCGGGTCAGCATCTGGACGAGGCTTCGGCGGAAATCTGGCGTCGCGCCTTCAGCGCCGTGCTGGAAGGCGTCTACACGGTCTGGCTCCAGACCCAGGGCGGTCGCGCCGACATGGAAGCCAAGCTCAGAGCCGAGTCGCAGGCGGACGGATTCGAGTTTGCCTACGGCCTTTAGGCGCTTCCTCAGTCTTCTGGCCTTTCTGTTGGCCGCGCAGTTGTCCGGCGCCGCCGCCGCATCGCCGGCGCAATGGAACGATTTCAAGGCGCGGTTCGTGCAGCCCGAAGGCCGTGTTGTCGACACCGGCAACCGTGGCATCAGCCATTCCGAGGGCCAGGGCTTCGCCATGGTCATGGCGGTCGCCAATGACGACCGGGCGACCTTTGATAAGCTATGGACCTGGACTGACCGCAACCTGTCGCGTCCGGACACGCGGCTGTTCGTCTGGCGCTACGACCCGAACGCGGTCAACCCGGTCAGCGACCAGAACAACGCCACCGATGGCGACCTGATGATCGCCTGGGCCCTGATGCGCGCCCAAGCCCGTTGGAGCGCACCCGCCTATGGCCGCGCCTCGTTGCAGATCCGCCAGACAATTCTGGCGCGACTGGCTGTCAGGCAAGGCGACCGCACCCTGTTGGCGCCCGGCGAGACGGGATTCCTGCGCACGGATTCCCTCACCGTGAACCCGTCCTACGCCGTCATGCCAGCGCTCGACGCCTTCGCGGCCGCTGAGCCTCGTTCGCAGTGGCCGCTGGTCCGCGACCAGAGCCTCAAGTTGCTGCGCGACGCGAAGTTCGGGACCTTCAATCTGCCCACCGACTGGGTCCGGGTCGATCAGGCCGGCGGCCTGTGGTCAGAGCCTGACAAGCCGGCGCAGTTCGGCTTCGATGCGGTGCGCACCGCGCTCTACCTGTGCTGGTCGGGGCGTTGTAACGACAAGGCCAACGAAGGACCCAAGCGCTTCTGGCAGTCTTCGCGCGGTCCGGGGCGGCGTGCCCCGGCCTGGGTGGACGTCGGCTCCGGCGCCATCGCCAGCTTCCCGGCCCCGGCGGGCATGGACGCGATCGCCCAGCTCGCACTGAACGGCGTCGGGCCTGCCGACAGTGTGCGGGGCGAAGATTACTATTCAGCGGCCTTGCTGGGCCTGGTTGAGATCGCGGCCCGCGAGGGCCGTCGGCGACGCTGACGAATTCCGAACGTCGCCGCTAAGCCGCCCTACCTGTTAGGCGCAGATCGCGTTCCAGCTCTGCTCGAATTCGTCGGCGCTGTATTCCAGCATGACAATGCCGCCGTTGACGACGTAGCGCTGATAGTCAGCGCCGTTCAACTGGACCTCGCCGCAGACGCTGACGCGCGCCTCGTGGCGGTAGATCCGCGAGTTTCGGAAGATGACATTGGTCCACTGCTCAGCCGAGCGCTTGACGGCCCATTCCGCGCCCGCGAGTTCCATGTTGCGGAACTGCGGCATGGTGAGCGGCGCATCAATGTCAGCCGTACGGGCGCTCGGGCGGTAGAAAGCGGCAAGCGCCCCGGCCAGTATGAGAAGAGCCAAATAGAACCAACCGCGACGCATACGAGTATCGGGTGCCATTGCCAGTCCAAACCGATCGAATGATGGGTGGTTAATGGATCGTGACCGCGAAGTCGAGCTTGTGCTGTGTCGCGTCAGTCCTTCAAACCTAAAGAACAACAATGAGGAACGGACCTCCGACAACCATACGTTGACGTTGGAGGCCTTTGGTTGCGTTGCGGCGTGACCATGCGCTCTGCGCGGCTATCCAGGCTTCCTCGCCCATCGTCTAGTTTTCCGTGATATTTCAAGCGCATGCCGGACGCCGGCGCGAGGTCGTCGTAGAGGGGCCGCCGACATTGGCTGAACCGTGTTCGGCGGCGCCACAGATATAGCCCGACCCAAGGCATGACTTGTGTGGGACAATCCGTCGCTGACCTTGGCTGTCAGGCGCCGCGGATCAGCCCGCCGCGTGGAGCAACCGTCGCCGTAGGGCCGCAAACTGTGCTTAAATCGGCCATGTCTTCGCCGAACACCTTGTCGTTCCGCTCTCCCGGTCTCCGGGCCCAGGCGTGCGTCGCCGCGGCCGTCGTTCTCGCGTCCGCTGTGCTGCGGGTAGGCCTGGAACGGGTCGCGCCCGGTGTCGCGCCCTTTGCGCTGCTCTATCCGGCGGTGCTGGGCGCAACGCTGCTGGTTGGCTGGCGTTCAGGCGTCATCGCCATGGCGCTGGGCGCTGGGCTGGTCTGGTATCTGGTCTTTGCGCCACGCTTCAGCCTGTTCGATCGCAACGCCGCCGACGCCATTACGCTCGTCCTTTACTTGGCGACAACCGGCGCGATGGTCGTCTTCGCCGAGGCGTTCCGCACGCAGGTGGCCGGGCGCACCGCCGACGCCTTGCAGGGACAGCAGGCCCTGCGCGACACGGCGTCCAGGCTATCGCTCGCCATGGCCGCCGCTCACATGGCCATCTGGCAGGTGGAGGGCGACGCGCTCATTCCCAATCCTGAATTCAACCGCCTGCTGGGGTTCGCCGCCGACGCCGCCCCCACCCTAGCCGAGATTGAGGATCGGTTTGATCCCGGGGAGTATCGCCGGGTCCGCAGCCTGATCCGTCAGACCTTGGCCCGGGGTGAGCGGTTCCTTGAGGTCGAGCAGCGCTATCGCCATCCTGATGGCGCCGTGCGTTGGCTGCTCGGGCGCGCGGAATTCAGGATCGGCCCCGACGGGCGGGCCGTCGGCTCTCTGGGCGTCGTGCTCGACATCACGGAGCGTAAGAGCGCCGAGGAGCGCCTGCGGCTGCTGGCCGCCGAGGTCGACCACCGCGCCAACAACCTGCTTACCGTCGTGCAAGGCTTGGTCACCTTGTCGAAGGCGCCGACGATCGAGTCCCTGCGCGCGGTCATTATCGGCCGGATCGCAGCGCTCTCGCGCGCCCACCAGTTGTTGTCGCGGACCCGCTGGGTAGGCGCAGATCTGCGCAAGCTGGTTGAGGAGGAACTCGCGCCCTTCACCCTAGGCGATCCCAATCGCGCGTTGATCTCCGGGCCTGACCTGGCGCTCGGTCCCGCTGTCGCGCAAGGGATCGCCATGGCCCTGCACGAACTGGCGACTAATGCGGCGAAGTACGGGGCCTTATCCGCGCCGGGCGGCCGGATCGATATCGGCTGGACTGACAGCGACGGCGACAGAGTGGTCATCCGATGGCGCGAGAGCGGCGGCCCGGCGGTCGTGCGGCCGACTCGCCGCGGCCTCGGCGCCTCCATGCTGCAGCGCGCCCTGTCAGGGCCGATCGGCGGCGGCACCACCTTTGACTGGCGGCCGGAGGGCCTGGTCTGCGAACTGAGCTTTCCGCGCTCGGCGGCGGCGTCACTCGACCCTGCGCAGAGCTGATCGCCAGTTAGATCGTCCGGGGCTTGGGCAGGGTCTTCCAGACCGAAGCCACGATGCCCAGGCCGATCAGGCTGACCGCCAGCGGCCCGAGGTACATGTTGCGCACCCCGATCAGGTCGGCGAGGCCGCCCGCCATCACCGAGCCGACACCCACGCCGATCGGGAAGGTCATGGAGAACGTCGCCATCACCTTGCCGCGCTCATGCGGTTCGGCGGTCTCCATGGCGAGAGTCGTCGTCGCCGAATTGATCAGCGCCGGGCCGAAGGAGGCGATGACCGCGCCGGTCAGGACCAGCGGCAGCGAATGGCTGAGCCAGACCATGAGGTAACCGGCCGCCTGGACGGCCAGGCCGCCGGCGATGATCCGTCCCTGGCCGAGGGTGTCGGAGCGCCGGCCCAGCAAGGGGCGCAGCACAACCGCCAGGATGCCAGCCAAGACGTAGAACACGCTGACGTCGCCCAGGTGCTGGTCACGGGCGAACAACGGAAGGAAGGCGGTGAGCGCCGGTTGGGGGATGCCCTGGCAGATGTTCAGAAGCATGGCCGCGATCAGGCCTCGATTGAATGGCGGCCCCTTGGGCTTCTCGCTGGGCGCCGCCGGCGGGATGACCGGCGGTCGTGCGGCGCGCTCAGCCATGTCGTGCCTATAGAGCGCCCAGCCCGGCGGCAGGGAGATGGCGGCGAAGGCGGCGGAGAGCGCGAAGACCCACATGAACCCGCCATGGCCATTGATCATCCACAACGCCAGCGCCGGCATGATCGTCTGGGCGCAGCCCAGCACTGCAAAGTAGTAGCCCGTCGCCTCGCCGCGCCGATCCGGCGGAGCCGCGGTCGCCAGATAGGAGTAGCCGCCGATGTTCATCGCAGCCCAGGCCACGCCGCGGGCCGCGCAGGCGATGAACACCGCCCACAGGTACGGAATGAAAAAGATGCCGCCGGCGATCAGCAGAAGACCAAGTCCGATCAGCATCACCGTCGCCAAGCCGATGCGGTCGGCGGTGCGACCCAGCCAGGGCCTTACGAGAAAGCTGGGTGCGGAGAAGGCCAAGAGGGCGAGGCCCGCGACCGAAGCGCTGCCGCCCAGTTGCGTGACGTAAAGGGGCAGGGTGGGCCCCAGCACCGACTGGTTGGCGTAGGCCAGGAAGGCCGCGACGCAGAGCAGGACGAACGGCTTGTTGAACATGTCGCGGGCCCCGCCATCGCCCTGAGATCAGAGCCCAACCTTCCACTGTAGGGCTTAGCTCTTGCCGGTGTGCTGACCCGGGCGCAAGTCCAACCTCACGGGACTAGATGCGGCCCGGCTTCGGCAGTGTTTTCCAGACTGTGGCGACCACCGCCAAGCCCATGATCGTGACCAGGAGTGGGCCCAGATACATGTTGCGGATGCCGATGAGATCCGTCAGGCCGCCGGCCATCACGGCGCCAAAGCCGACGCCGATCTGGTTGGTCATTGAGAAGGTCGCCATGGTCCGACCGCGCTGATGGGCCTCGCCGGTTTCCATGGCGAGCGCGGTCGTCGCCGAATTGACCAGAGCTGGACCGATCGAGGCGATGACCGCTCCGGCCAGGACGAGCGGCAGGGAATGGCTGAACCAGATGATCGCGAAGCCGGTCATCTGAGCCGCCAACCCCGCGGCTATGATCCGGCCTTGGCCAAGGGTGTCGGACCGCTTGCCGAGCAATGGGCGGATCACCACCGCCAGAACGCCCGCCATGATGTAGTAGACCCCCACGTCGCCGATCTTCTCGTCGCGCGCGAAGAGCGGCAAAAACGCGGTGATCGCCGGTGTCGGCAGGCCCTGGCAGATGTTGAGGATCATCGCGACCAGCAGGCCGCGGTTGATCACGCCGCCCTTCGCCGCTGGCGGCGCGTCGGCCGCCGGCTTGGCGATGGCCTGGGCCGCGCGCTCGGCGCGGTCGTGCTTCAAGAGCGCATAGCCAGGGATGAGCGACAGGGCGGCGAAGGCGGCGGAGGCGGCGAACACGCCGGTGAACCCGCCATGGCCGGCGATCATCCAGAGGGCTATGGCCGGACACATCGTCTGGGTCAGGCCGATGACGCTCGTGTAATAGCCTGTCGCCTCGCCCCGACGATCGATCGGCGCGGCGTGCGCCAGATAGGAATAGCCGCCGATATTCGTCGCCGCCCAAGCCACGCCGCGCATGACGCAGACCACGAACACCGCCCACAGATAGGGCACGAAGAAGACGCCGCCGGCGATCAGCAGGCTTGCGAGACCGATCACCAGCATGGCCACCAGGCCGATGCGGTCGGCGACCCGGCCCAGCCAAGGCCGCACCAGGAAGCTAGGGGCGGAAAAGGACAGAAGCGCCAGGCCCGCGACGGAGGCGCTGCCGCCTAGCTCGGTGACATAGAGCGGGATGGTCGGCCCGAGGATCGACTGGTTGGCGTAGGCCAGGAAGATCGCCAGGCAGAGGAGAACGAACGGCTTGTTGAGCATGCTTTAGATCCGGCTGGCCTTAGGCAGGGTGCGCCAGACCGCGACCACGACGCCGAGGCCGGCGATCGTGACCAGCAGCGGGCCCAGGTACATGTTGCGGATGCCGACCAGGTCGGTCAGGCCGCCGGCCATCATGGCCCCGAACCCGACGCCGATCTGATTGGTCATTGAGAAGGTCGCCATCGTGCGCCCGCGCTGGTGGGCTTGTCCGGCTTCCATCGCGAGCGTCGTCGTCGCCGAATTGACCAAGGCGGGGCCGATCGAGGCGATGACCGCCCCGGTCAGCACCATGGGCAAGGAATGGCTGAGCCAGATCATTGCAAAGCCGCCCATCTGCGCCGCCAGGCCCGCCGCGATGATGCGCCCTTGCCCCAGGGTGTCTGAACGCTTGCCGAGCAACGGCCGGATGACGACGGCCAGCACGCCCGCCAGCACGTAATAGACGCTGACATTGCCGAGGCCTTCGTTGCGCGCGAAGAGCGGCAGGAAGGCCGTGATCGCTGGCGTGGGCAGGCCCTGGCAGATGTTCAGGATCATGGCGATCAACAGGGCGCGGTTCATCACCTTGCCCTTGGCGGGAGGCGCGTCGCCCACAGCCGGCGCCGCGGCGGCCTTGGCCGCCCGCTCCGCACGGTCATGCTTCAGCAGCGCCCAGCCGGGCGCGAGGGAGGCCGCCGCACAGGCCGCGGAGGCGACGAACACACCGGTGAACCCGCCGTGACCGGCGATCATCCAGAGCGCGATCGCGGGACAGAGGGTCTGGGTCAGGCCGACCACGCTGGTGTAGTAGCCCGTGGCCTCGCCCCGGCGGTCAGCGGGCGCGGCGTGCGCCAGGTAGGAATAGCCGCCGATGTTCGTCGCGGCCCAGGCGACCCCGCGCATGGCGCAGGCGATGAACACCGCCCACAGGTACGGCGCGAACAGGACGCCGCCGGCGACCAGCAGGGCGGCCAGGCCGATCATCAACATGGCGACGAGGCCGATGCGGTCGGCGACGCGCCCCAACCAAGGCCGCACCATGAAGCTGGGCGCGGCGAAGGTGGCGAGCGCCAGGCCCGCGACGGATGCGCTGCCGCCGAGTTCGGTCACATAGAGCGGGATTGTCGGCGTCAGAATCGACTGGTTGGCCCAGGCCAGGAAAATCGCCAGGCACAGCAACACGAACGGCTTGTTGAACATGCCCGCCCCCCACTGCGGCTCTTGTCTTCGACACAGCCAGCCGACCCGCATAAGGCGCAGGTCTTGCAGCGGGGCTTCGGATGGCGCAACCCCATTGCAATGACGACCACGAGAGCCGCCGCCGCATGCGAACGTTCAATGCGCTGAAGCCGGCCGCCTTCGCGGTCGCGCCCTGGACAGCCGCGACACTCTGTCTTGCGACCGGGGTGATGCTGATGGCCTCCGGGGCTTCGCCGTCGGAACCTTACCGCTTCATGCGCCTGCTCGACGTGGCCCCGATCTTCCTGATCGAGACCAGCCACTTCCTGAGCAGCGTCGTCGGTCTGATCCTCGTCATGCTCGCCTTCGGTTTACGAGCCCGCCTGGGCGCGGCCTGGATCGCCGCCTTGGGCGCTCTGTTCCTGGCGGCCTTGCTGACCGTGCTCAAGGGGCTGAATTGGGAGGAGACGGCCGTCGTCTGCCTCGTCGCCGCCCTGCTTGCGCCGTTCCGCGCCGCGTTTGGCCGCAGCGCGCGCCTCAGCCGGATGGAGGTCACGCCAGGCTGGCTGTTCTCGGCCGGTTGCGGCGTGGTCGGCGCCGGCCTGATCGGCCTGTGGTCCTTCCAGCATGCCGACTATGCGACCTTGCCCTGGTGGCGGGTGATGGTCGACGCCGACGCTGCGCGCGCCATGCGCGCCTGGATCGGTGCGGCGCTGGTGCTCTTCGCCTTCGGGGTCTGGCGGCTGATCGCCTCGGCGGCGACCCCGCCCGTGGTCGGCGACACCGATCCAGAATTCGATCGCGTCCGCGCGATCCTGGCCAAGGCGCAAGGGGCTGAACCGGGATCCAACCTGGCCCTGCTTGGCGACAAGCGGTTCCTGTTCTCGGCTTCTGGCGAAAGCTTTCTGATGTTCGGCGTGCGCAGCCGCTCCTGGATCGCACTGGGTCCGCCGGTCGGCCGCCGCGACGAGCGGCTGGAGCTGCTCTGGCGCTTCCGCGAACTGGCCGACGCCCACGCCGCCCGGCCGGGCCTCTATGGCCTGGGGGCGGAGGATCTGCCCGACGTCGTCGAGCTCGGGTTCGCCATCCAGAAGGTCGGCGAATCCGCCGCCGTGCCGCTCGATACATTCTCGGTCGAGGGTCGCCGTCGCGGCAATCTGCGGCGCGCCTGGCGCAAGGCGGGCGAGGAGGGGGCTACCTTCGAGGTCATCCAGGGCGCGGCCGTCCACGCCGTGATGCCGGACTTGACCGCCATATCCGATGATTGGCTGGCCCGACATGCGGGCGGTGAGAAGTCGTTCTCCATGGGCGGTTTCAGTCCCGGCTACCTCGCGGAATTCCCGATCGCGCTCGTTCGCATCGGGGGCCAGCCTATGGCCTTCGCAACCCTTTGGACCACAGCCGAGCGCGGCTCCTTCTCCATGGACCTGATGCGCTACGCTGACGCCGCACCGAAGAACATCATGGACTACCTCTTCGTTGAGTTGATCGCCTGGGGCCGCGACCAGGGCTACCAGGCCTTCGAATTCGGCATGGCGCCCCTGGCGGGCCTCGAGGACCGGCCGTTGGCGCCGATCATGTCGCGGGTCGGCCGGCTGCTCTTCGAGCGCGCCGAGGAGATCTACAATTTCCAGGGCGTCCGGCGGTACAAGGACAAGTACGACCCCCTGTGGCAGCCGCGTTACGTGGCCGCGCCGCGCAAGTGGGCGATCCCCATTCTGCTCGCTGACGTGGGTCTGCTATCGTCCGGCGGCGTGGCCGGCCTCGCGAAGCGGCCGAAGAAGGCTGAGACGACTGAACTCGAGCAGGCCGCCTAGGGCCGGCCGGTGGTCACGCCCAAAAGGTTCACGAGGTGGACCACGACGAATATCGCCAGCGCCGTCGACAGCATCATGATGAACCGCCAGGGCATCAGGCGGGGGCCCTTGTGCGGATTGGGCGGCCGCGCCCCGCGCCAGCCGGCGAAGAGGGCGATCGCCAGGAACAGCCCGATCAGGGCGAGAGTCAGCGCGAGCGACATTGGCCGGCCTATCGCAGGTCGGCGCGGCCTTGGAAAGCGCGCGGCTTGCGCTAAACCAGCATCTTGGACTCGGTCAGGAGCGGGCGATGGCCTTGCAGGCGCCCTGGAGCGTAAAGGGCGTGGATGTCAGAGCCCGCGAGGCGGCCAAGCTGATGGCCCGCCGCGCCGGCCTGACTCTCGGCGAATGGCTCAATCGCGCCATCCTCCAGGAGGCCAGCCGGCCGGAGCCTGACCAGCCGCCGGTCTCCGCGGCCCGTCCCGCTGACGCCGAGGCCATCGAGGCGCTTGGCCGGGAAGTGATCGCGCTCGCCCGCGCCCTCGACCGCCGGCTGCGGCTTGCGGAATCGAAACTTCGCGGTCTGGCCGAGACTGACGCCCGTTCAGCTGAGGCGATCGACGACCTCGCCCAGCGCTTGCGCGATAGTGAGAGCCGCCTGGCGGACTGGATCAACGCGGCCCGCGCCGCCGGCGGATCGCGGCCCTTGGGGCCCACGCCCTTCGATCTGCTGGCCGCCGACGCGGCCCTGCCGGATGGTCCGTCGGCGCAGGACCTTTTTGAGACCACCCCGCCGATGGAGGCGCGCGCCGAACACCCCGCGGCGGCGACGGGAGCGTCATCCCTGACCGACGACGACGCCGACTTCATCCCAATCCCCGCCCGTGCGCCGCCCGGCGCAGGCGTGGCGCGGCGCCGGGCGGCGGCGGACCGTCGCGTGGCCGTGGTCCTGGCTTCCGCCGCCTGCTGCCTGGCCCTGGCGGGCGCCGGCGTATTCCTCCTGCGCGATGGGCCGGAAGCGCCTGTCACGCCCGTGGTCGCAACGCCGCCGCCCGCGCCGCAGATTGATCCCGCGATCGCCCGCCTCGAAGGCATGGCGGCGGCCGGCGACCCCGCGGCCATGCATGAGCTGGGCCTCGCCTACTTCAACGGCGACGGCGCGCCCAAGGATCTGCCGCGGGCTGTCCGCTGGTTCCGCGCTGCGGCCGAGAAGGGTCTGGCCCCGGCCCAGCACAACCTGGCCATGATGTACGCGGCGGGCTCCGGCGCGCCGCGCGACCCGGTGGAGGCCTGCGCCTGGTTCAGCGTCGCCGCGACCGCCGGCGACGCCGAAGCCGGCAAGGCGCTCCGGGAGATCTGGAAGGGCTTGACCCCCGACCAGCGCCAGGCCGCCAACGCCCGGGTCGCCACCCTGCGTGGCGCGCTGCGAATCTAGCCGCGGTCCGTTGCCAGCGAGCGCCAGCCAATGGCGTGGACGCGGGTCTTGCCCAGCGCCGCCACCAGGGGATTGCGGGCGAACAGGCCGACGAAGGCCGCGTCGCGGACGTTCAGGCCCCCCGCATAGGCGCCGAAGGCCGGCAGGATCGCCCGCTCGCCATCAGTGATGAAACAGCGGCGGCGCACCGATCCGCCGGCGGCGCGCACCTTCGCCGCCGGGTGCAGGTGGCCGGCGATCTCGCCGGGGCGGGCGCCGGGCAGGGGCTCGTGGCGAAGCGTCAAGCCTTGCAGGACGATCTCGCCGACGACAGCGCCCGGAAGCGAACGCGGACCATCGGCGTCATGGTTGCCGACGATCCAGATGAGGTCGCGTCCCCGCGCCAGCGCCGCCAGCCGGCCGGCGTCGTCCAGCGGCAGGCGGGTCTCTGCGGCTCTGTCGTGGAAAGTGTCGCCCATCAGGACGATCATCGCCGGATCGAGCGCCGCGACCTCCGCCTCCAGGCGGCTCAGGGTCTCGCGGGTGTCGTAGGGCGGCAGCATCTGACCGCGGACCGCATAGGCCGAGCCCTTTTCCAGATGCAGGTCGGCGACGCAAAGCGCGCGCGCCGCCTCCAGCCAGAGGGCGCCGGACGGACGCATCCGGGCCGCGCCCTCGCCCAGCGGCAGGGCAATGGACCCGCAGGCCTGCGCGGCGAACTTCCAGGCGAAAGGCGGGGCGCTCATGCCATGTCCAGATAGAGAGCTTCGGCGATCAGGTCTTCCTCCGCTTCCTGAAGGATGGCCGCCTCATGGCTCGCGCCCGGCGCACGCTCCTTGCCGATTTCCAGCAGGATCGGAACCGAGAAGGGCGACAGCCGCTCCAACGGCGCATGGCGGATCCGGCCGCGGATCCGCGCCAGCATCTGGCCCAGTCGCGCCACGTCGATCAGCCCGGTCGCGGCGTCGGCCCTCGCACAGCGCAGCAGCAGGTGGTCCGGCTCATGTTTGCGCAGCACGTCGTAGATCAGGTCGGTGGAGAAGGTGACCTGGCGACCGGACTTCTGCGCCTGGCCGGGAAAGCGCCGTTCGATCAGGCCGGCGATCACCGCGCAGCCTTTGAAGGCCCGCTTCATCATGAAACTCTCGGCCAGCCACGCCTCCAGGTCGTCGCCCAGCATGTCCTCGTCGAACAGGGCGTCGAAATCGAGATCATCGAGCGGCTTCATCGCCCAGATCGCCAGCGCATAGTCGTTGCAGACAAAGCCCAGGGGCGCCCGGCCCAGGCGCTCAAGCCGGCGCGTCAGCAGCATGGCCAGGGTGGTGTGCGCGAGGCGCCCTTCGAACGGATAGATCGCCATGAAGCGCCGCTTCCCCCGCGGGAAGGTCTCCAGCAGCATCTCGTCCTCACGCGGGATGACCGAGCGGTCGCGCTGCGCCTCCAGCCATTCGCGTACGTCGAGCGGCAGCACCTGCCAATGCTCCTGGTCGTACATCAGCTCGCGCACCCGCTTGGCCAGGAAGGTCGACAGCGCGAATTTCGAGCCGCCCCAGGACGGCATCTTGGCGTCGCGGTCGTTGGCGGGCCGCACCAGCACGTCGAGATTGGTCACCGCCTCCAGGGCCCAGGTCTGGCCGGCGAAGATGAAGGTGTCGCCGGGATCGAGCATCTCCAGCATGCCTTCCTCGACCTCGCCGATCTTGCGGCCTCCCTTGCCGCCGCGCATCGCCATGCGGACCGTCAGCACCGCCGGCGAGACGATGGCGCCGACGTTCATGCGGTGGGCCTGGGCGATCTGGGCGTTGCGCGCCCGCCAGCGGCCGTCCTCGTCGCGGACGATCCGGCGGAACCGGTCATAGGTCTTCAGCGCATAACCGCCGGTCGAGACGAAATCGACGACCTGTTCGAAGTCCTCCCAGGTGAGGTCCAGATAGGGCCCGGCGGACCGCACCTCCTCATAGAGCGCGACCAGCTCGAAGGGCTCGGCGCAGGCGCAGCCCATGACGTGCTGGGCCAGGACATCCAGGGCGCCGACGCGCGGGGCGTCGCCGTCCAGCGAGCCGGTGGCGATGGCTTCCCGCGCGGCCTGACACTCCAGCATTTCGAAGCGGTTGGCGGGCACGAACAAGGCGCGGCTCGGCTCGTCCAGCCGGTGGTTGGCCCGGCCGATCCGCTGGACCATCCGCGAGGCGCCCTTGGGCGACGCCAGCTGGATGACAAGATCAACGTCGCCCCAGTCGATGCCCAGATCGAGCGTCGAGGTGCAGACCACCGCCCGCAGCTCGCCGCGCGCCATGGCCGCCTCGACCTTGCGCCGCTGCTCCGGCGCCAGCGATCCATGGTGAAGGGCGATCGGCAGGTTGTCGTCGTTCAGCCGCCAGAGCTCCTGGAAGGCGAACTCCGCCTGGAACCGCGTGTTGACGAAGACCAACGCCGTCCGCGCCTTCTTGATCGTCTCGTAGACCTCGGCCATGGCGTGTTGCGCGGTGTGGCCGGCCCAAGGCACGCGGCCTTCCGACAGAAGGATGTCGACCAAGGGTTCAGCCCCGGCTGGACCGCGGACCACGGCGATTGGCCGGCCGCCACCCATCCAGCGGGTGATCACCGCCGGGTCGTCAACCGTCGCCGACAGTCCGACGCGGCGCATCATCGGCGCCAGCGTCTGTAGGCGCGCCAAGTCCAGCGCCAGCAGGTCGCCGCGCTTGGAGCCATGCAGGGTGTGGATCTCGTCCAGGACCACGCACCGCAGGTCCTGAAAGAAAAGGGCCGCCCCCTCCCAGGCGCACAGCAGGGCCAGCTGCTCCGGCGTGGTCAGGAGGATATCCGGCGGCTTGATCCGCTGCCGCTGGCGGCGCGCCATGCCCGTGTCGCCGGTCCGACTCTCGGCGGAGATCGGGAGACCCATCTCCAGGATCGGCGCCATCAGGTTGCGCTCGACATCGACCGCCAGGGCCTTCAGCGGCGAGATGTAGAGGGTATGCACGCCGCGCGCGCTGTTGGCCGGCGCGCGCTCGGTGATGTCGATCAAGCTGGGCAGGAAGCCGGCCAGGGTCTTGCCGCCGCCCGTGGGCGCGATCAGCAGGGCGTCGTGGCCGGCCCGACCCTGTTCGACCATCTCGAGCTGGTGCGCGCGCGCCCGCCAACCGCGCGCCGCGAACCAGGCGTCGAACCGCGGCGGCAGGACAGGCCCCAGGGTCGGGGAAACGCGGGCGGCGACAGCCATCCCAGCGCCTATACCATGTTCCTGTTCCGTTTCCATTCGCTGCGTGTATGGTCCGGGCTGCGAGTCGAGGGAGCGCATGTCGGGCGTGATGGGGGTTGGCGTAAGGGGCTGCGGCGATCTGGGCGATCGGCCATGACCGTCGCCGTGCCGGCCATCGACCTCGCGCCCGCCCTTGTGGTCCCGCCGGGAGGTCGTGCCGCCGTCGCCGATGCCCGCGGCGCGCAGATGATCCGCCTGGCGGATGCGCGGGATCTCTTTGAACACGGCCCCGTCCTGGTCGCCCACGCCGGCATGACCGCCCGTCGACTGGGCTTGAACGCGCCGCCGCGGACGGGGGGTATCTTCGACGTGCTGGAGCTCTTTGCTTTCGTCCGACCAGCGCGGTTCTGCGCCCCCTCCGCCGCGGGGCTGGCGCTGGCGTTGGGCCTGGCCGAGCCCAAGGGCTCCGACGCCCAGGCCGCCTCCCTGCGCCAGGCGGCGGAACTGCTCTTGGAGGAGCTCGCCCAAGTCCCGGAACCGTCGCGCGAAGAGGCTTTGGCGATCGCCGAGACCCTGGCCCGCGCCGGCTGGCCCTGGGGCCTGGCCTGCGCCTCGGCCCTGCGCAGCGCGCCGATCAGCAACGTCTTCCGCGGCGGCGGCCTCGATGTCTGGACTCGTCTGATCGAATGGGAGGCGGAGGCCCCGCCCGGCGAGCCTGGCTCCAAGCCGGTCGAGCCCGCCGCCGCCGCGGCTCGGCTGAAGGATCTGCTCGTGCGCGCCGGCCTCGATGAAGCGCGCCCCGCCCAGTCCGAGTTCGCGCAGGAAGCCGCCTTCGTCTTCCAGCCGCGCGAACGGGAGGGCGAGCCGCGGATGATGCTGGCTGAGGCGGGGACTGGCATCGGCAAGACTCTGGGCTATCTTGCGCCGGCCTCTGTCTGGGCCGAGGCCAACGGGCCTGCGGTCTGGGTCTCCACCTATACCCGCGCCCTGCAGCGGCAGATCGAGCGCGAGACCCACGCCCTCTATCCCGATGTGAAAACCCGCGCCAAACGCGCGGTCGTGCGGAAGGGCCGCGAAAACTACCTGTGTCTGCTGAACCTCCAGGACATGGGCAACTCCGCCCAGCTGGGGGCTGGCGACCTCGTGGGGCTGGGCCTCGCCGTGCGCTGGGCGCGGGCCACCCGCGACGGCGACATGACCGGTGGCGACTATCCCGCCTGGTTGCCGACGCTGTTCGCCGTCGGGGTGCAGAACCAGGCCGGGCCGCAGAACCTGGTAGACCGGCGCGGCGAATGCGTTCACGCCGGATGCCCGCACTATCGCGTCTGTTTTGTCGAGAAGGCGATCCGCGCCTCTCGGCGCGCCGATCTGGTCATCGCCAATCACGCCCTGGTCCTCACTCAGGCCGCTTTCGACGGCGCCCGTGCGGCCCGCGGTTCTAAGGCGGACGGCGAGACGACGGCGCTCAAGCGCATCGTTTTTGACGAAGGCCATCATCTGTTCGACGCGGCCGACAACGCCTTCTCCGCCCAGCTTTCAGGAGCCGAGTCCGCCGAACTGCGCCGCTGGATCCGCGGCCCGGAAGGGCGTGGTCGGCGGGGGCGCGGCCTCGAGGCCCGGCTCGGCGAGGTTCTGGCGGACTATGACGACGCCCGGGAGACTCTGGCCGAAGCCGTCCGCGCCGCCGCAGCCCTGCCAGGTGAAGGTTGGTCCGGCCGCATCGCCCCGCCGGGCGGCGAGGTCAATCCACATGGACCGATCGAGGCCTTCCTCGTCGCGGTGATCGAACAGCTTCGGGCCCGAGCCGGCCGGGAAGGCTCCGGCGCTCCGGATCTGGGGATGGAGTGCTCAGCGCGGCCCGCTCTGGATCTGGTCCGTGAGACGGCGCGCGAGGCGGCTCAGGCGCTCGCCCGGCTGGAGGCGCCCCTGCTCTCCCTGGCGCGGCGACTGGAGGACGTGCTCGACGACGAAGCCGCTGAGCTGCCGGTGACCGAACGGGCCCGCATCGAAGGCGCCCTGCGCGGTCTGGACCGGCGTGCGCGCATGACGCTTCCGGCCTGGCGGTCCATGCTGCGCGCCATCGACGAGGACTCGGAAGACGATCCCGATTTCGTCGATTGGTTCGATGCGACCTTCCTCTATGGCCGCGTCGTCGACGCCGCCTGCCGCCGCCATTGGGTCGATCCCACCGAGCCCCTCACAAACGCCGTCATCTCCCAGGCCCACGGCGTCCTGGTCACCAGCGCGACCCTCGCCGACCCGGCGCTCGCCGATCCCTTCGCCCTGGCGGAGATGCGCACCGGCGCGGCGCGACTGCCCGAGCGGCCCAAGACCCTGCGCCTCGCCTCTCCCTTCGATTACGCCGCCAACGCCCGCTGCCTGGTGGTCACCGACGTCAGCCGGGACGACGCGCGCCAGGTCGCCGCCGCCATGCGTGAGCTGTTCCTGGCTGCCGGCGGCGGGGGTCTTGGCCTTTTCACTGCGATTCGCCGCCTTCGCGCCGTGCACGAACGCATCGCCGGTCCGCTTGCCGACAAGGGTCTGGGCCTCTACGCCCAGCACGTCGATCCGCTCGAGGCCGGCGCTCTGGTCGACATCTTCCGCGCCGAGGTCGACTCCTGCCTGTTGGGCACCGACGCCGTGCGAGACGGGGTCGATGTGCCGGGCCGGGCGCTGCGCCTGCTGGTCTTCGATCGCGTGCCGTGGCCCCGGCCGGACATCTTGCACAAGGCGCGTCGCGGGCGCTTTGGCGGCAAAGGGTATGACGACGCCATCGCCCGCGGCCGGATCGCCCAAGCGTTTGGCCGGCTGATCCGCCGGGCCGACGACAAGGGCGTTTTCGTGATGCTTGACGCCGCCGCGCCTACCCGGCTGTTCTCCGCCCTGCCATCCGGCGTGGAGCTTCAGCGGGTCAGCCTGGTCGAGGCCATTGAGCAGACGGCCGCCTTCCTGGGTTGACGGGCTGTCAGGCGATCGAGGTGAAGGCGATATCGGCCAGGGTGCGGCCGACCAGGGCGACGGCGGTGTCGGCCACCCGGTCGCCGTCGGAGTCGGCGAAGACCAGGACCGAATTGCCCACCTGGACGGCCACATAGCGCGCTTCCGTAGAGTTCATCGCGACCTGGGCCTGGGAAAGCGCCGCCGCGGCGCTACCCGCTGAGGCGAGCTCGGTATAGTTGGTCGCGCTGCCCGCCGGTCGCGTCGCGTCGCCGAAGTGCAGCTTCGACAGGATTGTCCAGTCAGTCACCTGATCGAGCGCATTCAGCGGCGCATTGGTCGGGGTGTCGAAGACAAAAAGGTTGTTGCCGGCGCCGCCGGACAGGACGTCGGCCCCGCCGCCGCCGTTCAGGGTGTCGTTGCCCAGGCCGCCCGTCAGGCTGTCGGCCGCCGACCCGCCGCGCAGGCTGTCATTGCCCGCGTCGCCAAAGAGAGCGGCGGGCCCTGCGCCGGAAACCAGCAGAACGTCGTCGCCCTGGCCGCCCAGCAGGGTGTTGTTGACCCCCTGGCTGATCAGGGTGTCGGCGCCGGCGTTGCCTTGGAGGATCGCGCCGCGGGAGTCTGCGCCCGCGACCAGCTGGTCATTCCCGTCGCCGCCTTCGACCGTGCTGGCGCCCAGGCCGACGGTGATCACGTCGTTGCCGGCCATGCCGTAGATCAAGTCCAGGCCGCCGCTTCCCACGATGGTGTCGTCGCCCAGGTCGCCGCTTAGGAAGTCCGCGCCAAGGCTGCCCGTCAGGCTGTCGTCGCCCTGGCCGCCTAGCATGGTCGAGGCGCCCAGCGCCGTGATGATGTCGGCGCCGATATTGCCCTGCATGAAGTTCTGGCCGGCGCCGCCGGTGATCACGTCGTCGCCCTGGCCGCCGAAGATGGTGTCGGCGCCCGCGCCGCCAGCCAGGATGTCGTTGCCCTGGTTGCCCTGCATAACGTCGGCGCCGCCGCCGCCGGTCAGGATGTCGTCTCCCTGGCCGCCGTACATTGCGTAGCGATCAGCCGTGGCGATGGCCAGGACGTCAGGCCCGGCCCCGCCCACATAGAGGCCCGTGCCGTCGAGGAAGATGAAGTTTCCGGCGCTGTAGGCTTGGACCGGGAATATCTTTGAGAACCCGCCGCTGGTGATCGTCACCGTTGCGCCGGACGGCGCATAAGCCACAGTCGAGCTGATCGAGCTCATGTTGGCCCCGCGGAACACCAGGGTGTCCTGGGCCGTGAAGTTGGCGGCGTCGCTGGCGGTGATGGTGTCGAAGAAATAGGTCGCCAAAGGGGGCCTCCGGCCGGCGGGCTAAACGTCGGGACTACATCTCACAATTCGCCTGTCGGTTCCCTGAACTTTTCAGCCGCCGATTTACGAAGCGCCTGCCCACGCGCTATCGAACGGCATGAAAAGCTTGGGCATCATCGGGTTTGGCCAGTTCGGGCGGCTGGCGGCGCGGATCCTGGCGCCGCACTTCGACCTGAAAGTCACCGACGTGTCGGCGGACTCCGAGGCCTATGCCCGCGCGCAGGGCTACGCGTTCACAACCCTGGCCGAGGCCGGCGCCTGCGAGATCGTCGTGGTCGCCGTGCCGGTGGCGGCCATGCCCGCGGTGTTTGCAGCGCTCGCACCTCATCTTCGGCCAGGCGCCCTCGTTGTCGACGTGGGCTCGGTGAAGGTCGTCCCCGCCCAGCTGATGCTCGACCTGCTGCCCGCCCACGTCGATCTCGTCGCCACCCATCCGTTGTTCGGGCCGCAGAGCGCCAAGGGCGGCATCGAAGGCCTGCGCTTCGTCATCTGCCCGCTGCGGGGCGACCGTCACGAGCGCATGGCGGCCTTTGGGCGGTCTCTGGGCCTAACGGTCACGGTCACCACGGCCGAGGAGCACGACCGCGAGATGGCCTATGTCCAGGCGCTCACCCACTTGATCGGCCGCTCGCTGGTCAACCTCGGCATCCCCGACGAGCAGCTGAAGACCCCGTCCTACCAGCATCTTCTCGAGCTCTGCGCCCTGATCGGCGGCGACACATTCGAGCTCTTCACAGCCATTCAGACCCAGAATCCCTACGCCGCCGAGATCGCCCGCGCCTTCGTCGGCGAGGCCCAGAGCCTCCTGGAGCAGGTCGGCGCTGGCCCGCCCGCCTAGTCGCCGAGAATTTCCCGGAGCGCCTCCAGCAGCCGCCCCACCTGCTCCGGGGCGCCCACCGTGATGCGAAGGTGGTCGGCGATGCGCGGGGCGTTGAAACGCCGCACCAGGATGGCGCGGTCACGCAGGGCCTGAGCGATCTCTTCACCGCTGCGGCTGCGGTGCTTGGCGAAGATGAAGTTGGCCGCCGAGGGCAGAACCTCGAAGCCGAGCTGCGCCAGGCCGCCCGTCATGCGTTCGCGGCCGGCGATCACGTCCTGGCGGCGCGCCTGGAACCAGGCCTCATCCTGAACCGAGGCGGTCGCCCCGACTTCGGCGATGCGCCCCAGGGGGTAAGAGTTGAAGCTGTCCTTCACCCGCGTCAGACCCTCGATCAGGCCCGCGTCGCCAAAGGCGTAACCGACCCGCAGGCCCGCCAGCGCCCGGGACTTAGACATGGTGTGAATGACCAACAGGTTCGGATAGTCGACGATGTCGGCGACGACGCTCTCGCCACCGAAGTCCACATAGGCCTCGTCGATGACGACAGGGACATCTGGATTGGCCTCGACGATCGACAGGACCTGCGCCCGGGTCAGCGGCACACCGGTTGGCGCGTTGGGGTTGGCGATGATCACCGGCCCGCCGCCGGTCGGATAGTCACCGGGCCGGATGCGCATGGCTTCATCCAGCGGCACGATCTCGCTGTCGATACCGAACAGGCCGCAGTAGACCGGGTAGAAGCTGTAGGTGATATCGGGGAAGCGCAGGGGCCGATCGTGCTTCAGCAGAGCCGCAAAAGCGTGGGCCAGCACTTCGTCGGAGCCGTTGCCCACAAAGATCTGGTCGGCGCGCAGGCCATGGCGGGCGGCTAGCGCCTCACGCAGCGCGAGCGACTGCGGATCAGGATAGAGCCTAAGGGTGTCGGCGGCGGCGGCCCGCATGGCTTCCAGCGCGGTCGGGGAGGGCCCGAACGGGCTCTCATTGGTGTTCAGCTTGATCAGGTCGGCGATGCGCGGCTGCTCGCCGGGAACATAGGGGGACAGCGTCTGGACGATGGGGCTCCAGAAACGCGACATGGTCAGACGTCCAGGGGCGCCGGCGCGGCCCCGATCACGCCGGACAGCGAACCCGGCGCGCGCTTCAGGCGCTCGTCCTCAGCCTGGTAATAGGCCGACAGCGCAAAGAGCTTCAGGCCGCCCGCCTCCAGCAGGATCGAGCCTGCGACGCCGACCTTCCCCAATTCCTCCTCGATGGCAGATGCCTTGCCGGGCGCGTCGGTCACCCAGAACGTGGTGTCGTTTCCGGTCGGCTCGACCTCGACGTCGGCCATGGCGAGCGCGCTCATCGGGCCCCCGCCCGATCCCGGCGATTCGAAGTCAGGCAGGGCGGCGAAGATCTTCACCTTCGGTTCCGCCAACAGGCGGCCCCACCAGGGATTGTCGGCGGTCAGCGCGCAGACGCCGACGCCGCCCAGCTTGCGGGCGGCGGCGATGGCGTCCTCGGGCTTGGCGACCGAGGTCAGGGTCGGTGCGGCGCCAAACCTTTGGCGCGCCGCCTGCAGGGTGCGGGCCTGGTCGTTCCCGCTCCACACGGTCAGCGCATAGTCGCCCTGAGCGGCGAGGTTGGCGGCCATGATCTCGCGCCACACGCGGACCACCAGTTGGGCGGAGGCGGCCTTGCGGGGCCGGTCGACCAGGCTGCGGACGATATGGGCTTCGCGGCCTGGGCGCAGGCCAAAGGTCGGCGGTCCGCCGCCGGCGGCCTTGGCGGCCGCGACATCGCCAGCCAGGCCTGCGCGTTCATCGAGCAGGGCGAGCAATTCGGCGTCGATGGCGTCGATCCGCCATCGGATCTCCTCCAGTGAGCGCGCGCTCTCAGCCTTGGCCATAATTTCCCCCAGGGTGGAACGAGGCGGGTTAGGTCATTGCCGCCGGACGCGCAATAGGCCGCTCGTGGGCAATATTCTTGCCTCCGGGGCTGCTCGACGGAGCATCAAAGCCTGGCTGTTCGCGGGCCAGGTCCACAGTGACGCTTTGCGAACCGCCACGGGGTGGGCATATGGAGCCCATGGCGATGCGACCCTCAGGCGCTCTGGTGTTGTTTTCCGGCGGGCAGGACTCGACGGTCTGTCTCGCCTGGGCGTTGGCGCGGTATGAGTGGGTCGAGACGGTGGCCTTCGATTATGGCCAGCGCCATGCCGTCGAACTCGTCGCCCGCAACAATGTCCGGCAGCGGATCGCCGCGACCTTCCCTGAGTGGGCCTCGCGGCTGGGCCCGGACCACATCTTGGACATGCGCGGCTTTGGCGCGGTCGCCGACTCCGCCCTAACCGACGACCGGGCCATTGAGATGACCGCCAAGGGTCTCCCGTCGACCTTCGTCCCCGGTCGCAACCTGGCGTTCTTCGTCTATGCCGCCGCGCTGGCCGACCGGCGGGGCCTCGTGGCTCTGGTGGGCGGCATGTGCGAGACCGACTTCTCGGGCTATCCCGACTGCCGCCGCGATACGCTGGACGCGATGCAGACCTCGCTGAACCTCGGCATGGCGCAGCCCTTTTCAATCGAGACGCCCCTGATGCTCCTGACCAAGGCTGAAACCTGGGGCCTGGCGCGGACCCTCGGCGGCGAGGCCCTGGTCGAGATCGTCGTCGCCGACAGCCACACCTGCTACCTGGGGGATCGCACGATGCACGCCTGGGGGGCCGGCTGCGGAACCTGCCCGGCCTGCGAACTGCGCGCGCGCGGCTACGCCGAATGGGTCGAGGCCGATCGCCCGGCCACGGCTTCCCCCTTCGCTGCGCGATGAGTTACGCGGTCAAGGAAATCTTCCTCACCCTGCAGGGTGAGGGCGGCCAAGCCGGCCGGCCGGCGGTGTTCTGCCGTTTCACCGGCTGCAATCTATGGTCTGGCCGCGAGGAGGACCGCGCCACGGCGGTCTGCACCTTCTGTGACACCGATTTCGTCGGCATGGATGGTGAAGGCGGGGGCCGGTTCGCCAACGCCCAGGCGCTGGCCGCGGCCATCGAGGCGGCGTGGATCGGCGGGCCTCACGATCGGCTAGTCGTGATCACGGGCGGCGAGCCCCTGTTGCAGGTCGACGAAGACCTGATCAGGGCCCTGCACGCGGCCGGCTTCGCCATCGCGCTCGAGACCAACGGCACATTGCCGGTTCCGGAAGGCGTCGACTGGATCTGTGTGAGCCCAAAGGCCGACGCCGGCGTCGTGCAGATCCACGGCCAGGAACTGAAACTGGTCTTTCCCCAACCAGGCGTCGACCCGGAGCGGTTCGAGGCCTTGGATTTCGAGCGGTTTTTGCTCCAGCCCATGGACGGGCCGATGCGGCTGGAGAACACCCAGGCCGCGATCGCCTATTGCCTCGCCCACCCACGGTGGCGTTTAAGCGTCCAGACCCACAAGTATCTGGGCATCGCGTAGAGCCTCCCTGTCATGAGCGCCGCAGTTTTCGAGATCACCAAGTCGGCCGGCTTTGACGCCGCCCACCATTTGCCGGTCGTCAAGGGCGGCCCCTACACGCGCCTGCATGGCCACTCCTTTCGCGTCGAGGCGACCATCCGTGGCGAGGCCGTCGAGCCGGTGGGCTGGGTCGTCGATCTGGGCGAACTTGATCGGGCGCTGAAGGCGGTCGCCGAAGAGCTGGATCATGGCCTGCTCAACGAGAAGCCCGGCCTCGAGAGTCCGACGCTGGAGCATCTCTGCCTCTATTTCGTCGAGCGCCTGAAGTCGGGTTTCCCAGGCCTTTCCCGCATCGTCGTCTCCCGTCCCACGGTCGGCGAGAGCTGCGCGCTTAACCTCTAGCAAGGCTCGCCATGTCCCTTCGCCTCGTCATCACCTTCACCGCCCTGCCCGGCAAGGGCGCCGACTTCGCCGAGGCCTTCCGGGCGCGCGCCGAAGCGGTCATGGCGGAGGAGACGGGTTGCCTTCAGTACGAGGTCTTCCGCAGCGCCCAAGAGCCCGACAAGGTCGTCCTGCTCGAGCAGTGGGAGAGCCAAGCCGCGCTCGACGAGCACTTCAAGGTGAGCCAGGGCCGTCCGCGCATCTCGGAAGGATTCCTCGCCGGCCCGCCGAGCCGTGAAGACTACGAGTACGCACGCGTCAGCTGAGGCGACTTCGGTGGCCCATCCAGATCGCTACCTCGACGACTTGAAGGTCGGTGAAGTTTGGCTGGGTCAGCCCTTTGAGATCACCGAAGCCGAGATCATCGAATTTGCGCGGGCCTACGATCCGCAGCCCATGCACATCGATCCAGAGGCGGCGGCTCGCGGCCGGTTCGGCGGGCTGATCGCCAGCGGCTGGCACGTGGCGTCCCGGGTGATGCGCGAGTTCGTCGATGAAAGCCCGTTCGGCGCAACGCCGATGCTGGGCCTGCGCATCGACGAGCTTTGCTGGCTGAAGACCGTTCGCCCTGGCGACCGGCTGCGGGTGCGCCGCGAGATCCTTGAGGTCGTCCCCTCAAAAAGCCGCGCCGACCGCGGCGTCGTCCGAACCGCCACCACCGTCACCAATCAGGACGGCGAGCTGGTGATGAGCTTCTTCACCCTGATCCAGGTGCCTGCCAACGCGGGGACGACCCTCTAGGGGTCGCCGCCTGCCTGCGCCTTCGGGCTGACGCTCAGAAATGCGCCATTCTATCGCCGCACGGCCGCGCCAGTCGCCTACGCCGCGCTCAGCGCGCGAGCCTGTGCTAGGATGCCTTTCCTTTCGCAGGAGAGCGATATGGGCGTGAATTTAAGAGTTCTCGCTTGTGGCCTCGTCCTCATGACCGCCCCGACGGGTGCGGCCGCCGCCCAGAAGCCGGTGGTCGAGAAGGTCCAGGTCGGCGTCACCGACTACAGCGATATCCTGGCCCGTTACGGCTCGCCGGCGCGAAACCAGCTCCACGCCGACGGCTCGCGCACGGTGACCTACGCCTGGACGAAAACGCGCATCCGACCGGTGACCTTCGTGCCGTTGCTCAACCTCGTGGGCGGCGGCGGCAAGACCCGGATCAACGCCCAGACCCTGACCTTTGGGCCGGATGGCAAGCTGGTCAGCCTCACGGCGGACGACGCCAAGGTTGAATGCGTGATCTGGTCCGGCTGCTCCGGCGCGTCGCCCGACTAGGCTATCGGGTCTTTGAAAATTCCGCGGCGTGCGGAACAAGGTCCGAGCCGTTTGGGTTTAGAAGGCATCGCAGCCTCACGGCGGCGATCCTTCCAAGGCTTTCCCCGGCATCGGTTGGGGCGAGCCGAGGTCGCACGGGGCTCCCGCTCTCCACTGGAGGCGGGGGCCTTTTGCGTTTGGGGCCGCCGTCTCATCTGCCATCTTGGGCCAAGACTTGCGGGCTTGGGCCAAGGCCGTTGACGGCGGGCGCTTTCAGGCACGCCATCGTCCCAATCTTGGGAGTGATCGCGATGCTTAGAGGCGCTGACAAGCCGTTTCATGACTATGTCGATGTGGCGCGCCACACCGTCGACCGCATCATCTTCTCCGACCAGGCGGTCTATGAGATGGAGCTGGAGCGGATCTTCGCCCGCGCGTGGAACTTCATGTGCCACGAGAGCCAGATCCCGAAGGCGGGCGATTTCTTCCTGAGCTTCATCGGCGAAGAATCGGTGATCGCGACTCGCGACAAGAAGGGCGAGCTTCAGGTCCTGCTGAACAGCTGCCGCCACCGTGGCAATGCGGTCTGTCGCGCGGAAGCCGGCAATGCGCGATCGTTCCTGTGCACCTACCACGGCTGGACCTATGGCCTGGACGGCCAGTTGATCGGCGTCCCCGGCTACAAGGACTTCTACCACGAGCAGCTGGACAAGTCGCAGTGGGGCCTGGTGAAGGCTGGCAAGGTGGCCAGCTACAAGGGTTTCGTCTTCGCCACCATGGACCCGGAAGCCCCGGACCTGGAAGAGTTCCTGGGCCCGGTCGGTCGGCTCAGCATCGACCTCCTGGCGGAACGTGGCGATCTGATGATCGTCGAGGGCGTTCAGAAGAACCAGATCACCTGCAACTGGAAGCTGGCCGTCGATAACCTGTTCGATTTCTACCACGCCTCCATCAGTCACGCCTCGGCCTACATGTCGGGCTTCCGGGCCATTCGGAACCCCAACTCGCCGCAGACGCCCGACTATGTGCGCTCGATCTTCCGCGTGGTGATGGGCGAATACGGTCACGCCATCGGCGGCCCGAAGGTCACATCCGAGGCGCTCGACAAGCTGGAGAATGAGCCCGACACCAATCCGCGCAAGCGCGACCTGTGGCGCCGTCGCAAGCCCGGCGCGCGCGAGATTCTGGGCGAAGTCGGCATGGAGGCCGGCGGCCACCCCAACATCTTCCCGAACATGTGGCTGACCGGCAACCAGGTCTGCCTGCGCCTGCCGAAGGGGCCCGAGATCACTGAAATTTGGTGGTTCACCCTGGTCGATAAGTCTGTCTCGGACGAGCAGCAGGAAGAGGTCGTCCACAACGCCAACCACAACTTTGGGCCGGCCGGCTTTCTGGAGCAGGACGATGGCGAGAACTGGGATCAGTCGACGCGGGCCACGCGCGGCTCAATCGCCCGTCGCTACCCCCTCAACTACGAGATGGGCGCAGGCTTCGCCGCTGTGAAGCGCGCCGAAGGGATCACCTACGTCGACGAGCTGATCAACGAGCACGCCCAGTTCTGGACCTACCGCGCCTGGGCCGACTGGATGGACGCCGAGAACTGGCCGGCCTTGAAGACCGCGCGCACCATCCCCCTGACCGAAGGCGTGCTCTAGGGCCGCGAGGCGAGGGTCTCGGCCAGGAACCGCGCGCCGAGCGCTAGGCCTTCAGCGTCGACGCTGTGCCCCAGGCCAGCGGCCACATAGGTCTGCAGCGGGAATCCAAGCGCCGTCAGCCTGGCCTCCGCCTGACGCATGGCCGTCAGCGGCAGAACATCGTCGGCGTCGCCGTGCGCCAACAGGATCGGCGGCTTGCTCCGGACTTCCTCGCCCAAGGCGTCCGGGTCGGCCAGCATGCCCGCGTAGCCGACGACGCCGGCGATGGGACGCTGGCGGCGGGGCGCGACATGCAGGGCCATCATCGTCCCTTGACTGAAGCCCACCAGGGCCAGGCGATCTTCGACCAGGCCGTGGGCGGCCAGGTGATGATCGATGAAGGCGTTCAACGCCGGCGCTGAGACCCGTACGCCCGCCGCCCGCGCCTCCGGCGCGAGGCTGGTCAGCGGCCACCACTGGCGGCCGAACGCCGTGCCCGGACAAGCTTGCGGCGCGTCTGGGGCGAGAAACAGGGTGTCTGGGAGGGCGTCGCGCCAATAGGGGACGAAGCCGATCAGGTCGGACCCGTTTGAGCCATAGCCATGCAGCAGCACGACGATGGACCTGGGGGCTGCTCCGCTGGCGGGCGCCTCGCTGGGGCCATTCAGCAGGTCTTCAGTCATCGGCTCAATCCTGCGAGGCTCGCGCTGAGTTCGGCGCACCGGAAGGGTTTGGTCAGCCGCACGAGCCCTGGCGCAACGAGGCCTGAGAGGTCGGCTACGGCAGATAACTGCCTCGCCCCAGGAGAGGCCGCAACCCCATACGGACCCTAGCGGGCCGCCAGCCAGATGGTATGCCGCGCGCCGCGGCCGCGGCTGCTCGCGCGCACGGCATGTTCCTCCACGACGAATCCCGCCCGTCGCAGTTTCGGCGTGAAGCTGGGAAAGCGCGCCGATGACCATACCGCCAGGAGCCCGCCGGGGGTGATCGCAGCCCATGCCGCTCTGAGGCCCGCTGCGTCATAAAGCGCGTCGTTGGCCGGTCGCGTCAGCCCCTCGGGGCCGTTGTCCACGTCCAGCAGGATCGCGTCCCAGGGTTCGCTGATCGGTCCTTCCAGGGGAATGACGTTGGCGACATCGCCGATCCGGATGACCACGCGCGGATCCTCCAGGCTGCCGGCGAACAGGCTCGCCAGCGGGCCGCGCGCCCAGGCCACGACCTCCGGAACGAGTTCGGCCACGGTGATCTGGGCGTCGGCCGGAAAGGCGGCCAGCGCCGCGCGCAGGGTGAAGCCCATGCCCAGGCCGCCGATCAGGACGCGCGGCGTGGCGCGACCGCCCAGCCAGGCTGCCGCCAGTCTCGCCAGCGCCTCCTCCGAGCCGCTCAGCCGACTGTTCATCAGCTCGATGGGGCCGGCCATGATCGACCACTCCGCGCCGCGGCGCATGAGGCGCAGCTCGCCGCCGCCGTCGGGCACGCTCGCGCTGTCGAGATGCTCCCAAGGGATCATTGGGCTCTCCTAGAGCGCATTGGCGGGCCTGTCGCCTGCGCCATTTGCGACTAGAAGGGAGCGATGACGAGCCTCTACATCGACGCCGACGCCTGCCCCGTGAAGGACGAGGTCTATAAGGTCGCCGACCGCTACGAGCTGCCGGTCTTCGTCGTGTCCAACAGCTGGATCCGTACGCCCCGCGGTCCCCGCATCTCCCTCGTGGTGGTCGACGCTGGACCGGACATCGCCGATGACTGGATCGCCGAGCGGGCGCGGGTGGGCGACATCGTCATCACCGCCGACATCCCGCTGGCGGAACGCTCGCTCAGCGCCGGCGCCCAGGCGCTGCATCCTACGGGGCGTCTCTACACGGCCGACAACATTGGCGCAGCCTTGGCCTCGCGGGCCATCGGCGAACACCTGCGTTCCATGGGCGAGATCACCGGGGGGCCGCGCCCCTTCGCGCCGGCCGACCGGTCGCGCTTTCTCCAGGCGCTCGACATCGCGGTGACGAAGGCCCGACGCGCCCGCTTAACGTGATAAGTTCTGACTTGATCGCGCCAAGAAAAAGCCGACATCGAACCTGTTACTTGGAGTCGGCTTCGCCGGAGTATGCGGTCGGACGGGCGTGCGTACGGATCTGCGGTCAGGAGGTCAGGTGAAGCAAGGCTCGATCCAGCGGCTCCTCTATGTGAGCCGCATCACAGCGCGGGCCGCAGGCCCCCTTCCCAGCACCATGGAAGATATTCTCGTGGAATCGCACGGGCGCAACGCCGCGCTGGGCGTCACGGGGTTCCTCTGGTCGGACGGAGTCCACTTTTGTCAGGTTCTGGAAGGCGCGGACGCGGCGGTCGATGCGGTCTTCGCCAGCATCTTGCAGGACGATCGTCATAAAGACGTCAGGCTCCGGTTGCAGGAGGCGTCGTCGGATCGGAAGTTCGATCGATGGTCCATGTGCGGCATGACGCTTTCGGACCTGGACGAAAGCGTCATCGATGGCGGCGACCTCGGCGGCGACCTCTATCTTGCGCCGGCCGAGGACGTCATCGCCATGCTGGCCCACCTGTGCGCAGTCCATGGCGCTGCGCTTGAAGCGCAGCACCGGCGGATCGTAGCGGCGACGGCCGGCCTTTAGGTCGCGGCGAACAGGGTGTCGTGCCGCGCGCTGATCTGCGGCCAGAGCGACGCAGCTTCCGGCAGGTCCAGATCGAAGCGCGTGCGCACGACGTCGGCCCATTCCGCGGCGGTTGCGATGAGGGTTTCCGCCACGCGGCCCTCCGGCGTCACCTCGCGCAGCACGCGACCGCGCAGCTGAAGCAGGCCGGAAGGCGTGTGCCGCATCACCAGGGCGTTGAGCTTTTTGGGGCTTTCCGGATGGGTCTGGATCGCCTGGCAAACGCTCTCCAGCAGCGCCTCGTCCGCGAGGACAGGGCGGAAGTCGAAATAGGGCGCGGCGCCGAGGTCGTGGTTGTGCAGGCGCCAGGCGCCATCGCCAAGATCTTCGAGGCGGAAATCGAAACCGGCCGCCGAGAAGGCGTGAGCCTCCAGTCGGAAGGGGTCTTGCGGTCCGTCCGCCAGGCCGACGTCGGCGATCCAGAACCCCTCAGGCAGGCGGACGAGATTGACGAGATGGTTGCCGGCCATGCCGGGCGCGCCGCCTCGGCCGACGCCGCCGGCGACCCGTGTGACGTCGTAGCCGGCCAGCTCGAGCGCCAGCCCGAAGACGCCGTTCATCTCGTAGCACCAACCCCCTCGGCGCCGGCCGACGATCTTCTCCCAGGCGGCCTCGCGACTGGCCGTCAGCGGCCGTCCCAGCTGGACGTCGAGGTTCTCGTACGGAACGGCCAGGATGTGCGCCCGGTGCAGGGCGTGCAGGACATCGAGGCTCGGCGAAACAGGCCCGTCGTAGGCGATCCGGTCGAGGTACTCGCGAAGGTCGGGCATGGGGGCTCTTTGCGGCTTCACCATGAGTCTAGTTCACAGCAGGGCGGGCCGGAAGTCTCCCGATCCAGCGTAAGTTTAAGGTCCCCACAGCAAAAAGGGCGGCCCTTTCGAGCCGCCCTTCCGCTGAGGTGCTAGCTAGGTTTGGCTAAGGCTTAGCCGCCCCACGCCTTTTCCTTGGAGCCGGTCACCGGCGCGCCGA